>NZ_JAMZDZ010000001.1:2532688-3799032 GCF_024172085.1 Hamadaea flava | reverse complement strand
AGCCCGCCCCGGCGAGCGCTCGGGTCGGCGCCATCAGCCGGTCGTGCACGCGGTGCACGCGGCGCATCACGAACGTCGTCCCGGCCAGGTCGAACTGCGGCTCCGGAGCACAGGCGAGAACGTCGTCGCCGGCGCAGGCCACGACCAGCGCGCGGACGGAGTCGGCGGTCAGGCGTACGTCGGCGTCGAGGTAGATCCGCGGGAACGCCCGGCATTCGGCGTCGCCGAGCGCGAGGGCGTGCACCTTCCCCGGCACCGGCGTCTCGACGACGCGTACGCCCACCCGCGCGGCCGCCGTGCCGGTCCCGTCGGTGCAGGCGTTCGGCACCACGACGACGTCGAACTCGCCGGGGGCCGAGTCGCCGAGGAGGACGCGCAGGTTCTCCTCGATCACGGCCGCCTCGTTGTGGGCCGGGATCACGATGCTGACAACCGCTTCGCTCACGCACCGAGGATAGGGGCCGCGCCCGGCGAGCCGCGCCGCTCGAAACCGTCGGCAACCCGTCAGTAAGCCGCCCGTCAGGATCCGGCGCCGCTCGGCAAGCCGGCTCGTCAGTAGTCGACAGAGGAGATCGCGAGATGACCGCGCAGACCGTGCGATCGGCGCCCGCCGCCGGGACCGAGCCCGAGGCCGCCGCCCGCCCGCGTCGGGACCGGCTGTCCGGTCTCGACGGCATCCGCGGTCTCGCGGCGCTGTTCGTCGTGCTGCACCACTGTTATCTGGTCAGCTTCGGCGGCTATCCCCGGATCACCGGACCGGCTTGGGCCGGCTGGCTCATCTACGGCCACTTCGCCGTGGTCGTGTTCATCGTGCTGTCCGGGTTCTCGCTGGCAGTGTCCCCGGCCCGGCATGAGTGGCAGCTCGGCGGCAAGGCCCGGTTCGCCTTCCGTCGGGCCTGGCGCATCCTGCCACCGTACTGGGCCGCGCTCGCGTTCAGCCTGATCGTGGCGTGGACGATCGTGCCGCAGCCGGGGGAGGGCGAGCCCACAGGCAAGTCGGTCGCGGTCTTCGGCCTGCTCCTCCAGGACGTCGTGGGCTCGCCCAGCCCCAACGGCGCGTTCTGGTCCATCGCCGTCGAAGCCCAGCTCTACCTGGTGCTCCCGATCCTGCTCGTGATCATCCGGAAGGCGGGGGCCGCCACCATGCTCGCGGCGGTCGCGGTCCCGGTCCTGCTCGTGGGGATCTTCGCGCCGAGCGTCCCGCTCGTCGACAAACTCACCCGCTTCACACCCCAGTTCGCCATCCTGTTCGCGGCCGGCGTCACGGCTGCGGGAATCCTCGCCGCCAAGGAGAAGGTACGCAGAATGCCGTGGCACTGGCTCGCCGGTGTGGCCGCACTACCTGTCATCGCGATGATCGCCGTGCAGGGTTCGGAGTGGACTGTCGAGCACTTCTTCTGGGTGGACGTCTCGTTCGGCCCGGCGGTCGCGATGCTGCTCGCGGCGGTGGCGATCCGGCGGCCGAAACCGTTGGTGTGGTTCCTCGACACCGCCCCGGTACGCGGCCTGGGCTCGTTCTCCTACAGCCTCTACCTGATCCACGCCCCGATCGTGGTGGCCGTCGCCGATCAGGTGGTCGCCCCGCGCATCGCCGACGGCGTACCGTTCTTCCTGGTCACGCTGGTGGTAGCGGCTCCATTGTCGGTGCTGAGCGCTTGGATCTTCGCGTCGGTGTTCGAGATCCCGTTCCAGCGCTACCGCGGCTGGCAGGCGCTGAAGACGGCGTACTCGGGTCGAGGTCGACTCCGTCGATAAGGGCGAGCAGCGTCGCGACCGTGCCGACGGCGGCGGCGAAGACGAGCGCCCGGCTGACGCTGAACCCCGAGAGCCCCGTGATCAGCAGACCGGCGAGGACGGCCGCGACCAGGACGCCACCGGCCATCGCCACCAGGCGTATGCCACGCGGCCGGGCCGTCTGGCGTACACGGCCGAGCCTGGCCAGCAGGAACACGGCCGTACACGCGTACGCGAGCACGATCAGGTCGCTGCCGAGGGTGTCGCTCGGCCGATGCCATCCGGCGGTGACGGTCGCGACGCCCATCCCGAGCGACCACGGCGCCAGCACGACCGCCGCGAGCAGCCGATGTCGGGCGGGCACGACGAGCACCACCCCGGCAAGGATCGCCATCGCCGTGGCGGTGTGCCCGCTGGGGAAGCTCTGGTCCTCCCGGCGTACGCCCCCGGCCAGCAAGACCGGCCGGGACACGACTTTCTGGAGCACCTCGGTCGTCAGCGCCGACGCGGCGATCACCGCGGCCGCCAGCCAGCCCAGCCGCGTACGCCCCCGGACCACGCCGAGGACGACCACCCCGACCAGGGCCGCCACCAGCGTCTTGATGCCGACCGTGCTCAGCAGCCGGATGGCCAGCGCGGCTTGATCCGTGCCGGGCATCTTCGCCGCCGCCGCGGACAGCACGGCGTCCTCCAGGGACTGCCCGGCATGCGTCCACAGTGCAATCAGATAGACCGCGACCAGCGCGGCGACGCAGGCTGCCCCGACGATCGCGGAGCGCCGGGCGAGCCTGCCGTTCACTAGCGCTGTGCCGGGGCCGCGGCCTCCGCTTCCGCGTCGGCCTCCTGGTTCGCGTCCGGCTCGTCGGCGGCGGCCCGCGGCGGCGTCGACTTCTTCTTCCCCGTCGTCTTCCGGAGATCCACGGTCTTCTCAGTCTCAGCCGCGGCTTCCGTGGTGGCAGGCTTGATCACAGTGGTCGTCTCGGAATCGTCCGCCGGCCCAGCCGCCTTCGGGGCCGACGGCGCCGGCAAGGTCAGCACGGTCGTGGTGTCCGGGTCCGACCCGGCGGCCGGCATCGCGATCTTCACGGTCTCCTGGACCTTCGCGGCTTCCTGGACCTGCACGGTCTCCTGCGCCTGCACGGTCTCCTGCGCCTGCACGGTCTCCTGGGCTTTGACGGCCTCCTGGACCTGCACGGTCGTCTCGTGCACCCGGGTGGCCTCGGCCTGCGCCTCGGCCAGGCGAGCCTCCGCGTCGGCGGTGGCCCGTTCGGCGTTCTCGGCGTTCTGCTTGGCCGCCTTGGCGTTCTGGTACGCGTCGTGCAGCTGCTTGCGAGCGCCGTCCAGCTCGGCCTGGGTCTCTCTGAGCTGGCTCGTCACGTGCTCGGACTCAGCCCGGTTGGCGGCGATCTGCCGCTCCAACTCGACCAGCGTGGCCTGCGCGGCAGTGGCGGCCTGACGTTCCGCCTCGGCAAGCTGCGCTGCGCGTACCCTCTCCTGCTCGGCAGCCACGGCGCGCGACTTCGCCTCCGCGACCTCGCGCTCGCCGGCGGCGCGCGCGGCCTGGACGTCCTGTGTGGCGGCATCCTTGAGCGCGGTGATCTCCTGCGCGGCCTGAGCCCGCAGCGTGGCGATCTCCTGCGCGGCCTGGGCCCGCAGCGCGGCGAGCTCCTGCTCCACCGTCGTACGCTGCTCCGACGTCTCCTTGGCGGCGCGATCCCGGAGGTTGGTGGCCTCCTGCTGGGCGGTCGCGAGCGCCCGCGCGGACGCGGCCCGCCGCTCCTCGTCGGAGCGCTGCTCGTCGGCTCGCCGCGCGGACAACGCGGTCTCGAAGTCCCGGATCGCGGCGGCGGCCCGCTCGCGGGCGTCGGCCAGTACGCGTTCCGCCTCGCCCTGAGTGTCCGAGATCTGGCGATGGGCCGACCTGGTGATCTCCTCAGCCTGTTCCTCGGCGAGTTCCAGGATCTGCCCCACCCGGACGCCGAGATGCTTGAAGGAGACGGTCGTCGGAAGTTGCGACTTGCGACGGAGGTCGGCGAGGTCGTCCTGCAGCAGCTGAACCTGTCCGGCCAGTGCCTGAACCTGCTGGTACGCCTGCTCCCGCTCGGCAGCCAGCGTCGCGATCTCGCTCTCGGCTGACACGACGTAGTTGTCGACCTGCTTCTTGTCGTACCCCCTGAGGGCCGCGTCGAAGCTGGGTTGGCTGGCTACGCCCTCACCGAGCGCGAAAACATCTCCGCCTTGCGACATGTGCCCCATCCTCACATGTCTCGTCCGCTCTCGCACCACGCCCCACCGCAGTCACAGCAGATCTGCAGGAAACCCTTGGGCCACAGTGGATATGTTTCATCGGGCCCGCCGAGCGAGAGTCGCCCGGCGGACCCGATCTGCCCCGATCGAGGGGATCAGGCCGAAGCCTTCTCCTCCTCGGACTTCTTGCCCTTGTCGGCCGGCGCCTGCACCGGCACGATGCCCGCCAGGCCGGAGAGCATCTGGCCCAGCTGAGAGGTGACCGCATCCTTCTGGCGGGTCAGCTCGTCGACCTCGCGGCGAGCCGCCGTGGTGGTCAGCTCGGCCTCGTTGCGGGCCTCGGTGACCAGGCGGTGCGCCTCGGCCTTGGCCTCGCTGACGGACTTCTCCGCCGACGCCTTGGCCTTCTCGACGGTCTCGGTCGCGGAGCGCTCGGACTCGATGCGGCGGGTCTCCGCACGCTGCTCGATCTCCTTGGCCCGGTCCTCGGCGGCGCGAGCGCGCTCCTCGGCCTCGTTGACCATCTTCTGCGTCGCGGCGACCTGAGCGGCGTGCCGCGCGGACTCTTCGCGCTCGGTCTTCTCGCGACGCTCGGCCAGCTCGAGCTGGAGCGCCTGGAGGTCCTTGTCGCGCTTGTCGCGCGCGTCGGCCAGCATCTTGGACGCCTCGGCGCGCTTCTCCTCGGCCTCGCGCGAAGCCTTGGCCCGCAGCTGGGTGATCTCCCGCTCGGCGGTGGCCCGCAGGGTGGCGACCTCGCGCTCGACAGTGGCCTTCAGCTCGGCGACCTCGTGCGCGGTGGCGGTACGCAGCGCCTTGGTCTCGCGCTCGGCGTCGGCACGCAGCGTGTCGGCCTCGCGACGGGCCTGCACCCGAACCTCGGCGGCCTCCCGCTCGGCGGCGGTACGCAGGTTGCCCGCCTCGCGCTCGGCGGTCGCCTTCATCGCGGCGGCCTCGGCGCGAGCCTTGTCGGTGATCTCGCGGGCCTCGAGCCGGGCAGCGGAGAGGATGCCCTCGGACTCCCGCTTGGCTTCGCCACGGTGGTCGTTGGCCTGCTCTTCGGCGAGGCGCAGGATCTGCTCGACGCGAGTGCCCAGGCCCGACAGGGTCGGCCGGCTGTTCTCCTCGAGCTGCTTGTTCGTGTCGGTGAGCTTCTGCTCCACCGAGTTGAGGCGCTGCTCGGCCTGGCGGAGCCGGCGCTGCGCGTCGTTCATCCGCTGCTCGGCCTCTTGGCGCGCCTGCTCGGACTGGATCAGCTGCGCATTGATGCGGCCGAGATGGGCCGTGACCTGCTCACGGTCGAAACCGCGGAGCACGACCGTGAAGTCTGCTTGAGTATTCGCGCCGTCGAAGAAGGCGACGTCAGATTGCGGCTGGGGCATTGGGACATCCTGACAGACGTACCCCGGTGTTTCGCAAGAGCATGGGGGCTGTTTCGCCGACAAAGGCATGGTCAACTTGCGGGGCTTGCCCAACTAGCGGTTTTTGTTGTGATTTGTTGTGACTTGCAGGGGACGGAAAGGCGGCGCAGACGCGCCGTTGCGCCTGCGCCGGGTCACCCGCTCGGAGGAGGTGTAGCTGGTGACTCACACGCCACGGAAGCGGTTGATGGCTTCCTCGTGGCGGGCGCGCTTCTCCGAGTCGTAGATTCCGAGTCCCTCTTGGGGAGCGAGGGCAAGGACGCCCACCTTGCCCTGGTGCGCGTTCCGATGTACCTCGTAGGTCGCCTGCCCGGTCTGCTCCAGGGAGAACACCTTGGACAGTGTCGGGTGCACGAGACCACGGTCGATCAACCTGTTCGCCTCCCAGGCCTCGCGGTAGTTCGCGAAGTGGCTGCCGACGATCCGCTTGAGGTGCATCCAGAGATATCGATTGTCGTAGTGGTGATCGAAGCCGCTCGTCGACGCGCAGGTGACGATCATGCCGCCGCGCTTGGCGACGAAGACGCTCGCGCCGAAGGTCTCCCGGCCCGGGTGCTCGAAGACGATGTCGGGATCGTCGCCGCCGGTCAGCTCCCGGATGCGCGCGCCGAATCGCTTCCACTCGTTCGGATCGGGCGTCTGCTCGTCCCGCCAGAACCGGTACCCCTCGGCGCTGCGGTCGATGACCAGCTCGGCGCCCATCCGGCGGCACAGCTCGGCCTTCTGCGGACTGGACACGACACAGACCGGGATGGCGCCGCCGTTGACCGCCATCTGGGTGGCGTAACTGCCGAGACCGCCGCTGGCGCCCCAGATCAGCACCACGTCACCCTGCTTCATGTCGGCGCCGTGATGCGACACGAGCTGCCGGTACGCCGTCGAGTTCACCAGCCCCGGAGACGCCGCCTCCTCCCAGCTCAAGTGGGCCGGCTTCGGCATCAGCTGGTTGGCCTTCACCACGGCCAGCTCGGCGAGCCCGCCGAAGTTGGTCTCGAACCCCCAGATCCGCTGCTGCGGATCGAGCATGGTGTCGTCGTGCCCGGCGGCGTCCTCCAGCTCGACGCTGAGGCAGTGCGCCACGACCTGATCGCCCGGCTGCCACTTCGTCACTCCGGGGCCGGTCCGCAGGACCACGCCGGCCGCGTCCGACCCGACCACGTGATACGGCAGATCATGCCGTTTGGTCAGCGGCGACAGCTTGCCGTACCGCTGCAGGAAGCCGAACGTCGACATCGGCTCGAAGATGGACGTCCACACCGTGTTGTAGTTGATCGCACTCGCCATCACGGCGATCAGCGCCTCGCCCGGACCCAGGTCGGGGGTCGCGACCTCCTGCACGTGCAGGGACTTGCGCGGATCCTTGTCCTTCGTGGCCATCCCATCGAACATGGCCGTCTCGTCGGCGCGGACGACCACGCCTCGGTAGCTCTCCGGTACCGGCAGCTCGCCGAACCCCTCGATCCGGCCCGCGCCCTCGGCCGCGCCGATCGCCTCAAGGATGTGGTCCATATTCCGCTCCTTCGCCTGACTACCGGGGATGCTCCCGGGTGGGCCGTGCCGGATCTATGTGGGTCACCCCCTGAACGACCGTTGAGGCGGTGTTGTGCGGAGGTTACTGCCCAGTAGCTTCGGGCGGGAACGCTTCTGTGAAATAGTCCACCGGCTTTTGGCACTCGGTGTTCATCCCTGCTCGGTGGCACGCTCCCGTGTGCTCTTTCGCGCTTGCGCCGTCGCCGGGCGGGGTGCTCGCTCGCGCGGGCTTGTGATCTCCGGAAGCCCAGGTACCTGATCTTGGTGCGGTTAGGTCGTCCGCCTTCCGGAAGTGGGTTATCCACACCCCCTCGTGCGGCAGCGCATGGCGGCGCATCGTGATCGGATGCCACCCGTCGCCAAGGTCCCGCCGTCGCTCGCCGTTGCTCCGTTCCGGGGTGCGGATGCGGTCGCCGCCGGGTCGCTGACCCGCCGTCAGCTCGCCGGTCGTGCGTGGACGCGTCTCTACCGGGACGTCTATGTCCATGCCGACGTGCCGCTCGACCACCGGGTCTGGTGTGAGGCCGCCGCGTTGCTGCTGCCGAAGGGGGGTGCCATCGGCGGGCTCAGTGCCCTGCACCTCTGGGGCGTCCGGGCGCTCCACCCGCCGGAGCGAGTGGCCGTCCTGATCGGCGAGGACGACCGGATCGTGCCGCAGCCGCATCTCGACGTCCGGCGTGGCTCAGTTCCAGGCCGTGATGTCACCCGGATCCTCGGCCTGCCGGTGACGACACCGGAGCGGACCGCGTTCGATCTGCTGCGGTACTTACCTCGCGTGGACGCGGTCGTCTGTCTCGACGCGCTTCTCCATCAGCGCAAGGTGTCCCTGTCACGGCTTACGGGCGACGTCCCGACTCGGCGGCGGTGGCCGGGCGGTCGCCAGGCCGAGGCGCTGCTGGCGTACGCCGAGCCGCTGGCGGAGTCACCGATGGAGACCCGGCTTCGCCTGCTCATCGTGGACGCCGGCCTGCCCCGCCCGGTGGCGCAGTTCAAGATCATGAATGGCGGGCGGTTCGTGGCCCGGGTGGACCTCGCCTATCCGGAGTATCGGATCGCGATCGAGTACGACGGCGACCATCATCGGGATCGCACGACCCACCGGTTCGACATGGAGCGGCAGAACGAATTGCACGTCCTGGGCTGGACCGTGCTGCGCTTCCACGCCGACGACGTCCTGCGCCGGCCGGATCAGACCGCCGCCAAGATCCGGGCGGTCCTCCGGCGCGCGGGCGCTCCGGTGCTCGGCCTTCGGTGAGCCCGCCTTTGGCGAGCCGTCTTCGGCGTGCCGGCCTTCGGTGAGCCGATCCTCGTGATCTCCGGAGGCGTACGCACCTGATCTTGGAGGGGATAGGTGCGTGACGTTCCGGAGATCGCCCCCGACTGCGGGAGGGGGTCAGGCGGCGGGTTCGACCAGTTCGACCAGGACGCCGCCGGCATCCTTGGGGTGGACGAAGTTCACCCGGGAGTTCGACGTGCCCCGGCGAGGCTGGTCGTAGAGCAGTCGCACCCCGCGCGAGCGGAGGGCTGAGCAGGCGTCGTCGATCGATTCGACCGTATACGCCACCTGTTGCACGCCAGGTCCGTTTTTCGCCAAAAACTTACCGATTGTCGAGCCCGGCGACAGGGGTGCCAACAACTGCACGAAGCCGCCGGCGGGAGTCGGGCCGACGGACATCATCGCCTCGCGTACGCCCTGCTCTTCGTTCGTCTCGACGTGCGCGCACGTCATGCCGAATACCCGCGTGTAGAAGTCGATCGCCTCGTCCAGGTCGGCAACGGCCACGCCAACGTGGTCGATGCGCAGGAGGCCGATACCGTGTGACAAACCCGACTGCTCCGGATGCTCAGACATACGGTTAGTCTGACTGAACGATAGCTAAGCCGAGTCGGAGGGCCTCTCAATGAAGAGTTCGGTGATCGTCGCCGGTGCGCGTACGCCTATGGGACGGTTGCTCGGCAACCTCAAGTCGTTCTCGGCGACCCAGCTGGGCGGTGCGGCGATCAAGGCAGCGCTGGAGCGCGCCGGAGTCGCCCCGGACCAGGTGCAGTACGTGATCATGGGGCAGGTCCTCCAGGCCGGCGCGGGCCAGATCCCGGCTCGGCAGGCGGCCGTCGAGGCGGGCGTGCCGATGACCGTCCCCGCCCTGACCATCAACAAGGTGTGTCTGTCCGGACTGGACGCCATCGCCCTGGCCGACCAGCTCATCCGGGCCGGCGAGGTGGACATCGTGGTGGCCGGCGGGATGGAGTCGATGACCAACGCGCCGCACCTGCTGCTCGGCCAGCGGGCCGGGTACAAGTACGGCGACGTCGTGGTGAAGGACCACATGGCGCTCGACGGGCTGACCGACGCCTGGCAGGGCATCCCGATGGGCGAGGCCACCGAGTACGACGGCCGGAAGTGGGGCATCTCCCGCGAGGAGCAGGACGCCTTCTCCGCCGCGTCGCACCAGCGGGCCGCGGCGGCGCAGAAGAACGGCGTCTTCGCCGAGGAGATCGCGCCGTTGACCATCCCGCAGCGCAAGGGCGACCCGATCGTGCTGGCCGAGGACGAGGGCGTACGCCCCGACACGACGGTCGAGGTGCTGGCCAAGCTCAAGCCCTCGTTCACCAAGGACGGCTCGATCACGGCCGGGTCCAGCTCGCCGATCTCCGACGGCGCGGCCGCTGTCGTCGTGATGAGCAAGGAGAAGGCCGAGGAGCTGGGGTTGACCTGGCTCGCCGAGATCGGCGCGCACGGCAACGTCGCCGGGCCGGACAGCTCGCTGCACGCGCAGCCGTCGAACGCCATCAAGCACGCGCTGGGTAAGGCCGGGCTGACCGTCGCCGACCTGGACCTGATCGAGATCAACGAGGCGTTCGCCGCGGTCGGCATCGCCTCGACCCGGGAGCTGGGCGCTGACCCGTCGATCGTGAACGTCAACGGCGGGGCCATCGCCTTGGGCCACCCGATCGGCATGTCCGGCGCTCGCCTCGCCCTGACGCTGGCCCTGGAGCTGAAGCGGCGCGGCGGCGGGACCGGAGCGGCCGCGCTGTGCGGCGGCGGCGGCCAGGGCGACGCCCTGATCCTGACGGTCCCAGCGCAGACGGTCCCAGCCCAGCAGTGACTCAGGACGTAGGAAAGCTGGTCGACGCCGCGCGAGACGGAGATCCGCGCAGCGTCGCCCGGCTGATCAGCATGGTCGAACGCAACGCCGCCGAGCTGGCGGAGATCGCCGCGGTCTTCGGCGCGGACGCCCAGCGGGCGCATGTCGTCGGCTTGACCGGGTCGCCAGGCGTCGGCAAGTCCACGACCACGAACGAACTCGTGGCGGCGTACCGGCGGGACGGCAAGCGCGTCGGCGTCCTGGCGGTCGATCCGTCCAGCCCGTTCACCGGCGGCGCGATCCTCGGCGACCGCGTACGCATGCAGGACCACGCCACCGATCCCGGCGTCTACATCAGGTCGATGTCCAGCCGGGGCCACCTCGGCGGACTGTCGGCCGCGACGTCCGCGGCGGTACGCGTACTGGCCGGGGTGGGCTGCGACGTCGTCCTGGTCGAGACGGTCGGCGTGGGGCAGGCCGAGGTCGAGATCGCGAGCCTGGCCGACACCACGCTCGTGCTGCTCGCACCGGGGATGGGCGACGCGATCCAGGCCGTCAAGGCGGGCATCCTGGAGATCGCCGACGTCTTCGTGGTGAACAAGGCCGACCGGGACGGCGCGGACGCCACCGTACGCGACATCAACGGCATGATCGCGCTCGGCGAGCGGGGTCCGGGCCAGTGGCGGCCGCGCGTCGTCAAGGCGGTCGCCGCCCGGGGCGAGGGCATCGAGGACGTCCTCAAGGCCATCGAGGAGCACCGGGAGTACCTCGAGAAGTCCGGCGAGCTGCGTAAGCGCCGGGAAGAGCGGGCGGCGGCCGAGATCGAGGCGCTGGTCCTCGGCCGGATGCGGGCCCGGATCGGGTCGTTGCGCGGCGGCCACAGCCTCGCGGAGTTGGCCGCGAAGGTGGCGGAGGGGGTCGTCGATCCTTACCGCGCGGCCGAAGAGTTGCTGTCTGGTCTCGGCTGATCCGCCGGGCTTCTCCCGGTCGATCGCTCTGGTTAAGGTGTTCCGCGGTCGTCACAACGGCCGCGGAACTACCGAGGGGACGAGACCGTGACGGGTTGGACCGTGCTGCTGCGCGGCGTGAGGCACCGGACCGGGCGATCCCTGGTAGTGCTGTTGCTCGCCGCCGTCGCCGTGACCGCCGCCGTGCTGACCCCGGCGTACGCGCGGGCGGCGCAGCAATCGGTGCTCACCGACACCTTGCGCGAGGCTCCGGCGTACGCCAGCTCGGTGACGGTCAAGGTGAACGGCACCGGCGACACCGCGGCGTTCGAACCGGCCCTGGAGTCCAGCCAGAAGGCGGACGCCGCGATCAAGGCGCGGCCGCTGCTGCACGATCTGGTCGGCCGCCCGGTGACCACCGTGGAGACCGAGGCGATCCTCCCGTCCGGTGAGCTGAAGGCCCGCTACGTCTTCCGCAGCGACCTGTGCAAGCTCGTCAGCGTCACCGGGGACTGCCCGACCGACAACGACCAGGTCATCGTCAGCGACCGGACGGCCAAGGCGCACGGGCTCGATGCCGGTGACCGGATCACCCTGACGATCGGTGGCAAGACCCAGCAGCGCGAGATCGTCGGGGTCTACACGCCCCGTGACGCCAACGCCCCGGCCTGGGGAGCGCACGGCTACTTCCGGGAAGGCGCCTCGCCGGACGAGCAGGGCCGGACGCCGATCGACGCGGTCTTCGCGGGCAGCGAAGAGGACCTCAAGTACGTCGCGACCGCGCAGGTCGCCCTCGAACTGGTCTACCCGGTGCGGATCGACGACATCAAGCTCGACGACGCCGACGCGCTCGCCAAGGACCTCGAAGGCGCCTCCCTCGGTCTGCTGCAACAGGAGCTGACGCTGTCGTCGGCGCTGCCGGGCCTGCTGACCGACGCCCACGACGACGCCACCGCGATCGCCCAGACCATCCCGGTCGTCGCCGTTCCATTGCTGCTGCTCGTGGTCGGCGTACTGATGCTGCTGGTCGCGTCGCTGACCGAGGAGCGCGGCCCGGAGATCGCCCTGGCGAAGCTGCGCGGCTACCCGGCGGGCAAGGCCGCGCGGTTCGGTCTCGGCGAGGTGCTCTTCCTGATCGTCCTGGCCACCCCGGTCGGTCTCGTGGGTGGGCTGGCGGTCGCCGAGTTCGCCGCTCGGGCCGTGCTGGCTGCGGGCGTACACGTCGAGGTGCGCTGGGAACCGTTCGCCGCGGCCGTCGCCGCGCTGGTGGTGGCGTTCGTGGCGGCGTGGGTCGGCTCTCGGCGTACCGTGCGGTCGGGCGTGCTCAGCCTGCTCCGCCGGGTGCCGCACCGCACCGGTTGGCGAGCCGGCGTGGGCGAAGGCGTCATCGTCGCGCTCGCTGCCGCCGCCGTCGTGGCTGCCTGGCAGGACCGCACATCGTCGCTCGCGCTGCTGGCCGCGCCGCTGCTCGCGCTGGTCGCCGGGATCGGCGTCGCCCGGCTGCTGAGCCTGGGCGCCGGTGCGCGACTCGCGCTCGCGCGGCGTACCGGGAACGTGGCGAGCATGTTCGCCGCGGCGCAGCTCGCCCGGCGGCCCGGCCGCCACCGGGTGGTCGCGGTGGTCACGGTCGCCCTCGCGCTGCTCGGCTTCTCGGCCGCCGCCTGGGACGTCGCGGCTCAGGCCCGGCAAACCCAGGCCGAGCTCGAACTGGGCGCGGCCCGCGTCTACTCCGTCGGCTCCGTGGATCCTCAGCTTTTGATCTCAGCGGTACGCACAGCGGCGCCGGACGGGTCGGCCATGCCGGTGTTGCGGCGCAACGGCGAGCGGTACGCCGGCCAGCCGCTCGACATCGTGGCACTGCCCGCGGCGCAGCTGGCGAAGGTGGCGAGCTGGCCCGGCCACTCGACGGCCGACCTGACCAGGCTGGCCGGCGAGCTGCGTCCGCAGGCCGCACCACAGGCTCCGGTCACCGGGGAGCTGAGCGTCCGGGTGAACGTCACCCAGCTCGGCAAGGCCGGAGTGAAGCTGGCCGCGATGGTCGCCGTGGCTGGCGCCGAACCCAGGTACGTGACGCTGGGGACGCTCAAGTCCGGGTTGCGCACCTACTCGGCGGCGGTGCCAACCGGGCGGTTCGTCGGGCTGGCCCTGATCCGCCCGGCCGCCGACAGCAGCGCCATCACCGCCAAGCTGGAAGTCCTGGACGTCAAGGCGGGCGGTTCGCCGGTCGTCTCGTTCTCCGACGAGAAGACCTGGAGCGGGGCGCAGCGCGGCGGTGTCACCGGGGTAACCGTCACGACCGGGGACACGCTGAAGGTGGACGTCCAGGCGGAAGGCAACTCCGACCTCCTGGTGACCTATGTGGACACGCCGGCGGCGCTGCCGGTGGCGTTGTCGGGAGAAACGCCGGACGACAACCGGTCGGGCGACCAGTTCAGCTTCCTCGCGTACGCCGAGGAGCCGCAGCCCTTCACGGTGGTCGAACGCGCCGACGCGCTGCCGAGCGTGGGTGAGCGCGGTTTCCTGATGGACCTGGACTACGCGGTCTCCCGGGCGGAGGCGACGACCGGCATGCCCGACGCGAGCCGGTTCAGCGCTGAGATCTGGGCGAACGCGAGCGCGCCCGCCGACCTGCCGAAGCGGCTGGCCGCCGCTGGAGTGACGGTGTTGCAGACGCGGACCGTCGAGGCGACGGTGGACCAGTTGGGCCGCCGTGCACCGGCGCTCGCCTGGCGGCTCTACCTGCTCGCCGGCGTCGTCGCCGCCGCGCTCGCCCTCGGGCTGGTGCTGCTGGTGGCACGGCTGAACGCGACGGTCCGACGTCATGAGCTGGCGGCGTTGCGGGTCACCGGCGTCCCGGCCCGTGTCCTGCGCCGGGGCGTACGCCGTGAGCATCTGGCCCTGCTGGGCCTGCCCGTGGTGACCGGGTTCGCCGTCGGTTTGCTCAGCGCCTGGCTGATGCTGCCGGGCATGCCCCTGGTGACGGTCGGGCAGACCACCTCGGTGAGCTGGACTCCGCAGGTGGGCGCGTTGGTCTTCGCGGCCGCGGCGGGGCTGCTGTCCCTGCTGCTGGCCGTCTTCGTCGCGGTGCGGCTGGTCCGCCGGGCCGCTCCCGAGCTGCTGCGAGGTGATGTGTGATGGCCGCGATCGGGGTGTCCTGCCGCGGACTGGTCTCCATCTACCGGCTGGAGGGCTACGACGTCGTCGCCCTGGCCGGCGTCGACCTCGACATCGCGCCGGGCGAGTCGGTGGCGCTGCTCGGCCCGTCCGGTTCGGGCAAGTCCACCTTGCTGTCCGTGCTCGCCGGGCTCATGCGCCCGGCCGCCGGTCGGGCGTATGTGGGCGACGTCGACCTGGCCAAGGCGTCGGAGGCGGACCTGGCCCGGATGCGGGCAAGCGATGTCGGCGTGGCGCTGCAAGGCGCACGCCGCAACCTGTTGCCGTACTTGTCGGCTGAGCAGAACGTGCGGTTCGCCCAGCGCGCCGGGCGCAGCCCGGACGGGCTCAAGCCGACCGCCCCGCGCGAGATCCTGTCGCTGGTCGGCCTAGCCGTACGCGGCCGGATGCGGCTGAAGCCGGGCGCGTTGACGCCGGGCGAGCGGCAACGGCTGGCGTTGGCGGTCGCCCTGGCGAACCGGCCCGGACTGCTCCTCGCCGACGAGCCGACGAGCCAGCTCGACACGGGCGCCCGGGACGAGGTGCTGGCCGCCCTCGAAGCCGTACGCCGCTTCGGCACGACCGTCGTGGTGGTCACCCACGATCCCGACGTCGGCTCGCGGATGGCGCGTACCGTGACGATCCGCGACGGCCGGGTCGGCGGCGAGGGCCACTCCGGCGAGGAGTTCGCGGTGGTCGGCCGCGACGGTTCGGTGCATCTGCCGCCGGACGTGCTGGAGGCCCTGCCACCGGGCACGTACCTGCGGGTTGAGCTGCAACCGGACGGCAGCGCGCTGCTGGTGCCGGCGGTCTCTCCGGCGAACTCGTCGAACGGGGCAACCACTGTGCCGGTCTCGAGCGTTCCATCGCAGTGGAACGGGGCGACCCGGTCGGTGGGCTCGTCGGTTCCGATCGTCGGAGACGGGGTGCACCTCGGTCGTAGGCCCGGGGACTATTACGGAGAGGATCGCTGATGGGCTCGACGGTGCAGGTCGACCGGATCACGGTGGCGTACGGCAAGGATCGTCCGGCGCTGCGCGACGTGTCGGCGATGGCCGTGCCAGGGCGGGTGCTCGCGGTGACCGGTCCGTCCGGCGCCGGCAAGACCACGTTGCTCTGGGCGATGGCGGGGCTGGTGCGGCCGCAGCACGGCGCGGTGACCGTGGACGGCCGCCAGGTCGGCGACCGGGATCAGGCCGTCGCCGGGGGCGTCGTGCTGGTGCCGCAGGAGAACGGGCTAGCCGCGATCCTGACCGCGAGCGAGAACGTGCAGGTGGCGTTGATCGCCAACGGGACGGCTCCGGCCGAGGCGCGCCGCCGGACTGCGGAGGCGCTCGACCAGGTGGGCTTGACCAGTCAGGCCGACCAGTTGGTCGAGGAGCTGTCGGGTGGCCAGCAGCAGCGTACGGCGATCGCGCGGGGCCTGGCGTTGCGCGGGACCGTGCTGCTCGCCGACGAGGTGACGAGCGAGCTCGACGCGGCCAATCGGCAGAAGGTGCTCGATCTGTTGCAGGCCGAGGCCCGCCGGGGCGCGGCCGTCGTCTTCGCGACCCACGACCCGCAGGCCGCGGCGGCTTGTGATGCCGAAGTGCACCTGGTCGACGGCGTGGCCACGGTGGTTCGCTGAGGTTATGCTGCCCGCGTCTGACCGTTGAGCAGGACGTGACCAGGGGAGCACCAGGACATGAGCGAGAATATCGAGGCGCCGGCGCCGGTGGTGGCCACCGCGCCGGTCCAGCCGTCGTCCACTATGGATAACTTTCGGGCCGGCGCGAGCGACCTCGCCGAGCAGGCCGAGACCAAGTTCGCCGTGGCTGCCGACGCGGTCAGCGACGCCGCCGACCGGGCCGTCGACGCCACCCGCAACGCCTTCGACAACGCCGCCCGTCGGATCCGGAACAACGCCGAGCTGGCCGCCGACCGCGGCAAGACGCACATCCGCCACGAGGTCGTCGAGAAGATCGCCGGTATCGCCGCCCGCGAGGTGCCCGGGGTCTACGACCTCGGTGGCGACGTGGCGCGCATGTTCAGCGCGGTGAAGGAGCGGATCGGTCTCGGCGACGCCGACGCCGACCAGGGCGTCAAGGTGACCCTGGAAGGCCGGAACGCGCAGATCGACGTCACGATCGTCATCGAGTTCGGCTACGTGGTGCACTCGGTGACCGACACCGTCCGGGTCAAGGTCATCAACTCGGTGGAGAACCTGCTCGGCCTGGAGGTCACCGGAGTCGACGTCATCGTCGACGACGTGCACGTGGACGACGACGGCCCGGTGGGCAACGACGAAGCCCGCGCGGCCGACTACGTCGCCTGATTCTGCTGCGAAAGGGGGCGGTCCGACCGGACCGCCCCCTTTCGCCGACAGCCGTCAGAAGCGGGCCGGCTCCCGGTAGACCCCCCAGACGTCGCGGAGGGCGTCGCAGATCTCGCCGAGCGTCGCCTCGGCCCGGCAGGCGTCCAGCAGCACCGGAACCAGGTTGTCGGTGCTCTGGGCGGCAGTGGACAGGGCCGCGAGCGCGGTGTCGACCGCGGCCTGGTCCCGTGCGGCCCGCCGTTCCTGGAGCAGCTTGACCTGCTCGGTCTCCACCTCGTGGGAGACCCGCAGGATCTCCAGCGGCTTGGCGAGGGTGTCGGTGTTCCGGGTGACGCCGACGATGTGCTTGACGTCGCCCTCCAGCGCGCGCTGATAGGCGTACGCCGAATCGGCGATGGCCGAGGTGAACCAGCCGTTCTCGATGCCGCGCAGGATGCCTGCGGTGAACGTGCCGTCCGTTCCGAGCGCCTTGATCCGGGTGAAGATCTCCTCCGCCTCGGCCTCGATCTTGTCGGTCAACGCCTCGACGTACCACGAACCGCCGAGCGGGTCGGCCACGTTCACGACGCCGGTCTCGTGCATGATCACCTGCTGCGTCCGCAGGGCGATCTCGGCGGACTCGTCGGTCGGCAACGCCAAGGTCTCGTCCAGGGCGTTGGTGTGCAAGGAGTTCGTCCCACCGAGGACGGCGGACAACGCTTCCAGCGCTGTGCGTACCACATTGTTGACCGGCTGTTGCGCGGCGAGCGAGACGCCCGCGGTCTGGGTATGGAAGCGGAGCCATTGCGCTTTCTCGCTGGTGGCGCCGTAGACGTCGCGGAGGTAGCGGGCCCAGATCCGGCGCGCGGCCCGGAACTTGGCGATCTCCTCGAAGAAGTCGACGTGGGCGTCGAAGAAGAAGCTGAGGCCGGGCGCGAACGTGTTGACGTCGAGGCCGCGGTCCAAGCCCAGCTCGACGTAGCCGAAGCCGTCGGCGAGGGTGTACGCCAGCTCCTGCGCGGCCGTGGCCCCGGCCTCGCGGATGTGGTAGCCCGAGACCGACAGCGGCTTGTAGCGGGGGATGCGCTGCGCGCAGTACTCCATGAGATCGCCGATGAGCCGGAGGTGCGGTTCGGGGGCGAACAGCCACTCCTTCTGGGCGATGTACTCCTTGAAGATGTCGGTCTGCAGCGTGCCGTCGAGGACCGAGGTGTCGGCGATGCCCTGCCGCTCGGCCGCGACCAGGTACATGCAGAAGATCGGGACAGCCGGTCCGCTGATGGTCATCGAGGTGGTGACCGCCGCCAGGTCGATGCCCGAGAAGAGCACCTCCATGTCGGCGACCGAGTCGATCGCGACGCCGCAGTGGCCGACCTCGCCCAGCGAGCGGGAGTCGTCGGAGTCGCGGCCCATCAGGGTCGGCATGTCGAACGCGACCGAGAGGCCGCCGCCGCCCGCGTTGAGGATCTGGTGGTAGCGCGCGTTGGTCTGCGCCGCGTTGCCGAACCCGGCGAACTGGCGGATGGTCCAGGTCCGCCCGCGGTACCCGGTGGGGTAGAGGCCGCGGGTGAACGGGTACTCGCCGGGCCAGCCGATGCGCTCGAAACCGGGCACGGTGGCGCCCGCCGGCGGGCCGTAGACCGGCTCGACCTCGGTCCCCGAGAGGGTCGTGAAGTCGGCGTGCCGGGTCTTGGCGGCGTCGTACCGGGCCTGCCAGCGGTCGCGGCCCGCCCGGATCTCGTCTGCGTCCATGGCCCGATGGTATGCGACATTCCTGAACGATCGCTAAGTCGTCCCGAACTGGCCGGTAACCCGCCTTGATCGGTGTTGTTCAGGGTGCGGATCATGGATCTGCCGGCGATCGTGGGACGGTTTCACCTGCGTATCCATGATCCGCAGGTAACGGGGCCACCCAACGTGGATCACGAAAAGGTAACGATCACCTCGCGCTGACAAAGGATCGGCGCGGCAAGGCTGTCCTTCCCGCGTGATCCGACTCCTCTGGGACGCGGTGTGGGGCCGCCGCGCGCAGGCGCTCACCGTTGGCGTCCTGACCGCGTTGGCCGTGGGGACAGCCGCGGCCGCGCCGTGGTACGTCTTCGCCTCCGCTGAGCAGCTCGCCGCGCGCATCGTCGCGGGAGCCTCGACCGAACAGCGCATGGTGCACCTCAGCGGGAGCCCGCGTAGCTCCGACCTGCCGAACGGGCGGGTGCCGGTGGACAAGGTGATGAAGGTCGTCGAGAAGGCGACCGGCACCGATCACACGGCGCCCATCACCGGCCTGCGGCTGACCGGGCCGATCCTGCGGTCGGGCGCGGGAGCCAAGGGCGCGCTCGTCACGCGACAGGGCGCCTGCGAGCACGCCGTCGTCGAGGGCGCCTGCCCGACCGAGGCGGGCCAGATCCTCATCAGCGACGGCGTCGCCCGTTCGCTGGGCCTGGCCGTCGGCGACAAGTTCGCCATGAAGATCGACGACTCCAGCGAGGTCGCCGAGCTGACCGTCGTCGGCCTCTACCGGCCCGTCCGCGCCGACGACCGCTACTGGTCCGGCGTCTGGGACCACGACTCCCGGACCATCGACCCGTTCCTGGTCGCGCCGGCGACCTTCGACCACCTGCCGACCGCCCGGCCGACGACCACCGTCGACATCGAACTGGGGCTGGGGGCGTACACCCCGGGGCTGGGCGGTCGCCTGGGCGCGCTGGACGCCGGCGAGTCGAGCTGGACGCTTTCGTGGATCTCCTCGGCCGGTGAGGTGCCGGCCGTCATCAACACGGTGCAGAACGAGATGAGCGCGGGCATCGTCGCCGCCACCGGCCGATTCGTGCTGCTGGCCTGGTTCGCCCTGCTCGTCGTGGTACGCCAGACAGTCGCCGCCCGGCGTACCGACCTCGCTTTGGTGAAGCTCCGGGGCGTACGCCGCTGGCGGGTGTGGACCGCGACGATGGGGCAGACCGTCGGCGTGATGCTCGGCGGGGCGGTGCTGGGCGCGGCCGCCGGGTACGCCTGGGTGCGGGCCGTCATCGGGCCGGTCGTCTGGCCGGACGACCTCGACCTGGCGCTCACCCAGAGCGCCGAGCTGTTCGGCGGGGTGCTGCTGGCCGCTCTCGCGTTGGCCTGGCTCTCCGAACTCCGGTCACTGCGGTCGCCGGTCGTCGAGTTGCTGCGCAACGTGCCGCCGCGCGTACGCGGCCGGGCGGTCGACGCGGCCGAACTCGTCATCGTCACGTTGTTCGCGGTCGGCGTCTGGCAGCTCACCACGGTCGAGTCGCTGCGGAGCGGGTCGGTCACCGCGACCATGGTCCCCGCGCTGCTGGCGATCGCGGTCGGTCTGGTGGCCGCCCGGTTCGTCCTGTGGCTTTCCGGCCGGGCCGGTTCGGCCGCGATGCGTTCGGGTCGGCTGACCGTTGCGGTCGCCGGGCTGTCCGCGCGGCGGCGGCCGACCCTGCGCTGGGTGGTCACCCTGCTCGTGGTCGCGGTCGCCGGGCTCACCACCGCGATGGGCGACATGGTCCGGGGTGAGCAGGCCGTCACCGCCCGAGCCGAACAGGAGCTCGGCGCGGACCGGGTGCTGCGCGTCGACGGGGTCAGCCGGAAGAACCTGCTCGACGCCGTACGCGAGATCGATCCGGCCGGCACCCGCGGGATGGCCGTCAGCTACTTCCCCGGCACGGTCGGCTTCTCGCCGCAACTGCTGGCGGTGGACACCGCCCGGCTGGCCGAGGTCGCCGACTGGCGGCCGGAGTACGGCGCGCTGCCGCGTACACCGTCCGCTGTGGACGATGCGGTTCAGGTCGCCGACGGCGCCCTCCAGCTCACCGCGTCCTTCGACCGCAAGGTGTACGCCCTCGGCGACCGGACGCAGTCGGTGAAGTCGGAGAACCCGGACTTCCCGCCGGCCGATCTGCCGGTCCCGCCGCCGACCGAGATCACCGGGGACGTCTATGCCCAGGCGGCGCTGGTCTCCGCCACCGGCGGCCGGGTCGTCGCGCGGTTCGGCCCGTTGCAGGAGGGGCGGCACGACTATCGGGTCGACGTCAGTGAGTGCGCCGGTGGCTGCCGCCTGATGTGGCTCGGCCTGTCCGCTGCCCGGGAAGGTTCCCCTCAGGCGGCCGTCCTCTGGGGTACGCGAGTCAGCCTCCACGGGGTCCGGCAGGACGGTCGTGAGCTGCTGGACGCGGCGAAGCTGGGCGACCGGCAGCACTGGACGGGCAGCTCCAACACCCGCGTGCTCGGCCCGATCCTGGACGGGTCGGCCGAGGGCCTGACGCTGACCGCGCCGCCCGGCTGCGACGACCCCAACCACCTCCGCGGCACCTGCGAGATGCGGGCGTACCCGGCTCAGCCGACGCTCGCCGCGTTGACCACCGGACTCGTCGGCCGCAACGGGCGCAACAACCGGGCCCAGCTGGAACTGTCCGGGACCGATCCGGCGGACGTCGACATCGTCGGCTCGACGGCGAAACTGCCGCGCTTCCCGGAGGACGGCGCGATCGTCGACCTGGCCGACTTCGACCGGGTCGTCGGGGTGTCCGTCGCCAACGAGCAGCTCGAGGTCTGGCTGGCCGACGCCGGGGACGACGCCTTCGTCGCCGCGCTGAAGCAGCGCGGCGTGAACGTCCAGAGCGGCTCGACGGTGGACGCCGAACGGGGCGCGCTGAACCGGCAGGGGCCGGCCGGCGTACGCCGCTTCCAGCTCGGCGTCTTCGGGCTCGGCGTGCTGATCTCGGCCGTCGCCTTGCTGCTGCTGGCCAGTGTCGAACGGCGTACGCGGTCGGCCGAGCTCGCCGCGTTGCGCCGCCAGGGGTTGAACGCCCGGCTGGTGCGGCGGATCAGCCTGCTCGGGTACGCGGTCCCCACCGCGGTCGCCGTCCTGGCCGGGCTGGCCGCCGCCGCCGCGACGGCGTGGCTGCCGGTGCCGAAACCGGAAGTGTTCTCCGACGGGTGGAAGGTGCTCGCCCCGCCGGACGGCTTGTCCACCATCCCGTTCGCCCTCACCGCGTTGGCCGCCGCCGCCCTGCTGGCCGCCGTCCTCGTGTACGCGGCTCGCCGCCTGGCCCGCCAGGCCCTGATCGATGGAGGCGCCCGGTGATCGCGCTGCTGATGCTGGCTCTGCGGGAACGCCGCCGCGCGTACGCCGCGATAGCGCTGCTGTGTCTGGCGATCGGCGTGCTCGCCGCGCTGGGGGCGGCGTACCCCCGGTCGGTGGCCGACAGCATCGCCGAGGACGAGATCCGGGCGGCGCCCGCGAGTGAGCGGCTGTTCTCGCTGGCCGGCGGGAACGACGCGGCGTCGACGGTGCAGGCGGTGACCGAGTCGACCCGGCGGCTGCCCGACTACACAGCGGTCTACGCCGCCAGCGTCTCGGTCATGGGCTTCGGCCCCGAGCGCAGTGCGCTGGTCTACCGCGAGAACGCCTGCGCCCACGTACGCCTCCTGTCCGGCCGGTGTCCGCTGGGGGCCGGCGAGGTCATCGTGCCCGCCGGTCCGGTGCAGCAGATCCGCAAGATCGACGTGGGTAGCCGGCTGCTCCTGGTCGAGGCGATCAAGCCGGATCCGAAGAAGCCGTGGGAGGCGTCCAACCGGGGCAAGGCTCCCGTCGACGTCGTCGGCGTCTACCAGCAGATCGACCCAGGCGAGGACTACTGGGGCGTACGGACGGCCGAGGACGCCGCCGGAGTGTCGGTGGTGCTCACCCGGCCGGAGACGCTGAACTCGGTGCCGCACAACCTCGAAGTCCTCACGGTGACGGCGATCCCGAACCGGAGCCTGTTGATGAGCGGCGACTACGGCGCCATCCTCCGGTCCAAACTGGACCCCAACATCATCAAGAGCAGCCCGGACGTGCAGCGGATGATGGACCGGATCGCCGCCAAGCGGAAGTTCGTCGAGACGATGACGCCCGCCGTCGTGTTGCCCGTGCTGGTCCTCGGCTGCTGGGGCCTGTTCCTGCTGATCTCCGGCCGCCTCCAGCGGGACCGGCCCGAGGTCGGCATCCAAGGACTGCGGGGGCTGCCGTTGGCGTACCGGTGGCTGCTGGCCTCGGGGGCGACCGGACTGCTGGCGATCGTCGCGACGCCGCTCGGCGCGCTGCTCGTGACTCTGCTGACCCCCGGCGCGGACGGCTCCTCGATGACCGCCGGATTCCAGGTGCTCGGGGTGGAACTGCTGGTCATCGGGGTGACCGCGCTCGGCGTACTGCGGCTGCGGCCGCTGGACCTGCTCCGGCGGGTGCTGCCGACCAGCGGCAAGGTTCCGCTGACCGAGATCGCGGTGCTGACCGTGGCCGGGGCGAGCTTCGCGCAGATGCAGTCGGGCGACCGCACCGGGCTCGGCATCTTCACCGCGAGCCTGCTCGCCGTGGCGGTCGCCGTCGTCGCCGCGCGACTGCTGCCCACGCTGTTGCGCCCGGCCGCCCGGCGGGTGATCCAGCGTGGCCGGCTCGCGCGAGGCGTCGCCCTCGCCCTGCTGACCCGGCGGCCCAGCGGCCGGCACCTGCTCGCGCTCACCTCGGCCGCCGCCGCCCTCTTCACGCTGGTCGTGGGGGCGATGGACGTGTCGAGCACGGCCCGGCACACCCAGATCGACCTGACGGTCGGCGCGGATCGGGTGCTTCAGATCGAGAGCAGCCCGGCCCAGGCATTGACGGCGGTACGCCAGGTCGACCCCGACGGCCGCTTCGCGACCGTCGCCGGCCGGCTGAGCGTCTCCGGAGCCTCCGTGCTGGCCGTCGACCTGAGCCGGGCCTCGGTGATGCGCTGGTCGCAGGCGCCCGAGCTGGCGACGTCGCTTCGGCCCGGCGGACCCGCCCCGATCGAGGTCGGCGCAGGGAAGCTGGAGGTCACCGTCGACTCTGCCGTGACCCCGGTGGACAACGGACCGCTGCCACCTGGGACGTACGTGCCGGCGTCGCGGCTGTTCGCCGTCGTCGAGCTGCCGGGTGGCGAATTCCAGGAGCTGGACCTCGACAAGGGCGTCCGTGCCGGGGCGCAGGTGTACGCCGTCTCGCTGCCACCGTCGTGCGCCGAGGGCTGCCGGATGGCCGGGTTGAGCCTGGTGACCTTCGGGGCCGAACGCGGCAACCTCGCCATCCGGCAGATCGCCGTCGACGGCAAGCCCGTCTCGGACGGGAGCGGCTGGCACACGCCCGGCACCGACGCCGGTCAGTGGTCGGTCGACCCGGCGATGTCGATGGGGCAGCCCTCGTACCTCCTGCCGCCGGACGTCGCGCCGCGCCTGCCCATGGCGTACACCCGGGATCTGGGCGACGGCGGACCGACCGCGGCCGCCTTCAGCCTGCGCGGCAGCCAGCGTGCACCGCTCGCGGCGACCGTGGCGACCGACATCGTGCCCCGCGTCGGGCACAAGGCGATGCTGGTCGACATGCCCGCCCTGCTCCGGGCGACGCTCGGCTCCAGTACGCCGGGCGACATCGAGGTCTGGCTGACGGCCGACGCCCCCGCCGACGTCGAGCAGAAGCTGACCGACGCGGGCCTGTCGATCGTGGGTTCGGAGAGCCGGGCCGACGCCGTCGAGCGGGCCGACCGGACACCGTCCGCCCTGACCCTGCGGATGCAGCTCTGGGCGGCTGCCGCCGGGGTGCTGCTGCTCCTCGGCGTACTGCTGGTGGTGTCGTCCGGCGATCGGCGGACCACCGAACTGGCCGGGTTGCGCCAGGCCGGCGTACGCGCGACGACGCTGCGCCGCGCGAAACGGGCCACGTACGTCATGATCAGCGTGCTGGGTGTGCTGATCGGCGTCGTGGCCGCCGCCGTCGCCTGGGCCGCCGCCCGGACGGTGCTGCCCATCGTGGACGGCAATCCTTGGCTGCCGCCGCCGTCGTGGCCCGGCCCCGTGCCGTTGGTCGCGGCCGTGGTGGGGATCGCGGTCTTGCTGATCGCGGGGACACACCTGATATTCGTGGGAGATCGGAGAGAGGGAGGAGCCTGGAGTGAGTGAGCACGTTGGTCTAGCCGTCGCCTGCCGGCGAGTCGTGCAGATCTACCGGGGCGAGGGCGGTGACGTTGTCGCTCTCTCCGGCGTGGACCTGACCATCTCGCCGGGTGAGATGGTGGCCCTCGTCGGTCCCTCGGGCTCCGGCAAGTCGACCCTGATCGCGCTGCTCGGCGGACTGTTGCGGCCGTCGGCCGGCCGGGTCACCGTCGGGACCTACGACATGGGACGGCTGACCGACCGGGAGATCTCCCGGTTGCGCGGTACGCGTGTCGGCATCGTTCTGCAGGGGGCGGCCCGCAACCTGCTGCCGTACGCCTCGCTCTACCGCAACGTGTGGCTGGCGCAACGGCGCGCCGCCGCGACGTCCGGCATCGCCTTGGAGGACCCCGAGCGCGTGCTGGACCTGGTCGGGCTGCCCGGCCAGGGCAAGACGCGGCTGCACGAGCTGGCGCCCGGCGCCCGGCAGCGAGCGGCGCTCGCGGTCGGCATCGCCGCGTCCCCCGGCCTGCTGCTGGTCGACGAGCCGACGAGCCAGCTGGACACGGCCGGTCGCGACGAGGTGATCTCCGCCCTGGAGACCATCAACGCCGAGCGGGGGACCACCGTGGTGGTCGTCACACACGACGCCGAGGTCGGCACACGGCTGGGCCGGGTGGTCACCATCCGGGACGGCCGAGTGGGCGCCGAGGGCCGCAACGGTCAGGACTTCGCCGTGGTGGCGGGGGACGGCACCGTCCAGCTCCCGCCGGAGGTACTGGAGGAGTTCCCGCCCGGCACGCTGTTCACGATCGACCACGCGGAGGACGGCAGCGTGACGCTCGTCGTCGGGTCGTCGTGAGCCTGCCTAGACTAAGGGCATGACGGATCCCCGAGACCCGAGCCGCGGGCAGTCGATCTTCACCCGGGGTGCGGTGGACCTCAGCGCGCTGCGGTCCACCGCCCCGCAGCCCGACGCCACGGCGCCGCCCGCCGGAGCCGCACCCGATGGCGGCGATACCGGGGTTCCGCGATTCGCCGGGGCGAACGCGCCGATCGACGTGACCGTCCAGACGTTCCAGCGGGACGTCGTGGAGAAGTCCCGGACGATCCCGGTCATCCTGGAGTTCGTGGCCGGCGGACAGTACGCCGGCGACCCCGCGCTGGAGCAGTTCGCCGCCGACGGCAGCTTCGTGCTGGCCCGGAACGACGTGCGTACCGATCCGCAGCTCGCTCAGGCGCTGCGCATCCAGGCGCTGCCGACGATCTTCGCCTTCGTGGACGGGCAGCCGATCGACGGCCTGCCCGGTCAGCTTCCCGAGGCGCAGCTGCGGCAGTGGCTCGACGCCGTGCTCCGGGCAAGCGGGGCCGAGGTCGAGATCCCGGAGGACCCCCGGCTCGAAGAGGCCGACGGGATGCTCATGATGGGCGACCTCGACGCGGCCGAGCGGGCGTACCAGAAGATCCTGTCCGAGACGCCCCGCGACGCCGCCGCCGAGGCCGGGCTCGCCCAGGTCGGCGCGGCCAAGCGCATTCAGGGCCACGACCCGCAGGCGGTGCTGGCCGCCGCCCAGGCCGCCCCGGACGACCTCGAAGCCCAACTGCTGGCGGCCGACCTGGAGGCGTTGAGCGGCCAGGCCGAGGACGCGTACGCCCGGCTCATCGGACTCGTCCGACGGGTGTTCGGCGACGATCGGGAGAAGGTACGTCAGCACCTCGTCTCTTTGTTCACCATCGCCGGACCGGACGATCCGGCTGTTGTCACCGCTCGGCGGGCTCTGGCCAGCGCTCTTTATTAGGTTGGCATAGATCGCTATCCTCGGCCTGCAGGCATCGGTCGCATAACCAGGGGGTTCACGCGCCGGACGCGAGGGGGGAGGGCGAGGATGAGACGGATCGCGGTGCTGGACGCACCGACCAATCTCGGCCTGCGCCCGCCCACGGCCACCTCGGTCCCGGGCTGCGGAAAGGCGCCTGGCGCGCTGCGCGACCACGGGCTCGTCGACCGCCTCGGCGCCCGGGACGCGGGCTGCATCACGCCGCCGCGGTACGACCCAGGCGACTGGCGTCCCGGTGACGGGGTGGCCCAGGCGGCGCAGATCTCGGCGTACTCCCAGCGGCTGGCCGACCGGATCGGCGGGATCGTCGACGCCGGGGAGTTTCCGCTCGTCCTCGGCGGAGACTGCTCGGTGCTGCTCGGCTCGATGGTGGCCATGCACCGGCTCGGCGACGAAGTGGACGGCCGAGTCGGGCTCGTCTTCGTCGACGGGCACTCCGACTTCCGGCACCCCGGTAACGCGCCGTACGTCGGCGCGGCCGCCGGCGAGGATCTCGCCCTGGTGACCGGCCGGGGCCAGATCGAGCTGGCCGGGATCGAGGCGCGCCGCCCCTACGTGCGGGACACGGACGTGGTCGTCCTCGGTATCCGGGAGCACGACGAGTACCGCCTCGACCTGGCCGCCGGGGGCTTCTCGGTCCGCCCGGTGACCGCGCTGCGCTCCGCGGGCGCCGCCCGCAGCGCACAGTGGGCCCGTGAGCAGCTCACCCACTGCGCCGGCTTCTGGCTGCACGTCGACGTGGACGTGCTCGATCCGGCGGTCATGCCGGCGGTCGACGCGCCCGACCCGGGCGGCATCGCCTTCGCGGAGCTGGAGATGCTGATCGCCGGGCTGGTCGGCACGCCCGAGTGCCTCGGCATGGAGCTGACGGTCTTCGATCCCGATCACGACCCGGAGGGCTCGTACGCCCGCGAGGTCGTCGACATGCTGATCACCGGGCTGGCCCCGCTGTTGCAGCAGCCGCGCGCGGTGGGCCGGAAGAAGGCCGTCCCACGCCCGCGCCGCTCCACCGACCAGACCGTCGCGTCCTAAGCCGCTCGCGCGAGACGCCGTGCCGTGCGTACTCCCGGGGGAGTAGGCGCAAGTGTCGCTGCGCGTACGACGTAATCCCGGCGCGGAAGAACCACCCTCGAAGGACGAGATGAGGAGGGAAAAATGGTTCTCGCACACGCCGGTTACTGGGGCGGCTGGTGGTTCTTCGGGCCGTGGCTCTGGATCCCGTTCTGGATTCTGCTCTTCTTCGTCATCCGCGGTCTGTTCTGGCGGCGGCACTGGCGCAACGGTCACGGCTACCCGGGCCACTGGCGCTACGGCGGCGACAGCGACCCGCGCGTCATCCTCGCCCAGCGCTACGCCCGGGGTGAGATCAACGAGCAGGAGTATCGGGAGCGCATGTCCGTCCTGGACGCGCCGCGTACTTCGTGACCAGTGGCAGGATGAGGGCGATGGAGCATCCGGAGCGGTGGCGCGGGCGGCCACGAGGCTGGCCGATCGGGCTCGCCCTGCTCCAGACCTTCATCGCCCTCGCGGTCAGCGGCGTCCGGCAGGTCCCGGTGACGACCGTCCAGCTCGGACTGCTGGTCGCCGGGCCGTTGGCGCTCCTGCTGCTGCGCCGGTGGGCCGTCGTGGCCAGCACGGCCACCGGCTTGATCAACGTCGCGTACCTGTTGCTGGGCTTCCCGTTCCCGGCGATCATCCCGAGCACGTTCACGGCGATCGCCAGCCCGTTCGCGCGGGCGCGGCGCGAGGCGTACCGGCGGTATCAGGCCGAGGAGCAGCGTCGCCGCAGCGAGGAGGAGAAGCGCGAGGCCGCGGACGAACGCGTCCGCATCGCGCGCGAACTCCACGACGTGCTCGCCCACAGCTTGTCGCTCATCAACGTCCGCGCGTCGGTCGCGCTGGAGGTCATGGAGGTTCAGCCCCAGGAGATACGCCCAGCGCTGCAAGCGATCAAGCAGGCGAGCCGGGACGGACTGGCCGAGGTGCGGTCGGTGCTGGCCGGCCTTCATCCCGATGGGGCGCCGCGGTCACCCACCCCGGATCTGTCGCGAGTGGACGACCTGATTCGGCAGGCCGAAGCGGCCGGCTTGAAGGTCGAGACCGAGACGCTCGGGCGTCGGCCCGACCTGCCCGCGACGGTGGAGCTTTCGGCGTACCGCATCATTCAAGAGGCCCTGACCAACGTGATGCGCCACAGCAGCGCGCGGACCGCGACCCTGGTCATCCAGTACGCGGCTCGCGCGGTGACGGTGGGCGTGGCCGATCCCGGACCGGCGAGCCCGAAGCCCGCGGGGCATGAGGGCGGGCACGGGCTGGTCGGCATCCAGGAACGAGCCGCCTCGGTGGGCGGCGTGGCGACCGCACGGCCGGACGGGCAGGGCGGCTTCGAGGTGATGGCGGTGTTTCCCCGGTGATTCGCGTGGTGCTGGCCGACGACCAGGCCCTGGTACGCGCGGGTTTCCGCGCCCTGCTCGACGTGCAGCCGGACGTCGAGGTGGTGGGGGAGGCCAACGACGGAGCCGAGGCCGTACGCGTCGTCCGTGAGCTGCGGCCGGACGTGGTCCTGATGGACATCCGGATGCCGGAGCTGGACGGCCTGGCGGCGACGCGCCGGATCGCCGGCGACCCGGTGCTGGCCGACGTGAAGGTCATCATCCTGACGACGTTCGAGCTGGACGAGTACGTCTTCACGGCGTTGCGCGACGGGGCGGCCGGATTCCTGGTGAAAGACACCGAACCGGCCGACCTCGTACGCGCGGTGCGAGTGGTCGCCGCGGGTGAGGCCCTGCTGTCGCCGGGCGTCACCCGCCGGCTCATCGCCGAGTACGCCACCCGCTCCCGCGCGCCGTCCCCGCCGACCGGGCAGCTGGACCAGCTCACCGAGCGGGAGAAGGAGGTCGTCGCCCTCGTCGGGCTGGGCATGTCCAACGAGGAGATAGCGAACCGGCTGGTGGTGAGCCCGTTGACCGCGAAGACGCACGTCAGCCGGGCGATGGTGAAACTCGGCGCCCGGGATCGCGCCCAGCTCGTGGTGACGGCGTACGAGGCGGGACTGGTCCGGCCGGGATGGATGGATTGACGATCTAGCCGGCCGGGTGTTTAGTAATCATCGCTGCGCGGGACCCCTCATCCCATCTCCCTCCCCGGAGGAACACGATGTCGGTCCCCACCTCACCGAATCCCTTCGATTCGGCCGTCTCCCGGCGCGCGATGATGCGCGGCGCGGTCCTGCTCGGAGCCGGTGCGGCTCTCGGCGGAGTCGAGCTGCTCTCCGCCACCCCGGCGTTGGCCGTCACCACGCCCACCATCGCCAGCTGCGCCACCTGGGGCGCCCGTGCCGCCTCGTCGACGCTGACCCAGATCAGCACCAACCCGGACAAGATCCTGATCCACCACACGGCGACGGCGAACTCGACCGACTACACGCAGGCGCACGCGTACTCGCTGGCGAAGACGATCCAGAACTACCACATGGACAGCAACGGCTGGTCCGACACCGGGCAGCACTTCACCGTCTCCCGGGGTGGCTACATCATGGAGGGCCGGCACTACAGCCTGTCCCACCTGACCTCCGGCAGCGGCATGGTCGTCGGCGCGCACTGCCCGGGGCAGAACGACAAGGCGATCGGCATCGAGAACGAGGGCACCTACACCAGCGTCACGCCGACCACCGCGCTCTACTCCAACCTGGTGCAGCTGTGCGCGTACATCTGCAGCAAGTACGGCATCGCGCCGACGAAGATCTACGGTCACCGCGACTACTACGCGACCGAATGCCCGGGTGACGCCTTCTACGCGATGCTCCCGCAGCTGCGGACCGACGTCGCGGCCGCGCTCGGCAGCACCCCGGCGTTCACCGTGACCGTCGACAACACCTCCAGCTCGTTCCGGGCCTCGGCGAACTGGGGCACCTCCACCTACTCGACCCAGCGGTACGGCACCGACTATCGGTACGCCGACCCGGTGGCGGCCAGCGACGCGGCGTACTACAGCGCCACCCTGCCGAGCGCGGGCAACTACAAGATCGAGACCTACTACCCGGCGAACACGGGCTACAACGCCACCACGCCGTACGTCGTCTTCAGCTCGTCGGGCAACCAGACGGTCACCGTGAACCAGCAGGCCAACGGCGGCAAGTGGAACACCGTGGGCACCTTCGCCTTCGCGGCGGGAGCACAGGACGTCGTCGCGGTGAGCCGGTGGACCTCGGGCACGGGCTACGTGATCGCCGACGCCATCCGCATCACCCAAGTCTGATTCTTCCGCCGCGTCTTCCCGGCGGATCACGGTTACGCATGCTTTCCGAGGCGGTTTTAGCCCTGCGTAACCGTGATCCGCAGAGATCAGCGGGGTCAGAGCTGGGCGCGGAGCCGCCGCGCCTCGTCGAGGTACGCGGCGGCCAGCTCCCGCTGACCGGCGGCGCCGTGCAGCTGACCGAGCCGTTCGGCCGTGTCCGCCTCCGCCCGCCGATCGCCGAGCCGCTGGTAGATGTGCAGCGCCCGGGTCAGCCGGTCGGCCGCCTCGGCCGGAGTCTGCTCCAATCGGCCCAGTTCCACCAGGGCGTACGCCTCGCCGTGGATGTCGCCGATCGTCGTGAACCCGGCGAGGGCCTGGTCGAGCAGTCCCCGGGCATCCTGTTCGCGGCCCTCCCGGCGGGCCACCGAACCGAGCGCCTGGCGAAGATGCGCGGTGCGATGCCGGTCGCCGATCACCTCGGCGAGGTTCAGCGCGCTCTCCAGCCATTCCTGCGCCCGGTCGAGGTTGCCCCGGGCGAGCCACACCTGCCCGATCGCGCCGCGGGCGTACGCCTCGCCGGAGGGTTCGGCGCATTCCACGAACGCCTCCAGCGCACGGCTGTAGTAATCCACCGCGAGATCCAGCTCCCCGCGTACGCGATGCACCGCGCCGAGCCCGGAGAGCGCGGCGGCCACCCCGGCGGGCTGCCCGAGCTGGGCGAACAGCAGTCTCGCCCGGCCGAAGGCGGCGTCGGCCTGGGCGTACTCGTCCCGGTAGAGATGCAGCTGGCCGAGGCCGCGCAGGGTGACGGCGACGCCGAGCTGATCGTCGAGGCGACGGCAGATGGCCAGCGCGGTCTGGTGCCCGGTCTCCCAGACCTCCGGATGCCCGGCCAGGTCACACCACGGGACGGTGGCCAGGGCCAGTTCCCAGGCGAAGTCCGGGCGGTTGAGCCGACCGGCGACCTCGATGGCGGTGAGCAGGATGTCCTGCTCGGTGACGAACCACGCGACCGGATCGTCCACTTCGGTCATCGGCGGCTTCCAGCGGGGCGCGACCGATTGGCCGGGACCGAACGGGCTGTGCGGCAACGCGTGCCCGGCGTCCTCGGCGAGGCTGAGCAGGCCGCCCAGGACGCGGACCAGCCCGGCCTCGTCCGGCTGCGGCCAGTCGCCGGACTGGGCGTCGGCGAGCATCCGGACCAGCACCGGTACGCGATACCGCCGTTGCCCGAGCGCGTCGACGCCGGCGTCCACCGCCAGCCGGGCAGAGACGAGGCGGTCCATCTGCTCCTCGCCGTCCTCCAGCAGCGCCCCGGCGAACCAGGCCGGAACCGTCGCGTCGCCGAACGCGGCCAGCCCGCGCAACACGATCGCGGCGTCAGCGGGCAGCTGCTGGCCGACCGGGTGGGACGCGATCGGAGTGGCGTCCGCGGCGAGCAGATCGTTGTGCAGGCGCTGCAACTCCGGACCCGGGCCGACGCCCAGCTCCTCGGCGAGGGTGTGGCGGACTTCGGCGTACACGGTGAGGGCGTCGGCTCGCCGACCGGCCGCGACCAGCGCGCGGATGAGTAGCGCCCACAGACCTTCCCGCAGCGGGTGTTCGGCGGTCAGACCCCGCAACTCGGCGACGGCCCGATCCGGGTCGCCGAGGCGGATGCGCAGATCCAGCAGCTCGGAGAGAGCGGCGAGACGGCGCTCGGTCAGCTGGTCCAGCTCGACTTGCCACAGTGGACTCGGCGGCAGGTCGGCCAGCGGGGAACCACGCCAGCGGGCGAGCGCGGATTCGAGCGTACGCTGCGCGTCGGCCAGATAACCCAGGCGGCGCAACCGGATCGCCTCATCGGTCTCCCGGAGGAAGCTCGCCACGTCCAGGTCGGCCGGTCCGATGACGACGGCGTACCCGGGCGGGTAGCGCACGACGTGGTCGTCGCCGAGACAGGTCCGCAGCCCGCTGATGTAGGTCTGGATGTTGGCCGCGGCCGAGCGCGGCGGGTCGATCGGCCAGAGCACCTCGATCAGGCGGTCCACCGAGACCGGCCGGTCGGGGTGCAGGAGCAGGCTCGCCAGCAACTGCCGGGGTTTCACGCCGTTGATCGGCACCGGCCGGTCGTCGTCGCGCACCTCGAACGGGCCCAGAAGACGGAACTCGAGACCCATGGCCACCGCCGTTCGTCGAACTGACCCGGCTGACTGTACGCCGACATAGATCCACCTTCCAGTGATGTCTGTAGCCGAACTGGAGAACTCCTGTAGCCCTTCGGGTGACGCTGACGCCACCCCCGCGCAGCAACCGGAGGGCCGGACTACCCCCAACCCCCGAAAGGACGCTGAGCACAGTGAGAATCTCAAGGCTCGCGCGCGGCGCGGTCGCCTTGGCGATCGTGGCCGCCGGAGTGCTGGCGATCCAGTCGCCCGCCGCCGCCGCGCCGTCCTTCCAGCTGCCGTTCCCCTGCGGCCAGACCTGGACCGGCGACTCGAACGACAGCTCCGCCCACGTCTCCTGGGAGATCGACTTCAACCGCGGCTCGACCGCGTACGCGGACGAGAACGACACCGTGCTCGCCTCGGCGGCCGGCACCGTCGACGTCGCGACGAATCAGGGCAGTATCAACGGATACGGCAACCTGATCGTCATCGACCACGGCGGCGGCTACTACTCGTACTACGCCCACCTGACGACGATGGCGGTCGTGATCGGACAGTCGGTGTTGCGCGGCCAGGTCATCGGCGGCGTCGGCAACACGTCCAAGCCGGGCAACGGCATCTCGCCGCACCTGCACTACGAGGTCCGGTACCCGGACCGGTCGCAGTCGCACATCATCAAGTCCGTGTTCAACGGCGTGACCTTCCCGTACACCCGGGGCTCGGTCACCTCGAACAACTGCGCCACCCCGTACGACCCGCGCGAGGTCTGCGGCGCGGGCTACAACAACATCGACTCGGTGAAGCTCGGCAGCGCGGGCACCACCAACCTGCTGTGGAGCAGCTCGGCCGGGCAGAACTGCGTGGTCACGCTCAAGTTCGCCAACGTCGGGTCGGCCACGGCGACGAGCGCCTTCCTGGAGCCGCAGGGTTCGACGAGAACCACGGACTCCGGCAACTTCAGCTACTACGCCGGGCCGGTGAAGCGGACCGCCCCGGGATGCGTGAAGTGGGGCGGCAGCACCGGCGGCTCGAGCTACACCAGCGGCTTCGAGCACTGCGGCTGACGGCGTTCCACTGACGCTGCTGAAGACAGGGCGCGGACCGGGATGAGGACCCCCGGCCCGCGCCCATTCGTCTGCGAGGACTAGAAGTCCTCGTCGAGCGAGACGGTCCCCTCCACCGCGACCTGGTACGCCGTGACCCGCCGCTCGAAGAAGTTGGCGAGTTCCTGGACGTCCTGCAGGGCCATGAACGGGAACGGGTTGCGCGAGCCGAACCGGGCCGGCAGGCCGAGCCGGGCCAGCCGCTGGTCCGCGACGTACTGGAGGTACTCGCGCATGTCCGCGGTGGTCATGCCGGGCAGCCCGGCGCCGCAGAGGTCGTCGGCGAACTGGAGCTCGGCGTCGACCGCGTCCTCCAGCATCCGGGTGACCGTCTTGCCCAGCTCCTCGTCGAAGAGGCCGGGCTCCTCCGCGCGAACCGTGTCGACGACGGCGAACGCGAAGTCCATGTGCATGGACTCGTCGCGGAACACCCAGTTCGTCCCGGCGGCCAGCCCGTCCAGCAACCCGCGCGACCGCAGCCAGTAGACGTACGCGAAGGCGCCGTAGAAGAACAGGCCCTCGATGCAGGCGGCGAAGCAGATCAGGTTGAGCAGGAACTTGCGCCGGTCCTCGACGGTCTCCAGGCGCTGCACGTCGAAGACCGAGTCGATCCAGGTGAAGCAGAACTGGGCCTTGCGGGCGATCGACGGGATGTTCTCCACCGCGGCGAACGCCTTGGCCCGCTCGGCCTCGTCCGGGAGGTACGTGTCGAGCAGCGTCAGGTAGAACTGGACGTGCACGGCCTCCTCGAACAGCTGGCGGGACAGGTAGAGCCGGGCCTCCGGCGCGTTGATGTGCTGGTAGAGGTTGAGCACCAGGTTGTTGGCCACGATCGTGTCCCCGGTGGCGAAGAACGCCACGAGGCGGTTGATCAGGTGCCGCTCCTCCGGCGTGAAGGTCTCCAGATCGGGCAGGTCCGAGCCGAGGTCGACCTCCTCCACCGTCCAGGTGTTGCGGATGGCCGCCCGGTACCGCTCGTAGAAGTCCGGGTACCGCATCGGCCGCAGGGTCAGGTCGAGACCCGGGTCGAGCAGCATCTTCTGGGCGGTGGTCGTCACTGGCAGGCCTCGCAGACTTCCGGGTTCTCCAGGTTCAGGTTGATCAGGGACATCGCCGCGCGCGGCTGCGGTGCGGGCTGCGCCGACACCGGGCGGATCGACCCGGGCTGGGCGGCCAGGGTCGTCTTGGCGATCGCGGTCGCCGGCCGGGAGCGCAGGTAATAGGTGGTCTTCAGACCCTTGCGCCAGGCGTACGCGTACATCGAGGAGAGCTTGCCGATGTTGGGCGCGGCCATGAACAGGTTCAGCGACTGCGACTGGTCGATGAACGGCGTACGCGCGGCGGCCAGGTCGATCAGCGCCCGCTGCGGCAGCTCCCACGCCGTGCGGAAGCGGGACCGGATCTCGGCCGGGATCTCGTCGATCCCGGCGATCGAGCCCTCGGTCGCGACGATCTTCTCGCGGAGCGTGTCCGTCCACAGCCCGTGCTCCTTGAGTTCCTGGATCAGGTGCCGATTGACCTGGAGGAACTCGCCGGAGAGCGTCTCGCGCTTGAAGAGGTTGGAGACGACCGGCTCGATGCACTCGGCCGCGCCCGCGATCGAGGCGATCGTGGCGGTCGGCGCGATCGCGATCAGCAGCGAGTTGCGCAGCCCGACCTCGGCCACCCGCGTACGCAGCGCGGCCCACCGGGCGGCCTGGGTGATCGCGGCGTCGGGGAAGTGGTCGACGTGCAGTACGCCCTGCGCCGCCCGTGTCTGGTCGTAGGTCTCGTGCCGGCCGAGCGTCGCGGCCAGTTCCGCGCTCGTCTCGTACGCCGACAGCGCGATCTCCTCCGCGATCCGGGTGGACAGCGCGAGCGCCTCCGGCGCGTCGAAGTCCAGCCGCAGCTGGAAGAAGACGTCGGCGAGCCCCATCACCCCGAGGCCGGTGGGCCGCCAGCGCAGGTTCGCCTTGGCCGCCTCGGCGGTCGGGTAGTAGGAGAGGTCGATCGTGCGGTCGAGCACGGTCACCGCGATCCGTACCGACTCGCTGAGGGCGGCGAAGTCGAACTCCCCGCCGGCTTCGTCGAACCGCACGTGCGCCGCCAGGTTGAGCGAGCCGAGGTTGCACACCGCCGTCTCGCCGTCCGAGGTCACCTCGAGGATCTCGGTGCACAGGTTCGACAGGTGGACGACGTTCTCCGGGACGGCCGTCTGGTTGCTGGTCCGGTTGGCCTGGTCCTTGAAGGTCATCCAGCCGTTGCCGGTCTGGGCGAGGGTACGCATCATGCGGCCGTACAACTCGCGGGCGCTGACCTGCTTGGTCGCCAGCCCCTCGGCCTCCGCCTTCCGGTACGCGACGTCGAAGTCCCCGCCCCACAGGTCGACCAGGTGCGGCACCACCTTCGGGTCGAACAGCGACCACGGCTGGTCGGCCTCGACCCGGCGCATGAACTCGTCCGGGATCCAGTTGGCGAGGTGGAGGTTGTGCGTACGCCGGTTCTCGTCGCCGGTCGAGTCACGCAGCTGGAGGAAGTCCTCGACGTCGGCGTGCCACGGCTCCAGGTAGACGCAGGCGGCGCCCTTGCGGCGGCCGCCCTGGTTCACCGCGGCCACACTGGAGTCGAAGGTACGCAGCCACGGCACGATGCCGTTGGACAGCCCGTTCGTGCCCCGGATCAGCGAACCCCGGGAGCGGATGCGGCTCCACGAGATGCCGATGCCGCCGGCGTACTTGGAGAGGCGGGCGGCCTGCGTGTAGCGCTCGTAGATCGAGTCCAGCTCGTCCTTGGGGGAGTCGAGGAGGAAGCAGCTGGACAGCTGGGGACGCCGCGCTCCGGCGTTGAACAGGGTCGGCGAGCTGGGCAGGTACGCCAGCCGGCTCATGAGCCGGTACAACTCGGCGACCCCCGTCACGCCGCCGGCCACCGCCCGGCCGATGGTGCCCGCCGCCCCGACCGGCCCCATGAGTCCACAGGCGACCCGGAGCAGGAAGTGCTGGGCGGTCTCGATGACCTGCCGGTTGGTCGGGTGCCGGTAGACGTACCGGTCGTAGACCGTCCGCAGGCCGAAGTACTCGAAGCGGTCGTCGGCGCCGTCATCGACCAGGGCGTCGAGCTCACCGGCGTGCGCCGCGACGAACTCGGCCACGTCGTCGGCGATCAGCCCCAGGCGGTGCCCCGTCTCGACCGATTCGCTGAATCGGTGTACGCCCTGGCCGGCGACCTCCTCGCGGATGTGCCGGGCGAGCAGGCGCGCCGCGAGCCGCGAGTACGCCGGCTCCTGCGCGACGAGCGCGGCCGCCGTCTCGATCGCACGAAGTCGCAGGTCAGCCTGGGTAGCGCCGGGCCACACCCCGGCCACCACCGGCTCGGCCACCCGATTCGGCTCCACCTCGGCGAGCCCGGCCGCAGCCGCCTCGACCTCGCCGAACAGCGCGTGCCGGGTCTCACCGAGTTCGTGCGGTGCGATCCCCAATGTCGCGGTAGACATGGGCAGTTCCCCCTCCAGAACGCAAGCCTCCACAGCCGGCCGGGCGCCCGCGCGGCACGGTTCGCGGGCACAGCGCAGCGCACGCGAAGCCAGTGGCAGCGCGTGGGCGCGGTGGACGGACCCGTGCCCGCCGTTAGCGGCGAGCCGGTGAAATCACCCTACATGTTGTGGTGGCCGCGAGAAAGAACCCCAACATATGTCGGGCGTGTCGCGCTGACGGCCGTCAAACTCTGCCGTCGAGAATCGCCGCGAAACGCTCTTCAGCGAGATCGAGCTGGTCCAGGATGTGCGCTTTGGCGGCGTCGCTCAGCGGCGTGTCGGCCCGGGGGATCAACTCCCGGAACAGCGGCACGAGGGGCCGGTACTTGCGCGCCGAACTGCTGACCTTCGGCCCGGTGGTGTGGATGACGCCCACGCCGTTGTCGGTGAAGTCGGAGATCTTGATCACCCGCGCCCACGGCTCCGCGTCCAGCGACTCGGCGAGATGCTCGCGGTACTGCTCGTGTTCGTGCCGGTCCGGGGTGTACTCCGGGTTGGTCACGGCCGCGATCAGCCGGCGGACCCGGGGCCCGAACAACTCACCCAAGCGGTCCAGCGCGGCCGTCGTGTCCGCGCTTCCCACCAGCTTGTCCGCCTGATCCTCGGCCGCGTCGTGCAGCAGAGCGGCGACGAGGACGTCCACGTCGTCGACCCGGTAGTAGTGGAGGATCCGGATCGTCACGCGCAACAGGTGATTCAGATACGGCTCGCGTACGCGACGTTGCCCGCCGTGCAGGTCCGCGGCCAGATCGAGGGCCTGCTCCAGGCGTACGCGGTCGGCCTCGCCGAAGCGGGAGATCTCGTGGAGGAACCGCTCTCGCAGCCCCTCCTCCCCGTAGACCTCGGTGATCGCGTGCAGGGGCATCATCGCCAACGTCGGCCGGAAGTCTCGGAGCATGCGCCGTTTCTAGCAGATTCCGTCAATCCCGGCCGGGTGCACTGTGGACTCCGGAGGTGGTGCGCGGCCGGGGTACGCGGACGATGGCCTGGGACGGCGGGGTGATCGGCCCGCTGCCGAATTCCTCCTGCGTCATGGCCTGCAACGCGCTCACGAACGCGCCGAGCAGAGTCGCCGCCGCGATGACGAAGATGGGCACGATGAGCAGCGTCGGCGCGATCCCGGTCGCTGGAGCCGCCGTCGATTCCAGGTGTACGCGCAACGCCGCCATCGCGGTGTAGTGCATGCCGCAGACGGCGAAGGCCATGACGGCGGCCGCGGTCAGCAGCGATTTCCATCCACCTTGGACGGAGATGGTGAACCACAGGGCGACGGTCGCCGCGACGATCGCGATCACCACCGAGGCGAGGACGAGTCCCTCGTCGTAGCTGATCTGGCCGGACACGCGCATGGCGTACATGCCGGTGTAGTGCATCGCGACCACGCCGGAGCCGGTGAAGACGCCGCCGACGAGCAACTTGCCCATCCCGCGCCGGCCGGTGCCGACGAAGAACAGGCCCAGGCCGACCGTCACGACCGCGAACAGCAGGCTGGCCACGGTCGCGGTCAGGTTGTAGCGGATGGGGCTGGCGGGGATGTCGAAGCCGATCATCGCCATGAAGTGCATGAGCCAGATGCCTGCGCCGCCGATGGAGACCGAACCGAGGATGAGCCAGCGGGCTCGGCGGGCCGGCGTGCCGGCGGCACGGGCGCGAGTGGTGCAGACCAGGCCGGTCAGACAACCGCTGAAAGCCAGCAGGTACGCCAGCGCGGGGTTGAACCAGCCGTACGCGAAATGGTGGATCTCCGGCATTGGGGGTGCTCCCGGACCTTGACCGCACAGCATCGGATGGATGACTGTCCTGCCACTATCGGCAGATGTCCGGGTCGCATGTCGCACACTTGGTGCGAGTCAGGCAGCTTGCGTGAACCATGCGGCCTGCGCGGCCGCTGCCGGATACTGGTCGGCGACGGGAGAATCCGCCAGGTACGCGCGCTCGCGGGCGCGGATGACCGCACGGGAGACGGCGTTGTAGCGGCGTTCGTTGTCGCAGTAGTAGAGCTGAACGCTGAGACCGCGATACTCGGCCCACATCTCGTAGCTACGGGGATTGCGCCAGGCGACGGCGACCGCGGTCGCGGCGAGCAGAAGGGCGGCGACTGTCAGGCCGACGAAGCCGACGGGCTCCAGCCGGTCGAAGAAGACGCCGATGCCGGCCACGGCCAGCAGCGCGCAGATCCCGGCGCGGACCGCCAGGGGGTGATGCGATCCGCGCACCGTCCGCAGGTTCTGCAGTTCGGTGACGTCGAACTTGCGCTGACCCACCACGAACCACCGGTCGGTGACCCGGATGCCGGGCAGGCTCAGCTCCTGTGCGCGCCGGGTAGGCTGCATGGCCTCCTCCTCGTGTGACACGCTTGTATGCTCATTGTCGGAGTGACCGGCATCGTTGGGAAGTGCTTCAATCTGCCACCTGTCACCTTGGCACCTCTTATGCCAGCTGATCGCAGACTGAGCTGATGAACTTTCCCGGCCCAACCGGGGCCATCATGGGCAGATGGGTGCATCTTGCCCTTTGCACGACGCGAATCCCGGGTTACGGTGTCTGAGCTGGTCAGGCCCCCGATCGTCCAGAAAAGGCCGACACCTGGCCGGTGCCGTCGAGTCACCAGCGATTGATTGTGAACCGGGGACCCAGGTAAGTGGGGCGAATCCGCGGCCGTTCCCCCGGTCGTGGTAGCGCGAATCTTCCAGCGCGAGCCCGTGACGCCAAACGTCGCAGCTAACCCGGTAGGCGGCCGGCCCTGACCTGCGGAGAAGGTCGGGCCGCGGAAGAAAGGTTCACACCCCCTTGCGACTACTCCCACGGGGTTGGCGATTCGCCATGCCTCTCGTGGCTGCGCTGGCGGTGCTCCTGGCGCCCGGCGCAGCCCACGCGGCTCCCTCCGAGTCCGAGCTCTCCAAACAGATCACCGAGGCGTCGACCAAACTGGAGAAGCTCGTCGAGCAGTTCAACAAGAGCACCGAGCAGGCCAAGTCGGTGCAGGCGCAGATCCAGCAACTGGAGACGTCGCTCGGCCCGCTGGCGCACCAGCGGGACGACGCTCGCCAGCGGGTCGCGAAGCTGGCCGCGTCGGCGTACGCCGGAAGCGGTCAGCTGGCGACCTGGAACGCCTTGCTCGGTACCTCGTCACCGACGGACGTGGTCGAACGCCTCGGCACGTTGCAGCAGCTCGCCGACACGCAGACGACGATGATCGAGTCGGCCCGCGACGCCGGGGACAAGTACGACGAGCAGAAGTCGGCGCTGCAGACGGCCCTGGCCAAGGCCCAGGAGGACGTGGCGAAGCTGGCCGCCCAGAAGAAGCAGATCGAGGGTGATCTGAAGAAACTGGAAGCCCAGAAGAAGCAGCTGTACGGCACGAGCAGTCAGACCTCCGGGCGATACACCGGGAAGATCCCGGCGGTCTCCGGAAAGGCCGGAGTCGCCGTGACGTACGCGTACAACGCGATCGGCAAGCCGTACGCCTGGGGCGCCGACGGACCGAGCAGCTACGACTGCTCCGGCCTGACCATGGCGGCCTGGAAGGCGGCCGGGGTGAGCCTCTATCACCACGCCGCCACCCAGTACGACGAGACCGCCCGGATCAGCCGGTCCCAGCTGGCACCAGGGGATCTGGTCTTCTACTCCGATCTCGGGCACGTGGCGATCTACGTCGGCAGCGGCAAGGTCATCCACGCCCCGACCTTCGGCGAATCGGTCAAACTCGCCAGCATCGACATGATGACGCCGTACGGCTACGGCCGAGTCAAGTCCTAGTCAGTAACAGCAGAAAGCCCCGCCCGATGTCGGGCGGGGCTTTCTGCGTACAACTGGGGCTTAGGCGGTCTGCAGGCCCTCGGCCCGAGCCAGCTCGCGGAGCCGGCCCAGCGCCTGGATCTCCAGCTGCCGGATGCGCTCGCGGGAGAGCGAGAAGCGCGACGCGACCTCGGTGAGCGAGTGCTCGCGGCCGTCTTCCAGGCCGTAGCGCGCCCGCATGATGCCGGCCGAGCGGTCGTCGAGGTGGTTGAGCAGGCCCTCGATCCGCTGACGCTCCAGGGCCGAGAGGACGATCTCCTCCGGCGACGGGGCGTCGGAGTCGGCCACCAGGTCACCCAGGTTGGTGTCGCCGTCGTCGCCGACCGGGGTGTCGAGCGACACGGTGTCCTGCGACCAGCGGATCAGCTCGTTGACCCGCTCGACGGGCACCTGGAGCGCGGCCGCGATCTGCTCCGGCTCGGGCTCGGAGCCCAGCTCGCGAGTGAGCTGCCGGGCGACGTTCCGCATCCGGTTGACGTCCTCGACGAGGTGCACCGGAAGCCGGACCGTACGCTCCTGCTGCGCGATCGCGCGGCTGATCGCCTGCCGGATCCACCAGGTGGCGTAGGTCGAGAACTTGTAGCCCTTGACGTAGTCGAACTTCTCGACTGCCCGAACCAGGCCGGTGTTGCCCTCCTGGATCAGGTCGAGCATCGGCATGCCGGACCGGACGTACCGGCGGGCGATCGACACGACCAGCCGCAGGTTGGCCCGGATGAACAGGTCTTTGGCGCGATTGCCCTCCGAGATCAGTAGCTCGAGCTCTTCCCGGCTGACCCCCTCGGGGATCTGGTCTTCGTCCAGCCAGTGCTCGGAGAGCAGGCCGGCTTCGATAGCCTTGGAGAGTTCGACCTCCTGGGCCGCGTCGAGCAGCGGCGTGCGGGAGATCTCGTGCAGGTAGACGCCGACGAGGTCACGCTCCTCGGCCACCTGGTCGGTGCGCAGGATCGTCATGTTCTCCACGTTCGGGTCCCTCCCCCGTAATTACCGCTACGGTGTGCGGTGCTGACATCTGCTTAACAGATGACCAACGGAGCTGATTCCTTCTCGCCGGTCTGAAAGTGTCACAGCTAACTGTGAAACCCCTGAAAGGCACATGCGACTTCGCTGATCAGCGCGATAAGCTGCGGTTTTCGGCGACCCCCTCGTCGCGCTTCAGCTCAACGCCGCGTTTGCCCTATTCATTCCACCGGATCCACCGCCGGTGAGCAGCGATCCAGGTCACTATGACGCTGCGATCCCGGTCACCGACGCTCATCTTTCGCCCCCTCCTTGCGATATAGAGACGCTTCAGGGGCATGATCGGTTGTCGTTTGATCATGGTGTGGCGCGAAAGAAGTACCCGGACGCCGAGACGGCTAACCTGAATGATCTTGAGCGGTGCCCGGATCTGGCCACTCGGCTCATGTCAAGAGGCACGACCGGCTGTCACGCTAACGGGTGACGGCTGGTGGCCCTGATGCGGGCGGCGCGGGAGACGCCGGTATGTTCACTGTGGACTCGGGCGGTGCCTGTGCGGGCTCGGTCGGTCTTACGGCACTCGGGAGACAGCCCGGGTGCCGTCTGCTCATGCGGACGGCTGATCGAACTCCCCAGCGCGTACTCCCGCGATGAAGTCGCGCCAGGTCTCGACGGAGAAGGCGATCGCGATCTCCGGACGAGTCGAGTTGCGCAGGCCGACGTTCTCGTCCAGGTCGGCGACCTCGACGCAGCTTCCGGACTCGCACTTGGTGCTACGCCGCCACACTGCGGCGCGCAGTTCCACCATCTGACACTCCCGATTGCCAGGGCTGGTCACTGCGGGTGTGCCGTCCATCATGGAGATCCACGCAGTGACAATGACGGAAGGGACGATATACCCTTTGTCCTTACTGGCAGTCAGCCAGGTGGGCGGTAAGCCAGGTGGCGGAGCGCTCGCTGACGGATTGCCAGCCCGGGGGAGCGGACGAGCACGGAGGAGGGCATGGAGCCCGCGACCAGCCGCCTGCACGGCCCGACCATCGCGCGCCGAAGGCTGTCTCAAGCGCTTCGAGCGGCGCGCGACGATACCGGCCGGACTCAGGAGCAGGCGGCCGACGCACTCGACTGGTCGATCTCGAAGATGATTCGGATCGAGAACGGCAAGACCAAGCCGACGGTCACCGACGTCAAGGCACTGTTGCAGCTCTACGGGGTCACCGAAGCTACGGAGATCGCGGAGTTCGTGGATCTCGCGCGGGCCACGCGTCAGCGCTCGTGGTGGGCGGAGTACCGCGACCAGCTGCCCGCCGGGTACGCCGAGTACGTGGCACTGGAGTCTGACGCTTCCAGCCTCTCGTTCTTCCAGCCGTTGGCCGTGCCTGGGTTGCTCCAGACCCCCGAGTACGCCCGCGCGATCCTGCGTACCGCGACTCTGGAGGGTCTGTCCGGCGAGGATCAGGAGCGCCGGGCCACGGTCCGTCAGTTGCGCCGTCAACACCTCGTCGAAGCCCAGGCCCGGCCGCAGATCAGCATCGTGCTGGACGAGGCCGTGCTGCTCCGCGTCGCCGGCTCGCCGGAGGTGATGCGCGAACAGCTGGAATACCTCGCCGGGTTCGAGGGCGACGCCAAGATCCAGATCCGGGTCCTGCCGTTCTCGGCCGGTGTTCATGCCATCACCAGCTCGTTCATCATCATGGAGTTCCCCTCGTCCTCCGACGCGGATCTCGTCTACGCCGAAAGCGCGCTCACCCTCCCCACCATCGTGGACAGCGCCGACGCGAGCGCCTACTGGAAGGCGTACCGGTGGCTCGAATCGGTGTCGCTGAGCTCGGCGGAGTCGTATCGGCGCATTGCTGAAGGCGCCCAGCGATTCCACTGAATTCATTCGCGATTCAGGTTCAGGTCAGACCGGAAATCGGCTCGCGTACGCGTGGCACACTCAAGGCATCGACGGATACGGCGAAAGGCGGGTGTCGATGTCCGATCGGGAACAGTGGCGTCGGGCGGCCGGCTGTGAGTCCACGTCCTGTGCGGAGGTTCGACGGGACGGCGACGACGTCCTGATTCGCAGTTCATTGGCTCCGGCCCAGATGGTCCGGTTGACCGACGAGGAGTGGCGGGTCTTCCGGGCCGGAGTCGCGGCCGGCGACTTCGACGAGCGGTCGGCCCGGGCCGAGTGATCGACGGCTGATCAGGTCTGCGGGAGCCCGACGGCGGTCGCCTGCGCGGCCTCGGCGATCTCCCGCAGCGTCGCTCGCGTGCCAGTTTCGTTTCTCGTAACACGCCGACTGTTGTTCCGCGTACGCACGGTGAGGAAAACTTCTCTCTCGTGTGGCTCCCCGTTGGCACCGCGCTCGGTGGACGATATGTCCTCACCGGCCGCCTCGCGATGGGTGGCGTCTCGCACGTCTACCGGGCCGTCGACAGCTTCGAAGGCAAAGCCCGGGCGGTGAAGTGTCTGTCCGGACGGGGCCGGGCATACTCCGTGACGAGTGAGCTGCTCCGGAACGAGGCCATGATCACTACGCGGCTGCGTCATCCGAACGTCCCGCGCCTCTACGACTATGGCGACGCCGCGCTCGCGGACGGGTCGACGATCGGCTTCATGGTCCTGGAGCTGCTCCAGGGCGAGTCGCTGTCCACCCGGATGGACCGCCGGACGCTGCTGCCGTGGCCGGAGGTGGCCCGGATCGGCGGAAGTGTCGCCGACGTGCTGGCGGTCGCCCATCGGCGCGGTGTCACGCATCGCGACCTCAACCCGGACAACGTCATGCTGACCCCGGTCGGTGTGAAGATCATCGACTACGGGCTCGCCGAGGCGACCGAGGACGGGCTCAGCCGGGCTGAGGACGTCTACTCGCTGGGCGTACTGGTCTATCGCATGCTCACCGGGAGTTCGCCGTATCAGACTCGCAGCATCGGGCGGCCGCGCCGGGGCGTACGGCCGAAGGCGTTGGCGCCCGCGCCGGTGCTCGCCGTGCCCGGCCTGCCGGGCGGGATCACCGATCTGGTCCGGGCCTGCATGGACAAGAACCCGTCCCACCGGCCGTCCGCCCGTGAGGTGTCCATCACGCTCTGGAGCCTGGTCACGGTGTGATCGGAGAACCCGGGAACTAATCTTGCCGAGCCGCCGACATACCAACGTCAGGGTCAGCCCACTGTCATGGTCAGCCGGACGTCAGGGTCGGCACGGCTTGTCAACGAGGGGGAATCAGGTGTTCACACGCAGGCTCGCGGCGGTCGCCGCCGGTGTCGCGCTGGGCGCGCTCGCGCTCGCCGGTCAGGCGTTCGCGCACGTCGAGGTCAGCGCCAAGCCCGCGCAGGCGCTCGCGACCGACGCGATGATCAGCTTCTCGGCCGAGGCCGAGAGCGGCTCCGCCGGGATCTCGTCGGTTCGCGTCGTGCTCCCGCAGGGCATCGCCCCCGCCGACGTCAGCCTCGTCTCCGCCCCGGCCGGCTGGAAGTTCACCCCCACCGCCGACGGCTACACGGTCGCCGGGACCGCGCTGAAGGTCAAGACCGACGCCGCGTACAAGATCAAGGTCAAGCAGCTCCCCAACGCCAAGAGCGTGGCCTTCAAGACTCTCGTCACCTACAGCAACGGAAATGTCGACCGCTGGATCGAGATTCCCACCGCGAGCGACCCCAACCCCGAGCACCCGGCGCCCATGCTGAAGCTCGCGGCTGCGGCTCCCGGTGCGACGCCCACCGAGGCTGCGCTGGTCTCGCCCTCGCCGTCGGACCCGGCCTCACCATCGACTGGTACGCAGGACGCAGCGACTGCCACGGCGACGACGGCAGCGGCGCCGGCCTCGGCCCCGATGGGCGCCGGCGCCTGGATCCTGCTGGCGGTGCTGGCCGTCGTCGCGCTCGCGCTCGGCATCACGCTGGCCCGCCGGAAGGCCGCTCGCCGGGCTCAGTAGGAGACGGGCAGATCCTCCGGGGCCGTCGCGCCGCGCCGCTCGGCCGCGGTGTTGCCGCGACGGACCACCGGAAGGTGTTCGGCCTCGCGAGCCTTGGCGAGGCCGAACCGGGGCATGTTCGCGTACACGCTCTCGAATCGCTGGTTCTGGACCTGGTAGGTCTCGTGCCAGACGCCGACGTCGCCGCTGCCGCCGACGAGCCGGTTGTACTTCTTCCAGGCTGGGCGGTGGGCGTATCGCGGGTCGCGGGCGAACCGCTCCAGTTGTTCCACCGACCGCCAGTACTGGATGAGCACCGGGCCGCGCGGGCCGATGGTCTGCAGGTAGCCGAGCAGACCGGCGTCGGGGTCCTTGGCCAGTTCCCGCAGCATGCGAGGCATGGCCGTGAACGCGTGCCACCACTTGTGGATCTTCCACGGCTTGTTGAACCGCATGCCGATGAGGAAGACCACGAAGTCTCCCTGGATGTCCGCGGTCATGCGGCCCGGAAACACGTGTGCCATGATGGAGACGTCCTTTCGGATAGCGGATATCCTCACTATCCATTAGCTCGGTCGCGGAGTCAAGGCGGAACAGGTGAAGGTCGGCGAACTGGTGGAGCGCAGTGGCGTACCGCTGCCCACGATCAAGTACTACCTCCGTGAGGGACTGCTTCCGGCGGGTACGCCGACCGGGCGCAATCAGGCCGACTACGGGCCGGAGCACCTGCGCCGCCTGCGGCTGATCCGGGCGCTGATCGACGTCGGCGGGCTCGGCATCACGGCGGTGAAAGAGGTGCTGCGCTCGGTCGACGACCCACGCCAGTTCGGCCACGAAGTCCGCGGCACGGCCCACTATCTGCTCACCCGACCGACCCGGGCGGACCGCTCCGCCCCGGAATGGGAGCAGGCCCGAGCCGAGGTGCTCGATCTGATCCGCCGCCGCGGCTGGCACGTCTATCCCGATCGGCCGGAGGTGGATCAGGTCGCCGACGCCGTGCACGCCATCCGCGCGCTGGGCCAGGACGACCTGCTCACCCTCCTCGACAGGTACGCCGAGTCCGCGGAACAGCTCGCCGAGGCGGAGGTAGGCGTCGTGATGCAACGCCCGGACCGCGCCGGCACCGTCGAAGCGGTGATCACCGGCACGGTCCTGGGCGAGGCGATCCTGGTCGCGCTGCGGCGCATCGCCCAGGAGCATGCCTCCTCGAAGTACCAGTAGGCGTCAGACGGGCGCCGGGGCGAGACGGCGTACGCCGATGCGGGCCGAGACCGCCGCCGCGATGAAGCACAGGGCACCGGCGGCGTACCAGGCCAGCGAATAGGAACCCAGTGCGTCCCGCACCACGCCGGCACCGGTCGCCGCGACAGCGGCGCCAATCTGATGCGAGGCGAAGACCCAGCCGAAGACGATCGGGCCGTCCGCGCCGAAGTGCGTACGGCACAACGCGATCGTCGGCGGGACCGTGGCCACCCAGTCGAGGCCGTAGAACACGATGAAGAACAGCATCGGCGGATGCGCCTGCGCGTCCAGCAGGTGCGACAGCAGCAGCAACGAGAAGCCGCGCAACGCGTAGTACGCCGCCAGCAGCAGTCGGGGATCCACCCGGTCGGTGAGCCAGCCAGAGGCGACGGTCCCGGCGATGTCGAAGATCCCGATCAGGGCCAGCAGCCCGGCGGCGGTCGTCTCAGGCATCCCGTGGTCGTGCGCCGCCGGGATGAAATGCGTACCGATGAGGCCGTTGGTGCTCGCACCGCAGATGGCGAAGCCCACCACGAGCGCCCAGAACGCGCCCGACTTGCCTGCCGTACGCAGACTGCCGAGCGCGCGGGCGGCGGCGTTCGCCGTCTTCGCGGGAGCGGCGACCGGCTCCGCCGGATCGGCCCCGTACGCCGTGGTGCCGACGTCGGCCGGGTGGTCGCGCAGCAGCCAGACCACGAGCGGCACGACGGCGAGCGCGGTCCCGGCGACGGTCAGCGCGGCGGTCCGCCAACCGTGCGTCGCCGTGAGGTTCGCCAGCAGCGGCAGGAAGATCAGCTGGCCGGTCGCCCCGGCGGCGGTGAGCACCCCGGTCACGATGCCGCGATGCTTGACGAACCAGCGGCCGGTGATCGTCGCGACGAAGGCCAGCGCCATCGAGCCGGTGCCGACCCCGACCAGCACGCCCCAGCAGAGGACGAGCTGCCAGCTGGCGGTCATGAACACGGTCAGTCCGCTGCCGAGGCTGACAACGGCCAGGGCGACCGAGACGACGCGCCGGATGCCGAACCGCTCCATGAGGGCTGCCGCGAACGGCGCCGTGAGCCCGAACAGCAGGAGGTTCACCGAGACGGCGGCCGAGATCAAGCCCCGGCCCCAGCCGAACTCCTCCTGCAACGGAGTGATCATCACGCCGGGGGTGGCGCGGAAGCCGGCCGCGCCGATGATCGCCACGAACGCGATCGCGGCCACGGACCAGGCGCGGTGGAAGCGGGTCGAAGTCGTCACGTGACCATGATCCGGCGTACGCCGACACGAGAGGAGTGGCCCGAGAGCCACTGTGTGAAAGAATCAGGCCATGACCGATCGGCATCACGTCGTCATCCTGGCCCTCGACGGGGTCGTCCCGTTCGACCTCGGCACGGCGACGCAGATCTTCCTGGCCGCCCGGGACTCCGCTGGAAACCGGCTCTACCAGGTCACGGTGTGTACGCCCGACGGCGGCGCTGTGCGTACCGAATTAGGCTTCGCGATCGTCCCCGACCACGGGCCGGAAGTGATCCCGACGGCCGACACCTTGGTGGTGGCGGGGGTGCACGGAACCGCAGCGTTGTCAGCGGGCGTGAACGACGCGGCCGTGACCGCCGCGCTCGCCGCACGTCGCCCGGGAGCGCGCCTGATGTCGATCTGCACCGGAGCGTTCGTGCTGGCCGCCGCCGGTCTGCTGGACGGCCGCCCGGCGACCACCCACTGGTTCTGGGCGGACACGTTCCGCGAGTTGTTCCCGAGCGTCGCGCTGCGCCCGGACGTGCTGTTCGTCGACGACGGCGACATCCTGACCTCGGCGGGCGTGGGCGCGGGCATCGACCTCTGCCTGCACGCGGTACGCCAGGACTTCGGCAGCGACGTCGCCAACCGCACCGCCCGGCGCTGTGTGGTCCCGCCGTGGCGCGACGGCGGCCAGTCGCAGTTCATCGAGCGGCCGGTGCCGTCGCCGACCGACACGAGCACCGCGACCACGCGGGCGTGGGCGATGGCGAGCCTGCACGAGCCGCTGGACCTGCGGACGCTGGCCCGCCACGCGAAGATGAGCGTACGCACGTTCACCCGCCGATTCCGGGAGGAGACCGGGGTCAGCCCGGCCGAATGGCTTGCCCGCCAACGGGTCGAGCACGCGCGCAAGCTCTTGGAGACGACCGATCTGCCGATCGACGCGGTCGCCCGGCAGGCCGGCTTCGGCACCGCGGTCTCCCTCCGGCAGCGGCTGCACGCGACCATCGGCGTCGCACCGAGTGCCTATCGGCGGACCTTCCGCATATAGTTCCTTCCGTGAATGTCCCGGGTCCGGTTCGCTGGTGGACGCCGCGGCAGCCCGGTTGGCTGCGCAACACCGTGATCGCCGTGATCGTAGGCCTGGCCGCCGGGTTCGGCGTACTGGCGGTGGTCGCGCCCCTGTCGCCCGACCCCGACGCCGTCGCGGGCGGCACTCCGCCGGCGTCGCCGTCGCCCTCCTCCTATTCGCTGTCCTTCCCGATGGTCTCCCTATCGCCTTCGGCGCTGCGTACGCCGTCGCGCTCGCGGTCGGCGTCCCCGTCCGCCGAATCGGACACGGCCGGCGTCGCCGCCCGGTACGGGGTGAAGGAGAGCTGGTCGGGTGGATACTCCGCGGAGATCGTGATCACCGCGATCCGGGCGACGGCGGACTGGACCATCGTGCTCACGATGCCCGACGGCGTGAACGTCTCGACCGCCTGGGAAGCCGACTACCGGCAGAACGGGCGTACGGTCACCCTCTCCCCGAAGAGCTGGAACCGCACCCTCGCCGCCGGTACGCAGATCGTCGCCGGCTTCCAGGCCCGCGGCAGCCAACAGCCGTTGAGCTGCGCAATCAACGCCACACCGTGTGCGTGACCAGCTCAATGGGCCTATCGTGAGGACGTGGCCGCTCGTAAGGTGCGCAGCCCGCTAGGCGCGAGAATCGTCGCCGTCCTCGGTGTTCTGCTGGCCCTCGCGGGGTTCGGCGGCATAGTGGCGGCCAAGTCCTTCCTGAACGACCTCACCAGCTCCATCGAGGTCGCCGACGTCGACGGGCATGGTGGGGCCAACGGCCGGCCGATGTCGGGGGCGATCAACCTCCTGTTGCTGGGCCTGGACACTCGGGAAGGCTGGGCGGAGAACACGTCCCGCGCCGACACGATCATGCTGCTGCACGTGTCCGCCTCCCACGACGAGGCGTACCTGATGTCGATCCCGCGAGACACCAAAGTGGACATACCTGCCTGGGCCAACTCGGGGTACGCCGGCGGCCGCGACAAGATCAACGCCGCGTACTTCTTCGGATCCCAGCAAGGCCAAGGCTGGCCGGGTGGAGCCGGGCTGATGAAACAGACCGTGGAACAGCTGACCGGGATCAGCTTCAACGGCCTCGCCGTCATCGACTTCAACGGCTTCAAGAACGTCATCGCCGCACTCGGCGGCGTCTACCTGTGCGTCGAGCACGACACCTGGTCGAGCCACTACATCGAGCAGAACGGCAAACCGGTCTACTACAGCTACGACGGGCAGGAACAACTCCCGAACAGCTGGATCCACAAGAAGGGCTGCCGGACCATGGCGGCCTGGGAGGCGCTGGACTACTCCCGGCAGCGCTACGGCCTGCCGAACGGCGACTACGACCGCCAGAAGCACCAACGCGAACTCATCAAGGCCATGGGAGCCAAGGCGACCAGCGCCGGCGTGCTCACCAACCCGGCCAAACTCGCCGAGCTGCTCAAGGCGGCGGGCGCCTCGCTCAAGCTCGACACCGGCGGCTACGACCCGGCCGACTTCCTCTTCAACCTCAAGGTGCTCGCCGCGGCGGACCTCGTCACGCTGAAGACCAACGCCGGCAGCTTCAACGAAGACCCCGCCGGGGGAGAGGCGTTGTCGGCCGGGACGATGCGGATGTTCGAGGCCGCTCGCGACGACACGTTGGGCACTTTCCTCGCGGACAATCCCGAGTACCTCAGCCCATAGCCTTCTTGTCGTCGACGGCGTTCCAAGTGCACGGAGGGGATCTTGGTATGGCCGCACTCGATCCGCGCGCCGAGATCAGCCTTCATACGACCGGCGAGTGGGTGACCGTCGAGCTACCGCTACTCCAGCCAGTCACGGGCGTGTGGGCTCGTCAATACGAGAGGTTGGCCCGCGCGGCAGCGGTACCGGCGGACGTGCACACCGATGACGAACGCGCGTGGATCGAGGCACGGCTGCCCGCGATAAGCCGTCCGGAGCAGGTCTCCGACACCCTGAACGCCGCGCGCGATCTTGTCGCAAGGACCGACCCGGCCGATGGGAGCCCAATCGGCTCGCCGGCCGAGACCAGCATCCGGGTGTGGTGGTCGAACGCGCGGCCGGAAAGTCCGTGGCCGATGATGTTGACGCTGGCCGTGGCGATCGGCGTGCAGTTCGCCCTGCCCTCGCGATTCAGCCTCGGGCCGGATTGGATCGTACCGGCGATTCTCGTGGCTCTTGCCGGTGCGCACGTCATCGTCGACCACGTACGGTTCGGGCGTCGCGCACTCCTCGGGCGCATTCTGACGATCGGGATCGCGACCATACTCGTGGCCAACGGGGCAGGTGTGACCTTCCGCCTCATCGACGATTTGATCAGCGGCGGCCCGGAGACGAACTCGCCCGGGGTTCTGCTGGGCGTGGGCTTCGGGGTGTGGATCTATACCGTGATCGTGTTCGCGTTCCTGTACTGGGTGCTCGACGGTGGTGGCGCGTCCGCTCGCGCGGTCTCGCCCGCCCGGCTTCGGGACCTGGCCTTTCCTCAGCACCTGAACTCCCAGGTGTCCGGGCCGGGCTGGCGGCCGAAATTCCTCGACTACCTCTATCTCGGGTTCACGAACGCGACCGCGTTCAGTCCCACGGATGTGATGCCGCTCGCGCTGTGGGCCAAGCTCGCAATGACGGTGCAGGCGATCACGTCGCTGGCAATCCTCGGCCTGGTAGTCGCCCGGGCGGTCAACATTCTCCAGTAGATAAGGCTGTGGGAGTTCCCGGCGTGGGCATTCGTATAGGTGCGCCCGGCAGGATTCGAACCTGCGGCCAACTGCTTAGAAGGCAGCTGCTCTATCCGCTGAGCTACGGGCGCGTGCAGATCACAGGGTACCTAAAGCGATGTTGAAACCCACCCGCTGGACGGCCTATTGGAGGTGTGCGTACGCGGGAGTAGGTTAACGCTCGTGGACGTGATGAGCACCACATTTCTGCCGGTGCTGGTCTCGCTCGACGAGCTGGATCCCCAGGACGAGGAGGACATAGTCCTCGACGAGTTCCTGGGCGGACTCGCGGTCGGCTATGCCTCAGGGCCGCCGTATCAGGGGCTCGTGACGTGGCGAGATCTGCGCCAGATCCGGCTGCATCCGCACGATCTTCGCCGATACGCCTTTGAATCGCTGACCAAATGGACGGCTGAGGTTCAGGTGGACGGGCGGCCACCGGTGTTGATGGTGTCATTCGGCGGGTGGGAGTCGTCAGCCGTGCTGCTCGACGAGTTCTGGGAGCGAATGGCGGCCCAGGTGCCGGGCGAGTTGGTGATCGGCGTACCGGCGCGGGATGTCGTCATGGTGACCGGGTCCGGGTCGCCGCTCGGCGTCGAGAAGGTACGCCGGGCGGTCGACCGGATGTTCTTCGCGGGCAGCCGGGGGCTGCTCAGCCGGGATCTGCTGGTGTGGCGGCGCGGTTGGGAGATTTGGCGGCACTATCCGCCGCATCCGCATTGAGGTTCGCCGTCAGCCAACTGTCGACCTCGGTGAACAGTCGCTCGCGTGCGGGCGGCCGGGACAGGGTGAGATCGTGCTTGCCGCCGGGGATTCGGACCACCGTCACCTGGTCGCCGAGGTTGGGCGCCCAGCGGACGATGTGGTCCACGTCGAGGACCGCGTCCATGTCGTGGGCGACCTCGTCCCAGCTGGGCTTCTTGAACGACGCGTCGGACGCCGTCACCAGGATCGGAACGTCGACCGCCAGCCCACGGCGTACGCGTAGATGGCCTTCGCGGATCGCGCGCAGCCAGCCGAGGCGGACGGGGAAGCTCTCGACCGGCTTCCAGGCCAGGTCATAGGTCCACTCGCCGTTGTGGTCGGCGTGGATGCTGCGGCCGTAAGTGCCCGACACGTTCATGGTGATTTTCCGGTAGTGCCCGAGCGAGGCCAGACCGGAGACGATGGGGGCGAGGGGACGCCGGATCAGCCACGGCGCGTTGAAGTCGAGGAACGGGCTGTTGAGGAACAGGCCGTCGACGTACTTCGCCTTGCGGCGCGAGTCCGCCCACAGCGAGCCGATCAGGCCGCCGGTGGAATGGCCGTTGATCAGGACCGTGTCGTGACCGTCCTCGGCCCGGATGATCCGGATCGCCTCGTCGATCTCCGGGAAGTACTCGGTGAGGCTGCGGACGAAGTTGGGGGTCTGGTGGCCGAGCAGCGAACGGCCGTACTTGCGCAGGTCGAGGGCGTAGAAGTCCCAGCCCCGGTCGGCGAAGAAGTCGGCGAGGTGGGTCTGGAAGAAGTAGTCGCAGAACCCGTGCAGATAGAGGACGGCGCGCTTGGTGGGCTGCTCGGCCCGCCGCCGGACCAGCGTCGCGACGACCGGGCCCTCGTCGTCGGACGGCAGGTCGATGATGTGCCGCTCGTACGGCGCACCCAGGATGTCAATCTCCACGATTACAAGTTACTCGTGAGTTGGTCCTAGCGAGTTATCCACACACGAACACTGTCCACAATATTGATGATCGTGACTTGCCGATTCGGCTCGGCGAGGCCACACGATATTCAGCATGTTCGAAACGCATATCACGGTAGTTGGAAACCTGCTCACCGCTCCGGAGTGGCGGCGTACCTCGAACTCGGGCCGGTTGGTGACGAGTTTCAAGGTCGCGGCGGGCACTCGGCGGCTGGAGCGCTCGACCGGTCAATGGGTCGACGGCAACGGCCTGCGCGTCCGGGTCACCTGCTGGCGCGAGCTGGCGAGCGGCGTCGCGTCCAGCCTCATGGTCGGCGATCCCGTCATCGTCTACGGCCAGATCTACACCCGGGACTGGGTGGACACCGAGGGCACCAAGCGGACCCTCTACGAGATGGAGGCGCTGGCCGTCGGCCACAATCTCGCCCGCGGCCGAGCCCGGTTCGCGCGGAACAAGCCGGTCTCCGCCAGCGAGATCGAGCCCGATCCGACCGAGCCCGTCCGCCTCGGCGGCGAGCCGACCGAACCCGCCCCGGAACAGCCCGTCGGCCTGTCCGCCGACGATCCGCTCAACGCCGTGGACGAACCCGGCTTCGGCCCGTACGGGTTCGGCTACGACGATCCCGTGCCGGCATTCGACATCGCCGACTTCGGCACGCCTGCCACCACGGCGGACGGAGACGACGCCGACGACGATGACGACGCCGATCACGACGCCGACCACGACGCCGACCATGACGAGGCCGACGGCGACGTCGCGGACCGTCGCTCGGCGCTGGCCGCCGTCTGACCGAGCCCCCGTTCGGCGCGGCTCCCCGACGCGACGAACGGGACCGGGCCGGCTTCGACGGATCGCTGCGTTTGGCGGAGCGCAGTCCAGACACGGTTCGTCGAAGCCGGCCCGCACCTACGGGCGGCGCGGTTGAGGGGCACGCGCCGCCCGTAGGCCGAACCGCACACCGAAGCGGCCGAGGGCCCGTGCCGGCGGCCAACCGCACGTCGGAAGCGGCCGAGGGCTCGTGCCAGCAGGCCAACCGCACGTGGGAGGCGACCGAGGGCTCGTGCCGTCGGTAGGGCCTAACCGCTTGTGGCAGCTCGATGTGAGGAGGTGGAAGGGTGACCCGGCATGAGGCGGCGATCGCCGCATCCGTCCGCGACGCGGCACTCGAACTCGGCCGGCGACTCGGCGACGAGGACTTCCGCCGGTTCCTCCGGAAGGGTGGCTGGCGTGGCGGCGACGTGATCGTCACGGTGAGCCAGGAGCCGGCGGAGGCGGCGTTGTCCCGGCTCATCACCACCACGACGCCACCGGTGCTGGTGGCGCTGCGGCGCCCGTCCGGCTTCGTCTTCCTGACGCTGCGGCCCACGCGCTGGTGGCATAGGCGGCAGCGGCCGTTGGCTTCGGCGGTGGCCCCGGAGACGACCATGGGCATGCTCTCCGACTGGGTGCGGCGGGGGACCGTCGTGGCACCGCGGCCGACCCCGTGGTTCACGATCAGGACGCTCGGGCGCGCTGAGCGCTGAGCGCTGAGCGCTGAGGCTGAGCGCTGAGGCTGAGCGCTGGGCGCCGGGGGTTACTTAGGGCCGGGTACTGAGCGCTGGGGGACTGAGCGCTGGGGTACTGAGCGCTGGGGTACTGAGCGCGCCGGGTTACTGAGCGCCGAGTGCCCAGGACGAACCAGCGCTGGGCGTACTGGGCGCTGGGCGTATTGGAGGCGGCTTTAGGCTGATCACGAGTGGCAAACCATGGTCAGGAGGTTCGGGTGCGCGAGGTGGACGCCGCGGGGATGGCGGCCGGATACGCGTTGGACGCTCTGGTGGGCGATCCACGCCGGTTCCATCCAGTGGCCGGGTACGGCAAGGCCGCCGGGACCCTGGAGCGCCTGCTCTACGCGCCCAGCCGCGCCGACGGGGCGATCTTCACGGCGGCGGCGGTGGGCGTACCGGTGGTGGCGGCGATCGTGGCGAACCGGATGACCCGGAAGCGGCCGCTGGCTCGGTTCGCTCTCGTCACGGCGACCACCTGGGCGGTGCTCGGCGGGCGGTCGCTGCGCCGGGAGGCGGCGGCGATGGCGGACTCGCTCGAAGCCGGCGACCTCGGAGCCTCGCGCGATCGCATCACCCATCTGTGCGGTCGCGATCCGGCCGCGTTGGACGAGAGCGACCTGGCGCGGGCCACCGTCGAGTCGGTAGCCGAGAACACCTCCGACGCCGTGGTCGCCCCACTCGTGTGGGGTGCGGTCGCGGGTCTTCCCGGCCTCGTCGGCTATCGCGCCGTCAACACGCTCGATGCCATGGTGGGTCACAAATCTCAGCGGTACGCCGACTTCGGGACCGCCGCCGCGAAACTCGACGACGCCGCGAACCTGATTCCGTCCCGCTTGACCGCCCTGCTGACCTCGATCGCCGCGCCCGTCGTCGGCGGGGGAACCCGGCGTACGTGGGAGGTCTGGCAGCGGGACGGCGGGAAGCACCCGTCGCCGAACTCCGGCCAGTGCGAAGCGGCATTCGCGGGCGCCCTCGACGTGACACTCGGCGGTGAGAACGTCTACTTCGGACGGACCGAGGTACGCCCCTCGCTCGGCGACGGTGGCAAGCCCGCGGCGGCCGACGCGCGACGGGCGGCGAAGCTGAGCGGGGTGGTGGGGCTGGCCGCGCTCGGCGTGGCGGTCGTGACCCGCCTCGCGCGGCGGGCGCGATGAGCTACGGACTGCTCGTCGCCGGCACGACGTCGGACGCGGGCAAGAGCGTGGTCACCGCCGGGATCTGCCGCTGGCTGGCCCGGCGTGGCGTGAAGGTCGCCCCGTTCAAGGCGCAGAACATGTCGAACAACTCGGCGATCGCCATCCGGGCCGACGGGACGGGCGGCGAGATCGGCCGGGCGCAGGCGTTGCAGGCCGCCGCGTGCGGGCTCGAACCCGATGTCCGGTTCAATCCGGTCCTGCTGAAGCCGGGCAGCGACCTGTCCAGTCAGGTGGTCCTGCTCGGGGACGCGGTCGATCACATCACCGCTGAGAACTTCCGGTCCCTCAAGCCGAGACTGGCCGAGACCGCCTTCGCCACGCTGGCCGAACTCCGAGCGGAGTACGAGGTCGTGGTCTGCGAAGGTGCGGGCAGCCCGGCCGAGATCAACCTGCGGGACGCGGATTTCGTGAACATGGGTCTGGCCCGGCAAGCCGGGCTGCCGGTCGTGGTCGTCGGCGACATCGATCGCGGCGGCGTCTTCGCGTCGTTCTACGGCACCCTCGCCCTGTTGGACGCGGCCGACCAGGCGCTGCTCTCGGGTTTCATCGTGAACAAGTTCCGGGGCTCACTCGATCTGCTGGCACCGGGGCTCCGCACGCTGGAGCAGCTCACCGGCCGGCCGGTGCTCGGCACCCTGCCGTTCGACCTGGACCTGTGGCTGGACGCCGAAGACTCGCTCGCGTACGGGCGGGTGCTGGGGCGTCCGGCCGCGCCGCGCGGGGAGCAGTGGCTGCGGGTGGCGGTCGTGCGGCTGCCCCGGGTCTCCAACGCCACCGACGCCGAGGCGCTGGCCGTCGAGCCGGGCGTCGCCGTCCGGTTCACCGCCGAACCGGCCGAGGTCGCGGCGGCTGATCTCGTCGTGCTGCCAGGCTCGAAGTCCACGGTCGCCGATCTCGCCTGGCTTCGCGAGACCGGGCTGGCCGACGCGGTGCTGGCACACGCCGCGGCCGGGCGGCCGGTGCTCGGCATCTGCGGCGGCTACCAGATGCTCGCCCGGACCATCCGCGACGACGTCGAGAGCCGGGCGGGGGAGGTCGCCGGGCTGGGGCTGCTCGACGTCGACGTGGAGTTCGCTCCCCGCAAGGTGCTGGGCCGGCCGGTCGGGACGGCGCTCGACACCGAGGTACGCGGCTACGAGATCCACCACGGCCGGATCAGCCGGATGGGGCGGCTTTCGCCGTTCGTCGGCGACGACGGGGTCAGCGACGGGCCGGTCTTCGGTACGCATTGGCACGGCGCGTTCGAGTCGGACGAGTTCCGCCGGCGCTTCCTGCGGCTGGCGGCCGGGCTGGCCGGCCGGGACGGCTTCGAACCCGCCCCGGACACCGACTTCGCCGCGGTCCGGCAGGCCACTGTGGACCGTCTCGGCGACCTGGTCGAGGCGCATCTCGACACCGACGCGCTCTGGCAGTTGATCGAGCAGGGGCCGCCCGCCGGCCTTCCGGCCATTGCCCCCGGCGCGGCATCAGGAGCCACCCCATGAGCGACGTACGCCGCCTCGATCGGCGTACCGCCGCTGAGGTCGCCGACGAGATCCTGGCCAAGGAACCCCGCTCGGGGCGGACGAGGATCGTCGCGATCGACGGGCAGAGCGGCGCGGGCAAGACGACGTTCGCCGGGGAACTGGGTACCGCCCTGCTCGAACGGGGCGCCTCGGTCGACCTCGTGCATACCGACGACCTGCTCGACGGGTGGGACGACCAGTTCACCTTCTGGGAACGGCTGGAGCGGGAGGTGCTCCGGCCGCTGGGTCGGGGTGAGGCCGGACGCTATCACCGGTACGACTGGATCGACGAACGCTTCGTCGACGAGGTCACCGTGGTGCATCCGGTCGACGTCGTCCTCGTCGAAGGCGTCTCGACCGGGCGCGCTGCCATGCGGCAGCTCGCCGACCTGACGGTTTTCCTCGGCGTACCAGATGATTTGGCCTGGGAGCGATTGCGAGCCCGGGATCCGGCGGAGGCGATGCCGTTCCTGCGCGTGTGGAAGGCGCGCGAGGCCGGTCACTTCGCCGCGGACCGGACGGCCGACCTGGTGGATGTCCTGATCACGATCTGACGGGTCGTTAGGATCAAGGCCATGACCACACCCACCCTCAGCGTCGAGGAGCTGCGCGCGGCGGTGGAGCGCGAGCTCCCCGGTGTTCGCGCGGACCTGGAGCGGCTGGCCCGCATCCCGGGCATCGCCTTCGACGGATTCGACTTCACCCCGCTCGAGCGCTCCGCCGAGGCGGTTGCGGAGCTGCTGCGCGGCTGCGGCCTGGACACCCAGATCGCCCGGATCGGCGACGGGCACCCGGCCGTGATCGGCGTCAAGCCGGCCCCGCCCGGCGCGCCGACCGTCCTGCTCTACGCCCACCACGATGTCCAGCCCGTCGGCGACCTGTCGCTCTGGGAGAGCGACCCGTTCGAGCCGGTGGAGCGGGACGGGCGGCTCTATGGCCGCGGCTGCGCCGACGACAAGGCGGGTGTGCTGGCCCACGTCGCGGCGCTGCGGGCGTTCGGCTCCGGCACGGCCGACGACCGGCTGCCGGTGGGCGTCGTCGTCTTCGTCGAGGGTGAGGAGGAGTTCGGCTCCGCCTCGCTGCCGGCGCTGCTGGAGGCGTACAAGGAGACGTTGCGCAGCGACGTCATCGTGATCGCCGACTCGGGCAACTGGGACATCGGCGTCCCGGCGCTGACCACCTCGCTGCGCGGCATCGTGAACATGTTCGTCGAGGTCAAGGTGCTGAAGCAGGCCGTGCACTCCGGCATGGCCGGCGGTGCCGTGCCGGACGCGCTGATGACGCTGTCGCGGCTGCTCACCACGCTCCACGACGACAACGGTGACGTGGCCGTCGAAGGACTCGTCTCGACCGCCGCCGCGCCGCTGGACTACCCGGAGGACCGGTTCCGCGAGGAGACCGGGCTGCTCGACGGCGTCGAGTTCATCGGCACGGGGCGCATCGTCGAGCGGCTGTGGACCAAGCCGTCCATCGCGATCCTCGGTGTCGACGCGCCACGGACCGGCGAGGCGCCCAACGCCATCGTCCCGACGGCCAAGGCCAAGATCAGCATTCGGCTCGCGCCGGGCGACGACCGCAAACGGGCGTACGAGATCATGAAGGCGCACCTGGAGAAGCACGTGTCGTGGGGCGCCCACGTCGACGTGACCTTCGAGCACGACGGCGACCCGATCGTCATCGACGCGACGGGCCCGGCCTACGACGCCGCCCGCGCCGCGTTCCGGGAGGCCTGGGACGGCACCGAGCCGGTGGACATCGGCGTCGGCGGCTCGATCCCGTTCATCGCCACCTTCACCGAGGCGTTCCCGGGAGCGTCCGTGCTGGTCACCGGCGTCGAGGACCCGTACGCCAAGGCGCATGGCCCGAACGAGAGCCTCCACCTGGGCGAGTTCGCCAAGGTCTGCCTGGCCGAGGCGCTGCTGCTGCGCAACGTCGCCGCGCTGTGAGCTACTGAGCTGGAGCCACGCGGGCGGGCCTTCGGGCCCGCCCGCACTCGCTCAGAGTGCCGCCAGGGACCGGATGTAGTTCACCTGGCTCTGCAGGTTGGCGACCTGCACCTGGCTGTTCACGGGGATGCGGGCCACGTAGTGCCGCCCCGCGCTCGTCACGCTGACCACCACCATGCCGGTGTAGTAGGTCTCCTTGGCCAGCAGGAACAGGAAGTTGAAGATCGGGATGCAGAAGAACGTCAGGATGCACAGCACGATGGCCCAGACCGGGATCTTCGAGTGCGCCTGCCACTGGTCGGTCACGACCCACTGCGAACCGCGGAGCGGCATCTCGCCCGTCGGCGTGTAGATCGTCGTGGAGCTGACCGAGATCTCGCCGACCCGGGCCACGATCGGCAGCGGCGGCGCTGGGACAGCCGGCGGCGCGGCTTCCATCGGCGGCGGAGCGACCGGAGACACCGGCTCGGCGTAGTGATACGCCGGCTCCGCAGGTGGATACGCCGGATACGCGGGTTCCGCCGGAAGCGCTGGAGGCATGGCGTGCGTCGTCATGAAGGGGTCGACCGGGGTGGGATCCGGCTCCGAGACGGTCATGGCCACCAGGTTAGGGGACGGGTGCAGCCTCCGGGGAGCCCGCCACCCGATCGCTCGGCCCGGACGCCGGCTGGCTGATCTCCTTGCGCAGCAGGTAGACGAAGCCGACGAGGGTCAGCCCGGCGAACAGCCACCACTGCACCACGTACGCCGCGTTCTGCCAGGCGTTCTGTGTCGGCACCCCGACCGGGGCGGCCGTCACGCCGGGCGTGCCGTCAATCGCCAGCACGTACGCGTCGTAGACGGCGTACTGGTTGAGGTAGCGCGCGATCGGCCCGGTGGCGATCCGGCGGATCTCCGTCTTGCCGTCCACCGTGACCGTGTCGGTCCCGCCACTCTCGGAGGGATGCACCCGGCCGACCACCGTGACGGTGCCGGTGGGCGCGGCGGGGATGTCCGGCGCGAGGGTCGGGCCCTTGGGGTTGGCCGGAATCCAGCCACGGTCGATCAGCACGGCCGTCCCGTCCGCCTGGACGAGCGGCGTGACCACCTCGAACCCGGCCTGACCCTGCCCGGTGCGGTTGCGTACCAGCAGCTCACGGGAGCTGTCGTAGACGCCCGTCACGGACACTCGGCGCCAGGTGACGTCGTCCGGCGTACGCGCGCCGACGGTGCCGGCGCCGCCTTCGGGACGCGGCAGGATCGAGGTCGCCGGGACCGGCTCGCCGGATTCACCCGCGGCGATGCGATCGTTCACCGCCGACCGCAGCTCATAGCGGTCGAGCTGCCAACGGCCGAGGAACACCATGATCGCGGCCAGGGCCAACGCCACGACGAAGAGCCCCAGCCAACGGGCGGTCAGCACAGTACGCACCAGGTGAGCGTACCCATGTGCGGGCGATCACCGATTGGGAGCATCTTGTCAGCGGGCGTCCAGCACGAAGAGCGGCATCGCGACAGAACATTGGGTAAGGTGCCCTTTGGCCCTGGGCAACCCGGGCTCGCCGAGCGATCGGAGTCAGCATGTCGGAAGTTGCGGTGCGGCGCTTCCCCACCCTGACGGTAGCCACCCCCCGGCTCGACGTACGCCCCCTCGAGGCGGACGACGCCAAGCCGGTCGGCGAGATCTTCGCCGACAAGCTGGTTCAGCGGTGGCTGCCGTTCCCGAAGGAGTTCGGGCAGATCGAGGGGCGGGCCTGGTGTACCGAGTTGGCCACCGAACGCCGTGACAGCGGTGCGGGCGATCACTACGGGATCGTCCGGCGCGAAGACGGCGCACTGGTCGGCTCGCTGTGGACCAAGCGCACCGACTGGGCGTCCCGGGTGACCGAAGTCTCCTACGCCGTCGCCTCCGACATGCGCGGATTCGGCTTCGCCCCCGAGGCCGTCGACGCGCTCAGCCTGGCGCTCCTGCTCGAACACGGCTTCCAGCGGGTCGAGCTGCGGGTAGCCCCGGGCAACCTGGCCTCCCGCCGGGTGGCGGAGAAGGCCGGCTTCACCTACGAGGGCCTCATGCGCAACGCCGGGTTCGTGCACAGCGGCCGGGTCGACCTCGAGGTCTGGTCGCTCGTCGCCGCCGACCTCAAGTAAGGCGTACCGAGAAGTCAGGCTTCCCGAGCAGATCAGGGTTCTGGGTCGAATCTTTGTGCAAGATTCGACCCAGAACCCTGATCCAGTGCCCAAAGGCGTCGAAAACCTAGCGGCGGCGGTTCTTCTTCTTGGGCGCGGAGTCCTGTGGCGCGGCCACGTACGTCCCCTTGCCCAGGATCGATGTCGGCGGCGGCGTGAAGTACCGGATCGGCTGGCCCTTCAACGCGTCCCGCAGCGTCCAGGCCACCGCCTGAAGTGGAATGTTGTAGTTCCAGTCGCCGACGGCGTGGAACGGATTGTCCGGGTCGGCCATGAAGCTCGCCGCGGCGTACTCGGGCGTGAAGCCCACGAACCAGGCCGCGCGGGTGTCGTCGGTGGTACCGGTCTTGCCCGCGATCGGACGGCCGATCATGTTGTAGACGCTGCCGCCCGTGGTGTTCCAGCTTCCGCAGCCGCCCTTCGAGGCCCCATATCCGGTGACGCAGCGGGCGGCGTCGGTGGCCGCGTGGGCGACCTCCGGGCGTACGACCTGCTTGCAGCGCGGTGCGGCGACCTCGACGGTCTGGCCCTGTTCGTTGGTCCAGGTCGTCGCTGTCCCGTCCGGGTTGGTGATCGACTGCACCGGAAGCGCCTCGCAATAGAGGCCGTCCCCGGCGACCGCGGCGTACGCCGTGGCCATCTCCAGCGGCGTGGTGTCGGCGACGCCCAGGGTGAACGCGCCCCACGTCTTGCTCCGCGGGTAGGTCGCCATCATGTCGTCGATGTCGTTGTGCCAGGACAGTCCGAGGCTTTCCGCCATGCGTACGACCGCGTCGGAGCCGACTGCCTGCTCCAGTTGCACGAAGTACGTGTTCACGGACTTCCCGAAGCCGGTCCACATGTTCTGCGTACCGGTCATCGAGCCGCTGGCGTTCGTCGGGCACCACCGGCCGCCCGCGCACGAGCCGCGTTCGCCCCAGCCCGCCCAGTACTTCGAGACCAGGCGCTGCGGTGAGTAGTACGACTGGTTCATCTTGAAGCCGGCCTGCAACGCCGCCAGCAGGGTGAACATCTTGAACGTCGAACCCGCCTGGTAGCCCGCGCCGTTGAAACCGCCGCCGTTGAGCGGGTTCACCGTGTTCGGGTAGGTGCCCGGGATCTTGCCCGCCTTGTTCCAGTCGGTGTTGGTGCCGTTGTTCTTCTGGTCCAAGGAGTACGTGCGGTTCAGGCCCATCGCCTTGACCATGCCGGTACGCGGTTGCACGAGCACGACGCCGTGGGCGTACGGGTTGCTCTTGCTGACGTTGGCGAGCACGTTCTTCTGTGCCGCCGCCTGCACCTTGGGATCGATGGAGGTCACCACGCGGTAGCCGCCGCGACGCAGTTTGGCCTCGCGTTCGGCCGGGTTGTTGCCGAACGCCGGCTGCGACATCCACCACGACTTGAAGAAGTCGCAGAAGTACCCCATGCTGTTCAGCTTCGGCGCGATCGAGATGCAGTCGTTCGGCGGGTTGGTGATCTTCAGCTTGATCGGCTGACTGGCCGCCTGTTTCGCCTCGTCCGCGGACAGATAGCCGAGATCGGACATCCGCTGCAGCACGTAGTTGCGGCGTTCGGTCGCGGCCCGCTGGTTGGAGGCCGCCGGATCGTAGAGCGAGGGCGCCTGCACCAGGCCGGCCAGCGTCGCCGCCTCGGTCGGGGTCAGCGTCTTCGGCGTCTTCGAGAAGAAGATCTGCGACGCCGCGAAGACGCCGTACGCCCGGTGCCCGAAGTAGGCCACGTTCAGGTAGCGCTCCAGGATCTCCTGCTTGGACATCTTCTTCTCGAGCGCGATCGCCAGCCGGATCTCGCGGATCTTACGGCCGCTGGTCTGCTCGGTCGCCTGCTGCACCTCGGCCGGGGTCTGCGCGCCGTCGCGCAGGGTCGCCCGGACGTACTGCATGGTCAGCGTCGACGCGCCCTGGGTCACCTGGCCCGAGTTGTGGTTCGCCACGAACGCCCGGGCGATGCCTTTGACGTCCACGCCGTTGTGCTCGTAGAAGCGGGCGTCCTCGCTCGCCACGATGGCGTGCTGGATGTTCTCCGACATCTCGCTGATCGGCGTGTACTTGCGATGTTCCTCGTAGAACGTGGTCAGTAGCGTCTTGCCATCGTTGGCGTAGACGTAGGTGGTCTGGGCGGGCGGTTGCACCGTCAACTCCGCGGGCAATGCCTGATACCAGTCGAATCCGGACTTCACCCCCAGCCCGCCGACGGCGGCCAGAGGATACGTCACCGCGGCCACGATGACGCCGGAGATGAGCCCGGCTCGCAGAATCGGTGTCATGCGGCCGGTCGCGGCGAGGGTGCGCTTTATCACCAGTCCAAGGTAGGACATGTCCCGCTTAGAGATGATTGAAAGCGACAAACGGCACGAGGAAAAGCAGCCCTCCGTCGCCTTCGCGACAACACCCTGTGATCTCCTAACGACGTGCCGCACCCCGAGAACACGCCCGAGCCCGATCTGCTTCATCACGGCGATGTGGAGGTCGGCCCGGACTCCGGCGACCTCATCGACCTCGCCGTCAACGTCCGGCTCGCGCCCATGCCCGGGTGGCTCGCGACGCCGCTCGCCGAATCCCTGGCGCACCTCTCGGCGTATCCGGACGATCGCTCGGCCCGCGAGGCGGTCGCGGCCCGGCACGACCGCGCGAGCGCCGAGGTGCTCCTGACCGCGGGCGCCGCGCAGGCTTTCACTCTGGTCGCTCATGGCCTAGGGGTACGCACACCGCTGGTCGTGCATCCACAGTTCACCGAGCCGGAGGCGGCGCTGCGCGCCGCGGGCCACGAGGTTCGCCGGCTCGTGCTGCCGCCGCCGTTCGTGCTGGACCCGGCGGACGTGCCGGACGACGCGGACCTGGTGGTGGTGGGCAACCCGACGAATCCCACGTCCGTGCTGCATCCCGCCCGAACCCTGGAGCGACTGGCCCGGCCGGGCCGGGTGCTGCTGGTCGACGAGGCGTTCGCGGACACCGTGCCGGGCGAGCCGGAGAGCCTGGCCCACCGGCGCGACCTGCCCGGATTGCTCGTGTTGCGGAGCTTGACGAAGACCTGGGGGCTCGCCGGGCTGCGGATCGGCTACCTGCTCGGCGCGCCCGAGCTGCTTGCCCCGCTGCGCGCGGTCGCACCACTCTGGCCGGTGAGCACACCGGCGCTGGCCGCCGCGATCGCCTGTTCGAGCGACGAGGCGCGGCAGACGGCCGACGAGATCGCTGTCCACTTGGTGGAAGAGCGCGCCCATCTGGTGAGCGCCCTGCGTACGCTGCCCGGCGTAGCCGTGGTCGGCGACCCGGCCGCCTCGTTCGTGCTCGTCCGGCTCGCCGGAGCCGCGAGCGTACGCGAGCAGCTGCGCCTGCGGGGCTGGGCGGTCCGGCGGGGCGATACTTTCCCCGGGCTGGGTCCGGACTGGTTACGCGTCGCCGTCCGCGACACGGCGACCACCGACGCGTTCGTCGAGGAACTGCGCACGGTCCTGTCAGTCGATCGAGGAGAATGACTATGGGTGAGTTGCTGGCTCGGACGGTCGGTGCGATCGGACCGCTCGACGTGTCCGCGATGGACGCCGCCCGGGCCCGCCACGGTCGCCTGACCAAGCCGACCGGGTCGCTGGGCACCCTGGAGGAGCTGTCGATCCGGCTCAGCGGCCTGGCCGGGGTCTGCCCGCCACCGTTGCTGGATCCCGCGACGGTCGCGATCTTCGCGGGCGACCACGGCGTCCACGCTCAGGGCGTCACGCCGTGGCCGCAGGAGGTCACGGCCCAGATGGTCGCCAACTTCGTCGCCGGTGGCGCGGTGGTCAACGCGTTCGCCCGGCAGACCGGCGCGCAGGTCACCGTGGTGGACGTCGGTGTCGCGGCGACGCTGCCGGACGAGGCCAAGCTCGTGGCGGCCAAGGTACGCCCCGGCACCCGGGACTTCACCGTCGAGCCCGCGCTCACCCGCGAGGAGACCGAGCGGGCGATCGAGGTCGGCATCACCGTCGCGCATCAGCTGGTCGACGGCGGGACGCGGGTGCTCGTCACCGGCGACATGGGCATCGCGAACACCACGCCGGCCGCCGCGCTGATCTCGGCGTTCACGGGCGCCGACCCCGGCCGTGTGACCGGCCTCGGGACGGGCATCGACAGCGACACCCACACCAAGAAGGTCGCCGTGATCCGCAAGGCGCTGGACCTGCACCGGCCGGATCCGGCCGACCCGATCGGCGTACTGGCGGCGGTGGGCGGCCTCGAACACGCCGCGCTCGCCGGGCTCATCCTCGGCGGGGCGGCGCGTCGCGTACCGGTGATTCTGGACGGTGTCATCGCCTGCTCGGCGGCTGTCGCGGCGGTCGAGCTAGCGCCGGACGCCGCGAGCGCGCTGATCGCCGGCCACCTCTCGGTCGAGCCGGGGGCGGCGGTCGCCCTCGCGCACCTCGATCTCGATCCGCTGCTCGATCTCGGCCTGCGGCTCGGCGAGGGGACCGGCGCCCTGCTCGCGCTGCCCATCGTCGCCTCGGCGGTACGCGTACTGCACGAGGTGGCCACCTTCGACTCGGCTGGTGTCACGGAGAAATGAGCTCGTTGTATCCCCTCGGCCTGCGGCTGGACGGCCGCCGGGTAGTGGTCGTCGGCGGTGGCGCCATCGCGACCCGTCGCATCCCGGCATTGCTGGAAGCGGGCGCCGATCTGCTCGTCGTCGCGCCTGAGCTGACGCCTGCCCTGCAAGGGTTGCGGGACGCGGGCCGGTTCGAGTGGCGCGGCCGGGCCTTCGAGCCGTCCGATTTGGACGGTGCTTGGCTGGTGCACGTCGCCGTGGACGATCCGGTGGCCGCCGCCCAGGTGAGTTCGGCCGCCGAGGACTTGCGGGTGTTCTGCGTACGCGCCGACGACCGGCACGCGGCGACCGCGTGGACGCCGGCGGTGACCCGGCACGGGCCGGTGACCGTGGCGGTGCTCGGCGGGGGCTCGCCCCGGCTGTCGATGAGCGTGCGCGACCGGATCGCGGCCCTGCTCGCGTCCTCGACGGACACCGATCGGCTGCCCGGGACGGTGGCCCTCGTCGGCGGCGGGCCAGGCGACGCCGAGCTGATCACGGTCAAGGGACGGCGGCTGCTCAACGCGGCCGACGTGGTGGTCGCCGACCGGCTCGCGCCCGGCGTACTGCTGGACGAGCTGCGCCCTGAGGTCGAGGTGATCGACGTCGCCAAACTGCCCTACGGCGCGGCGGCGGCGCAGGAGCACATCAACGAACTGCTCGTCGATCGCGCGCTCGCCGGCAAATTCGTCGTACGCCTCAAGGGCGGCGACCCGTTCGTGTTCGGCCGGGGTGGGGAAGAGGCGCTGGCCTGCGCGGCGGCGGGCGTACCGGTCGTCGTCGTACCCGGGGTCAGCAGCGCGATCTCGGTGCCCGCCGTCGCCGGGATCCCGGTCACCCATCGCGGGGTCACGCACGAGTTCACCGTCGTCTCCGGACACCTGGCCCCGTCGTCGGCGCAGTCGCTCGTCGACTGGACCGAGCTGGGCCGGTCGCGCGGCACGATCGTCGTGCTGATGGGACTCCGGCATCTGGCCGAGATCGCGTCGACCCTGATCGCGGCCGGGCGTGATCCGGCTACGCCGGCGGCGGCGATCCAGGAGGGCACGACCTCGCAGCAGGTCGTCGTGCGCGCTCCGCTGGCCGAGATCGCCACTGCGGCGGCCGATCTGCGTACGCCCGTCATCACCGTCATCGGTGAGGTCGTTTCCGTGCCTATGTCCGGAACTACACCATTTGGTGATATTTAGCCGATATAACTAGTGGGTGAGTGCTACAGGCAAACTTGGGGCGATCAAGTGGGTCGGCCTGGCGGGCATAGTCGTCGTCCTCCTCGGCACCGGGCACATCCTCGGCCGGATGACCGGCAGCAAACCGCACGCCGCCCCCAGCTCCAGTGCAGCACCCGCTGAGCAGCTGAGCAAAGAAGGCACGGAAGCCGGCGTCGCCCAAGGGCCGGCACTCGCGGCGGTGCCCGCACCCCGGCGGGTGCCGATCACCGGGCCGGGCCGGCCACCGCTGCCCCGCGAAGCCCGGGGGCCGTTCGGCAGCCGGGTCACCACCGGCTATCCCGACATCGCGTTGACCTTCGACGACGGGCCCGACCCCCAATGGACGCCACAGGTGCTGTCGCTGCTCCGCGCGTACCACATCAAGGCGACCTTCTGTGTGATCGGCCTGATGGCGGCCGAGTTCCCGCAATTGGTCCGGGAGATCGTGGCCGAAGGCCACACGTTGTGCAATCACAGCTGGCAGCACGACGTGGGCCTGGGCCTGCGGAGCGAGGCCGCGATCACCGCGGACCTGAGGCGGACCAACGAGGCGATCCACCGCGCGGTCCCGGCGGCCAAGGTCTCCTACTTCCGCCAACCGGGCGGAGCCTGGACCCCGGCGGTCGTCGCGGCGGCGACGCGCCTGGGGATGAGCCCGCTGCACTGGCAGGTGGACCCGCGAGACTGGGCGAAGCCACCGTCGCGCAGCATCGCGATGACGGTGATCACCCAGACCGGGCCGGGCTCGATCGTGTTGATGCACGACGGTGGTGGCAATCGGCAGAACACCGTCACCGCCCTGCACTCGGTGCTGCCGAACCTGGTGACCCGCTTCCATCTGGAGGCGCTGCCGCCCGGCGTCGACCCGCCGAAGCTGTACGGCGTCAGCCAGCCGCTGCACGCGGGGCAGGTCTAGCTCAGCGGATGTTGCCCGTGTGGCCCAGGGAGTACTGACCTGGCTGCGGCCAGATGAGCAGCCCGTGCGGACCTGATCCCACCGGGATGCGCGCGCGGAGCTTACCGGTGTTCACGTCGATCGCGTACACCTCGCTGTGGTACCGCCCGGCCAGCCACAACGTCTTCCCGTCGGCCGAGACCCCGCCCATGTCAGGGCTGCCGCCGCCGGGGATGTGCCACTTCGTGATCGGCTTGCGGGTCGCCACGTCGAGCACCGAGATGCTGCCCTCGTCGCGATTGGAGACGAAGGCACGCTTGCCGTCCCGGCTGAAGTAGATCCCGTGTGCGCCCTGTCCGGTGGGGATGAAACCGGTACGTCGATTCGCCTGAGCGTCGAAGACGTAGACCCCGTTGGCGTGCATGTCGGCGGTGAAGAACGCCGACCCGTCCGGCAGCAGCCGAGTGTCCTGCGGCATGCCCTCTGGCACCACATCCAGCGGCAGGTCCCGGACCAGTTTGCCGGTCGCGACGTCGATGACCACCATGCGGTTGGCGAACTCGCAACTCGCGAGGGCCAGCTTCCCGTCCACGGTGAAGTCCATGTGGTTGATCCCCTCGCACTGGGGGAAACTCGCCGACTTCACCAGCTTCCACGACTTCGGGTCGTAGAAGTCGATCCGTTGGTACGCCTCGGCCACCACCCAGGCGTATTGGCCACCTGGGGTGAAATAGAGGTTGTAGACGTCCTGCACCGGGATGATCTTCCCGGGCTTGCCCGTTCGGGGATCGATCGGCAGCACCGACCCGCCCGGCACCCGGCTCGACGTCACATAGAGCGTACGCATGTCGTAGGACGGCACGACATGCTGCGGTTCCGCACCACCGTAGAAGTGGTCGACCACTTTGTAGGTGACCGGATCGATGACGTCCACATCGTCGCTCTGCGTGTTCGGCACGTAGACCAAGGACTTGTCCGCCTTGACATCCGCGCGCAGATGATTGGCCGCTGCGTCGGCGTACACGTTGAGTTTGCCGCTGGTGGGGCTCGCGCTCGGACTCGCGGCACTGGCCGGCGGTGCCGCGTTGTCGGCGGTGCCCTTGCTCGGGCTCTCCGCGCAGGCCGCGGGGAGCGCTAGGGCACAGGTCAGCAGGAGAGTGGTGTATCGACGCACTCTGGTGACGATATGTGCGATTTGTGGCTACGGGGTGGCAATTCGCTGGCGTGGCACCGGGTTTCCGCCGAGCACAACCATGCAGATCACGGTTTTGCAGGCTTCCCCGGCCGGAGAAGCCTGCAAAACCGTGATCTGCATGCAAACGCCGCGGTGCGGTTTATGAGTCGAGCAGGGTGGCGCAGCGGATCAGGCCGAGGTGGCTGTATGCCTGCGGGTGGTTGCCCAACCCGCGCTCGGAGTCGGGCTCGTACTGTTCGGGCAGCAGCCCGGTCGGCCCGGCCGTGTCGATCATCAGCTCGAAGAGTTCCTCGGCGTCGGCCCGCCGTCCCGTCCGCAGGTACGCCTCGATGAGCCAGGCGGTGCAGATGTGGAAGCCGCCTTCGCGACCGGGCAGGCCGTCGTCCCACCGGTAGCGGTAGACGACCGGGCCGCTGCGCAGGTCGGCTTCGATGGCGAGCACGGTGGACAGGAAGCGGGGATCGTCGTCGGCGAGCAGACCGGACAGTCCGATCCAGAGCGACGACGCGTCCATCTCCGGGTGGCCGTACGCCACCGAGTACGCCTGGACTTCCTCGTTCCAGCCGTAGGTGAGGACGTTCTCCGCGATCTTGTCCCGCAGGGCGATCCACGCGCTGTGGTCGGCGGTGCTGTGGTGGCGGGCGACCGAGATGGCCCGGTCGACCGTCATCCAGCACATGACCTTGGAGTACACGTGGTGCCGGGGCGCGATGCGGGCTTCCCAGAGGCCGTGGTCGGGTTCGTGCCAACGGCGTTCGACCGCCTGCACCATCGCCTCGAGGACCCGCCATTCCTCGTCGCGTACCTTGCCGCGCTTTTCGACGACCGCCGCGAGGAGGTCGGCGATCGGGCCGAAGACGTCGAGCTGGAGCTGGGCGTCGGCGGCGTTGCCCACCCGGACCGGCCGGGAGCCGGCGTACCCGGGGAGGGTGTCGATGACCGCCTCAGGGCCGAGCGGGTAGCCGTCGATCCCGTAGAGCGGGTGCAGCCGTTCCGGGTGCCCGCCCGTACGCTCGACGCAGCCGTCGACCCAGCGCAGGAAGGCCTCGGCTTCGTCCAGCGAACCCAGGTCCACCAATGCGCGAGCCGTCATCGCCGCGTCACGGAGCCAGCAGTAGCGGTAGTCCCAGTTGCGTACGCCGCCCAACTCCTCGGGGAGCGACGTGGTGGCCGCCGCGAGGATGCCGCCGGTGGGCTGGTGGCACAGCCCGCGCAGGGTCAATGCGCTGCGGAGGGTCAGTTCGCGGTGCTTGGCCGGCAGTTTCAGCGTGCCCGCCCAGTCCCGCCACGGCCGTTCGGCGGACTCCAGCCGTTCGATGGACGGGATCGGGTGCGGTGTCGCGTCGTGCGAGCCGAACTTGAGGTCCAGGGTCAGCTCCCCGCCGAGGGCGGCGAGGTCGACGCGGGCCCGGGCGGACCCGCGGTCGGTGTCGATCTCCCAGTCCACGCCGGCGCTGCAGAGCGCGGCCGGCTCGTTCGAGCCCAGCACCAGGACACCGCCGTCGCCGATGGGCTGCAGGCTCACCGCCACTTGGCCGAATCCGGGGCGGGGCGCGAACTCCAGCATCGCGGGAACGTTTCCGGTGATCCGCCGGACGAGCGAGTCCCCGGCCAGCCAATCCGTGACCGTCAACCCCGACCATCGAGTCTCGACAGTCATGGTGCCGGGCCGGTAGCGCTGCCCGAGCGGCGTGCCGCCGCGTTCCGGCCGGACCGTGAAGTGCCCGGCGGGCGAACCGCCGACGAGGTCGGCGAACATCGCGGAGGAGTCGGGTCGCGGGTGGCAGAGCCAGGAGACCCGGGCGTCCGGCGTGACGAGCGCGACCGTGTTGCCGTCGGCCAGCATCGAATGCCGCTCGATCGGGACGGCCCGTTCGCCGAACAGCCAATGCCGCCGCGTCTCCAGCAGCAACCCGAGTACGCGAGCCGCCTGGAACGGGTCGGCGACGCGATACGGCGCCGCCGTCTCACCGGGGCCGACCTTGATGCCGACGTCGGGCCCGTGCAACTGCTTGAAGGCGTTCTCGTCGGTGACGTCGTCGCCCACGAAGAGCACTGCGCTCGCCGACAACTGCGTACGCAGAGCGTCGATCGCGGTGCCCTTGTGCGTCGAGATCACCGACAGCTCGATGACCTCCTTGCCGTGCGTCACATGCACATCCGGCCAGGAGGCCGGGCCGCTGCGGACCGCGTCGGCGGCAGCCGTCGCGATCGCCGGTTCGACACCGCGGGTGTGGAAGGCGATGGACGCCGGCTTGGCCTCCAGGCGTACGCCGGGGAACTGCGCGCAGATGGCGGCGAGTTCCGCCTGGAGTCGCGTACGCAATGCGACCAGCTCGGGAGCGAGACGTTGGACGAAGCCCACGTCGAACTCCGAGCCGTGTGATCCGACCAGATGGACCTCACTGGGCAGCCGCGACAAGGCGGCGAGGTCACGCAATGCGCGGCCGGAGACGACCGCGACGGTGGTCTGCGGGAGGGCGGCGAGGGATCGGATGGCCGCTACCGCCTCGGGGAGGGGTTTGGCCGCGGTCGGGTCTTCCACGATCGGCGCGAGGGTGCCGTCGTAGTCGCAGGCGACAAGCAGCTGCGGCACCCGGGCGATCCGGGTGACCGCCAGGCGGAGGTCGGGGGCGAAGCCGTCCGCGGAGACCACGTTCTCCGCGGCGGCGATGGAAAGTGCTGTGTTCATTAGAGGCTGCCCAGCTCGGTGAGGAACGATCGTGCCCAGTGCGCCACGTCGTTTCGGCGTAGGTGGCGTTGCATGATGGACATACGTTTGCGGGCTTCGTCCGGGTCAACGTGTACGGCTCGCAACAACGAGTCCTTGACGGCGTCCAGGTCATGTGGGTTGCACAGGAAAGCCTGGCGAAGCTCCGAGGCGGCACCGGCGAATTCGCTCAAGACGAGCGCGCCGCCCGCGTCCGCGCGGGCGGCGACGTACTCCTTGGCGACCAAGTTCATGCCGTCCCGTAGTGGAGTGACCATCATGACGTCCGCCGCGCGGTAGAGCGCGGCGAGTTCACTGCGACTGTACGACTGGTGCAGATAATGCACAGCAGGCACGCCGACACGCCCGTAATCGCCGTTGATCCGACCGACCTCACGCTCGACTTTCACCCGCAGGGCTTGGTAATGCTCGACTCTTTCGCGGCTGGGCGTGGCCACCTGGACCATCACCGTCTCGGGGACGGTCAGCCGTCCCTCGGCGAGCAACTCCCGGAACGCCTTCAACCGGTGCTCGATGCCCTTGGTGTAGTCGAGCCGGTCCACGCCGAGGATCATCGTCTTCGGTTCGCCCAGCTCGGTGCGGATCTGTTCGGCGCGCGTACGGATCAACGGGTTGTCGGCCAGCCGGTCGATCTCGCCCACGTCGATCGAGATGGGGAACGCCGCCGCCTTGACGCGGCGGTCCTCGTACTCGATCACGCTGCCGGACACCGGGCAGCCCAGCACGTGATGGGCCAGCCGGACGAAGTTCTGGGCGGCCAGCCGCTGCTGGAAGCCGACGAGGTCGGCGCCGAGCAGCCCGCGCATGATCTCGGCCCGCTGCGGGAGCTGCATGAACAACTCGATCGGCGGGAACGGGATGTGCAGGAAGAACCCGATCCGCAGGTCGGGCCGCTGCTGCCGGAGCATCGCCGGGACCAGTTGGAGCTGATAGTCCTGGACCCAGACGGTCGCGTTCGGCGCGGCGACCTGGGCGGCCGCCTCGGCGAACCGGGCGTTGACCTCCCGGTAGGAGGCGGCCCAGCGACGCCGGAAGATCGGCGGCTCCACCGCGTCGTGGTAGAGCGGCCAGATCGTCGAGTTCGACATGCCCTCGTAGTAGCGGGCGATCTCGTCGGCGTCGAGCGGCACTGGATGCAGGCGGATGCCGTCGACCATGAACGGCGCGGGCGCCGGCCCGGCCGAGCCGGCCCAGCCGATCCACGTGCCGTCCCGTTGGACGAGGACCGGGTGCAACGCCGTCACGAGCCCGCCGGGGCTACGGCGCCAGCGCCGCCCGCCGGCCCGTTCCTCGTCGGGCACTTCGTCGACCGGAAGTCGGTTGGCGACCACCACGAACGAGCTACGTCCCGTCATGACCTGCATCCTATCGTGGCGATCTTGCGCTATTTCTCCCGGACGCGACGTTTGTACCCACGCATGTCTGGGTAAACCCGCAGCTCAGGACCCTTCGCGCCACCGATTGGTAATCGGCAGGCGACGGTCACGTCCGAAGGCCTTGAAGCTGATTTTCGTTCCCGGAGCGGACTGGCGGCGCTTGTATTCGGCCCCGTCCGTCATCCGGATGACCCGGTCGACCAACGCCACGTCGTGCCCGGCCGCGATCAGCTGGTCCCGGCCCAGGTCGCCGTCGACGTACCCGGCCAGGATGGCGTCCAGCAATTCGTAGTCCGGCAGGCTGTCCGAGTCGAGCTGACCCGGCCGCAACTCCGCGCTCGGCGGCTTGCTGATCGAGTTCTCGGGGATCGGAGCGGCGATCCCACCCAGCTCGACCGTGTTGCGCCACCGGGCGAGCTGCCAGACCAGCGTCTTCGGCACGTCCTTGAGCGGATTGAACCCGCCGACGGAGTCGCCGTAGAGCGTCGAGTAGCCGACCGCCAGCTCGCTCTTGTTGCCGGTGGTCAGCACGAGGTGGCCCTCCTGATTGGACAGCGCCATCAGCACCACTCCGCGTACGCGGGCCTGCAGGTTCTCCTCCGCCAGCCCGGTCAGGGTCAGGCTGCCGAGGAAGGCGTCCACCATGGGCGCGATGGGCTGCACGCGGTAGTCCAGTCCGGTGCGCTCGGCCAGGTCCGCCGCGTCGCTCTTCGAGTGCTCCGACGAGTACGAGCTCGGCATGCTGACCCCGACGACCCGCTTCGGCCCGAGCGCGTCGACGGCGATGGCCGCGACGACCGCGGAGTCGATGCCGCCGGACACCGCCACGACGACCGACTTGAAGCGGTTCTTCTCGACGTAGTCCCGCAGGCCGAGGACGAGCGCGCTCCAGACTTCGGCCTCGTCCGGCAGCCGCTCGGCGACGCCGCCCACGGCTCGGTCGCCGGCCGGTTCCGTCCACGAGGTCGCCAGCGTCTGAAGCCGCAGCGACAGCCCGGCTGCCGCGCCGGGCGGAGTCCACGCCGGGTCGGCCGCGGGCAGGTCCAGGTCGTGCACGAGGAGTTCCTCGGTGAACTGGCCCGAGCGGGTGACCAGCTCACCGGCCGGGCCGACGATGATCGAGTCGCCGTCGAAGGTCAGCTCGTCCTGCCCGCCGATCAGGTTCACGTAGGCCACCGCCGCGCCCGCCTCGACGGCTCGCCGCGCCACCAGCGGGAGGCGTACGTCGTCCTTGTTGCGCTCATAGGGCGAGGCGTTGATGTTGACGACCAGGGCCGCGTGGGCCGCGCCGGCGGCGGTGAACGGGCCGCCCGGCTGCCAGATGTCCTCGCAGACGCTGAGCGCGATGTCGGCCGCTGTTCCGTCGGCCCAGACCGCCCGCACGACCGTGAGGGTGTCGCCGGGGACGAAGTAGCGGTCTTCGTCGAAGACGCCGTAGTTGGGCAGGTGGTGCTTGTCATAGGTGGCCGCGACGGAACCCCGGTGCAGGAGCGCGAGCGAGTCGCGGGGGCCGCGCCGGACGGTCGAGTCGGCGCCCAGCCGGGCCGGCCCGTCGGCGTCCAGATAGCCGACCACCACGGCCAGCTCGCCGAGCCCGTCGGCGGCCAGTTCCTCGGCCAGCTTGGCCAGCGCCGCCTTCGAGGCCTGCACGAACGACTCGCGGAAGGTCAGGTCCTCGATGGGGTAGCCGGTCAGCATCATCTCGGGAAAGGCGACCAGGTGGGCGCCGGCCTCGTGGGCCCGCGCCGCGAAGGCGCGCACGGTGGCGGCGTTGCCGGTCAGGTCGCCGACGGTGGAATTGACCTGGGCCAGAGCGATGCGCAGTGTCGGCATGCCCTCATTGTGCCTTTACCGCCCGCCGTTGGTTGGCGATGAGGTGCGTCACGTTCGTCACCACGATGGCCGGCGCGACGACCGCGACCACGCCTCGGAACGTCGGTTCCAGCTTCAGGGCCAGCACGATCGCGGTGATCCCGTTCTGCTGGGCCAGCCGGAGATGCGCCTGGTCGACCGCGGGCATCCCCCGGGTCAGCCAGGCCGCCACCACCCACTGCGCGGCGAACGCGGCCAGTCCCAAGGTCAGCCCGCGCAGCGGGTCCACCCCGCCGATCAGCAACGCCCCGAGCAGCAGCACCGCGCCCGCGAGCGCGGCGTTCACCAGCGCGGGCAGGGCCGCGGCCAGCCGGCGCGGCCGCAGGAACAACCCGACCAATGCGATCGCCAGGAGCCACAACTGCCACACCGCCACGGCCGCCGCGAGGATCAGCAGGCCCACGCGCCACCAGTTCCGCTTCGGCCCCCACTGGTACGCGATGAAGGCGCCGGCGGCGAGGGCGAGGTTGCCCCCGAGTTCGACGGCGTACGCCGTGAGCCCGGCGAGCAGGCTGTCGCCGGGGTGCCCGCGCAGCTCGCCGACCACGCTCGCGGCGGAGACGGCGAGCACGACGGTCAGCGGATCGTCGAACGACGCCCACGCGGCCAGCAGCGACCGGGCGCGGCCGGACATCCGCCCGTCGCCGAGGGCCGCCGCGACCGACAAGGGGTCGATCTGCGCCACGACGATGCCGAGCAGCAGGAAGAGCGGGTCTCGCCAGGTGAGGGCGAGCACGACCCCGATCAGCGTCGCCTTCACCAGTACGCCCACCGTGACGGCGAGCAGGATGAGCCGCCGATCCCGGCGTGCCTCGGTCAGGTCGATCCCGTACGCGCTGCCGTAGAGGCCGACCGCCAGCAGCGTCGCCGTGACGTACGGATAGGCGGCGTACGCGATGATCTCGGTCGGCTGCGTTCCGGTGAGCCAGGCGACCGCCAGCCCGGCCGCCGCAGTGGCCAGGAGCAGCGCCGCCCGTTTCACTTGTGCCGCTCCAGCTCGGTCATCCGCGGGAAGCCGAGTGCGTGCCGGAGATCGTCGACGAGCCGGGCGACCTTGGTGTCCGTGCGATGGACCTGTTCCTGATCCAGCGTGACCGCCAGGAGGTACCGGCCGGTGTCCCGGTCGACCGCGAAGTAGTAGACCGCGCCCCGTTCCACGTCGAGGACGAGCCGGATCATGACGCCCACGTCCAGGCCGCTGAAGGTGCGGTTGAAGCTCTCCAGGGCCGCCTCGACGGTCGGACCCTGCGCGTCGTACGCCTCCCGCCGGGCCTGCGGCTCCACGAGCCCGTGGAACGAACCGAGCGCGGGGTCGTCGAGCATGTCGACCCGGAAGACGCAGTCGTGCCCGGCGTAGTACGCGACGTAGTGCAGGTCGCCCGCGGACAACCGGCTCCGGCACAGCTCGGCCAGATTCTGATGCGCCTCCGGGCGGTAGCTCGCGAACCGCTTGACGTTGACCGACCGGGCCAGGTCCAGCTGCCCCGGGATCGTCACGGGCTGCTGCCGCCACGCGTCGCTGAAGGCGTACACGCCGATGGAACCGACGATCAGCCCGAAGCAGACCGAGACCGCACCCACCGCGGCGTGGGCGACGCGGCCGTTGAACATGCCGTCGACCGAGGCGATGAGGAAGCCGTAGAGCGCGAGCATGATCCCCGCGGCCAGGAGGAAGACCGCCATGCTGAGCCGGAAGGTGACCGCCGACGGCCGGCTGAGGTAGAGCACCAGGGAGATCAGGCCGACGACGCCGACGACGGTGGCGGCGCGGCTGAGGTTGTAGGACTCGCCCTTGATCAGCGCGAGCAGGAACTCGACGGCGATCGGGACGACGAGCGAACCGACCAGAATGGCGGCGAGCTTGCGGGTCCAGGAGGGGGTGAGGGGCACCCCCGGCATAGTAGATCAGCGATGCGCCGGGGCGGTCCCCAGCAAGCTGGGATCGCCCAGCACCACGAGCTTGTCGAGCGCCCGGCCGACGAGGTCCTGGATCTGGCGGTCCAGCACCGGTCCACCGGCCGGCCCAGTACGCCGCAGCACCGAGACCGTGTCGCCGACCCGGCTGATCGCGAGATACCCGGTCTGCTGCCCGGACTTGGTCGTGAGGGTCATGCTGACCGTGTAGGCGTCGCCGATGAGCAGACTCTCCACACTGGTCGAAGTGAGCTTGACGCGCGCCTTGGTGCCGTCGTCGAGGCGAGCCGTGAAGGCGCCGCAGGACTTGGCGGTCGTGCGGATCAGGTCCACTGCCTCGGTTCCCTGACCCCGGCCGAAGACCTGCACCGCCTGATCCAGTACGCCCGAGTCGGCCCCGACGTGCCGGGCCGTCACCGGCGTCGGCGAGGAACCCGGCATCGGCAGCAGGGAACGCAGCAGCGCGGCCGGATCGGCGACGAGACTCTGGCACCGCTCCGTACGCTTCGGCGGATGTGCCTTCGGGGTGAGCGTCGGCCGCACCTCGAACGAGGCGGGCAGGTCGCCGGCCTCCAGCAGCGCCGTCTGGAGACTGGGCGCCGCCGACGTGGGACCGGCCGGGTCCGCGACCGGTGTGCGCGGCCGCAACCCGATCACGGCCAGCACGCTCAGCGCGACGACGGCGGCGCCGCCGACCGCGATGCCGGTGAGCACGGCGTTCCGGCGAGCGGGCGAGAGGTACAGCTTGGCCACGTGCTGATCAACGCCTGGGCTTTCCCGGCGTGACGTGAGCAGCCCCGGTAACACCCGCGTAACGTGATCGGTGTTGACTGACCGTCAGCCTCGCGCGCGCTGATGGGGCCGCCAGCGGCCTCCTCACGCCAGCGCAAGCGAAGCCAGCACAAAGCAGAAAAAAGTCATGCCAAGAGGGGTCGTAACGCCGTGGACCGTCAGCAGGAGTTCGTGCTCCGGACGTTGGAAGAGCGCGACATCCGATTTGTCCGGTTGTGGTTCACCGACGTGCTAGGCACCCTGAAGTCGGTCAGCGTCGCGCCGGCCGAGCTGGAGGCCGCCTTCGACGAGGGCATCGGCTTCGACGGCTCGGCGATCGAGGGCTTCGCCCGGGTCTACGAGTCCGACATGGTCGCCATGCCCGACCCGACGACCTTCCAGGTCTTCCCGTTCGAGGGCGGCTCGTCTGGCGAGAGCGCCCGGATGTTCTGCGACATCCTGCTGCCCGACGGCAACGCGAGCTGGGCGGACCCGCGGCACGTGCTGCGCCGGTCGCTGTCGCGGGCGGCCGAGAAGGGCTTCACCTTCTACACCCACCCCGAGATCGAGTTCTTCCTGCTGGAGGGCGGCCCGAACGACGGCGGCGTGCCCACGCCGGTCGACTCGGGCGGCTACTTCGACCACACCACGCACGCCGTCGCGCGCGACTTCCGCCGTCAGGCGGTGCTGGCCCTGGAACGGATCGGCATCTCGGTGGAGTTCAGCCACCACGAGGTCGCGCCCGGCCAGCAGGAGATCGACCTCCGGTACGCCGACGCGCTGACCACGGCGGACAACATCATGACGTTCCGGCACGTGATGCGGGAGGTGGCGCTGTCGCACGGGGTGCAGGCGACCTTCATGCCGAAGCCGTTCACCGACCAGCCCGGCAGCGGCATGCATACGCACCTGTCGCTGTTCGAGGGGGAGCGCAACGCCTTCCACGACCCGGCCGACCCGTACAAGCTCTCCGAGGTGGGCCGGGCGTTCATCGCCGGCATCCTCACCCACGCCCGGGAGTTCACGGCGGTCACGAACCAGTGGGTCAACTCCTACAAGCGGCTCTTCCCGCAGCAACTGCCCGACCGCATCACGGAGGCTCCGGCGTACGTGTGCTGGGGGCACCGCAACCGGTCGGCGCTCGTGCGGGTGCCGGCGTACGGCAAGCCCAACTCGGCCCGCGTCGAGGTGCGGTCGCTCGACAGCGCCTGCAACCCCTATCTGGCGTACGCCGTGCTCCTGGGCGCGGGGATGAAGGGCATCGAGGCCGGATACGAACTGCCGCCGGGCGCGGAGGACGACGTCTGGTCGCTGTCGAACTCCGAGCGCAAGGCGATGGGCTACGAATCGCTGCCGGAGAACCTCTCCGAGGCGATCGACGTGATGGCCGGGTCCGAACTGGTCGCCGAGATCCTGGGCGAGCACGTGTTCGACTTCTTCCTGCGGAACAAACGAGCCGAGTGGGAGGAGTACCGCCGCGAGGTCACGCCGTACGAGCGGCGTCGCTACCTCGGCGCACTCTGACAACGAGAACCCCGACACTCCGTCGGGGTTCTCTTTTGTTGACGGTACTTCGGTTAGCGCAGTAGTGTGCTGTGCGTGGATACGACCCAGCTCCTCAAGGGCGTACTCGATCTCGCCGTGCTCGCGGTTCTCCGGGAGGAGGACGGCTACGGTTACGACATCCTGCGCCGCCTGCGGAGCGCCGGGCTGGACGAGATCGGCGACGCCTCGGTCTACGGCACGCTGCGCCGCCTCTTCGCGGCCGGCTACCTGACGACCTATGTGGTGCCCTCCGAAGAAGGACCGCACCGGAAGTACTACTCGCTGAACCCGTCCGGTCGCAGCCAGCTGAAAAACGGCGGCGAGACCTGGCGCGGGTTCGCCGCCACGATGGACGCCCTGCTGGAGAGCCGATGAATCTCGACATTGCGCACTACGCGGCCGCCGTCGGTGCGGCACTCGCCGACCTGCCCGACGACATCCGTGCCGAGCTGCTGGAAGACCTGCCCGCGCACCTTTCCGAGGTCGCGGCCGAAGTCGAGGCGGAGGGCGGCACGCTCGAGGATCGGCTCGGCCCACCGGCCGCCTACGCCGCCGAGCTGCGTGCGACTCTCGGCCCGTCGGCCCCGCCCGCCCGCGGGGCCCGGCTGTCCGCGCTCGTGACCGAGGCCAAAGGGCGGCTGCGGACCACCGACCGCCAGATCGGCAGAATCATCGGGTACGCGAGCCTCAGCGAGTTCGGCCAGTTGCTGCGCCCGGCCTGGTGGGTCGTCCGCGGCTACCTGGCGGCCTGGATCCTCTGCTCGGTCGTCTCCGCCGGGAACGGTCCGCAAGGCGCGCTGCCCCGCATCGGTGACAGCGTCGTGGGTGGACTGATCGTGACGGCCGCCTTGATCGTCGCGTCCGTCTGGCTGGGCCGCACCGCGAGCACCCGGGTCAAGCGCTGGCAGCGGGTCGGGGCCGGCCTGGTGTCGGCGGCCCTCGTGCTGTTCGGAATCGGCCTGCTCGTCACCGTGGACGACGCGGCGACCCGGGACTACAGCAGCTACCAGGAGTACCCCGGCCAGTGGGTCGACGCCTCCTGGCAGGGTGGCGGCAACCTCGTGGTGGTGGACTCGAAGGGCCAGGTGCTCACCCAGGTCTCCATCATCAACCTGGACTCCGAGTCCTACGTGGACGCGAAGATCCACAACTGCGAGGCCATCCTGGCTTGGGAGTACGAGCGCTGGCCGGTGCTGGCCCGGCTGTGCCGCCACCAGGGCCTCTACCCGAGCGAATCGCCGACCGACGCCCCCACCGCCACGACCTCCGCCACACCGTCGGCCACCACGACCACGGCTACCCCGTCCGCTACCGCGACGGCGTCCCCGTCGCCGACCCGCTGACGATCAGGAGGTCGTCGCAGGCTTCGATGAGCCGGGCGCGCAGCGGAGCGGCGCGCTCGGCGAAGTCCTTCTGGCTCAAGGCGTACGCCGCCCGCCCCTCCGGCGTCTCGATCCGGACCGGTGCGTAGCCGAGGTCGGCGAGGTCGTAGGGGCTGGCCCGCATGTCGAGTTCGCGGACGGCCCGGGACAGTTCGAAGCAGTCCGCCACCAGTTCGCTCGGCACGAGCGGGGACAGCTTGTACGCCCACTTGTAGAGATCCATGGTGGCGTGCAGGCAGCCCGGCTGCTCCAACTCCGCCTGCCGGTCGCGGGTGGGCGTCAGGATGTTCAGCGGACGGGCCGGTTCGGTGAAGAACCGGTACGCGTCGAAGTGCGTGCAGCGTACCCCTCGCTCTTCGACGACCTGGGCGGTCGCGGCCGGGGAGAGGCGCAGTGGCCAGGAGTTGTGGCGGACCTGGTCCTGGGTCTGGCGGTAGACCATGGCCCACTCGTGCAGGCCGAAACAGCCGAGCTGGGGCGGCCGGGACGCGGTCGCCACGAGGAGATCGCGGATCCAGCGGATCGAGTCCAAGCGGCGGTGCGGCAGGTCCGGGTCGACGGTCGTGCCACCCGGCGCCGAAACGTACGGCGGCTGGGCCGGACCGTCGGCCAGGACCACGCCGAAACCGGGGTGCCACCGGCGGAGTTGAGCCGGGCGATGCGAGTAGTACGTGAACAGGAAGTCCTCGACGGGATGCTTGACGCCGTCGCGACGGCGGGCGAGGTGACGGCCCAGCCAGTGGTCCACCCGGGCCTCGTGCGCGGCCTGGCGTTCGTGCCATTGCCGGGCCGGTAGGACGGCGTGCTGGACCTTCTCGCTCACCGTCCCAGGGTACGGCGATAGATTGGGCCTTGGAGATCGCGGGAGATCGCGAGGTACTGGGGGTTGTGGTGCGGATCGCACGCTTTGTTCATTCCGGTGGGATGTCCTTCGGCGTCGTCGAAGGCGAGGCGGCCGGAGCTGGGACCGAAGGCCTGACGGTCGCGGCGATCAACGGGCACCCGTTCGGCGAGATCGAGCTGACCGGCGACCGGTGGGCGCTGGCCGACGTCCGGTTGCTCTCGCCGATTCTGCCGAGCAAGGTCGTCTGCGTCGGGCGTAACTACGCCGAGCACGCCGCCGAACTCGGCAACGCCGTGCCGAAGGAGCCGCTGCTGTTCCTCAAGCCGACGACCTCGGTCATCGGCCCGAACGACCCGATCCGGCTGCCCCCGCAGTCGCATCAGGTCGAGCACGAGGCCGAGCTGGCCGTCGTGATCGGCGCCACCGGGGCCCGCCGGGTCGACCGGGCCGACGCGCTCAAGACCGTGTTCGGCTACACCTGCGCCAACGACGTGACCGCCCGCGACCTGCAGAAGGCGGACGTCCAGTTCACCCGGGCCAAGGGCTTCGACTCGTTCTGCCCGCTCGGCCCGTGGATCACCACCGGGATCGACGCCTCGGACCTGGAGGTGCGCTGCGAGGTGGGGCGCGCCGGCGAGGAGCCGGACGTACGCCAGCTCGGGCGTACCAGCCAGTTCGTCTTCGACGTGGCGACCCTCATCTCGTATGTGTCGCATGTGATGACGCTGCTGCCCGGGGATGTGGTCCTCACCGGTACGCCGGCCGGCGTCGGCGTGCTGACCGAAGGTGATGTCGTCTCGGTGAGCATCGAGGGTGTCGGCACGCTCTCGAATCCAGTGCTGAACCTCTGACAGTCCCTCAGAGGATGTTGATCGCGCGGGCCACGACCAGCCCCACCACCACGACCGAGACGGCCGACTCGAACATCATGGTCAGCTTGGCCCACTTGGTCATGGGCATGGTGTCGGTCGGGCTGAACGCGGTCGCGTTGGTGAACGAGACGTAGAGGTAGTCGACGAAGCCGGGCTCCCAGTCCGGCTTCGCGAGATCCCGCGCGGTCATCTGCGGGAAGAGGAAGTCGGGGCGGTCCTTGCGCGCGTTCGCACGCGCGGCGGGGCCGCCCGAGTCCAGTTCCCAGTACCAGAGCGCGAAGACGATGACGTTGCTCAGCCACACCGCCGCCCCGGTCAGCAGCAGCACAGCCGGCGTGAGCCCGTTGACCTCGGCGTGCTTGGTGGCGATGTCGACGACGAGCCGGGCGGCGGCGTACGCGTTGAGGACGCTGGCCGCCGCGACGAGAGTCAGCCCGCTCAGGCGCAGCCAGCGGGTCTCCCGGTTCACCCGGCCCGGGTTCGTCGAGAGCAACACCAACAGCAGTACGCCCTCGACCGCCGGGACCAACCAGCCCGGTTGGATGTGGAGCGCGTGCGAGACCTTGAGCTGCAAGCCGATCATCACCAGCACGGCGACCGCGGCCGGCGTACGGTGTTCGCCCCGGGTGGGGCGCAGCCAGGCGGGAAGGACATCGACCACACCCGCAGCGTAGTGCGCCTCACGAAACACAGGGGGATACCGGTTTGGCGCGCCCCGCGCCGGTCGGGTAAAGTTCCTCCTCGGCACAGCAAACCTCAGGGCTAGCGGTGCCGATGGGGTATGGGGTAATTGGCAGCCCAACTGATTCTGGTTCAGTTAGTCTAGGTTCGAGTCCTGGTACCCCAGCAACCAAGCGTGGAAGGCGATTTCACGCGAGGGAGCTGGATCTGGTAAGGTTCAGCTGCCGCCGGAAGGCGGCAAAAGTGTGAATACGGAAAGTTCTGGCCCCGTCGTCTAGCGGCCTAGGACGCCGCCCTCTCAAGGCGGTAGCGCCGGTTCGAATCCGGTCGGGGCTACAGACGAGCGCCGCACTCTTCGGAGTGCGGCGCTTTTCGTTGCTCTCCCCATTAGCTGCAGATCACGGTTACGCATGCCTCCCAACGGGGTTTTGGCATGCGTAACCGTGATCTGCAGCTAGCAGGTCAGAGGCCGGACAGGCGCTGGCCGGCGCGGACGACCGCCATCGCGTGCCGATCGCCGGGCCGGCGGCCGAGGCGCTCGATCGGGCCGGAAACGCTGATCGCGGCGATCACCCGCCCGGTGCGGTCCCGGATCGGGGCGGAGACGCTCGCCACACCGGCTTCCCGTTCGGCGACCGACTGCGCCCAGCCACGACGGCGTACCTCGGCGAGGGTCTTTCCGGTGAACTTGCAGCGGGGCAGCAGCGGCATGACCGCCTCGGGCGGCTCCCAGGCCAGCAGCACCTGTGCTGCCGAACCAGCCGTCATCGGCAGTATCGAGCCGACCGGCACGGTGTCGCGCAAGCCCGAAGCCCGCTCGGCGGCGGCCACGCAGATGCGCTCGTCCGCTCGGCGGAGGTAGAGCTGGGCGCTTTCGCCGGTGTTGTCGCGCAAGGCGGCCAGGAGCGGCTCGGCGGCGGTCAGCAGGACGTCGGGCGCGGCGTTGGCGAGCTCCCCGAGCCGGGGGCCCGGGCGCCAGCGGCCCTGCGTGTCGCGTACCAGCATGCGATGGATCTCCAGGGCCTGCGCCAGCCGGTGCGCCGTTGCCCGCGGCAGCTTGGTGCGATCGACGAGTTCAGCGAGGCTCGCGCCGTCGACGCAGGCGGCCAGAATCACTACCGCCTTGTCAAGGACGCCCACGCCAGACATACTGTGTCCCACACACCGAAACATACCTCCCAAAAGCTGGGATGTCCATATGGTGGGAGTAACAGTGATGAGCTCTCGAGTGAAGAGCCAGGAGTTCGGCCAGCCCAAGACGTTGGCCCAGAAGGTCTGGGACGCGCACGTAGTCCGATCCGCAGCCGGCGAACCCGATCTGCTTTACATCGACCTGCATCTGCTCCATGAGGTGACCAGCCCGCAAGCCTTCGACGGCCTGCGGATGGCCGGCCGCCCGGTGCGGCGGCCCGATCTCACGATCGCGACCGAGGATCACAACACCCCCACGGACAACCTCCTCACGATCGCCGATCCGGTCAGCCGGACCCAGATCGAGACGCTGCGCCGCAACTGCGCGGAGTTCGGCGTCAAGCTGCACCCACTGGGCGACCCCGAGCAGGGCGTGGTCCACGTCATGGGGCCGCAGCAGGGCCTGACGCAGCCCGGCACGACGATCGTCTGCGGCGACTCGCACACCTCGACGCACGGCGCGTTCGGCGCGCTGGCCTTCGGCATCGGCACCAGTGAGGTCGAGCACGTCCTCGCCACGCAGACGCTGCCGCAGGCGCGGCCGAAGCAGATGGCCGTGAACTTCGTCGGCGAACTGCGGCCCGGCGTGACCGCCAAGGACCTGATCCTGGCGCTGATCACGCAGGTCGGCACCGGCGGCGGACGCGGCTACGTGGTGGAGTACCGCGGCCCGGTCATCGAGCAGCTCTCCATGGAGGGCCGGATGACCATCTCGAACATGTCCATCGAGTGGGGCGCCAAGGCGGGCCTCATCGCGCCGGACGAGACCACCTTCGCCTGGCTCAAGGGCCGCCGGTTCGCGCCGCAGGGCGACGCCTGGGACGCGGCCGTGGAGCACTGGCGTACCTTGCGCACCGACGACGGGGCGGTCTTCGACCGGGAGGTGACCCTGGACGTCAGCCAGGTCACCCCGTTCGTCACCTGGGGCACCAACCCGGGCCAGGGCGCGCCGCTGGACGCCGCCGTGCCGGACCCCGAGTCGTTCGTGGACGAAGGCGAGAAGGCCGCCGCCGAGCGGGCGCTGGCGTACATGGGGCTCACCCCGGGGCAGAAGCTGCGGGATGTCGAGGTCGACGTGGTCTTCGTCGGCTCCTGCACGAACGGGCGACTGGAGGATCTGCGGGCCGCTGCGGGCGTGCTGAAGGGCCGCAAGGTGGCCGAGGGCGTACGCATGCTGGTCGTCCCCGGTTCCGCCGCGGTTCGGGCGGCCGCCGAGGCCGAAGGACTGGACCAGGTGTTCACCGAGGCGGGCGCCGAATGGCGGTTCGCGGGGTGCTCGATGTGCCTGGGGATGAACCCGGACACGCTGAAGCCGGGGCAGCGCTCGGCCTCCACCTCGAACCGCAACTTCGAGGGCCGGCAGGGCAAGGGTGGGCGTACGCATCTCGTCTCGCCGCCCGTCGCCGCCGCCACCGCCGTCACGGGCCGCCTGGCCGCGCCCGCCGACCTGGTCTGACCGAGGGAACCGAGGAACACGAGACATGGACAAGTTCACCAGCCACACCGGTGCGGCGGTTCCACTGCGCCGCTCTAACGTGGACACGGATCAGATCATCCCGGCGGTGTACCTGAAGCGGGTCACCCGCACCGGGTTCGAGGACGGACTGTTCAGCGCCTGGCGTGAGGATCCCGCCTTCGTGCTCAACGACCCGGCGTACGCCGCCGCCACGATTCTGGTCGCCGGCCCCGAATTCGGCACGGGCTCCTCCCGGGAACACGCCGTCTGGGCCCTGCGTGACTGGGGCTTCCGGGTCGTCATCGCCCCCCGATTCGGTGACATCTTCCGGGGGAATTCGTTGAAGCAAGGGCTGTTGACGGTCGAGCTTCCCATCGACGCAGTCGAAAGTCTTTGGGCCCGTTCGGAATCCGACCCGACGGCGGAGGTGACTGTGGACCTCGCCGCGCGGGAAGTCCGCGCCGGGGCTTCTACCTGGGCTTTCGAGCTGGATGACTTCAGTCGTTGGCGGTTGCTGGAGGGCTTGGACGACATCGGCCTGACCCTTCTGCACGCCGATTCGATCACCGCTTTCGAGGCCACACGCCCGGTGTACCAACCGGTTGTCGCCTGACTCCACGAATGCCTGAGGCCCGCGCTCAACGAGCGCGGGCCTCACTTTTGTTGCACACTGCCAGTTAGAGACATACGCGCGACACAAATGCCGTTTACCCGTCACGTGTTTGGAAATGTGTATGGCAGGGCTTAGCGTGCGCGAAGAATGACTGGTTGAAAGTCCAGTAAGGAAACACTCGGGAGGGAACCGTGAACAAGGCCGAGCTCATCGAGGCACTGGCCGCCCGGTTGGGGGATAAGAAGACCGCAACCGCCGCGCTGGACGCCGTTCTGGCCGAAATCGAAACCGCTGTCACCAAGGGCGACAAGGTGTCGCTGACCGGATTCGGTGTCTTCGAGAAGCGGCAGCGGGCCGCCCGGACGGCGCGTAACCCGCGCACCGGCGAAGCGGTGAAGGTGCCGAAGACGGCCGTTCCGGCGTTCCGCGCCGGCGCCGGCTTCAAGGAGGCGGTGGCGAGCGGCAAGCAGCCCGCCGCCGCGAAGAAGACGGCGACCACCGCGGCCAAGAAGACCGCGGCCGCCAAGAAGACCACGGCGACGGCGGCGGCCAAGAAGACCACTGCTGTCAAGGCCGCTACGAAGAAGGCGGCGCCCGCCAAGAAGGCGACCGCGACCAAGGCCGCCGCCGCCAAGAAGACGGCTCCGGCGAAGAAGGCCGCGACCAAGTCGGCGCCCGCCAAGAAGTCGGTGGCGGCGAAGAAGGCTCCGGCCAAGAAGGCCGCGACCAAGGCGACTGTGGCGAAGAAGGCCCCCGCGAAGTCGGCTGCCAAGGCGACGGCGAAGAAGGCGCCCGCCAAGAAGGCCCCGGCTAAGAAGGCTGCTCGACGCTGAGCAAGTCCCTACCTGACAGGCGCCCGTGCAACCACGGGCGCCTGTTCCCATACCCGTCAGGTGTTCTGCGCGGTCGCCCCGGTGAGCAGCAACTGCTGCGGATCCCGCCCGGTACGCCGATGCCACACCCCGTCCGGGGCCAGGTCGAACCCGCCGGATTCGTCGGTGAGGTACAGCTCCATCATCGAGCTGAGCTGCTGGACCGAGACCGGATCGGTGACCCGGACGAGCGCCTCCACCCGTTGGTCGAGGTTGCGGCGCATGACGTCGGCGGAGCCCAGCCACCACTGGGCCGCCGCGCCCTGGCCGAATCGGAAGACCCGGGAATGCTCCAGGAACCGGCCCAGCACCGAGCGCACGCGGATGCGATCCGACAGGCCGCGTACGCCGGGCCGCAAGGTGCACATGCCGCGGACGACCAGATCCACCTGCGTTCCGGCCCGGGAGGCGGCGTACAGGGCGTCCACGACGTCCTCGTCGACGAGTGAGTTCACCTTCATCTGCACCAGTCCCCGGCGACCACGCCGAGCCTGGCCCTCGATCAGCTCCAGGAGACCGGATCGGACGCCTTCCGGCGCCACCAGGAGCCGCCGGTACGACGGCGGCCGCCCGTAACCGGTGAGGCGGTTGAACAGCTCCGTGACGTCCTCGCCCACCTCGGGGGCGGCCGTCAAGAGGCCGAAGTCCTCGTAGAGCCGAGCCGTCTTCGGGTGGTAGTTGCCGGTCCCGACGTGGCAGTAGCGGCGCAGGATCGCGCCCTCCTCCCGGACGACGAGGGCGATCTTCGCGTGTGTCTTCAATCCGACCAGCCCGTAGACCACGTGGCAGCCGGCGCGCTCCAGGGTCCGGGCCCAGCCGATGTTGGCCCACTCGTCGAACCGGGCCTTCACCTCGACCACCACGACGACCTGCTTGCCGGCCTCGGCCGCGTCCACGAGCGCGTCCACGATGGGGGAGTCGCCGCTGGTCCGGTAGAGGGTCTGCTTGATGGCCAGCACGTGGGGGTCGGCCGCGGCCTGCTCGATGAACCGCTGCACGCTCGTCGAGAACGAGTGGTACGGGTGGTGCACCAGGATGTCGCCGTCCCGGATGACCGAGAAGATGCTGCGTTCGCCGTCGCGCAGGCGGGGATGCGTCGGCGGGACGAAGCTCGGCTCCTTCAACTCCGGTCGATCCGCTTCCTCGTAGATCTGCCACAGCGCCGACAGATCCGGCAACCCCGGTACGCGATACACGTCGCGCTCGTCCATGTCGAGTTCCCGGACGAGGGTCTCCAGGACGTCCGGGCTGATCCCCTCGGCGACCTCCAGGCGTACCGGGGGACCGAAGCGCCGCCGGGCCAGTTCCCGTTCCAGCGCCTGCAGCAGGTCCTCGTCCCGGTCCTCCTCGATCTCGACCTCGGCGTTGCGGGTCACCCGGAACAGGTGATGCTCCACGATGGACATGCCCGGGAACAGCCGGTCGAGGTGGACCGCGATCAGCTCCTCGACCGCGATGTACCGCCCGTGGCCGAGCCCGGTGAAGCGGGGGACGTTCGCCGGGACCTTCACCCGGGCGAACAGGTCGGGGCCGCCGTCGGGGTCGCGAATGACCACGGCGAGGTTGAGCGACAGCCCCGAGATGTACGGGAACGGGTGCGCCGGGTCGACCGCGAGCGGGGTCAGCACCGGGAACAGGTGCTCCAGGAAGTACTCGTGGAGCCGCGCCTGCTCCTCCTCGGACAGCTTGCTCCACCGTTCGACCACGATCCCGGCGTTCTCCAGCTCCGGGCGTACCTGTTCCTCGAAGCACGCGGCGTGCCGGGCCACCAGCTCGGCGGCCCGCGACGTCACCAGGTCGAGCTGCTGCCGCGCGGCCGGCTTGCGGTCGGCCCCCCGCAGCGGCAGGCCGGTCTGCCAGCGCCGTTGCAGCGCGGCGAAGCGGACCATGAAGAACTCGTCGAGGTTGGTCGCGAAGATGGCGAGGAACTTCGCCCGTTCCAGCAGCGGAGTGGCGGGATCCTCGCCGAGGGCGAGGACGCGGGCGTTGAAATCGAGCCAGGACAGCTCGCGGTTGAGGAACCGATCCTCGGGCAGGTCGGCGGCGGGGGTGGCGACTGGTGCGGAGGAGCTCACCTACTCATTCTTGCCAGGCCCAGGTGACGCGAAGGTGAACTTCCCACAACTCGGCTCAGGGCAGCGTGGGTAACGTCACGCGCACGACCTCGCCGACTTCGTCGCGCTCCAGCCGGAGCCGCTGCCCGAGGCGCAGCAGCCGCAGCCCGCCCGCGGCGAACGCGGCCGGTGAGAACCGGACCTCGGTGCCGTCGTCGAGCAGCACCGCTCCGGCACGGGTCTGCGGATCGAACTCCGAAACGGTGCCCTGCATGGGGTCAGCCTACCGACCGGGGATCGACGGCGTGGCGAGGAAGGCCGCCCGCGCCCGTTCGGCGGCGGCGCGTTCCCGTTCGATCAGGCGCAGGGCGGTCACCGGGTCGGCCGGGCTCAGCTCGCGCCACGCCTCGGCGGCCACCACGGCGTCCTGGTGCTCGCCGAGCAGGCTCTGCACCTTGGCCAGCTGCTTCGCCTCCCGGCGGCGACCGGCCAGGTCCACGGCGTACCGGGCGCGCTTGGCCAGGATGCGGACCTCGTGCCACTGCTCGTCCGGCGCCTCGTCGGTCAGGTCGGCCACGGCGTCCTCGTACTTCCGCACCTGGACGTCCGCCAGTGCGGGCAGGACGTCGGCGGCGCGTCGCCGGGCGCGGCCCCGGAACCCGGGCTCGCCCAGCATCGCCACCAGCAGGGGGAAACGCGCGCTGTCCAACGCCACCAACAGGTCCGCGCGGGCGCTCACCGCCCGCTCCCGGAGCGCCTCGTCGAACGCGCCCACGGCCAGGGCCGGCCGCCCTCCTGGCAGCTCGCCCCAGTGGCTCCCCGGCGACGCGGTCTCGCGAAGCCGAGCCCGTAAGACCTCCGCGTCGCGGGCGGCCCCCAGCAGCTCCGCGAGCCACTTCAGATTCGCCCGCACGCGCCGGGTCCACGGCTCGTCCAGCAGTCTCCGGAAGGTACGCACATCGGAACGCAGCCGGCGGCAGGCCACTCGTGCGTAATGCACCGGGGTGTCGCCGTCCGGCATCAGGCTGTCCGCGCGGATCACCGGTTGCGCGGCGAGCAGCCGGTCGGCGCAGCCGTCGGCAGCCCGTCGCAGGACCGCAGCGGCCGAGCGTGGCATGCCTCAAGCCTAGGAGAGATCGGGGATCCAACCCAGGTCTACGGCATCTGCCAGATCGGCCGGGGTGTCCACGTCGCGGCGAAGGGTCGGCCACAGCCCGTCGAGCCGGTTGGCCCCGGAGCGGGCGTGCGCGGCCGCCGAATCGGGGCCGAACAAGGGGCGCAGCGTCGCACCGGCGGGGGCGGCGAGCAGGACGGTGCCGTCGCCGGGCAGGTCCGGGACGAACGACCGGACCTCGGCCAGCGCCAACGCCTCCGCCAATTCGACCGGGCGCAGCGCCGGGACGTCCCCGGTCAAGGCGGCGACGGGCAGACCGGCTCGGGCCTCGGCCGCCGCCACGAGGGAATCGTTGAGCGACCCGGCGTCGTCGGCGAACCGTACGCCCAACGGCGTCAGCTCGCGGCGGAGCCGCTCATCCCCGGTCACCACGACGACCTCCGCTACGCCTTCAGCGCGCTGCGCTGCGCGTACCGTCGAAAGAGCGAGAGCCACGACGAGTCGTTCGTGACCCACCCCGGCGAGCGCGCCGCGCAGCCTGGTCTTCGCCCGCGGCAGTGCCTTGAGCGGCACGAGCAGCGACCATCCCACCGGCAGCATCTTGCCAGTCTGACTGGCCGCCGCCCCGGTCGGGCAGGCATGATGACTCCTCGACGGGTGCGGGAAAGGCGGAGGCGTGCGCAAACTGGGATTCTGGCCGCGATTCGCGGTGATCTTGGTTAAGCCCCTCATGACGGCGCTGACCCGGCGAGACTGGCGCGGGTTCGAGCACATCCCGGCGACCGGCGGGGTCATCCTCGCGTTCAACCACGTCTCGCACGCCGACCCGTTCACCGCCGCCCACTACGTCTACGACAGCGGACGCTGGCCGGAGTTCCTCGCCAAGGAGAGCGTGTTCCGCATCCCGGTGGCCGGCAAGATCCTCCACTGGTGCCGCCAGATCCCGGTGTTCCGCGGCACGGTCGACGCCGGCAAGGCGCTCGACGCGGCGATCTCGGCCGTGCATGCGGGCGACTGCGTGGTGATCTACCCCGAGGGCACGACGACCCGCGAGCCCGACCTCTGGCCGATGAAGGGCAAGACCGGCGTGGCCCGGCTGGCGCTGGCCACCGGCGTGCCGGTCATCCCGGTGGCACAGGACGGCGCGCAGCAGCTCTTCGATCCCCGGACGAAGAAGTTCCGGCTGGGCCGCGTGCCGGTGTCGGTCTGGGCCGGTCCACCGGTCGATCTGAGCGAGTGGGCCGACGCCGAACCCACCCGGGTGGTGCTGGACGAGATGACCGACGAGATCATGAACCGCATCCGCGAGCTGGTCGGCGAGATGCGGGGCGAGACGCCGCCGCCCATCTACATCCCTTCTCGCGCTGGAAAGGGGCAGGCGTGAGAGCCGCCGTCCTCGGTGCCGGATCCTGGGGCACCACCTTCGCCAAGGTCCTGAACGACGCCGGGAACGACGTGGTCCTGTGGGCCCGCCGGTCCTCCGTCGTCTCGGCGATCGCCGCCACCGGCATGAATCCGGGCTACATGGAGGGCCAGATCGGCTCCCGGGTAACGGCCACCACCGACGTCTTCGAGGCGTTGCGGGACGCCGAGCTAGTGGTCCTGTCGGTGCCGTCCCAGACGTTGCGGTCGGTGCTGGGCTCGGTCGGGCCGCACCTGGACACCGATTCGACGGTCGTCTCGCTGATGAAGGGCGTCGAACTCGGCACGACCCTGCGGATGAGCCAGGTCATCGTCGAGGTCACCGGGGTCAAGCCGGACCGGGTCGCGGTCGTCACCGGGCCCAACCTCGCCCCCGAGATCGCCGCCGAGCAGCCGACCGCCACCGTCGTCGCCTGCGAGGACATCGACCGGGCCGCCCGCGTGCAGAAGGCCGTCTTCACGCCCTACTTCCGGCCCTACACCAACGACGACGTGGTCGGCTGCGAACTCGGCGGGGCCGTCAAGAACGTCATCGCATTGGCGTACGGGATGGCGCAGGCGATGGGCATGGGCGACAACACCCGCGCCTCCCTCATCACCCGGGGACTGGCCGAGACCGCCCGCCTCGGCGTCGCGCTCGGCGCGGACCCGCTCACCTTCTCCGGCCTGGCCGGGCTGGGCGACCTGGTGGCGACGTGTTCGTCCCCGTTGTCGCGCAACCACACCTTCGGCGAGTACCTCGGCCGGGGCATGACCCTGGAACAGGCCCAAGAGGCGGCCAAGTACACCGTGGAAGGCGTGAAGAGCTGCCTGTCCATCCGGGACCTCGCCCGCGCTCACGGAGTCGAGATGCCGATCACCGAACAGGTCGAGCGGGTCTGCCACGAAGGACTCGATCCGCGGGTGGCCGTCCGGTCGCTGATGACTCGTGAGGTCAAGGCGGAGTAGCTCTGCGTGGTCCTGGGGACCTTGAATGGTCGCCGTCGCTGGGGCGACGTTTTCTGTTCAAGATCACCCTGGCGGCGGGTCTCAGGCGGGGTCAGGGGCGTTAGTCTCGCGCCATGAGCACACTCGGCGACTCCACCCGCTGCGTCCACGCCGGCGTACCGGCGCTGTCGCCCGGCGACCCGCTGCAGCCGGGGCCGGTCTTCGCCGCCCCGTACGCACTGCCCCCAGACGGGTACGAACCCGGCGTCGACGGCTACGGGCGGGGCGACAACCCGACCAGACGCGTACTGGAGGCCGCGATCGCCGATCTGGAAGGTGGGGACACCCTCGCCTTCCCCAGCGGCCAGGCAGCCGTCTCAGCCGTGCTCATGACGGTCCTGCGTCCCGGCGACACCGTGATGCTGCCCGCCGACGGGTACTACAACGTGCGTACGTTCGCGTCGTCGTTCCTCACATCGTCCGGGATCAGCGTGGTCGAGGCGCCCACCGCCGGGCCCTATCCGTCCTTCGACGGCGTACGCCTCGTGCTGCTGGAATCGCCCGCGAACCCGTCGCTGGACGTCGTCGACATCGCCGAGGTCAGCGCGGCGGCGCACGCGGCCGGCACGCTCGTCGCGGTCGACAACACCGCCGCGACGCCATTGGGCCAGCGCCCACTGGACCTGGGCGCGGACATCTCGGTCGCCTCCGGGACCAAGGCCCTCAGCGGGCACTCCGACCTGCTGCTGGGCTATGTCTCGACGCGCTCGGCGGCGCTCTACGAGGCCATGGCCTCCTGGCGTACGCTCGGCGGCGCGATTCCGAGCCCGTTCGACGCCTGGCTGGCCCGGCGCTCGCTGTCCACACTCGACCTGCGGTTGCGGCAGCAGACCGCGAACGCCCGTGCGCTGGCGACGTTCCTCCGCGAACATCCGGCGGTGACCGGCGTGCGCTGGCCCGGCCTGCCCACCGACCCCTCGTACGCCGTCGCGACGCGGCAGATGCGCCGAATCCCCGGCATCATCGGCTTCACCCTGCCCTCAGCCGCCGCCGTCGCCGACTTCCTCCGGGCGTCGACACTGGTGACCGCCGCGACCAGCTTCGGCGGCCTCCACACGACCGCCGACCGGCGGGAACAGTGGGGCGACCGGACCGCGCCCGGATTCGTCCGGCTGTCCTGCGGCATCGAGGACACCGACGACCTGCTGGCCGACTTCACCTCGGCGTTGTCCGCGTGACCGGGGTCTTCGCGCGTGACTGGGGTCTTCGCGCGTGACCGGGGTCTTCGCGTGTGACCGGGGTCTTCGCGCGTGATCATGAACTATCGGTCATGATCGACCGGCGTGTCGTGTCCACGAGTCCCTGATCGATCCCACGAGACGATGATCAACGAGCCGCTCAGTGCAGGCCGGTGCCCCGGCGCAGGGCGGTACGCACCAACCGCGTGACCAGCTTGGGGTAGTCCACTCCGCTGGCCGCCCACATCCGGGGGAACATGCTCGTCGGCGTGAACCCGGGCATGGTGTTGATCTCGTTGAGGTAGACCTCGCCGTCGTTCGCCACGAAGAAGTCCACCCGAGCCAGACCGGCGCAGTCGAGCGCGCTGAACGTGCGCCTCGCGAGGTCCTGGATGCGGGCCGTCACGTGCGGCGGCAGGTCGGCGGGGATGTCGAAGGTCGTCGCGTCCTCGAGGTACTTCGCCTCGAAGTCGTAGAAGACATGGTCCTGGCTGACGTGCACCTCGGCCAGCGTCGACGCCTCCGGCGCCCCGCCGAACTCGCCTTCCAGCACACCGCATTCGATCTCGCGGCCGAAGATCGCGGCTTCGACGAGGACCTTGGGGTCGATGGCGCGCGCGGTGGCGATCGCGGCGTCGAGGTCGGCCCAGTCGTTGACCCGGGTGATGCCGAAGCTGGACCCGGCTCGCGACGGCTTGACGAAGACGGGCAGTCCCAGCCGTTCCTTGTCCTGTTCGGTCAGCGACTGACCGGCGCGGAGGACGGCGTACGGGCCGACCGGGATGCCGTCGACCAGGGCGAGCTTCTTGGTGAACTCCTTGTCCATCGCCGCCGCCGACGCGAAGACGTTCGCGCCCACGTAGGGGATCCCGGCCATCTCCAGCAGGCCCTGGATCGTCCCGTCCTCCCCGTACGCCCCGTGCAGCGCCGGGAAGACCACGTCGATGTCGGCCAGCGCGGTCGAGCCGTGGCTGGGCTCCAACGTGGTCAGTTCTCCCCGGGAGGCCATGACGAGGTCGGAGCCGGTCGGGTCGCCGGGCAGGATGATCTGGTCGCCGGATTCGGCGGTGATCTCGGGCAGCCGCGCCCGACCGTCCGCCGCCGCGATGGACAGCTGCGACGGGTCGCCCGAGGTGAGGACCCAGCGCCCTTCGCGGGTGATGCCGATCGGCACCACCTCGTACTCCGCCGGATCAAGTGCGGCCAGGATGCTGCCCGCGCTGACGGCGGAGATGGCGTGCTCGGTGCTACGGCCGCCGAAGATCACGGCGACCCGGGTCTTCCGGGGCGTCTCACTCACGCCGCTGACCCTACCTGCTCTTCTCTGGATGATCAGCTCGACTCTGGGCAGCGGGCACGCCATGATCAGCGGCAGATCACGGATATGCCGCGAATCTTGGCCCAAGATCCCAGGCATATCCCTGATCTGCCGCAAACGAGGGAATGCGCGGTCCGCAGCAGCGGCGGGCGGTCAGGACCCGGCGGCGGCCGAGATCGACGCCGTCGGCACAGCCACGGTGGTACACCCACTGGGCGTGGTCGAGGCGCTCGGTACGGTGGACCCGATGGCGGTGGTCAGCCCGATCACCCACTGCGACGAGCCGTCCTTCGCCCCGGGGACGCTGACCTGCACCGGGATCTCCCGATCGACGGTCTGCCAGACGGTCGAACCGGAGTTCTCGGTGGCGTGCCAGCAGACTCCGTTGAGCAGCCAGACGTCGTCGGTGCTGGGGAAGCTCGGCGCCGGCACGCCGCACGACACGACGAGCGCGGGATCGCCGTACGCCGCGTTCTGCTCCGACCCGGCGGTGACGGGGCGGCGGGCGGCGGTGCGTACGCGATCGGGCAGCTTGGCGACCAGCGCGCGGCAGACGACGGTGGCTCGTTCGCCCAGTTGCCGGTCGGCGACGGTCACCGGACCGGTCGCCGTCGCGTTGGGCTGTTCGGAAGTGTTGCCGGGCATGCCCATGGCGAACACGACCGCGCCGGTCAGCAGCGCTGCCGGCACGGCGACGAGGGCCGCGAGGAGGCGTGGGCTCAAAGCTTGACCACCGAGCAGGTCAGGGTACGGGTGATGCCGGGCACGGCCTGCACTTTACTGATAATCAACCGGCCGAGTTCGTCGACGTTGGGGCTTTCGGTGAGCACGACGACGTCGTACGGACCGGTGACCGCGTCGACGCGGACCACACCCGAAATCTTCTCGATCTCGGCGGCCACGTCGCGAGCCCGACCGACCTCGGTCTGAATCAGGATGTAGGCGTGGACCACGACGTTGAAGCTACCGCACGTGACAGACGTGTTTCTTCCGGTGTCCGGTTAAACGGCACAGGAGAGTTCGGTCTCATCGATCGAATGACGGCGCGCCTGCCCCAGGGCGAGATCAGTCTGCTCGGCCCGGGAGACGACGCCGCGATCGTGGCGGTGCCGGACGGCCGCGTCGTGGCCTGCACGGACGCGCTCGTCGAGGGCCGGCATTTCCGCCGGGACTGGTGTGACGCGGCCGACGTGGGGCACCGGGCCGCCGCCGCGAATCTCGCCGACGTCGCGGCGATGGGCGCGGTGCCGACCGCACTGCTGGTGGCCCTCTGCGCGCCGGGCGACCTGCCGGTCCAGTGGGCCGAGGAGTTCGCCGAGGGCGTCGCGGACGAGGCCGGGCTCGTCGGCGCCAGCGTGGTGGGTGGGGACACGACCTCCTCCGCGCTGCTCACGATCGTGGTCACGGCACTCGGCGATCTCCAAGGACGAGATCCAGTGGTACGCAGTGGGGCGAGCCCGGGTGACGTCGTGGCCTTGGCGGGGCGGGTCGGCTGCGCCGCTGCCGGGTACACGGTCCTGTCGCGGGGGTTCCGGACGCCGAAGATCCTCGTTGACGCGTACCGGCGACCGGAGGTCGACTATCGGGCCGGTCCGGCCGCCGCGATCGCGGGCGCGACGAGCATGATCGACGTCTCCGACGGGCTGCTGGCCGATCTCGGGCACATCGCGAAGGCCAGCGAGGTGCACATCGACGTGACGAAGGACGCGTTCGGGCTGCCTCAGCAGTTGCGGGACGCCGCCCGGGCACTGGGCGTCGACCCGTACCAATGGATTCTGGCCGGCGGGGAGGATCACGCCCTGGCCGCGACGTTCCCGTCGCACGCGTCGCTGCCGCCGGGCTGGCTGATCGTCGGCAAGGTGAGCCGGGGCGAGGGGGTCAGCGTCGACGGCCGGGATTGGGTCGGGCCACGGGGCTGGGACCACTTCACCCGCAGCGGCTCTTGATCTACTCTCACGCTCGTGAGTGATCTTCAGATTCGTCCCGTTCGCTACGGCTCGCCCGTCGCCCAGCGTCTCGTCCAGGCGATCTACGCCGATCAGGAGGAGCGTTACGGCTCCAGCGACGGCGCGCCGGTGGAGGCTATGGAGTTCGATCCGCCCGACGGCGGTTTCCTGGTCGCGTACCTGTCGGGGGAGGCCGTCGGGTGCGCGGGCTGGCGCAGTCACGGCGAGAGCGAGGAGATCGCCGAGCTGAAGCGGCTCTACTGCGCGCCCGCGGCGCGGAACCGGGGCGTGGCGAGCGCGCTGGTGGCGGCGGTCGAGGAGAACGCCCGCGAGCATGGCCGGAAGCGGATGATCCTGGAGACGGGCGACCGGCAGCCCGAGGCGATCGCGCTCTACGCCAAGCTCGGGTACGCCGACACCGAGCACTACGGCTTCTACAAGGACGAGTCCGGCGTGGTCAGCATGGCCCGCGACCTCTGACCACCACCGGTTCCCGGGTACGCGGAAAGGCCGCCCGTCGACGACGAGCGGCCTTTGCCGAAGCTCAGGCTGGAATCAGCCCCGGACGACCTTGCCGGCCTTGATGCACGAGGTGCACGCGTTGACCTTGCGGGTCGTCCCGCCACCGGCCGGGGTGCGAACCGTCTGGATGTTGGGGTTCCAACGACGGTTGGTCCGCCGGTGCGAGTGGGACACGTTGTGGCCGAAGCCCGGCCCCTTGCCACAGACGTCGCACACGCTTGCCACGGGATACTCCTGAGGTGGATAAACCCCGCAGTGAGCGGGGACGGATCTGGACCCGCGTCAGCGGGCAACCTGGCCAGGATACCTGACCGGACCCGGACACACCCAATCGGGCCGCCCGGCAACCGGGAGAGCTTAGCGTAGTGCGCCGGGCGCGCAGCCGGGTGGGTGTCGGGAGTCACGACTAGGCTGGGCGTCGTGCTGGAGGTTTTGGACGCGGCGGCGGTGCGGCGCTTCGCCGAGCGGGCGGTGACCGCGCTCGGCCGTCATCGGGCGGAGATCGACCAGCTCAACGTCTATCCGGTGCCGGACGGCGACACCGGGACGAACATGCACCTGACGATGGTCGCCGCCCGGGACGAGCTGGCGGTGCACTCCGACGAGACGGCTTCGGCCCCGACGTCGGAGGCCGCCGGGCTGCTGGCGCGCGGCGCGCTGATGGGAGCCCGGGGCAACTCCGGAGTCATCTTGGCGCAGCTTCTGCGAGGGATCGCCGACCTGATCGCCGACGGTTCGCCGGGCGCGGTCGCGGCCGGGCTCGGTGAGGGCGCGAAGGCGGCGCGGGCCGCGGTCGCCCGCCCGGTGGAGGGCACCATCCTCAGCGTCGCCGACGCGGCGGCTCAGGCGGCGCGCGACGTCGCGCTGCGGGCCGGGTCGCTCGCCGACGTCGTCGGCGCGGCGCTCGGCAAGGCGGTCCGGGCGTTGGCGCAGACGACCGAGCAACTTCCCGCGCTCGCCGCGGCGGGCGTGGTCGACGCGGGCGGTCGCGGCCTGGTCGTGATCCTGGACGCCTTGCGGGGCGAGGTCACCGGCGAGGAGAGCCACCTGCCCGAGGTCACCGGCGCGGCGGCGATCAACTCGGCGACGGCCGCGACCGAGGAAGCGGTCGGCCAGTTCGGTTACGAGGTGCAATACCTGCTCGACGCGCCGGAGCCGGCGGTGGAGCGGTTGCGGGGCACACTCGACCGGCTCGGCGACTCCCTCGTCGTGGTCGGCGGTCCGGACACCTGGCGGGTGCACGTGCATGTGGCCGACGTCGGCGCGGCCATCGAGGCGGGCGTCCGGGCGGGCCGGCCCTATCAGATCGGCGTGACCGACCTCACGAAGCAGGTCGCCGGGCGGCAGTGTCTGGACCCGGAGGCGCGCGGAGTCGTCGTGGTAGCGGCCGGCGACGGGCTCGAGGACCTCTTCCAGGCCGAGCAGACGGTGACGGTGGGCGCCAAGCCGTCCCCGGCCGAGCTGCTGGCGGCGATCCGCCGGGCGGCGGCCGGCCGGGTGGTGGTGCTGCCCAACGACCCCGATACGCAGGCCGTCGCGACGGTGGCCGCCGGGGAGGCGTACCACGAGGGCATCAAGGTCCGGGTGGTGCCGACGAAGTCGCCGGTGCAGGCGATCGCGGCGCTGGCCGTGCGCGACTCCGGCCGCCGGTTCGAGGACGACGTCATCGCCATGGCGGAGGCCGCCGGCAAGTGTCGCTACGCCCAGGTCACCCGGGCCGCGCGGGAAGCGTTGACAGTGGCCGGGCCATGCCGCCCGGGTGACGTGATCGCGCTCGTCGAGGGTGAGGTGCACCTGATCGGCACCGATCTCGGGCAGGTTTGCCGGGATCTGCTGGACCGGTTGCTGGGCGGCGGCGGCGAACTGGTCACGCTCCTGATCGGAGCGGACGCGCCCGACGAGCTGGCGGCGGCGCTCGTCGGCCACCTCGCGACGGCCTGGCCGTTCGCCGAGGTCCAATGCCTGTCCGGCGGGCAGCCGCACTACCCGCTGATCGTGGGCGTCGAATGACCCGCCGCACCTGTGCGCCCGCCGAAGGATGGTGATCGCATGACCACGGTGACCGCGCCCGAGCTGGCGACGCCCCTGAAGAAGCTGGTGGGGGAGAAGACGGCCAAGGCCCTGTCCAGCCATCTCGGGCTGGAGACCGCGGGCGACCTGCTCTACCACCTGCCCCGGCGATACGACCAGCGCGGCGAGCACACCGCGATCCGATCGCTGGAGGTCGGCGAGGAGGTGACCATCCTCGGCCAGGTGCTGACGACCAACCAGCGCCGGATGCGCGACCGCCGGGGCAACATCCTCGATGTGGTGGTCGGCGACGACGCGGGCGGCCGGATCAAGCTGGCCTTCTTCAACCAGGCCTGGCGGGAGAAGGATCTGCGTCCAGGCCGGTGGGGTTTGTTCGCCGGCAAGGTCGGTGAGTTCCGGGGGGAGCGCCAGCTCGCCCATCCCGAATACGTGCTGCTCGGTGACGACGGGGCCGATCCCGGTGAGGTCGCGTTGGCGGCCGAGGCCGAGGTGGAGGAGTTCGCCGGGGCGTTCATCCCGATCTACCCGGCGGCGAAGGCGTTGCCGACCTGGGTCATCGCCAAGTGCGTACGCGTCGTGCTGGACACGGTGCGGCTGACCGAGGATCCGATGCCGAGCGAGATCCGGGCCGAGCGCAGACTCGTCGACCTGCCGACCGCGCTCCGGCAGATCCACCGCCCCGAGTCGCAGGGTTCGCTGGCGACGGCGAAGAAGCGACTGGCTTGGGACGAGGCGTTCGCCGTCCAGCTGACGCTGGTGCAACGACGCGTACGCGCCGAGCAGTCGCCCGCAGTGCCCCGTCCGCCCCGGTCAGGCGGTCTCCTGGAGCGGTTCGACGCCCAGTTGCCGTTCACCCTGACCGAAGGGCAGCAGACGGTCGGCGAGGAGCTGTCGGAAGGGATCTCGGCGGCCCATCCGATGCACCGCCTGTTGCAGGGCGAGGTCGGCGCGGGCAAGACGATGGTGGCGTTGCGGGCCATGTTGCAGGTCGTCGACGCGGGCGGCCAAGCCGTCCTGCTCGCCCCGACCGAAGTGCTGGCCTCGCAGCATCACCGGTCGATGCACAAGCTGCTCGGTCCGCTGGGCCGGGCCGGGGAACTCGACGGCGACCTGGACGGGACCCGGATCGTCCTGGTGACCGGCTCGCTGCCCGCCGCCGCCCGGCGGCAGGCGCTGGCCGAGATCGCCGACGGCCGGGCCAGTCTGGTCGTGGGGACGCACGCGTTGCTCTACGACGGCATCGACTTCGCCGACCTCGGTCTGGTCGTGGTCGACGAACAGCACCGGTTCGGCGTCGAGCAGCGGGACGCGTTGCGCGCCAAGGCCGGGCAGCCGCCGCATGTGCTCGTCATGACGGCCACTCCGATTCCGCGGACGGTCGCGATGACGGTCTTCGGCGATCTGGAGGTCTCGACGCTGGCCCAGCTGCCGGGCGGCCGGTCGCCGATCGCGTCGCATGTGGTGCCCGCCGCGGAGAAGCCCGCGTACCTCGATCGGGCTTGGCGGCGGATGGTCGAAGAGGTCGGCAAGGGGCATCAGGCGTACGTGGTGTGCCCGCGGATCGGGGAGTCGGCCGCAGAGGAGGACGCCGAGCCGACGGGCGCGGAGGACGACGGCCGCCGCCCCCCGATCGCCGTCACCGAGGTGGCTCCGCTGCTGGCCGAGGGACCGCTGAAGGGCCTGCGGATCGGTGTGCTGCACGGGCGGCTGGCCTCGGACGAGAAGGACGCGGTGATGCGCGCGTTCTCGGCGGGCGACCTCGACGTGCTGATCGCGACCACCGTCATCGAGGTCGGCGTCGACGTGCCCAACGCCACCATGATGGTGATCCTCGACGCCGACCGGTTCGGCGTCTCCCAGCTGCATCAGCTGCGCGGCCGGGTCGGCCGGGGGTCGGCGCCCGGCCTGTGCCTGCTGGTGACCGAGGCGATCGAGGGCAGCCCGGCGCGGGAACGGCTCGACGCCGTGGCGTCCACCACCGACGGTTTCCGGCTGGCCGAGATCGACCTGGAGCAGCGGCGTGAGGGCGACGTGCTGGGTGCGGCCCAGTCCGGTCGCCGTTCGCATCTGAAGGTCCTGTCGTTGTTGCGGGACGCCGACATGATCGGCGACGCTCGGGCGACGGCCGAGCAGTTACTGACGGGCGATCCCGAGCTGGCCAAGCATCCCCAGCTGGCGGCCTCGATCGCCGCTCTTGTCTCGGACGACCGGGCGGAGTACCTCGAAAAAGGGTGAGCCGCCGAGCCTCGGATACGCCGAAGGCGCCGCGTCCCCTCGGGATCGCGGCGCCTTCAGTCGTAGAGCGGGTTACTCGATCTCGGTCAGCTTCCGCCGGCGCGCCATCATCAGGAGCACCGCGCCGCCGCCCAGCAGCAGCGCCGCGACTCCGGCGATCAGGCCGACCTGGACACCCGTGACCGGCAGGCCCGGGGTCGAGGTCGAGGTGCTCGGCGACGGGGTCGTCGACCCCGGTACGCCCGGCGAGCTGGCCGACGGGGACGGCGACGGCGTACCGCCGGCGCACTCGGTCGGCTTCACGTAGGTGACGGTGACTTCCTTGTCGAAGTCGGGGAAGCTCACCGTGGCCTCGGTCGCGTCACCGGGGGTGAACGTGACCGTCTCCGTCTTGCCGGGCTCGACCGTGAGCTTCTTGCTCTCCGAGCCGTAGGTGACGACGGCGTCGGCGGCGAGGTCGCCCTCCGGGTTGCTCACCGAAACGGTGAACTTGTCGCAGGTGGACTCGCTGGACACGGTCGGCGGGGTGCAGTGGCCGGGCTGCCACATGCCCTCGGCGACGAAGTCCTTGCCGGAGCTGACGGAGATCTTCCCGGACTTGTCCGCGGGCACGACGACGTCGACGGACTTGCCCGGCTGGACCGTGACCTCCTTGACGAACGAGCCGTCGAGGCCGGCGACGACCTTGAACGGCGCGTCGTACTTGGCGTCCTTGCCGGAGTTGGCGAGGTGGACGGTCACCGTGCCGTCACAGGCCGAGACCATGGTCGCCTCGGGGGTGACACAGGCCCTCGAACCGCCGTTGAACCAGGCCTGCGGGCCCTTCGACCGGTTGCCGGGCGCGCCGGACGAGCCGAGCTTGCGGTTGTTGTACCGCTCGCCGTCAGCCACCATCGGGTTGATGAGCTTGTCGCCCCAGACCAGGTCGACCTGCGTGTAACAGGCCGGAACGTTGACCTTCAGGTCGGCGGTCGGGTGCTCGGCGTCGATGACGCCCACGACCGAGTCGTACTTGTACTGCGGCCAGGTCGCCGAGGAGGACGGGGCGTAGTACGAGACCAGCAGGAAGGACTGCGACTGGCCGGCGCACAGCGGCAGCTCGCCGGCGAGCTTGATGGTCGAGCTCGCGGTGGAGCCGGTGACTTCGAAGGTGTGCGTGTACTTGGCGGCGTCCGCCTTGACGCACTGCTCGGTCGGCTTGCACTCGCCCTTCAGCCGGACGGTCTCGCCGATCTTGTCAGTCACACCGTCGTTCGGCTTGCCGTGCTCCTTGGACCAGACCACGGTGAAGGAGAGCTTCGCCGACTTCGCGTCGCCGGCGACGAGCTGCGTCGCGGTCAGCCGGCCGTTGGCGTTGCGGTCCTTCTGCGGGACGACCGCGCCCGCGAGCGGCACAGCGGGGTCGCCGGCCGTCACGTCGCCGGTCGGCTCCGACTGGACCTCGGTGATGGTCGCGTCCCGGTTCCACTTGTTCGTGAGGGTCCAGGTGACCCGCCATTTGCCCGTGCCGGTGTCGCACTGCGCGGCGGATCCTTCGAGGACGAATTGGTTCTTGTGGTGGTCGTCGCCGGTCTGCACCGGGCCAGAGGCGAGCGCCTGGCCCGCGCCGAGCAGCGCGAAGGCCACGCCCGCCACGGCCACGAGGGCACGCCGGACGGAGGTGTGGGGGGTCATTCGTTCTCCAGGGGTTGGGCACGGCCTCCCCGAATGGGTGCCAGCGCCGGAGATCCACGACAAAAGTCGGCCAACAATATCGACATCACGCCGTTACGTCATCTCCTACTTTCGGCCATCGCGTAGCGTCAGAGGGTGACCAGAATCGTGGCGGGGATCTATGGCGGACGGCGGCTGACCACTCTGGCCGGACCGAACACCCGGCCGACCGCCGACCGCGTACGCGAGGCGCTGTTCTCCTCCCTGACCAGTGAGCACGGCGGTGACCTGGAAGGACTGCGGTTCGCCGACCTGTACGCCGGATCCGGCGCGATCGGCCTGGAGGCGTTGTCCCGCGGAGCCGCGTACGCGTTGCTGGTCGAGTCGGATCCGAAGGCGGCCCGGGTGATCCGGGCGAACCTCACCGCCCTGACTGTCGGGTCGGCGGCCGAGCTGCTCACGGTGAAGGTGAGCGCGGCCGTCGCGGCGCCGCCGCCGGGCGGTCCCTTCGACGTCGTCTTCGCCGATCCCCCGTACGCGATCGGGGAGGACGAGCTGAAGACGGTCCTCGACGGGCTGGCCGGGCAGGGCTGGCTGGCCGACGACGCCCTGATCGTCATCGAGCGCGCCCGGCGGTCGCCGGAGCCGCCGTGGGTGCATCACATCACCGGAGAGCGGTCACGCCGTTACGGTGAGACGACTCTTTGGTACGGTCGCGCCGACCGAGGGGTAAACGCGGCAGCAGAAGGAATAGCGCAATGAGGCGTGCAGTCTGTCCCGGTTCGTTCGACCCGATGACGAAAGGCCATCTGGACATCATCGTCCGGTCGGCCCGGCTCTTCGACGAGGTCATCGTCGGAGTGCTGATCAACGCGTCGAAGTCGGCGGTGTTCACCGTGGACGAGCGGATCGAGATGCTGCGGGAGGCGACCGCGAGTACGCCCAACCTGCGGATCGTGGGCTTCCACGGGCTGCTGGTGGACTTCTGCCACGAGCAGGGCGCGCAGGTCGTGGTCAAGGGACTGCGGGCGGTCAGCGACTTCGACTACGAGTTGCAGATGGCGCAGATGAACATCGGGCTCTCGGGCGTCGAGACCTTGTTCATGCCGACCAACCCGCTCTACTCGTTCATCGCGTCGAGCTTGGTGAAGCAGGTCTGCAAGCTCGGCGGGGACGTCTCTCAATACGTCCCGAAGGCGGTCGAGGAGCGTCTCGTCGCCAAACTGCGACCGGCCCAATAGCGACCGGCTTGACAGCGACCGGTTTGACGGGTCGCCTCGGCCAACACCGGCCCGGTAGCGGCCGGTTCAGCAGCTGAACCGTGCATCACGGACGAAACGGGACGCGACACGCCCCGGCCGTTCGTGCGACACGCGGCCGGACGTCCGGTCGGCCCATCCATGGCGGAGACGACGCATGATGGATCAGCTACGACTGCAACTAACGAGGAGTGTTCGGTGGACCCGCTCGACCGCATCGATGAGATCATCGCCATGGTGGAGAGCGCTCGGTCGGTGCCCATGTCGCGCAACTGCATGGTCGACCGCGGAGAGATGATCGGCGTGCTCGACGAGCTGCGCGCGGATCTTCCCGCCGAGCTGCGTAAGGCAGCGGCGCTCCTGGAGGAACGCGACAACATCCTGGACGCCGGCCAGCGCGAGGCGGACCGGATCATCAACGAGGGCGAGCGGGAGCATCACCGGCTCGTCGCGATGCACGAGATCACCGTCTCGGCCGAGCACGAGGGCAACCGGATCATCTCCGAGGCCCGCGCCGAGGCGCAGCGCCTGCGGGAAGAGGTCGACGACTACGTCGACACCGCCCTGGCCAACTTCGAGCAGTTCCTGACCCGGGCGCTGGCGTCGATCGAGCGCGGGCGGGACAAGATGCACGCGCTGCGCGAGATCGGGCAGTTCGTCCCCGGTGAGGACGAACGTCCGCTTCCGTCCCTCTGACCCCTGTGAGGTCCAACCCCCAGTTGGACGTCGACCCGGCCGCCCAGGTAACCTTCTACGTCGGCCTCACCTAGGCCGGAGTCTTAACTATGCGTGATCATCAGCCGAAGCACCTCGATGCCCGGGCGCCGCTTGTCCTCGATGCGAGGGAGCTGCCGCGCCGCCCGGGGGCGATGCGTGCCCTGAAACTGGTCGTTCCCGCACCGGCGGACCTCGGCTTGGAACTGATCGGCGTGCCGGAAGGCGGCGACCTCACCCTCGATCTGAGGATGGAGTCCGTCTCCGAAGGCGTGCTCGTCTCCGGCACCGCCCACGGTGCCCTGGAGGGCGAGTGCGGCCGGTGCCTGCGCCCGATCACCGACGAGATCACCGTGCGGATCCAGGAGCTTTACGCGTACCCGGACTCCGCGACGGACGAGACGACGGACGAGGACGAGATCGGCCGGCTTCAGGACGACCTGTTCGACCTGGAACCGGCGCTGCGGGATGCGGTGGTGCTCGCACTGCCGGTCAACCCGCTCTGCGAGCAAGACTGCCCGGGATTGTGCCCCGACTGCGGGGTGCACTGGGACGAACTGCCCGAGGGTCATACCCACGAGCAGGTCGACCCGCGCTGGGCGGCCCTGAGCAACCTGACCGTGAGCACTGAGGAGTAACTACCGTGGCTGTCCCGAAGCGGAAGATGTCGCGCAGCAACACCCGTCACCGCCGGGCGCAGTGGAAGGTCTCCGCTGTCGCGACCGTCGCCTGCCCGCAGTGCAAGTCGCCGAAGCTCCCGCACGGTGCCTGCACCGTCTGCGGCACCTACAACGGCCGTCAGGTCCTCTCGGTCTGACAGCCTTTCCGGTGACGCTCAAGGTCACCCGGAAAGACGATCTTCGCGCCGGTCGGTCCGTGGACAACGGGCCGGCCGGTGACGCGTCGTCAGGGCCTGTCAAGATCGCCGTCGACCTCCTCGGCGGGGACGATGCTCCCGCCGTCGTGGTGGGCGGCGCTCTTCAGGCACTGGCCGTCGATCCGGGTCTGCGCCTGATCCTGGTCGGCCCGCCCGATGCGGCCGACGCGGTGATCCGCGCCCTGTCTCCCGCCGATCGCGAGCGGGTCGAACTTCACGCCGTCTCGGGTGCCGTCACCATGGCCGATCCCCCGGTACGCGCGGCTTCCCGCGAGACGAGCATCCGTGCCGCCGCGCACGCCGTGGCCGTCGGAGCCGCCGACGCCATGGTCTCCGCGGGCTCCTCCGGCGCCACGGTCACCGCCGCCGTGCTGGCCCTGGGCCGGTCCTCCGGCGTACGCAAACCGCCGCTGGCGGCGTGGTTGCCGACCGTCCGGCCAGGTCAGGAGACACTGCTCCTCGACGTCGGCGGCTCGATGGACTGCACCGTCGCGGTGCTCCAGTCCCATGCGGGCCTCGGGACGGCGTACTGGTCGCAGCACACTGGACAGGCCCATCCCCGGATCGGGCTGCTCTCCGTCGGCCGTGAGCCGGGCAAGGGCGACCGCGTACGCCGCGCCGCCGAGAAGGCGTTCGCGGCGACGGACGGCTTCGTCGGCCTGGTCGAAGGCGACGACGTTCTCCTCGGCGACCGGGCCGATGTCGTGGTCACCGATGGCTTCACCGGTAATGTGCTGCTCAAAGGGATCGAAGGCGCGTACCGTCTGGCGACAGTGGGAGTGGACGGAGCGTCGCACGGGATGGCCCGCGCGGCGGTGATGCTGGGGGTGCCCGGCGTGGTCGTGGTCTGCCACGGCGCGGCGGACGAAGGCGATCTGGCTTCCGGGCTCGCCGAGGCGGCTCGTCTGGCGCGGAGCCGGCGGACCGGTCGGGCCGAGCACACCCGCGCGGGGCAGCGCATCCGGGCCGAGCGAGACGTCCGGGCCGAGCAGGAGCAGGAGGGCAACCGGTGAAGAAGCGTCCAGCACTGTCGCATCTGGAGGAAGCCCTCGGCATCACGCTCGAGGAACAGCTTCTGGAGCTAGCGCTCACCCACCGGTCGTACGCGTACGAGAACGGCGGCATTCCCACCAACGAGCGGCTGGAGTTCCTCGGCGACGCCGTCCTGGGCGTGGTCGTCACCGACGCCCTCTTCCGCGACCATCCGGAGCTGGCCGAAGGGCGACTGGCCAAACTGCGGGCCAGTGTCGTGAACTCGCGGGCGCTGGCCAGCGTCTCCCGGACGCTCAGCCCGTACGGCCTGGGCGCGTACCTGTTGCTGGGCAAGGGCGAAGAGGGCACCGGCGGCCGGGACAAGGACTCGATCCTCGCCGACGCGCTGGAGGCAGTGCTGGGCGCGATCTATATCGAGCACGGCATCGAGACCGCCACCTCGGTCATCCTCAAGCTCTTCGACCCGCTGATGAGCGAGTCCGCCCGCAAGGGTGTCGGCCTGGACTGGAAGACCAGCCTGCAGGAGCTGACCGCGATGAACGGCTGGGGCGTGCCGGAGTACGAGGTCACCGAGGAGGGCCCGGACCACGCGAAGGCGTTCACCGCCTGGGCGGTCGTCGGCGGCGAGCGGTTCGGCGGCTCCCGGGGCCGGACGAAGAAGGAGGCCGAGCAGCGCTCGGCCGAGGAGGCGTTCCTCGTGCTGAGCAATCGCGCGGTGGACCAGAGCCATCCCGAGGCGGAGGGGTCCGATGCCGGAGCTGCCTGAGGTCGAGACCGTCCGCCAGGGCGTCGAGCGCTGGGTCACCGGCCGGACGGTCGCCGCGGCCGAGGTGCTTCATCCACGCGCGATCCGGCGGCACATCGCCGGCGCGGACGACTTCACGGCGGCCCTGCGCGGCGTCAAGATCCTCGGTGCCCGGCGGCGTGGCAAGTATCTGTGGCTGCCGCTCGACAGCGGGGACGCCGTCGTCGGCCACCTCGGCATGTCCGGCCAGCTCCTCGTGCAGCCGCCGGACGCCGAGGACGAGAAGCACCTGCGCATCCGGTTCCGCTTCGAGGACGGCGAGTCCGAGCTGCGGTTCGTCGACCAGCGGACGTTCGGCGGGCTAGCCCTGTCCCGGGGCGGCGCCGAGCTGCCGGACGAGATCGCGCACATCGCCCTCGACCCGTTCGACGCCACGTACCGCGACTCGGTGGTCGCCGCCGCGCTGCGGGCTCGCAAGACCGAGGTCAAGCGCGCGCTGCTCGACCAGACACTGATCTCCGGCGTCGGCAACATCTACGCCGACGAGGCGCTCTGGCGGGCCAAGCTCCACGGCGCGCGGCCCACCGACCGGCTCAGCCAGGCCGTCGCGCTCACCCTCCTCGGCCACTGCCGGGACGTCATGGCCGAGGCCATGATCGCGGGCGGCACGAGCTTCGACGCCCTCTATGTCAACGTCAACGGCGAGAGCGGCTACTTCGACCGGTCGCTCAACGCGTACGGCCGGGAAGGGGAGCCGTGCTCGCGCTGCGGCTCCGCGATCCGGCGGGAGTCGTTCATGAACCGGAGCTCGTTCAGCTGCCCGCGCTGCCAACCCAAACCGCGGGTCACTGTGCGGTGACGTACAGCTCGAAACCCTTGTCCCGGCAGGCTTTCTTCGCGCGGTCCATGTCCGGTCCCTGCACATAACAGACAGGGGTACGCCCAGCGGCGAGCACGTCTTTCACCACTTCGGGACTGGCCCCGAACGCGTCGAAGACGGCGACCTCGTCCGGGGCGTACTCGTCGGGGTTGAACTCGCGCAGGTCAGGCCGGGCGCGGCCGATCACCATGAAGATGACGACGATGGCCGAGCCCAGCGCCAGGACCTTGACGATCTTCTTCACCGCTGCGCTGCCTCACGCGGTGGCCAGCGCCGGAACGAGGCAGCCGGCCGAGGTCGCGACGCCCCAGGCCGCGCCCCGCCCCCGCATCAGCTCCAGGCACTGCTCCATGTTCTCGCCCGGGATGCCGTGGACGACATGCCCGTCACCGGGGCGTACGCCGTCCTCGGTGCCCAACTGGTAATCGATCCAGTCGCCTTCGAAGGTGCAGATGATGGCGCCGAGCCCGCGATAGAGGTTGTCCGTCGGGCGGCCCGGATTGAGCAGGATCGTGTCGAAGCCCAACCGGCGCGCCGCGCGTACGGCCATCGCGACCGGGCCGATCGAGAACGGGCTGGTCGGGACTTGGTCGAAGAAGAGGCCGCCGACGGCCTGCGCGCCCCACTCGTCGAGTTCGGCCTTGACCGACTCGACCGGACGCGCGCCGAAGGCGAGGTCGAGGTACCCCAGCGGGACGCCGGCGTTGACGGGTCCGGCGACCGGATGCGCGTAGATCGTCAGGTGTCTGCCCACACCGTCGTCAACGATTTGCCCGTTTGAGTCGAGACTGTCGCTGAATTGACAGGCCGGTTGACGGCGGCCCCGGCGGTGCTACTGCCGTCCGAAGTCCTGCGTCCAGTAGGGTGTCGACTTCCGGTATGCCAATCCGACGCCGATCGCCTCGAGATCGCAGTTGAGGATGTTGGCCCGGTGCCCCTCGCTGTTCATCCAGCCCTTCATCACGGCCGCCGCGTCCGCATACCCGTACGCGATATTCTCGGCGCCGGCCGCGTTGCGCGGGTAGCCCGTCGCCGCGATCCGGTCGACGAAGGACGATCCGTCCGGGCCGGTATGGCTGAAGAAGTTCTTCTCCGCCATCAGCGCGCTGTAGGAGCGGGCCGCTTTGTGCAGGCGGGAGTCGTTGCGCAGCTTGCCGCAGCCCGCCTTCACCCGTTCGGCGTTCACCAGGTCGAAGACCTTGTTCTCGACCGACGTGATCTTGTCCAGCGCGGTCGGCGAAGCCTTGGTGGGCGACGGCTTCGGCGAGGGGGAGGCCGGGGGCGTACTCCCCGAGGGGGTCACTGGGCTGGGGGAACCCGAGGCCGTCGCGACTGCCGCCGGGGACCCGGAGGCGGAGGATGAGACATTGACGCCGGGATCGCCCGATGCCGATGAGGGCGAGAAGTTGGGGGCGAAGTGCGCGACGGCGGCGAAAAGCCCGACGATCAGGGCCGCGGCGAGCAGTAAGGCGAGCACCAAAGGCAGCGGTGACCTGCTCGGAGCCCGGTGCATCGGCCTGTTGGGGGAGGGGTGCACCCGCCGAAGCTATCCGGACGGCTGGACAGGGGCAACCCAGACGATGTGTCAGATCACGACAGATCGGGATGAGGGCGTAACGGGTCTCACGGGGTGGCGCAGCTTGACTCCGACTCCCGATCGGCGGAGTATGGAATCCGACGCCGTATCGCGCCCTAACCGTGTCCACCCACATGCGCCGTGGGCCGGCTGCCGCGAGACAAATGGGCGCGTGTCCCGGCATACCGGTGGCGCAGAACAAGGAGATGAAATGGCGAAGGCCCTCTTTGGCCACGTCACGATGGCACCAGACCGGCGCCTTCTGGACGAGGTCACCAAGTTGCGTGCCCGGGTGAACTCGCTGGAGTTCGACAACACTCGCCTGCGGGCGGAGAACGATCGGCTGGCCGCTGCGGTCGCCGGGAGCGAGAACGACGAGTTCCTCCGTCTCGCCGAGACGGCTATGGCCTGATCGGCCCGGGCCGAAGAACCTGATAGCGCGCCTGCCACCTCCGTGGCGGCGCGCTGTTGTATCTCTGTACCTCCCCCACCCCCCGCCCCCGGCCTCGCCGCCTACCGGCTGCTCCCCCACCCCCCGGCCTCGCCGCCTACCGGCTGCTCCCCCCAACCCCCCCTTCTGCGCGATCATGAACTTATCGTCGTGATCCACCGGTGTGTCGTGTCCGCGGGACCGTGATCACCTCGGGGCTGAGCTGCGCTTGTGTGGGGCTGTCGGATAGTGGGTAGATGGCAGCGGCACCTCGTCCCGCCGCGCCGCCGCCGACGCCGGACCCCCAGCGGGTAGGCTCCACCTCTGCACCTTCACGAGACAGCGGAGACCCGTGCACCTCAAGACCCTGACGGCGAAGGGGTTCAAGTCCTTCGCCTCCACGACCAAGCTGCAGCTGGAACCGGGAATCACCTGCGTGGTGGGGCCCAACGGCTCCGGCAAGTCGAACGTGGTCGACGCCATCTCCTGGGTGCTCGGCGAGCAGGGCGCCAAGGCACTGCGCGGCGGCAAGATGGAAGACGTCATCTTCGCCGGAACCGCCGGCCGCCCGCCGCTGGGTCGGGCCGAAGTCACGCTGACCATCGACAATGGTGACGGCGCGCTGCCGATCGACTACTCCGAAGTGTCGATCACGCGGCGGATGTTCCGCTCCGGCGAGAGCGAGTACGAGATCAACGGCGACCGGTGCCGGCTGATCGACATCCAGGAGCTGCTCTCCGACTCCGGCATCGGCCGGGAGATGCACGTCATCGTGGGCCAGGGCCAGCTCGACGCGGTCCTGCACGCCAAGCCCGAGGACCGCCGCGCGTTCATCGAGGAGGCGGCCGGCGTACTGAAGCACCGCAAGCGCAAGGAGAAGGCGCTGCGGAAGCTCGACGCGATGCAGGCCAACCTCAACCGGCTCAACGACTTGACGACAGAACTCCGCCGCCAGCTCAAGCCGCTCGGCCGGCAGGCAGAGATCGCCCGCCGGGCCGCCGGCATCCAGGCCGACCTGCGGGACGCCCGGCTCCGGCTGCTCGCCGACGACCTGCACACGTTGCGCAGCACCTTGGATCGGGAGATCGCCGACGAGGCCGCCCTGCGGGACCGGCGGCGTACGGTCGAGTCGGATCACGCCGAGGCTCAGCGGCTGCTGCACGAGCTGGAGACGGCGCACGCCGCTGATGCGCCGGCCTTGCAAGCCGCTCAGGACACCTGGTACCAGATGTCCACTCTGCAGGAGCGCTTCCGGTCGACCGCGCAGCTCGCGGCGGAACGTCTGCGGCACCTGTCCGCCCCGACCGAGGACGAGCAGCGCGGGCGCGACCCCGACCAGCTCGTCGAGGAGGCCGAGGCGGTCCGCGACGAGGAGATCGCGCTCCGCGAGGCGCTGGAGATCGACAAGGACCGACTGGGCGAGGCGGTCGCCGCCCGGCAGCGGCTGGAGCACGAACTGGCCGCCGCCGAGAAGGCGCTCGTCGCCGCGGTCAAGGCGATCGCCGACCGCCGCGAAGGGCTGGCCAAGCTCGCCGGGCAGGTCGCCAGCGCGCGTACGCGGACGACGACGGCAGCCGAGGAGATCTCCCGGCTCAGTGCCGCGCACGCCGACGCCGCCGCCCGGGCCGGACAGGCGCAGGAGGAGGTGGACGTCGCCAACGCGGAGTCCACCGAGGCCGATCGGGACAACGTCGCCCTCGACGAAGCGCTCGCCGTGGCGACCGCCGCCCTCACCGAGGCCAACGAACAGCTGAAACTGCTCTCCGACGCGGAACGCACGACGGAGAAGGACGCGGCGAGCTGGCGGGCGCGGGCCGAGGCCCTGTCGCTCGGACTGCGTCGCAAGGACGGCGCGGGCGCGCTGCTCGCCCGGTCCGGCGACGTACCGGGTCTGATGGGAAGCGTCGCGTCCCTGCTCACCGTCGAGTCGGGCTATCAGGGTGCGATCGCCGCGGCCCTCGGTGGATTGGCGGACGCGGTCGTGGTCGCCGGGGTCGACGAGGCCGCCGAGGCGATGCGCCTGCTCAAGATCTCCGACGCCGGGCGGGCATCGATGCTGGTCGGCGGGCGTGGAGTCAGCCGGCCGCCAGCGGTCGCGCTGCCCGACGGCGCCCGGTGGGCGAGCGACCTCGTGCGGTGCTCCGAGGAGCTGCGCCCGGCCGTGGACAAGGCACTCGCCGAGGTCGCGGTCGTTCCCGATCTGCGCCGGGCGACCGAGCTGGTGTCGGCGTACCCGCAGCTCCGCGCGGTCACCCCGGAGGGCGACGTCATCGGGGCGTACGCCGCCGCGGGCGGGTCGGCCAAGGAACCCAGCCACATCGAGACCCAGGCCGCAGTCGACGAGGCCGACCAGAAGCGGGCCGCCGCTGAGGCGGAGTTGTCCCGGCTGCGCCACGAGATCGCCGCGTCCCGCGAAGTCATCGCCGTACGCAAGAAGACCGTCGACGAGGCGGCAGCGGCCAAGCGCGCGGCCGAAGGCGAGCGCAACGCCGTCGCCCGGCAGCTCGCCGAACTCGGCGCGGCTGCCCGGTCGGCCCGAGCCGAGGCGGATCGGCTCGCCGTCGCCCGGGACAAGGCGGTCGCCAGCCGCGAGGAAGACCTCGAACGCCTCGCCGAGCTGGAGGAGCGCCTCGAACTGGCGCAGGACAGCCCGATCGAGGAGGATCCCTCGTCGGCGGAACGTGATCAGCTCGCCGCGTCGGTGCCACAGGCTCGGCAGAATGAGATGGAAGTCCGCCTCGCTGTGCGTACAAGTGAGGAACGCGTCTCGAGCATCGCGGGCCGCGCGGACTCCTTGTTGCGCCAGGCGCAGGCCGAACGGGCCGCGAGAGAACGGGCCGCCGCGCGGCGTGCGGCCCGGGAACGTGGCGCGGGCATCGCGCGAGCCGTGGAGAGCGGCGCGCGACTGGCCCTCGGACAGCTGTCGGGCGCCCTGACGATGGCCGCGAGCCGCCGCGACGAGCTGGCTGAGGCGCGGACCGCGCGAGAGGCTGAGCTGGCCGAGGTACGCGCGGACGCCAAGCGGCTCGGCGGCGACCTGGACCGGCTCACCAGCGAGGTGCACCGCGACGAGGTGGCCCGGGCCGAGCAGCGACTGCGTATCGAGCAATTGGAGGCGAAGGCCGCCGAGGAGTACTCGATCGACGTCGACACCCTGCTCGGCGAGTACGGCCCGCACGTTCCGGTGCCGATCCTCACCGAGGAAGGGGCGAAGTCGGCGCCCGCGGAGCCCGCCGAGGGCGAGCCGGCCGCCGAGACGCCGACCATTCCCTACGACCGGGCGATCCAGGAGAAGCGCGCGGCCAAGGCGGAACGGGAGCTGGCCTTGCTGGGCAAGGTCAACCCGCTCGCGCTGGAGGAGTTCGCAGCGCTGGAGGAGCGCTACAAGTTCCTGTCCGACCAGCTCGAAGACCTCAAGGCGACCCGCAAGGACCTGTTGACCGTCGTCAAGGACGTCGACGACCGCATCCTGCAGGTCTTCGCCGACGCGTTCCACGACACCGCGCGGGAGTTCGAGCAGGTCTTCAAGGTGCTCTTCCCCGGTGGCGAGGGCCGGCTGATCCTCACCGACCCCGAGGACATGCTGACCACGGGCGTCGAGGTCGAGGCACGCCCCCCGGGCAAGAAGATCAAGCGGCTGTCGCTGCTGTCCGGCGGCGAGCGCTCGCTGACCGCGGTCGCACTGCTCTGCGCGATCTTCCGCGCCCGTCCCAGTCCGTTCTACATCATGGACGAGGTGGAGGCGGCGCTCGACGACGTCAACCTCGGCCGCCTGATCACCCTCTTCGAGCAGCTTCGCGAGAAGAGCCAGCTGATCATCATCACCCACCAGAAGCGCACGATGGAGGTCGCCGACGCGTTGTACGGCGTCACCATGCGCGCTGGTGTGACCGAAGTGATCAGCCAGCGACTGTCGCGTGAGGACGATTGATGACCGGCGTACGCGAACCTGCGAAAGCCCTGCTCATTGACCTGGACGGAGTGGTGCGCCACTTCGACGGCGCGATCGACGCGGCGATCGAGGATCGGCACTTCCTCGAACCCGGGGCGATCTTCCAGGCGGCGATGGAGCCGGACCGGTATCGGACCCTCGTCACCGGCGGGTGGACCCGGGCCGAATGGCTCGCCGACGTCGGCGCCGCGCTCGGCCTGACGGAGTCTGATGTGGACGAACTGGCCCGATACCGGGGCTACCTCGACCGCGAGGTGCTGGAGTTCGTCCGGGAAGTACGCGCGGCCGGCATACCCGTCGCGTTGTGCAGCAACGCACCCCGTGACCTCGCGGACGACCTCGTCCAACTGGGCATCGCGGAAGACTTCGACGCCGTCGTCAACTCCTCCGACCTCGGGTACGCCAAACCCCAGCCCGAATACTTCCAAGCCGCCTGTGTCGCCGTACGCACAGTGCAGCGCTACTGCCTGTTCGTGGACGACTCACAGCGCAACGTCGAAGGCGCACGGCGGGTCGGGATTGCCGCCTTCCGGTGGAGCGGGCACTCCGACCTTCCCTACCTGAAGGCCGCACTGGGCCTCTGAGCCCTCGGGCCCGCTTCGGCCCGCTTTTTGGCGCGCTCCGGGCTCGCCTTCGGGCCCGCTTTCGGACCCGACGTTGGCACCAGATCATGGATATGCCTGCGATCTTGGGCACTTTTAGCAGGCATATCCATGATCTAGTGCCAACGTCGGCGGCGTGCCCAAGCGGGCCGGTGTGCCTACGGACGGCGTGCCCAAGTGGGCGGCAGTGAGGGTCAGAGGTATTGGCCGACGCGCTCGTCTTCGACCGGGGCGGTCAGTGTGCCGGAGCGGAGGGCGTACAGCTCGGCCAGGGTCGCGCCGGTCGCCGGGATGCCCGTCGGCGTCCCCAGCCAGGTGGTGGCTTCGGCGTGGGGGAGCGGGGTCACCTCGATCCGCGCCAGGCAGCGTCCCGGGCGCAGGACCGCCGGGTGCAGCCGGGCGAGATCCTCGTTCGTCGTGATCGCGACCAGCACGTTGCGTCCCTGCCCGAGCAGCCCGTCGGTCAGGTTGAGCAGCCGGGACAGCGCCTGCCCGGTCGACTGCTTGGCCTCGCCCCGGATCAGCTCGTCGCAGTCCTCCAGCAGCAGCATCCGCCAGCGCGGGCCCTCTTCGTCGTCGTCCACGCCGACCGCCATGCTCATCAGGTAGGACGGCGTACCGAAGAGCGTCTCGGGGTCGATGACCGCGTCGATCCGGCACCATGAACGCCATTCGCGGGCGAGGCTACGCAAAGCGGTGGTCTTGCCGGTGCCGGGCGGACCGTGCAGGAGCAGCAGCCGTCCGTCGATCGTGTCCGGCGTGAGCGTCATCAGCCGGTCGAACTGCGCCGCGACCGCGGTCGCGTAGTTCGACCGCAGCTCGGTCCACGGAGTCGTGGCGATCTTGCGTACGGCGCGCCGGGGGCCGTGGCCGGTGAAGTGGGCGAAGCCGACCTCGACCGTCTCGACGTCGGCGGTCTCCGGCTCTTGGACGTCCTTGACGCTTTCCTCCAGGACGGTCCGGGCCAGCTCGGCGGAGGCGGCCGTGACGGTCACCACAGCCGAACCGCCGCGCCAGCGTACGGCGCGCAGTGTCCAGCCGTCGCCGGTGGCGAGGTGGGAGCTGGTCCCGTCGTCCCGGGCGGCGCGCCGGATCTCGGCCCCGGCCGGCAGCAGCAACGCGTCCGCCCGCACCCGTTCCAGGCGCTGCGTACGCGCGAAGGGCTGAGCGCCCGTCGCGAACTCGGCGAGCGCCATGGCGTCGATCACGTCGACGGGAGAGTCGGCGTCATCCAGGTAAAAGGTGTGCGGGAAAGACACCTGACCATGATCGGTCCAGGGCCCCGCATCGATCAACGGATTTCGGGTGGCGGCGAGCGCCGCCGTGCCGACGCCGGGCGGCGTGAGTCTGAGAGGATGAACGGATGGAAAACCTCGTCATCCCTCTGGTGGTGTTGATCGTTCTGATCGGCGCCGCGCTAGTCGTCTTCGCGGTTCGCCGTTCCCGCCGCAGCGTTCCGCCGCAGCCGTCCGCGCCGCCTACCGAGGTCACGACTCCTGACGAGGTCACACCGCCGGCTGGGGCTCCGACCGGCGTGATCGTCGAACCGAAACCCACGGCGGAACCCGAGGCGGCACCAGAGGCGGCGCCGGAGGCGAAACCTGCGCCGAAGCCGGCGGAGAAGCCGCAGGTCGAGGTTCCCGAGCCCACCGCAGGCCGGCTCGTCCGCCTGCGCAGCCGCCTGGCGCGCAGCCAGAACGCCCTGGGCCGGGGTCTGCTCGCCGTGCTGTCCCGGGACCGGCTGGACGAGGACGCCTGGGAGGAGATCGAGGAAAGCCTGATCACGGCGGACGTCGGCGTCGAGTCCACCGGCCAGATCGTCGCCAAGTTGCGCGAGCGTACCCGGGTGCTCGGGACGCGTTCGGTCGCCGACGTCAAGATGCTGCTCGCCGAGGAGCTGACCGAGGCGCTCGATCCTCAGCTCGACCGGTCGCTGAGGGCGAGCCCGCAGGACGGCCGCCCGGCGGTGATCCTGGTCGTCGGCGTGAACGGCGCGGGCAAGACCACGACCTGCGGAAAGATCGCCCGAGTGCTGGTCGCCGACGGCCACAGCGTCGTCCTCGGCGCGGCCGACACGTTCCGGGCCGCCGCCGCCGACCAGCTGGCCACCTGGGGTAGCCGGGTGGGCGCCGACATCGTGCGGGGACCGGAGGGCGGCGACCCGGCCGCCGTGGCGTACGACGCGGTCAAGCAGGGCATCGACACGGGCGTCGACACGGTGTTGATCGACACCGCGGGCCGACTGCAGAACAAGATCGGCCTCATGGACGAGCTGGGCAAGGTCAAGCGGGTCGTGGAGAAGCACGGACCGGTCGACGAGACCCTGCTCATCCTGGACGCCACAACCGGACAGAACGGCCTGGAGCAGGCCCGCGTCTTCATGGAGGTCTGCGACGTCACGGGTGTCGTGCTCACGAAGCTGGACGGAACCGCCAAGGGCGGTATCGTCATCGCTGTGCAGCGCAAGCTCGGGATCCCGGTCAAACTGGTCGGACTCGGCGAGGGCCCGGACGACCTGGCCCCGTTCGAGCCCGCCGCCTTCGTCAGCGCTCTGCTGGGCACCGAGCACCCGGACGCCGTGTGACTGTGGACTATGAGATCCCGCTGCGCGGAGGCAACGTCTCGACCGTGGTGCGGGTGGGAGACACCGTACGCCGGAACGCCGGGCCCTGGACCCCGTCAGTCCATGCTCTGCTGCGCCATCTGGAGCACGCCGGGTTCACCGGCTCGCCCCGGGCGCTCGGCATGGACACGCAGGGCCGCGAGGTCCTCTCCTACCTGACCGGCGAGTGCGGCGAATACCCGCTCAAGCCGTACTGGGTGACCGACGAGGCGCTCGTCACGGTCGCCACCATGCTGCGCATGTTCCACGACGCGCAGGCCGGTTTCCGGCCGCCGCCGGGGGCGGTGTGGCGCTCGTTCGGCCCGCCGCCGCCGGACGCCGAGGTGATCTGCCACCACGACGCCGCGCCACACAACGTCATCTGGCGTCCGGACGGCACCCTGGCGATGATCGACTTCGACCTGGCCTCGCCGGGCGCGCGCATCTACGACGTCGCGTACGCGGCCTGGACCTGGGTGCCGCTGTTCAGCGACCGGGACTCGGTGACGCTCGGCTGGCACCGGCCCGACCGGCCCCGCCGGCTGCGGCTGTTCGCCGACGCCTACGGGTTGATCCCACGCGACCGCCACCGTCTGGTCCGCACTATCCGCAAGCGCATCGTGGACCATGTCGAGGGCATTCGCCGGATGGCGGCCGCGGGCGATCCCGCGTTCGTCCGGATCGTCAACAAGGGCCACCTGCGCCGCCCGATGCGTGACCTGCGCCTGCTCGACTACGAGCGCTACACCCTCGAGCACGCCCTCCGCTAGATCGAGCACAGCCCCCTGCGCTGGATCAGGGTTTCGTGTCGAATCTTGGGCAAGATTCGACAGAGAACCCTGATCCAGCGCAAAACGCCCGGCTTCGAAGGGCCGGTGAGGATTTCTTCACACGCCGGAAACACTTCGTGACACACACGAAACCGCGCAACGTGAATGCGTGAAACACGCGCCCGGAAAGCTCCCCCAACAACCGGCGCAGCGGCGATGCGGCCCCAGCCGGGAGGGAGAATTCCACTCACTGAGGAGGGCACGTGCTGCTCCTGGAGGACGCGCCGACGATCGACACCGGGAACACGACCTGGTTGCTCGTCTCCAGCGCACTTGTGTTGCTCATGACGCCGGGTCTCGCCTTCTTCTACGGCGGCCTGAACCGGGCCAAGAGCGTACTGAACATGATGATGATGAGCTTCGTGACGATCGGGCTCGTCTCGGTGCTGTGGGTCGTCTACGGGTTCTCGTTGGCCTTCGGCGCCAACGACAACACCACGGTGAACGACTACCTCGGTAGCTTCACGGCGTACCTGGGTGGCAACACCGGCGACACGTTCAGCGCGCTCTGGGGCACCACCGGGATCCCGGTCTTCGTCTTCATGGCGTTCCAGATGATGTTCGCCGTCATCACCGTCGCGCTGATCAGCGGTTCGCTGTCGGACCGCACGAAGTTCGCGGGCTGGCTGGTGTTCGCCTTCGGCTGGATGACCCTGGTCTATGTGCCGGTCGCGCACTGGATCTGGGGCGGCGGCTTCATCGCCACGAAGATCCACGCGTTGGACTTCGCCGGCGGTACCGCGGTCCACATCAACGCCGGTGCGGCCGCCCTGGGCGTCGTCCTGGTGCTCGGCAAGCGGATCGGCTGGCCCAAGGAGGCATTCAAGCCGCACAACGTCCCGTTCGTCGCGCTCGGCGCCGGCCTGCTGTGGTTCGGCTGGTTCGGCTTCAACGCCGGGTCCGAGCTGACGGCTGACGCCACCGCCGCGGTCGCATTCCTCAACACCCAGGTCGCCACGGCGGCTGCGGTGCTCGGCTGGATCGCCGTCGAGTGGCTCAAGTCGGGCAAGCCGACCCTGGTCGGGGCGTCCTCGGGCGCGGTCGCCGGTCTGGTCGCCATCACCCCGGCCTGTGGTTTCGTCTCCCCGTGGGCGGCGATCGTCCTCGGCATCGTGGCCGGCGCGGTCTGCGCCCTCGCGGTCAGCCTGAAGTACAAGCTTGGCTTCGACGACTCGCTCGACGTGGTCGGCGTCCACTTCGTCGGCGGCTGGATCGGCTCGCTGTCGCTGGGCCTGTTCGCCAACGACTACGTGAACTCGCTGATCACCGACGGCCTCGGGGCCAGCAACGGGCTCTTCTACGGGGGCGGCGTCACCCAGCTCGGGCGGCAGGCGCTGGCCAGCGGCATCGTCTCGATCTACTCGTTCGGCGTGGCCGCTTTGCTCGCCCTCGCCATCAAGGTGACGATCGGTCTGCGGACGTCGCCGGAGACCGAGGTCGAGGGCATCGACGTCGCTGAGCACGCCGAGTCGGCGTACGACTTCGCTCCCACCGGCGGTGCTGCCGGTGCGTTCGCTCTGGCCGGCATCGCGCCGGCGGCGAGCAAGCCCGCGGAGGCCGAAGAGTCGGCCCCGTCCACCGAGAAGGTGGCCGGTTAAGGTCCAACGATGGAGGGATTGAGCATGAAGCTGGTCACCGCGGTCATCAAGCCATACCAGCTGGACGCCGTGAAGGCGGCGTTGCAGACGCTCGGCGTGGCGGGGATGACGGTCAGCGAGGTCCAGGGGTACGGCCGGCAGAAGGGACACACCGAGGTGTACCGGGGAGCCGAGTACACGGTGGAGTTCCTGCCGAAGATCCGTATCGAGGTGCTCACCGACGAACTGGACGTGGACAAGGTGGTCGACAACATCGTCACCGCCGCACGGACCGGGAAGATCGGCGACGGGAAGGTCTGGGTCACGGAGGTCTCCGAGGTGATCCGGGTGCGTACCGGCGAACGCGGCCTCGACGCACTGTGATTTCACTGTGACTCCGAGTACGAACATCGGCGCCGCCGCACGCTTCGAGCGTGCGGCGGCGTTCGACGTCTGGCTGACGAAGCTCGCCGCCGATTCGGCGATGCCGCCGGGCGTCAGCCTCGTCGCGGTCGGCGGGCTCGGCCGCCGCGAATGCGCCCCTCGCGGCGACCTCGACCTGGTCCTGCTGCACACCGGGGTCAGCGGCGTCGAGGAACTCGCGGCGCGCATCTGGTATCCGATCTGGGACAGCCGGGTCGGGCTCGACCACTCGGTCCGGACCGTGGACGAGTCGCTCGCCGCGGCCGAGGCGGACGCCAAGGTCGCCCTCGGCCTGCTCGACGCACGCCACGTCACCGGCGACCCCGACCTCACCGCGCGGCTCGCGCGGAGCGCGGCAGACCTCTGGCGGCGTACGGCACCGAGCCAGCTCAGCCGGCTCCGCGAACTCACCGAGGCTCGGCACGCCACGCACGGCACGCTGACCCACCTCCTCGAAGGCGACCTCAAGGAGTCCGCGGGCGGCTTGCGCGACGTGGGCATCCTCCGCGGGATCGGTCGCGCCGGCATCGCCGACGCCACTCCTCCGGCGATACGCGCAGCGCAGACCCGCCTTCTGGACGTTCGTGACGCACTGCACCGGTCGGCGGGACGCAACCTGGATCGGCTCGTGGCGCACGAGCGGGCCGCCGTCGCCGAGACACTGGATCTGCCGGACGGGGACGCCCTGCTGCGCCGGGTCGCCAACGACGCGGCCACCGTCGAATGGGCGCTGGACGACGCCTGGCGCTCCGTCCACCGATGGCGGGCCTCGTTGCGACGGGGCGGCGTACCGCATCGGCCGCGACGCCTGCCGTTGGCGACCGACGTCGTCGAGAGCGACGGCGAGGTGGTGCTCGCCCGGTCGGCGGTCACCCCGCATCCCGACCCGAGCCTGTCGCTCCGCGTCGCCGCGGCGGCCGCGACGGCGAAGCTCCCCATCGCCCGGTCGACGCTGGAGTGGTTGAGCCGCTACGTGCCGCCGTTGCCCAATCCGTGGCCCGCCGCTGCGCGTACCGCCCTGATGAGTCTGTTGGGGTCCGGGCAGGCGTTGATCCCGACCTGGACCGCGTGCGACCGGTTCGGGCTGATCGCGGCCTGGCTGCCGGAGTGGGCCAGGTTGCGCGGCGCGCCGCAGCACAACCCGGTGCATCTGTTTACTTTGGACCGTCACCTGGTGTCGGCGGCGGCCGAGGCGGCCGGGTACGCACGCGAGGTCGCGCGGCCGGACCTGTTGCTGGTCGGCGCGCTCGTGCACGACGTGGGCAAGGGGCTGCCCGGCGACCACAGCGTGGTCGGCGCGCCCCTCGCGGCCGACATCGCGCGTCGCATCGGGCTGGCGGACGCGGACGTCGTGATGATCGAGCGTCTGGTGCGGCATCACCTGGTGCTGCCGGAGATCGCCACCCGGCGGGACATCGGCGACCCCGTGACGGTGACCGCGGTGGCCGAGATCGTGGGCGACACCGAGACGCTGGAGCTGCTGCACATGCTGGCGCGGTCGGACGCGGTCGCGACCGGGCCCGCGGCCTGGACCACCTGGAAGTCGCGGCTGATCGACCAGCTCGTCGCGGCGGTCCGGGCGAGCCTGGCCGGAGCGCCGCTGCCCGCGCCGATGGCGCCCGACCCGACCCTGCTCGGGGCGGATCTCCCGGTCGTTCAGGTGGCGCCGGACTGGGTCGCGCTGGCCGCCAAGGACCGCCGGGGCCTGCTGGCCACGGTCGCGGGATGTCTGGCCATGCATCAGCTCGAAGTGGTGGCGGTCAACTCGATCACGGTGGAGGACCGGGCCGTCCTGCAGTGCGCCGTGCAACCCCGGTACGGCGCTTCCCCGGACCGGGACCTGCTGGCCGCGGATCTCCGGCGAGCCGCCCTCGATCAGCTCGTCCTCCCCGCTCGGCTGGCTCGCCGATCGCGTACGCCCAACGGCGCCCGCCCGCGCCCGCGCCTGCTCTGGCCCGGCGACGACCTGCTCGAAGTACGCGCGACCGACGAGCCGGCCCTGCTGTACCGGATCGCCTCGACGCTCGCCGAGCTGGGCGTGAACCTCCGGGCCGCCCGGGTCTCGACGCTGGGCGCGGACGTGGTGGACACGTTCTACCTGATCGGCCCGGTCGACCGGGCCGCCATCGAGGCCGCCCTGCTCGCCCTCCTGCACTGACCCGCTTCCCCCGCTCGCGGCCCGCTTGTTTGCGGCTCGCTTGTTTGCGGCAGATCATGGATATGCATGCGATCTTGGGTTGAGATGGCATGCAGATCCGTGATCCGCACTCGATTTGCGAGGCGGGTAGTCTTTCGGGGGCGGCGACGAGCCGCCCTTGATCGGACAAACCTCACCAACAGGATGATTGCGCTGTGTTTGACACACTGAGCGACCGGCTTTCGGGGATCTTCACGAAGCTGCGCGGCAAGGGGCGGCTCACCGAGGCCGACATCGACGCCACCGCGCGCGAGATCCGGCTCGCCCTGCTCGAGGCGGACGTCGCGCTGCCTGTCGTGCGCTCGTTCGTCGCGGCGCTCAAGGAGCGGGCGCGCGGCGCCGAGGTGTCCCAGGCGCTCAACCCCGCGCAGCAGATCATCAAGATCGTCCACGAGGAGCTGATCAACGTCCTCGGCGGCGAGGCGCGGCGGCTCCAGTTCGCCAAGCAGCCGCCGACCGTGATCATGCTCGCCGGTCTCCAGGGTTCCGGTAAGACCACGCTGGCCGGGAAGCTGGCCAAGTGGCTCAAGGGCCAGGGTCACCAGCCGATGCTGGTCGCGGCCGACCTCCAGCGCCCGAACGCGGTCAACCAGCTCCAGGTGCTCGGTGGGCGGGCCGGCGTCGAGGTCTTCGCGCCCGAGCCCGGCAACGGCGTCGGCGACCCGGTCGCGGTCGCCAAGGAGTCGATCGAGTACGCCCGCCGCCACATGCGCGACATCGTCATCGTCGACACCGCCGGCCGGCTGGGCATCGACCAGGAGATGATGGCGCAGGCGGCGTCGATCCGCGACGCGGTCACCCCCGACGAGGTCATCTTCGTCATCGACGCGATGGTCGGTCAGGACGCGGTCGCCACCGCTGAGGCGTTCCGTGACGGCGTCGGCATCACCGGCGTCGTGCTGTCCAAGCTGGACGGTGACGCCCGGGGTGGTGCGGCGCTGAGCGTACGCCACGTGACGGGCCAGCCCATCCTCTTCGCGTCCACCGGCGAGAAGCTGGAGGACTTCGACGTCTTCCACCCCGACCGGATGGCAAGCCGCATCCTCGGCATGGGCGACGTCCTCACGCTGATCGAGCAGGCCGAGGCGGCCTTCGACGCCGATCAGAAGGAGAAGATGACGTCGAAGCTGCTCGGTGGCGAGCAGTTCACCCTCGAAGACTTCCTCGATCAGCTGATCGCGATCCGCCGGATGGGCCCGATCGCGAACATGCTCAAGATGATGCCGGGCATGAACCAGATGAAGGGTCAGCTCGACGACCTGGACGACAAGCACTTCGACCGGGTGACGGCGATCATCCGCTCGATGACCCCGGCCGAGCGGGCCAACCCGAAGATCATCAACGGTTCGCGCCGCGCGCGCATCGCCACCGGCTCCGGCGTCACCGTCATGGACGTGAACCAGCTGCTCAACCGCTTCACCGACGCGCAGAAGATGATGAAGCAGATGGGCGGCATGATGGGCCTGCCCGGCGGCGGCCGGCGCAAGGCGACCAAGAGCCCGAAGAACAAGCGCAAGGGCACCAAGGGCGGCGGCCGGTCCGGCGGCGGCTTCCCGGCCGGTCTGCCCGGCGGCGGCATGCCGCAGTTGCCGCCCGGTCTCGACCCGTCGCAGCTCGGCGGAGACGACTTCAAGGCGCCGAAGCTCGACTTCAACAAGCTTTTCAAGCGCGACAACTAACCGGCACGTCTGTTCAACCGCTGCCGTCGGCGGGGCTGCGCGCGACGCTACTCGCGAGTACGTTGCGGGCATGTTGCGACGCATCACCTCCGTCGCCGCCGTGGCCGCGCTCGCCCTCGGATTCGTGGGCACCCCCGCGTCGGCCTCGCCGGACAGATCAACCACGTACTATCTGGCGCTTGGCGATTCGCTGGCAGCCGGCTATCAGCCGGCGACGCCGCTGGACCGCGCCGAGGGCTACGTCGGGCAGCTGCACCGTGAGCTGCAGGCCACCGAGCCGAAGCTGCGCCTGGAGAACCTGGGCTGCGACGGCGAGACCTCTGGTTCGCTGCTGGCCGGCGGGACCTGCGAGTACCCCGGTCGCGATTCCCAGCTCGAAGCGGCCGAACGCTTCCTGCACGCGCACAAGGACAAGGTCTCGCTCGTCACGATCGACATCGGCGGCAACGACCTCAACCGGTGTGCCCGGGGCGGCACCATCGACCCGGCGTGCGTACAGAACGCGTTGGCCGCGTTGGCCGTCAACCTCGGTCAGATCCTGGCGCGGCTGCGGGCGATCGCTCCGCGTACGCCGATGGTCGGGATGACCTACTACAACCCGTACCTGGCGGCCTGGCTGGCCGGCCCGGCCGGGCGGGCGCTGGCGCAGCAGTCCATTCAGGTCAGCGGGGCCTTCAACGGGCTGCTCACGACGCTGTACCGGGCGGCCGGCGTACGCGTCGCCGACGTCGCGGGCGCGTTCGCCTCGACCGACCTGACCACGCAGGTTCCGCTGCCCGGCGTCGGCACGGTGCCGCTCGCCGTCGCCCGGATCTGCGCGTGGACGTGGATGTGCACGAAGTCCGACATCCACGCCAACGTCACCGGGTACGCCGTCCTCGCGAACGCGTACCTGGCCGAGGTCTGATCCGCTGGGCCCGTACGAAGGGGCAAGGGCGATCGTGAATCGTCCTTGCCCCTTCGTATTACTGCGTAATAACATTGGCTTGTGACTGAGCCGGGGAGCGAGAAGTCGCGCAACACGAAGCCGAACGAGCCAGGCGCCAAGCCCGGCAGCGGAAAGGTGGTCAGGTTGTCGCTATCCCTGGACAGTCAGTTGGACACACGCCTACGCGATGCCGTAGCCGAATCGGGTGTCACCATGTCGGCCTGGGTCTCCCAGGCCATCGAGGAGCGGCTGGAGCGGCTCCAGGCCGACCTGGAAGCGGACCTCAAGATCCAGCAGCGCTTGCGCGAGCTGGACGAGTTCTTCGGCCCGGACGACCCGGACATCGTCCGCGAGGTCGACGACGAGCTGATCCGCTTGGGTCTGATGGATCCGAAGGACCGTCGCCGATGATGCCGATCGTCTACGACACCGGAGCACTTCTCGCGGCCGAGCGGCGGGACCGTCGTTTCAAGACTCTGCACAACGGGATCATCACTGGTCGCAGGGGGACGCCGACCGTGCCGGTGGTCGTCCTCGCGCAGGCCTGGCGCGGTCGCGGGCAGCACGGAATCGCCGAAGTGCTCAAGGACTGCGAGATCGTTCCGGACGACGAACTCATCGGCCGTGAGGCCGGCGTCGCCTGCGCTAGAGCGGCTACATCCGACGTAGTGGACGCGATCGTGGTCGTCACCGCGCTCGCCAAGGGAGCCGCCGTGGTCTCCAGCGATCCGGACGACCTCCGAAAGATCGCCGCCGCCCTCGGGAAGAAGCTCGACATCCTTGTGGTCTAGTGGAGCGCATGGCGTTGCACGTACGCGGTGTGCTCCTTCCCGACGAAGAGACCGGCGATCTGTGGCTTGACGGCGACCGGGTGTCGCGAGAGCCGATACCCGGCGCCACTACCATCTGCGACGGTGGGTTCGTCCTGCCGGGACTGGTAGACGCCCACTGCCACCTCGGGATCGCCCCCGGTGGCCGTCCGATCGGAAGCCTCGATCAGGCCAAGCAGCTCGCCCTCGTCGACCGTGGTGCGGGCGTACTGGCCATTCGTGACGCGGGTTCGCCTTATCCGTATCCCGAGTTGGACGAGGACCCGGACATCCCTCGGCTCGCCCGCGCGGGACGACATGTCGCACCCCCACGCCGGTATCTGCCCGAGATCGGGGTCGAGGTTCCGGCGGAGCTGGTGGCCGCGGAGGTCACCCGGCAGGCCGCTGCGGGGACAGGCTGGGTGAAGCTGGTCGGCGACTGGATCGACCGGGATCGCGGCGACCTCGCCCCGGCCTGGGACGATGCGACGCTGGTCGCCGCAGTCGAGGCAGCCCACGCGGCCGGCGCGCGCATCACCGCGCACTGCTTCGAGGAGCAGAGCGTCGCGACCCTGGTCACGGCCGGGATCGACTGCATCGAGCACGGCACAGGGCTGTCGACGGAGATCGTCGCCGAGATGGGCCGACGAGGGACCGCCCTGGTGCCCACGATGATCAACATCGAGACGTTCGGGACGATCGCCCAACGCGCCGAAGCCAAGTTCCCCCGGTACGCCAAGCACATGCTCGCACTCCGGGACGGCTTCCCAGCCGTCGTCGCCGCCGCGCACGAGGCGGGCGTACCGATCTATGTCGGCTCCGACGCCGGCGGTGGGATCGCACACGGGCTGGCCGCAGAGGAGATGCTGCTCCTGAACGCGGCTGGGATGTCCGCCGAGGCGGTGCTGGCAGCCGGATCGTGGCGTGCCCGCGAATGGCTCGGCTTCCGGGGGCTGGACGACGGCGGCTGGGCCGACCTCGTGGTCTATCCGCGTGATCCGCGACACGACCTGACCGTGCTGCGTGAGCCGAGCCTGATCGTGCTGCGCGGCCGGATCGTCTCGCCCCACTGACCGCGGCTCTCGCCACGCCGCGCCCGACGCACGCTGCACGCCTGCGGTGGCCGCGTCGCGCGCCCGCTCGCGCCCCCACCGGCCGCGACGCGCCCGCTCGCGCCCACGCCGGCCGCGACGCGCCCGCTCGCGCCCCCACGCCGGGCCGCGACGCGCCTGCTCGCGCTCCCGCGCCGGCCGCGACGCGCCCGCTCGCTCGCTGGCTCGCGCTCCCGCACGGGAAGCAAGAAGATCACGGATACGCATGCTTCCCGTGCCCAAGATCGCATGCATATCCCTGATCTGGTGCTAACAAGCGCCGTGCGCCGTGCGACGAGCGGCGAGCGCCGTGCGACGAGCGGCGAGCGACGAGCGGCGAGCGAAGGCGATGGAGGGCGGGGATGCGCCGATGGGTGCCAGCGGAAGCCGGGCGAGGGCGGTCAGTAGGATTGGTGCCCATGGCGCGTGTGCTGACTCCCCGGGCGGAAGACTTCCCCCGCTGGTACCAAGACGTGATCGCGAAGGCTGAACTGGCCGACAACGGCCCGGTCCGGGGCACCATGGTGATCCGGCCGACGGCGTACGCGATCTGGGAGCGCATGCAGGCCGACATGGACGCCCGGATCAAGGCGACCGGGGCGGAGAACGCGTACTTCCCGCTGTTCATCCCGGAGAGCTACCTGCACCGGGAGGCACAGCACGTCGAGGGGTTCTCCCCGGAACTGGCCGTCGTCACCCACGGCGGTGGCAAGCAGCTTGCCGAGCCGGTCGTGGTCCGGCCGACCAGTGAGACGGTCATCGGCGAGTTCATGGCCAAGTGGGTGGACTCCTACCGGGATCTGCCGCTGCTGCTCAACCAGTGGGCCAATGTGGTCCGGTGGGAGATGCGCCCGCGGATCTTCCTGCGTACCAGCGAGTTCCTCTGGCAGGAGGGGCACACCGCGCACGCCACCGAGCAGGACGCGAAGGATTACACCTTGCGCATCCACCACCAGGTCTACGAGAAGCACATGCGCGACCTCCTGGCCATCCCGGTGATCCCGGGTCGCAAGACCGACCGGGAGCGGTTCGCCGGCGCCACCAGCACGTACACGCTGGAGGGCATGATGGGCGACGGCAAGGCGCTGCAGATGGGCACCTCGCACGAGCTGGGCCAGAACTTCGCCCGTGCCTTCGACATCCAGTACTCCAGCGCGGCCGGTGTCCGCGAGTACGCCTGGACGACCTCGTGGGGTTCGTCGACGCGGATGCTGGGCGGTCTGATCATGTGCCACGGTGACGACAACGGGTTGCGCCTGCCGCCGCTGGTGGCTCCGACGCAGGCCCTGGTCATGGTGGTGAAGGAGACCGACGGTTCCATCACCGCCGCCGCGAAGGGATTGGTCGACGATCTCGCCGCCGCGGGCGTACGCGTCAAGCTCGACGACCGGGTGGACACGCCGTTCGGCCGCCGGGCGGTCGACGCCGAGCTGAAGGGCGTACCGCTGCGGATCGAGGTCGGCCCGCGCGATCTGGCCGCGGGCAACGTGACGTTGGCGCGACGGATCGACGGCTCGAAGACGCCGCTGCCGATCGGCGGCGTGGTCGCCGCGGTGACCGAGGCGCTTGTCGCCGACCAGCAGGGTCTCTACGACGAGGCGCTCGCCCGGCGCGAGGCGAGCACCGTCGAGGTCAAGACGCTGGACGAGGCGATCGAGGCGTCGCAGTCCGGCTGGGCCAAGCTGCCGTGGTCGGCGGTCGGCGTCGACGGCGAGGCCAAGGCGAACGAGAGCGCGATCACCGTACGCTGCCTGTTCCGCGAGGACGGGTCGGCTCCGGCGGCGCAGGACGAGCCGAACCTGACGGCGATCCTCGGCCGCTCCTACTGATCCGCGTGATATCCGCGTGATGCGCTTCGAACCCGGCCGGGTGGTCCTGCACCGTCATTTCCAGGGTTCCCGGCTGGGTCTACTGAAGACCGCCGTCGTCTTGGCCGACGACGATCGCGGTCTGCTTCTCTGGGTTCCCCGGGGCGCCCCGATGCTGGACCGGAAGGCGGTCGACGGCCGGGGTCTGCGGGCGATGCCGTTCGCCGAGTGGCTCGTCACCGAGACCAAGCTCTGGGAGATGACCTGGCGTGGTCCGGCCATTCTCAAGGTGCTGCCGCCCGGCGAGGACTACTCCGTGTGGCTTTTCCGGGCCGAGGACGGCCGCTTTCGCGGTTGGTACGTCAACCTCGAAGAGGCCGGGGTCCGGTGGGACGACGGCGCCGTGGCCGGGGTCGACATCGTGGATCAAGACCTCGACATCTGGGTCGAGCCCGATCGCTCGTGGTCGTGGAAGGACGAGGAGGAGTTCGCCGAGCGCCTGGCGTACCCGTCGGACTATTGGGTGGCGGACGGGGACGCGGTGCGCGAGGTCGGCCTGCGTGTGGTGAAGCGCATCGAGGCGGGGGAGTTCCCGTTCGACACCTCGCTGCTGGGGCTCACTGGTGATCCGATGTGGACCGGCGCGTCGACGGTCGCGGCCGGCTGGGATCGTCCGCGGGCGTACTGACCCGACGTCGGCATCACCCGTCGGAGGATCACGATCCGGTGCGGCCTCGACTACTTTTGGGTCATGGTCTTCGAACGGGGCGAGATCGTCTACTTGCGGCACTTCCAGCACAGCGCGGTCTCCGGCCTGTTCCCCCTGCGCGCCGTGCAGCATGACGATCAGGGCGTGCTGCTGTGGGGCCAGGCGGGCGGGCGGCACTTCTACACCGTCATGACCGACGGCCGCATGATGCGCCAGACACCTCTGCCCGAGTGGGTGGACGGGCCCAAGCGTCTGATCGACGCCGAGGCGGGGCACTCCGTCCTGTCTTGGCATCCGACCGGCGCCGACTACTCCATCCGGTTCTTCTTCAGTCCGGCCGGCGACTTCCTCAACTGGTACGCCAACCTCGAAGTCCCAGCCGTGCCCTGGCGCTCCGCCGAGTTGGCCGGGCTGGACACCGTCGACTGGGATCTCGACGTCTGGATCGAGCCCGACCGGAGCTGGCGGTGGAAGGACGAGGAGGAGTTCGCCGAGCGGCTGCGTCTGCCCGACTACTACTGGGTCGACGACGAGCAGCGCGTACGCCAGGCCGGACTGGAGGTGATCAAGCTGGTCGAGGCGGGCGACTTCCCCTTCGACGGCACCTGGACCGGTTTCCGGCCTGATCCGGACTGGGGTCCGATCGTCTCGACGACGCCGCTGCCCGGCTGGGACGCCCCGCGTCGCCCCTGAAATCCTCGGGCCGTGTGATCTGTGTCCCGTATGCCCGGCGGGGTGGGTCCGAGTGCGTACCGGCGTCTGGCACAATTGACGACTGGTATTCGACTCGCGCACGGCAGCCCTCTAACTTCCGACGCCGGTCGTGTCCATGACCGCTCGCACCGCTCACAACCCCACGTGGGATGGCGAGCGTTCGAAACCTATCGCAACAGGAGCGAACACACGTGGCCGTCAAGATCCGGCTTCTGCGGATGGGCAAGATCCGCAACCCGCAGTACCGCATCGTCGTCGCCGACTCGCGTACCAAGCGCGACGGCAAGGCGATCGAGTTCATCGGCGTTTACCACCCGAAGGAGGAGCCCTCGCTGATCGAGGTCAAGTCCGACCGGGTGCAGTACTGGCTGTCGGTCGGCGCGCAGCCGAGCGAGCCGGTCATCGCCATCCTGAGCAAGACCGGCGACTGGCAGAAGTTCAAGGGCCTGCCGGCCCCGACGGAGCCGCTGAAGGTCGCCGCCGCCAAGGTCGACCGCAAGGCGATCTACGAGGCCGAGGCGCAGGCCGCCGCCGGCGTCGCGGAGACCAAGAAGGCGGAGCCGAAGAAGGCCGAGAAGAAGGCCGAAGCGAAGGCCGAGACGCCGGCTGAGCCGGCTGAGGCTCCGGCCGAGGGGGCCTGACCTTGCGCGGCAGCAGCTCGTCGGGCCGGACCGACAGCACCCTGCGTCCGGCACTCGAACACCTGGTCAAGGGCATCGTGGAGCACCCGGACGAGGTCCGGGTGCGGTTCGTCGACGCGCGCCGCGGCGCGCGGCTCGAAGTACGCGTGCACCCCGACGATCTGGGTACGGTGATCGGCCGCGGCGGGCGTACGGCCCGGGCGCTGCGCCAGGTGATCGGCTCGGTGGGCGGCAAGGGGATGCGCGTCGACATCGTCGACGCCTACTAGGCCGTCATGCTGCTGGTCGTCGGCAAGATCCTCCGTCCGCACGGAATCCGCGGCGAACTCGTCGTGGAGGTCCGCACGGACGAGCCTGAGGAGCGCTTCGTGGTGGGGTCGACGTTCGACGTCGGCCCCACCGAGGAGAAGCTCGGCAGCCCCGTGGGGGCGAAACTCACCATCGAGACGGTGCGCTGGCATCAAGGTCGGCCGCTGATCTTCTTCGCCGAGGTCCCGGACCGCAACGTGGCCGAGGAACTGCGCGGCCTGCTGCTCTGGGTCGACTCCGGCGACATCGCCGCTCCGGTCGACCCGGATGAGTTCCACGACCACCAGCTGGTCGGGCTCGACGTGATCACGGTCGCGGGGGACAAGATCGGGGTGGTCGCGCGCATCGATCACGCGCCGGCCTCCGACATGCTGGTCGTCCGCAAAGAGGACCGCACCATGGCGTTGGTCCCGTTCGTGCGGGCCATCGTCCCGACGGTCGACGTCGCCGGGGGCCGAGTCGTCATCGACCCGCCCGACGGGCTGCTGGACCTGTAGGGCCTCGGCATGCGTGTCGACGTCGTCTCGATCTTTCCCGAATACTTCGCCCCGCTCGGCCTCTCCCTGCTCGGCAAGGCCCGGGCGGAGAGTCGGCTGGAGCTGGCCGTGCACGATCTGCGGACGTGGACGCACGACGTGCACCGTACGGTCGACGACACGCCCTACGGCGGCGGCGCGGGCATGGTCATGCGCCCCGAGCCGTGGGGCGAGGCGTTGGACGCGCTCGCCGATGGGCGTACGCGATTGGTCGTCCCGGCCCCGACCGGGCGGCTGTTCACCCAGGACCTCGCGCACGAGCTGGCCGCCGAGGAGCACCTGCTGTTCGCGTGCGGCCGCTACGAGGGCATCGATCAACGCGTACTCGATCATGCGGCTGGGCGGATGCCGGTGACCGAGGTGTCGTTGGGCGACTATGTGCTGTTCGGCGGGGAGGTGGCCGTCCTGGTGATGCTGGAGGCCATCACGAGGCTGCTGCCCGGCGTCCTCGGCAACTCGGCCTCGCTGGATGAGGAATCCCACGCGAACGGGCTGCTCGAAGCCCCGATGTACACCAAACCGGCGGTCTGGCGGGAGCTGGAGGTGCCGGAGATCCTGCGGTCCGGGGATCACGGCAAGATCGCCCGCTGGCGTCGGGACCAGGCTCTGCTGCGTACGGCCGCGCGTCGCCCCGACCTGGTCGCCGCGCTCGATCCGGCGACGCTGGACAAGAAGGACCGCGCCACGCTCGACGCCGCCGGTGTGATGTGGCCGGGGCGGTTTCCGCCCGGCGTACCCGATGTGGCAGAGTAGAGAGGTTGCCGTTCTCGCGGGGCTGAAGTACGCCCGTGAAACGAGGATCTCGCACCCGCGTGAGCGGGTCGGAGGAGCTGGAGACAGCTGCGAGCGGGGTCAGAAATGTCCGCACGCGCGCCGGGAGCGGCGCGCGCGACACTGAGGAACAGCGATGAACACGCTGGACATGCTGGACGAAGCGTCCATCCGTACCGACACTCCGAACTTCCGCGCGGGTGACACCGTCAAGGTCCACGCCCGAGTCGTCGAGGGCAACCGGTCCCGGGTCCAGGTCTTCCAGGGCGTCGTCATCCGCCGCCAGGGCTCTGGCCTGCGCGAGACCTTCACGGTCCGCAAGGAGAGCTACGGCGTCGGCGTCGAGCGCACCTACCCGATCCACAGCCCGGCCGTCGACCGCCTGGAGGTCTTGACCCGCGGTGACGTCCGCCGGGCCAAGCTCTACTACCTCCGCGATCTGCGGGGCAAGAAGGCCAAGATCAAGGAGCTGCGCGAGGCCAAGGCGGTCTGAGCGCCGTTCTATCGGTCGAACGTACGACAAGACCTCGTCCGGAAGGACGGGGTCTTGTCGCGTTATCCGGCAGACAAGGCTCCGGACAGCACCGATGTCCGGGATCTTAACCGTTCGGACATAATCGGCCCTCCCCAAACAGTCCGGCACCATCTAGAGTGCCTCCGGTGACCGACCGCACATACGACCGATGGCCGGAGCAGCCTCGGTGGGAGGATCGCGAGCCCGGCAGGGACGCCTCGCGTGATCGCTGGCCGGCGGAGGAGTCCGCCGAGCAATACCCTCCGCAACGGTCGTGGGCGGACCCGCAGGATCCGCGCTGGGAGTCCGACTCCCGCTCTCAGGATCCGCGTTACAGCGACTCCCGCTACAGCGAGCCGCGTTCCGGCGAGCCCCGTTATGACGAGCCGCGTTCCGGCGAGCCCCGCTACGACGAGCCCCGCTACGACGAACCCCGTTATGACGAACCCCGTTATGACGAACCCCGTTATGACGACCCCCGTTATGACGACCCTAGATATGACGACCTCCGGCGGGACGAGTCGCGGCAGGAGGACCGGTCGGGTTACGACCAGCGGTGGGGTTCCGGCGTGCCGGCGGTCCCGGCGTCGCGATCGCTGGAGCCGGCGAACCGTCCGGCGCCGGGCGGGTCACAGCGCCGTCAGCGGCGCAAACTCAAGCTGTGGCAGGAGATCCCGCTCCTGCTGGTGATCGCGCTCGGCGTCGCCTTCCTGGTGCAGACCTTCCTGTTCCGCGCGTACTACATCCCCTCCAGCTCGATGGAGGACACCCTCGTCCGGGGCGATCGCGTACTGGTGAACAAGGTCGTCTACCACTTCGGCGATCCGGAACGCGGCGACGTGGTGGTCTTCAAGGGCCCGTCGAACTGGACTCCGGAGTTCTCCGCCGACCCCAACGCGAGCTTCTTCTCCAAGGTCGGCAGCGGCCTCAGCGACCTCGTCGGCCTGGGTACGCCCGGGGAGAAGGACTTCATCAAGCGGGTGATCGGCGTACCGGGGGATCGGGTCTCCTGCTGTGACGTCAAGGGCCGGATCTTCGTCAACGGGACGCCGATCGACGAGCCCTACGTCACGAAGAACGCGAACAAGGACAGCCCCAAGACGCCGGGGCAGTGCGGCCCGCGCCAGTTCGACGAGGTCGTCGTCGAGCCCGGGATGCTGTTCGTCATGGGGGACAACCGTTTCGTCTCTCAGGATTCGCGCTGTCGTGGTCTCGTTCCGATCGAGAACGTGATCGGGCGCGCGGGCACTGTCGTGTGGCCGATCAGTCGGTGGGATTCGATCTCCGAGTCGGACCCGTTCCAGAGCGTTCCCACTGGTCAGACCCAAGGGCTCGGGGTGGGGCCGGTGCTGCCGGTCGATCCCGCCGGGCTCGCGATCGTCGCGCCGGTGTGGCTCGCCCGCCGGAACACAGCGCGGTCGCGTAGGCTCCGTGCGTGATTGACGAGCAGACCAAGAGTAAGAGCAGCGGTAGCAGCGGATCGTTCTGGCGCGAACTGCCCATTCTTCTCGTCGTGGCCCTCGTGGTCGCGTTCCTGGTGCGGGCGTTCGTGGTCCAGACGTTCTTCATCCCGTCGCAGTCGATGGAGCACACGCTCAACATCGACGACCGGGTGCTCGTCAACAAGCTGGTCTACGACTTCCGGGACCCGCACCGTGGCGAGGTCATCGTTTTCGTCTCGCCGGAGTCATGGCGGTCGGATCCGAACGAGAAGGACTTCATCAAGCGGGTGATCGGTGTACCGGGCGATCACATCACGTGCTGCGATCCGCAGGGTCGGATCCAGATCAACGGGCACCCGCTGGACGAGCCCTACATCCTGCCCAACACCGATCACACCGGGCAGAACGCGGCGCCGCAGGACTTCGACATCGTCGTGCCCGAGGGCCGGCTGTGGGTGATGGGCGACAACCGGTACTCCTCCGGCGACTCGCTCCAGAACTGGCGGGCGCACAACAACAGCGACATCAACCAGGCGACGATCCCCATCGACTCGGTCGTCGGGCGAGCCTTCGTGCTCTTCTGGCCCTTCGACCGGATGCGTTGGCTGAGCGTGCCCGACAGCTACGAGAGCGTGCCCGCGCCCACTGGCTAAGGTTGCTCCATGATTTTCGAGGGTGGCCGCGAACTCTTCTCCTTCGAGCAGTCGGTGAGTTATCTCAACCACGGCTCGTTCGGCGCGGTACCGGCCCCGGTGCGCGAAGCGCACCGGGGCTTTCTCGATGAGGTCGACCGCAATCCCATGCGGTTCGCGCGGCTGCTGCCCGGCCGGGTGGACGAGGTCCGCGCCCGGCTGGCGCGCTACGTCGGCGCCGACCCCGCGAGATCCGCGCTGGTCGTCAACGCGACCACGGCGACGGCGACCGTGCTGCACACGCTTTCCTCAGTGGTACGCCCAGAGCACGAGATCCTCACGACCGATCACGCGTACAACGCCGTGCTGACGGCGCTGGATCGACTCCGGGCGCGGACCGGCGTCCGGGTGCGGGTGGTGCACATCCCCTTGACCGCCGGTGACGACGAGGTCGTGGAGCGGATCATGGAAGGGGTCCGGCCCGGCGTCACCCAACTGGCCATTGTGGACCATGTGGCCGCCGCGACCGCCAAACTGTTCCCGGTCACCCGGATCGCCGCCGAGATGCGGGCGGCGGGCGTACCGCTGCTGGTGGATGCGGCGCACGTGCCCGGCATGCTGGACACCGACGTCGAAGCCATCGGGGCGGACTTCTGGACCGGCAACTTCCACAAGTGGGGGTTCGCGCCGCGGGGAACCGCGCTGCTTACCGTTGCGCCGCAATGGGTGGACCGGATCGAGCCCTTGGTCGTCTCGCACGCTGATCCGGACGGATTCCCTCGGTCGATCGAGCACCAGGGCACCAGGGATGTGACCGCCTGGCTCGCCGCTCCCGCAGGGCTGGACCTGCTCGACTCGCTCGGCCGGGACCGCGTCCGCGCGTACGCCGTCGGTGTCGCGGAGTACGCCCAGTCGGTGCTCGCCGAGGCGCTCGGGGTCGACCGGCCGCATCCCGGCGACGGGGTGAGCATGCGGGTGGTGCGGTTGCCCGGATCGGTGGTGTCCGACGAGCAGTCCGGCGCGGCTCTGCGTACGCGCATCGCCGAGGAACTGGGCGTCGAGGTGAACGTCAATCCGTGGGAGAACGGTGGGCTGCTGCGCGTCTCCGGCTACGTCTATGTGACCGGCGTGGATGCGCAGCGGCTGGCGGACGGGCTGCCGGGGCTGCTGCGGAGCGCAGCGGCTTGAGCCGGACGCGGCCGAGCCCGAGCAGCGACAGCGGATCGAGGTAGGTCTCGCCCCGGCGGGCGCCCCAATGCAGGCACGCTTCGTCGGCCGAGCAGCCGGGGTGGCCCGGGCCGAGGCGGCCGATGGGCTCGCCCCGGCGGATCGTCTGCCCGGCCGTGGTCGTCGGCGTCACCGGCTCATAGGTCGTGCGTACGCCGTCGGCGTGGGCGACGCTGATCACGCCACGCCCGGCGAGCGGACCGGCGAAAACGACCTGACCGTCCCCGGCGGCGCGGACGATCTCCCCGCTCGACCCGGCCAGATCGACCCCGCGATGTCCGGGAAGCCACGGCTCAGGCGGCGGGTCGAAGCGGCGTACGACGGTCGGCGTACCGGCCAGCGGCCAGCCGAACCGCGCTGGTGCGGCGGGCGGCGCGGCCGTCGACAAGATCAGCAGGACGGTCAGGAGAAGTCGCATCCCGGCATCGTCGGCCCGCCGTCCGGCGTACGCGGAAGTGGTGCTTGTCGATTCTGTGCACGACGGGCGGATGTGGACAACCGGGCGGGTCCCGCGTCCCGGGTGTCACCCGGGTGACGTAACGTCGGAGTCTGGAGAACGGTGCGAAGAAGATCCAGATCACAGGGGAGGGCGCTGGCCGCATGCTGATGCCGCCGAAGACGGTCACCCGCCGGGAAGGCGGGATCTACGCGCTGGAGCGTTCGCTGCGCCGGCGCGGCTTCGCGTTCGTCGCGGGGGCGGACGAGGCGGGCCGCGGCGCCTGCGCGGGTCCGCTGGTCGCTGCGGCCGCGGTGCTGCCCGACGGCAAGGCGGGCGAGATTCCGGGACTGACCGATTCGAAGCTGCTCACGGCGCTGGCGCGCGACCGGATCTACGACCAGGTCGTCAAGCGTGCGCTGGCCTACCACGTGGTGGTGATCGAGGCGGCCGAGGTGGACCGGCTGGGGTTGCAGTTCTGCAACCTGTCGGCGCTGCGGCGCTCGCTGGCTGCCCTGACGGTGCGCCCCGACTACGTGCTGACCGACGGTTTCCCGGTGGACGGCGCGGGTGTGCCCGGCCTGGCGGTCTGGAAGGGCGACCAGGTGGCGGCGTGCGTTGCGGCGGCGAGCGTCCTGGCCAAGGTCACCCGGGACCGGATCATGGTGCAGTTGGCGGAAAAGTATCCTGAATACGGCTTCGAGCTACATAAGGGATATACCACCCCAGAGCACTCGGCCGCGCTGCGTGCGCACGGGCCCTGCACTGAGCATCGGTTCTCTTATCAGAACGTGGCCGAGTCGGAACGAGCGCTCGATGGGCGCGAGGAGCACGGTCGGGGTACGGTCGGCGTGGCGTCCGGTGACCCGGCTCGCCGCCGGCGCCGGGTGGGGGAAGATGTCAGCATGGAGGGCGTGCGATGAGCGCTGAGGATCTCGAGAAGTACGAGACCGAGATGGAGCTTCAGCTCTACAAGGAGTACCGCGACATCGTCCGTCAGTTCTCCTACGTCGTGGAGACGGAGCGGCGGTTCTACCTCGCCAATCAGGTCGACCTGCACGTGCGCAACTCCGACGGCGAGGTCTTCTTCGAGGTCGAGATGCACGACGCCTGGGTGTGGGACATGTACCGTCCGGCCCGGTTCGTGAAGAACGTCCGGGTCATGACGTTCAAGGACGTCAACGTCGAAGAGCTGGAGAAGCCCGACCTCTCGCTGCCCAGCGACATCTGATCGTCATCGCCGGCCCGCCCGTGCGGCGGGCAGGCGATACGCGCCGCCTCGTTCTTCGAGCAGGCCCCTCGTGACCAGCGCGGGCAGCTTCGCCAGCGCGACCCGTACCGGGATGCCCGCGATCCGCGCGATGTCGCCGCACAGCATCGGCCGGTGTGCCGGCACCGCGTCCATCAACCGCTGTTCCACCTCGTCCAGCTGGTCCTCCGGGCGTTCCGGCCCGAGCACCGGCGGGGCGAGGTCGGCCCCGATCCGGCCCACCTCCTCCAGCACGTGAGCGATGTTCGCCACCGGCAGCACCTCGGGTTTCCGCAGCTCCTCATGGCAGCCGACGGAGGTCGCCGAGGTCACCTGGCCGGGCACCGCCATCGCGGCCCGGCCGAGCTGCAACGCCCGGTGCAGGGTCTGGCGGCTGCCGCTGCGAGCCGCGGCCTCGACCATCACCGTGCCTTGGGTGAGCGCGGCGATCACGCGGTTGCGGATGAGGAACCGGAAACGCAGCGGCTCGCTGCCCGCCGGCCACTCGCTGAGGACCAGCCCGGTTTCCGCGATCTGCTCCAGCAGCCCGGCATGTCCCAACGGGTACGCCCGGTCGACGCCGCAGGCCAAGACGGCGATCGTCGGGCCGCCCGCGGCCAGGGCGCCCCGATGCGCGGCGGCGTCGATGCCGAAGGCGCCGCCGGACACCACGGCGTACCCCTTGCGGGCGAGGCCGTAGCTCAGCTCGGCGGCGACGTGATCGCCGTACGGCGTACTGGCACGGGCTCCGACGACGGCGACCGACCGGGCCACCGTCGTGCCGAGGGGCAGCGCTCCGCGTACCCAGAGGCAGTGGGGCGGGAAGGTGTCGCGATCGATCGCCGTCCCGCCGGACAGCGTCGGGCGGGAGATGCGGGCCAGGTCGTCGAGCCGGACTCCGGGCCACTCGTCGTCCTCCGGAGTCAGGACGCGAGCGCCGACGCGTTCGGTGATGGCCAGCTGTCGCCGGGCGAGATTCCAGGGATCCTCTCCGGCCAGGCGGCTCTGGACCGCCTCGGACGCGGCCGCGTCGCCCGCGCAGAGGCGGTTGAGCGCCGCCTCCGGCCCGTCCATCGCGACCAGCTCGAACACGTCCTTCCGACCGGGCTCGACCAGACAGCCGAGGGCGATGCGAGCCAGGCGTACGCGGTCTTCGGTGCTCATCTCAGGTCTCCCAATCGCAAGGTCAGCGCGGTCGCGACGTCCTCACGACCCGGCCGGTCGCGACCGGCCAGATCGCTGAGGGTCCAGGCGACCCGCAGAACCGGTTGCCGACCGAGCTGAGGTGTGAAGCGCCTCACATAGGAGCGGCCATCAGGCCGAACGAAGATCGCATCGGGGGGTAGCGATCATGGAACACAGCATCACGGTGGACGTCGACCAGTTCGACGAGGCCGAGCGCATCGTGGCCGGAACCATCGCCTTGGACCTGCGTGACGTCGCGACGGAACTCTTCGAGGTAAAGGATCTCGGTTACCTCGATGCGGGCGACCTACGCCGTCTGCGGCTCGCGCTGTTCGTGCTGGCGGACATCATCGGCCGACGGCTCGCGGAGTAAGGACGGATAGCGACGCGCTCCGGTCATCCCACGGGTCCGGGGCGCGTCGGCCTATACCGGGTCCGGGGCATGACGCGATCGTGGCGGAGATTGGCGCTGAGCGGGCCTACCGCATCCTCCGCGTAATCGCCGCCTTGAGATCCTGCCGGAACTCACGAGTCATGACCTCGGTGAATTCTGCGTCAGCCTGCCAAAGGAGCTGTCCCCCGGTTCCGGCGTATCGAGCCTGTTCGATTGCCTGCTCGGCACTTTCGTGAGGCATCATCCGGTATCGGGCCTCCCTGCTGAACGTCGGATATGCCCGCCAAAATGGCAGCTCGTCGTCGGGCAGCATCATGAGCTGCGCCCCGAATTCAACGTCCATCCACTCGCGACCGAACTCCCTGGCGAGACTCCTCATCTTGTTGTCATGCGGATTGCACTGCTCCAACATGTCGCGAAGGATCTCCAGCTCAAAGAGCCGCCGTCGCTCGTCGGTCGCCCGTTCGATCGCCCGCCGCTCCGCCTCAGCGGCCATCTCCATCGCCTCCTTCGCGTGCCTGTTCGCCTTCCGGGCGAGGACGATGGCGGTGATGCCCACGAATAGGCCGATGACCGCCGAACCGAGGCCCACCCACAGGCTGAGCCAATCCCAGCCGTCCCGAACAGGGTCAACGGGCAGCGGAAACGGATGATCAAGACGCGTGTGGAGCCTCACGAGCGCCAGTGAAGCACGGGGAGCTGATCTGGCCCTGGACCGTCGCGGGTCTGCGGTGTGTTTCCGACTGACGTTGGTGGGGGATGGGCCAGGCGAAACGTTCGGCGGCGCGACACGCCGAAGCGGACGGCTGCAGATTTGTTTTTTCCCGAGATCGGGTGATGCGCGCCACAAACGTGAATGCTGATCTATCCCTACACATCGGATAAACCCAGCATCGTCGATGTCATGCGGTGACAGATCCTGCGTGAATCGACTCGCTTCCGCGCGCAAAATTGCAGATGGGCAGATTTGTCCTCAGTGGCCCCTACAACGAGTGACCGCTTCTTGTCCGCCCCGGCCGCTAAAGTTACAGGGAGTCACGGAGACGCAAGAAAGACCCGGCCAGATGCCGAGGTCGGCACCCGAGCCGGGTCTCTAAAGCGATTGGACACCGCAGCCGAGACCCTACCCCGCCCCGATCTTCATCGGGAAGGCTTTGTGAAATTTCGCAAAGTGTCGGGCGCATGCGACTCCATTTTGCCGTGGGCAAATTCTGCCCAGGTGAGGAGCATCGCGAGTGAAGTTCAGTGAGCACTACGACGTCGAGCGACGTCAGGAAGACGACTGGTTCGACGTCTACCTTCGGGTGGATTCCAAGCTCTTCGTCGACCCCTTCCTGATCTACGACAACGTCAGCCCGTTCTGGTCGGGAGCCCACGATCAGATCCTCGGCTTCTTCGAGATCGTCTTCGGACTCGTGGCCGAGTCCAAGGGGGACGAGCGGTCTCTGGCCTGGAAGAAGGCATCCCGGCTTCTCATGTTCCCCGAACCGGCCGAGTTCTGCCTGGGCATGGCCGAGGCGTCGCCGAACGGCTCCGGCTCCGGCTCGGGGCTGCAGCAGGGCATGCTGAGCGGCGTCAAGACGGCGCTCGGTCTCGGGATCGAGAACGTGGACCACATTGAGACTCTGGTCTTGTTCCAGGGCGGCATGGGCGTCGACCGCATCAGCGACGCAGTCTGCAACATCCTGAAGTCGCGCTTCATCGAGTACACGCAGGACGTCTGCCGTCGCCACGACATCCCGATGCAGGAGTTCCGAGTCCGCAACGCCCGCTGGAGCACCGAGCACGCCCGGTGGGCTGACGCGGACGTGGAGCTGCCCGCCAACCCGTACTTCAAGAACCGGCCCGTGCTGCTGGTGCCGAAGGAGTTCTTGAAGGAGATGCCGATCGTCACGCCGGAGGCGTTCTGGAGGTACGCCTGGGCCAACCACAGCGAGGCGTTGCGGGGTGACTTCAACTACGACATCGCCAAGAACGTCGACCGGTGGACCATGGCGCGTCTGGCCCGCCAGAACCCCGACATCGTGGCGGATTACCTGAGCAAGATGGAAGCGACGGATCACAAGCCGTACCCGGTCGACCGTGACCCGAAGTTTCTGGTGCGGTGGTACGACGTGGGGGCCGAGATTGCGGCGCGTTCTCCGCTCGCGTTCCTGCCCGCATCCCCCGAGGAGTTCCCCCAGTTCGTCAAGGCGGTGCTGGACGCGTTCACGCACTACATCGAGCACCAGAACGGGTGGGAGATGCTGTGGGAAAGCAGCGGTCGCCCGGTCACCGAGCGCAAGGTGCAGCGCATGTTCCACGGCGCGGCGATCAACTACTGTCGGGCCAACGATGTGGACTTGACTGGTGAGGCGAACGCCGGACGTGGCCCGGTCGACTTCAAGTTCTCGAAGTCGTGGAGCGCTCGCGCCCTGGTCGAGATGAAGCTGATGAGTAACTCGCACTTCTGGGACGGCATCCTCGAGCAGACGAAGGAGTACCTCATCGCCGAGGAAATCCGGGTGGCCTACTTCGTCGCCGTCGCGTTCGAGGACAAGGACCTCGACCCGAAGACCACGGAGAAGATCACGCGGGCGGCCGAAATCGTGGCGCGAAAGCATCCCGACGTCGAGGTGCGGCCGATGATCATCGACGCGCGGCGGCAGGAGTCCGCGTCGAAGCTGCGAGCCGACCAGGACACGCGCGACGAACTCCACCGGAAGACGGACACGGACACGGACACGGACTCCGACTCCGACTAAGACGATCACCCATCGCAGCCCAGCCCGCGCCTTCCGAAAGATGGCGCGGGCTTGGTTCGCCGCAGCATCGGAAGGAAACGCCGCATGGGAACAATTGGCCAGGTCATGACGCAGTTGGCCCCCTGGGCTGCTCTCATCGTCTCAGGGTTCATCGCCCGCAGTGCCGTAGTTCAGGCGAAGCTCGCGCGCAACCAGAAGCAGCCGTACGTATACGTCGACATTCGACCTGACGAGCACCAACCGGCGCTGACCGTGCTGCTGGTCAGGAACCAGGGGCCGACCGTGGCGAAGAACGTAAGGGTCACGCTGTCGCCGCCGCTCGTGTCCGCGCTACACAACGCGCCGGAGAACATCGAGACCTGGGAGATCGGCGCGATCCCGCCGGGAGCCCATCTCGTTCGCGGAATCGGCGTAGGCAACGAGATCCTGGATCGCAACCCCAAGCCGATACAGATCACGATCGAGGCAGACGGGCCGCGTGGACCTGTAGATCCCAGCGTCTACGGCATCGACATCAAGGCGCTGGAGGGGGTTCTGATCGGCCACCGCACCCTGAACGACGTGGCCGTCGCCTTGAAGGAGATCGCCACTACCTTCGCCGAGGTCACCACGAAGTCCGGTGGCAACGGCGCATTCCGGATCGAAAGCCGGACGCAGGCGCCTCCTCCAACCCCTGCCCAGCGCAGGGGCGATGGCGCGGGCTGAGGCCGTTGACACGCCACCGCCCCCCGGCCTGCCGTTGTCAGAGCCCGGGGGGCGGTGGCTTGGCGCAGGCCGTCGGGAAAGAACCCACGGTGGCGGCCTTCGTTCCGGCGGCGGCCATGAGTCAGACAAGAACTCCGCCGCCGGGCGACGTTAACGCCCGCCCTACATCTCGTCGATCCGCGCGTGGAGGTTCGCCTTCGCGGCCTCCCGGACCGTGTGCTCGCTTAGGTCGGCGACCGCCGCGAAGCCGGACGCTCGGCCCACCTCAGCGAGCAGATCACTAGCCTGCTGGTTCTCCCGCACCCGGCGGTGCCGGATCGCCGCGTTCACCGCCGCCTGAGTTCCCTTGTGGATGCAATCGCCTCGCCGGCCCTCCCGGCACGGGGTGCACTCCCCGCACACGAGCTGCCCGGAGCGGTCGTAGGTGCCGCCGGGAAGGCGGCCCGGCCCCGGCCCGGTGTAGCCGCGACGCCGCTCCTCGGCGAAGATCTCGTCGATGGTCATCGACTTCACCGCGCTGGCCTGCATCGAGGCGAACAGTTCGGCGTCCATCCGGTCGAGCACCGCCGACAGCTCCGCCGCTGACATGTTCGTGTACATCGTGGTCCCCTTCATGGTTGCCGCCTTGGCGACGGTGACCCGCGCGGACGTGTTGACCGGGTAACCGGTCAGCGACACCTCCCGCAACGGCCCGGCCTTCGTGATGACCCGCACCGCCCGTGCGCCGACCATCTCCATGGACTTCGCCTGGATGTCGGCGAACACGGAGACCCCGGTGAGATGTCCCTCAGCGGCCTTGAGCCGGTACGACTGGGCTCTGGGGTCGGACGAGAACGCGGCCGTAAATGACAAGCCGTACGGCGAATCGGTGAGGTCGGTAATCGAGCCGATGATGCCGTCGGAGCTGTGGTCGTGGTCGACGGCGAGCGGGATCGTCGGCCTGCCCGATGCCTTCCACGACTTGACGAACTCGCCGAAGGCACCGGCGGCGATGACGTCGGACTGCTGGTCGATGACCCCGTAGACGCTCGCCCAGCCGGTCAGCGAACCGGTCCCATCATCGGCCTTGGACAGATCCCAGCGAACGGGTGCCGTGACGTGCAGGGCATTCACCATGGGACCGCTCCGCCCTGGTCTGTGATCGCCTCGCGGTATGCCTCGACGGCGGCCCGCCCCGCAGCCTTCAGGGCCTCATCGCGGCGCGCACGCGCTCGCTCCAGACACACCGGGCTGCAGTAGACCTTCGGCCGCCCAGGGCCGAGCTGGGGTGGCAGCGGGGTGCCGCAATGCGCACAGGCGGTCATCGGATCGGCTCCGCGCCGCTCGGGAGCTGAACATGCCCGCGTTCCCCGTTGCGGCTTACGCCGTTGATCGCGGTGTCGAACTCCCGGCGCACACGCTCGGCCGCCGCGTTGACATCGACGATCTCCTGCTGAGATTGCGGCTGCGGCGCGGCGTCCATCTCGATACGCCGCCCGGCGCGTGACTTTCCCATACCAGCCTCCAGTTCATATGGATCGAACTCTGCGGCTGGTGCATAAACGGTACCCGGAAATATTCAGACCGGCCAGTACGAAATGCCCCGTACGCTGGAACGATGGACGACGACATCCCCGACGACCGCGACATCACCACCGCCTACATCGCCGGACTGGTCCACGCCCGACGCGAGGACGGTGAAGCATTCGGGCTGATGCTGGACGGCATGACGAAACAGGCCGTCTACTTCGTCGCTTGGGAGTACGCGCGAGCCTTGGCCGCGACCGTCAAGGCCACCGACGAGCAGCTCCAGGCCCATCTGCTGGAGCACGTCGCCGCCGACCGCAACGACCACGGGCACGACGATGAGTGACCGGCGCGGCGACCCCCGCAACGGCCGCCCGTACCGGCGGCTCATCGCGACCATGCGCGCCATGGGCGCGTCCTGTGTGCACTGCCGCCAACCCATCGACCCGGCGCTGCGCTCCCCACACCCGCTCAGCTTCACGATCGAACACGTGGTGCCGATCAGCCAAGGCGGCCTGGCCCTCAACCCGGCCAACTGCCTGCCCGCACACCGGCGGTGCAACGAGAAGCGCGGCGTGAAGCCGATGTTCTCGCCCCACAGCCGGATCTGGTAGCAGAGCTACCCCAGGAAGGGCCTGATCTTGGCGGAGAGTGGCGCTCAGCGGGCCGACGTATGAGCTGGCGAGGCTGATTCGGCAGGTTTGCCGGGCGAGAACCGAGCAATTACCAGGAAGACTGCCAGTTTTCTGTGTGTTGCGGCCAAGATCTACAACCAAAGATCGTCGGGAGAAAATAATCCTGGGACAGCGGTGCCTTCCCGGCGCTTCGAGTCCCAAAAGTACGGAGGTCCCGCCGGGTCTCGGTCGCGGTTCGCGCTCGAAGTGCGGCGACGAGCGCGTTGATTCTCGACGAGGTCGAGTACGCGGTCCGATCTCCGCTTCGACGTGGTCGGGTGAGTTGTTCGGGTACCCCGGTTGCTGGTGTCGGTGTCGGTGTCGGTTGGTTTGCTGGTGTGCCTGCTGGTGTGCGTCGTTGATGTTGCGCTTGCGCTCTTGCTCCTCATGCTGCTCTTGCAAGGTCTTCGAGTCTTGACTTGACCATTCGTCGATCATCATCATCAATCATTGATTGATGTCTTCATCTTCTTTGTCTTGCCTTTGCCTTGATGCTATGCGCATTGGCCCATGCGCCATGTGCTGCACATAGGTGTGTACCTATGGGTGCGTACGGGTGAGTAGGAGTATGTGGTGTGTAGCGCGTATGTGTGTAGGGCTATAGCTATGTGCCTATACGTATTTACTTATAGGTAGTGGGGCGGGTGGTGGGCATGGGTATATGCGCTATGCGTGTAGGTGGTAGCGGGCGTGGGTGGGTGGGGGTAGTCGAGGGGGCGGTTTGTGGGGTGGGGGTAGGCGCGTGGGGGTAGGTGCCTGGGGGCGGGTATGTGGGGTGGGGGTGTGTACGTGGGTTATCCCGGTGGTGGCGCATTCCGCACCCGTTCGGCGTGCCACGCGCCGGGCGCTGGCCCTTGTCATCGGCGACCTCCGTGCCGACGTTGCAAGTGGTCGAGTCGTTGTGCGTGCCGGGCGCGCAGTCCGTGCTCGCGAGCGTCGTCGAGTTGGCGTCGTTGTTCGGCGCGTTGTTCACGTTGGCGGCAGACGCGTTCCAACGCCTCGGCTTGCCGCTGGCGTAGCTCGGCGTCGGTCACGGGCTCATCCACAGGCTCGACCATTATCGATCACTCCTTGCGTCCGATGCGCTCCGAGGGGTGGACAGGTGGACATGTCCACCCCTCACCGACCGACGAGCCCCTATATAGGGCATACATGTCCGTCTTCTCCGCATTCTTGGGGCGACTTTTCCGGGGCGAGGGTGGACATGCGTCCACCTGTCCACCCTTCGCTCGTCGATGTCTTGCGTCACGGTCGTACCTCCGTCAGCCGGTACCGGCGAGCACACCCGTCGATGTCGTCGACCTTGACCTGCCCGGCGTCGCAGAGCCGCACGACGGACAGGTCGAAGTAGTGCCGGTCCCGGCTCGGCAAGGCTTTGCGCAGCGGCGTGTGTTCCATCTCCCCGCCCGCCTCGGTGAGCTTGCGCTTGATGAAGCGGCAGACCCGTCGGATCGCGTCCTCTTCGATGCGGGCGTTGGCGACGACCTGCCGCTCGCCGTCCAGTTCGCCGCGCCGTCGGTTCTGTTCACGGGCCTGCCGGTTCATCGCGGCAACCACACCCTCGCGGGTCTGGTCAGACTTCGCGGCGATGATCCCGGCGAGTCGCCAGTCCTCGGCCGACACGCCGGTCCGCTCGTCGAGCAGGCCGAGCACCGCGGCGACCTTCAGCCGAGCCAGCGGGGCGTGCGCGTCCAAGGCCGCCCCCTTGCCGCGCAGCGTGGCCAGCCGGGCGGCGTCGATCGCCTGGCGTGCCTCGTCGCACACGTCCAGCACGACGCGGCCCTCCATGTCGGCCATGGGCCACGTCGGCGCCTTCCACGTCAGGCTCTTCGGCTCCGGCGGCGGCTGCTCTGGGGCGTCGGGGTCGGTGGCTGGCACCCATAGGAACCGCTGCGGTGTGCCGCCGTCCGCGTCGTTGAACAGGCCCGTGGCGCGGGCCGGTTGGATGCCGACGATCATGGTGAGCCTGTAGGAGTGCGCGGCGATTGGCAGCCGCTTGTTGGGGTCGGCGTACGAGAAGCCGAGCGCCTCACCGGACCACGCGCGTCGTAGCTCAGGTAACAGGGTTGCGCCGCGCCGGTCGGCGACCGCCGCCAACGTGTCGACCTCGGCGACGTCGAGAAGCATCGCGGTAGCGTGCCGGTCGAGGCCCTCCTTTGTCCGCCGGGCGTACAGATGCGCGAGACCCTCCCCTGAGCCGACACCAGCCGCCTCGACGTGGCCGACGTCGAGCACGTCCGCCCCGGCTCGCTGAGCGGCACCCTTCCCCGCACCGGGCGGGCCGATCAAGCCGACGAACAGGTTCAAGGAGCCGTGGCCGCCGACCAGCTTGGGAAGTACCACGAATGGCGGGACCGCGCATCCAAGTCGGGCCAGTGCCACGCCCAGCACAGCCCACGGTGCGGCGCGTCGGGCTCGGGCGTAGTCACGGATGACGGTCAGCGCCGGTCTGGCCGTCCACAGCTCGTCATCTAGTGACCCGGCCCCGCCCTCGGCTAGGTCAGCGTGACGGGCCTTGGGAACGGTGCCGGGGGTCGCGACGGCGGGCCAATCCTCAGTCATGGCAGCCACCCCGAAGCCGCTAGGTCGCGACCACGGGCCTCACGTTCGCGCACGCCCCGGTCAAGCCACGTCTCGCGATAGTGGTCGCCGTCGCCGTCGCCGTCGCCATGGCGTTCTTCGCGCCCGAGCAGCGCGTCGAGTTGGCGGCTAGCGTGACGGCGGATGCGCCAGCGTCGACGATCAGCGGCCCGGACTTCGCTGGTCAGATCGTCGGCGGGTCTTGTTATGCTCGCTGTGAGTTCGGGAGTCGCCCCGGTGATGGGGCGGCTTTCGTTTGCGCTCATGGCGTTGCCGCACCCCCGTCCTGCGTGGACGGCGGAGCGAAGATGGCGCGCAGCGTGTTCTTCGTAGCGGGGCTGAGTTCAGGCCAAGATGCCACGATGGCGCGGGCCTGCTCTTCGAGCTTGGCGGCGCGTAGGTCGCGCCGTGCCTGTTCGGCGGCTTCGAGGTTGCCGCCCTGGACGTTGCGGGCAATGCGCGCACGATGGTGGGTCCAGGGCTTGACGGAGTCCGTGCTGGACATTGGGGCGTCTCCAGACGTGCTGAAGTACGCCCACCCAACCAGCGGGCCTTACCTGCCCGATTACCAAGCCTCAGACATAGGGCGACCGGGAGAACCCGGCGACTTATGACTATAGCCGCGTAGCCGCTTAGAACGGAAGCGCGCTGATGTCGATCTCAGTCGCGCCCGTGTCGCGGAGCTGGGGCATGGCGGCCTGCCAACGCTCCTGGCTCATCTGCGGGTTACGCCCGCAGCGCGGACACCAGATCACCGCTGGCGTCACGTGCACCCAGCCAGTGCCGGACAGCCGCACCCAACCTAGATTCCGCTTATCAGGCTCGCCCCGTACCGGCTGTCGGCCATGGGTGCACACGAGCCGGATGCGGTAGGTCATAGCCGCCCCCTTGGTGTAGCGATGACGGTTTCGGTGCGGAACGTGCGAGTACCCCGGCCAACGGGGAGCAACTCCACCGTCATCAGTGCGTCGATCACGGCCCGCTTCTGGTCGTCGTGTAGCGCCTCATAGACGGCCTTGGGGTTACGCGCGTTGATCAGCGGTCCCAGGAGACTCTGCTTCCCGGCGTCGGCGATCTGCGCCTCGATCTCGTCGCGCCGCTTGCGGGCTCGCGCCGTCGCAGCCTCCAACTGGTGTGCCGTGATGAGGTCATCGGCGAACTGGACTGCCAGCCGCTTGAGCTTCAGATCAAGGGCGCGGGCCTGCTCGCGGAGTGCCGCCACGTCCGGCCGCCGGTCATCGACCAGTAACTCGCGGGCGTCCTCACGGGACAGTCGGGCGACGACAAGCGAGCCGATCCAGTCGTCCACAGGATCACGACGCCTTGTCACGTGCCCGGCGCTGGCGGCCGGACAGCGGTAGATCGGCTGACCGAGGAGGTTCCGGCCCGCACGTACGGTCATGCCGCACCCGGGAGCACCGCATCGAGCTATGCCGGTCAGCAGGGCTTGATGGCCTTGGGCGGTGGCCCGGTCGGGGTCGCGGAGGATTTCGTTCACGGCCCGCCATGTCTCCTCCGGCACCAGTCCGTCCCAGGCGGCCTTGCCGTGGATCGTCCACTTGTCACGCTTCCCCGGCAGCTTGGTCGCTCGCATGCCCGCGTACCTGGGATTGAGCAGCGTTGTCCGCAGGCTCTGGGCGATCCACGGACTGGCCTGCTGGGGGCCTTCGGCGACCTGTCCATCCGGCGTACGCGGTCGGCGGCGCAGCTGGGGACTGAGCAGCCCCCTCTCGTTCAGGATGCGGGCAGCCCCGGCCAGGGTGAGCCCTCGGGCGACGTCACCATATATATGGCGTAGGGCGTCGGCCTCGTCGCGGCGGACGGTGACGCCGTTCTGTTCGTACCCGAACGGTCGTCGACCGCCCACGCGCCTGCCATCGGTGGCGGCCTGGATGTTGGCAGCCCGCTGCCTTTCGCTCTTCTTCTTGATCTCCCCCTGGGCGATCGCGGCCAGAACGCCTGCGGTCATCTGCCCGTCCGCCGTCGCAAGGTTCAGGTCCGATCCCTTTACGCAGGAGATCATGGCCCCCGCCTTCTCCCCGGCCTCCAGGAGGCGCAGGGTGTCGCGGGCGTTGCGTGTAAGCCGGGTCAGGTCCCAGGCGATGACGACCGAAACGCGCCCAGCCTCCAGATCCTTGATCAGCGCGTCGAACCCGGGCCGCTTGACCTTGCCAGCGGCTGACACGTCGTTGTCGACGTGCTCACCGACCACGGTCAGGCCGCGTACCTGGGCCAGCTTGCGCGCATCGTCGCGCTGGCGAGTGATGCCCAACTCGTCACCGGCACGGTCCTGGCTCATTCGGAGGTACAAAACTGCAGGTAGGGGCGCGTCTCTCATGCCACATATGTTAGCCTTGCGTTCTGGCGACTCGCAGCACACGGAGGTAGCCCCGGGCCGACAACAGCCCGGTGTCGATGCGGTGGCGCAGGTCGGCCGTCGCGACCGGCGGCAGCCGGAGGGCGGACCGGGTCGCCTCGGCGTTCATCCGCCACCCGTACGCCCGCCAGCGCTCGGCGGCGGCGGCCCGGGCCTCGACGACCCGCCGCGCGACGGTGTCGGTGGTCTCGATCGGCTCGTCCACCGCGAACAGCCCGGCCGAGGTCACCGGGAACAGCTGGACATGCAGGTCGATCCGGTCCATCAGCGGTCCGGACAACCGGCCCAGATACCGGCGGCGGACGGTCGGCGAGCATTCGCAGAAGGCGTCGCCGCCGGGCTTCGCGCACGGGCAGGGGTTGGCGGCAGTGACCAATTGCACCCGGGCCGGGTAGCTGACCAGATCCTTGGACCGGCCGATCCGAACCGAGCCCTCCTCCAGCGGCTGGCGCATCGCCTCCAAGGAGGTCCGGCTGAACTCGGGCAGCTCGTCGAGGAACAGCACCCCGCGATGGGCCAGCGAGATCGCCCCGGGCCGGGCCAGCCCGGTCCCGCCGCCGAGCAGCGCGGCGGTGCTCGTCGTGTGGTGCGGCGCCTGGAACGGCGGAAAGCGGAGCAGCCCGGCTCCGGGGGCGAGCCGGCCGGCGATGGAGTAGAGCGAGGTGACTTCCAGCGCAGCCGCGTCGTCCAGCGTCGGTAGCAGTCCGGGCAGCCGTGCGGCGAGCATTGTCTTTCCCGCGCCGGGCGGACCCAGCAGGCTCAGGTGATGACCGCCCGCGGCGGCGACCTCCAAGGCGACCTTGGCGTGCTCCTGCCCCACGACGTCCGCGAGGTCGAGCCGGGGTCGTGGATCAAGCGTGGTGACCGGGCGGGCGGCGGGCAGCTCCACCCCGTCCCGGACGTAGTTCATGACGGCGTTGAGTGAGGCGGCCGCCTTGACGCGTACGCCTGGCACCAGGGCGGCCTCGGCGGCGTTCGCCTCCGGGACGATCGCCCGGGTCAGCCCGGCGCGGGCGGCGGCCATCACCATCGGCAGCACTCCGCGTACCGGCCTGACCATGCCGTCCAGACCCAGCTCCCCGATCAGCGCCACCCCATCCAGGGCGGCCAGCGGAAGTCGCCCGGCTCCGCCGAGGATCGCCACCGCGATGCCCAGGTCGAAGCTGGACCCCTGCTTGCGTACGGTGGCCGGGCGCAGGTTGACCGTCATCCGGCGCTGCGGCCACTCCTCCCCGGCATTGACCACCGCCGCGCGTACGCGGTCCCGGGCCTCGTTCAGCGCGGCGTCCGGCAGCCCCGAGACGACCAGCTGGGGCATGCCCAGCGCGACGTCCGCCTCGACCTCGACGAGGACGCCGGCGACGCCGCTGATCCCGGCCGCGTGCACCTTCGCGTAGCTCACCTAGAACGCACCCGTCACGTGGTCGATCCGGGGCGTACGCCCTTCGCCGGGACGGACGGCGATCACGTCGAACCGCAGCTCCCGGCCGTCGGCGTCGTGCTCGGCCAGCCAGATCGCGGCCAATCTGCGTACGCGGTGCGCCTTGCGGCCCAGCACCGCCTCGACGCCGGAGCCGAACAGCAGACTTCGCCGGGTCTTCACCTCGCAGAAGACGATCACGTCGCCGTCCAGCGCGACCAGGTCCAGTTCGCCGTCGGGGCACCGCCAGTTGCGGTCGACCACCGCCAGCCCGAGCTGCCGCAGGTACGCCTCGGCGACCTGCTCGCCCCACGCCCCGAAGGCGCGCCGCGTTCGTGTCATGAGCCGGGAGCCTCCCCACTCGGGAGGGGTCGGCGCCACCTCGGCGTACGCCCGACTGTGGATTGCGACACCGTGGGGAAAACTGCCCCAGACATCCTCCGTACGGCCGATGCCTTGTCACCGGCCAGGCAGTGCGGATTGGCATTCCGGCGGGAAAGCGCCTACGGTCTAGCGCCGTGGGCGGATACGACGGTGACCGCGGATACGCGGAGGAGCGGTGGCCCGGCGAGGACCGCGGGCACGACGGCGGCGGCGACTGGCGTGAGCGGCGTGGCGGTTACCGCGACGACGATCGCGGTCGCGGTGGCTACCCGACGGCGGACGTGAACGCGGGCTACGGCGAACCGAACCGCTACGGGCCGCCCGCACCGCCGCAGCCGCAGTCCTTCGAACCCGGCTACGGCCCGCCCGCATCACCGCAGCCGCAGTCCTTCGAACCTGGCTACGGCCCCGGTCCCGGCTCGCCGGTCAGCGGACCCGGCCCGGCGTTCGGCCCCCGGCCGCCGGAGCGCGCGCCGATGATGGACGCGCCGCCGACCCAGATCGCGCCGCCGACGCAGCTGGCGCCCGAGGTACGCCCGGCGCCCGAGCAGCGCTCCCGCTCGGCCGAGCGGGACGCCGACTCCGGGGTCTACCGCAGCCGTAAACCCATGCACGCCGTGCTGATCGGGCTGTCGCTGGGCGTCTTCGAGCTGATCATGTTCCTGGTCTTCGTCCGGGGCGTCTTCCAGTTCGACGTCGGCCGGATCGTGGCCGGCGGGCTCATGATGATGGCCCTGCCGCTGTTCGGCCTCGGCTTCTACGCCCTGATCACCGGGGCGGCCCACGGCGGGCCGAAGGCGTTCCTGAAGACGCCGTTGGCGTACCTGCCGATCGGGCTGATCCTGATGATCGCGGCCGGCGCCGCCGCCTGAGCCGTCAGCGAGGCGCGCGCCACCCTGGCTGGGGCGGCCGCAACCCGACGGCGTAGACTTGTCAACCGGTGACCGCCCCGTGCGGTCAACTTCGCGCGCCCAACTCCTGATTCCGCTGCGCTGAATCGGGCACGCGCGGCCCCCCTGGTCCCGCCCTCGTGGTGGGCCCGCCGGGTCGTGGTGTGGGCGCCAGGGCGCAGGCCGACCGGTCTGCGCGACAACCAGGGAACAGGCAAGGAGCCATCCACATGGCCGTCGTAACCATGCGTCAGCTGCTGGAGAGCGGCGTTCACTTCGGGCACCAGACGCGTCGCTGGAACCCGAAGATGAAGCGCTTCATCTTCACCGAGCGCAACGGCATCTACATCATCGACCTGCGCCAGACGCTCGACTACATCGAGAAGGCGTACGACTTCGTCAAGAACACCGTCGCCGAGGGCGGCTCGGTGCTCTTCGTCGGCACCAAGAAGCAGGCCCAGGAGGCCGTGGCCGAGCAGGCCAGCCGGGTCGGCATGCCCTACGTGAACCACCGCTGGCTGGGCGGCATGCTCACCAACTTCCAGACGGTCTACAAGCGTCTGCAGCGCATGAAGGAGCTCGAGGCGATCGACCAGCTCGGCGCCGAGAAGGGGTACACCAAGAAGGAGACCCTGCAGCTCCAGCGTGAGAAGGACAAGCTGAGCAAGACCCTGGGCGGTCTGCGGGACATGCAGAAGCTCCCGGCGGCGATCTGGGTCGTCGACACCAAGAAGGAGCACATCGCCGTCGACGAGGCCCGCAAGCTGGGCATCCCGGTCATCGCGGTGCTGGACACCAACTGCGACCCCGACGAGGTCGACTACCCGATCCCGGGCAACGACGACGCGATCCGCTCGGCTGAGCTGCTGACCAGGGTCGTCGCGGCCGCCGTCGCCGACGGTCTGATCGCCCGTTCGGGCAAGTCGACGCGAGGCGCCGAGGCCAAGCCGGACGCGGGCGCCGTCGCGGCCGACGAGCCGCTGGCCGAGTGGGAGCGCGAGCTGCTGGAGGGCAACGCGGCCAAGGCCGCTGAGGCCGAGGGCAAGGCCGCCGAGGCCGGCGAGACCGCTCCGGCCGCCCCCGCAGCCGAGTGACCGTCGCAAGACCGACCGAGAACTGAGGAAGAGTCAGATGTCTTTCACCGCTGCGGATGTCAAGCGCCTGCGTGATCTCACCGGCGCCGGCATGTTGGACTGCAAGAAGGCGCTGGAGGAGTCCGAGGGCGACTTCGACAAGGCTGTCGAGATCCTGCGCGTCAAGGGCGCCAAGGACGTCGGCAAGCGGGCCGGCCGGACCACGGCCAACGGCCTGGTCGCCCACGCCGGATCCGCGCTGCTCGAGCTGAACTGCGAGACCGACTTCGTCGCCAAGAACGCGGACTTCATCGCGCTGGCCCAGAAGCTGGTCGAGCACGTGGACGCGGTCAAGCCGGCCGACGTCGACGCCCTGCTCGCCTCGCAGCTCGACGGCAAGAGCGTCGCCGACGTGCTGCAGGAGTCCTCGGCCGCGATCGGCGAGAAGCTGGTCGTGAACCGGTTCGCCGTGCTCGGCGGGAACATCGCGGTCTACATGCACCGCAAGAGCGCGGACCTGCCGCCGCAGGTCGGCGTGGCCGTCCAGTACGCCGGCAAGGACGACGAGGCCGGCGCGGACGACGCCCGGGGCGTGGCGATGCAGATCGCCGCGATGCGCCCCAAGTACGTCTCGCGGGACGAGGTCCCGGCCGAGATCGTCGAGTCCGAGCGCCGCATCGCCGAGCAGACCGCTCGCGAGGAAGGCAAGCCGGAGGCGGCCCTGCAGAAGATCATCGAGGGCCGGGTGAACTCCTTCTTCAAGGACTTCGTCCTGGTCGAGCAGGCTTCGGTGACCGACCCGAAGAAGACGGTGGCTCAGGTCCTCACCGAGGCCGGGGTGACCGTGACCGCGTTCACGCGGTTCGAGGTCGGCCAGGCCTGACGGGCACGCACGGGGAGGTCGTTGGTGTGAGCCACGGCCTCCCCGTGGCATATCGTCTTCCCGGACCGCCTGACGGACTCACCGCGGGCGGGCGGGGTCAGCTACGAAGGGGTGGTGCAGTGACCGAGCAGGTGATGACCCGGGCGCGCCGGGTGGTTCTGAAGCTGTCCGGCGAAGTCTTCGGCGGTGGCGCCGTCGGCGTGGACCCCGACGTGGTGGCCGGGGTCGCCCGGCAGATCGCCACGGTCGTCCGCAAGGGCGTCCAGGTGGCCGTGGTCGTCGGCGGTGGGAACTTCTTCCGGGGCGCCGAGCTGCAGAAGCGCGGCATGGACCGGGCTCGCGCGGACTATATGGGCATGCTCGGCACGGTCATGAACTGCCTGGCCCTGCAGGACTTCCTGGAGAAGGAAGGCATCGAGACCCGGGTGCAGACGGCGATCAGCATGGCTCAGGTCGCCGAGCAGTACATCCCGCTGCGCGCCATCCGGCATCTGGAGAAGGGCCGGGTCGTGATCTTCGGCGCCGGCGCGGGGATGCCGTACTTCTCGACCGACACCGTCTCCGCCCAGCGGGCGCTGGAGATCCACGCCGACATCGTCCTGATGAGCAAGAACGGCGTCGACGGCGTCTACACCGCCGACCCGCGTACCGAGCCGGACGCCGTCAAGCTGGACACCTTGACCTTCGCCGAGGCGCTGCGGCGCGGCCTGCGGGTCGCCGACCAGGCGGCGTTCTCGCTCTGCATGGACAACGGCCTGCCGATGCTGGTCTTCGCCGCCGAAGGCGACGACACCATCGTGAAGGCCGTCAGCGGCGAGAAGATCGGCACGCTCATCACCGCCGAGTAGCGGATGATGGAACCGACCAGACGTGAGCCACCGCGCCACGCGGCGCGACAGCGAAGCACAGCAGCCTAAGGAGGCGACGAAGCCCGTGATCGACGACACACTCCTCGATGCCGAGGAGAGAATGGACCGGGCGGTCGAGCACGCCAAGGAGGAGTTCGCGGCGATCCGGACCGGACGCGCCAATGCCTCGATGTTCTCCAAGATCTCGATCGACTACTACGGCACGCCCACGCCGCTGCCCCAGATGGCGTCGGTCTCGGTGCCCGAGCCGCGCATGGTCATCATCAAGCCCTACGACTCGTCGCAGCTCGCCGCGATGGAGAAGGCCATCCGCGACTCGGACCTCGGGGTCAACCCCTCGAACGAGGGCACGCTTCTGCGGATCGTCGTCCCCCAGATGACCGAGGAGCGCCGCCGCGACATGATCAAGATCGCCCGGGGCAAGGGCGAGGACTCGAAGGTCGCGGTCCGCAACATCCGCCGCAAGGCCAAGGAGGAGCTCGACCGGATCGTCAAGGACGGCGAGGCGGGCGAGGACGAGGGCCGACGCGCGGAGAAGGAGCTGGACGACCTCACGCACAAGTACACCGCGGTCGTCGACGAGCTGCTCAAGCACAAGGAAGCCGAGCTGCTCGAGGTATGAGCGAGGACGGGACGGACCCCGGCTGGGGCGCCGGCGCCAACGCGTACGCCCGGCTGCGTGGCCTCGGCGAGGACGACTCGGCGGGCGGTTTCTTCGACCGCTCCGACGACACTCCGGCCGCGGCCGCCGAACCGCCGCCGCGGGAGCGCCGCTCCATGCGTACGAACGAGTCTCCGCGTACGAACGAATCCCCGCGGAACGAATCCCCGCGGAACGAATCCCCGCGGAACGAATCCCCGCGGAACGAATCCCCGCGGAACGACTCTCCGCGTACGCCCGAGGCGGCGCGCCGGGCCGAACCGGCGCGCGCGCCCGAGCCGGACGTTGTGCGTACCAGTGAGTCGGAGACCGTAGCCGCCGCGGAGGCCGAGCCCGAGTCGAAGCCGGGCCGGCGCGGACGCCGTCGCAGGTCCGCTGGCCGGAACGTGCCGGTGTCGATCGCGGTGGGGATCGGCCTGGCCGGGACGGTGCTGGGCGTGCTCTTCTACGCCCGGCAGCCCTGGTTCCTGCTGATCCTGATCGCTGCCAGCTCGATCGGGATCTGGGAGCTGGTCCGGGCGATCCGCCCGACCGGCGCGAACCCGCCGCTGATCCCGCTGATCGTGGGCGGCGCGGTCATGCTGAGCCTGACCTGGTTCCGCGGGCTGGAGGCGCTGAGTCTCGGCCTGCTGATCACGGTGCTCGCCGTCTTCGTGTGGCGGCTGGCCGACGGGCCGGCGAACTATCAGCGCGACATCGGGGCCTCCGCCCTGATCATGGTGTACGTCCCGTTCCTGCTGGGCTTCGCCGTCCCGATGACCACCGCCGACGACGGACAGTGGCGCATCCTGTGCACGCTCGCCGCCGTGATTCTGTCGGATACGGGCGGTTTCGTGAGTGGCGTCTTGTTCGGCAAGCATCCGATGGCCCCCACCATCAGCCCGAAGAAGAGCTGGGAGGGGTTCGGCGGGTCGATCGTCTGGGCCGCCGTCGGCTCGGCGGTGCTGGTCTGGCTGACCCTGGACGTGGCGCCCTGGTGGGGTGCGCTGTTCGGTGCGGTCGTCGCGGTGGCCTGCGTGCTCGGGGACCTGGCGGAGTCGCTGCTCAAGCGGGATCTCGGGATCAAGGACATGAGCAACCTGCTGCCGGGCCACGGCGGCCTGATGGACCGCCTGGACTCGATTCTGTTCGCGCTGCCGGCGGCCTACCTGATGTTCGCCATCCTCGCTCCCACCTCCTGAGAGTCTGCGGTGAGTGACGCCACCGAGGCCGCGGACGCTGGTTCCGGCGTGGGACACTGGAACGACCATGACTGAACTGCCGCTGCTCTCCGTCGACCGCAAGCCGATCGTGCTGGAGCGAGGCGCGAGCGAACCGGCGGCCCCGGCGCGGCATCGCGCCAAGCTGCCGCCGCGCCACCTCGCCGACCTTGATCTGGCCGCCCGCCGGGCGGCCGTCGCCGCGCTCGGCGAGAAGGAGTTCCGGGCCGCCCAGCTGTCGACGCACTACTTCGCCAGACTCGAGCGGGACCCGGCCCGGATGACCGACATCCCGCTCACCGCCCGCGACCGGCTCGCGGGCGATCTGCTGCCACCCCTGCTCACCCCCGTACGCGAATTGCAGTGCGACGACGGCGCCACCCGTAAAGCGCTGTGGCGGTTGCACGACGGATCCCTGGTCGAGAGCGTCCTGATGGGCTATCCAGACCGGGTGACGGTGTGCATCTCCAGCCAGGCAGGCTGCGGCATGGCCTGCCCGTTCTGTGCCACCGGCCAGGCCGGGCTCACCCGCAACCTGTCCGTCGCCGAGATCGTCGATCAGGTGGTCTACCTCGCCGGTGTCGCCGCCTCAGGCGGGGTGCCCGGCAGCCCCAACCGGCTCAGTCACGTCGTGTTCATGGGCATGGGTGAGCCGCTCGCCAACTATCCCCGGGTCATCGAGGCGGTCCGCCGTCTGACGAGCCCGGCGCCGGAGGGCCTCGGCCTGTCCCAGCGGCACATCACCGTCTCGACCGTCGGCCTCGTTCCCGCGATGCGGAAGTTGGCCGAGGAGGACCTCTCGGTCACTCTTGCGTTGTCGCTGCACGCCCCCGATGATGAGCTTCGCGATGAACTCGTGCCGGTGAACCAGCGCTGGAAGGTAGCCGAAGTGCTCGATGCGGCGTGGGCGTACGCAGCGCGAACGGGTCGCCGGGTCTCCATCGAGTACGCGATGATCCGGGACGTCAACGATCATCCTTGGCGCGCGGACCTGCTGGGCAAGCTGCTGGCGGGGCGGCTGGCCCATGTGAATTTGATCCCTCTCAACCCCACGCCGGGTAGCAAATGGGACGCGAGCCCCAAGCCCGTGGAACGGGAGTTCGTCCGGCGGCTGCGCGCGGCCGGAGTCCCGACTACTGTGCGTGATACGCGGGGGCGCGAGATCGACGGAGCGTGTGGACAGTTGGCGGCTAGCGAGGAGTCGGCATGAGCGGGCAAGGTGGCCAGCGTTTCAGGCGGCGGGCCGTACGCCGTGGCTACAAGGTTGATGAGGTGGATACCTTCCTCGACCGGGTGGAGGCCACGCTGAACGGTGTCCCGGGCGCGCATGTCAGCTCGCAGGAGGTCCACGACGTCGTGTTCCGCGTACGCTTCGGCGGCTACGACGAGTGGCAGGTCGACTTGCACCTGGACCGGGTGGAGCGGCAGCTGGCCGAGCTGGAGGAGCGTTCCAAGGGCCCCGGCCGGGGTGAGGCGCTGCGGGCGACCGAGCGTCCCGGCCCGGTTCCCCCGGTGGGCGGCCCGCAGCAGCCGCCGCTGCCGTCGCGTCCGGTCCCGCAGCCGCAGCGTTTCGAGCCCGAGCCCACGTTCGGCGGCTACGACGGCGGTCCGGTCGGCGTCGGCGGGGGTCCTGGCTTCGATCCTGGCCGCCACGGCAAGGCCGACATGACCACCGAGATGCGCATGCCGCCGCCCCCGCCGCCGGGTGCGTTCGAGCGTCCGCCGTCCGCCCCGCCCGGCGGGTTCGACCGGCCGCCGCAGGCGCCGCAGGGCTTCCAGGCTCCGCCGCCGCCGTCGCGGGACAGCTACGGCCCGGGTCCGGAGTTCGAGCGGCCGGCCCCGCCGCCCCCCGGGAACACCTATGGCAGCCCGGTCACGCCGCCTCCGGCGTACGGTGGCGCGCCGCAGGGTGGCTTCACCAGCCCGGCCGCGGCGGCGATGACCGGCCCGGGTGCGGCCGACGTCCAGCGGGTCGACCAGATGCGGCGGACCTTCCAGCTGCGCCGGTTCGGCAGCGGCTACGACCCCACTCAGGTCGACCGGCTCTTCGAGGGCGTCATCGGCGCGCTCGCGGGTCAGCCGGGCGCGCCCATCGGGGACAACGAGCTCGATCCCGCCCAGTTCAGCCTGGTGCCAGGCGGCTACTACGAGGCCGAGGTGGACGCCGCGTTGCGTGAGGTACGCGACATCGTCCGCCGCCACTGACCGGAACACACAAGATCGCCGCGCCCGGGAGGGGCGCGGCGATCTTCGTTTGAGCTGGCCGAGCGCTCAGCGCAGCCCGTTGCGCCGCAGCACGGCGTCGATGATGATCAGCGCCGCGATGATGCCGGCCACCGTGACGAGGAAGACGTCCTCGACACGGCCTTCGTGGTTGCCGAGCGTCATCAGCAGCAGGGCGATGATCGAGAACACGCCCGCGATCCGCGCGGCCTTGACCGGCGTGGGCTTGTGCTGATCGGGGGAGGTCACCGGTTCGGTTCCAGCCACTGTTCGGTCCTTCCAAGCGAAGCTGACGTGCTTAGTCTGGCATGCTCCACGCGTCCGGTAGCCTCGGGGCGGGGGATTACGCCCGGCAGTCGGCTGGGACGCGGACGATGCGAGCTGAGGGAGACGGGACCGGTGCGGATCACGGGCACGGGGCACGCGAGTATGCGGATCGACACGCCTGCGGGCAGCATCCTGTGCGATCCGTGGGTGAACCCGGCGTACTTCGCGTCGTGGTTCCCGTTCCCCGACAACTCGCAGCTCGACTGGGAAACCCTGGGCGACTGCGACTACCTCTACGTCTCCCACCTGCACCGCGACCACTTCGACGCGGCGCACCTCAAGCGGTTCGTGAACAAGACCGCGACGGTGCTGCTGCCGGAGTACCCGACCAGCCAGCTCGAGGACGAGCTGCGCGACCTCGGCTTCACCAGCTTCCTGAAGACCAAGTCCGACGAGGTGCACGAACTCGACGGCGGGATCAAGGTGATGATCCAGGCCCTGATCTCGCCGACCGACGGCCCGATCGGGGACTCCTCGCTGTGGGTGGAGCACGACGGCGTGCGGCTGCTGAACCAGAACGACGCCCGCCCGACCGACCTCACCCGGTTCGCCGAACTGGGCCACGTGCACGCGCACATGCTCCAGTTCTCCGGCGCCATCTGGTACCCGATGGTCTACGAGCTGCCCCAGTCGGCGAAGACCGCGTTCGGCAAGCAGAAGCGCGACCGCCAGTTCGACCGCACCTGGCGCTACATCGCCGATCTCAAGGCCGACTGGGTCTTCCCGATCGCCGGCCCGCCGTGCTTCCTCGACGACGAGCTGTGGCAGTTCAACGACTTGCCCGCCGCAGGCGGGACAGGCAGCACAGCCGGGGATGAGGGCAACATCTTCCCCGACCAGTCCGTCTTCATGCGTGAATACGCTGCGGTGGGCGGAACCAATGGCGTCGTCCTCCTCCCCGGCTCCGTCTCCGAACTCACGACGGAGTCGTGCGCGACGACGCACCCCGTCGACGACCTCGGCGAGTTCTTCGAGCAGAAGGAGTCGCATCTCAAGGCGTACCGGGACCGGCAGCGGGTGGTCATCGAGCGGGAGAAGGCGAGCTGGTCGCACCCCGAGATCGACGTCCTCGCCGGGATGAAGGACCGCATCGAGCCGCTCCTGGACGAGTCGGTCTATCTGGCCAAGGGCGTCGGCGGACCGGTGCGGTTCGACCTGACCGATCCGATGGGCGAGGTCATCGAGTCGATCGTCGTCGACTTCCCGGGCAAGGAGGTACGCCCGGCCGCCGACGAGAAGGTGCGCTACCGGTTCAAGACCGAGCGGCGGCTGATCGAGCACCTGCTGTACCTCGACGAAGGCGACTGGGTGAACTCGCTGTTCCTCTCTTGCCGCTTCTCCGCGGCCCGGATCGGGCAGTACAACGAGTTCGTCTACGCGTTCTTCAAGTGCCTCTCCGAGGAGCGCCTGCAGTACGCCGAAGGCTGGTACGAGTCGCAGCGGCCGGACGCCGAGGACATCGTGATGAACGGCTGGCAGTTCCAGCGCCGCTGCCCGCACCTCAAGGCCGACCTCACCCGGTTCGGCATCGTCGAGGGCGAGGTTCTCACGTGCCAGCTCCACGGCTGGAAGTTCAACCTCGCGAGCGGCAAATGCCTCACCAGCGTGGGGCATGAGATCCGCTCCACCAAAGCACCCACCCAGGCGTCCACCCCGGCGGACTGATCCAGCGCGAAAGGATCCAGCGCGAAAGCGCCGGCCGGGAGCGGCGCGGGTTCACATGGTGAGCTGGCGGAGCATGTCTTCGAGGTTCTGCTCGAAGAGCGGCTCGACGTCGTCGGTGGCCCAGCGCAGGTGGCCGAAGATCTCCATGGTGATCGCACCGGCCAGCCGGGTCCAGCCGATGAGGAAGAAGGCCACGCCTTCGATCGGCAGCGCCTGCCGCAGTGCTTCGACGTTCGGTCCGCTGAGCGCCTCGGCGACGCCGGGGACGAGGGGCTGCGGCGGCGTCGTCCGGGCGTGCCAGATGGCGGTGAACGGTTCGAGGAAGGCCAGGGTGAACCGCATCGCGGCGTCGCCTTTCGGCGTCGGCTCGACGTGGGTGTGCATCGTGTCGATGACGGGCTCGCCGCAGATCAGTGCGTACTCGTGGGGATTGCGCAGCGCCCAGCGGCGATAGGCGCGGCAGGCCTCGCGTAGCTGGTCGAGGGGAGTGGCCCCGTTGTCGCGGGCAGCCAGCACTTCGGTGGTGAGCGCGTCGTAGCGGTCCGCGCAGAGGTCTTCGACGAGCGCGTCGAGGCTGTCGTAGTAGCGGTAGAGCGCGGCGGCTGTGAGACCCATGTCACGGGCGATGGCCCGCAGCGAGATCGCACCCGGGCCACCCTCGGTGAGCTGGGCCCGCGCCGCGTCGCGGATCTCCTGCTTCGTGGCTTCCCGTTGTCGTTCCCGGCGGTTCGTCGCCATGTAACACCCGATCCCCTTGACACGAGTTAACGGCGTTGGCAATGTAAACGGCGTTAACTCTACTAAGCAGCGCTCACAGCTTAACGCAAGCTGGAGCGAAGGGGGAGGTACGCGATGTGGGGAAGGCTGATTCAGCGGTTTCGCTGGCCTGTCCTGCTCGTGGCGTTGGGCGTGGTCGTCGTCAGCGCGGTCTGGGGCACCGGGGTCTTCGGCAAGCTGACCGGCGGCGGCTTCGAGAACCGCGCGAGCGAGTCCTACCAGGCCACCGTGAAGATCAAGGAAGTCTTCGGTGACCAGAGCATCGATCTGATCGCGCTCTACACCGCGCCGGACGGCAAGCAGATCGCCGACTACTCCGCCGCGGTCACGAGCACTCTGACGAGTCTGAAGTCGAACCCCGAGGTGTCCGAGGTCCTCTGGGATCCGAACCGGATGACCTCGACCGACGGCCGCTCCACCTACGCCGCGATCCGCCTGCACGGCGACGACCAGGACGTCAAGCGCGAGGTCTACGACGATCTGCGCCCGTCGCTCGACGTGGCCGGCGTGACGACCGAGGTCGGTGGGGCGATCGCGTTCCTCAAGTCGGTCAACTCGCAGACCAGTGAGGACATCGCGTTCGCCGAGACCATCTCGATGCCGATTCTGTTGCTGTTGCTGCTGTTCATCTTCCGCGGGCTGGTCGCCGCGGTCACGCCGCTGATCGTCGGGGTGATCGCCACGCTCGGCGCGTTCGCCGCCGTACGGCTCATCACCTACGCGACCGACGTCTCGGTCTTCGCGATCAACATCATCACCATCCTCGGTCTCGGCATGGCGATCGACTACGCGTTGTTCATCGTCAGCCGGTTCCGCGAAGAACTCGCGGCCGGACTCGACACCCAGGCCGCGATCACGCGTACCCTCCAGACCGCCGGGCGCACGGTCCTGGTCTCGGGCCTGACGATCGTGCTCGCACTCTCGTCGCTGCTCGTGTTCCCCCAGGTCTTCCTGCGGTCCATGGGCTTCGGCGGGATGGCGGCCGTGGGCGTCGCGATGCTCGCGTCGCTGACCGTCCTTCCCGCGTTCCTCGCCCTGCTCGGTCCCCGGATCAACGCGGGGCGCATTCGCCTCCCATTTGGTACGCGCAAAGCAGCGACCGGATCCGCGAGTGAGGAGCGGGGAACCTGGGGCCGGCTGGCGCACAGCGTCATGAAGCGGCCGGTGGTCTACGCCGTCGCGGTGGCCGCGGTGCTGATCACGATCGCGTTGCCGGCGCTGCGGATCAGCTTCGGCGGGTTCGACGAGCGGCTGCTGCCCCCGGATTCCACCGTACGCACGGTGAACGACCGGCTGGACACGGGTTTCACCGGGGCGACCTCGGACTACCCGATCCAGCTGCTGGTAAAGGGGGACGCCCCGGCGTCCTACGTGGACCAGATTCGGGCGGTCCACGGAGTGACCGGCGCGGACGTGGTCGCGACCAAGGACGGCGTGACTCTCCTGAGCGTCGACTACGACGGCGACCCGTCCGAGGCCGCCACCCGGGCCATCGTCCGCGACCTCCGCGACCTGCCGCCCCCCGCGGGTACGCAGACGCAGGTCGCCGGCCGGGCCGCGATGGATCTCGACCTGCTGGACAGCCTCGGTGAACGGCTGCCTTGGGCGGCTCTGATCATGGCCGGCGCGACGTTCCTGCTGCTGTTCCTGGCCTTCGGCTCGGTGCTGCTGCCGATCAAGGCGGTCGTGATGAACCTGATCTCGATCGGGGCCAGCTTCGGTGTGATCGTGTGGGGCTTCCAGGAGGGGCACCTGGCCGGAGCGATGGGCTTCACCAGCACCGGCTTCCTCGATCCCACCAACCTGGTGCTCATCTTGGTGATCCTGTTCGGCCTGGCCACCGACTACGAGGTCTTCCTGCTCTCCCGCATCCGGGAGGAGTGGGACGCCACCGGCGACAACACAAGGGCCGTGGCTCGGGGCGTACAGCACACGGGCGGGATCATCACCGCCGCCGCGTTGCTGCTGGCGATCGTGGTCGGCGGGTTCGCCACCGGCGAGATGGCGTTCGTGAAGATGATGGGCGTCGGCATGCTGGTCGCGATCCTCGTGGACGCGACGCTCGTCCGGATGATCCTGGTTCCGGCGACGATGCGACTGCTCGGCCGGTGGAACTGGTGGGCGCCCGGTCCGCTCGGCGCGATCTACCGCCGATTCGGCATCAAACACGACGCCCCCGCAGCTCCCCACCCCTCACCCTCGCGGGAAACCATCCCCGCCTAAAGAGGTGCAGATCACGGTTACGCATGCCACAACCGCTCGGGATGGCATGCGTAACCGTGATCTGCAGCAAACTCGGGGGCGGGCGAAGACGGTTACCGTTGCCGGGTGATTTTCGAGACCGAGCGCCTGATCGTCCGGGAATGGCGCGACACCCCCGCCGATCTCGACCGGGTCTTCCAGATCTACCGGCACTCCGAGGTCACCCGCTGGATCGGGATGGACCAGCCGTTGCAGGGCCCTGACGAGGCGCGGACGGTCATGGCTCGGTGGCAGGCCCGCTACGAGAAGAACGAGCACAAATACGGCCCCTGGGCGATGGAGGTCAAGGCGTCCGGGGTCGTCGCCGGGACGGTGCTGCTCGGGCCGCTGCCCGAACCGTCCGACGGGACCGAGGGCCGGGGCGAGATCGAGGTCGGCTGGCATCTGCACCCGGACTCCTGGGGCCACGGGTACGCGACCGAGGCGGCGACCGGCGCAGTGGACCTGGCGCTGAACCAGTACCGCGTCGCGGAGGTGTACGCGGTGGCGTACCCCACGAACGAGCGATCGATCGCCGTGATGCGCCGGCTGGGCATGTCACCCCGGGGATTGACTACTCGCTGGTATGGCCGTGAAGCGCAGTGTTACGTCACTCTGCCGAGGCAGCGGGCCGGATCGAATTGATCTTGAACAGGTAGACTTGGGCGCGTGAGCGAACCCCGCGCCATCGTGCTGCTCGGCTCGACCGGATCGATCGGTACGCAGGCGATCGACATCGTCCGGGCGAACCCGGATCGCTTCCGGGTGGCCGGGATCGGGGCCGGCGGCGGCAACGTCGAGTTGCTGGCCGCGCAGGCGTTGTCGCTGGAGGTCGAGGTCGTCGGGGTCGCCCGCGCGAGCGCCGTCCAGGACCTGCAGCTCGCCTTCTACGCCGAGGCGGCCCGGCGGGGCTACGCCACCGGCGAGTTCAAGATCCCGAAGATCCTCGCCGGTCCGCAGGCCATGGCCGAGCTGGCCGAATGGCCCTGCGACGTGGTGCTCAACGGAGTCGTCGGCTCGCTGGGACTCGCTCCGACGCTGGCCGCGCTGCGGTCTGGTCGCGTACTCGCGTTGGCCAACAAGGAGTCGCTCGTGGCCGGCGGGCCCCTGGTGCGCAAGGTCGCGCGGGCCGGGCAGATCGTGCCGGTGGACAGTGAGCATTCCGCGCTGGCGCAGTGTCTGCTGGCCGGTGACCGGGGCGAGGTCCGGAAGCTGATCCTGACCGCGAGCGGGGGAGCCTTCCGCGACCGCCGCCGGGCCGAGCTGGTGGACGTCACTTACGAAGAGGCGCTCAAGCACCCGACCTGGGACATGGGTCCGGTCGTCACGATCAACTCCGCCACCCTGGTCAACAAGGCGCTGGAGGTGATCGAGGCGCACGAGCTGTTCGACGTGAGCTACGACGACATCGACGTCACGGTGCATCCGCAGTCGGTGATCCACTCCCTCGTCGAGTACGCCGACGGCTCGACGATCGCCCAGGCGAGCCCGCCCGACATGCACCTGCCCATCGCGCTGGCCCTCGACTGGCCGCACCGGGTGCCCGGCGCGGCCGCCCCGGTGGACTGGACGATGGCGCACAACTGGGAGTTCCGGCCCCTGGACACCGAGGCCTTCCCCGCGATCGAGCTGGCCAAGCAGGCCGGCCGGACCGGCCGCTGCCGGCCGGCGATCTTCAACGCCGCCAACGAGGAGTGCGTCGCAGCCTTCTCACAGGGACGACTGCCATTCTTGGCGATCGTGGACACGGTCGCCCAGGTCCTCAGCGACGCCCCGGAACTCGACGAACCGGGTACCGTCGAGGACGTGCTCGCCGCCGAAGAGTGGGCGCGGTCTCGGGCGACCGAGCTGATCGTCGGGAAGGTTTCTTGATGCTGATTCTGGGGATCGCCCTCGGCGCCTTGGCCATCCTGGTCTCGGTCTCGTTGCACGAGGCCGGGCACATGCTGACGGCCAAGATGTTCGGGATGAAGGTCACCCGCTACTTCATCGGTTTCGGCCCGACGCTGTGGTCGTTCCGGAGGGGCGAGACCGAGTATGGGATCAAGGGCATCCCGCTCGGCGGATTCGTCAAGATCACCGGCATGACTCCGCAGGAGGAGGACGCCGACGACCCGCGCGCGATGTGGCGCTACCCGGTCTGGAAGCGGACCATCGTCATGGTCGCCGGCTCGGTCGTGCACTTCATCCTGGCCTTCCTGATCTTCTGGCTCGTCGCCGCCAACTTCTCCCTCACCAATCCGGACAATCCGGGTCCGGCCGCGACCGACGTCTCCAAGGCTCCGGCGTACCTGACGGTCGCGAGCTGCGTGCCGAAGGACCTCACCTCCGGCGACTGCACCACCACCGACGGACCGGCCCTCGCGGCGGGTCTGAAGGACGGCGACCTCATCACAGCGGTCGGCACGACGCAGGTGGCGAACTACGCCGACCTGGTCACCGCCATCCGCGCGCTGACCCCGGGTACGTCCACCCCCATCACCTACGTCCGCGACGGACAGACCAGCACGGCGACGGTGACGCCGGTCGAGGCCCAGCGGCCGCCGATCGACAACACCGACGGCGAGGTCAAGAAGGTCGCGGCGATCGGCGTCGGACTGGGCTACGACCCCAGCAAGCCGAAGACCGTGGAATACAACGCGATCGAGGCGTTGCCGGTGGCCGGCGACCAGATGGGCGCGGCCGCCACCGGCGTCGTCACCTCGATCAAGAACCTGCCGAACAAGATCCCCGGCCTGATCGACGCGATCGGCGGCGGTCAGCGCGACGCCGACAGCCCGGTCAGCGTGGTCGGCGCCAGCCGGCTCACCGGTGAGGCGATCGAGCGGGGCTTCTGGGAGATCGCCCTGCTGATCATCGCCGGGCTGAACTTCTTCGTCGGCGTCTTCAACCTGTTGCCGCTGTTGCCGCTGGACGGCGGTCACATCGCGATCGCGTGGTTCGAGCGTGCGCGGTCGTGGATCTACGCCCGGCTCGGCAAGCGTGACCCAGGTCGCGTGGACTACTACAAGCTCATGCCCCTGACGTACGCCGTAATCTTGGTGTTCGGTGCGTTCACCCTGCTGACCGTCACCGCTGACGTCGTCAATCCCATCACGATCTTCAAGTGAGAGAGCTGTGACCGCGATCAACCTCGGTATGCCGGCAACTCCTCCGCCCGCCCTAGCTCCCCGTCGCCAGAGCCGTCAGATCATGGTCGGTTCGGTGCCGGTCGGCGGCGGCGCGCCGGTCAGCGTCCAGTCCATGACGACGACGCTGACCGCCGACGTCAACGCCACCCTGCAGCAGATCGCCCAGCTGACGGCGAGCGGCTGCCAGATCGTCCGGGTCGCGGTGCCCAGCCAGGACGACGTCGAGGCGCTCCCCGCGATCGCCAAGAAGTCGCAGATCCCGGTCATCGCCGACATCCACTTCCAGCCGAAATACGTGTTCGCCGCGATCGACGCGGGCTGCGCCGCCGTACGCGTGAACCCGGGCAACATCCGGCAGTTCGACGACAAGGTGAAGGAGATCGCCAAGGCGGCCTCCGACGCGGGCGTGCCGATCCGGATCGGCGTGAACGCCGGATCCCTCGACAAGCGGCTGCTGGAGAAATACGGCAAGGCCACCGCTGAGGCGCTGGTGGAGAGCGCGCTCTGGGAGTGCTCGCTGTTCGAGGAGCACGGCTTCCGCGACATCAAGATCAGCGTCAAGCACAACGACCCGGTCGTCATGATCCGGGCGTACCGGCAGCTGGCCGAGCAGTGCGACTATCCGCTGCACCTCGGCGTGACCGAAGCCGGCCCGGCGTTCCAGGGCACGATCAAGTCCGCGGTCGCCTTCGGCGCCCTGCTCGCCGAGGGCGTCGGCGACACGATCCGGGTCTCCCTGTCGGCTCCGCCGGTCGAGGAGGTCAAGGTCGGCCACGCCATCCTGGAGTCGCTCGGCCTGAAGGAGCGCGGCCTGGAGATCGTCTCCTGTCCGTCCTGCGGCCGGGCTCAGGTCGACGTCTACACGTTGGCCGAGCAGGTCACCGCCGCGCTCGAAGGCTTCCCCGCGCCGCTGCGCGTCGCCGTCATGGGCTGCGTCGTGAACGGTCCGGGCGAGGCCCGGGAGGCCGACCTCGGCGTCGCGTCCGGCAACGGCAAGGGCCAGATCTTCGTCAAGGGCGAGGTCATCAAGACCGTGCCGGAGTCGCAGATCGTCGAGACCCTGGTCGAGGAGGCGCTCAAGCTCTCCGTCCAAATGGGCGTAGAACTCCCCGAAGAACTCCGCGAACTCGCCGGCCCGCTGGTAACGGTCCATTGAGTGTCCCATGATCAACGGAGTGATCGTGGGGTCATAGCGCCGCGAAAACTCCGCTGATCATGAAAGAACGGCCCCGCTCACAGGAGCGGGGCCGTTCTGCGTCAGGGCTTACTCCTCGGCGAGGATTGCGTAGAGCTTGCGACGCGTGTCGTTGAGGATCTCCAGGGCGCGGGCGCGCTGTTCCGGCGTACCGGTCGCGCCGACCTGGTGGAGCGCCTGCATGATGCCGAAGCCGGCCTGGCGGAAGTCCTGGGCCTCGTTGACCTCGTCCGCCGTGAACTCCTGCCACGGGGCGCGGTTGGGCTCGGCTTCGGCCGCCGTGCGGCCCGCCTCGGTGAGCGCGTAGCTCTTGCGGCCGGTGGACTCGGTCGCCTCGATCAGGCCCTCGTCCTCCAGCAGCTGCAATGTCGGGTAGACCGACCCGGGGGACGGCCGCCAGACGCCGCCGGTGCGGCTCTCCAGCTCGGAGATCATCTCGTAGCCGTGCATCGGCCGCTCGGCCAGCAGGCCCAGGATCGCGGCGCGGACGTTGCCGCGTCGGCCCCGGCCTCGGCCACCGCCGCGGCGTCCGTGTGGTCCCGGCCCGAATCCGGGGCCGAAGCCCGGCATGGGTGGGAAGCCCGGCCGTCCGCCGAACGCGAACTGTCGATGCTCATGGTCGTGGTGCGCTTGGCGTAGACGGTCGCGCAGCTCGTGAGGGATACGGTTCCTCATCTCGGTTCTCCTATCGTAGTTCTATCGCCGATGCGTTAACGATATATCGGAAACTGATCGGCCGCAAGTGGTCGCGCGAACCTTCACGTTCTGGCAGGCTGGAGACGTGCTCACGAAGTCGGCGGTCCGGCAGCTCGGCGAAGCCGAGAGGCCGGAGATTGAGCGGCTGCTCACCACGGATCCCTACGTCACCGCTCAGGTATGGGAGCGGATCGCCGCGCGCGGGCTCGGCTGGTGGCGTTCCGACGGCCGGATCTACGGCTACGGTCCGCAGGGTCGCCTCGAATCGATCTGCTGGCTGGGTACCCAGCTCACGCCGGTCGCAGCCACGGGCGACGCGATCGTCGCCTTCGCCGACGTGCTCGGGCGCCTAGGGCGTACCTGCACGAGCATCGTCGGCCAGCGCGATCAGGTGATCGATCTCTGGGACCGGCTCACGCCCCGCTGGGGGCGGGCTCGCGACGTCCGCGCGGTGCAGCCACTGCTGGTCGCTTCCCGTCCCGCGCCGGTTCCGGCCGATCCAGGGGTACGCCTCATGCAGCCGGACGAGATCGACGTCCTCTTTCCAGCGGCGGTCGCGATGTACACCGAGGAGGTCGGGGTCTCTCCGTTGGACGGTGGCCGGGGCTACCGTCACCGGGTCGCCGAGCTGGTCAAGTCCGGCCGGGCCTACGCGAAGGTCGTGGACGGGCGGGTGGTGTTCAAGGCCGACCTGGCGGTGATCACTCCACATACGGCACAGGTGCAGGGCGTCTGGGTCGACCCGCAATGGCGGGGGCAGGGCATCGCGACGGCGGGGATGGCGGCGGTGGTCGACGACGCGCTGCGGCGGGTCGCCCCGACGGTGAGCCTCTACGTCAACGACTACAACGTGCCGGCCCGGCGGGCGTACCAGACGTGTGGGTTCCAGCAGGTCGCGGAGCTGGCCACGGTCCTCTTCTGAGGACGGCCGGATCGAATCGCGCCACGCCGATCCTCGCGCATTTCGCTACTTTTCGCGTATGAGCGACTACGTTGCGCAACGATAGAGGGGCAAGCAGGTTACTGGCGCAGAGGTGTGTGGGCCCGATGGGGCGGATCGAGAAGAAGCTCTCCGACAGCACCACTAAGTACTACTGGTATCCCGGAGAGAAGCAGGAATGGATCCGCGCCGCAGTAGCGGTCGGGGTCGGCGCCGCCGTCGCAGCCCTGCTGATGCTGATGACCCACAACAGCGTGGCGGCCGTGGTGGTCGGAACCTCGGCGACCCTGGCGATGGCCGGCTTCAACTTCGGGCGGCGTGACTCGAAAGCGTTGGCCGGTTTCCTGGGCATGGCGGACAAGGCAGCGCGCCGGGCTGCGATCGGCCACACCGGCCGGGCCGCCTGGCGCGGTCTCGTGATGGGCGTCGGCAGCGCCGCGGCCGCCGTCCTCGTCATCAACCTGAGCCCGGAGGGCTGGCTCTACGACTGGCTGCTGCCCGTCGTCCCGGCCGTGGTGTGCGCCATCGCGCGGCAGATCGGTCTGGTCTGGGAGAAGCTCGGCACCACGGTGTCGACCAAAGGCCCCGCCGCCGAACCAGCGAAGGCCGAACCCGCGAAAGCCCCGCCGCCGAAGGCCGTGCCCAGCGACGGTTAGCTGTGATGAAGCGCTCCCATAAAACCGGTTGGGCCGGTCGGGAACCCGGTGAGAACATCCTCGGGTGGCGCTGCTCGAAGCTCATGACCTGACGAAGACCTTCCGCCGGCCCGAGAAGGATCCGGGTCTGCGCGGTTCGGTCAAGCACTTATTCCAACGCAGATACAGCACCAAAACGGCCGTGGGCGGAGTCAATCTGTCCATTGAGGCCGGCGAGGCTGTCGCGTACGTCGGCCCGAACGGGGCCGGCAAGTCCACCACCATCAAACTTCTCACCGGCATCGTCGAACCGACCACCGGCGAGGTGCGCATCGGCGGCCTCGTCCCGCACCGCAACCGGGTGGCCAACTCCCGCCAGATCGGCGTGCTGTTCGGCCAGCGTACGCAGTTGTGGTGGGACCTGCCCGTCCGGGAATCCCTGGCGCTCCTCCGCGACATGTACGACATGAAGCCGGATCGTTTTCGCGCTCAGTTGAAGCGCTTCGACGAAGTGCTCGGCCTGGACGAGCTGCTGCCGGTGGTGGCCCGCAAACTGTCGCTCGGCCAGCGGATGCGGGCCGACCTGGCCTGCGCCCTGCTGCACTCCCCGAGGATCGTCTTCCTCGACGAGCCGACGATCGGCCTCGACATCTCGGTCAAGGACCGGGTCAGGGAGTTCCTGCGGCAGCTCAAAGCGGACGGCACGACCATCATGCTGACCACCCACGACCTCGGTGACATCGAGGACACCTGCGAGCGCATCGTCATCATCGACGACGGCCGGATCATCTACGACGGCTCGCTGGCCGAGGTGAAGGACCAGTACGCCCGCGAGCGCCGGGTTCATCTGCAACTGGGCTCGGAGCTGACCGTCGCCGACCTGGCCGATCGGTTCCCCCAGGCGACCGTCACCGCCGGAGCCGAGGGACGCCGGGAGTTCACCGTCGCCTTCGACAAGGCGGAGCTGACCGCCGGAGCGGTGCTCGCCGGGGTCGCTCAGATCGCCGAGGTGCTCGAGGTGAAGATCGACGAACCCGCGATCGAAGACGTGGTCCGCAAGGTCTACGCCGGTGAGCTGCTCCTCGCCGACCGGAGTACGCCGTGAGGGCGTACCTGACGATGGCGCGCAACTCGATGCGCAGCACCTTCGCCTTCCGGACGGCGTTCCTGATGGCGGCCGTGGCGGCGTGTTTCCAGCTCGTCGCGACCGTCGCGTTGTGGAGCGCCCTGCTGTCCAACGGCGGCAGCATCGGCGGCTTCACCCTGCCGGAGATGAAGGCGTACCTGCTCGTCGGGTATGTCACCGGCTGGCTGGGCAACGCGATCGGGGAGTGGACGCTGGCCAACCGCATCCGCGACGGTCAGGTGGCGCTGGACCTGGTGAAGCCGATCGAGACCCAGAAGATGATGTTCGCCCAGGTCCTCGGCGGGCTGCCGATGGAACTGATCATGATTGTCACGGTCGGCGCCGGCTTCGTCCTGGTGGCCGGGCCGATGCCGGGTCCCAGCGATGTCCCCCTGCTCCTGCTGAGCCTGCTGTTCGTGATGCCGATCCGCTTCTGCATCGGGTTCCTCACGACGCAGCTCGTCTTCTGGACGCAGAACTTCCACGGTGTCGCCTGGGCGCGGAACGCGATCGGAGCGGTGCTCTCCGGCTCGCTCGTCCCGCTGTCGCTCATGCCCGGCTGGCTCCAGGTGGCCGCGGGGGTGCTGCCGTTCGCCAGCCTCACCTCGACGCCGGCGCTGATCTACCTCGGCAAGGTCTCCACCTCGACGGCGTACCTGTTGATCGGGGTGCAGGCGTTCTGGGTGGTGGCCCTCTGGTTCCTCGCCCGCGTGGCGTTCCGCGCGGCCTCCCGGCAGGTGACCGTCCATGGTGGCTGAATCTCTGGTATCGCTGCGCCGGAACACCCGGCTTTATCGCCGAAGCCTGGGCGCGGTAGTCCGGGCGGTCCTGGAGTACGTCTCCGACTTCTGGATCCTCATCGCCGCCGGGATCGTGACCCAGTCCCTGGGACTCGTCTTCCTCAGCGTCGTCATGGCCCGGGTGCCCCACCTCAACGGCTGGTCCTACCCGGAGATGGTGCTCATCTACGCGCTCGCCGGGGTCAGCTCCGGGATCGTGCCGGTCGTGTCGGACGGGATCTGGCAGCTCGCCAGCTTCATCCACAACGGCCAGCTCGACTACGCGCTGACCCGGCCGTACCCGCCGCTCCTGCAGGTCATGAGCGCCTGGGTGGGGTTCAACGGGGTGGGCGACCTCGTCGCATCGCTGGCGATGCTGACCTGGGCGCTGCTCCGGGTCGACGTGCACTGGACCCCGCTGAACATCCTGATCATGCTGGTGCTGATGCTCAGCGGGATCGCGTTGCGGCTGGCGCTGTGCGTCGTGGCGAACACGGTCTCGTTCTGGCTGCGGATGCCGATGCCGATGTTCGCGATGACCGCGTGGCAGGTCGGCGAGCTGGCTCGCTATCCGCTCGGTATCTACGGCTTCGGCCTGCGGTTCCTGCTCGGAGCGGCGGCCCCGTTCGCCTTCGCCGGGTTCTTCCCGGCGGCCTGGCTGCTCGACCGCGGCGGGTACGCCTGGCTCGGCATCCTCACCCCCGTGGTGGCCGTGGCCTGGTGGATCTTCGCCGTCTACCTCTTCAACCGCGGATTACGCCGCTACGAAAGCGCCGGGCATTAGAAGGCCGCGGATCACGGTTGTGCATGCCAAAGCGGGCGAGGTCGCATGCGTAACCGTGATCTGCAGCTCAGGGGAGAGCAGGGGTCAGGAGCGGAGGCGGGCGAAGGCGTCTACGGCACGGGTGGTGGTCCAGTGGCGGTTGTGCGCGAACGGGCCGAACCGCTGCGGGCTGAGGGAGCGTACGTCCACTTCGGCGGAACCGGACGTGATCAGCTCGGCGACCGCCTTGCCGACGCCGCCCGCGAGCGCCATGCCGTGCAGGCTCATCCCGGCGGCGGCCCAGAGGCCGGGCACGTCGGTCTGGCCGACGAGCGGTTCGCCGTCCGGCGTGAACGCCTCCGGCCCGCAGATCACCTTGATGATCTCGGGCAGGTCCCGGATCCGGCCCGACGCGGCGGCGATCAGTTCGTCGATCGGCGCGGGTGTCGCCTGCGTACGCGACTCGGCCAGCGGCGGAGCCCCGTTGAGCGGCCAGGCCGGAACCGGGGCCGACGGGTACGCCCCCAGGATCAGCCCGCCGCCGGCGCCGCGCAGGTAGAGGTTGCGGTCGGGGTCCCGCACGGTCGGCAGGGTGTCCGGGTCGAGCGGCGGATCGAACGGGGCGGTGACGGCGTACTGGTGGTTGACCGGCGCGACGGGCACGGTCGCCCCGACGAAATGGCCCAGATGCGCCGACGCGGCTCCGGCGGCCAGCACTACCGTGCCCGTCTTGAGGTCGCCCTCGGACGTCCGTACGCCGGAGACGCGTTTGTTCGAGACGGTCAGCCCGGTCACGCGTACGCCGGTGCGGACGGTCACGCCGAGCGCGGTCGCGGCGGCGGCGAGCGCGGCGGGGAGGTCTTTCGGCCGGACGAAGCCGTCGTCCGGAGTCCAGCCGACCGCCAGCACGCCCTTGTCGTTCAGCAGTGCCGGCAGCGATTCCGGCGAGCGGATCTCCAGTCCGGCGGCCCGCAACTGCTCGACGCGCTCAGGTGTGCCGGCGAGCCGGAGACCGCCGACCGGCCGCCAACCCGGATCGAGTCCCGTCTCCGCGCGCAGCCGATCGGCGAGCGCGGGCAGGTATCCGACCAGGGCGCGGGTGGCGGGCGAGCCGCGAAGTGGGGTGACGAAACCGGCGGAGTGCCAGGTCGTCCCGTCGGTGAGCTGGTGCTGTTCGAGCAGCGTGATCTCCGTCCACCCCAGACTCGCCAGGTGGTACGCGACGGAGCAGCCGACGATGCCGCCCCCGATCACTACGGCACGGGTCTCGATCGTCACCCAGAGAGATCTATCAAAGCGTACGCCGACACGCCAGACGTCGAGTGGTGCGACTGTTGACGATCGATCAGCTGACCGGTAGATCTGACGTGTGAACGAGGCACCGATGAGCATCGAGGCGTTACGGGTCGCGATCGCCGCTGAGACGGTCGATACGGTGCTCCTCGCGCTGACCGACATGCAGGGTCGCTTGCAGGGCAAACGGCTGTACGCGCCGTTCTTCCTCGACGAGGTGCTCGCCCACGGCAGCGAAGCCTGCAACTACCTGCTCGCCGTCGACGTGGAGATGAACACCGTCTCCGGGTACGCCGTCTCCGGCTGGGAGCAGGGCTACGGCGACTTCGCGATGATCCCCGACATGAGTACGCTGCGCCGCCTGCCGTGGCAGCCGGGCACCGCTCTCGTCCTCGCCGATCTCGCCTGGCTCGACCGTACGCCGGTCGCCGAGTCGCCGAGGCAGATCCTGCGCCGCCAGCTCGACCTGCTGGAGTCCGAGCACGGGCTGACCGCGTACGTGGGGACCGAGCTGGAATTCGTGGCGCACAAGGAGTCCTATGAGGACGCCCAGCGCCGGGACTACCGGACGCTGACCCCGGTCAACGGCTACAACGTCGACTACTCCGTGCTCGGCACCGCCCGGGTCGAGCCGTTGCTGCGCCGCATCCGTCAGGAGATGGCGGGCGCCGGGCTCTATCCCGAGAGCGCCAAGGGCGAGTGCAACCTGGGCCAGCACGAGATCGCGTTCCGCTACGACCAGGCGCTCACCACGGCGGACAACCACTCCGTCTACAAGAACGGGGCCAAGGAGATCGCCGCCCAGGAGGGCTGCTCGATCACGTTCATGGCCAAACCGAACGCGCGCGAGGGCAATTCATGCCACGTGCACTTCTCTCTGCGTACAAGTCGGGGAGAGCCGGTGATGAGCGGATCCGACGGCGCGTTGTCGCAGCTGGGAACCCACGTGCTCGCGGGCATGCTGGCGGCGACCCGGGACCTGTCGCTGTTCCTCGCGCCGAACGTGAACTCCTACAAGCGATTCCAGCCCGGGTCGTTCGCGCCGACCGCGCTGCGCTGGGGCCGAGACAACCGCACCTGCGCGTTGCGGCTGGTGGGGCACGGTCCGTCGCTGCGGGTCGAGCACCGCGTCCCGGGCGCGGACGTGAACCCCTATCTCGGGATCGCCGCGCTGGTCGCGGCCGCGCGGCACGGGCTGTCCGCGAAACTCGAGCTCGAGCCCGAATACACGACCAACGCGTACGCGGACAGCAGCGCGCCGCGTGTCCCCGCTACCCTGCGCGAAGCGCTGTCGGCGTGGCGGGAGTCGGCGCTCGTGCCCGGCTTCTTCGGTTCGGCGGTGGCTGATCACTACGCGCGGGCGGCGGAGGTCGAGATCGAGGCGTTCGACGCGGCCGTGACCGACTGGGAGCTGCGACGGGGGTACGAACGACTGTGAAGATTCTGAATCCGGCGACCGGGCTGCCGGTGGCCGAGGTGACCCCGACGCCGGTCGAGGGCGTGGACGACGCCGTCGCCGCAGCCCGGACGGTGTTTCCAGGGTGGGCCGCGGTGTCGCCGGGGGATCGCGCGAAGCTCCTGCGTCGCTTCGCCACCGTGGTCGACGAGCACCGGGCGGAGCTGGCCGAGCTGAGCGTGGCCGAGGCCGGGCACCCGATCTCGCTGGCCCGCTGGGAGGCCGAGCACGTCCGCGACGTGCTGAACTACTTCGCGGGCGCTCCGGAGCGGTTGCTGGGCGCGCAGATCCCCGTGGCGGGCGGCGTCACGGTGACGTTCCACGAGCCGCTGGGCGTGGTCGGCGTGATCGTCCCGTGGAACTATCCGATGCCGATCGCCGCGTGGAGTTTCGCGCCCGCGCTCGCGGCGGGCAACGCGGTGCTGCTCAAGCCGGCCGAAGCCACCCCGCTGACCGCGCTACGCCTGGCCGAGCTGGCCGTCCGCGCCGGGCTGCCCGAGGGCGTCTTCACGGTGCTGCCCGGCGAGGGTCCGGTCGCCGGCGCCCGGCTGGTCGAGCATCCGGAGGTCGCGAAGATCGGCTTCACCGGATCGACGGCGGTCGGCAAGCAGATCATGGCGACCTGCGCTCAGCAGGTCAAACGCGTCACGCTGGAGCTGGGCGGGAAGTCCGCCAACATCGTGTTCGCCGACGCCGACCTCGAACGGGCGGCCGCGACCGCGCCCGAATCGGTCTTCGACAACTCCGGGCAGGACTGCTGCGCCCGGTCGCGGCTGCTGGTTCAGCGTGAGGTCTACGACGATTTCCTGGCGTTGCTCGAACCGGCCGTCGCCGCCTGGCGGGTCGGCGACCCGAACCGCGAGGACACCCAGATGGGACCGCTGATCTCGGCGGCCCACCGCGCCCGAGTTGGCTCCTATGTGGATGAAGCTGAGGTGCTGTTCCGGGGTTCTGCCCCCGCCGGCGACGGCTTCTGGTACGCCCCGGCCGTGCTGGCCGCGGGCAGCCCCGATGCGCGCGGCTGGCGCGAAGAGGTCTTCGGCCCGGTGCTGAGCGTGCTCCCGTTCGACGACGAGGCGGAGGCGATCCGGCTGGCCAACGACACCGACTACGGGTTGTCCGGCTCGGTCTGGACCCGGGACCTCGGGCGGGCCCTGCGGGTGTCGCGCGCGGTGCAGACGGGCAACCTGAGCGTCAACTCCCACTCCAGCGTGCGCTACTGGACCCCGTTCGGTGGAATGAAGCAGTCGGGACTCGGCCGCGAACTCGGACCCGACGCCCCGCTCGCCTTCACCGAGACCAAAACCGTCTTCATCGCCCACTGACCCCATGGAGCACGTGTGAACAGGTTCGAGGGCCGCGTCGCGGTCGTCACCGGGGCGGCCAGCGGCATCGGCCTGGCCACCTCCCGTCGCCTGGCGGCGGAGGGCGCCACGGTCGTCACCGTCGACCTCGCCGACACGGCCGAGCTGGCCGCCGAGATCGGCGGCGACCCGGTCATGGCCGACATCGCCGACGAGGCAGCCGTCCAAGCCCTGTACGCCGGGGTCAAGGAGCGCCATGGCCGAGTGGACGTCGCCTTCCACAACGCCGGGATCTCCCCGCCGGACGACGACTCGATTCTGGACACCGGGCTGGACGCGTGGGAACGCGTACTGCGGATCAACACGACCAGCGTCTATCTCGGCTGCAAGTATGTGCTGCCGATCATGCTGGAACAGGGCCGGGGATCGATCGTCAACACCGCCAGCTTCGTGGCGCTGATGGGCGCGGCGACCAGCCAGATCGCGTACACGGCGAGCAAGGGCGGCGTCCTGGCGATGACCCGGGAGCTGGGCGTACAGTTCGCCCGGCAGGGCGTCCGTGTGAACGCCCTGTGTCCCGGTCCGGTGGCGACCCCACTGCTCCTGGAGCTGTTCGCCAAGGACCCCGAACGGGCGGCCCGGCGCCTGGTGCACGTCCCGATGGGCAGGTTCGCCCAACCGGAGGAGATCGCGGCCTCGGTCGCCTTCCTCGCCAGCGATGACGCATCCTTCATCACCGCTTCGCAGTTCATCGTGGATGGGGGCATCACCGGCGCGTACGTGACGCCGCTGTGAGAAGAACCGAATCGACGCACTTGAAGGCGCTGTGAGACGACCGATCATCGGGCTGACCACCTATCAGGAGCCCGCCAGCTGGGCGCTGTACCGGGACACCCCGGCCGCGCTCCTGCACGTGACCTATGTCCAGGCCATCCAGGCCGCCGGCGGGCGCCCCGTCCTGCTGCCGCCGGACGACGTGGACGCCGATGTGCTCGACGTCCTCGACGGGCTCGTCCTGACCGGTGGGGCGGACATCGACCCCGCCCGGTACGGGCAGGAGCGGCATCCGGCGACGCGGCCCAAGGCGTACCGGGACTCCGCGGAGTCGCTGCTGGCGCGGGGCGCCCTGGACCGGGACCTCCCGGTGCTGGGCGTGTGCCGGGGGATGCAGCTGCTCGCGGTGGTCACCGGCGGCTCGCTGCACCAGCATCTGCCCGATCTCGTCAGCACCAACCTGCACCGGCCGCCGCCGTTCGACCAGGTGGCGTACGGGGAGCACGCGGTGCAGGTGGACCCGCAGTCCCGGTTGCACGGGATCATGGGCGCCGTGGCGAAGACCAGTACGCTGCACCACCAGGCGGTCGCCGATCCAGGGGCGTTCACCCCCGTCGGCTGGTGCGTCGAGGACGGCGTCATCGAGGCCATGGAGTCCCCGATCCACCGGTACGCCGTCGCCGTCCAGTGGCATCCGGAGACCGATCCGGAGACCCCGCTGTTCCAGAGTTTGGTAAGCGCGTCCCAAAATCTGTGACGCGCTGCCATGATCCAGTCATGGGCCAGGTCTATCCGCACATCGACGACAGCATTCGCGACTTCCTGCTGGCGCAGCCTATGTTCTTCGTCGCGACCGCCCCGGCCGATCCGTCCGGCCACCTCAACCTGTCCCCGAAGGGGATGAGCGGCAGCTTCGCCGTGCTCGGGCCGCTGCGTTGTGCGTATCTGGAATATGGCGGAAGCGGGAATGAGACGGTCTCGCACCTGCGCGACGACCGCGAGACTGACCGCACTTCTGGCGGCTCGGGCAAGCCCTCCCCGGCGGGCGGTGGCCGCATCACCTTGATGTTCTGCGCGTTCAGCGGACCGCCGAAGATCTACCGACTGCACGGCCATGGCCGAGTGCTGTTGCCGCAGGACCCGGGATTCGAGCAGATGCTCGAGAATTTTCCGGAGCCGGCACCCGGCCTGCGCAACATCAACGTGGTCGAGGTCACGCGGGTGAGCGACTCGTGCGGCTTCGCGGTTCCGCTGATGGAGTACCAGGGCGACCGCGATCTGCTGAGCCGCTACTGGGACCGCCGCAGCCCCGAGGAGCAGGCCGAATACCGGGCCCGCAAGAACGCCACCAGCATCGATGGGGTGCCGCTCCGCTGGTAGGGTCGAGATCGTGACGGTACGCGCTCCGCTGAAGCCCGGGAAACAGTCCCCGATGCGGCAGGTGCCTGCGAAAATTCCGCGGCCGGAGTATGTCGGCCGCAAGGAGCCGAAGCGGCTCGGCACCGAGGTTCAGGACGCCGAGACGATCGAGAAGATGCGCATCGCCGGCCGCCTCGCGGCGCAGGCCACCGTCCTGGCCGGGGAGCACTGCAAGCCCGGGGTCACCACCGAGGAGATCGACCGGGTCGTCCACGAGTTCCTCTGCGACCATGGCGCCTACCCGTCCACCCTCGGCTACCGGGGCTACCCGAAGAGCTGCTGCACCAGCCTCAACGAGGTCATCTGCCACGGCATCCCGGACACCACGGTCATCGAGGACGGCGACATCATCAACGTCGACGTGACCGCGTTCATCCACGGGGTCCACGGCGACACCGACGCCACGTTCTGCGTCGGCGAGGTCTCCGAGGAGCACCGGCTGCTCGTCGAGCGCACGCACGAGGCGACCATGCGGGCCGTCAAGGCCGTGGCGCCCGGCCGGCAGATCAACGTCATCGGCCGGGTCATCGAGTCGTACGCGAAGCGGTTCGGCTACGGCGTGGTACGCCATTTCGGGGGCCACGGCATCGGCCGCGCCTTCCACAGTGGGCTGTTCGTGCCCCACTTCGACTCGCCGGGCGCGACGGAGGAGATGGTGCCGGGGATGACTTTCACCATCGAGCCGATGATCACGCTCGGGACGACCGACTTCGACATGTGGCCGGACGGCTGGACCGCGACCACCAAGGACCGGCGCTGGACGGCGCAGTTCGAGCACACCATCCTCGTCACCGAGGACGGGCACGAGATCCTGACACTGCCGTGACCGACTCTCCTGGCGGGGACGTTCCTCCGGCCGTTTCACCGGCCGGTGACGGCTCTTCGCGTGGGGGCGGCTCTCCGTATCGTGACGGCTCTTCGCGTGGGGGCGGCTCTCCGTATCGTGACGGCTCTTCGCGTGGGGGCGGCTCTTCACGGGGGGACGCCGACGCGGTTCCGGCGGCGCTGAACGAGCACCACCACGCGGACGTGACCGGCGGCTGGCTGCGCGCGGCCGTCTTCGGCGCGATGGACGGGCTCGTCACCAACATCGGCCTCATCGCCGGCGTCGGCGGCGGCGGGCTGTCCCGCGACGCGATCATCCTCACCGGCATGGCCGGCCTGGTCGCCGGCGCGATCTCGATGGCGCTGGGGGAGTACACCAGCGTCACGACCGCCAACGACCAGCTGGAGGCCGAACTCGCCAAGGAACGGCGGGAACTCGAACGCAACCCGCACGCCGAAGCCGAAGAACTCGCGCTGAACTGGATGGAGCGCGGGCTGCCGGAGGATCTGGCCCGGCAGGTGGCGCACTTCCTGAAGGACAACCCGGAGGAAGCCCTGCGGGTCCACGCCCAGGAAGAACTCGGCGTCGTCCCCGATGCGCAGCCGAGCCCGTGGACCGCCGCGATCAGCTCGTTCCTCTGCTTCTCCGTCGGCGCGCTGATCCCACTGATCTCGTTCCTGCTCGGCAGCGATTCGCTCTGGATGGCCCTGGCCATCGGCGGCGTCGGCCTGTTCGTGGCAGGCGCGCTGACCTCCCGATTCACCCACCGCAGCTGGTGGACGTCGGGGACACGGCAGCTGGTGCTGGGGCTGCTGGCGGCCGGGGCCACGTACGCGATCGGCAAGCTGATCGACGGCTCCACCACCGCCCTCTAACGCTCCCGCCGCCCCACCCTCCGCGGGCCTTTTTGGCGTGATCATGAACTAAAGGTCGTGATCAACCGGCGTGTCGCGTCCGCAGCAGCCTGATCAACTCCCCGCGGGCATGATCAACGCCAAACGGGAGGGCCCGGCGGACGCCAGGTAACGGGGTCAGCGGGTGGGGTTCAGCTTGAAGATCCGCAGCCGTCGACCGGAGCGCTCGGCGTACGCCGAATATGCGGGCCAGGTCAGCAGGAGCAGCTCCCAGAGGCGCTCCCGTTCGGGGCCTTCGGCCAGCTCGGCGCGTACCGGGATCTCCTGCCCCTTCAACAGCACGCTCGCGGCTGGGGCGGCCAGGAGGTTGCCTGACCAGGCCGGATGGTTCGGCTGTCCCCAGTTGGAGCCGATGACCACGTAGCCGTCGCCGTCCGGGACGTAGATGAGCGGCTGGCGCCGGGGCTCGCCGGATTTGCGGCCGGTCGTGGTGAGCACGAGCGACGGCAGGATGCCGAGGGCGACGACCTTGCCCTTGGTGAGGCGGGCCACCCGGATGTCCAGGGGTGGCAGGATGACCCGCATCGTCCGGGCGAACCACTGGTGACGGCCTAGGCGCTGCGCGAGCTTGACGAGCATCGCGACAGTATGCCGGGGACTACCGGCTGGTAGTCAACAGCTCCACGAGGCGGCTGCGGTAGGTCGTGTCGCCTTCGTTGGTGAGCATGTGCACCTCGCCGGCCGGCCGGAAGATCACGTTGCCGGCCTCTTCCGACACCCGCCGGGGCTCGCCGCCGTCGATCGGGTCGATCCGGTTGCTCGCACCGGCCAAGGCCATGACGAGGTAGGGGTTCTCGTGTCGGTGCCACATCTGCGACTCGCCCGGCGCCAGGGTGATCTCCCAGACGCGTACGTGCTCGTTCTCGAAGACGACCTGTTGGCCGACCGGGCCGAGCTGGATCTCGCGGACGTCGGTCACGATGCGCTCCTTGCGGGGGTGGGGGCCATGAGCAGGCCGTGTAGCTGTGCGCTGGCCTCGGCGACCTCGGTGAGGTGCGCGCTGGGGCCGAGCTCGCGCGGGCGGGGGATCTTCACCTCGACCACGTCGCGTACGCGGCCGGGCCGGGAGCTGAGCACGACGACGCGGTCGGCGAGCAGCACGGCCTCCTCGATCGAGTGCGTCACGAGGACGATGGTGGTCTTGCGGCTCATGTGCACTCGTTGCAGCTCTTCGCCGAGTTCGATGCGGGTCAGCGAGTCGAGCGCCGAGAACGGTTCATCCATGAGCAGTACGCGAGGCTCGGTGACCAGGGCGCGGCACAGCGCGACCCGCTGCTGCATCCCGCCCGACAGCTCGTGCGGCAGCCGGTTCTCGAAGCCGCCCAGTCCGGCCAGCTCCAGGAGGTCCCGGGCGCGACGGCGGCCCTCGTCGTTGCGCTCCTTGCTGATCTCCAGGGGGAGCATGACGTTGTTCAGCACGTTCCGCCACGGCAGCAGAGCCGGGCGCTGGAACATCATGGCGACGTCGCTTCGCGGCTTCGTCACGGCTGCCCCGTCCACGGCCACCGTGCCGGTCGTCGGCGGCAGGAGTCCGGCGATGAGGCGCAGCAAAGTGGACTTTCCGCAGCCCGAGCGGCCGATGACGGCGACGCACTCTCCATCGTGGATGTTGAGATTGAGGTCGGCGAGCGCCTCGACGACGCCCTTGCCGCTACGGAATGTCTGCGACACTCCTTCTACTGTGATCACGGCGTACGCCTTCCGGTCGAGGCTGGACGGACTGGCAGAGTTTAGCGCTCCCACCATTTCTGGGATTATTCGTGGCCGTTCCGAGACGTGGGCAAAGCTGTCCACCGAGGATGGTGAGTTCTAGGCTGTGCGGTTGGACGGGATCTATCAAGATCCGAAAGCACCGGAAGGAACCCCCTCATGACGACGCTGACTCGACGGTCTGCGCTGGTGGCGGCCCTCGGCGCGGGTATCGCCGCGGCGACTGCCGCTTGCTCGGACTCTTCCTCCGACGATCCAGCTCCTCAGTCCTCCGGCAACGGCAGCACCGACAAAGTTAACTACGTAACATCGTTCGGGACGTTCGGTCGCGAGGCGTACGCCTATGTGGCCAAGAAGAAGGGCTTCTTCACCGAAGCCGGTCTGGACGTCTCGATCAAGCCCGGCAACGGCAGTGGCGACAACATCAAGCTCCTGGCCGGTGGCCAGGCGGACTTCGTCGTCGTCGACTTCGCCGCGGTCGCGATCGCGGTCGGCAAGGGCCAGGCGTCGGGCCTGGTCGGCATCTCCGCGGTCCTCCAGCGCTCGCTCGCGGGCGTCATGACGCTGGACGGCTACGGCATCAGCGCGCCCAAGGACCTCGAGGGCAAGAAGATCGGCGACCCCTCGGGTTCGATCATCGGCACGCTGTTCCCGACGTACGCCAAGCTCGCCGGGATCGACGCGAGCAAGGTGCAGTTCGTGAACCTGCCCGCGCCGAACCTGCCCGCCGCGCTCGCCAGCAAGAGCGTCGACGCGATCGGCCAGTTCATCGTGGGTAAGCCGACCATCGAGGCGGCCTCGGGCGGCAAGACCGCGGTCTCGCTGTCGTACAGCGACTTCCTCACCGACCTGTACGGCAACACCGTCCTCGCGACGGAGAAGATGACCAAGGAGAAGCCCGACCTCGTCAAGCGCTTCAACGGCGCGCTGATGAAGGGCCTCAAGTACGCGGTCGACAACCCGGACGAGGCCGGCCAGATCCTGGCGGGCGAGGTCCCGACGGCGAAGGCGGCGACCGCCTCGGCCGAGCTGAAGATCATGGCGTCCTTCGTCCGGGGTTCGTCCTCGGTCATCGGCGCGCTGGAGCAGGACCGCGTCGCCCGCGCGCTCGCGATCCTCTCCGGCTCGGGCACCATTCCCACTTCGCTCAAGCCCGAGCAGATCGTGTCCTTCGACATGACGCCGAAGGCCTGACCGGCCGGTTAAGCGCGCCGGGGCCGCGAAAGCCCGGCGTTGACGCAAACGGGGTCTCCGGCTGCCGATCGGGCGCCGGAGACCCCGCATGATGGCAAGGAGAGCCCATGACGAGGATCCGCTCGCTGGCGCTGGTCGTCTATCCGCTGCTCGGATCGGCGTTGCTCGTACTCGCGTGGTGGGCCGGCGTGCGAGTGTTCCACCCGCCGAAGATCGTGCTGCCGCCGCCCGGTGGCGTCCTTGACGCGTACGGCCAGAAGACCGGGTATCTCTGGCAGATGGCCTGGGTGAGCACCTGGGAGATCCTGCTCGGCTTCGCCATCGCCACCGTCGGTGGCATGGTGATCGGCTTGGTGTTGTTCAGCTCGCGCATGGTGGACCAGACGTTTTCGCCGCTGCTCGTCGCCGTCAACGCGGTTCCGAAGATCGCGCTGGCGCCGGTGATGATGGTCTGGCTCGGGCTGACCTACCAAGCCCGGCTGGCCATGGTGGTGCTGCTGTGCTTCTTCCCGATCGTGCTCGGCATGACCGCCGGCCTGCGCAGCACACCCGCCGAACTGGCCGAGTTGGCCCGGGCGATCCGGGCCTCCCGTTGGCAGACTTTTGTGAAGATCCGGCTGCCGGGAGCACTGCCTCAGTTGTTCACCGGCCTGAAGGTGGCTATGCCGCTGGCCGCGGTCGGTTCGACGATCGGCGAGTTGATCGGCGGTGACAGCGGCCTGGGGTACGTCATTACCGCCGCCAGCGGACAGACGGACATGGAGTTGATGTTCGCCGCGCTGATCATGCTCGCTCTCGTGAGCGTCGCGCTGTACCTGCTCGTCGAGGCGATCGAGTGGCTGCTGCTGCCCTGGGTCCGGAGCGTCACCGCCTGACCCACCCCGCCCCTACATACAGATCAGGGATATGCATCTTTCCGAGCACCTCGGAAGCCTGCATATCCCTGATCTGCTGCTGAGAAGGGCTCAGGAGGCGAGCCGCCACCGTCCGCCCCGGACGACCAGCAGCGTGAGCGTCTGCGGCATCACGGCGGAGTGGTCGTCGGGCCGGAAGCTCAACGGTCCGGTGAACCCGTCGATCTGCAGGAAGTCCAGCGTGTCCCGCAGGCTCGCCCGGCTGGTGCTGCCGGACCGGTTGGCCGCCTCGACGAGCAGCTCCAGCGCGTCGGCCGCGTAGGAGGCGTACCCGCTGTAGCCGCCGTAGCTGGCGGTGTAGTCCCGGAACCACTGCTGCCGGAAGGACTTCGCCGGGTTGGTCGCGATGACCTCGTCGATGACCATCGTCTGCGGGAAGGCCATCAGCGCGCCTTCGGCGGCGTGCGCGGTGGCCTTGTTGAAGAACAGGTCGCCGCCTGCCCCGGTGTCGAACAGCAGCTTGCCCTTGAAGCCGGTGGCGCGCGCGTCGACCGCGATCTCCCCGGCGACCGAGGCGCCCGTCCAGGCGATCAGCGCGTCCGGGTGCTCGTCCAGCGCCGTCGAGACCGTCTGGCTGAACTCGGTGGCGGTGACCGAGACCTCGCGGGAGGTCAGCAGGTCGATGCCCGCATTCTTCAGCGCGTCGGTGAGGGCTTCCTCGCCGTCGTCGCCGTACTGGTCGTTCGTCGTGATCAGCGAGACCTTCTTGACCCGGGTCGAGCTGAGCTGCGCGACCAGGGCGGCCGCGCCGTCCTTGGCGTTCGGTCCGACCTTGAAGACGAACTTGCCCGCCTTGTCGGTGTCGGCCAGCTCGCTCGCGCCGGCCAGCGACAGCAGCGGGATGCCCTTCTGCGTCACCGCCGCCGACGACGCCAGCGCGCACTCGCCGCAGGCGCCGGTGATGATGGCGCTGATCTCCGAGTCGGCGGCCAACGCCGCGATGTTCGACTGGGACAGGCTCTTGTCGCTGCGGTTGTCGCGGTAGACGACGCGGATCGGCCGATCGCCGGTCGCGTTCAACTGCTCCACTCGCAGCCGGAGGGCACGCTCGAAGGCGGTCCCCATTTCGGCGTACGCCCCGGACAGCTCGAGGTCCGCTCCGATGACCAATTCATCGGGCTTACTCGGTGTGAGGGGTGAACTGCATGCCGTCGCGGCCAGCAGCGTCGCCAGCGAAATCACTGTGGATAGACGGGCGCGTACGCGTGCCATCGGACTCCCTCTCGGTCAACCGAGCACACCTTGCCAGCCCTGCCATAGCGGGTCAAGTCGGGGTGCCCTAGTCTGTCGACTTCAGACAGTCCACTTTATGATCTTCGCGGGGCGACGGAGGAAATCGGTCCATGATACTGGGAATCTGCTCCGCTCGGCTTGTCGCGATCGGACCCGACATGGTGGAATCGGCGCCGTGCCACGTGTGAGCCTGCGCGACGCGCGGATCCGGACGAAGCTGGCGGTCGTGCTGTTGGTCCCGGTACTCAGTACCGTGGGCCTGGCCGCGGCGCGACTGGTCGACAGCGGCCAGCGTGCGGCGGACGCTCGACTGTCCAATCATCTAACGACACTGTCTTCGCGGGTCACCGCGTTGAGCTACGCCCTGCACCACGAACGGATGGCGTTCGCGCGATTCGTCGCGGACAGCACGGCCGACGCGAACAGCCTGAGCGCTCCGATGGCGGAGACCGACGCGGAAGTCGGCTCCTATCGGGAGGCGCTGAAGGCGCTCGACGACCCGCCGAGCTCCCTCCAGGCGCCGCTGCACCGCATCGACACCCACCTGGACGGTCTGGCCGACATCCGCAAGGAAGCCCAGGCCCGCAAGGACACCACGGTGGCCCAGGTCGTGCTGCGGTATTCCGCCATCCTCGCCGACATGACCGGCTACATCACTGACGCCGCCGAGGAGATCGGCGTCGGCAGTGACCTGACCGGGAGCGCCCGCGCCGTCGCCGCGTTCGCCGCCGCCCAAGGCGCCGCGGCCGAACAGCAGGCGGTCGCGTTCGTGACGCTGACCCAGAGCAGTGCGATCAGCGAGGAACAACAGTCGACCTTCCTCGCCACGCTGACCACCCAACAGCAGGCCTTCCAGGACTTCCTCCGGCAGGCCAGCGCGGAGCAATGGGCCACCGCGCGGACGTTCGTCAGCGGTGACGCCATCGTGCTCGCCGATGCGGCGGCCGACGACGTGAGCCGCTCGCGTGGCGGCAGCAACCGCGGGATGGACGCCGCGATGGAGGCGTCCCGGGCCATCGGGGCTGAGGTCGACCTGATGCGCTACGCGCAGCAGCGACTCGAGTGGCAGCTCGGTGACGCGATCAACGCGCTGTCCGCCGAAGTGACCCGGCAGGCGATCATCGAGTCGTCACTGCTCATCGCGGCCCTGCTGCTCGCCATCCTGATGGCGGCGTACGTGGCCCGGATGATGGTGCGGTCGCTGGAACGGCTGCGTGGCGGCGCGCTCGTGGTGGCGCACCGCAGCCTCCCCGAGACGGTCGAGCGGCTGCGGGACGCCCGCGGCCTCGACGAACGCAGCGCCGATCAACTCGCTTCCGAAGTGCGCGACGAGATCCAGGTTCGCGGCAAGGACGAGATCGGGCAGGTGGCGCAGGCGTTCAACGTCGTCCACCGGGAAGCCGTCCGCATCGCGGCCGACCAGGCCGTCCTGCGCGGCACGGTGTCGGCGATGTTCCTGAGCCTGGCCCGCCGGTCGCAGACCCTGGTCGACCGGATGATCGCCGAACTGGACTCGATCGAGCAGCACGAGCAGGACCCCAAGCGGCTGGCCCGCATGTTCCGGCTGGACCACCTCGCGACCCGAATGCGCCGCAACGACGAGAACCTGCTGGTCCTCGCGGGCGCCGACGCGAGCCCGGCCCGCCGGGAGGACGCCGGCCTGGAAGACGTGCTCCGCGCCGCCCAGTCCGAGGTCGAGCTGTACGACCGGGTGGAGTTCAGCACGGTCGACGCCGACACGGCGATCGCCGCGCACGCGGTCAACGACGTCGTCCGGATGACGGCCGAGCTGATGGACAACGGCACGCGATTCTCTCCGCCGGGGACGGTCGTGGTCGCCGACGCCCGCCGCATCGGCGACTACGTCCTGATCCAGGTCGAGGACCGCGGTCTCGGCATGACCGACGAGCAGCTGCAGTCGGTGAACGAGCGGCTCGACCAGCCCGGATCGGTCGACGTCTCGTCGTTCCGGATGATGGGTCTGGGCGTCGTCAGCCGGCTGGCCCACCGCTACGGCATCAAGGCCGAGCTGCGCCGCAACGCCGACAGCGGGATCACCGCCGGTCTGGTGCTGCCCCGCAGCATCCTGGTGCTGCCGCGATCGGCGGACAACGCGCTGCGTCAGCGGCGTCACCTGGCCATCGAGGAGAGCGGCCGGCACGCAGCCCTGCCGTCGCCGCCGCGTGAGGCGCCGCCCGCCCCCCGGGAAGCGCCGCGTGAGCCAGTCGGTTTCCGGGAGCCGGAGCTGCCGACTCGCGTACCGGGACAGCGGATCTCCGGCGACCCGAACACCACGATGCCGATCTCGGTGTCGGCGGTCCCGGTGTCCGCTCCGACCGCGACGGCGACGCAGAGCCCGCCGATCGCGCCGATGGCGCCGATCGCGCCGCCGATGCGAGCTTCGGACGACACCGCCGAGCTGCCGATCTTCCGCCAGATGCAGGCGACCTGGTTCGGTTCCACCACCACGTCGCCGACTGTGTCGGAACCCTGGTCGCAGCAGCAGTCGCCGCAGCGGCCGGAACCGGCCCGGGTCACCGCCCGGGCGGCAGTACGGCAGGAGACGGCTCGATCCGACTGGCCCAGCGCCGGCGCGCCGCCCGCGCAGTTCCGGGCCACGCACGACGACCTGCCGCGGACGTCGGCGACCCGGCCGGAACCGTCCGGCCAGGACAGCTGGCAGAACGGGTCCAGCCAGGACAGTTGGCAGTCCCCGCCGACGGAGAGCTGGCAGACGACGGCCGACACCGGCTGGCGCGCTGCGGCCGCGGCTGCGGCACCAGACACCTCCACCACGACGAAGTCGGGACTGCCGATCCGTACGCCGCAGGCGAACCTCGTCCCCGGCAGCGTCGATCAACCGGCGCCCGCCCGGGTCAAGCGCACGCCCGAACAGGTGCAGGGCCTGCTGTCGGCGTACACCCGTGGGGTGCAGCGCGGGCGGGACGACCTGTCCAGTCCGCAGCAAAGCAGAGCACAGAATGAGGAACGTCGATGACCGGCCCGAAGATGCAGAACATCAGCTGGCTGCTGAACAACTTCAGTTACCAGGTGCCTGGCGTGGCGCACGTCGTGGCGGTCTCCGCCGACGGACTGCTGCTCGCCGCGACGCAGGATTTGCCCGAGGAGCGGGCTGACCAGCTCGCCGCGATCACGGCCGGGGTGATCAGCCTGACCGACGGCGCGTCCCGCGCGTTCGACGGTGGGCCGATCCGGCAGACCATCATCGAGATGGACGCAGGTTTCCTGTTCCTCATGTCGGTGAGCGACGGTTCGGCCCTGGCGGTGCTCGCGGCGCGAAGCTCCGACGTCGGCCAGGTCGGCTATGAGATGGCGTTGCTGGTGGACCGGGTGGGCGGCGCGCTCACTCCGGGCACCCGCGAGTTCGCCCGGCAGTCGTAGGGCTTGGCGAGGGTCGTGAGAGTGGGGGTGGCGAGTCGTGGCTCAGCCTGACGAGGAAGGCTTCCGCCGAGATCCGCGGGGCGCCCTGGTGCGTCCGTACGCCGTCACGCGCGGCCGGACGGAACCGCGGCAGGACATCGCGATCGAGTCGGTGCTCGTCACCACTCCCGCGGGGCGGCAAGAGGGCCGGTTCGCCGGCCAGCACAAGAACCGGATTTCGAGCTTGTGTGACGGCGCTCCCCGCTCGCTGGCCGAGGTGGCCGCGTTGCTTCAGATGCCGTTCGGTGTGGCCCGGGTGCTCGTCGCCGACATGGTCGCCGAGGGCTTGCTCGACCTGCACCAGATCGCTCGGGAACAGAGCGTCAACGATCGTTTGCACGTCTTGGAAAGGGTCTTAAGTGGACTACGCAGGCTTTGACACCACGGGGCCCTCGCAGCAGATCACGTCCGCGAAGATCGTCATCGCGGGTGGTTTCGGCGTAGGGAAGACCACTTTGGTCGGCACCGTCTCCGAGATCACCCCGCTGACGACCGAGGCCATCATGACCTCCGCCGGAGTCGGGATCGACGACGCCTCGAAGGTGCCCGGCAAGGAGTCCACCACGGTGGCCATGGACTTCGGCCGGATCACCATCGCGTCGGACCTGATCCTCTACCTCTTCGGTACGCCGGGGCAGACCCGGTTCTGGTTCATGTGGGACGAACTCATGCGGGGTGCGCTGGTCGCGGTGGTCCTGGTGGACACCCGCCGGCTGGCCGACTCCTTCGCGCCCATCGACTTCTTCGAGAGTCGCGGGCTGCCTTACATCGTCGCGCTCAACATCTTCGACGGCACCCGCCGGTACGGCGTCGACGAGATCGCGGAGGCGCTGGCGGTGCCCGCCCGGGTGCCGATCCTGGAATGCGACGCCCGGCACCGTGAGTCCACCAAGCAGGTGCTCATCAAGTCGGTCGAACACGCGATCCAGATGATCCAGGACGAGAACCCCCAGCTCAGCATGCCCGTACGGTGAGGCTTCGATGATTCTGAACGACCGGACCATCCTGCTCACCGGCGGGTCCAACGGCATCGGGCGCGCGCTGGCGCTGCGCTTCGCCGAGCTGGGAAACACCGTCATCGCCCTCGGGCGGGACGAGACCCGGCTGGCCGAGGTCAGCGCGCTCTCTCCGCGCATCCACGCGCGACAGTGCGATCTGGAGGACGCCGCGCAGCGGGTGGAGCTCGCGGAGTGGGTCGTGAAGGAGCACCCCGACCTCGACGTGATCTTCAACAACGCGGCGGTGCAATACCGCTTCGACGTCACGCAGCCGATCGACCTGGTCAAGGCGCAGCAGCAGCTGGAGATCAACCTCCTCGCGCCGCTGCACCTGGCTTCGCTGCTCGTCGACCACCTCGCCACCCGCCCGAAGCCGGCGATCGTGAACACGACGTCGGCGCTGGCGTTCACGCCGCTCGTCGAGATCGGCGTCTACAGCGCGACCAAGGCCGCGCTGCACTCGCTGTCCATCTCGATGCGTTACCAGCTGCGGGATCGGGGCATCGACGTCATCGAGGTGTTGCCACCCAAGGTGGACACCACGATCGGGGCGGAGCTGCGCGACGATCCGAACTCGACACAAGGCGGCATGCCGGTGCCGGAGTTGGTCCGCCAGGCAGTCGCGGGTCTCGAAAGCGGCGAGCAGGAGATCCTGATCGGACTCTCCGCGCAGGCCAAGGTCGACCCCGAGGCGATCTTCCATCGGCTCAACAACGAGAACACCCACTGACTCTCCCTGCAGATCAGGGATACGCATCCTTCCGGTCGCCCCGGACGCATGCGTATCCCTGATCTGCGGGTAGAGGTCAGCGCACCTGGAGGTCGACGATCCGCAACAGCTCCGTGTAGCGGTAAGTCCGCGTGGCGCCATGCGGCAGCGCGGTGACCGCGGCCCGTACTGTGCGGTCGTCCAACCAGGCGAGCCCTCGCAGCTCCGCTGTCCCCGGTTCCATCAGTCCGACTGGATCCGGTGTGGAGTACAACGCCGAATCACTGACCAACGCGCCCGTGGCGGTGTCGAATACGGCTAGGCGTACGTCCTTGGCGCTACGCTGTCCATAGGCGACAGCCAACGAGGTCCCATCCGGACTGAACCGCATGTCACCGACCCCGCAATCCCGAGGGTTCCCTCGCAACGTGAGCTGACGATGCGTGCCCGATGTCAGGGATCCGATCTGAATCGTCGGGCACGGTCCCATCGGGCGTACGACTGCGATCGCCTGTCCCACCAGGGAAACCGCGCCGATCCGGGTCTGCGCGTCGTCGACGTTCCCACCCGCGATCGCACTCGCCGAGACCAGTCGCTCCTCTTGCCCGGTCGCGATGGTCCGCCGGAACACCCCATGCTTGCGCCACAGGATCGCGGTGTCCTCGTCGGCCGCCAGCAGGCTGACGTACTCACCCTGGACGCGGATGTTCCGCTTGCTCGAGGTGGTCCCGTCCGGGCGTACCACGACGAGCCGGATCTCCAAACCGCTCACGTTTGGCCCGTCGGTGCGGGCGACGCCCGGCTGCAGATTCTGGATGCCCAGCATGACCAAACCGCCGTCGGGCTTGGCGAGAAGATCCACGACACCGGCGTTGAACGTGGGTGTCCTCAACGCGCGCACCTTCCCGGTCGGCAACAGCTCGGTCGGCCCGGTCGGCCCGTCGATCCCGGCCTGGCTGCCATCACTGTGCGTCACGCTGCCGCCGCTGCCGTTGAGGAGCAACCGCTGCGCCGCGCTGGTCCAGATCCGCGGGGACGGACTGCTCGTGGGTGTTGGCGCGGCAGTGGTGGCAGACGTCTCGGGCTGCGGCCCGGTCCGCCCGTCCGCTCTCTTCACCACCAGGGGTACGCCCAACGCACTGCCCAGGACAGCGAAAGCCGCGAGGGAGCTGACCGCGACGGTCCGGCGACGGCGCGCCTGCCGACCGCGAGCGGTGATCTCGGCCAATGTCGCGTACCCGCCGGGGGCGTGCTCGGCGACGGCGCGGACGGCCCCGTCGAGGTCTTCGGGAATGGCGTTCACGGGTGCACCTCTTCGGTCAGTTCGGCCCGCAGGGCGGCCAGGCCCCGGGCGAGCCGGCTCTTCACGGTGCCCTCGGGCAGGCCGAGGACGGCGGCGGTCTCCGCGGTCGACAGATCCAGCAGAACGCGGCAGACGATCACGGTCCGGTACGCCAACGACAGCCGCGCCAGCGCGACCTGGGCGGCGATGACCCCGGCTGCGGACGGCCCGGCGTCGGCGACCGCTTCCGCTGGGATGAACCGTTCGCGGCGGAGTTTCCGCCACCTGGAGGTGGCCCAGTTCAGCCCGACGCGGAAGACCCATCCGCCCGGGTTGTCCAGCGCGCCCACCTTCCTCCAGCGTGCGTACGCCCTGGTCATGCCCTCGTCGGCGGCCTCGCGGGCCAGCTGGGGGTCGGCCAGGGCGACTGCCAGCGACCGGTAGACCCGGTCGGCCTGGGCTCGGTAGAAGTTCTCGAAGGAGACTGCGTCGAGGGCCTCGGCCACGCGGTACTCCGTTCGGACGGCGATGCTTCTCACGGCTGTACACGCTGGTGCCCTGCCCGCGGTTCCCGCCCGGGGTGGAGTGTGCACGTTCATGCATGCTCAAAGGAAGATGCACGAACGTGCGTATCGGCTATGATATGCATGAACGTGCACACTGGCGAGGGAGGTCGAAGTGCGCGTGACAACCACCGGCGACCTGGGCCGCTATGTCCGTGAGCGTCGGCATGAGCTGCACAAGACTCAGCGCCAACTCGCCGACGAGGCGAACGTCAGTCTGCGCTGGCTGGCGAACCTGGAGGCGGGCAAGGCGAGCGCCGAAATCGGCATGATCATGCGGACACTGCATGCGCTCGGACTGGCGATGGCAGTCCGCCCGGTGAAGCCTGCTCCAGATGAGGTCGATCTGGACGCTCTTCTCGATTCTTTGAAGGAGTAGTCGTGGTCAGCGAACTCGTAGTCGTGATGCGCGGCCGGCGAGTGGGCGAGCTCAAGCAGGACGACCGCGGCCGGCTCGCGCTGCGCTACGACAGCGAATGGCGTGCGGCGGAGGACTCGACTCCGTTATCGCTGTCGATGCCACTGTCGGAGGCCGAGCACGAAGATCAGGTGGTGCGGGCGTTCCTTTGGGGATTGCTACCGGACAACGAGGCGGTCCTGGAGCGGTGGGCACAGGTATACCAGGTTTCCGCTCGGAACCCGTTCGCCCTGCTCCGGCATGTCGGCGAGGACTGTGCCGGAGCTGCGCAGTTCGTCACGCCGGAGCGAATCGAGGCGATCATGGCCGGGGACGGCGGTGTCGAGTGGATCGACGTTCAGGAGATCGCCGCCCGTGTCCGTACGCTCAGAAGTGATCCCGCCGCCTGGAATCTCTCGCGGTCGGGACAGTTCAGTCTCGCCGGCGCCCAGGCGAAGACCGCCCTGCACTACGACGAGGCGGCCGATCGTTGGGGCGATCCCTGGGGTGTCGTGCCGACCACGCACATCGTGAAGCCCGCGATCTCCGGGTTCGACGAGCATGACCTCAACGAACATCTCTGTCTGGAGGCGGCCCGAGGGCTCGGCATCGTCGCGGCCCGTTCGCGGGTGGTGGCGTTCGGGGCAGAGCGCGTCATCGTCGTCGAGCGTTACGACCGCCAGAGGTCCGCGGTCGGCGCCTGGTTGCGAGTCCACCAGGAGGATGTCTGTCAGGCCTTGGGTCGACCGCCGACCGCCAAGTATCAGAACGAGGGCGGCCCCGGCCCGGAGGATGTGATCGGGCTGTTGCGTCGGGCGGTACTGACGCCGCGGGGCGCGGATGCGGACGTTCAGCGCTTCGTCGACGCGCTTGTCTTCAACTGGCTCATCGGGGGAACCGACGCACATGCCAAGAACTACTCGATCCTGCTAGGCGGGGCCGGCGCGCGATTGGCTCCCCTCTATGACGTGGCCAGCGCGTTGCCCTATGACGACATGTACATGCCCCGCCTTCGCATGGCGATGCGGATCGGGGGCGACTACCGGCTCGACGGAATCACCGGTACACGATGGCGACGTCTGGCAGTTGAGGCCGGTCTGGACCCGGCCGGCACGGTCGACCGTGCGAGGGCGTATGCCCAGGAGTTGCCGGATGTCATCAGCCGGATCGCGAAGGGGCACGAGATCGCAGGGTTGGCAAGCGGCCTGCCCGGTCGGCTCGCCGAGCGGATGACCGCGCGAGCCACCTTGTGCGAGCGCTTGCTCGACCGTTGATCAGCAGGTCAGGCGGCTTAGGTTGACCGTCGCATACTCGGTATGCATACTCAGTAGTCATGTCCATCAGACACGGGTTGCTCGCGTTACTGGAACGCGGGCAGATGTATGGCTACCAGCTCCGGTCCGCCTTCGAGGCGGAGACCGGCGCGACCTGGCCGCTGAACATCGGGCAGGTCTACACCACGTTGACCCGCCTGGAGCGGGACGGTCTGGTGCGGGCGCTGCCGGAGCACGACGGGGGGCAGCGGCCGTACGAGATCACCCCGGAGGGCCGGACCGAGTTGGCGCTGTGGTTCGCCACGCCGATCGCGCACGCCGACCGGCCACGGGACGAGCTGGCGATCAAGCTGGCGCTGGCGTTGACCACGCCGGGGGTCGATGTCCAGACGGTCGTGCAGACCCAGCGCAGCGCCACCATGCGGACGTTGCAGCAGTACACCCGGCTCAAGCAGAGCGACGGCGAGCTGCCGTGGCGGCTGGTGCTCGATTCACTGATCTTCCAGGCCGAGGCGGAGCTGCGGTGGCTCGACCATTGTGAGTCGTCGCTGGTCCGGTTCGTCCCCACGGCGACGCCGGTCGCCGCCGAGCAGGCTACGGGGGAGACCGTCCATGAGCGTGCTTGAGCTGCGGGACGTGCATCGGATGCACGGCCAGGGCGCGACCGAGGTACACGCCCTGCGCGGGGTCAGCCTCGCGGTCGCACCGGGGGAGCTCGTGGCCGTCATGGGCCCGTCCGGCTCCGGGAAGTCGACCCTGCTCAACCTGGCCGGCGGGCTCGACTCGCCCACCACGGGCTCGGTCGTCATCGAGGGCGTCGATCTCGGCACGCTCAACCGGTCCGGGCTCGCCGGGCTGCGACGGCGTCGCCTCGGTTACGTCTTTCAGGATCTCAACCTGCTCGCGAGCCTCACGGCCGCGGAGAACATCGCGCTCCCGCTCGAACTCGACGGCGTCGCGCCACGCAAGGCCCGTCCGCTGGCTGAGGCCGCGCTGACCGAGGTCGGTCTGGAGGGGTACGCCGAACGCTTCCCCGACGAGATGTCGGGTGGTCAGCAGCAGCGCGTGGCGATCGCTCGCGCCCTGGTGGGGCAGCGGCGGCTGATGCTGGCCGACGAGCCGACCGGCGCGCTGGACTCGCAGACCGGTGAGGCGGTGCTGCGCCTGCTGCGGTCCAAGGTGGATTCTGGGGCGGCGGCGGTGCTGGTGACCCACGAGGCCCGCCACGCGGCCTGGGCCGACCGGGTGGTGTTCCTCCGGGACGGGGTCGTCGTGGACACCTCCGTGGGCGCCGCCGACGCGGCCGCGCTGCTGGAGACGGCCGGATGACGACTTGGTGGAAGTCGTGGCGGGTCTCCCTGCGGCTCGCCCGGCGGGAAGCCCGGCGGCACAAGGGACGCTCGGCGATGGTGGCGGCCCTGATCGGCGCGCCGGTGGTGGCGCTGGCCTTCGTCGCCGTCACCTACAAGACGTTCGACCTGACCCCCGACGAGCAGGCGACCCGGCAGATGGGCCGCGCCGACGCCGTCGTGAACTGGTCCAGTGACGCCCCGATTCAACAGTTCGGCGACGCCAACGCCGTATCGCAGCAACCGCCGAGCGGGCCGGCCAAACCGAAGAACGACCAGACCCTGCTGTCGATGCTGCCGTCGGGGAGCAAGGTCTCGTTCCTCGACAACAGCGGTTCGCAGCTGCGGATGCGTACGCCGAGTGGCATCGCGGGCCTGCAGGCGCGGTATGTCGACCTCGCCGATCCGCTGAGCGAGGGGATGGTGACCCTCCTCTCCGGACGCGGTCCGGCCAAGGACGGCGAGGTGGCGTTGTCGCCGCAGGCGGCCGACCGGTTGGGCGCGAGCGTCGGCGGCAGTGTGCGTACGCTCGACGGTGATCGCACGCTCAGCGTCGTCGGCCTCGTCGAGTTCCCGGACGACCTGCGCGAGATGATCCTGTTCCACCCGAGCGCGCTCACCCGCAACGACGAACGCGGCGGAACGTGGCTGATCGAGATCCCCGGCGGGGTGACGACAGACCTCGTGAAGCAGCTCAACCAGGTCGGCGTCTGGGTGGACCCGCGCGTCGAGCTGTCCGGTACGCCGATGGAACAGGCCCCGGGCGGCGGAACCGAGGAACTGGCGCTGGGCACCGTCGTCGTGGGGTTGATCGTCTTCGAGGTCATCCTCCTGTGTGCTCCGGCCTTCGCCGTCGGCGCCCGACGCCGACGCCGGGAACTCGCCCTCGTCGCCGCCAACGGCGGTACGCCGAAACAGCTGCGCCGGATCATGCTGGCCGACGGAGTCGTGCTCGGCGTCGTCGGAGCCGTCCCCGGCCTGCTGCTCGGCGTACTGCTGGCGGCGTTGGGCCGGCCGTTCCTGGAGGAGTATCTCGGGGCGCGCGGCGGAGCTTTCCGCGTATTCCCGTCGGCCTTGGCTGTGGGACTCGTCCTAGCCGTGGTCACCGGGCTGCTCGCGGCACTGGTGCCCGCCGTTACGACCGCTCGCCAGGACGTCGTCACCGCGCTGTCCGGGCGGCGGGGTATCACCCGGTCCCGGCGCCGCTGGATCATCGTCGGTCTGGCGATGATGGCGGCCGGGGTCGCGGCGAGCGGCGGCGCGACCCTGCTCGCCGACTCGCAGCTGCTGCTGGCCGGTCTCGTACTCGCCCAGCTCGGCTTCGTGGTGGTCACCCCGGCCCTGGTCGGGTTGCTCGGCCGGCTCGGCCGGGCGTTGCCGCTGGCGCCGCGGATCGCGATGCGGGACGCGTCTCGCAACCGGGCCGCGGCCGCCCCAGCCATCTCCGCGGTCATGGCGGTGGTGACCGGCAGCGTGATGCTGGGCATCTACATGAACGCCGAAACCGTGCGCAGCGAGGCGTACGCGCGGCCGATGCTGCCCGACGGGTACGCCACCATCCGGCTCATGGACCTGAATCCGACCGGCGGGACCAAGTCGATGGACGCGGCTACGACGGCCCGGCTCGACGGGCGGATCCGCGAGATCCTGCCGGTACGCGAGACGGCCGTGGTGAACGGGCTGTCCTGCGCGGTGGCCGACGCCGACAAGTACTGCGCGCTGGATCTTGTCCTGCCCGACCGGGAGAAGTGCCCGTTCGAGAACGCGCCCACCAATCCGAAGGAACAGGCGCAGGCGCGAGCCGACCAGCGCTGTCACGAAGACCTGATGTTGGGCTCCGCCTTCGGCGTGGTCGTCGACGACGGGTCCCACCTGCCGCTGGTCACCGGCGCGACCGCGGACGACCTGGCCCAGGCGACGGCGGCGCTGCGCTCCGGGGCGGTCGTGGTGACCGACCCGCGCTACGTCGTCGACGGCAAGGTCCAGGTCGCCCCGGTCATCTCGGACAGCAAGGGCGACCAACGCGGTACGCCGGTCGAGGTGCCCGCGTACGTGCTGCGGTCGGGAGTGCACGGGTTCGACCTCGTGATCGGCGTGGACTCCCTGGCGAAGCTGGGACTCGGTACGCAGCCCGCCTACCTGGTCGCCGCGACGACCCGGATGCCGACCTCGGCCGAGGAGGAGAAGCTCAACTCCGCGCTGCTGGAGTTCAGCCAGCTCGCGTACGCGACGGTGCAGCGGACCGGGCACGACCGGCTCGACATCCTCCTCATCGTGCTCGCCCTGGCCTCGGCTCTGGTGACGCTGGCCGCGGCGGCCATCGCCACCGGACTGGCGGCCGCCGACGGGCGAGCCGACCTGGCCACGCTCGGTGCGATCGGAGCGTCGCCGCGCGTACGCCGGTTCATGTCGCTCAGCCAGTCGGGGGTGATCGCCGGCGTCGGCACGGTTCTCGGGCTGGCCGTGGGCATCGGCGGGGCGTTGGCGCTGATCGCCGGGGTCAACCGCAGTCAGAGCCTGCGGGTCTGGCCGATTCCGCTGGACCTGCCGATGGTGGTGCCCTGGGTGCAACTCGGGATCGCCGTGCTGGTTCCGGTGGTCGCGATGGTCGGGGCGGGACTGCTCACCCGGTCGCGACTGCCGATCGAACGCCGCTGACCACCGCTGAGCATCGCTGATCGGCTACCGACCCGCCGCTGACCGCCGGTTTGACGCCGGACGCGGCGGGTCGGGCCGGACGAGGCGGTCACGCGGGCGAAGCGGATCAGGCTGGGCGTCCGGGGAACGACACCGTGCCGGGTGTCGTCCCGGCCGCCCGTCGCCAGGCGGCCGCCCGATTCGCGGCGTCGATCATGGCGTCGAGCACGATCTTCCGATTGCCGCCCGAGGTCGCGGCCAACGCCGCCCGGTACGCCGTCGTCACGCCGTCCTCGACGAGTGCGGCCAACGCCAGGGCGCTCGCCTTGTCCTTGACCGGCTGCGGCAGGGCGTACCCGGCGGCGCCGGTGGGCGCGGCGTCCCCGAGCAGGGCTTCGATCTTGTCCCGCCGAGTACGGTGCGTCTCCTCGGCGGTCCGGGCAGAGGTCCGGAGACTGCCGCTCAGATATGGCCCGAGCACGCCGTACGCGTACACGGCCTGGTGTTCCAGGTCGAGCGCGGTGGCCAGGCGGGCCGTCCCGTCGGCGCTGAGCGGCGCCTCGGACGCCGACGGCGCAGCCGAAGGACTCGTCATGAGAGCACCGCCAAGTGGGTCGCGCGGGCGGCCGCGATCTCGCCGAGCAACGTCGCGCGCGCTGGAATGGTGGCCACGCAGGCGTCGTACGCGGTCTTCGCCGCCGTGGCCTCCGCCTTCTTCAGGTCGGCTACCGAGTCGGCGGCGGTCGCCGCCGAGGGCGTCGCGGTCGGGCTGGGCGGACTGATCATCGCGGTCAACGCGGTGAGATGAGCCTCGTGCGTCGCCCGGATCGTTTGAAGCTTCGCCGCGTTCGCCGAACCCGCCGCGATCACCTGGTCGTACGCGGTCAGCAAGGCCTGGGTCTCGGCGAGCAGCCCGAGCAGGGGGTCAGGGTCGGGTTCTGGCCCGGCCAGCAGGTCGCACCCCGCCAGCGCACCGGCCGCGCCGACCGCCGCCAGGGCTCTGAGCAGGTCACGACGGCTCGTCCCGCTAGCCCCGTCCGGTGTGCGCATCTGGACAAGTGAACACGATCAGATCGAGCACGCCAAGCGCGACCGGCAGGCTGGGCGCGCCGATTCACGCTCGGTAGTCGGAGCGCGTTACGCTCTGCGCAGCCGTGTTCCGCGCGCGCCGTACCGGCCGACTGACGATCATCGATCAGTCGGCACCAGATCTTCAGGAGAGGGGTCCGCTCATGGCACAGCGTAGCCGCCGGAGCGCGCCCCCGAGCGTCCCGGCTGCCCCGCGTCGTTCGCCGGCTCAGTTGGCCGAGGTTCGTGACCGCGTACGCGATCTGATCGAGCCGGTGCTGAACAAGGCCGGCTACGACCTCGAAGATCTGGGCGTACGCCAGGTGGGCCGGCGTCATCAGCTCCGGGTCACGGTGGACGGCGACGGCGGAGTGAATTTGGACACCATCGCGGATCTGTCGCGGGCGGTGGCCGACGCGCTGGACGCCGCGGAGGAGTCCGGCGAGGAGATCGTCCCCGGCGAGTACCAGCTGGAGGTCAGTTCGCCCGGCGTCGACCGGCCGCTGACCCTGCCGAGGCACTGGCGCCGGGCGGTGGGCCGGCTCGTGGCGGTGAAGATCCACGGCGATCCCACGGCGAAGGATTCCGCGCATAAGACTGATAAGCAGGTGACCGGCCGGGTCTTGGCGGCGGACGAGACGAGCGTCACGCTGGAGCTCGCCGAGAAGAAGTCGGTGACCACCCAGGCGTACGCACTCGACCGGCTCGGGCCGGGGCGGGTGCAGATCGAGTTCAACCGGCTTGACGAGATCTCCGACGACGACTTGGAAGAGATCGCTGACAGTGACGACGGGGTTGACGAAGAAGTAGACGAAGAAGACGTGGAGGAGCAGTGAACATCGATTTGGCCGCGCTTCGCGCGCTGGAGCGAGAGCGGGAGATCCCGTTCGAGACGATTCTGGCCGCGATCGAGTCGGCGCTGCTCACCGCCTACCGGCACACCGAGGGCGCGGAGGCGCACGCCCGGGTGGAGATCGACCGCAAGACCGGGGCCGCCACCGTGCTGGCCCAGGAGGTCGACGAGGAGGGCGCGATCCTGCGGGAGTGGGACGACACCCCGCACGACTTCGGGCGCATCGCGACCATGACCGCCAAGCAGGTCATCCTGCAGCGGTTGCGCGAAGCCACCGACGAGGTGCACTTCGGCGAGTACGTGAACCGCGACGGCGACCTGGTCACCGGCGTGATCCAGGCTCACGAGACCCGGTCCGAGAAGGGCATCGTCACCGTCGACCTGGGCAAGCTGGAGGCGGTGCTGCCGCAGTCCGAGCAGGTGCCCGGCGAGGTGTACCGGCACGGCGAGCGGATCCGCTGCGTGGTCGTGCACGTGGTCAAGGGTCCGCGCGGTCCGCAGGTCACCCTGTCCCGGTCGCACCCGGCGCTGGTCAAGAAGCTGTTCGCGCTGGAGGTGCCGGAGATCGCCGACGGGACGGTGGAGATCTCCGCCATCGCCCGCGAGGCGGGTCATCGCACCAAGATCGCCGTACGCTCGACCGTCCCCGGGGTCAACGCCAAGGGCGCCTGCATCGGCCCGATGGGCCAGCGGGTCCGCGCGGTGATGAGCGAGCTGCACGGCGAGAAGATCGACATCATCGACTGGTCGGACGACCCGGCCGAGTTCGTGGGGAACGCGCTCTCGCCGGCCCGGGTGGTGAAGGTCGAGGTCGTGGACCTCGCGGCGCGGGCTGCGCGGGTGACGGTGCCTGGCGAGGTGCTGTCGCTGGCGATCGGGCGGGAAGGGCAGAACGCCCGGCTGGCCGCCCGGCTCACCGGCTGGCGGATCGACATCCGCTCGGACACTCCGGAGACGGGTACGGCGCGCCCGCCGCGCGGTCTGGATCACGAAGCCGAACCGGCCTGAGCCTTCGGCCGGGCCTAGGGGTAGACTTTCTCGGTGGAACGTCGCACGGTGTCGGGCGACGCGGGTTCAGCGCGTGATACAGCACGTGGAGCAGGGCGCGGTACATCGCGTCCGGTGCGGACCTGCGTCGGCTGTCGGCAACGAGCGGCGGCCTCCGAGTTGCTGCGGTTCGTCGCGATCGCGATCGACTCTGACTTGCCAAGATCCCCCGACATCGGGGGATCGCGCGCGGTCCGGGTCGTGCCCGATCCGACTCGCAGGGCGCCGGGTAGGGGAGCTCATCTGCACCCCATCCCGGCATGTCTCGCTCTGGCGGAGAAGCGTCGCGCCTTCGGGCGCGCGTTGAGAGTCGCGGGTGTCTGCGACATCACCCCGCTCAGCGAGGCGATCCACGGCGGGAAGGCCCGCCTGACCGGATCATGAGGCACCCTCCGGGGCACCGCGCCTGCGGATGGATGTAGAGCAAGGTAGGACGACCGACATGAGCACACGATGAAGTCCCTGAAATGACCAGGCTTCAAGTGCACAAGTGAGGTCGCTGCGGGCTGCCGCCCGCACGGCCTCGGAGTGAGGAGTGCAGTGGCAGGCAAGGCCCGCGTACACGAGCTCGCCAAGGAGCTCGGCGTCGAAAGCAAGATCGTGCTCGCCAAGCTCAAGGAGATGGGCGAGTTCGTGAAGTCCGCGTCGAGCACCGTGGAAGCTCCCGTCGCCCGTCGGCTGAAGGAGGTCTTCGGTCCCGGTTCGGCGGCGCCCAGTGGCGCCCCGTCCGCACCGAGCGCACCGGCCGCGGCGACCGCGAGCGATTCCCGGGTGTCGGCGAGGCCGGCTCCGCCGATGAAGAAGGCGGTTCCGTCGAAGCCGAAGGCCCCGGCTACCCCGGCGGCCACCCCGATGGGGAAGAGCGCACACGACATCGAGGTCGCGGCGGCGGAAGCCCGCGCCACGGCTCTCAAGGCCGAGCAGGAGGCCGCCGTGAAGGCGGCTCAGCAGGCGGCCCAACAGCGGGACACCCGCCGTCCGTCCGGCGACGGTCCCAAGCCCACGTTCATGCCGCCCAAGCCGGGTACGCCGGCGGCCCGTCCGGCGACGCCGGCCGGCCGTCCCGAGCGTGGCCCGGGCCAGGGCGAGCGTCCGGCCGGCGACCGCGCTCCGCGTACGCCGGGAGCTCCGGGCGCGCCGGGGACTCCGCGTCCGCCGGCCCGCAGCGGCGGCAACAACCCTTACGGCATCACGCCGGGTGGCGGTGGGGCTCGTCCCACGCCCGGTAACGCGATGCCGCGTCCGAACCCGGCCTCGATGCCGCCTCGGCCCAGCCCGGCTTCCATGCCGCCGCGGCCGAGCCCCGGCCAGATGCCGTCGCAGCGCCCGACCCGCCCCGGTGGCGGCGCGGGTCGTCCTGGCGGCGGTGGCGGTGGCGGTGGCTTCCGCGGCGGTCCTGGTGGCGGCGGCGGTGGCGGTGGCTTCCGCGGTGGCCCTGGTGGCGGCGGCGGTGCCGGCGGCGGTGGCTTCCGCGGCGGTCCCGGTGGCGGCGGTGGCGGTGGCTTCCGCGGTGGCCCTGGTGGCGGCGGCGGTGCCGGCGGCGCCGGTGCGGGCACCGGATACCGTGGCGGCCCTGGTGGCGGCGGCGGTGCCCCGGTCGGCGGCGGAGGCCGTCCCGGTGGCGGCGGTGGCCGTGGCCGTGGCGGCGGTGCCGCGGGTGCCTTCGGGCGTCCCGGTGGCCGGCCGTCTCGTGGTCGCAAGAGCAAGAAGCAGCGGCGTCAAGAGTTCGACAACCTGTCCGCCCCGACGATGAGCTCGGGTGCCCCGCGGGGCAACGGCCAGGTGGTCCGCCTGCCGCGGGGCGCGTCGCTGTCGGACTTCGCCGACCGCATCAACGCGAACCCGGGCTCGCTGGTCCAGGAGATGTTCAACCTGGGCGAGATGGTGACCGCCACGCAGTCCTGCAGCGACGACACGCTGCTGCTGCTCGGTGAGCACCTGGGCTTCGACCTGCAGATCGTCAGCCCGGAGGAGGAAGACCGCCAGCTGCTCGCGCAGTTCAACATCGACCTCGACGCCGAGGTCGACGAGGAGCGCCTGGTCGTCCGTCCGCCGGTCGTGACCGTCATGGGTCACGTCGACCACGGTAAGACGAAGCTGCTGGACGCGATCCGGTCGGCGAACGTCGTCGAGGGCGAGGCCGGCGGCATCACCCAGCACATCGGCGCGTACCAGGTGCACGTCGAGCACGGCGAGGAAGACCGGGCGATCACCTTCATCGACACCCCGGGTCACGAGGCGTTCACCGCCATGCGTGCCCGTGGCGCCCAGGCCACCGACATCGTGGTCCTGGTCGTCGCGGCGGACGACGGCGTGATGCCGCAGACCATCGAGGCGTTGAACCACGCCAAGGCGGCCGACGTGCCGATCGTGGTGGCGGTGAACAAGGTCGACAAGCCGGAGGCCAACCCGGGCAAGGTGCGCCAGCAGCTCACCGAGTACGGGCTGGTGGCCGAGGAGTACGGCGGCGACACGATGTTCGTCGACATCTCCGCCAAGGCCCGGCTCAACATCGACGGCCTGCTGGAAGCGGTGCTGCTGACGGCGGACGCCTCGCTCGACCTGCGGGCTCCGGTCGACGGCAACGCGCAGGGCATCGCGATCGAGGCGCACCTCGACAAGGGTCGTGGCCCGGTGGCCACGGTGCTGGTCAACCGGGGCACGCTCCGGGTCGGTGACTCGATCGTCGCCGGCAACGCGTACGGCCGGGTTCGGGCGATGCTCGACGAGAACGGCACGGCGCTGCCGGAGGCGGGTCCGGCTCGCCCGGTCCTGGTCCTCGGTCTGACCGCGGTTCCGGGCGCCGGCGACACGTTCCTCGCCGCCGACGACGACCGGACGGTACGCCAGATCGCCGAGCAGCGGCAGGCGCGGAAGCGCGCTGCCGAGCAGGCACGGCTGGCCGGCCGGGCGACGCTGGAGACGCTGCTCGAGAAGATCAAGGAAGGCGAGCGGACCACGCTCGACCTCATCATCAAGGGCGATGTCGCCGGTTCGGTGGAAGCTCTGGAAGACGCGCTGGTCAAGCTGCCGATTCCGGACGAGATCCAGCTGCGGATCATTCACCGGGGCGTCGGCGCGATCACCGAGAGCGACGTCAACCTGGCGTCGGCCTCGGCGGACTCGACGGCGATCATCATCGGCTTCAACGTCCGGCCCATGCAGTCGGCGCGCGAGATGGCCGACCGCAATGGTGTGGAGATCCGGTACTACACGGTCATCTACCAGGCCATCGAGGAGATCGAGGCGGCCCTCAAGGGCATGCTCAAGCCGGTCTACGAGGAGGCCGCGCTGGGCTCGGCGGAGATCCGCGAGGTCTTCCGCTCGTCCAAGATCGGTCTCATCGCGGGTTGTATCGTCCGCGACGGGCTCCTTCGGCGCAACGCCAAGGCGCGCGTCATCCGCGAGGGCACGGTCGTGGCCGAGAACGTCACGATCACGTCGCTCAAGCGGTTCAAGGACGACGCGACCGAGGTCCGCGAGGGCTTCGAGTGTGGTCTGACGCTGGGCGGCTTCGGCAGCCCGCAGATCGGCGACATCATCGAGAGCTACGAGATGCGCGAGAAGCCGCGCGTCTGACGCTCGGCTCGGCAGGGGCGGTCACCTTCGGGTGGCCGCCCCTTCGTCGTACTCGGGGCACCGGTGTCAGCGAGCCGACTGGCGCGGCGCGTCCAGGGCACTACCATCGCGCCGTGGATCAGCGGCCGGGCGTCGTGATCAGCGCGGGCGCCGACCGCGCCCTGTTTCTGCGGGCCGAGGAGGTCGCCGCCTATCAGGAACTGGCGACCCTGGTCCGGCGACGGCCCACGATCGCCGGTCCGCCGCTCGACGTCGAGGCGCTCGAACGGCTCGCCGCGTCGCTCACCGGCGAGGCGGACATCCAGCTGACCGAAGCCGAGGCGGACTGCCTCGACCTGCTACGCAACCAGACCGTCGTCCGGGCGGCGCTGCCGCTGCGCATCCGGCCCGTCTGCGTGGCCTGTGGGCTGGCCGGCGAGAAGCTGGTGAACCCGGCCCGGCCGACGAAGGCGGCGAGCAAGTCCGGCGAGGTCGCCGAGACGATCATCGAGAGCGTCGGCATGCTCGCGGCCAACCCGGTGCTCGCCGTGGTCCGCTTCGTCGGCGGGATGGGCCAGATCCGCGCGGACGTGCAGGCCGACCTGCCGGTGTGCGTACGGTGTGACGGGATCGAGTTCGATTCGCACGCGGTCACGTTCTGTCCCTACTGCCGGGCCATGCGTGAGGAATCCGTGCTGGTCAACTGCCCCGACTGCGGCCAGGACTTCCCGGTCGCGCGGGACGCCCGGACACTGTGGACACCGTTGGCTCAGGCCGTCGGGGCGGGGCGGCTGGCGTACGCGTCGGAACGGTTGGCGGTCGCCGCCGGGCACCTGGAGAACTCGCTCTATACGGGGCAGAAGGAGCAGCTGATCGCCGGGCTCGCCGCCGAGGACGAGCTGATCGGCTTGGTCCGCTGTGGACGCCCGGCCGACACCATGCGTGGCGTTGCGCTTCTGCTCACCACCGGTGGTCTCGGCTGGTCCCACGAGGTGATGACGTCCAAGGCTGTGGGTGGCACAGTCCGCTGGTCGCAGGTCACGGCCGTCCATCTGTCCGGCCCCGTGGGCCAGCAGGTCTTGGCCCTATTGGTACGCGATGAGCCGCCGCTGGTCTTCAACCGGTTCAAGGGGAGCGGGGTGAATCTGGGCGACCGCGTCTGCGACTTCACCGCGCCAGGACTGCATCGGCTCGTGTGCGAGTTGTCCGGGCTGCCCTGGGAGCCGCCGGCCATGCCGGTGTCCCCGCCTCCGCCGCAGCCGCCTCCGCCGCCACAGCCGCCTCCGCCGCAGCCGCCGTCTCCGCCGCAGCCGCCACTGCCTCCGCCGCCGCAGCGAGCACCGGTGCCGCCGCCACCGCCGCGCCCACAGCCGGTTCCGCAGCAGCGTCTGCCGGGCTGGTATCCCGACCCGTGGCGGCAGGCACGTGCGCGCTGGTGGGACGGCCGGCGCTGGACCGACCACGTGCAGCGGTGAGTTCGATCCGGGCTGCTGCGGCGACGACACGCCGTGGTCCGCACCCCGGTAGGATCTCTACCCCGTGGGAACTGAATACGCGCTGCTCGTCGCGCCATCCGCCAACCGGGTCTACACGCAGTCCGCGCCCGACCTGACGAGGGCCGAGCTGGCCGCGTTCTCCGCCGGAGCGCTGGAGGGGCGGCTCGGCCCGGCCACGCCGCGGGATCTCGGCGGCCAGACCTATCTCGTCTTCGCCACCGAGGATCCGCTGACCTCGGAAGACCTGGCCGTCCTCGGCAACCTCAGCAGTGGGCTGGCCCTCTACGAGCTGGTACCCGGCGACCTGCTCCGGCCGATCCGCACCTCAGCGCTGGACAAGTTCGACGACGACCTGATCACCATCCCGAAGTACTCCGGCAAGACCAACGAGAACTTCACGAAGCTCCTGCTGAACGTGACCGCGCTGGCGAGCGCCTGGGCCGGCGACTTCGGTTCCCGGACCTTCACCGTGCTGGACCCGGTCGCCGGGCGGGGGACGACGCTCAACCAGGCCCTCATGTACGGCTGGAACCCGATCGGCATCGAGATCGACGGGAAGGACCTCGACGCGTACGCCGCGTTCCTGAAGACCTGGCTGCGGCGCAAACGGATCAAGCACAGCGCCGACATCACCCCCGTACGCCGAGAGGGGCGCAAGCTCGGCCGCCGGTTCGACGTCGAGTTCACCTCGGACGACCGGCGCCTGACGTTCTTCGAGGCGGACACGACCCAGGCCCGGGCGCTGATGAAGCGGCAGGTCGCCGATCTGCTGGTGGCAGATCTTCCGTACGGCGTGGTCCACGGCTCGCGTACCAGCAAGGGATTGGAGCGGGGACCCGCGGAGCTGTTGTCGGCCGCGTTGCCCGGGTGGATCGAGCTGATCCGGCCCGGGGGAGCGGTGGGCCTGTCCTGGAACACCCACGTGGCGCCGCGCGAGCAGGCCGTGGAGCTGCTGGAGCGGCACGGACTGGCGGTGCTGGCGCCGATCGGCCTGGAGCACTGGGTGGATCAGGGGATAACTCGGGACGTGTTGGTGGCGCGGCGCTCGTAACATGGATCTTCGTGTTCACCGGAACTGCGCTCTTCGACCTGTTGCTGCCGGGCGACTCGCGCTCGCTGAAGGACAAGCGGGGCTACCTGCGCCCGATCCTGGCCCTGCTCCGCAAGTACGAGGTGAGCGCGGCCGAGGTCGGTGACCAGGACCGGCACGGGCGCGCTCAGCTCGGGGTGGCGATCGTCGCGGCCGACGCCGCGCACGTCCGCGAAGTCCTGGACCACTGCGAGCGGGCGGTCGCCGGGCGGCCTGAGATCGAGCTGCTGTCGGTCAAGCGGCGGGTCATCGGCGACGACGACTTCTGACCGCCGGCGCCCGGGCGACCGGGTGGATCTCGGCGGCCGGTGGGTACAGGCCCGCCGGGTAATCTGGGGGCCGGAGTTCCGGACGATCCGGCGAAAGCCCGTTTCGTTCGATCTCCGCTGTCCGATACGTGTGGAGGTGGCGAGATGTCCGATCCTGCCAAGGTGCGCCGGCACGCCGAGCGAGTCCGGGAACTGGTGGCGTCAGCGGTGCGGACGCAGATCAAGGACCCGCGGCTGGGCATGATCACGATCACCGACGCCCGGCTGACCGCCGACCTGCGCGAGGCCACGATCTTCTACACCGTGCTCGGCGACGCGGAGGCCAAGGCCGGCACCGCCGCCGCCCTGGACAGCGCCAAGGGCATGCTGCGGGGCTCCGTCGGCCGCGCGCTGGGCCTGCGCCACTCGCCGTCGCTGACCTTCGTCCTCGACGACGTCCAGCAGCACGTCAAGCACATCGACGACCTGCTGGCCGAGGCGCGTGTGCGCGACCAGGAGGTCCACAAGCTCGCCGAAGGCGCCGAGTACGCGGGTGAGCCGCAGCCGTACAAGGTCGAGGAGGACGAGGAGTCCGACGATCTCGATGTCGACCTCGACGAGGCTGAGGACGCGGCGGCGCGCCGCTGATGGGGGAGATCACCGAGGACCAGTGGGCCGCGGCGACCGGCGCTCTGCGTACGGCCGTCGCGGCCGGTGACCCGATCCTGCTCGTCTGCCACGTCAACCCGGACGGCGACGCGCTGGGCAGCATGCTGGCGGTCGGGCAGGCGTTGCGGAAGCTGGGTGCGACCCGGCTCCAGGCGACCTTCCCGGGACCGCAGGATCTGCCGGAGCCGTTCGTCGCGTTGCCCGGGCTCGACCTGCTGGTCACCGCGCCGGAGCCGCCCGCGCTCGTGGTGACCTTGGACGCGGCGGCCGAGTCTCGGCTGGGCGCGTACGCCGAGCTGCTCGGGAAGGTCCCGGTGATCGTGCTGGACCATCACGCCAGCTACACCGGTTTCGGGGACATCGACCTGGTCGACAGCGGCGCGGCGGCCACCGCCGTGGTGGCGGCCGAGCTGATCGCCCGGCTGGGCGTGCCCCTGGACCAGGGGATCGCCGAATGCCTCTACATCGGCGTCATCACCGACACCGGCTCGTTCAAGTACGCCCTGACCACGCCGGCGGTGCACCGGCTGGCGGCCGACCTGCTGGAGACCGGGCTCAACCCGGGCGAGATCTCCCGCAGGGTCTTCGACACCCGCCCGTTCGGCGCGGTCAAGCTCTACGGAGAGGTGCTCGGCCGGGCCGTTCTCGAACCGGAGAACGCACTGGTGTGGAGCACCGCCTCGCTGGCCGACCTCGAACGGCATCACCTGGCGCCCTACGTGCTGGAAGGGCTCATCGACGGGATCCGCTGCGCGGCCGAGGCCGACGTGGCCTGCCTGCTCAAGCAGGTCGGCCCGGCGGAGTGGTCGGTGTCGATGCGGACTCGGGGCGGCACCGATGTCAGCCGGGTCGCCGTGGCGCTCGGCGGCGGTGGCCACCGGGCGGCGGCGGGCTTCACCGGCCACGGTACGCCCGAGGAGATCATGGGTCGGATAAGGGACGCATTAGGGGAATAAAACCCTCCCCGGCTCCGGGTGAAGCAGCCACAATCGAGTCATGGATCACCCGGAACTCGCCGTTCCGAGCGCGCCGGCCTGGACGCGCCCGGCAGTGATGCTGCCGATCTTCGCGTTCCTGTCGCTCCTGGGCGGCCTGCTCCCGTCCTTCTCCCTCGAAGCCAACATCTACGTCTTCACCCTCGGCGCCGTGATGATGTACCTCGGGCTGAGTCAGCGCGTCCCCCGCAAACCCACCCCGCGCCGGCTCTCCCGCGGCCTCGCCTGGTGGCTGCTGCCCGTCGGGGTGTTCGTGTTCTTCGAACTGAGCACCTTCGCGGTCGGCGACGACAAGAACTACCCGACTCTGTCACTGCTCGCCGACCCGCTCCTCGACGACTACCTGCCCCGCGCGATCTTCTACTTCGGATGGCTCACCGGATTCTGGGGGCTGGTACGACGATGAGACTGCTCGCCATCTCCGGCTTCATCCTCGCCGGACTACTCGTCCTCGCCGTCGAATGGGCCGCCCGGCGTACGCGCCGCATCCCGACGCTCGGCGACCTGGCCGCCGTCGTGATGACCCACGAGGTCGGGCGGATTCCGGTCGGGCGGATCGCCGTCTTCGGGTTCTGGTGGTGGGTGGGGTGGCACTTCCTCGCCCGCTGACCCGCCGGTTCCCGCTGACTCGCTGGTTCCCGCTAACCCGCCGGTTCCCGCTGGCCCGCTGGTTCCCGCTACCCGCCGGCCCGCTGGTTCCCAGCAGATCAGGGATATGCCTGCGATCTTGACCCAAGATCACATGCATATCCCTGATCTGCATCTGGCGGCCGGCGTTTTGTCGCGCAGCGGACGTCCAGAGTTTGGGAAAGGTGTTCCTGCATGTGGACCTGAACGATAGTTTTGCGAACTATGCAAACTAACGTTAAGTCAGCTCCTGCCAAACCCAAGCCCAGCGCCGACGAGCAGCGTGAGCAGATGCGCCGCGCCCTGCAAACCTCGATGGACACCCGCCAGTAATCACCACTGCCGAGTTGACTCCTTACAAGGAGACCGGCACCATAGGCGGGTGACCCCCAGCCTTCGGCGTATAGCGGCGCTCGCGCTACCCGCGCTCGTAGTCCTCGCCGCTGAGCCCCTCTATCTTCTGGTCGACACCGCAGTGGTCGGCCATCTGGGCCGCGTGCCACTGGCCGCGCTCGCGATCGGCGGGACGATCCTCGCCGTGACCGCCTGGCTCGGCAACGTCCTCGCGTACGGCACGACTGGTCGAGCCGCGCGTAGCTTCGGCGCGGGCTCTCGGCGTACGGCGGTGGAGGAAGGCGTTCAGGCCTCCTGGCTCGCGCTGGCGGCCGGCCTCGTCTTCGTCGTGTGCGCCCAGCTGTTCGCTGGGCCGGTCACGCGTGCCCTCAGCGGTGACCCTGAGATCGCCGAGCACGCCGAACTCTGGCTGCGCATCGCCTCCCTGGGGATCCCGTTCGTCCTGCTGGTCTTCGCGGGCAACGGGTGGATGCGAGGCGTCCAGGACACCCGGCGACCGCTGCGCTACGTGCTCGGGGCGAACGTCCTCTCCGCCATCCTCTGCCCGCTGCTGGTCTATCCGGCCGGCCTCGGGCTCGTCGGATCCGCCCTGGCCAACGTCGCGGCCCAGGTCGTCGGAGGAGCCCTGTTCATCCGGGCGCTCGTCGCGGAACGCGTACCGCTCGCGCCGCGCCTCGTCATGCTTCGGCAGCAGCTCGTCCTCGGCCGCGACCTGCTCGTCCGGGGGCTCGCCTTCCAGCTCTGCTTCCTCTCCGCAGCCGCCGTCGCCGCCCGGTTCGGCGCCGCCGCGGTCGCCGCCCACCAGGTCGGGCTCCAGCTCTGGATGTTCTGCGCGTACGCCCTCGACGCGATCGCCATCGCGGCGCAGTCCCTGATCGGCGCCGCGCTCGGGGCCGGTGACGTGCTCACCGCTCGGCGTACGGCGATCCGGATCGGCCAGATCGGCCTCGGCTGCGGCGTGATCTTCGGGATCTTCGTGCTCGCCCTGGCCCCCGTCCTGCCGCACCTGTTCAGCGACGACACCGACGTCCTCGGCCAGCTCGCGATCGTCTGGCCCTGGTTCATCGGGATGCTCCCGCTCAACGGGGTGGTCTTCGCCCTCGACGGCGTCCTCGTCGGCGCCGGTGATGCCCGCTACCTGCGTAATCTCACGATCGTCGCGGCGCTCGGCGGCTTCCTGCCCGCCATCTGGCTCGCGCTGTGGCTGGACCTCGGGATCGGCGGAGTATGGGCCGGGCTAACCCTGTTCATCGTGCTGCGGCTGGGTGCTCTGCTGCTTCGGCTGCGCGACGGCTCGTGGGCGGTTCCGGGCGCCGCCCGCGCCTGAAGCCGCGGGAGGGCGGGGTGAACTGCGGGGAACGGGCGAAAGGTCTAGACTCGCGCGGTGCGGCGGATTCCCCTGATTCTGGCGATTGTGGCGGTGGTGCTCGGGCTTGGCCTGATCGGCGCGGTCGCGGTGCTGGGCGGTGGTGCGTCCGGTAAGGACACTCCGACGTTCTTGGACGATCGCGCGCAGGCGAAGTCGGCGCCGAGTCCGTCGGCGAGTGCCAGCCCGGCGGTGACGTCGCCGAAGCCGCTGGTCTACAAGTTCCCGGTGCAGGGCACGGCGTCGTACGCGCACACGCATCACGACTATCCGGCCAGCGACATCATGGCGAAGTGCGGCAGTGGCGTACTGGCTCCGATCGGCGGGGTGATCCTCGAGGTGAGCCTGGAGGACACCTGGGACTCCGAGGTCAATTCGGGGGCGACTCGCGGCGGGTTGTCCTGGTCGCTGCTCGGCGACGACGGCATCCGCTACTACGGTTCGCACTTGTCGGAGGTCGACAAGACCACCAAGCCGGGTGCGCGCGTGGTGGCGGGTCAGCACATCGGCAAGGTCGGCAAGACCGGCGACACGACCGCCTGCCATCTGCATTTCGGCATCTCGCCCGCATGTAAGAAGACCGGCGACTGGTGGGTCCGGCGCGGCGTGATCTACCCCTGGTCCTATTTGGATGCATGGCGCAAGGGCGTCGCCAAGTCGCCGGTCGCCGCCATCCAGGCCTGGCAGAAGCAGCACGGCTGCCCTGCCAAGCCGCTGGCCGATCCGTGAAACTACGCTGTTCGGCATGGCTGAACACCAGGTCACCGACGGGCTGATCGTCGTCGACAAAGCGCCGGGCATGACCTCGCACGACGTCGTCGCCCGCTGCCGCCGGATCGCGCGCACGCGCAAGGTCGGCCACGGTGGCACCCTCGACCCGATGGCGACGGGGGTCCTGGTGATCGGCGTCGGCAAGGCCACGCGCCTGCTCACCTACGTGGTCGGCACGGTCAAGGTCTACCGCGCCACCATCCGGCTCGGTCAGACCACGGTCACCGACGACGCGGAGGGCGAGGTCACCGCTTCGGTTCCGGCCGCGCATCTTTCCGATCAACTGGTACGCACAGAGCTGTCCACGATGACCGGCGAAGTGGATCAGGTGCCGAGCGCCGTCTCCGCGATCAAGGTCAACGGCGTACGCGCGTACAAGATGGTCCGGGAGGGCGAGGCGCCCGAGTTGGCCGCCCGGAAGGTGACCATCGAGCGGATCGACGTCTTCGAGGTGCGGCGGGACGGGGACTTCGTCGACGTCGACGTAGAGGTCGCCTGCTCGGCCGGGACGTACATCCGCGCCATCGCGCGTGACCTCGGCGTCGCCTTGGGCGTCGGCGGCCATCTCACGGCGCTTCGCCGCTCGGCGGTCGGCGGATTCACCCTCGACGAGGCGTACACGCTGGAGAAACTCGCGGAGCTGGCGGAGGCCGGCGGCGATCCGGTGACGTTGCCGCTGGCCGCGGCCTTGCGCCGGGCGATGCCGATCCGCGAGGTCGACGAGGCGGGCGCGAAGATCCTCTCGCACGGCGGGCCGTTGGAGGCGATCGGCCTCGACGGTTCTTACGGCGTGCTGGGTCCGGACGGGACCCCGCTGGCGGTGGTCTCGGAGCGGGGCGGCAAGGCGCGTCCCGAGATCGTCCTCGCCGCCGCCTGAGCCGCCGTGAAGACCAACGCATAGATCGTCACCGCCGTCGCGGCGGCGGTGACCCCGCCGATCGCCGCCCAGTAGAGGTGAGATTCAAGCCGTGCGACGTGCGGGGTGGTGGCCAGTTGGAGGGCCGCGCCGGCGCCGATCGCCAGGACGAGGAGCAGCCCCGTCACGACCCGGGTACGCGGTCCGAGCCGCAGGCCGGAGGCAGGCTGCGGAACCGGACGCCGTAGCCGCCACCCGGCCCACCCCGCCAGCACCAGCAGCCCGAGCACCGTCGAGGTGTATTGAAGCACCTGGTAGAGCGGCAGCCCCAGAATCGGATGGGCCAGCCAGGCGCCCCAGATGCCGACGCTGCGGATGTGCGTGAAGCTGTCCCAGAAGGCATGCGTGGTCGCACCGAATGCGGCCGCGACCGGCACCCCCAGCAGGTACGCCGGGTGCCGGAGCCCCGGGGAAGCGGGAATGCGGTCGCCGACCGCCCGCGGCAGGAGCTGGATCAGCGCCGCCCGGAAGATCAGGTGGTACGCCGCGACCGCGACGCAGGTGGCGATGACGTCCACCGTGACGATCCCCCGGAACGCGTGGGTGTCCGCGTACGGAACCCAATGATCGGTGAAGAGCGGAACGTCGGGGATCATCGATCCGATCGCGAGCGCGGCCGGAACGTACGCCACCCCGGTCACCGGTCGGCGGAGCACTGGCAGGACAGCGGCGATGTGACTCGGCGTGAACGGCATCGGGGGTCAGCCTAGAGCGGGACACGATCTTGTGGTGCCCCGCGCGATTGGCGAGGCTGAATTACGCTGCGGCGCATGACGGACACGCCGATCGGCGCCGCCGGAACGCCCGACGACAGCGTTCTACGACACTGGCGGCTGCTCGTCGCCGTCGTCGCGCCGGTCGTCGCGGTCGCGACCTTGGTGCAGTCCGTCCTCGAACTCCTCGGCTCCAGTGGGACCTCCGTCGTCGTGGACGGGCTGACGCTGCGTACGCCGGGCTGGCTGGATGTCGTCGAGGCACTGGTCTGGTTGGTCGCCTGGGCGTGGTCGGTCGGCGCCGTCATGATCGCCGTCCGGGGAACCCTGTCCGGCGAGCCGCCGAGCGCGTTCGACGCGTTGCGTCAGGCGGCTCGACGACTTCCCGGCCTGCTGACGACCCTGCTGTTGGCCGTCACCGGCTTGGGCGCCTGCATCGCGGTCGGGGTCGTCATCGGCGGCTTCCTCGGCCCGTTGGCCTGGGCATGCATCGCGGTCGCCGGCTATTTCGGCGCGCCGATCGTCGCAGCGGCGGCTTACTCCGTCCTCGACGAACGCCCCGCGTGGGACTCGGTCGGGCGGGCCGTCGAGGTCGGCCGGACCCGGCGGCGTCAGCTGTTCCTGCTGCTGATGGGGCTCGCCGCCGCTGCTGTCCCGGCCGGGTGGCTGTCCGCGTCGCTGCCCGACGTGACAGCGGGACCGGTGACCGCGGCGGTCGGCCGGTTGGCGGTGGCCGCGCTCACCGTTGCGGCCATCGGCGTACAGGGGGCGCTGCTGGCTCGGTGGCGCGTCAGGCTGAACGACGCCCGGTCGCAGAGCGCCCCCGCGCCGTGCCCGGGGCACTGGCTGGTGGCGTGCGGCGGACTCACCGTGGTCGTCGTCGTGGCGACCGGGATCGTCATCGTGAACCCGTTGGGCGTACCGGTGCTGACCACCTCGGGAACCGTGAAGACCAGCCAGAACCTCGGCGAGTACGCCGTCACCGCCGACGGCGAGCCCAAGATCGGGGTCGGCGGATCCAGTCGGCCGCTGGCCTGGGACACCCGCCGGGCCCTGTTCGACGGTGGGACGGCGATGGTCGGCATCGCGTACCCGGGCAACGGGCCGGTCGAGCTGACGATCTGCCAGGCAGACGACTGCGTACCGGCGGAGGCGAGGCTGGACCGCCCCGGGTTCTACTGGGAGCATTGGGTCGCCCGGTCGCTGCCCGGCGGCGGCCTCATCGTCGTCGCCCCGGTCGTCGAACGCGGGACCCTGTCGGGGACCGCCAAGCTCGTCGCCTGGATCTGCCCCGACCGCTCCTGCCAGTCGTCGCGGCGGATCGAACTGGCCGACGTGAACTACGACCCGCCTCAGGACTTCCCGCTCGCGGTCACCGTCGGTCCCGAGGGCGCGCCTGTGATCGCGTACGGGTCGGTCGGTTCGGCCACCGTGTTCTTGGTCCGCTGCGCTGATCAGGCGTGTGGGAGCACCACGATGGATCCCAGCGACGTCGCGGTCGACGTCGACGGCGCGTGGCCGGGACTGGTCGGGCTCGGGTTCGACGGGGACGCGCACGTGGTCGCCGTGCTGGCAGGGAAGACCCCGCCGCCGCCCGCCGGACTGCGCATCCGCGTCGGGCGTACGCCCCGCGCCCGGGTGATCAGCATCACCTGCGGCGACGAGCGCTGCCTTCGGCGTACCACTCGGGCCTGGAACGAGATCGCCGACGACGGCGGTGACCTGCGCGCGTGGCCGGTGTCGATGCCGGACGGGCACCTCGCGATCCTGCAGGAGGACGCCCGGGGTGCGCGCCTGATCACGTGCGAACACCACTGTGAAGGTTGATAGCTTTGGCCCTATGCAGCGGTGGAGGGGCGCGGCGCAGGCGCCGCGAGGGTGGGGGCGCTCGGTCGTCACCATCGGTGTGTTCGACGGAGTGCACCGGGGCCATCAGGCCACCATCGGCTACGCGGTGAAGCGGGCCCGCGAGCTGGGAGAGGCGAGCGTGGTCGTGACCTTCGACCCGCACCCGTCCGAGGTCGTCCGACCGGGTTCGCACCCGGCGGTGCTGACCACCCAGGAGCGTAAGGCCGAGCTGATCGAGGAGCTGGGCGTCGACGCGCTCTGCGTGGAGCCCTTCACTCGCGAGTTCTCCAAGCTGCCGCCCGAGGAGTTCGTGCACGACGTGCTGGTGGAGCACCTGCACGCGGCCGAGGTCGTGGTGGGGGAGAACTTCCGGTTCGGCCACAAGGCGGCCGGTGACGTGGCGCTGCTGACCCAGCTCGGCCGCCGGTTCGGCTTCACCACGACGGCCGCGCCGCTGCTGACGGATGAGTCGACCGTGTTCTCGTCGACCTATGTCCGGTCCTGCGTCGCCGCCGGGGACATGGCCGCGGCCACGGCCGCGCTCGGCCGCCCGCACCGGCTGGAGGGCGTCGTGGTCCGGGGCGACCAGCGCGGCCGCCAGCTCGGCTTTCCGACCGCCAATCTGCTGTGCGGCCCGCACGCGGCCATCCCCGCCGACGGGGTGTACGCGGCTTGGCTCCTGCGCGGCGGCAAGCAGCTGCCCGCCGCCGTCTCGATCGGCACCAACCCGACCTTCGCCGGGACCGAGCGCCGGGTCGAGGCGTTCGTCCTGGACTTCACCGGCGACCTCTACGGTGAGCGGGTCGCGCTCGACTTCGTGGCGCACCTGCGCCCGACTGTCCGGTTCGACACGCTGGAGGGCCTGGTCGCGGCGATCACCGACGACGTGTCGCGGACGCGGGTCGCGCTCGGCCTCGGTAACTCGGCGGCATGATCGACTCCGTAAGGTAACCTTGACGAGGCTCCGCGTACGCCTACCCGACGCCGTGGGCACGGAGCCGGAGTATCCATGAGCCGTCGGCTCGCCGAATCCTCGGCTGAACCTTCGGCCCAACGTGAAATGGGAGAAAATGGCGCTCGACGCTGCAGTCAAGACTCAGATCATGCAGGAGTACGCGACGACCGAGGGTGACACCGGCTCGCCGGAGGTCCAGGTCGCCGTCCTCACGAAGCGGATCAAAGACCTGACCGAGCACCTGAAGGTGCACAAGCACGACCACCACAGCCGCCGTGGGCTGCTGCTGCTGGTCGGCCGCCGCAAGCGGCTGCTGGCGTACCTCCAGAAGACGGACATCGCCCGATACCGCGCGCTCATCGAGCGCCTCGGCATCCGGCGCTGACGCTAGAGACAGGGGAGTGACCTGCGGGTCGCTCCCCTGTTGGCAAGACAGCCGGTCCAGCCGGACCGACAATGCAAGAAAGACGAGGCGCGTACCCGGCCGCGGGTTGACGCTCGGTCCTCGGTAGTGGCTCCCGGAGCCGCCTCGCCAATGCGGGAGCGGAGCCCGAGAGCTTCGATCGAAGACCGGCCGTCCGCCGCCAGCCAGCCGCGCGCGTGCCAGACGATCGAAGAGGAGTATTCATCCATGACCGAGACCACTCTCGGCACCCAGCACAGCACCGCCGTGATCGACAACGGCGCGTTCGGCACGCGGGAGATCACCTTCTCCACCGGGCGGCTCGCCCGGCAGGCGGCCGGTTCGGTCCTCGCCCAGCTCGGCGACACCGTGGTCCTCTCCGCGACCACCGCCAGCAAGACGCCGAAGGACCAGTTCGACTTCTTCCCGCTCACCGTCGACGTCGAGGAGCGGATGTACTCGGCGGGCCGGATCCCCGGCTCGTTCTTCCGGCGGGAGGGTCGTCCGACCGAGGACGCCATCCTGACCTGCCGCCTGATCGACCGGCCGCTGCGCCCGTCGTTCGTCAAGGGCCTGCGCAACGAGGTCCAGGTCGTCGAGACGGTCCTCGCGCTCGACCCGGCGCACCCCTACGACGTGGTCGCGATCAACGCCGCGAGCATGTCGACCAAGCTGTCCGGCCTGCCGTTCTCCGGCCCGATCGGGGCGACCCGGGTGGCCCTGATCGACGGCCAGTGGGTGGCCTTCCCCACCTTCGAGGAGCTGGAGCGGGCCGTCTTCGACATGGTCGTCGCCGGTCGCGTGGTCGGTGACGACGTCGCCATCATGATGGTCGAGGCCGAGGCCACCGAGAACACGGTGAAGCTGGTCGGCGCGGGCGCCAAGGCCCCGACGGAGGAGATCGTCGCCGCCGGTCTGGAGGCCGCCAAGCCGGTGCTGCGCGAGCTGTGCCGGGCCCAGGACGCGCTGGCCGAGGTGGCCGCCAAGCCGGTCACCGAGTTCCCGGTGTTCCTGGACTACCAGGACGACGTCTACGAGGCCGTCAAGTCCGCCGGTGCGGCCGAGGTCGCCGAGGCGCTCAAGATCGCCGGCAAGGCCGACCGCGAGGAAGCCCTCGACCTGGTCAAGGAGAAGGTGATCGCCGCCGTCGCCCCGCAGTTCGAGGGGCGCGAGAAGGAGGTCTCCGCCGCCTTCCGGTCGGTGACCAAGTCCGAGGTGCGCAGCCGGGTCCTCCGCGACAAGATCCGCATCGACGGCCGCGGTCTGGCCGACATCCGGCCGCTGACCGCCGAGGTTCAGGTGCTCCCGCGGGTGCACGGTTCGGCGCTGTTCGAGCGGGGCGAGACCCAGATCCTGGGTGTCACCACGCTGAACATGCTCCGCATGGAGCAGGCGCTGGACACCCTGTCGCCGCAGAAGACCAAGCGCTACATGCACAACTACAACTTCCCGCCGTACTCGACCGGTGAGACGGGCCGCGTGGGCGCCCCGAAGCGCCGCGAGATCGGCCACGGTGCGCTGGCCGAGCGGGCGCTGATCCCGGTCCTGCCGGCGCGGGAGGAATTCCCGTACGCGATCCGGCAGGTGTCCGAGGCGCTCGGCTCGAACGGCTCGACCTCGATGGGGTCGGTCTGCGCCTCCACGATGTCGCTGCTGACCGCGGGTGTGCCGCTGAAGGCGCCGGTGGCCGGCATCGCCATGGGCCTCATCTCCGGTGAAGTCGACGGCAAGACGGAGTACGTCACGCTGACCGACATCCTCGGCGCCGAGGACGCCTTCGGCGACATGGACTTCAAGGTCGCCGGTACGCGGGACTTCGTCACCGCGCTGCAGCTGGACACCAAGCTCGACGGCATCCCGTCGGACGTCCTCGCCGCCGCGCTGCGGCAGGCCCACGACGCCCGCCAGACGATCCTCGACGTCATGCAGGAGGCCATCGAGTCGCCCGGCGAGATGAGCGAGTACGCCCCGCGGGTGACCTCGGTGAAGATCCCGGTCGACAAGATCGGCATGGTGATCGGCCCGAAGGGGCAGACCATCAACGCGATCCAGGACGAGACCGGCGCCGAGATCTCCATCGAGGACGACGGCACGATCTACGTCGGCGCGACCAACGGGCCGTCGGCCCAGGCGGCGGTGGATCGCATCAACCAGATCGCCAACCCGACGCTGCCGAAGGTCGGGGACAAGTTCCTCGGCACGGTGGTGAAGACGGCCGCGTTCGGCGCCTTCATCTCCCTCCTGCCGGGCCGCGACGGGCTGCTGCACATCTCCAAGGTGGGCGACGGCAAGCGGGTCGAGAAGGTCGAGGACTTCCTCAACGTCGGAGACAAGGTCGAGGTCGAGATCGCCGAGGTCGATTCCCGCGGCAAGATCTACCTCGACAAGGTCTACCCCGAGGGCGTCGAGAAGCCGGCTCCGGCCGAGCGTCCGGCGAGCCGGGATCGCGAGGACCGCGGCCCGCGTGACCGGGACCGCGGCGACCGCGGCCCCCGTCGTGACGGCGACGACGGCGAGCGTCGTCGTCGGCAGCGGCGCGACTGACCGTGTCGCAATCTCGTCAGACCGTGCCGTCCAGCGTCCTGCTGGGCGGCACGGCCACTAGTCGCCGCAATAGGCAACCGGTAACCGTGCCGTCCAGCGCTTTTCTGGACGGCACGGTCCGTAGGACGGTTCTGCCCAGTGGGCTGCGCATCCTCACCGAAGACGTGCCCGCCATGCGCAGCGTGTCGTTCGGGATCTGGGTCAACGTCGGCTCCCGGGACGAGGCCGAGGGCGAAGGCGGCGCCTCGCACTTCCTCGAGCACCTGCTCTTCAAGGGCACGGCGCGGCGTACCGCGCTGGACATCTCGGCCGCCATCGAGGCGGTCGGCGGCGAGACCAATGCCTTCACCACGAAGGAATACACCTGCTACTACGCGCGGGTGCTCGACGCCGATCTGCCGCTGGCCATCGACGTCATGTGCGACGCGGTCGCCAGTTCGGTGCTCGCCGAGCCCGATGTGGAGACCGAACGCGGGGTCATCCTCGAAGAGATCGCCATGACCGAGGACGAGCCCTCGGATGAGGTGCACGACCTGCACGCGGAACTGATCTACGGTGAGCATCCGCTGGCCAAGCTCATCTCGGGGACGGTCGCGTCGATCACGCCGATGAGCCGGGACGGCATCCACGAGTTCTACCGCTCGCGGTACTCCGCCCCCGTCATGGTGGTCGCGGCGGCCGGTCGGCTCGATCACGATCAGGTCGTGGAGCAGGTCGTCGCGGCGCTCGCGGGCACGCCGCTGGACACCGGTTCCGCGTCGCCCGTCGGTCCGCGGCCCATGGAGACGCCCGTCTTGTACGCCGAGCCGAAGGCGGTCACCCGCCGGAAGGACACCGAACAGGCGCACCTCGTCCTGGGCGGGCCGGGGATCGGCCGGCGGGACGATCGGCGCTTTGCGGTGGGCGTGTTGAACAACGTGCTCGGCGGCGGCATGTCGAGTCGGCTGTTCCAGGAGATCCGGGAGAAGCGCGGACTGGCGTACTCGGTCTACTCCTACACCTCGCAGTACGCCGAGACCGGCACCTTCGGCGTGTACGCCGGATGCGCGCCGGGCAAGGTGGACGAGGTGCTGGAGATCGTCCGGGATCAGCTGGCCCGGGCGGCCGGTGAGGAGATCACCGAGGAGGAGTTGCGCCGGGGCAAGGGGATGCTCAAGGGCGCCCTGGTCCTGGGCCTGGAGGACACCGGGTCGCGGATGACCCGGCTGGCCAAGGGCGAGCTGCTCTATGGGGATCTGCTCGATGTGGACGATCTGCTGCGGCGGATCGAGGCGGTCACGATCGCCGATGTCACGGAGGTCGCCCACGCCGTGCTGACCGGCCCGGAGTACTTGGCGATGATCGGCCCCCACTGACTGTTCCGGTCGCTCGATCCGGCGGCGGTGCAAGCCGGGAGGACGGCTGGAACTGGCACAAGGGCATTCGACTGTTCCGGTCGCTCGATCCGGCGGGCGGTGCACGCCGGGATGACGGCCTGAACTGGCACAAGGACATTCGACTGTTAGGTTGACGCTGTGACGATTCGGGTCGGAGTGCTGGGCGCCCGTGGGCGCATGGGTCAGGAGGTCTGCCGGGCGGTCTCGGCCGCGGACGGGCTGGACCTGGTCGCGCAGATCGATCAGGGTGATCCGCTCACCGCGCTGACCGAGGCCGGTGCGCAGGTCGTCGTCGACTTCACCAACCCCGACGTGGTCCTGGACAACGTGCAGTGGTGCGTTGACCAGGGCATCCACGTGGTGGTGGGGACGAGCGGGTTCACCGAGGAGCGGCTCGCCCAGGTGCGCTCGCTCCTGGCGGGCAAGCCCGAGGTCGGGGTGCTCGTCGCGCCGAACTTCGCGATCGGCGCGGTCCTGATGATGGAGTTCGCCGAGCGGGCGGCCAAGTACTTCGACTCGGCCGAGATCATCGAGCTGCACCATCCGCAGAAGGTGGACGCCCCGAGCGGGACCGCGCTGCGTACGGCGCAGCTCATCGCGGCCGCCCGAGCGTCGGCGGGACTGGGCGAGATGCCGGACGCGACGAAGGACGAGATCGACGGCGCTCGCGGCGCGACCGTCGACGGCGTACGCGTGCACAGCGTGCGCTCCCGTGGACTCGTCGCGCACCAGGAGATCCTCTTCGGTACGCCCGGCGAGACGCTGACGATCCGGCACGACTCGTTCGACCGGGCGTCGTTCATGCCGGGCGTGGTGCTGGCCGTCCGGTCGGTGGGATCCCGCCCCGGCCTGACCGTAGGCATCAACCCCCTCCTCTAGCCCCGCTCCTGCGCGCCTGCGTTTGGTGCGGATCACGGTCACGCAGGCCATCGAGCCCGCCTTTGGCCCGCATATCCGTGATCTGCAGGTCAAAAGCGGTCAGAGCAGGGTGGCGTACCGGGACTGCGGGACGAGCATGTCCTCGACGTCGAGCGACCGCCGCGCCCCATCCGGCGCCCAGCCGGCCGACGCCAGGAACTTCGGCGTCGCCGGGGCCTGGTCGAAGACCCACGCCAGGGCACTGGTGAAGCCGTCGTCGCGCCAGTGATCGGCGGCCGCGGCGAGCAGGCGGCTGCCGTGCCCGCGCCGGCCCCAGCGCGGCTCGACCAGCAGTTCGCCGATCTCGGCCGCGGTGGAGAGATCATCACTGGGTCCGAAGGCGATGAACCCCACCACGTACGATGAGGTCGAGGACTGTTCGACGGCCACGAGGACCCGGTGCCGCCCGGTCGGCGGGGCCATGATCGAATCGCGCCAGGTCGCGGCGAACTCCGTCTCGTCGAGGTCGGCGAGGACGTGCCGCGGGAAGAGCCGGCGATAGGCGGTACGCCAGGTCGCCACCTGGATGCGTGCGATCTCTCCGGCGTCACCGGGCCGCCCGGGGCGGACATGTCCTTGAGCCACGACGTCAGAGCGTAACGAAGTGCCGGATCGGGGAGAGGGAACGGGTGAGACACCGGATCGCGATCGTGGCCTTGCTGGCCGTGGCCGCCCTCGCCTTCGACGCCGCTTTCGCCACCCGGCACGGGTTCTTCGACCTCAAGGTCTACTACGGCGCGGTCAACTGGTGGGTGCACGGCGACGGCGAGCTGTACGACTTCATCAAGCCTCGGAGCACGTACGGGTTCACCTATCCGCCGTTCGCGGCGGTGGCGATGCTGCCTATGGCGTTCGTGCCGTGGGGGGTGGCCATCGCCCTCGCGTCGCTGATGACGATCGCCGCCACCGGGCTGGTGGTCTGGTGGCTCGTGGCCGAACCGGATCGGCGGTACAAGACCGCCCTGATCATGGCGCTGCTGATCGCGTACGAGCCGATGCGGGAGACGTTCCTGTTCGGGCAGGTCAACATGCTGCTCGTGGCGCTGGTCGCCGGGGATCTGTTCTTCGGCGTCGGCAAGAACCGTAAGTGGGCCGGGCTCGGGATCGGCCTGGCCACCGCGGTGAAGCTGACGCCCGGCCTGTTCATCCTCTATCTGCTGCTCACCAAGCGGTGGCGCGCCGCGTTCGTGGCGATGGGCACCGCTGCTGGAGCCACATTGGCGACCGCGGCGATCGCCCCGGACATGGCCCGCGAATTCTTCACGAACGCCCTGTGGGACACCGACCGGATCGGCTCGCTGGCCTTCATCTCGAACCAGTCGCTCCAGGGACTCGTGGCCCGGCTGAACCCCGAGGATCCGTCGAAGCTCGCCTGGCTGGTGCTGGCACTCGGCGTACTCGTGGTGTGGGTGCTGCGCAGCCGGCGCGCCTTCCAGGCGGGCGACGAAGCGGCCGGGCTGGCCGTCACCGGTGTCGTCACCGGCCTGGTGAGCCCTGTGACCTGGATCCACCACCTGGTCTGGCTGATCCCGTCGCTCATCCTGCTGGTGAACGCCGGGCTCGCCGATCGCGCCCAGCGCTGGCGGCACTGGGGCATCGCCGGGGTGAGCTATCTCATCCTGTGCAGCAAGCTGGTCTGGCCGTTCGACAACCACTTCAGCAGCTTCTGGGGCTACCTCGGGAGCAACGCCTACGTGTTCGTCACTCTGGTCCTGCTGTTCGCGACCCCGATCCGGTCACCGCACGAGGTGGTAGCGCAGCTCGGGGTAGCGGAACGTGGTCCCGGCGGGAGTCCAGAACTCGCGAACCCCGTCCGGCCGTAGCCCGGCCTTCTCGTAGAACCGTCTGGCCCGGTGGTTCTCCTCCAGCACCCACAGCCGGACCTCGGGCTGCGGCAGTTCGGCGAGCGCGGCGGTCAGCAGCGCCCGGCCGAAGCCCCGACCAAATAGCGGCGGATCGACATAGATCGCGAGGATCTCGCCGACCTCCGGGTCGATGCCGTCGTCGGTCCGGTACGGCCCGAAGCTCACGTGCCCGACCACCTCGCCGTCCGGCCCGTCGCCGTCCAGCACGACCAGCGTCTGCCACGGCGACTCGCCCGCCGCGCGCTTGGCCAGCTCCGTGCGCCGTCGCTCGGCCCACGCGCCCTGGTCCAGGCCCGTGAGCACCTCGTCCGCGATGATCCCCTGGTACGCCGTGCGCCAGCCGTTGATGTGGCTGGCCACGACGGCAGGCACGTCCTCGTCTCGCAGCGGTCGCACGGTGGCCATGGTCGGAACGTAGCGCGGGCGGTTCTGTCGTAGCCAGTGGTTAACCTTGCTCGCGATGGAGACCTTGACCCTGACTCAGGCCCGCCGGATCGCCCTGGCGGCCTCTGGTTTCGGCGGCCGGAGCCTGGTCGGGCCGGCGGCCGGCCGCCACCTGCGCCGCGTCCTGGACAACACCGGCCTGCTGCAGATCGACTCCGTCAACGTCCTGCAGCGGGCGCACTATCTGCCGGCCTACAGCCGGATCGGCCCCTATGACACGGCGCTGCTCGATCGCGGCAGCTCCCGGCGTCCCCGCTGGCTGTTCGAATACTGGGCGCACGAGGCGTCGCTCGTCCCGGTCGAGCTGCAGCCGCTGCTGCGCTGGCGGATGGCGACCGCCCGGGAGAAGGCGTGGGGCGGCCCGCGCAGCATCGCCCGGGAACAGCCCCAACTCGTGGAGTGGGTGCTGGCCGAGGTAGCCGACCGGGGCCCGGTGACCGCCGCCGAGATCGAGGCCGACGTGCCCAAGCCGAAGGGCGGCAACTGGGGCTGGAACTGGTCTGACGTGAAGAAGGCGCTGGAGTTCCTCTTCTACGAGGGCTCGGTCACCAGCGCCGGGCGTAACACCTCGTTCGCCCGCCGCTACGACCTGACCTCCCGGGTGCTGCCCGCCGACGTGGTGGCGACGCCGACCCCGGCCGTCGAAGACGCCCATCGCCAGCTCGTCGAGCGGGCCGCCCGGGCGCTCGGCGTCGCGGCCGAGGCCGAGTTGAAGGACTACTTCCGGCTGCCGGTGGAGGGTGCCCGCCGGGCGATCGCCGACCTCGTCGAGGCGGACGTCCTGGTCCCGGTCCAGGTCAAGGGCTGGAAGCCACAGGCGTACCTGCATCGCGACGCGCCGTCGGCCCGCCGGTTCACCGGTGGTTCCCTGATCAGTCCGTTCGACCCGCTGATCTGGGAGCGGGGGCGGACCGAGCGGCTGTTCGGCCTGCGCTACCGGATCGAGATCTACGTCCCCGAGCCGCAGCGCGTGCACGGCTACTACGTCCTGCCCTTCCTGCAGGGGGAGCGGTTCACCGCTCGGGTCGACCTGAAGGCCGATCGCAAGGCCGGCGTGCTGCGGATTCCGGCGGTGTGGCTGGAGCCCGGAGCCGACCCGGAGCCGACCGCCCGCGCCCTGCGCGCCGAACTCGAACGACTGGCCGGTTGGCTTGGTCTGAGCGGCGTGGATCGGGCCGGGCGAGGGGATCTCGCGCCTTTCCTCAACGGTGTACCGTCAACCACATGACGCAGGTGGAGTCCGTACCCCCCAGCCACATCGGGGTTGCCACGCCCGACCGGGTCACCGCCTGGTTCATGCGGCGCAGCGCCGCGTTGCCGGTCTGGGCCGGTCCTGCCGCCGCGTTGGTCTGCATCGCCGGTGCGCTCGGCTACACCCAGCTCACCAACCCGACCGACGCGGCCGCCGGTGATCCGCCATCCTGCCTGCTCAAGCTGACCACCGGGTTCGACTGCCCGGGATGCGGTGGCACGCGGGCCGCCTGGTATCTCATGCACGGCGACCTCTCCGCCGCTGCCCGCCACCACCTGCTGTTCGTCTTCGCCGTGCCGTTCCTGCTCTATGCGTACGTGGCTTGGGCGGGCAAGAAGGTGTTCAACAAGCAGCTGCCGCAGTTGCGGGTCGGGCCGAAGACGGTCGCGTGGTTCCTCGGGATCTGGGCCGTCTTCACGATCCTGCGCAATCTGCCGTGGGCCCCGTTCACCTGGCTCTACGTCTGACCTCGCAGTACCGCTGACACTCTGACGCCACCAGCCCTCACCCGCCGTACGCGGTGAGGGCTGAAGCGTTTCTCCGGGGCTGACGAGCGGCTGACCGGGAGCCGACCAGGTCAGCCGGCCGCGCGGCTGACCACGATGTCGCCGCTCATCGAGCGCAGGTGCAGGGCGACGTCGGGCTGCCCGCTCGCCGGGGCGCCGGACGGCTGGAGGTCGCTGCGGGCGCGGCCGGACATCGAGGTCAGCTCCATCCAGACGCCGATGCCCGGGACGACGCCGATGGCGATGTCGCCGCTGGCCGAGTTGACCTTGGCGACGCCGTTGCGCAGCGTACGCAGTGCGAAGTCGCCGGACGCAGTCGTGGCGCGAACGCCGCCGCTGAGCGTGCCGAGTTCGACGTCGCCGGAGGCCGAGTGCAGGTCGGCGGAGCCGTCGACGGTGTCGGCGCTGATGTCGCCGCTGGCGGAGTTCGCCTTGAACTCGCCGCCGACGTGCATGGCGCGGACGTCGCCGCTGGCCGTGGTGATGGCGAAGTCGCCGGTCACGTCCTCGACGAAGACGTCACCGGAAGCGCTGTGCACCGAGACCTGCCGGTACGCCCCGGAGCAGGTCGCGTCGGCCGACGCCGTACGCAGGTCGAGCGTGCTGTCGGCCGGGATCCGGATCGAGACGGCCAGGCGCGGGTTGCGCATCTTCAGCCAGCCTTTGTGCTCCGGGGCCTTCACGATCAGGTTCGTGCCGTGCATTTCGACCGTCGTCTGCGCGGCGGCCTCCCGGGAGAGGTCCGACCCGTCGAGCGGCTCGACGGCGACGGTGGCGGTGGTCAGGCCGGGCTGAGCGGTGATCTCGACCCGTCCGGCGCTGACGCGTACGTCGGCGGACAGCGGGCCGGTGATCGGGAACTCGTACATGATGATCAATCCCTTCAAGGGTGAAGCGAGGGGTGGCGTGAGCGAAGATCAGGACTGGGCGTAGCCGGTGATGCGGCGTCCGGGCTGGAAACCCGGGCCGGGGCCGGGCGGGAAGCCGGGGCCGGGGCGGAATCCCGGTCCGGGCGGAGCCGGCTGGGTGGCTCCCCAGAGCGCCCGGACCAGCCAGGCGTTCACTGAGACACCCTCGGCGGCGGCGGCGCGTTCGATCGTCTCCTTGAGCTGCTCGGGCAGCCGGAGCGTGATCCGGGCCTGCTCGCCCTCGGTCGGCGGCGGGGCCGCGGCGGCGGCTGGCTGCGCCTCCGGTTCGGGGAGGGCCTCGGTGACCACCAGGTCGGCGTCGCGTCCGCGCAGGCGTACCTCGACGCTGGCGTTGCTCAGCTTGCTGGTGATCTCGGCCGCGGCGTCGGACAGCGCCTCCATGAGGCAGAGCCGGGCGGACGCTTCCAGGGAACCGGCGAGCAGTCCGGCGGCGCGGGTGATGTCGTCGCCACCGGGCGCGGCGGCGGCGGTCAGATCCCGCTGAAGGTTTTCGAGGTACGGCGACAGCTCCATGACTTCACTATGACATCACGCGTGACGTCACGCAAGTGTCTTCGTGATGTCAGAGAAGGCGGCCTCAGGGGGTGGGTCTAGAGTGTCGGGTGTGACGGAGATCGTGCAGCCCCAGGTCAAGTTGATCGCATGGACGCAATTCGAGGCCCCGGACGACGTTCCGTGGTCGACCGACGCCGACGGCGGGCAGGCGCTCGCGGAGTTCGCCGGCCGCGCCTGCTACCAATCCTGGAGCAAGCCGAACCCCGCCACCGCCACGAACGAGGGCTATCTCCGCCACATCCTGGAGGTCGGTCACCTCTCGGTGCTCGAGCACGGCACGGTGAGCTTCTACTTCACCGGCGTGTCGCGCTCGTTCACCCACGAGCTGATCCGCCACCGTCACTTCTCGTACTCGCAGCTCTCCCAGCGCTACGTCCCCGAGCGCGAGGCGGCCATGGTGGCCCCGGAGGCCATCGCCTCCGACCCCGAGCTGAACAAGAAGTTCGTCGAGGCGAGCGAGGCCGCCGTCCGGGCGTACAACGAGCTGCTGGAGGGCTTGGAAGCCAAGTTCGCCGACGTCCCGAACGCCACCCTGCGGCGCAAGCAGGCCCGGCAGGCGGCCCGCGCCATCCTGCCGAACGCGACCGAGACTCGCATCGTGGTCACCGGCAACTACCGGGCCTGGCGTCACTTCGTCGCCATGCGGGCCACCGAGCACGCTGACGTCGAGATTCGTGAGCTGGCCGTCGAGTGCCTTCGCCAGCTGCAGCGGGTCGCGCCGAACGTGTTCAACGACTTCAAGATCACGACGTTGAGCGACGGCAGCGAGATCGCCGCGAGCGAGTACCTCTGGCAGGGCTGACCAGCCTGCTCAGCCAGTTCACCCCGGACCGCAGTTGACGATAAGTTGGCAAGTATGACGCGCGACTCACGGCGGCCGTTCGGCCGCCTGCTCACCGCCATGGTGACCCCGTTCCGGGCGGACGGCTCGCTCGACGTGGACGGCGCCGCCCGGCTGGCCGCGTACCTGGTGGACGAGCAGCACAACGACGCGCTCGTGATCAACGGGACCACCGGGGAGAGCCCGACCACCTCCGACGCGGAGAAGGAGACGATCCTGCGCGCCGTCGTCGAGGCGGTCGGCGATCGGGCCCAGGTCGTCGCCGGAGTCGGCACGTTCAACACCCACCACACCGTCGAGCTGGCCCGGTCCGCCGAGAAGGCGGGCGCGCACGGCCTGCTCGTCGTCACGCCGTACTACAACAAGCCGCCGCAGGCCGGGCTGCTCGCCCATTTCCGCACGGTCGCCGACGCCACCGGGCTGCCGATGATGCTCTACGACATCCCCGGCCGCAGCGGTGTCCCGATCGCGACCGACACGTTCCTGCGACTCGCCGAGCACGACCGGATCGTCGCGGTCAAGGACGCCAAGGGCGACCTGACCGCCAGCTCCTGGGTGCTGCGGGACACCGACCTCGCGTACTACAGCGGCGACGACGCGTTGACGCTGCCGCTGTTGTCGATCGGCGCGACCGGTCTCGTCGGCACGTCCACGCATCTCACCGGGGCGGTGGCGACCCGCCTCATCTCGGCGTACCACGATGGGGACACGGCGGAGGCGGTGCGGCTGCACCGGCAGCTGCTGCCGCTGTTCACCGGGATCTTCCGGACCCAGGGCGCGATCCTCGTCAAGGCCGCGATGAACGCGAAGGGCCTGCCCGCCGGGCCGATGCGCCCGCCGCTGGTCGACGCCACCGAGGCTGAGCTCGCCCAGCTGCGGGCCGACTGCGACGCGGCCGGCCTGCCTCTCTGACTCGCGAAACGCGGCTGCGCAGCACGCGGCCGCCCATGGACCACAGGAGTTGTGAAGTGACCGAAGCGCACGTGGAGTTGCCCGCACCACCACCGCTGCCGGAAGGCGGCCTCCGTGTCATCCCGTTGGGTGGGCTCGGCGCGATCGGGCGCAACATGACCGTCTTCGAGTTCGACGGCAAGCTGCTCGTCGTCGACTGCGGGGTGCTCTTCCCGGACACCGAGCAGCCCGGCGTCGACCTGATCCTGCCCGACTTCGAGCCCATCCTGGACCGGCTGGACGACGTGCAGGCGATCGTCCTCACGCACGGCCACGAGGACCACATCGGAGCGGTGCCCTATCTGCTGGCGCACAAGCCCGACATCCCCCTCGTGGGCTCCCGTTTCACCCTCGCCCTGGTCGAGGCGAAGCTCGCCGAGCGCCGGATCACGCCGTACTCGCTCACCGTCGTGGAGGGACAGCGGGAGCAGCTCGGCCCGTTCGAGGCGGAGTTCTTCGCGGTCAACCACTCCATCCCGGACGCCATGGCGGTCGCCATCCGGACGCCGGCCGGCCTGGTGCTGCACACCGGCGACTTCAAGATGGACCAGCTGCCGCTCGACGGCCGGATCACCGACCTGGCCGGGTTCGCCCGGCTCGGCTCGGAGGGCGTCGACCTGCTGCTCTCGGACTCCACCAACGCCGAGATCCCCGGCTTCGTGACCTCGGAGCGGCAGATCGGGCCGGTGATCAGCTCGATCTTCGCCAAGGCCACCGGCCGCATCATCGTGGCGTCGTTCGCCTCCCACGTGCACCGCGTCCAGCAGGTCCTCGACGCCGCCGAGGAGCACGGCCGCAAGGTCGCCTTCATCGGCCGCTCGATGGTCCGCAACATGGGCATCGCCCGCGACCTGGGCCTGCTGCACCTCTCGCCGGGCCTGATGATCGGCATCGACGAGGCGACCACGCTGCCGCCCGAGCAGATCGTGCTCATGTCCACCGGCTCCCAGGGCGAGCCGATGAGCGCCCTGGGCCGCATGGCCACCGGCGACCACCGGCACATCACCATCGCCTCGGGCGACACGGTGGTGCTCGCCAGCTCGCTGGTGCCGGGCAACGAGACCAGCGTCTACCGGGTGATCAACCAGCTCGCCCGGCAGGGCGCCACCGTCGTCCACAAGGACGTCGCCAAAGTGCACGTCTCCGGCCACTCGCCGGCCGGCGAGCTGCTCTACCTGCTGAACGTGGTCAAGCCCAGCAACCTCATGCCGGTCCACGGCGAGTGGCGCCACCTGCGCGCGCACGCCCGGCTCGGCGTCGAGAGCGGCGTCGCGCCCGACCGCATCGTCCTCTGCGAGGACGGCGACGTCGTGGACCTGGTCGACGGCCGGGCCGAGCTGGTCGGCCACGTCAAGAGCCGCTACGTCTACGTGGACGGTCTGGCCATCGGCGATGTCGGTGAGAGCCTGCTCACCGAGCGCCGCATCCTGGGCGACGGCGGATTCATCGCGGTCACCGTGGTGGTCGACTCGGTCACCGGCAAGGTGGTCGGCGGCCCGACGATCTCGCAGAAGGGCTTCTCCGAGGACCCCACTGCGTTCGACCCGGTCCTGCCGCTCATCACGCAGGCGCTCGACCGGGCCGCCGCCGACAACATCACCGACCCCCACCAGCTCCAGCAGCTCGTACGCCGAGTGGTGGGCAAGTGGGTGAACGAGGCGTACCGGCGGCGGCCGATGATCGTGCCGTCAGTGCTGGAGGTCTAGCGCCGGAGGCGTAGTGCCACAACGAGACCCCCGGCGTGACACGCTTTCGCGAATGCCGTACCTCGTTGATGATCTCCTCTACGCTGTCAAGCATGGCGCGCCGTACCACCCCGACTCCGAGCCGCCGCGTGAACCCGCCGAAGGCGTCCACTGCGGTGGCACGTACCCCCGCGTCCCGCACCTCTCGGCGTACCCCTGCTAGAACGACCGCACGCCGGCGGAACCGGAGTTTCCCGGGGCCGCTGGATGTGCTGGGCAAGGTGTCCGGCGGGCTGTTCTTCGGCCTGGCGGGCGCCACCGGCTGGGCCGCGCGGGCGGTGGGGCGGCAGGCGGCGACGGCGCGTGAGCTGGAGACGGAGCATCGGCGCGACGGTCTGGGCCTGCTCGGCCTGGTGACCGCGCTGCTGCTCGTGGTGGCGTTGTGGTTCGACGCGGGCGGGCCGGTCGGCGCGTGGATCGCGGACAAGGTGCGGTTCTTCTTCGGTTCCGTCGCCAATGGACTGCCGTTGCTGCTGGGCTTCACCTCGATCCGGATGATGCGGCACGCGTCGGCGGAGGATCGGCAGGGCAGCGGGCTCGTGGGCTGGGGCAGCCTGCTGCTGGCGCTGACCGGCCTGTTCGACATCAGCCAGTCGCCGGCCGACCAGATCGGGCGAGACTCCGCCGGCGGCATCATCGGCGCGGTCACCGGCGGCCTGCTCCGGGACGCGGTCAGCGGCTGGGTCGCGGTGCCCGGACTGCTGGTGCTCTTGGTCTTCGGCATCCTGGTGGTCACCGCGACGCCGCTCAACAAGGTGCCGGAACGACTCGCCGCGCTGAGCGACCGGCTGTTCGGCGGCCGGGGATCCACCGAGGACGAGGACGAGTTCGGGCCCGACCTCGACGAGCGCCCGACGCTGCCGCCGCGCCGCCGCAAGCCGCTGCCGGACCCGTTCGGGCCGGGCGACATCGACGGCGAGGTCATCGAGGACCTGCAGGAGACCATCGTCCTTCCGCGTTCGCGGAAGAAGGAGCGCAAGCAGCTGGAGCCCCCGGCGCACACCGCGCCGCCGCCGAAGGCGGTCAAGCTGGAGCAGCTCGCGATGCCCGGACTGGGCGGCGACTACGTGCTGCCGCCGATGACCTTGCTCGGCCACGGAGCCGCGCCGCGCGCCCGGTCGAAGGCCAACGACGACGTCATCGAGGCCCTGCGGCACGTCTTCGAGCAGTTCGACGTGGACGCCGCGGTCACCGGATTCAACCGGGGTCCGACGGTCACCCGCTACGAGGTCGAACTCGGCCGGGGGGTCAAGGTCGAACGGGTCACCCAGCTGTCCCGCAACATCGCGTACGCCGTGAAGTCGCAGGACGTGCGGATCATCAGCCCGATCCCGGGCAAGAGCGCCATCGGCATCGAGGTCCCCAACAGCGACCGGGAGGACGTGGCCCTCGGGGACGTGCTGCGGTCCCGGGTCGCCGAGCAGGAGACCCACCCGATGGTCGTCGGCCTCGGCAAGGACATCGAAGGCGGCTACGTCGTGGCCAACCTGGCCAAGATGCCGCACATCCTCATCGCGGGCGCGACCGGTGCCGGCAAGTCCAGCTGCCTCAACTCGCTGCTGGTCTCGATCCTCGCCCGGTCCACTCCGGACCAGGTGCGGCTGTTGCTGGTCGACCCGAAGCGGGTGGAGCTGACGGCGTACGAGGGGATTCCGCACCTCGTGACGCCGATCGTGACCAATCCGAAGAAGGCCGCCGACGCCCTCGACTGGGTCGTTCGCGAGATGGACATGCGCTACGACGACCTCGCCGCGGCTGGCGTACGCCACATCGACGAGTACAACCGCAAGGTGCGGGCCGGTCAGGTCAAGCCCCCGCCGGGGTCGGAACGGGTCATCGAGCCCTACCCGTACCTGCTGGTGATCGTGGACGAGCTGGCCGACCTGATGATGGTGGCCCCGCGCGACGTCGAAGACTCCGTCGTACGCATCACGCAGCTGGCCCGCGCGGCCGGCATCCACCTGGTGCTGGCGACCCAGCGCCCGAGCGTCGACGTGGTCACCGGCCTGATCAAGGCCAACGTCCCGTCCCGGCTCGCCTTCGCCACCAGCTCGCTCGCCGACTCCCGGGTCATCCTGGACCAGCCCGGCGCGGAGAAGCTGATCGGCCGGGGCGACGGACTCTTCCTGCCGATGGGCGCCTCGAAGCCGATCCGGATCCAGGGCGCGTGGGTCGACGAGAAGGAGATCGTCGATGTCGTCGAGTTCTGCAAGCGGCAGCGTGAACCGCAGTTCCGCTCGGACGTCACCGCGCCGCCGCCGGTCGACAACAAGAAGAAGGCGGAAGAGGAGATCGGCGAAGACCTGCAACTGCTGTTGCAGGCGATCGAACTGGTCGTCGCCTCCCAGCTCGGCTCGACCAGCATGCTCCAGCGCAAACTGCGCGTCGGGTTCGCCAAGGCCGGCCGGCTGATGGACCTCATGGAGACCCGCGGCATCGTCGGGCCGTCCGAGGGATCCAAGGCGCGCGAGGTGCTCATCAAGCCCGACGAACTCCCCGAGGTCCTCGAATCCCTCGGCGCCGACGCTTGACGCCCCCCTCCCGGGGTTATCTGCGCGATCATTCCCGGGGGTTATCTGCGCGATCATTCCCGGGGGTTATCTGCGCGATCATGAACTAACGGTCGTGATCAACCGGCGTGTCGTGTCCCGAGCGGGCTGATCAACTCCCGGAGTCAATGATCGACTTGGCGGCCGGCGCAAACCTGATCGCCCCCGTGTCACCGACCGGTTACCGTGACGCCGTGACAGCACCTGAGGTACCGGCCGGCCGTGAATCGGTCGTCCGCGTCTCCACCCTGGAACTCTTCTTCGACCTCGTCTTCGTCTTCACCATCACCCAGCTCACCGCCGTGCTGGCACACGATCTCACCGTCGGCACCACCCTCCAGGTGCTCCTGCTGCTGTTGATCATTTGGTGGATGTACGACGGGTTCGCCTGGATGACGAACACCGCCGCCCCCACCGACCCGGTACGCCGGGGGCTCCTCCTGCTCGGGATGGCGGGTTTCCTGCTGATCGCGCTGGCGCTGCCGGACGCGTTCGGCGCGGCCGGCTGGGCCTTCGGCGTCGGCTACTTCCTCGTCAACGCGATCCACAGCGGACTGCTGTTGCGGGTCGCCCCGGCGGCGATGCGCCTGCTCGCCCCGCTGAACCTGGTCAGCGCCTCGCTCGTGCTGGTGGGCGGGTTCGTGCCCGACCCGTGGCGGGCTGTGCTCTGGATCGCGGCCGCGCTGGTGATGACCGCGTCTCCGTACCTGCACCGGCTGACGGAGTGGAACATCAGTTCGGCGCATTTCGTCGAGCGGCACGGGCTCATCGTGATCATCGCGCTGGGCGAGTCGATCGTCGCCATCGGCGTCGGCGCCGGCGGCCTGGAGCTGACGGCGACCCTGATCTTCGTCGCGTTCCTCGGACTGGTGTTGTCGTTCCTGTTGTGGTGGGTCTACTTCGGCGGGGACGACTCCGCGGCGGAGGAGGCGCTGGACCGTACGCCGGTCGCCCGGCGCGGCCGGGCCGCGCTGCACGCCTTCGGCTGGGCGCACGTGCCGCTGCTGCTGGGCGTCATCGGGCTGGCGGCCGGGGTGAAGAAAGCGATCGGGCACGCCACCGACCACATCTCGGTGGCGCAGGCGCTCGTGCTGAGCGGGGGCGTGGCCGTCTTCCTGCTGGGTGACGCGCTCTTCCGGCGCATCCTGCGGATCGGTACGCCCTGGTTCCGGTTCTTCGCCGGAATCGGTGCGCTCCTGACCGTGCCGCTGGGACTGTGGCTGAACGCCGTCGCCCAGCTGGCCGCGCTCGTCGTGGTGGTCGCGGCGCTGCTCCTGGCCGAGCGACGGGCCGCCCAGTCCCGATAGCCGGCAGATCACGGTTACGCATGCCAAACGTGCCCAAGATCGCCTGCGTAACCGTGATCTGCAACTATGCGGACACGAGAACGGGGTGTGTCGCAGGTCCCCGGTAGTCTTGTCGGGTGCCGCCTTCCACCACTTCCCAGCCCCGTGTGGCCCTGCTCACGTTGGGCTGCGCCCGTAACGAGGTCGACTCCGAGGAGCTCGCCGCCCGGCTGGCCAACGACGGCTGGCAGGTGACGACCGACGGTGAGGGTGCCGACGTGGTGCTCGTCAACACCTGCGGCTTCGTGGAGAAGGCGAAGCGAGACTCGATCGACACCCTGCTCGCCGCGGCGCAGACCGGCGCCAAGGTCGTCGCGGCCGGCTGCATGGCCGAGCGCTACGGCAAGGAGCTGGCCGAGAGCCTGCCCGAGGCCGACGCCGTGCTCGGCTTCGACGACTACCCGAGCATCGCCGCCGTCCTGGACAAAGTCCGGCACGGCGAGCAGCTCACCGCGCATACCCCGCGCGACCGGCGCGAACTGCTGCCGGTGACGCCGGTGAAGCGACGGTCGGCCGACGTGATCATCCCTGGCCACGCGGCGACCACCGTCGACGCGGCGACTCCGGCCCACCTGCGGCCGGTGTTGCGCCACCGGCTCGACAGCATGCCGGTCGCCTCCCTCAAACTCGCCAGCGGCTGCGACCGCCGGTGCTCCTTCTGCGCCATCCCGGCCTTCCGCGGGGCGTTCGTCTCGCGTACGCCGGACGAGCTGCTCGCCGAGGCGGAGTGGCTGGCCGGGACGGGCGTCCGCGAACTGGTCCTGGTCAGCGAGAACTCGACGTCCTACGGCAAGGATCTCGGCGATCCCCGCGCGCTGGAGAAGCTGCTGCCGCAGCTGGCCGCGATCGACGGGATCGTCCGGGTCCGGGCCAGCTACCTGCAACCCGCCGAGACTCGGCCGGGCCTGGTGGAGACGATCGCGACGACGCCGGGCGTGGCGGCGTACTTCGATCTGTCGTTCCAGCACTCCTCGGAGCCGGTGCTGCGGCGGATGCGGCGGTTCGGCTCGACCGACCGGTTCCTGGAGCTGCTCGCGTCGGCTCGCGCACTGGCTCCGCACGCGGGCGCGCGCTCCAACTTCATCGTGGGCTTCCCGGGGGAGACCCCGGCTGACGTACGTGAACTGGAGCGCTTCCTGACCGAGGCGCGGCTGGACGCGATCGGTGTCTTCGACTACTCCGACGAGGACGGCACCGAGGCGGCCGGATTCGACCGCAAGGTCACGCCGCGGACCGTCCAGCGGCGTTACGACAAGATCCTCTCGCTGGCCGAGGAACTGTGCGCCCAGCGGGCCGAGGAGCGCGTCGGCACTCTCGTCGAGGTGCTGATCGACTCGGTCGGCGACGACGAGATCGAGGGCCGCGCCGAGCATCAGGCTCCCGAGGTCGACGGTTCGACCACCCTGGTCAGCGGCGACGACGGCGTCGATCTGGCCGCGCTTCAGCCCGGCGACCTGGTCCAGGCCCGTGTGGTCTCCGCTGACGGCGTCGACCTGGTCGCCACGCCGGTGGCGATGATCGACGCGCGCCGGACGCCGAGCTCTCGGGGCCACTAACGTGTCGGCTGTGCAGGAGCGAGTGCGGAAGGTTCCGGTCCTCAACGCGGCCAACGTGCTGACCGCGCTGCGCATCGTGCTGGTCCCGGTCTTCGTCGCCCTGACGATCGTGTCGGAGATGACCGACTCCAGCTGGCGGATCGCGGCCGCGATCACCTTCGGCGTCGCGTCGCTCACCGATTTCGTCGATGGCTGGATCGCCCGCCGGTTCGGCCTGATCACCTCGTTCGGCAAGGTCGCCGATCCGATCGCGGACAAGGCCCTGACCGGATCCGCGCTGGTCCTGCTCTCGGCCTACGGCGTGCTCCCGTGGTGGGTCACGTTGCTCATCCTGGTACGCGAATGGGGCGTGACCGCGCTGCGGTTCTGGGTCATCCGCTACGGCGTCATCGCCGCCAGCCGGGGCGGCAAGCTGAAGACGGTTCTGCAGATCGCCGCCATCACCTGGTACCTGTGGCCGTTCCCCGCACCGTTGAGCGGGGTGGGACCGTGGTTGATGGGAGCGGCCTTGATCGTTACCGTCGTCACGGGGGTCGATTACGCCGTGACCGCGTTGCGGATGCGGGCGGCGAAACGGGTCTGACCCCGCGAGGGGAGATCCGATGTTCGAGGCCTATCTGGACCGGCTGGGCGTACGCCCGACCGAGCCGAGCGTCGCCGACCTGTTCGCCTTGCATCGCGCCCATGTGGAGCGGGTTCCGTACGAGAACATCGAGATCTATCGCGGGCAGCCGCCGGGGATCGATCCGGCCGAGTCGCTCGGCTGGATGACCCGTGGCCGTGGCGGCTACTGCTACCAGCTCAACGGTGCCTTCGCGACCCTGCTCACCCAGCTCGGGTACGCCGTGACCTGGCATGTCGGCGGAGTGCACACTGCCCCGGAGCCGGTCGGGGCGACGGGCAACCATCTGGCGCTGACCGTCTCCGGGCTCCCCTCGCCGGAGTGCCCTGACGGCGTGTGGTTCGTCGACGCCGGGCTCGGCGACGCCCTCTACGAACCGTTGCCGGTGCGTCCCGGGATCTACCGCCAGGGCCCGTTCGAGTACGCCCTGGAACCGTCGAAGGTCGTCGAAGGCGGCTGGCACTTCGCCCATGCCGCAGACGCTTCGTTCGCCGGGATGGACTTCGGCCCCGTCGCCGACGGCGTGCAGACGTTCGCCGCCAATCACGCGTACCTGTCGACGTCGCCGGAATCGGGCTTCACCCGGGTTCTGACGATCCAGCGACGCGATGCCGAGGGCGTGGACATTCTGCGCGGGTGTCAGGTGATCCGGCACGCGGCCGGGGGCAAGAGCGTACGCGAGGTGTCTGGACAGGCCGAGTGGCTCGCGGAAGTTGCCCGGTTTGGCATTCGTTTGGACGCAATCAACCCGAATACGCTGTGGGCGAAAGTTCTCGCTGATCACGAGGCCTGGTTGGCGAGTCAGACGTCGGAGGTTCCATGAGCGCCGAACCGGGGAATGTGCGCGAGGTGGTCGACGTTTTGATCAAGCGCGGCCAGACGATCGCAGTGGCCGAGTCGCTGACAGGCGGCCTGCTCGCCGCGACCTTGGTCGAGGTTCCTGGAGTCTCTCGCACGTTCCGTGGCGGTCTCGTCGTGTATGCGACGGACCTCAAGGCCAAGCTGGCCGGCGTCGACGCCGATCTGCTGGCCGCGAACGGGCCGGTGGACCCCGAGGTGGCCGCCCAGCTCGCCCGTGGAGCCGCCGTGACCTGCGGCGCCGACTGGGGAGTGGGTACCACGGGGGTGGCCGGTCCCGATCCGCAGGACGGTGTGAGCGTCGGAACAGTCTTCGTCGGCGTGGCCGGCCCGGAGGGCCACCGCGAGGTTCGGGGACTGCGGTTCGACGGCGATCGTGCCACGATCCGGGCACAGGCTGTCTCAGCGGCGCTCGCGCTGCTGGCTGAGGGTCTCGACAAGGGGTAGGGTCGTTATCAGCCGTCGGTGACAACCGGCGGCAAGCACTATCTGCCGGATAGATCCGCTAGGGGGTGTGTCATGGTGCTGTTGCGACGCGTCATCGGCGATGCACTGCGCGGGCGCCGCCAGCGCCAGCACAGGACCCTACGAGAGGTCTCCACCGCCGCCAACGTCAGCCTCGGCTATCTCTCGGAGATTGAGCGTGGCCAGAAGGAAGCGTCGTCGGAGTTACTCTCGTCGATCTGCGATGCCCTGGGCGCACAGCTGTCCGAGGTACTTCGCGAGGTGAGCGACACGCTCGCCCTCGCCGAACAGCTCGAAGGCCTGGAGACCGGCCGTGCTGTCGAGACCCCGGTGGCCGCGGCTGCCGCGGCGGGCTCGGCTCGCAAGGTCATCCCGGGTACGCGCAAGGTCACGACGCCGGATACCAAGATCACGGACGGCCAGGTTTCGGTGACCGTACGCCACGATTCGCCGCTGCGGACGACTCTTATGGCGACCCGCAACCGGCGCCCCGGGCGTACGCTCGAGCGCACCGCCGGCTGATCTGCGTTTTCGCACGCCGAACGGCGCGCCCGCCCCTCGTGGCCGGCGCGCCGTTTCGCTACTCCGCCCCTTCCTCGGCCACCTCGCTGGCCCCCTGCCTTTCCGCGCGATCATGAACTTTCGGTCTTGATCGGTCGGCGTGTCGCGTCCCAGGCTCCCTGATCAACTCCCCAGTCCCCTGATCAACTTCGCGCGCCCGTGGTCGACGCCAACGCGAAATGATCATTGACTTGAGGGAACGATCAAGGTCGGCCGGACACGACACGCCGGTTGATCAAGACCGAAAGTTCATGATCGCGGGGTCAGGGCGGCGGAGCGGGCGGGCGAGCGGGCGAGCGGCGGCAAGGGGCGAGCGAGAGCTAGTCGGTGGTGATGCGGAGGACGTCGCCGGCCGTGACTCCTAGGACCACTGCCGCCCGGCCGCCGTTCACCGCGACCGCGAGTCGTTCGGCGGAGTCGGGGAACACGACCATTCCGCCTTGGGGCGCGTCGGCGAAGGTCGCGCCGTTGATCGCCCGGCAGCCGCCGACCACGATCTGGCCGGGCAGCCCGGCCAGCAGCGACCCGTCGGCGGCGAGCTGTACGTTGCCGAATCGGTCGATCGTGAGTACTTCGGATTCCAGCCAGCCGTCGCCGATCGCGACCACCGGGTCGGGGAGGATGGTGAGGCTCGCCGGGTCGATTTCGGGTCCGGCGTCCATCAGTGAGGCGCCTGCGGCGATCCGCCCGGCGACCGGGGCGAAGACGTCTCGGCCGTGGAACGTACGCGAGACTCGTCCGGCGAACCACTTCTCGTTCGTCAGGTGTACGCCGCCGACGATCCCGCCGAGTTCGCGCGCGGCCCAGAGCAGCAGTCCGTTGTCCGGTCCGACGAGGATCCCGCCGGGCGTGATGAGGGCGATGGGCCGGCGTTCGGTGCCGACGCCGGGATCGACGACGGCGACGTGGACGGCGCGGGGCAGGTGCGTGACCGTCTGGGCGAGGACGGCGGCGCCCCGGGCCACGTCACCCGGCGGTACGAGGTGGGAGATGTCGATGACGCGGGCGGCCGGGGAGGTCCGGGCGAGGACACCGTGGCAGGCGGCGACGAAACCGTCGGAAAGGCCGTAGTCGGTCGTCAGCGAGATCCAGTCATAACCGGGCATGTCTCGAAGTTACCGTGCGACCGCGTTCCGTCACTCGCCCTGCTCTCGGCGTACCCCTATCCTGCTGAAGAGGACGATCACCGGAAGCGTGCAGATCAGCGGGCCCACGACGGCGAGTGGCCTGGTCAGCCACCATTGGAGATCGATGGTGAGGTCGTCGGTGCGGTCCGTGAACTCGTAACCGAACAGCAACCAAGCGAGGAAAAGGAATATCGCGAGCCCGGTGGTGTGGACCAGATAGAGCGGCAGTGAGAAGCGGTTGATGAGGTCGTTCGCCTTGCCCCATCGTGGCCGGAGCAGGACGCGCTGCATGGTGGGCCGGAGCAGCTCCACCACGCCGATCTGGAACAGCAGCAGGGCGACGATGACGAAGGTCGGCGGGGCCATGTTGGAGAAGCGCTCGCCCGGCACGCCGACCATCGAGCCCGGGTAGAGGCCGGAGCCGACGAGTCCGACCAGCCCGAACAGGCCGGCCCAGAGCAGCGTCCAGTCCGCGCGCCGCGGCGCGTCGACCACCTTCTGGTAGAAGAATCCCGCCTGGTGGGCGAGGCCCCAGACGAGCATCATGTTGGCCCAGCCCGCCGCCTCGAGGTGATAGTTGAATCGGACGACGTCAATCATCATCGCCGCGCCGCCCAGCCAGACCAGCACGAGGCTGCCATAGCGGCGGTGCAGCCAGAGCGACACCGGCAGCAGCACGATCAGCATCAGGTAGATCGCGAGAAACCACAGCGGACTGATGATGAGCCGGACCGCGCGGCCGATCCCCTCCAGCTTGAAATACCCGCCGATGGCCGAGCCCACCGCGATCCAGACCAGCATCACCACCACGGCCGGCACGGCCAGCTTGCGGATGCGCCGGAGAACAAAATCTCCAATTTGTACGCCACTGAGCCGCGCCCGTTCCCAGGAACGGAGATGGACGTACCCGCCGACGTAGAAGAACAACGGCATGACCTGGAACAGCCAGGTGGCCAGCCAGAAACCGTGCGTGAACCCGAGTGGGCTGGTCGCGTGCGGGCCGGCCTGAGGACCGTTCGACTCCCAGGTCAGAATGGTGAAGGCCCAATGCCACAGCACCACGACGATCAGGCTGGCCGCCCGGAGGAAGTCCACGTAGTTGTCGCGCGGCCCGGCCTTCGGGGTCGTCTCGGTGACTGCCGTGGGGGCGCTCATGCCCGAGGACTATGCCAGAGAAGGCTGCCTCGCACGGTCTGCTGCCCGACGGTCCGGCTGCTCGCCCGTAGGGGGTAGCGGACACCATGAGGATAAGTTGATCTAGGCGAGAAAATGTCGCCATAGCAGCCGAAACTCGCCAAGATCACTGCGCCTCACCCGCCGACGGAGGCCCTCGCCGACCGGGAAGCCGAGTCCGCCGACGGAGGCCCAGCTCCGGCCCATCGGGGACGGGGTCAGGCGCGAAGCCGCAGTCCCCGTGGCGTCACGGTGAATCCGGCCGCGGCCAACGCCTCGCCCAGTACGCTGTCGTGCACCGCCTCGCCGTCGGCCCGTTCGACGCTGAGGCTGCCGAGTGCCCCACCTCGGACGGCTTCGGCCAGCGCCTTCGTCGCCGCCGTGAGCACGGGTCGCTCCGCCGAGAAGGTGAGCAGCGTACGCCCGCCGCGCTCGACGTAGAGGGCGAGTTCGCCGTCGGCGAGGACGACGAGTGCGCCCGCCTTACGACCGGGTCGGTGCCCGCCGTCGGCCGGGGGCCAGTCCAGCGCCGCGCCGTACGGGTTGGCCGGGTCGGTCGCCGCGAGCACTTCGGCTGGGAAGGTGCGGTCGGCGTACGACCGGAGCCGGTCAACCGCGCCGGGCAGGGCGAACTGCGCCGCACCCAACCCTTCGACGAAGTAGCCCCGGCGGGCCGCACCGCGTTCTTCCAGCCCGGACAGGACGGGGTAGACGGCCGCGAAGCCACCGGGCTGACCCTCGGCCGCTACCGCTCCGCGGGTGACGACGCCGTGCCGCTCCAGCAGCGAGTCGGCCAGCGCGGCTGCCCGCCGGGTGGGGTCGAGGTCGCGGTCGACGACCAGGTGCCAGCGCCCAGCCACGGTCGGCGGGCCTTGCCGCAGTGTGCTCAGCGAGACGCGCCCACTGCGCTGATAGCGCGAACGTCCGGGGGCGGGCCGGGACTTGTGCGCGCCGGAGCCGCCCGAGAGCAACGCTCGCACTGGGGCCAGCGTGTCGTTGCCGACCAGCCCGCCCCAGACGAGGTCCCACAGCGCCTCGACGACCTCGCTTTCGTCGGCGGCCGTGGGGAGCTGGCGGAAGAACAACGCGCCGCCGCCGAGAGCGTCGAGAATGGACTGGTGGAGCGCCGGCCACTCCTGGTCGAGCGCCGGTGGCAGCAGCAGAGGAGCGGAATCCGCGAAGGCCAACGAGATCCAGCCGTCGGCGCCTTGAATCGGTCCCGCCCCACACCAGACGACCTCGCCGGTGGCGCACAACTCGTCCAGATCGGACGGACGATAGCCATCGACCCGGGCCGGCAGGATCAGGCGCTCCAGCGCCGACGCCGGCACCGGTACGCCTTGCAACTGCGCGACGACGTCGGCGACCCCGTCCAGCCCTTTCCGGCTTCGCCCGATGCCCTGCCAGCGGGAGAGGAATCGGCCCAGCACCCGCGGCGGCACCGGCTCGATCTCCTTCCGCAGTGCGGCCAGCGACCGTCGCCGCAGCATCCGGAGGACTTCGGCGTCGCACCATTCGACGTGCCCGCCGTCCGACGCGGCGGTGAACTCGCCCGACACGACCCGGCCGGTCGCGGCGAGCCGCCGGAGCGTGTGGTCGACCACGGCCACGCCGAGCCCGAAGCGCGCCGCGCACTCATCGGCTCGGAACGGCCCGTGCGTACGCGCGTATCGGCTGATCAGGTCGGCGAGCGGATCGGGCACTGGAGCCGTGAACGCAGCCGGAAGACCCGGCGGGAGCGCCACCCCGAGCGCGTCGCGATAGCGCCCGGCGTCCTCCGCCAGGATGTAGCAGTCCTGGGCGGCCACGCGGACGCGGACGATCCGGTTGGTCCGTTCGAGCGGGGCCAGCCACTCGAACGACGCCCCGAGCGCGGTCAGCTCGTCGAGAGTCAGTTCGCCCAGCTGACGCAGTGCTTCGACGACGTCCTCGCCGTCGCGGAGCGGCCGTTCGGCCCACCGCAGACGCTGGGCGACCGCCTCGATGACGGCGGGGTCGAGCAGTTCCCGCAGCTCGACCCGGCCGAGCAGCTCGGCCAGCAGGGTCGGGTCCAGCGACAGCGCCGCCGCCCGGCGTTCGGCCAGCGGGACGTCCTCGCCGTAGAGGAAGGCGCCGACGTAGCCGAACAGCAGCGAGCGGGCGAACGGTGACGGCTTGGCCGTGCTCACGTCGATGAGGCGTACGCGTCGAGCCGCGACCGAGCGCATCAAGTCGGTCAGGGCGGGCAGGTCGAAGACGTCGCGCAGGCATTCGCGCGCCGCCTCCAGCGTGACCGGGAAGTCGGGGAAGTCCCGGGCGACGTCGAGCAACTGGGCGGCCCGCTGACGCTGCTGCCACAACGGTTGCCGCTTGCCCGGGTCGCGCCGGGGAAGCAGGAGCGACCGCGCGGCGCACTCGCGGAACCGCGACGCGAACAGGGCCGAGCCGCCGACGCCGTCGGCCACGATCATCGAGATCTCGTCGGGGTCGAAGACTAGGTCGGCCGCGCTCGGCGGTTCCTCCGCGCCCTCAGGCAGCCGGATGACGATGCCGTCGTCGGCCGCGTGGACCTGGGCGTCGACGCCGAGGCGTTCGGACAGCCGCTGCCCGATGGCCAACGCCCACGGCGCGTTGACCGGCGCTCCCAGTACGCAGTGCAGCACGATCCGCCAGTCGCCGAGTTCGTCCCGGAACCGCTCGACGAGGACGGTCCGGTCGTCGGGCAGGTGCCGGGTGGCCTCACGCTGCTCCGCCAGGTACGCCGACAGGTTCTCCCGGGCCGCCGGATCCAATCCCTCCACATCAGACGGCGTACGCAGGTAGGAGCCGATGGCCTTGCCGAGCTCGACCGGTCGCCCGGCCTGATCGCCCTTCCAGAACGGCAGCCGCGCCGGTTGGCCGGGCGCCGGCGACACCAGTACGCGATCCGGCGTGATCTCCTCGATCCGCCATGAACTGGTGCCGAGGGCGAAGACGTCGCCGACCCGGGACTCGTAGACCATCTCCTCGTCGAGTTCCCCGACGCGGGCGGGTTTCGCGGCGCCGGCGAGGAAGACGCCGAACAGCCCTCGATCGGGGATGGTGCCGCCGCTGGTGACCGCGAGGCGCTGGTTGCCGGGCCGGCCGGTGATCCGGTCGGTGGCCCGATCCCACACGATGCGCGGCCGCAGCTCGGCGAACGCGGTCGACGGGTAGCGGCCGGAAAGCATGTCGAGCACCGAGTGCAGGGCCGAGTCGGGCAGCTCCGCGAAGGGTGCGGCCCGCCGGACGAGGGTCGCGGCGTCGGCGACGGTCCACTCGTCGAGCGCCGTCATCGCCACGATGTGCTGGGCCAGCACGTCGAGCGGGCTGTGCAGGTAGTCGAGCGATTCCAGGGTGCCGCCGACCATCCGCCGCGAGACCACGGCCGAGGTGAGCAGGTCGCCACGGTGCATCGGGAAGACCACGCCACGGGAGATCGCGCCCACCTGGTGCCCGGCGCGGCCGACCCGCTGGAGGCCGGCCGAGACGCTGGGCGGCGCGCCGACCTGCACCACGAGGTCGACCGAGCCCATATCGATGCCGAGTTCGAGGCTGGAGGTGGCGACGACGGCGGGCAGCTGCCCCGATTTCAGCTGCTCCTCGATGTGCTTTCGTTCCTCTTTGGACACCGAACCGTGGTGGGCGCGGGCGATCACGCCCGGCGCTCCGTAACCCGCGCCCGCCTGCGCCATGATCTGCGCCGGCATCGGGATCGCGCGATCGAGGTCCTCCACCGCCAGCTCGTTCAGCCGGGCGCACAGCCGCTCCGAGCCTCGCCGGGAGTTGGTGAAGACGATCGTCGACCGGTGCCCCTTGATCAGCTCGTAGACCCGTTCCTCGACGGCGGGCCAGATGGAGGCGCGCCGGGGCCCCTCGTCGTCGGCCCGGCCCTCGTCGAGCGCGGTCATGTCCTCGACCGGCACCTCGACCGAGACCTCGATCGTCTTGGCCGTCGGCGGTTGGACGACCTCTACCGGCGCGGCCCCGCCGAGGAACCGGGCGGCCACCTCGGTCGGCTGCACGGTGGCCGACAGCCCGATCCGTTGCGCGGGCTTGGCCAGCAGCGCGTCCAGCCGCTCCAGCGACAGCGCCAGGTGTGCGCCGCGCTTGGTCCCCGCGACCGCGTGGACCTCGTCGAGGATCACCGTCTCGATGCCCCGCAGCGCCTCCCGTGCCTGCGAGGTGAGCAGCAGGAACAGCGACTCCGGCGTGGTGATCAGGATGTCGGCCGGGCGCTTGGCGAACACTCGCCGCTCGTCGGCGGGGGTGTCGCCGGTCCGCATCGCCACGGTCACCGCGGGCTCGGTGAGGCCGAGCCGGTCGGCGGCGTGCCGGATGCCGGTCAGCGGCGTCCGCAGGTTGCGCTCGACGTCGACCGCGAGCGCCTTGAGCGGGCTCACATAGAGGACCCGGCAGCGCTTCTCGGGTTCGGCCGGCACGGGCTCGTGGGCCAGCCGGTCCAGCGCCCACAGGAACGCCGCGAGCGTCTTGCCGGACCCGGTCGGTGCCACGACCAGGGCATGCCGCCCCGCCGCCACGGCCTGCCACGCGCCCGCCTGGGCGGCGGTGGGGGCGGCGAAGGCGGTCGAGAACCATTCCCGGGTCGCCGGGCCGAACAGCTCCAGCACGTCGGTCACGTCATCCATCCTGCCCCGAACCCCTGACAAACGGCGGCGTGCGCAAATCGTCCACCATGCAAGTCTTGCCCGTTTCGTGACTCTCGGTTACCGTCGTAGAGACGTTGAGTAGTCCATCGAATCAGCCTGGGGGTCCCAGCAATGGACGACCGTCGAATCCGCCCGCGCCGCACCGCCGCCCACGAATCAGACGTGCTGCTCCGCCAGCTCGACGGTCACCTGGCCTGGGTCCAGGTCCGCGCCCCGCACGACCTCCCGCTCGCCGAACGCATCGCGGTCACCCTCCGCCGACTGGTCGCGGAGACGACTCGCTCCAGCGCCGCGGATCGAGCACTGGTACGCGCAGCGGTGCACTTCGTCGTCGTCAGGCGGCATCGCAGTCACCAGCGCTTCGCCCGGCGACCGGTCAGCGCGGACGTGCCGGTGCTGAACGAGATCGTCACCGCCCTCGGCCGAGGCGACCTCGCCCTCACCTGACCGTGGCATCCGCCCACTGCGTTGATCATGGAGTTTCCGGTGTCGACACGCCGTCGAGACCACAGTCAACTCCATGATCAACGGGGAGGGGTTAGAGGGAAGCGGTGGCGAGGCGCAGGCTGAAGCCCAGGAACAGCACCCCGATAGCGCTCGCACCCGCGCGAGCCAACCGTCGCCGACGGCGGAACACCGCGGCGAGCCGGTCGCCGGTGAAGATGAGCGCGGTCAGGTAGAGGAAGCTGAACAGCTGCACGATCGCGCCCAGCACGGTGAAGGTCACCGCCGGGTGGGCGTACGCGGGGTCGACGAACTGGATGAAGAAGGAGATGAAGAAGAGGATCGCCTTCGGGTTCATCAGGCTGATCGTGAACGCCCGCCGGAACGGCCGATCTACCGCAGGCTCAGCTTCCTCGGCGGGGGCGGCAGCCGGCCGAGCGAACAACATCTTCAGACCGAGATACGCCAAGTACGCCGCGCCGGCGTACTTGAGGGCCAGGAACACGGGCGGGAAGGCGCGCAGCAGCGAGGCGACCCCGGCGGCCGAGGCGATCATGAGGATGGTGTCGCCGAGGAACACGCCGCAGGCGGCCTGATACCCCCGGCGTACGCCGTTCGAGGCCGCCGTCGACAGGACGTACATCGAGTTGGGGCCGGGCAGCAGGATGATCGCCACCGTGCCGAGGACATACGTCCCCAGATCTGTCACGCCGAGCATCAGGTAAGCCTAGGGCGGAGCCGCGCCCGCAAAGAAGACTGTGCCGCCGGCCACTCCTCGGCCGTCAGGCCGAAGACGAAGGTGTCCCGCCACGTGCCGTCGGACAGCTTCTTGTGCCGCCGCAGGACGCCTTCCCGGGTCGCGCCCAGGCGCTCGATCGCGGTGTGCGACCGGGTGTTGAGCGAGTTGGCCTCCCACTGGACGCGTACGCAGCCCAGGGTGTCGAACGCGTGCTGGAGCAGGAGCAGCTTCGACTCCGTGTTGATCCCGGTACGCCACCACCGTCGCCCCAATGTGGTGATGCCGATGATGACGGAGCGGTTGTGCGGGTCGACTCCGTAGAACGAGGTGGTGCCGACGATCTCGCCGGTGGCCGCGTCCCGCTGCACCCAGGGCACCCGAGCACCGCGTACGTGCTGGTCTTCGGCGTCGGCGACGAGCTGGGCCATCTCCTCGACCGTGTGCGGGGTGTCGTTGAGCAGGTAGCGCCACACCTCGTCGTCCCCGCCGACGGCGGCGAACAGGCCGGGCGCGTGGGACAGGTCCAGGCGTTCGAGGATCACGTGCTCGCCCTTGAGCGTCGGCGCCTCGTGCCACGCGCTCGGGACCGTACGCAGATAGTCGGGCAGGGGAGCGGTGACACCCTGATCCCGGCGCGCCGGGCCGACCACCGTACGCATCGGCAGCACCCCGGCCCAGTGCGGCAGCTCGAGGTCGTCCTCTTCCTCGTTGACCCCACCGGTACGCGCCCGCACGCTCACCTCGTCCAGTGCCAGTCGCAGGACGGCGGTCTGCGCGGCCTCCTTCGCGTTCGGCGGGCGGGTCGCGGCGGCCCGGCCGGCGCCGACCTTCTCCGTGAGCGCGGTGAACGCCAGGTCGCGTTCGGCCGGGTCGGTGACCGTGACGGCGACGCCGTGCGCGACCAGCGACCGGTAGTTGGCGCTGTGGTGGAACTGCGACCGGGCGAGCACCAGGCCGTCGAGGTGGGTGACGCTCAGGCAGACGCGGAGGTCGTCGGCGCGGCCGCCCAAGGCCACCCGGCCGCCGGTCGAGAAGTGCACGTAGACCACGTCGTCCACGCGTACGAACAGGGTGGGCAGGGCGCGCGGCTCGCCGTCGTGGACGAACGAGAGCGTGCAGAACCAGGCCTCGTCGAGAATGGTGTGCGCCTCCTCGCGGGAGTAGCTCATCCGGTCCTTCTCGCGGAGACTGGTGGTCCGAGGGGTCTTGGTGTACATGGTCCGCCCTTTGTTCTGGTACAGTCTCGAAACTGTGGCGGTACAGTATCAGATCTCCGGGAAGACCGCAGCCGAGATCGTGCGCAGCGTCGAGGACGGCGTGCGTACGGGTGCGCTGCGAGCAGGCGACCTGCTTCCGACGGTTCGGGCGCTCGCGGCCGAGCTGAGCGTGGCGGCGAACACCGCGGCGGCGGCGTACCAGCAACTCCGGCAGCGCGGCATCGTCGAGACGCAGGGTCGCCACGGCACCCGCGTACGCCCCGAGCCGCCGATCTCGGCCGATCGCAGCACCGGCGGGCCGGTCGTGCCGGACGGCGTACTGGATCTGGCGCTCGGCGAACCGAGTCTGCTGCCCGATCTCGGGCCCGTCCTGGCCCACGTCGCCGCGCAGGGGGTGACCGCGAACTACCGGGACGCCGGCGTGCTGCCCGAGCTGGCCGAGCGGGCCCGCGAGCGGCTGCCGGACCTGCCCGCCGACGCCGCGCTCACCGTCGTCGGCGGCGCGTTGGACGGCCTCGACCTGCTGTTCAGCACCATGCTGCGGCCCGGCGACCCGGTCGGCGTGGAGGACCCGGGCTGGGCCGCCTCACTGGATCTCGTGGCGGCGCACGGGTTGTCGGTCGTGCCGATTCCGGTCGACGACGACGGCCCGACTCCCCAAGGACTCCGAGCGGCCCTCCAGAAGGGCGTCAAGGCGGTCATCGTCACGACCAGGGCGCAGAACCCGACCGGTGCGGCGGTGACGGCACAACGCGCCCGCCAACTGGCCGTGGAACTGAAAGACCGGGATGTCCTGCTGATCGAGGACGATCACGCGGCCGAGCTGGCGGCCGTCCCGCTCGCGTCGCTGGCCGGGGTGACGCCGCGCTGGGTCTTCCTGCGCAGCGCCTCCAAGCCGTACGGACCGGATCTGCGGATCGCCGTTCTCGCGGGCGACCCCGCGACGGTCGCTCGCGTCGAGGGACGCCGTCGGCTGAGCGCCGGCTGGGTCTCCACCGTCCTGCAGCGGACGCTCGTCCGGCTGTGGGAGACCGCCGACACCTCGGCCGCCGCCCGGGAGTACGACGCCCGCCGGGACGCGCTCGTCGCCGCGTTGCGGGCCAGAGGCTTCACCGCGCACGGCCGGACCGGCATCAACGTCTGGATTCCCGTCGATGACGAGACCCGGGTCCTCACCGCGCTTCGCGATTCCGGTTACGCGGTCGCCCCGGGCAGCTTGCACCGAGTGGCCAGTCCGCCCGGCGTACGAGTAACCATCGCGAACGTGACCCAAGCGGACATCGAGCCCTTCGCGGACGCCTTCGCGGCGGCCGCGAGCGGTCGCCGCTGGACCGTCTGACCTGCGCCGGAACGAGTTGGCATCACGACTGGATGATCGTTAAGGGTAGGGTGACAGATCCACCCTCACTCCTTACCCCTCGGAGCATCCGAAGTGTCATCGGTCGATGTCGCGCGCGTCCAGCGCCGCACGGTGCGCGTCCTGGTCGCGAACGAGATCGTCAGCGGCCTCGGTGTGGCGATCGGCATCTCGGTCGGCGCGCTGCTCACGAAGGAGATGGTCGGCACCGCGCTGTCCGGCGCGGCGCAGAGCGTCGCGGTGGTCGGCGGAGCGCTGAGTGCGCTGCCCGCCAGCCGCATCATGAACCGGTACGGCCGCCGGCCCGGCCTGGCGCTGTCCTATCTGGTCGGCGCGGCCGGCGCGGTCACGGTGGTGGCCGCCGCGGCCTGGCGGCACGTCGCGCTGCTCATCGTCGGGATGTTCCTGTTCGGGGCGGGCAACACCGGTAAGTACCAGTCTCGCTACGCGGCGGCCGACCTCGCCGAGCCGGCGCAGCGTGGGCGGCAGCTCTCCTGGGTGATCTGGGCGTCCACCATCGGCGCGGTGGCCGGGCCGAACCTCGCCGCCCCGGTCGGCCGGCTCGTGGCGGGCACGGGCATCCCGGTGCTGGCCGCGCCGTATCTCGCCTCGGCCGCGACGTTCCTGGCCTGCGCTGCCTGGATCATGGCCGTGCTCCGGCCCGACCCGCTCAAGCTGGCCAAACGGCTCGCGCCGGAGCCGTCTCCGCCCGTCGCGCCGGTCGGCTCAGGCGGGGTGGCGACGGTCGCCCCGCCGGCCGCCGCAGCGGCGACGACCACCTTCCGCCAGGCCGCGACGGTGGTCTGGTCGATCACCGGCGCGCGGCTCGGCCTGGTCGCGACGGCCCTGGGCCACCTGGTGATGGTGGGCGTGATGTCCATGACGCCCATCCACATCGGAGATACACATCACGGCAGCGCCTCGCTGACCATCGTCGGGTTCGTGATCGGCCTGCACATCGCGGGCATGTACGGCCTGTCGCCGCTGGTCGGCTGGGCCACCGACCGGCTCGGGCCGCGGCGGGTCATCCTCGCCGGGGTGGTCCTGCTGACCGCGGCGTGCGCGGTCGCGGGCACCTCCGGCCATGATGTGGTACGCCTGGCGCTCGGCCTGATTCTGCTGGGTCAGGGGTGGTCGTGCACCATGGTGGCCGGTTCGACGCTGTTCGCCGCGAGCGTCCCGTTGCCGGTGAAGGCGGCCGCTCAGGGCCTGTCCGACCTGGCCACCGGGGTGGCGGGCGCGGCCGCCGGCCTGCTCTCCGGAGTGATCGTGCAGTTCGGCTCCTACCCGATGCTCACACTGCTGGCCGCGCTGGCGGTGGTGCCGCTGCTGGCGCTGACGCTGCGAACCGGGCAGGCTGGACCGGAGACACCACGGATGAGCGGACGGTGAGCATGAAGCTGAGCGACTTCTGGCGGCGGATGGGGGAGTCCTTCGGCCCCGCGTACGCGCGGTCGGTGGCCGCCGATCAAGTGTTGCCGCAGCTCGGTCAGACGATCGACGACGCGCTGCGCTCCGGGGTCGACGCGATCGTCGTCTGGCGGGCTGTCGTGGCGAATTACCCCGACCGAGTGCCGTCTCGGCTGCGCTAGCGTGTCAAGGTAGCGCATAGTACAGGTGTACGGGTATCGTCCTCGGTCGGGATGACAGTGGGGTGGCGCGGTTTTGTCAGACCCGGCGCATAACGTGTCCGGCGTGACGAAGAGCTCGACGGCGAAGGCCCCCGCGAAGGCGGGCCAACAAGGGGTGGCAGGCATGGCAGTGGCAAGTCCTGACAAGTCAAAGGCGCTCGATCTAGCGCTGGCCCAGATCGAAAAAGCCCACGGCAAGGGTTCCGTGATGCGCCTGGGCGAGCGCCCGCAGGTGCAGATGGCTGTGATTCCGACCGGCTCCATCGCCCTCGACGTGGCGCTGGGCGTCGGCGGCCTGCCGCGAGGCCGGATCGTGGAGATCTACGGCCCGGAGGCCTCGGGTAAGACGTCGCTGGCCCTGCACGCGATCGCCAACGCGCAGCGCAGCGGCGGCATCGCCGCGATCGTCGACGCCGAGCACGCGCTCGACCCGGAATACGCCCGTGCCCTCGGGGTCGACACCGACGCGCTGCTGGTCTCCCAGCCCGACACCGGCGAGCAGGCGCTGGAGATCGCGGACATGCTGGTCCGCTCCGGCGCGCTCGACCTCATCGTGATCGACTCGGTGGCCGCGCTCGTGCCGCGCGCCGAGATCGAGGGCGAGATGGGCGACAGCCACGTCGGCCTGCAGGCCCGGCTGATGAGCCAGGCGCTGCGGAAGATGACCGGTGCGCTCAACAACACGAACACCACCGCGATCTTCATCAACCAGCTGCGCGAGAAGATCGGCGTCATGTTCGGCTCGCCCGAGACCACCACCGGTGGTAAGGCGCTGAAGTTCTACGCGTCGGTCCGCCTGGACGTCCGCCGGATCGAGAGCCTGAAGGACGGCACCGAGGTCGTCGGCAACCGGACCCGGGTCAAGGTCGTCAAGAACAAGGTGTCCAGCCCGTTCCGGCAGGCCGAGTTCGACATCATGTACGGCAAGGGCATCTCCCGCGAGGGCTCGCTGATCGACGTCGGCGTCGAGCAGAGCATCATCCGTAAGGCCGGCGCCTGGTACACCTACGAGGGCGACCAGCTCGGCCAGGGCAAGGAGAAGGCGCGGGAGTTCCTCAAGGAGAACCCCGACGTCGCCGCCGAGATCGAGAAGAAGATCCTCGAGAAGCTCGGTGTGGGCGTGAACGCGGGCAACGACGAGGCCGGTGGCCCGGCGCTGCCGCCCGTCGACTTCTGATCTCTTCGCACTTCAGGGCGTGGACGCTGCTCATCGGCGACCACGCCCTTTCGCTTTCGGGCGCGCTTTCTTCCGGGGCGCGTTCGCGCTCGGGGGCCGCGTTCGCGCTCGGGGCGCGTTCGCTTTGCGGGACGCGGCCGCTTCGGGCCGCCGCCGAGGTCAGTTGATCTAGGCGAGAAAGTGTCGCTATAGCGACCCGAACTCGCCAAGATCAACTGTTGGGCCAGCCGACCGGCGAAGGCCAACCGACCGGCGAAGGCCAACCAAGCCGACGAGAGCCGGCCAAGCCGACGAGAGCCGGCCAAGCCGACGAGAGCCGGCCAAGCCGACGAGAGCCGGCGGAGGCCGGCCAGGCTGGCCAGCCGGCGGAGGCCGGCCAAGCCGACGTAAGGGGTAGCCGAATGACGATACGAGGACGCTCCGGCCGGGGGTGGGACGCCGCCCCGGCGAGGCGGCCGCGCCGGTCCCGCGCCAAGCACGTGGAGCCGGAGAACGATCCGGACCTGTGGGGCCCCGATCCAGAGGCCGCCGCGGTCGCCCCGGAGACGCCGCCGCAGAGCCTGCGAGACGGCCTCCGGGAGAAGAAGCCGGAGCCGCCCAAGGACGAGCGGGAGCGTGCCCGGGAGATCTGCCTCAACCAGCTCTCCGTACGCCCCAGGACCCGGTCCGAGCTGGCCGCGGCGATGACCAAGCGCGGCATCACCGCCGAGATCGTCGAGGAGGTGCTCGACCGCTACGACGAGGTCGGCATCATCGACGACGCCGCTTTCGCCCGCGCGTGGGTCGACTCCCGGCATCACGGCAAGGGGCTGGCCCGCCGCGCGCTCGGCCAGGAGCTGCGCCGGCGTGGCGTCGATCAGGAGGTCATCAAGGAGGCGCTGGCCGACCTGGAGGTGGAGACCGAGGAGGTCACCGCCCGGGAGCTGGTCGAGCGGAAGCTGCGGACGGTTCGCGGCGAACCTGATCAGGTCTTCCGCAAGCTGGTCAGCATGCTCGCCCGCAAGGGCTATCCCCCCGGTATCGCGTTCCGCGCCGTGAAGGACGTCCTCGCCCGGGTCAGTGACGAGGCGGAGGACTACACAGAGGGCCATAAGGTCTGGGAAATGGGCTGGGAGGCTAAGCAGGAGTGGGCCGAAGGGTTGGCCCTCGAAGCGATGGACTCGGAGGGGGAACGCCCGGATCGTGTCTGATCATGAGTTCTTGACCGGGCGACCCGTACAACCTAGCCTCGTGGTACGAGGGCGACCTCCGACCACCTTGGGTTAACACACACAACATAGATCGCGTAACAGTAGAGCAACAGTTTCAGTGTCGATCTGCCTCTCGGCATCGGCTCAGCGCTCGCCTACCTGGGCGAACGTTGATCCGGGCGCGAGTAGGTGTCGTGCACCCTCGCCGTGGTCGGGCATCGCGAAACAACTGCGTGTGACGGCGAAGGGAGCGACCCATGAGTCCGCTCGAAGGAGTGCTGACAGGCGCGGTCGTTCTGCTCGCCCTCGGTGTCGTCGCCCTGCTGTTCCTCGGCGTACGCGTCGTCAAGCACCTCGGCGTCGGCAAGCCCAAGGCGGCTCCGCTGGACGACCACTCGTTCTGGCAGCGACCCATCGCCCAGGACGACACGGAGTCCCGCCAGGTTCACGCGGCCGCCATCGAGGCGGCCGCCGCCTTGGAACAGGCCCGGGCCTTGACCGTGACCGCTCAGCGGGAGGCCAGCTCGGCCCGGGGGGACGCGACGACGGCCAAGGCCGACGCGGCGGCGGCGAAGGCGGAGTCCACGGCGGCCCGTGCCGAGGCGCAGCGCATCATCGACGTCGCCCACGCCGAGTCCGAGCAGATCCTGGAGCGGGCAAACAAGCAGGCTGAGATCGACGCCGAGCAGACCCGGCAGGCCGCCCGCCGGAGCGCCGAACGCGAGATCGGGCTGCTCACCGCGACCGCGAAGGAGCAGGCTGAGGACGCCGAACGACGGGCTCAGCGGCTCGACGAGCGGGAGCGGCGACACGCCGAGGAGGCAGATCGGCTGGCCGAGCGGGAGCGGCTCCACGGCGAGGAGGCCGAGCGGCTGGCCGAGCGCGACCGGCGGATCGCCGCCGCCGAACTCGACCTCGTCCGCTGGGAGACGGAGCTGAACAAGCGGTCAGAGGATCTCGACCGCGCCGAGGAGGGCCGCCGCCGGGAGCTGGAGCGGGTCGCCGGACTCACCGCCGACGCCGCCAAGTCCGAGCTGGTGGAGGCGGTCGAGGGCCAGGCCAAGCGGGAGGCCGCCCTCCTGGTCCGGGACATCGAGAACGACGCTCGGACCACGGCCGAAAACCGGGCGCGGCACATCGTCGTCGACGCCATCCAGCGCGTGGCGAGCGAGCAGACGGCCGAGAGCGTCGTCAGCGTCCTGCATCTGCCCTCGGACGAGATGAAGGGTCGCATCATCGGCCGCGAAGGCCGGAACATCCGGGCGTTCGAACAGGTCACCGGGGTCAACCTGATCATCGACGACACGCCCGAGGCGGTGCTGTTGTCCTGCTTCGACCCGGTACGCCGGGAGATCGGCCGGGTCACGCTGGAGAAGCTGGTCCTCGACGGCCGGATCCACCCGCACCGGATCGAGGAGGTCTACGAGACCGCGCGGGACGAGGTCGAGCGGCTGTGCCTGCGGGCGGCCGAGGACGCGCTGGTCGAGGTCGGCATCACCGAGATCCACCCGGAGCTGGTGACGATGCTGGGCCGGCTGCGCTACCGCACGTCGTACGGGCAGAACGTCCTGAAGCATCTGGTCGAGACCGCCCACATCGCCGGGATCATGGCCGCCGAGCTGCGTCTCGATCCGGCCCTCATCAAGCGGTCGGCCTTCCTGCACGACATCGGTAAGGCGCTCACCCACGAGGTGGAGGGTTCGCACGCCCTCATCGGCGCCGACCTGGCCCGCCGGTGCGGCGAGTCCGAGGAGGTCGTGCACGCCATCGAGGCGCACCACAACGAGGTCGCGCCGCAGACCATCGAGGCGGTCCTGACCCAGGCCTCCGACGCGTGCTCCGGCGGACGACCGGGGGCACGGCGGGAGAGCCTGGAGGCGTACGTGAAGCGATTGGAGCGCATCGAGGAGATCGCGGGCTCCAAGACCGGCGTCGACAAGGTGTTCGCGATGCAGGCCGGGCGGGAGATCCGAGTGATGGTACGCCCGGAGGACGTCGACGAGATCGGTGCGGCCGTGCTCGCCCGGGATGTCGCGAAGCAGATCGAGGAGGAGCTGACCTATCCCGGTCAGATCCGCGTCACCGTCGTCCGCGAGTCGCGTACCACCGAGATCGCCCGCTGACTCTCTACTGTTGAGTGTCCAAATGATCCACAGAGAAGCGCTTCGGTAGGGCATTTCAGCGCGAGAAATGGGCGTAGATTCCCAGCTCAGCGCCGGTATAGGCTCATCGGCGGGACGGCGCCGATCCCGAAACTCGGTAAGCACGAGCAGACGGGAGAACCATCACGTGATCAAGACAGCTGAGCGACTCGACGAACAGGACGACGTCCTCTACCGGATGATCCAAGGCACGCACAAGGGCGTCTCGACCGTCGGGGAAAAGCTCGCCATCCTCCGGAGCGAGACCAGGTCGAGTCTGGGGTCGATCACCCTCCGGATCAGTGGGCTCGATCGTTGTGTCGACAAGATCCAGGGTGAGCTTGTCGAAGTGCGGGATGAGCTCGTAGAGATGAAGGGTCGCCTCGACGGGATCGACGGACGCCTCGACGGGATCGACGGACGCCTCGACGGGATCGACGGACGCCTCGACGGGATCGACGGGCAGATAGGCAAGCTTGTCGCCCACTTCGGGCTCGGCTGACGGCAGAGATGCGAACGGCGCCCGTTCTTCCGAACGGGCGCCGTAACGGGAAATCAGGCGGACATGCCCGCGCCCCCGCCCGCTCCGGCAGACGCTTCGGCCACGATCGCCACACTCGGCTTGTCGACCGGCTTGTAGCCCCGGCGCGACAGCCGCTTCTGCAGGTACCCCGCGAGCTTCGACAGCGCGTAGTTCACGACGATGTACATGACACCGACGGAGAAATACATCGGGATGCCGATCGCGAGGTTCTCGCCCCGGAACGCCTCCACCATCTGCTTGGTGACACCGAGCGCCTCCTCGTAGGAGATGATGACGCCACCGAGCGAGGTGTCCTTGAGGATCACGACGACCTGGCTGATCAGGGCCGGCAGCATGACCCGGAACGCCTGCGGGAACATGACGATCCACGAGGACTGCCAGGAGTTGAGGCCGACCGCGCGGGCCGCCTCGTCCTGCCCCTGCGGCAGACCGTCCATGCCGGACCGCAGGATCTCGCCGATGACCACGCTGTTGTAGATCGTCAGGCCGATGACCAGGAACCACATCCGGTCGTCGAAGTCGATGCCCCAGATCGGCAGCACCATGAAGACGAAGAACAACGTCGTCACGACCGGCGTACCCCGGGCGATCTCGACCCAGCCCCGGGTCAGGCCGCGCCCCGCCAGGACACCGCCCCGCAGGACTGGAGCCAGCGTGAGGCCGGGGAACCGGCGGTCACGCAGTTCACGCAGCTCCCGGCGTACCAGGGCGATCAACGACCCGAGCACGAGCGAGGCGACGATGGACAGGACCGCAGCCTTGAGCGTGTTGAGCCAGCCGTCCCCCCAGCGCTCCCAGACGAGCGAGAAGTACTGGTTGTTCGGGTCGACGATCGGGCCCCACAGCTTGCCCTCGAACTGGCCGGCGTCAGCGAGCGGGCGGTAGATCCAGAAGTAGACGGCGGCGGCGATGAGCGGCACCGCGACGATGCTGCCGATGACCGTCATCGCCTTGGTACGCGGGCCGGGCGAGTCGTAGAGGACGCTGCTCATCGGCGGACCGCCTTCTTCTGCGAGCGCTCGACGGCGTCCAGCGCCAGCCCGAGCGGAATCGTCATGGTGAGGTAGCCGACCACGACGCCGAGGAACACCGGGATGGTGTCGTAGTACTCCTGGGAGACGAGTTCGTCGACGACGCCCATCAGCGTCGCGATGACACCGAAGGCCGCCGCCAGTGCCGAGTTCTTGATCATCGCGATGATGACGCTGCCGAGCGGCACCACCGCGTACTTCCACGCCTGCGGCAGCACCACGTAGCTCAGGTTCTGCCCGAAGGTCAGGCCCAGCGACCGGGCCGCCTCGGCCTGGCCGGTCGGGACGGCGCCGATGCCGGCGCGCAGCGCCTCGCAGATGAAGGCCGCGGTGTAGACCGTCAACGCGATGGTGGCGAACCGGAAGTAGGGCAGGTCCGTGCCGAGCGGGGTGATCAGCTCCTTCAACCCCGGCACCTTCAGGAAGCCCGCGTCACTGCCGAGCAGCGGCAAGGCGAACGCGGTGAAGAACATGACCACGGTCAGCGGGATGTTGCGGAAGACCGTCACGTACGCGGTTCCGACACCACGCAACGGGGGCAGCGGCGCGATGCGCAACACCGCGACGAGGCTGCCCAGGATCAGCGCGCCGATCGCGGCGAGCAGCGACATCTCCAGCGTGCCGAGATAGCCGTGCCAGAAGACGCCGAGCTTCTCGGAGAAGACCTCCACGGCGTGCCCCTTCTCTGCAAGGTGTGGCCCGGGCTAGGCAGCCCGGGCCACACGGGGTTGACTCAGTAACGCTGGATGGACAGCGCGTCCGGGATCTTGATGAGGTCCTTGAGCGAGGCGTCCCAGGCGGTCTTGTAACGGCCGTCCTTGAACGCCGTCTCGAGGACGTCGTTGATCCAGTCGCGGAAGACCTTGTCGTCCTTCTTCACGCCGATGCCGTAGGGCTCGCGGGTGAACGGCTGGCCGAGCACCTTGTACTTGTCCGGCTCCTTGCTGGCGTAGCCCGACAGGATCACGTTGTCCGTGGTCAGGGCGTCGACCTGCTTGTTGGCCAGGGCGTCCAGGCACTTCGAGTAGACGTCGAACAGCACCAGCTGGGTGTTCTTGTCCTTGAGGTACTGCTCGATGTTCTTGGCCGGGGTGGAGCCGGTCACGGAGCAGACCTTCTTGTCGCCGGCCTGGAAGGACTCCGGGCCGGTGATCGAGGTGTCGTCCTTGCGGACGAGGATGTCCTGGCCGGCGATGAAGTACGGGCCGGCGAAGGAGACCTTCTCCTTGCGGGTGTCGTTGATCGTGTACGTCGCCACGACCAGGTCCACCTTGTCCTGCACGATGTAGTCCTCGCGGACCTTCGACTGCGACTCGACCCACTCGATCTTGTCGGCGTCGATCCCCAGCTCCTTGGCCAGGATCTTGCCGATCTCGACGTCGAAGCCGGCCGGCTTGCCGTCCAGGCCCTTCAGGCCGAACAGCGGCTGGTCGAACTTCGTGCCGATCTTGATCTTGCCGGCCTTCGCCAGCTTCTCCATCGTCGAACCAGCGGCGAACTTGCTCGAAGTGTCATCATCGCTGCCGCCACAGGCGGCCGCGCCGAGCGCGAGCGCGGCGGTCAATGCCACCGCGGCGATGCGCGTCAAACGCATGGTGTCTCCTCCCTCAACACCGCAAACCGGCATCGGACCGGCAGCGGAGAACTCTGGTCGTCGCGCGACCCCGCACGGTCAGTGGGTCAGAACCTTGCCCAGGAAGTCCCGGGCGCGCTCCGTCTGCGGGTTGGCGAAGAACTCGGCCGGCGGCGCCTGCTCGACGATCTGGCCGTCGGCCATGAAGATGACCCGGTCGGCGGCGTGCCGGGCGAAGCCCATCTCGTGGGTGACCACGATCATCGTCATGCCCTCACGAGCCAGCGAGGTCATGACGTCCAGCACCTCGCCGACCATCTCCGGGTCGAGGGCGCTCGTCGGCTCGTCGAAGAGCATCGCCTTGGGGCGCATCGCCAGCGCGCGGGCGATGGCCGCCCGCTGCTGCTGACCGCCGGACAGCTGAGCCGGGTGCTTGCCGGCCTGATCGGCGATGCCGACGCGGTCCAGCAGCTGCATCGCGTGCTCGCGTGCGGCAGCCTTGGCCTCCTTGCGCACCTTCACCGGCCCGAGCATGACGTTGTCCAGGATCGTCTTGTGGGCGAACAGATTGAAGGACTGGAAGACCATGCCGACGTCGCTGCGCAGGCGCGCCAAGGGCTTGCCCTCGGCCGCGAGCGGCTTGCCGTCGAAGGTGATCGAGCCGGAGTCGATGGTCTCGAGGCGGTTGATCGCCCGGCACAGAGTCGACTTTCCGGAGCCTGAGGGGCCGATGACGACGACCACCTCACCGCGGTTCACCGAGAGGTTGACGTCCCGTAGGACGTGCAGCTTCCCGAACCACTTGTTGACACCGTCCAACTCGATCAGGGTCTGCGGCGTGGCCGGTGACGCAGTGGTCATGCAGATGTCCTCCGAGAGGTGACCGGCGAGGCGCATCCATGAGCCCGGCGCCGGCGTGAAGGGGCTTTGATGCGAAGGCAGTCTAGAGCGACCTGAGTGACAGGAAGCAACCCGTTTGGTCACGGGGTCATAACACCCTGGTGACGACGGCCTGTCCGTCCGGACTAGCGCGGGGCCCGCCGATCGCGTGACGTAGACAACACCGCTGGACCTCGCCGCACCTCGTGGCCAAGCCGTTACCGTAAACCTGAAGGGATTCACCAGAAACCTTAGAGATCCGTGACTATCACCAAGCGTGCGAGGGACCACCATGTCGGACGTAAAGCTTGAGCACCCGGGCGGGCAGATCCTCCTCCCGGTACACGAGGCGGTCGAGGGGCCGGCGGGCGCGGACGTCAGCAAGTTGCTCAGCCAGACCGGCTATGTGACCTACGACCCCGGATTCGTCAACACCGCCACGTGCTCCTCCAAGATCACCTACATCGACGGAGACGCCGGCATCCTGCGGTACCGCGGCTACCCGATCGAGCAGCTGGCCGAGAAGTCCTCCTTCCTGGAGGTCTCGTACCTGCTGATCTACGGCGAGCTGCCGACCGCGGCGGAGCTCACCGAGTTCACGGACAAGATCCGCCTGCACACGCTCCTGCACGAGGACCTGCGGCGCTTCTTCGACGGCTTCCCCCGCGACGCGCACCCGATGCCGGTGCTCTCCTCGGCGGTCACCGCGCTGTCGACCTTCTACCAGGACAGCCTCGACCCGTTCGACCAGGAGCACGTCGAGATCTCCACGATCCGCCTGCTCGCCAAGGTGCCGACGATCGCGTCCTACGCCTTCAAGAAGTCGATCGGACAGCCGCTTCTCTATCCGGACAACTCCCTCGGATACGTCGAGAACTTCCTCCGCATGACCTTCGGGGTGCCGGCGGCGGCGTACGACGTCGACCCGGTGCTCGCCCGGACCCTGGACATGCTGTTCATCCTGCACGCCGACCACGAGCAGAACTGCTCCACGTCGACGGTCCGCATCGCGGGCTCGGCTCAGGCCAACCTGTTCACCTCGATCTCGGCCGGCGTGAACGCGCTGTCCGGCCCGCTGCACGGCGGGGCCAACGAGGCGGTCCTGGAGATGCTCGGCGACATCCAGGCCGACGGCGGCGACGTCGAGGCGTTCGTCCGCCGGGTCAAGAACAAGGAGGACGGCGTCCGGCTGATGGGCTTCGGCCACCGGGTCTACAAGAACTACGACCCGCGCGCCGCCATCGTGAAGAAGGCCGCCCGGGACGTCCTGGCCCGCCTGCACAAGCCGGACCCGCTGCTGGACATCGCCATGCGGCTGGAGGAGATCGCGCTTGCCGACGACTACTTCGTCTCGCGCAAGCTCTACCCGAACGTCGACTTCTACACCGGCTTGATCTACAAGGCGATGGGCTTCCCGCCCAAGATGTTCACGGTGCTGTTCGCGCTCGGCCGGATGCCCGGCTGGATCGCCCAGTGGCGCGAGATGATCAACGACCCGGAGACGAAGATCGGCCGCCCCCGCCAGCTCTACGTCGGCTACTCGAGCCGCGACTACGTTCCGGCCGAGGATCGCTGAAACCATCATTTCGGACCCTCGCGGTGGTCCGGCCCGTCCCTCCCGCGACGCTGAAGGCTCCGCGCAAGGCCGACCCGGGCCATCCGGCCCGGGTCGGTACGCTGGGGGAGCGGGTAGGGAGGATTACGGTGTCTCGGAGCTACAAGGTCGTCACGTACGGCTGCCAGATGAACATGCACGACTCGGAACGCATCTCCGGGTTGCTGGATGCGGCCGGCTATGTGCGAGCCGAGGACGATGACGCCGACGTCGTGGTCTTCAACACCTGCGCCGTCCGTGAGAACGCCGACAATCGGCTTTACGGGAACCTTGGGCATCTGCGGCCGCAGAAGGTGAAGAACCCCGGCATGCAGATCGCCGTCGGCGGTTGCCTGGCCCAGAAGGACCAGGGCGAGATCGTCAAGAAGGCGCCCTGGGTCGACGTCGTCTTCGGTACGCACAACATCGGCTCGCTGCCGGTGCTGCTGGAGCGGGCGCGGCACAACGAGGAGGCCGAGGTCGAGATCCTCGAGTCCCTCGAAGTCTTCCCGTCGACGCTGCCGACCCGGCGTGAGTCCACCTACGCCGGTTGGGTCTCCATCTCGGTGGGCTGCAACAACACCTGCACCTTCTGCATCGTCCCGAGCCTGCGGGGCAAGGAGAAGGACCGCCGCCCCGGCGACGTGCTCGCCGAGGTGCAGGCGCTCGTCGACGAGGGCGTCCTCGAGGTGACCCTGCTCGGCCAGAACGTCAACACCTACGGAGTCGAGTTCGGCGATCGGCTCGCGTTCGGCAAGCTTCTGCGGGCGACCGGCGGGATCGAGGGGCTGGAGCGGGTTCGCTTCACCAGCCCGCATCCGGCCGCGTTCACCGACGACGTCATCGCCGCCATGGCGGAGACCTCGAACGTCTGCCACCAGCTGCACATGCCGCTTCAGTCCGGGTCGGACCGCGTACTGAAGGCGATGAAGCGCAGCTACCGGTCGGAGCGCTACCTCGGCATCCTCGACAAGGTACGCGAGTCGATGCCGGACGCCGCGATCACCACCGACATCATCGTGGGCTTCCCCGGCGAGACCGAGGAGGACTTCCAGGCCACCCTGGACGTGGTGCGGCAGGCCCGATTCGCCTCCGCGTTCACCTTCCAGTACTCGATCCGGCCCGGCACCCCGGCCGCGACGATGCCGGACCAGTTGCCGAAGCAGGTCGTCCAGGAACGCTACGAGCGCCTGATCGCGGTGGTCGAAGAGGTCACCTGGGACGAGAACAAGAAGCTGATCGGCAGCCGTCCCGAGGTGCTCGTGGCCGTGGGGGAGGGCCGTAAGGACGCCGTCACCGGTCGCATGTCCGGGCGGGCCCGCGACGGCCGCCTCGTCCACTTCGCCGTCGCGCCGGCGGAGGCCGCGACCATCCGCCCCGGCGACGTCATCACCACCGAGATCACGTACGCCGCCCCGCACCACCTCAACGCGGACGGCGCGGTGCTCAGCCATCGGCGTACGCGGGCCGGCGACGCCTTCGAGGCCGGCCGGGTGGCTCGGACGCCGGGCGTGATGCTGGGCCTGCCGACGATCGGCGCGCCCCAGCAGGCTGCGCCGACCGTCGACGCCTGCGCCTGCTGACAAAGCCAGACAAGCCAGACAAGCGAACGGCCGCCCCCCAGCAGGGAGGCGGCCGTTGCCGTGTCGGTGGTTACGCCTGCTCGGCGAGCGCGAGGAACGCCTTCTTGGAGTCCAGGGCGGCCTGGGCCTCCTTGATCCGCTTGGCGTCGCCGGCGGCCTGCGCCTTGGCCAGCTTCTGCTCGGCCTCGGCGACCTGCTTGCGCATCTGGTCGAGCATCGGGTTGGCCGACGGCTCGACCCGGCGCCACGCCGAGTCCATCGCCGACCGCACCTTGTCCTCGACCGCGCGCAGCCGGCGCTCCAGCCCGGCGGCGGCCTCCCGGCTGACCCGGCCGGAGTCGTGCCACTGGCCTTGGATGTCCCGCAGCGCCGCCTGAGCGGCCTTCGGGTCGGCGTCCACGTCCAGCCCCTCCGCCTGCGACAGCAGCTCCTGGCGCTTGCCCAGGGCCACCTTCTGCTCGGCGTCGCGAGCCGAGAAGACCTCGCTGCGGCGGGTGAAGAACGCGTCCTGCGCGGCGCGGAACCTCTCCCAGAGCTTCTGCTCAGCTTCCTTGGCGGCGCGGGGAGCGGCCTTCCACTCGTTCATCAGCTCCTTGAGGCGGGCCGCCGTCGCGTTCCACTCGGTGGAGTCCGACAGCTTCTCGGCCTCGGCGACGAGCTCCTCCTTGCCGCCCTGCGCCTGCTTGCGCTGGGCGTCGAGGCTGGCGAAGTGGGCGCCGCGGCGGCGGGTGAAGCCGTCGCGGGCGGCCGCGAACCGCTTCCACAGCTCGCCGTCGGTCTTCTTGTCGATCCCGCGGATCAACTTCCACTCGTCGAGGATCTCCTTGAGCCGGTCGCCGGCGGCCTTCCAGCCGGTCGCCTCGGCGGCCAGCTTCTCGGCCTCCTCGACGAGGGCGGTCTTGCGGGCCACCGCCTCGACCCGGGCGGCGTCACGGGCGGCCTTGGCCGCGCCGGCCTTCTCCTCGGCCGCGGTGGCCAGGCGCTCCAGACGAGCGGTGAGCGTGGGGATGTCGCCGACGACGTGTGCCTCTGGCATCCCGGCGAGCAGCTTGCGCACCGCCGTCAGGGTGTGCCCGGGGTCGGCCGAGCCGTTGCCCAGCCGGGTCTCCAGCAGCTCCACCTCGGTGAGCAGGTCGGCGTAGCGCCGGGCGAAGTGGGCCAGGCCCTCTTCCGGGGTGCCCGCCTGCCAGGATCCGACGACTCGTTCTCCCTCGCCGGTCCGCACGTAGACCGTGCCGTCCTCGTCGATCCGGCCGAAGGTCGTCCAGTCGCTCATTGTGCCCATCCTCAGTCTTCCCGGGCCGGTCCGGTCCTCCGGAGCCGCCCGCCAGCGCGCGTAAGAAGTTGCTCCCGCATTGTCACAGGTCTTACCCGGTGTGCGTCCACCGCCTGCGGCCGACCGTGACCATACGGTGTCCTTGATGATTCTGACAGCCTCTCACCCGCAAGTCGCGGGGCACGAAAAGGTTACGGTTGTCCGATGCGGGTGATCGCCATCGTGGGTCCGACAGCGGCCGGAAAATCGGCTCTGTCGATCGCGCTCGCCCATGTCCTGGACGCCGAGGTGATCAACTGCGACTCCATGCAGTTCTACCGTGGCATGGACATCGGCACCGCGAAACTGTCTCCCGACGAGCGGGAAGGCGTACCGCATCATCTGCTGGACATCTGGCCGGTCACCGAGACGGCCAGCGTGGCCGTCTTCCAGGACCTCGCACGCGACGCGATAGCGCAGGTCGCCGCGCGTGGGCGTACCCCTATGCTCGTCGGCGGCACGGGCCTGTATCTGCGCGCGGTGCTGGAGGAGTTCGAGTTTCCGGGCACGGACCCGGACGTGCGCGCGCGGCTCGAGGCCGAACTGGCGGTGACCGGTCCGTTGCCGCTGCATCGGCGGCTGGCCGACCGCGACCCCGCGGCCGCCGCGAAGATCCTGCCGAGCAACGGCCGGCGCATCGTCCGCGCGCTCGAGGTGATCGAGATCACCGGGCTTCCGTTCACCGCCGCGCTGCCCGCGCCGACTCCGCGCTACGAAAGCCTGCAACTCGCGGTCGATCGCGACGACCTGCCCGAACGGATCGAACTACGGGTACGCAAGATGTGGCAGGACGGGCTCGTCGACGAGGTGCGGGGGCTGATCCCCCAAGGACTGCGCGACGGGAAGACGGCCTCCCGGGCGCTGGGCTACCAACAGGTTCTCGCCTACCTCGACGGCGACTGCACCGAGGAGGAGGCGTTCGCGGCGACCGTCACCGGCACCCGACGCTTCGTCCGGCGGCAGCGCACGTGGTTCCGGCGCGACCCCGCGATCACCTGGCTCGACGGCGCGCGGGAGGATCTGGTGGAACAGGCGCTGCAAGTGGTCAGCGCGGTCGAGGGGGTGGCGTCGTGAGACTTCCGTACGCGAAGGGTCACGGGACCGGCAACGACTTCGTGATCCTCGACGCCGACGTCCCGCTCACCCCGGAACTGGTGGCGGCGTTGTGCGACCGGCATTTCGGCATCGGGGCGGACGGCGTACTGCGGGTGTTGCCGAACACGTCGCCGGGTGCCGCCTGGTTCATGGACTACTGGAACTCCGACGGCTCGCTGTCGGAGATGTGCGGGAACGGCGTACGCGTCTTCGCCCGGCACCTCGTGGAGAGCGGCCGGGTGGCCGAGGACGCCCCGATTCCGATCGCGACCCGGGCCGGACTGCGTACGGCACTGCCCGAGGGCCCGGGGTTCCGCGTCGACATGGGCGCGCCCGTCCTGCTGGGGACCTCGTGGGCGCAGATCGGCGACGCCAAGTTCGACGGCGTCGGCGTCTCGATGGGCAACCCGCATCTCGTGTGCCCGGTGCCGACGGTCGAACCGCTCCACCTGTGGGAGTCGCCCGCGTTCGACACCGACTTCTATCCCGAAGGCGTCAACGTCGAGTTCTACACCGAGCTGGAGCCCGATCACCTGCGGATGCGGGTGTACGAGCGCGGCAGCGGCGAAACCCTCTCGTGCGGCACCGGTACTTGCGCGGTCGCGGTCGCGTACCTGCACGCGGGTGGCCGTACGACGGGGACCGTGACCGTCGACGTTCCCGGCGGCCGTCTGGTCGTCACGGTCGACGATCAGACGTGCTGGCTGGCCGGGCCCGCCGTGATCCTCGCGCACGGCTTCGTCGACACCGACGCCCTCCGCTACTAACCCGCTCCCGCCGCCCGCTCCCAGGGCTGCCTTTTGGCGCTGGATCAGGGATCTGAGCCGTATCTTGGGCCAAGATTCGACCTAGATCCCTGATCTGCCGCCTACGGGCATGCTGCCCAATGGGTGCGAAGCGGTCAGGCGATGGGCTCTGGGGGAAGTGCGGCGGCCCGGCAGACGGCCGTGACGGCGGCGGCCACCGCCGGAGCGACCTTCGGGTCGAAGACGCTCGGCACGATGTAGCTGGCGTTGACCTTCTCCTCACCGACGACGTCGGCGATGGCCTGGGCCGCCGCGAGCGCCATGTCCTCGGTGTATTCGGAGGCCTGCGCGTCGAGCATGCCCCGGAAGATGCCGGGGAAGGCGAGCACGTTGTTGATCTGGTTCGGCTGGTCCGAACGGCCGGTCGCCACGACGGCGGCGTACTTGCGGGCCTCGCGCGGGTCGACCTCGGGATCCGGGTTGGCCAGGGCGAACACGATCGCCTTGTCGGCCATCTGCGCGATGTCCTCGCCGGTGAGCAGGTTCGGCGCGCTGACGCCGATGAAGACGTCGGCGCCCTTGATCGCCCCGGGCAGGTCGCCGGAGTAGTTGGTCTTGTTGGTGTGCTCGACCAGCCACTGGTGCGTCGGGTTCAGCCCGTTCATGCCGCGGTGCAGCGCACCGGCCCGGTCGTACGCGATCACGTCCCCGACGCCCTGCTTCAGCAGCAGCTTCATGATGGCCGTCCCGGCCGCGCCCGCGCCGGACACGACGACGCGGACGTCCTCGATCTGCTTGCCGACCACCCGCAGCGCGTTCGTCAGCGCCGCCAGTACGCAGATCGCCGTGCCGTGCTGGTCGTCGTGGAAGACCGGGATGTCCAGGAGTTCCCGCAGCCGGGCCTCGATCTCGAAGCAGCGCGGTGCGGCGATGTCCTCCAGGTTGATCCCGCCGTACGCCGGCGCGATGGCGCGCACGATCTGGACGATCTCGTCGGTGTCCTGGGTGTCGAGCACGATCGGCCAGGCGTCCACATTGGCGAATCGCTTGAACAGGGCCGCCTTGCCCTCCATGACCGGCAGCGACGCGGCCGGGCCGATGTTGCCCAGCCCGAGGACGGCCGACCCGTCGCTGACCACGGCGACGGTGTTGCGCTTGATGGTCAGCCGCCGGGCGTCGGCCGGGTTCTCCGCGATCGCCATGCAGACGCGCGCCACCCCCGGCGTGTACGCCCGCGACAGCTCGTCCCGGTTGCGCAGGGTCACCTTGGGGCTGACCTCGATCTTGCCGCCGAGGTGGAGCAGGAAGGTCCGGTCGGAGACTTTGCGTACCTCGACTCCGTCGAGCGCTCCGAGGGCGTCGACCACCTGATCGGCGTGGGCCGTGTCGGCCGTGTCACACGTCAGGTCGGCCACTACGCGTACGTGGTCGGAGTCCACGACGTCCAGCGCCGTGACGATCGCCCCGGCTTCGCCGACGGCGGTGGTGAGACGGCCGATCGCCGACGAGTCCGCGGTCACCGCCACCCGGATGGTGATCGAGAATCCGGCACTCGGCAGGCGCATTGTCGACACTTTCGTCCCTTTCATCACACTCCGTCGTGGCCCAGCCATTCTCTCACCGTTGTCGGAACGGCAGCGAACCGCAGCCACCGCTTGTGACCTACGGACACGGACAAATGGGGGTGCGCGGGAGGGTCCCGGCGTGCCACGCTTGACGGTGAGGAGGACAAGTTTTGACGAACTATCATGCTGAACCGCTTGTCGAGACCGGTGACGCTGAGACGCTGGGCGATCTTGAACTCGCGGAGAGGCACGCGCTGCGACGCGTCGCAGGTCTGTCCACCGAGCTCACCGATATCACCGAAGTTGAATACCGTCAGCTGCGGCTCGAACGAGTCGTGTTGGTCGGGGTCTGGACCGCCGGCACCGTGGTCGACGCCGAGAACTCCCTGACCGAGCTGGCCGCCCTCGCCGAGACCGCGGGTTCGCAGGTCCTCGAGGGCTTGATCCAGCGGCGCAGCCAGCCCGATCCGGCCACCTTCATCGGCCGGGGCAAGGTCGACGAGGTCCGCTCCGTGGTCGAGTCGACCGGGGCCGACACCGTCATCTGCGACGGCGAGCTGTCGCCGGGCCAGTTGCGCGCCCTGGAGCAGCAGATCAAGGTCAAGGTCATCGACCGGACCGCGCTCATCCTGGACATCTTCGCCCAGCACGCGAAGAGCAAGGAGGGCAAGGCCCAAGTCGAGCTGGCCCAGCTGCAGTACCTGCTGCCCCGGCTCCGTGGTTGGGGTGAGGCGCTGTCCCGGCAGACCGGTGGATCCGGTCGCGGCGGCGGCGCGGGCGGCGGCGTCGGCCTGCGTGGTCCCGGTGAGACCAAGCTGGAGACGGATCGCCGGCGGATCAACCACCGCATCGCCAAGCTGCGCCGGGAACTGGCGTCGATGCGTACCATCCGGGACACCAAGCGGGCGACCCGGCGGCGGAACGAGGTGCCGGCGGTCGCGATCGCCGGTTACACCAACGCGGGCAAGTCCAGCCTGCTCAACCGGATCACCGGGGCGGGCGTACTGGTCGAGGACGCGCTCTTCGCGACCCTGGACACGACCACCCGGCGGGCTACCGCCGGGGACGGCCGGGTCTACACGCTGTCGGACACCGTCGGTTTCGTCCGGCATCTGCCGCACCACCTGGTCGAGGCGTTCCGCTCGACCCTGGAGGAGGTGGCCGACTCCGACCTCGTGGTGCACGTCGTCGACGGCGCGCATCCCGACCCCGACGAGCAGGTCCGCGCGGTGCGCGAGGTGCTCGCCGAGGTCGGCGCGGACAAGCTGCCGGAGTTGCTGGTCGTGAACAAGGTCGACGCGGCCGACGAGGAGACGCTGCTGCGCCTGAAGCGTGAATGGCCCGGCGCCCTGTTCGTCTCCGCCCAGTCGGGCGCGGGGATCGCGGAACTCAAGGCCGCGATCGAGGCACGGCTGCCGCGTCCCGCGGTCGAGGTCGCCGTTCTGGTGCCCTACGACCGGGGCGATCTGGTCACTCGGCTCCATCTGCGTGGAGAGGTCCAGGAAACGGACCATCAGGAAGAAGGCACGTTCCTGCGGGTACGCGTCAACGCGGAGTTGGCCGCCGAACTGGCCCCGTATCTGGTGACGGAAAGTAAGAGCTAGAGCGCTGTCGGGTAACGACAGCACCGGATTCCCCACCGCCTCGGCTGAGCATGCGAGACTTGCCGAATGCGGCGTGTGACGTTCTCGGTCATGGCGGTGGGGGCCGCTCTTCTCCTCGGGTCCCCAGCCTGGGCGGTCGACCCTTCCCCGTCGACTTCGGCAGCCACCACGGCGGCTCAGGGCAAGAAGATCTGCAAGCTCACCGATGCGAAAGTCGGTGAGCTTTCCGGCATCGTCGCGACCGAATCGGGCTTCCTCGCGGTCAACACCACCGACAACGTCGACAACGCCGCCGAGAGCCACCAGAAGATCTGGCAGCTGACCTCGGCCTGCAAGGTGACCGGCAAGGGGATCTCCTTCGGCGGCGGAGGCTCCAACTCGCCGAACGACATCGTGCGAGCCAAGGACGGCACGATGTGGATCGCCGACACCGGCAACGCGAAGGACCGCCCGAGCGTGGCGTTGTGGAAGCTGCCCGCCGCCCTGACGACGCCGCAGATCTTCCGGCTGACCTTCCCCGAGGGGGACAAGCACGAGGTCCAGGCGCTCCTCATCAACGGCGACGGCACGCCGATCCTCGTGACGCACGAGAACGACAAGACCGCGTTCCTCTACACGCCCACCACCGCGTTGTCCGCCACCGGGGCCGTGCCGCTGAAGCAGGCCGGCAAGATCGAGATCCTGACCACGGTCACGGAGAACATCCTCGGCGGCGCCGGCCGCAAGGGCTTCACCGGTGGCGCCGTGTCGCCTGACGGAACCCGGGTCGCACTGCGTACGCAGGCCGACGCCTACGAGTGGGATGTCACCGGTGGCGACGTGCTCGCCGCACTGAAGACCGAACCCCGCGTGACCGGGCTGCCCGCCCCAGCCGAGCAATACAGCGGCGCGATCACCTACTCCGCCGACGGCACGCAGCTCATCACCGCGCCGCGCCTCGACAAGGCGGCGGACAAGGAGAGCACCGCACTTCTCAGCTACACCCCGACGACCAAGCGCTATGTCGCCCCGCCGACCGTCAAGGCGGCCGAAGGCGACTCCTGGATCGTGAAGTGGGCCAAGGACCTCTCACTGGACCAGGTCTACATGCTGCTCGCCGGAGTGGGCTTCGCCGGCCTGATCCTCGTCGGCCTGGGCGTCTTCGGAATGATCAACGGCAAGAAGAAGCGCCAGAAGGCAGCCGCGGCGGCGAAGAAGAAAGCCAAGCGCGAACGAGAAGCACTCGATGGATTCGGCGACGCCGACTTCGCCCTGCCGACCGACAACGCCCAGACGACCGTGCTGGCCCCGGTGCCCGGATACGACGACCGAGGTCGCGGCGGATATCCAGACCAGGGCGGCGGGGTGTACGGGGCGCCGCAGGGAAGGCCGCAGCCGGGATATGGACCCCCGCAGCCGCAGTACGGCAACCCGCCCCGTCCCAATCAGGATCCCTGGGATCCGAACCGGTACTGATTCCGTTGTCGGCGGTGGCGGATTCCGATTGCTGAAACGGCCCCATTCGTCCTAGAGACGAAATGGGGCCGTTGACGAAATGGGGTCCGTTGACGCTATACGCGCCGCATCACCGCGACGACCTTCCCCAGGATGGTCGCCTCGTCACCAGGAATCGGCTCGTAGGCGGGGTTCCGGGGCATCAGAAGCACATGCCCGTTCCGCTTCCGATAGGTCTTCACCGTCGCCTCCCCCTCGATCATCGCGGCGACGATGTCGCCGGAGTCGGCGGTCGGCTGCTGGCGTACGGCGACCCAGTCTCCGTCGCAGATGGCCGCCTCGATCATCGAGTCGCCCTTGACCTGGAGCAGGAAGAGGGTTCCCTCGCCGACGAGTTCACGGGGGAGCGGGAAGACGTCCTCGACGGATTCCTCGGCGAGGATGGGACCGCCGGCGGCGATGCGCCCGACGACCGGCACGTACGCCGGGGTGGGCCGCAGCATGCCGAGCAGTTCCGGGTCGGTGTCGGCCGGGGGCCGGACGTCGACGGCGCGCGGGCGGTGCGGGTCGCGGCGGAGGTAGCCCTTCCGCTCCAGCTCCTTGAGCTGGTACGCGACGCTCGACGGGCTGACCAGGCCCACGGCGTCGCCGATCTCGCGGACGGTGGGCGGGTAGCCCTTCTGGTCCATCCAGGCGCGGATGGTGTCCAGGATGCGCCGCTGACGGGCGGTGAGCTCGGGACCGCCGGACAGGTCGAACGGCGTGGCGGAGAGCGAGGCCACGCTACGCATCGCGGTCTTGGGCTTCTTCTCGGACGCCATCTGGCTGCCCTCCTGCTGAACTGACCCGGGGAAGCTGATCATTCGACGAAAGTCCGGGCACCGCTGGCGGCGTTGTGTCCGGATTCGCTGAGATGACCGTATCGTGTTTCGCCGACACCTTCAAACAGCTGTACGACGCGTGTCGGTCTCGACATCGTACGGTTGTTCTGGTACCGCTTTCAAGTCCTGCCTTTCGGGCAGGTTCATGGCGGGCAGTAACCGCGAGGCGGCGCGGCGTGTTGAGATTCGCGACACGTGTATCCGACGCCGTGTCGAACTTGCGCGACGACCCTCCGAGGAATAAGTTCAACCCCAACATCTTGTGGTGACCGAGGCGCTCGACATCTATAGATAGCGTCGAGTGACCGGCCACAGTGATCTGCGTCATCTCATCGGCGTCGGCCTTTCGAGGACGGCCCGTGATCAGCCATGTCCGCCGGACGTGGCACCCGGCCGGGTGGGAGGAGGGGGACCTGATGCGCTGCCCGTACTGCCGGCACGCCGATTCCCGGGTGGTCGATTCCCGGGAAGCCGAGGACGGACAGATCATCCGGCGGCGGCGTCACTGCCCGGAATGCGGCAAACGGTTCACCACGGTCGAAGAGGCCGTTCTCGCCGTAGTGAAGCGGAGCGGGGTCACCGAGCCGTTCAGCCGCGGCAAGATCGTCGGCGGCGTACGCAAGGCCTGCCAGGGCCGGCCGGTGGACGAGGACAAGATCGCGCTGCTGGCGCAGCGGGTCGAGGAGACCATCCGGGCGCGTGGGGCGGCCGAAGTCCCCTCGCACGAGGTCGGCCTGGCCATCCTGCAGCCGCTCCGCGAGCTGGACGAGGTGGCGTACCTGCGATTCGCGAGCGTCTACCGCGACTTCGAGTCGCTGGAGGACTTCGAGCGCGAGATCGCCGCACTGCGTACGCGCAACGGCAGCACCGCAGCTGTCTGAACGCCCTGGTAGGGCGCGTTACATCACGAACTGAATTGTCACAGGCACGCGTTATACAGATGTGAAAGCTGGAGGGGGCTCACGATGGCGGGACGCACGCGAGCGGCGGCAGGCCTGAAGATCGAACGGGTCTGGACCACGGAAGGGGTCCACCCTTACGACGAGGTGGCGTGGGAGCGCCGCGACGTCGTCATGACCAACTGGCGGGACGGCTCGATCAACTTCGAGCAGCGGGGGGTCGAGTTCCCCGAGCTCTGGAGCGTCAACGCCACCAACATCGTGACCACGAAATACTTCCGCGGCGCGGTCGGCACCCCTGAGCGCGAGTGGAGCCTGCGCCAGCTGATCGACCGCGTCGTGCAGACCTACCGCAAGGCCGGCGACGAGTTCGGCTACTTCGCGTCCGACACCGACGCCGAGGTGTTCGAGCACGAGCTGACCTGGATGCTGCTGCACCAGGTGTTCAGCTTCAACTCGCCGGTCTGGTTCAACGTCGGCACCCCCAGCCCGCAGCAGGTCAGCGCCTGTTTCATCCTCTCGGTCGACGACTCGGTCGACTCGATCATGGACTGGTACAAGGAGGAGGGGCTGATCTTCAAGGGCGGCTCCGGCTCCGGCATCAACCTGTCCCGCATCCGGGCCAGCCGGGAGCTGCTCTCCTCCGGCGGCACGGCGTCCGGCCCGGTCAGCTTCATGCGCGGCGCCGACGCGTCCGCCGGGACCATCAAGAGCGGCGGCGCCACCCGGCGCGCGGCGAAGATGGTCATCCTGGACGTCGACCACCCGGACGTCGAGGAGTTCATCGAGACCAAGGCGCGCGAAGAGGACAAGATCCGGGCCCTGCGCGACGCCGGCTTCGACATGGACCTCGGCGGCAAGGACATCATCAGCGTCCAGTACCAGAATGCCAACAACTCGGTCCGCGTCACCGACGAGTTCATGCACGCGGTCGAGGAGGGCAAGGGCTTCGACCTGATCGGGCGGCTCGACGGCCAAGTGATCGACACGATCGACGCGAAGTCGCTGTTCCGCAAGCTGGCGCAGGCCGCGTGGGAGTGCGCCGACCCCGGTATCCAGTACGACGGGACGATCAACGACTGGCACACCTGTTCCGAGACCGGCCGGATCACGGCCAGCAACCCGTGCTCGGAATACATGCACCTGGACGACACCTCGTGCAACCTGGCCTCGCTCAACCTGATGAAGTTCCTGAACGAGGACGGCTCCTTCGGCATCGAGAAGTTCGTCAAGTCGGTCGAGTTCGTGATCACCGCTATGGACATCTCGATCTGCTTCGCCGACTTCCCGACGAAGAAGATCACCGAGAACACCCGGGCCTACCGGCAGCTCGGCATCGGCTACGCCAACCTCGGCGCCCTGCTGATGGCCAGCGGCCTGCCCTACGACTCGGAGGGCGGCCGGGCGGTCGCCGCCGCGATCACTGCCCTGATGACCGGGACGGCGTACCGGCGGTCGGCCGAGCTGGCCGGCGTCGTCGGCCCTTACGACGGCTACGCCCGCAACGCCACGCCGCACCAGCGCGTGATGCGTAAGCACGCGGCCGCGGCCGACGAGATCAAGCCGATCGGTGACGTCGCCAAGGCGATCACCAAGGAGGCGGCCAAGCAGTGGCAGCTCGGCAACAAGATCGGTGAGAAGCAGGGCTGGCGCAACTCGCAGGCGAGCGTCCTGGCGCCGACCGGCACCATCGGCTTCATGATGGACTGCGACACCACCGGCGTGGAGCCGGACCTGGCGTTGGTCAAGTTCAAGAAGCTGGTCGGCGGCGGCTCGATGCAGATCGTCAACCAGACCGTGCCGCGCGCGCTGCGCGCCCTGGGCTACCAGGAGGAGCAGGTCGAGGCGATCGTCGAGTACATCGCCCAGCACGGCCACGTCGTGGACGCCCCCGGCCTGAAGTCCGAGCACCTGTCGGTCTTCGACTGCGCCATGGGCGAGCGGGCCATCTCCCCGATGGGCCACGTGCTGATGATGGCGGCGATCCAGCCGTTCATCTCCGGCGCGATCAGCAAGACCGTCAACATGCCGGAGTCGGCGACCGTCGAGGACGTCGAGCGGATGTACTTCGACGGCTGGCGGCTGGGCCTGAAGGCGCTGGCCATCTATCGCGACAACTGCAAGGTCGGCCAGCCGCTGTCGGTCGGCGGCAAGAAGGCCAAGGCGGCGGAGAAGGCCACCGAGGTCGCCCCGGTCGCGGCGGCCGAGGTCGAGAAGGTCGTCGAGTACCGGCCGGTCCGCAAGCGGCTGCCGAAGAAGCGCCCGTCGCAGACGGTCTCCTTCACGGTCGGCGACGCCGAGGGCTACCTGACCGCCTCGTCCTACCCGGACGACGGCCTCGGCGAGGTCTTCCTGAAGATGTCCAAGCAGGGCTCGACCCTGGCGGGCGTGATGGATGCCTTCTCCGTCGCGATCTCCATCGGCCTGCAGTACGGCGTGCCGCTGGAGACCTACGTCGGCAAGTTCACCAACATGCGGTTCGAGCCGGCGGGCATGACCGACGACCCGGACATCCGGATCGCCAACTCGGTGATGGACTACATCTTCCGCCGCCTGGCGCTGGACTTCCTGTCCTACGATCGGCGGGCCGAGCTGGGCATCTTCACCGCCGCCGAGCGGACCGCGCAGCTGCGCGCCGAGGAGGAGGGCACGGAGTACGTGCCGCCGGCCGCCCCGGAGAAGCCGGTCCTGCAGATCTCCCAGGCGCCGTCGCCGGCCAAGGCCGTCGGCTCGTCGACCGAGCTGCTGGAAGCGGTGCTGGGCAAGGCCGCCGACGCGCCGCTCTGCTTCACCTGCGGCACGAAGATGCGTCCGGCCGGGAGCTGCTACGTCTGTGAGGGCTGCGGCTCCACCAGCGGTTGCAGCTGAAACTAGTCATCAGAGGCTGTCTGTTGCGCGGGATGCGACAGACAGCCTCTGTTGCTGTCACGGCAGATGTCCGCGCAGCGGCACCGATACCTGATCAAGTACGCCAAGTACTTGACGTACTTGCCGTACGGCGGCAAGCTTGGTGCGGACGATGAGGAGGTGCCATGTCGGCCGTTCACTTCGACAGTTACACGGACGCGCGTACGCACTTGAAGGATCTGCTGGACGCTGCTGACAGAGGGCGTGTCGCTACGGTTCGCCGTGATGCACGGACGACGGCATTCGTCGATCGAGAGCGCTTGCGTCACTTCTTGACGGTCGTCAGCCCGTCTCGTGCTCAGGTCGTCGCCGAGGACGGCGGCTGGTCGGTCTTCATTCCTGGGCTGCCTCTCGCCGCCGACGGAGCGTCGTTCGACGAAGCGCTGGACGAGATGGTTCTTGTCCTCCGCGAGTACGCCGAGGACTGGCAGGAACGCTTGCTGGATGCACCTAACCATGCAGGCAACTGGGGTTTGGTGCAGTTGGTGAGCCTCAGTAGTGACGATCAGTTGCGAGAATGGCTTGTCGGGACTGGCCGATGACCTGGCCGCAGCCCACTCGGCAGCTTCACGAGAAGTTCTGCCAGGTGGAGGACTGGGTTCCGGTGCGGGACGCACGTGGACGGACGGGGACTCACCATGTGACCTATGAACTCGGCTTGCACGACGGTCGAGTTCTGAGGACCAGAATTTCTCATCCCGCCGATCGAACCACCTACGGCCCAGGCATCTGGAGTCACATTCTGCGTGACCAACTCGTCGTGACGGATGTCGAATTCTGGCGCTGCGTACAAGAGGGAGTCCTGCCCGATCGGGGCCGACCCGAGGTCCCCGCGGAGGCCCTTCCCGCCGAGCTTGTGTACCTGCTCATCAATCGAGTCGGCCTGGATGAGGCAGTCATCGCGAAGATGACCAAGGACGAAGCGGTAGCCCGGCTCAACGAGTATTGGACCGAAGAAGCCTGACGGGGCCTAGCAGCTGATCGTCCCGAGGTACGAGAGGGGAGCCACCGGCTCCCCCGTTGCCGTATATGGTGACCGCCATGGGACGCACCATCATTTCGCCACCGGTCGTCTGACCGCGGTCGGCGCCCATCTCCACCTGTTCCGGGCTGTGTGAAGCCCGGACGATGAGTCGTCGTCCGCAGAAGCCAGTCATGGTTCGGACGACTCTCAGTGGAGAAATCGATAATGAAGTCTGGCGTCTTTTTCGTCGCGGCCGCCGCCGTCGCCTGGGGCATGGGCGGTGTGGTCGCGTCGGTCCTCTATCGGATCAGCGGCATGGGGCCGTTGGCGGTGTCGTTCTGGCGGGCCGGGTTCGGCGTACTCGTGCTCGTGCTCGTGCAACTGGTCCGGCGTCGGCCGGTCGGACCGCGGGCGCTCTTCCCACGCGGCTGGGTCATGATCGTGATCGGGCTCGGCCTGGCCGTCTACCAGTCCGCGTACTACCTGTCGATCGCCCAGGCCGGAGTCGCGGTCGGCACCGTGGCCACGCTCGGCGCGTGCCCGATCCTGGTCGCGATCGGCGCACGGCTCTTTCTCGGTGAGCCGCTCACCGGCCGCGCGGTCCTGGCCGTCGGGGTCGCGATCGCGGGTCTCGTCATGATCGTGGGCGGCCCCGGCGAGGTCGGCCCACACCCGGTGCTCGGCATCTTCTGGGCACTCGTCTCCGCAGCCGGCTACGCGGTGGTCACGCTGCTCACCCGGCGGTACGCCGACCGCATCGGATCGGATGACGTAGGCAAGACGCTCGCCTCGTTCGTGGTGGCGACGCTGTGCCTCCTGCCGTTGGCCGCGGCGGAAGGGCTGCTGCCCGCGTCGAACGCGACCGTCGCGTTCGGGTGGCTGGTCTTTCTCGGAATCGTGCCCACTGCGATGGCGTACACGTTGTTCTTCAATGGTTTGAAGACCGTGCCCGCGACCACCGCCGCGATGCTGGTGCTGATCGAGCCGGTCAGCGCGCTGGCGGTGGCGGTGGCGGTGCTGGGGGAGCGGCTCGGCCTGCCGGCCGTCGCCGGTACCGTGATGCTGCTGGCCGCGGTCGCGGCCATGAGTGTTCCGGTGCGGAGGGGGAGCCGTGCAGCAGTTGCCGCTGGCGCCGCGGGCTTTGACCGAGCCGCACCCGAGCCGGCTGTCGCCGGAGCATCCGAGGCGAGCGGAGATCCTGCGTCGGCACGCTGACGCGATGGCGGGCGGACAGGCCGGCTATCTCGATCCCGAGACCGGCCTGTTCGTCCTCACCGCGAAGTTCCTCGCGGATCGCGGCATGTGCTGTGGACGCGGCTGCCGCCACTGCCCCTACGTCCTATAGCGGCAGATCAGGGATGTGCAGCCGGGCGGTGCCCATGATCGCCTGCATATCCGTGATCTGCCGCCGAACGGGTGCCCAAGATCGTCACGCGTTCTGCCAGAGGCCGATCAGGTTGCCCTCCGTGTCGCGGAAGTAGCCGGTGAAGCCCATGTCGCCGACGGCCTGGCGGCCGATGACCGCCTCACCGCCGAGGCGGACGACCATGGCGAGGGCGTCGTCGATGTCGGCGACCTCGATGGTGATCACCGGGCCGTCGAACGGCGCTTTGCGGTCGAGCAGACCGCCGTTGATCGCGCCCGGGGTCAGCGGGCCGCGATCGCCGCTCGGCGTGGTCGAGACCATCGTGTACCCCATCGCCGGGATCGGCGTGAGATCCCACCCGAACGCCTGGGTGTAGAAACTCTGGGCCCGCTTCATGTCCTCGGCGGGCACTTCGAAATGGACGACTCGTCCGGTCATGTCCTTCAGCGTAGAACGAAGCCTGACAACTTCATGACACTTCGCGAGGGCTGTACGCAGGGAAGATCGGCGTACGCTGCTCCGGTGACCCGCTACGTCGTCATCGGTGGTGGCATCGTCGGCCTGGCCGTGGCCCGTCAACTTCTCCTGGATCAGCCGGACGCCGAGGTCACGGTGGTGGAGAAGGAGGAGCGCCCCGGCGCGCACCAGACCGGCCACAACTCCGGCGTTCTGCACGCGGGCGTCTACTATCCGCCCGGCAGCCTGAAGGCCCGGCTGTGCCGAGCCGGGGTCGCGCAGATGATCGACTTCTGCGAGGAGCACGACGTCCCGTACGCGATCACGGGCAAGCTCATCGTGGCGACCGCGGCCGGTCAGCTCGGCCGGCTCCGGGCGCTGGAGGAGCGGGCGCGCGGCAACGGCATCACCGTACGCATGGTGACGGCGCACGAGGCGCGCGAGCTGGAACCGCATGTGGCCTGCGTGGGGGCGTTGCACGTGCCGTCGACGGGCATCGTCGACTACGGCCGGGTGGCGCTGGCCCTGGCCGGGCAGATCGAGAAGCTCGGCGGCCAGGTCCGGTTGGGCGAACAGGTCACCGACATCCGGAGCGACACGGTCGTGACGACCGCCCGGGAGCTGCGCTACGACACTTTGATCAACTGCGCGGGCCTCTACTCGGACCGGATCGCCGCCCTCGCCGGAGTCGCCCCGCCCGCCCGGATCATCCCCTTCCGAGGCGAGTACGCGCAGCTCAAAGCCCACCGCACCGACCTCGTCCGCGGCTTGATCTATCCGGTGCCGGATCCGCGGTTCCCGTTCCTCGGCGTACACCTGACCAGGATGATCGACGGGACCGTCCACGCCGGACCGAACGCCGTGCTCGCCCTGGCCCGCGAGGGATATCGCTGGAGCAAGATCCGGCCCGGCGAGCTGGCCGCCACGCTGACCTACGGCGGCTTCCAGCGGCTGGCGCGCCGGCACTGGAAGTACGGCCTGGGCGAGGTGACCCGGTCGCTGTCCCGGCGGCGGTTCGCCGCGAGCGTGGCACAGCTTGTGCCGGAGCTGACCCGGGCCGACCTCGAACCCGCCGGTTCGGGCGTACGCGCCCAGGCGATCAACCCGGACGGCAGCCTCGTCGACGATTTCCTCATCGTGCGTACGCACCGGCAGGTGCACGTGCTCAACGCGCCCTCACCGGCGGCGACGAGTTCGCTCGCGATCGCCCGCCACATCGTGCGGGAGATGGCCGCCGCCTGACGGGTCCGCTTCGGAGGCGGTCGCCCGGCTACCGTCCTACGCTGGGGCTATGAAGCTTGGCGTGGGACTGCCGGTCTCCGGTTCGTGGGCGACGCCCGACCGCATCCTGCCGATCGCGGCGCGGGCCGAGGAACTCGGCTACGACAGCCTGTGGACCTTTCAGCGCCTGCTCGCCCCGGCGGGCCTGGCCGACCAGTACCGCAGCGTCCTCGATCCGCTGCTGCCGCTGGCCTTCGTCGCCGCGCAGACCTGGCGGATCCGGCTCGGCGTCGCCGTCGTCAACCTGCCGTTCATCTCCCCGGTCGTGGTCGCCAAACAGCTCGCGACGCTCGACGTGCTCTCCAGCGGCCGGGTGGACGCCGGGCTCGGCACCGGCTGGCAGGCCGAGGAGTTCACCGCCACCGGCGCTTCGCTGCACGATCGGGGCGCCCGCGTCGCCGAGTACGTGTCCGTTGTGCGTACCTTGTGGACGGAGAAGTGGCCCGAGCACGCCGGGCGGTTCTATCAGGTGCCCCGGGCCGAGTTCGCCCCCAAGCCGGTCCAGCCGCGCATCCCGGTCCTGCTGGGCGGAACCGCGCCCGCCGCGTTGCGCCGAGCGGGCCGGATCGCCGACGGCTGGATCAGCAGCAGTTCCGCCACCCGACAGGACGTCCGGCCGATGATCCAGCTGATCCGCGAAGCGGCCGAACAGGAGGGGCGCGATCCCGAGACGCTGCGGTTCATCTGCCGCTGCGCCATCCGCGTACGCGAGGCCGGCCAGGCCGACCGGCCGCCGCTCACCGGCAGTCTCGCCGAGATCCGCGGCGATCTGGAACGCCTGGCCGAGCAGGGAATGACCGAACTGTTCCTGGACCTCAACTTCGACCCCCGGATCGGCTCGCCCGACGCCGACCCGCAGGTCTCGATGCGGATCGCGGAAGAGGTCCTCGACGCCTTCTCACCGGGGAGGGAGTAGTGCTACCTTCTCCGCCGTGCGTGCCGCGCTTGCCGGTGCGGTGACCGCGGCGCTCCTCCTGTCCGGGTGCACCGCCTCCCCGCCCACCCCGAAACCCGCGCCCACCGCGCAACAACGCCCGGCCGCGCTCGAAGGCGGCGCGTGCCAGCTCATCGACTTCTCGAAGGTCAGTGGGTCGCTGGGCCAGTCGTTCACGATCGCGGCCGCGGCGACGAAGGACAAGACCTTCACCTGTGTCGTACGCACAGAGCAGAGCCCGCTTCCGGAAGTGGTGCTCTCCGTGACCCAGACCAAGGCGGACGCCTCCGTCTTCAAAGACGTCGTGAAGCCGAAGGGCGCCGCCGACGTCCCCGGCGTCGGCAAGGCGGCGTATCAGCTGGTCACACCGGCCAAGGGGCAAGCCGGACCAGTCGTGGAGATCGGCTGGCTGACCGGCGACGCGAGACTGCTCTTCCTCCGGCTCTCCCTCGCGGCGGGCGCGGATCCGGCGGCGTCCACGGCCGGGCTGGTGAAGCTGGCCAAGGAGATCGACAAGTCCAGCAACTAACGCCCAGCCCGCGCCCGCAGCTTCGCGTACCGGGTGGACAGCGCGGGCAGGTCGATCGTCACCGGGTAAGGCTGCTCTGTCTTGAACACGCCTGTCGTCGCACCGATGCGCCGATATTCGCCGGTCTGCGAGTCGAGAGCCATCTCGGCGAGATACAGCTGTTCTTCCTGCGAATCGATGATCCAGTAATGCGGAATGTTCGCGATGGCGTAGGCAGTCGCCTTGTCCGCCATCTCACGGAAGGACTGCGACGCGGAGACGATCTCGACCGCGAGCAACGAGCCCGCGACCGGCACGGGTGACACGTCGATGTGTTCGACCGGTATGACAACCACGTCGGGGCGCGGTTCGTTCTCGTTGTCGATTGCGATCGACTGATCAGTGCTGACGACGTGCGTCTGCGGGCAGTGCTCGTCGAGCGCGAGCTTGACCCGGATGGCGATTTCCTGATGGGTGAAGGTCGGGGACGGCAAGATCAACCGTCCGTTGACGAGTTCATAGTTCAGGTTCTCCGGCAGGTCCTGGAGGTCGTCCACAGTCCACTCGGTCCGGTCGAGATAGCTCGGCCGGGTATCCGCGACGGCAGTCATGGGCTGCTCCTCGTTCTCGGGCGATGTCATGAGAACCTTCCGCTTCGCGATCAGAGCCGGATACCGCATTGTCATCTGTCCGACAATCCGCAGCTCAGCGCGGGTCTGGACAGTCACGACGAGCGTACGCCCGCTCACGTCGCGCAGCATCTCCCCGCTTAGCGGGAGGGGTTACGGGGATTGCGGGTCGGCATTACGCTGCCCGGTCATGGCGAGTGTCTTCGGCGCGTTCCCCGTGATGTTCATGATCGTGGCGGCGGTGATCGGCGTCGGCGGGATCGTGGGGCTCGTCAAGGGCATCGCGCGGCTGCGTGGCTCGGCTTCGCTGAAGGAGGACGGGCGGGAGACGACCGGAACCGTGGTGGACAGCCAGATGGAGAGCCGCGGGGCCGGGGACAACCGGTTCATGGTGTTCCGCCCGGTGGTCCGGTTCCGTACGCAGGAGGGCCGGGAGATCACTGCGGTGGGCCCGGGGGCGAGCCGTCGCTCGTTCGTCAAGGATTCGACGGTGCCGCTGCGGTATCACCTCGAGCGGCCGACGGAGATCGAGATCGTCACCGGCGAGGGCAGCGGCTCCGGCGCCTGGGGCATGATCGCGGGTGGTCTGCTGGCCGCCGTCGCCGGTCTGTTCTTCGTCCTCGTGGGCTGGAACTGGAATGTGACCTGAGATGGGCGTGTTCGCCGCGGTGGTCGCGGTCGCCTGGGCGGTGATCGCGCTGCTCTGCCTGCTCGCGGGCGTACGCCGGATAGTGTGGTCGGAGCGGCTGCGCCGGAGTGGGATCGAGGCCGCGGGCACGATCGTCGAGAGTCAGTTCCGGTCCGGGTTCGCCGGGCGGGTCTGGTATCGGCCGGTGGTCTCCTTCCGGACTCAGGGCGGTCAGCGGATTCTGGCTCTCGGCCCGGTACGCCGCCGTTCGGCGTACCCCAGACGGGCACCGGTGCTGATCAGGTATAGAGCGGGCAAACCGACCGTCATCGAAATCGTCGACGGACCCGGCGAAGGGCCCAGCCCGGCCGGCTACCTGTTCGCCGGGCTGCTGCTGCTCGTGGTTCTGGTCACCTTCGCCGCCGCCGTGGGCTGATCAGCGATGTCCACCTGGCGATCTTGGACGTGCCGTATTCGCCGCTAACTGGAATCACCCAATAGAATCGCAGGCAGCCACAGAGCCAGCCTTTGCGCCCCTGCGTAGGAAGCTCCCACGGCGTGAGCTGCCGGAGGACCGAAGACCGTGAACGACCTCGTAGACACCACCGAGATGTACCTGCGCACCATCCTCGAACTCGAGGAGGAGGGTGTGCCGCCGCTGCGTGCGCGGATCGCCGAGCGGCTGCACCAGAGCGGTCCGACGGTCAGCCAGACGGTCGCCCGGATGGAGCGCGACGGACTGCTGAAGGTCGTCGAGAGCGACCGTCACCTGGAGCTGACCGACACCGGCCGCTCGCACGCGGTCGCCGTCATGCGCAAGCACCGGCTCGCTGAGCTGCTGCTCGTCAATGTCATCGGGATGCCTTACGAGGACGCCCACGACGAGGCGTGCCGCTGGGAGCACGTGATGAGCGACACCGTCGAGCAGCGGGTCTACGAGCTGCTCAACCGGCCCACGCGCTCGCCCTACGGCAACCCGATCCCGGGTCTCGACGCCTTCGACGGCGTCCAGCCCAAGACGGAGGTCGAGGCCGAGCGGAACCTGGCGTTCCCCGGGCTGTCCGGCTCGGTCATCGTGCGGCGGATCTGCGAGAGCGTGCAGACCGACGTCGAGGTGCTGCGCCAGCTGCACGCGGCCGGGGTGGACCCGGGCGCGACCGTCACGGTGGCGCAGGAGCGCGACGGGGTCACCATCGACCGCTCCGGCGAGCAGGTGCGCCTGCCGCGCGAGGTCGCCTCGCGGGTGTTCGTCTCGACCCGCTGATCACTCCGGCAGGCACCGGGGCCGCCTGACAGAATGGCGAGCGTGACCCCGTTCATCAGTTCCGAAGAGCTGGCGGCCCAGCTGCCCGAGGTGACCCTGCTCGACGTCCGCTGGCGGCTCGGCGGACCTTCCGGGCGGGGGGCGTACGCCGAAGGCCATCTGCCTGGCGCGGTCTTCCTCGACGTCGACGAGGATCTGTGCGGCCCGCCCGGCGACGGCGGCCGGCATCCGTTGCCGGATCGGGAGGAGCTGGCGGAGAAGCTGCGGGCCGCTGGGGTGAGCGCTGCCCGGCCGGTGGTGGTCTACGACGGCGGTGACCTGCTGGCCGCCGCGCGTACGTGGTGGACGTTGCGCTGGGCTGGTCATTCGGACGTGCGGGTGCTCGACGGCGGGCTGCCCGCCTGGACGGGCGAGCTCACGACCAAGACACCGGAGCCGAAGCCGGGCGACTTCGCCGTCGAGCCCGGTCACCTGCCGACGATCGAGGCCGACGAGGCGATCGACTTCGCCCGGACGGGCGTGCTGCTCGACGTACGCGCAGCAGAGCGCTTCCGCGGCGAGGTGGAGCCGATCGACGCCGTCGCCGGGCACATCCCGGGCGCCGTCAACGCTCCCGGCGAGCTTCCCGAGCTGCCGGCCGACAAGCCGGTCGGGGCTTACTGCGGCAGCGGCATCACCGCCGCCCGCGCGGTTCTCCAGCTGCACGCGAAGGGCCGGCCGGACGCGGCGATCTACCTCGGCTCGTGGAGCCACTGGATCACCGACCCGAGTCGACCGATCGCCACTGGGGAAGAGCCGGGCGCATGACGCGCAGCCTGGTCGTCTGGGACGAGTCGCTGCTCGCCTATGACCTCGGCGAGCATCCGCTCGACCCGGTCCGGGTACGCCTCACGATGGCCCTCGCCAACGCGTACCACTTGCTGGAAAGGCCGGGTGTCACGGTCCGCAAGCCGGCCGCGGCGACCGACGAGGAGCTGGGCCTGGTTCACCGGGCCGACTACATCGCGGCCGTGAAGGCCGCGCCCGACGACTTCTTCTTCCAGGGTTTCGGCCTGAACACCTCGGACAACCCGGTGTTCGACGGGATGCACGAGGCGTCGGCGCTGATCGCCGGGGCGACGTTGACCGCCGCCCGCGCGGTGTGGGCGGGGGAGCAGGACCGGGCGGTCAACATCGCGGGCGGGCTGCATCACGCGATGCCGGCGCGGGCCTCCGGATTCTGTGTCTACAACGACCCGGCGATCGCCATCGCCGATCTGCTCGCGAAGGGCGCGGAGCGGATCGCCTATGTGGACATCGACGTGCACCACGGCGACGGGGTGCAGACGGCGTTTTACGACGATCCCCGGGTGCTCACGATCAGCCTGCACGAGACACCGATCGCGCTGTTCCCCGGCACGGGGTTCCCGGAGGAGACCGGCGGCCCGAACGCCGAGGGCAGCGCGGTGAACGTGGCCCTGCCGCCCGGTACGAACGACCGTGACTGGCTGCGGGCGTTCCACGCGGTGGTCCCCGGTCTGCTGCGGGCCTTCCAGCCGCAGGTGCTCTTCACACAGTGTGGGGCCGACCCGCATCGCCTCGACCCGTTGGCGGACCTCCGGCTGTCGGTCGACGGGCAGCGGGCGGCCTACCACGCCCTGCGGGACCTGGCCGAGGAACTGTGCGGCGGGCGCTGGATCGCCACCGGCGGCGGCGGGTACGCCCTGGTCGAAGCGGTGCCGAGGGCGTGGACCCATCTCCTCGCGACGATCACCGGCGACCAGCTCGACCCGGCGACCCTGATCCCCCGGGAGTGGATCGACCTCGCAGAGAGCCTGTGCCCGGAGCGTGTGGCCCCGCAGCGGATGACCGACGACGGAGACGTCCGTTACGTGCCGTGGGTGCCGGAGGCCGAGCCGACGCCGCTCGACCGCGCGATCCTCGCGACGCGCAAGGCGGTCTTCCCGCTGCACGGCCTCGACCCGTACGACCCTCGGGACTAGCCATGCGGGATCCGGTGGATGTGCTGCTCTCCGACGGCTCGACGGTGCGGATCCGGCCGATCGAGCCGTCGGATGCCGAGGCCATCGTGGCGATGCACGGCCGGTTCTCCGAGCGCACCCGATACATGCGCTACTTCTCGCCGTACCCGCGGATTCCGGCGCGCGACCTCGACCGGTTCGTCAACGTCGACCATCGTGACCGCGAGGCGATCGTGGTGCTGCACGGCCGGCCCGACGGCAGCGCCGAGATCATCGCGGTCGGCCGCTACGAGCGCCTCGGCCCGCAGGCGCCCGACGCCGAGGTGGCGTTCGTGGTCGCCGACGCCTTCCAAGGCCGCGGCATCGGCTCCGTGCTGCTCGAACACCTCGCTGCCAGCGCCGAGCCGGCCGGGATCACGCGGTTCGTCGCCGAGGTCCTCCCCGAGAACGGCGCGATGCTGCGCGTCTTCGCCGACGCGGGCTACCAGGTCAACCGCGAATACGCGGACGGCGTCGTCCACCTGACCTTCCCGATCGCGCCCACCGACCGCTCGCGGCAGGTCCAGGCCGATCGCGAGCGGCGTACCGAGGCCAGGTCTGTGGCGCGGCTGCTCCGGCCACGGGGGATCGCGGTCTATGGGGCCTCCCGCTCCGGGTCCGGCGTCGGTTCCGCGCTCGTCCGGCACATTTCCGAGTCGTACGCACAACGCCCGCACCTGATCCGGCCCGGTGCATCACTGTCCGCTGTGGACGAAGACGTCGACCTGGCGGTGGTGGCCGTGCCGCCGTCCGCCGTTCCCGCCGTCGTTCAGGACTGCGCCGGCCGGGTGGCCGGACTGCTCGTGGTGACAGATCTCGATCAGACCCAGCGTCGGGAACTCGTCCGGACGGCACGCGCCACCGGCATGCGGGTGATCGGGCCGGGCAGCCTCGGAGTGGCCGCCCACGGACTCAACGCGACCCTGTCGCCGCAGTTGCCACCGCCGGGCCGGGCCGCCCTGTTCTGCCAGTCGGGCACGCTCGGGTTGCTGCTCATGGCGGAGGCGGACCGCCGAGGGCTGGGCGTGTCGAGCTTCGTCAGCGTCGGCCAGCGCGGCGACGTCTCCGGCAACGACCTGTTGCAGTACTGGGCCGGCGATCCCGACACCGACGTGATCCTGATGTATCTGGAGACCTTCGGCAATCCCCGCAAGTTCGCCCGGATCGCCCGGGAGGTGGGGCGGCAGAAGCCGATCGTCGTGCTGTCGGGGCGTACCGGGCTGGGGTCCACCTTGGACCCCTCGGCCATGCAGGCGCTCAGGGAGCACTCCGGGGTGATCCAGGTCGACACGGTTGCCGAACTCGTCGACGTCGGCCTGCTGCTGACCGGCGCACCGATGCCGTCCGGCCGCCGGGTCGGGATCGTCGGCAACGCCGCCCCACTCGCCTCGCTGGCCGGCTCCGCCGTCGTCTCGGCCGGACTCGCGGTCGGGCCAGTCGCCACCGTCGGCCCGTCGGCGGGCGAGGACGAGTTCACCGCCGCGCTCGGCCGCGCGCTCACCGCGGAGGAGACGGATTCCCTGCTGGTCGTGGTCTCCCCGCCGTTGCCGACCGGGGCGATGACGCTGTCCGACTCCGGCGCGACGCCGTACGCGCAGGCCATCGCCGACGCGGCGGCGGGGAGCGAGAAACCGCTCGTGACGACGTTCCTCTACGGAAGCGCGCCCGACTCTGTGCCGAGCTATCCGTCCATTGAGGAAGCCGTCCGGGCGCTCGCCCGGGTGAGCCGCCGCGCCATGTGGCTCCGCGAATCCGAAGGCGTCCTCCCGCCGTCCCCGGTCCCGGCCCCACCGCTCGTCGTTTCCACTGTGGAGGAGGCGCTGGCGGCGTACGGGATCGAGGTGGTGCCGAACCTTCGGGCACAGGGGATCGACGACGTCCTCGCCGCCTTCACCAAGCTGGGCGGGGTGCCGGTCGCGCTCAAGGTGGTGGAACGCCCGCACCGCATCGACCTCGGGGCGGTCCGCCTGGACGTCGACGACGAGGCTCAGCTGCGCCGGGCGTACCAGGACCTGGAGGGGCTCTTCGGAGCCGGCGTGGAGATCTTCGTCCAGCCGATGGTCGCGCCGGGCGTCGCCTGCATCGTCGAACTGGTCGACGATCCCGCGTTCGGGCCGGTCGTCGGCTTCGGCCTCGGCGGAGTGGTGGCCGACCTGGTCGGCGACCGAGCCTGGCGAGCCGCGCCGTTGACCGATCGCGACGCCTTCGACCTGGTACGCACACCGCGCGCTGCCGACCTCCTCACCGGAGCGGCCGGCGGCGCCCCCGTACGCGTCGCCGACCTGGAGGATCTGCTGCTCCGCGTCGGCCACCTCGCCGACGAGGTGCCCCACGTCCGGCGGCTCACCCTCAACCCCGTGCTCGCCCGCCCCGACGGGTACGCCGTGCTCCAGGCCTGGGGCGTGATCGAGGAGCCGCAACCGCGGCCGGATACCGGCCCGCGCCTGCTCCCCCCGGCCCGCTGATCCTGATACGCTCAGATGTGAGTCAATCATCCGTGAAAGACTCATGCGTGAGCGTATTATGTGAAGGCGGTGAGCAGCATGGATGGATTCGTCGGCCGGCGGACGGAGTTGGCCCAGCTCACCAAGCTTCTTGATCGCGTGCGCTCCGGCGGCCGGACGGGTCGCCCTGGTCGTGCGGTGCTCATGCGTGGGCGCCGCCGGGTCGGCAAATCCCGCCTGGTCGAGGAGTTCGTCCGGCGTGCCGCAGTGCCGCATGTCTTCTACACCGCTTCCGCCCAGCCGTCGGCGGAAGCGGAGTTGCGCCTGTTCATCCAGGCCGGCGCGGAGTCGGACCTGCCGCGGGCCACGATGTTCGACGGTCAGGAACCGAGCACGTGGGATGCGGCGTTGCGCCTGCTGGTCGCAGCGATTCCGGACGATCAGCCGAGTGTCGTCGTGCTGGATGAGATGCCCTACGTCATCGCGACGGATCCTGGCTTCGAGGGCACGCTGCAGAAGATCTTCGACCGCGACCTCTCGGCCAAGCCGGTGCTGCTGATCTGCATCGGATCCGACTTGGCGATGATGGAGGCGCTCAACGAGTACGGCCGGCCGTTCCATCAGCGTGCCACGGAGATGGTGGTGCCACCGCTCAGTCCGGCCGACGTCGGCAGCATGCTCGATCTGCCCGCCGCGGAGGCGATCGACGCCTACCTGGTCTCCGGTGGACTGCCGCTGGTGCTCGACGAATGGCCGCACGGAGCGTCGGTGGACGAGTACCTCGCGGAGGCGGTGCCGGATCCCACGTCGGCGCTGCTGGTCAGCGGTGAACGCGCGCTTGCCGCCGAGTTCCCGCCGGAATCCCAAGCCCGGCTGGTGCTGACCGCCCTGGGCAGCGGTGAACGCGCCTACAGCCTGATCGCCCGAGCGGCCGGAGGCATGCCGCACGCGTCGTTGACCCGTGCCCTGACGCTGCTCACCGCGAAGCGGGCCGTGCAGGCGGTCACGCCGCTGTCGACGCAGCCGTCCAAGGAGACCCGATATCTGATCGCCGACCCCCATCTGCGTTTCTGGCTGGCCTTTCTCGGGCCGTATCTGACCGAGATCGACCGAGGGCGCGGCGACCTCACGCTGGCCCGGATCCGGCGATCCTGGACTGATTGGCGAGGCACGGCGGTCGAACCGGTGATCCGCGACGCGCTCGGTCGCATGCCGGGCGACGTCCTACCGGCGGAGACCGGCGTCGTCGGCGGCTACTGGACGCGTACCAACGATCCGCAGATCGATCTCGTGGGCGCGGATCGGGGTCCGATCGCGAAGAAGATCACCATGGCCGGATCGATCAAGTGGCTGGAACGGCGAGCCTTCGACTCGCACGACTTCGCCGAACTCGTGGTCCACCGGGCGAAACTTCCGGGCGCGGACGCCATGACACCGCTGCTGGTGGTTTCCCGTAGCGGATCCAGCGTCGACGGCGTAAGCCTCGTCGGGCCGGAGGAGATCGTCGGCGCGTACCGCTAAGGCGAAGGCGGGGTGGGGGCGGGGGTGAAGAGGCCGGTGAGCAGCCGGTAGCGAGGCTCCGCCTCGTCCGCCTCTTCGAGACCGTCGACCAGGTCGGACAGGGTCGCGACGAGCTGGGCCGCCTGGGCGCGGGTGAGGTGGACGTACCGCAGGAGCAGGAACGGATCGGGTTCGGCCGCCTCGATCTCCTCGGACAGGACGCGCAACGTGAGAGCTTTCTGGGCGGACGCCTGCTCGCCGGTGAAGTTCAGCCGTTTCGCCGTGCGTTCGTAGTACTGCTCGGTGCCGCCGCGCACGGGCCGGGTGTACGCGATCTTCACCATCCCCGCCTCGCGCAGTACGCCGAGATGGTGCGCGACGTTGCCTTTGCGCGTACCGAGGTCCACGGCGAGCTGGCTGATCGTGGCTTGCCGACGGCCGAGCGCGAACAGCAGGCGCAGGCGCGTCGGGTGGCCGAGGGCGGCGTACTGGGCGGCCGAGGAGACCTCCAGAACCTCTTCCGGTTCCGTCATGAGTTAAGTGTCAAGGACTCTTGACGCTTTCGTCAAGACCATGCTTCACTTCCGGCATGACAACCGTGGAGAAGTTCCGGGACCTGCTGCGCCAGCACTACGTCTTCCCGGAGATGGCCGAAAAGATCGACGAGATTCTGGCCGAGGGCGTCGCCTCCGGGCGCTACGCCGTGGCCGACGAAGCCGAGCTGGCCGCGCTGGTGACCGCCGACGCTCAGCGGATCAACGGGGACAAGCACCTGCGTCTGCTGTACCACGCGGAGGAGCTGCCCGAGCCGGCCGACGAGAGCATGGAGGCTCAGGAAGCGGCGTTCCTCGCCGAGATGGTCACCTTCGCCGGGCGGACGGCGTCGGGCATGCACCGGGTCGAGCGGCTCGACGGCAACGTCGCCTACCTCGACATCCAGCCGCGGCTGCTGCCTGCCGTGATCACCGCGGAGGCGATCTCGGCCGCCATGACGCTGGTGGCGGACGCCGACGCGCTCATCGTCGACGTGCGCGGCTGCCTCGGTGGTGAGCCGTCGATCGTGGCCCTGCTGCTCAGCTACCTCTTCGACGACGAGGAGACGCCGCTGACCGGGATCTACGACCGGGCCAGCGACTCGACGCGCCAGTGGTGGACGTTCGCCACCGTGCCCGGTCGCCGTTACGGCGGCAGCAAGCCGGTCTACGTCCTCATCGGACCGAAGACGTTCTCGGGCGGCGAGCAGGTGGCGTACGACCTGAAGGTGACCGGCCGGGCGACCCTGGTCGGCCAGGCGACGCGGGGAGGGGCGCATCCGCGCGTCGGCGTACGCCTGACTCCGCACCTGGAGGCGTCCATCCCCACCGCGCGGGCGGTGCACCCGTTGACCGGCACGAACTGGGAAGGCGTCGGCGTCGCCCCCGATGTCGAGGTCGACGCCGACGCCGCGTTCGAGACCGCGCTCAGCCTGGTCCGGCCGGCGAGCTGAGCGAGGGGAGCCGGGCGGCCGAAGTGCCCAGCCCGGTCGGCATCGGCACCGACGGCTTCGGCGAGGCGTACCGGTCCCGTAAGGACGCCTCGTCGTAGCGCGTGGTCCCCTGATGCCACCGCAGGATGCCGGCCATCCAGTCCCGTAGCTCGTCGGCGTAGCTCAGCAGCGCCGTGCGTACCTCGGTGGACAGCCGCTGATCGGCGAAGAGCCGGGGCAGGTCGTCGGCGACGAGGTGTTCGAACTGCCGGAGCCGGGCCTCCATGAGGTCGGCGGTGATCGCCGAGGCGGTGAGCGCGTCGCAGTTCAGGAACCGCTGGATCACCAGTACGCCGTTGGCCAGCTCACCTTCGTACTGGATCTCCTTCTGGTAGGAGAACAGGTCGTTGGTGAGACAGGCGTAGTCGGCCGCCGAGTCGTCCAGTGCCCGCAGTGGACGACTTTGATACACCTCGGCCGGGACGACGTCCGACCGGGTGATCCGGCACAGGCTCATGGTGAGCTGCGAGCCGAAGGTGAACCGGCGCATCTCCAGGTAGTCCACCGGGTCGGCGACCCGGTTCTGGCTCTGCTGGAGCAGCTCCCACCGCCAGCTGTCGACCATGCCCAGCACGGCGTCCCGGAACTCGTGCCGGGCGCGGTCGTCCATCGTGATCGCGGTCCGGGCCCAGAGATCGGCCAGCCCCAGCTCGACCGGGTTGGCCGGGATCACGCCGGAGGCCGGCCCGGACAGCGGCATGAACAGCCGCATCCGCTGGGTGAACGCCTTCGCGCCGGCGAAGTCCCGCGTACGCCCGAAGACGTGCGGGAAGTAGTCGTCGCCGTAGGTGCCCCAGGCGAGCCATTGCGAGGACAGGTCCAGCTCCGGCCCCGACGCCCGCCAGTGCACCATGGCGGCGCAGTACGCGAAGTCGAACCCGGCCACCAGCGGCGCCGTCCACAGGCCGCTCCCGAACAGTCCGGGAGTGGGACCGAGCATGCCCATGCGGGCCGCCCAGTCGATCGTGTTGCGCCGAGCGGCGTGCAGATGCGGGCTCTGCTTGGTCGCGTACGGCATGGGGATCGCCGGGAGCGGGAGGTGCCCGACCGCCTGGTGCGGCACGTGACTGAAGCTGCGGGTGAGCCCGGCGAACGCGCTCGGCGGAACCGGGAGGGCCGCAGTGGCGAGCTTGTTCATGTACCGCGACGACCGCAGGTGCCATTCGTGGCCGCCGCTCTGCCAGTCCTGCAGCCCCTGGATGTAGCGGAGGGTGTCCGCCTGCCGGGCCGGGTCCAGGTGGTGCTCGGCGAACAGGCCGGGCAGTTCGGTCAGCGCGGTGTTCTCGAACTGATGCAGCCGCGAGGTGAGCAGGTCGTTGACGGTGTCGGCGGCCTCCTGCGGCGAACAGCCCAGGAAGTGCTCGACCACCAGTACGCCGTTGTTGACCTCGCCCTCCTGCTCGGTCTCCCGCTGATAGGAGAAGATGTCGTTGCGCAGGTGTACGCCGTCGGAGAAGGTGTCCCGGAGGACGCGTAACGGCCGGGTGCGGGCGACGGCCGCCGGGATCTCCGCCGCCACGGCGAACTCGACGAGCCCGGCGGACCAGGGCGCGCCGCCCACCTTGCGGCGCATCTCGACGTACTCGACCGGGTTCGGGATGCGCTTCTCGCTGATGTTGCCCAGCTCCCACAGCGATTCCTGGAGCAGATGCAGGGTGGCCTCGGCGAACCGTTCCCGCCAGGCGGCCGACATCGCCGGAACGGTTCGTGTCCACAGGTCGGCCAGCCCTCGCTCGACCGCGTTCGCCGGAGTCGGCATCGATTCGCCGCCGATCGGCATGAACGCGGGTAGGCGGTCCAGATAGGACTTGGCTCCGTCGCGGTCCTGCGTACGCTTGTAGACGTCCAGGAAGTGGTCGTCGAAGAAGAAGACCCAGACGTACCAGTCCGTCACCAGCGCCAGGCGGTCCGCCGAGGCGTCGGGGTGCGTATACGCACAGAGCAGCGGGTAATCATGGGAGTCGTACGTCTGCTCGTCCCAGATCCCGGAACCCTCGATCATCTCCATCTCGCGCGCCCAGGCCTTGCTGTGGACGCGGACGTACTCGAGGTGGGGACTCAGCCGGGCCGGGTGCGGGACGTAGAACTCGGGCAGCCGGAATGGTTGTGACATGGGCAGCGACCCTTCTGGAAGAACCGGCGCCGGCAGGACCGGCGCCGGTGTGCTCTCCTGATCCCACCCCATCGAATCGCCCATAGCACGTGATTTCACCTCCAATGGTGATTTAGCTTGACAGTCCTGCCAAGGCCGCTGATCTCATTGCGCCAAGCGGCCCGTACCGCCGCCCGCCGAAGGCATTCGGATCGAGTGCCCGGCGTCAGCTCCACCATCGCCGGGGACCGCCGGCGGTGCCCCCGAAGCAGATCGGACGGTGGCGAAATGACGATCCTCGATGCTCCGAGCGAGCCCGTCGAAGCGGGGACCGACTCCCCGAACGGCCGGTCGAGCCTCAGTACCGCAGCGGCGCGGAACCTGGCGACGACCACCAAGTCCGTCCCCCAGATGCAGGAGATCACCTCCCGCTGGCTGCTCCGGGTGCTGCCCTGGCTCCAGGTCACCGGTGGGGCGTACCGGGTGAACCGGCGGCTCACCTATGCCGTCGGCGACGGCCGGCTGACCTTCACCAACATCGGCGACCAGGTCCGGGTGGTCCCGCCGGAGCTGCGGGAGCTCCCACAGCTCCGGGACTTCGACGACATCGCGACGCTGGACGCGCTGTCCCGGCGCTTCGCCCAGCGTGAGTACGCCGCCGGCGACTCGATCGTCGAGGCGGGCGCGGCGGCCGATCAGCTCTACCTGCTGGCGCACGGCAAGGCCGACAAGGTCGGCGTCGGCGAGTACGGCGCCAAGGCGGTGCTCGGCGTGCTGGCCGACGGCGAGTACTTCGGCGATCAGGTGCTCGTCGAATCTGACCTGACCTGGGATTACTCGGTACGCGCAGCGACCTCCTGCATCGTGCTGAGTCTCCCGCGCCGGTCCTTCGAGGAGGTCGCCGAGCAGTCCCCGGCGCTCGCCGAGCACCTCGGCCGATTGCGCAGCAGCCGGGTGCCGCGGCAGAACCGGCACGGCGAGGCGGAGATCGAGCTGTCCGCCGGGCACGACGGCGAGCCGATGCTGCCGAGCACTTTCGTCGACTACGACCTGTCGCCCCGGGAGTACGAACTCAGCGTCGCGCAGACCGTGCTGCGCATCCACAGCCGTGTCGCCGATCTTTACAACCATCCGATGAATCAGACCGAGCAGCAGTTGCGATTGACCGTTGAGGCTCTTAAAGAACGACAGGAGTTCGAGATGGTCAACAACCGCGAGATCGGTCTGTTGCACAACGCCGATCTCAAGCAACGCATCCACACGCGGACCGGGCCGCCCACCCCGGACGACTTCGACGAACTGCTCAGCCGCCGCCGTAGCACCCACGTGTTGCTGGCGCATCCACGGGCGATCGCCGCGTTCGGGCGGGAGTGCACCCGCCGCGGCATCTATCCGGCCATGATCGACTTCCAGGGCCACCACATGCCGTCGTGGCGTGGGGTGCCGCTGCTGCCGTGCTCGAAGATCCCGGTGACGGACACCCACACCACGTCGGTCATCGCCATGCGGCTCGGGGAACAGGAGCAGGGCGTCGTCGGGCTCCACCAGACCGGGCTCCCGGACGAGTACGAGCCGAGCCTGTCGGTCCGCTTCATGGGGATCAACGACCAGGCGATCATGTCCTACCTGGTCAGCGCGTACTACTCGGTCGCGATCATGGTCCCCGATGCGGTCGGTGTCCTCGAGAACGTCCAGATCGGGCACTTCCATGACTGAGGGTCCCGTCGACGCCCCGGCTCGTTCGCGTACGCCTGAGGTGGACGCGAACGCCGGACGTGTGGCACCGGCGCAGCCCACGCCGGCTGCCCAGGTCGCCAGACAGGCCGTCGACTCGGCCCGGGCGCTGGCCGAACCGGCGCTGCGGGCCGCCGTCGACACGTTGCCGGCCGTGCTGCGACACGCGTCGGGGTACCACTTCGGCTGGTGGGACCGGCACGGCATTCCGGCCGCGCACGGCCCGACCGGCAAGGCGTTGCGCCCGGCGCTGGTGTTGCTGGCGGCTCAGGCCGTGGGCGGTGCACCCGCCCCGGCGCTGCCCGCCGCCGTCGCGGTCGAGCTGGTGCACAACTTCTCGCTGGTCCACGACGACGTCATGGACGGCGACGAGACCCGGCGACATCGGCCGACGGTGTGGAAGGAGTTCGGCGTCGCGCAGGCCATCCTGGTCGGCGACGCCCTGCTCACGCTCGCCGTCGAGACCCTCGGCACGCTCAGCGGGCCGTCCGACTCCCGGGTGGCCGGTCCCACCCGGGCGCGGCTGGCCCAGAAGATGCTGTCGGGGGCGGTCGGCGACCTGCTCCACGGCCAGGGCGAAGACCTGGCCTTCGAGTCGCGCGACGACGTCACCACGGCGGAGTGCCTGGCCATGGCCCGGCGCAAGACCGGGGCGCTGATCGAATGCGCCACCGGTCTCGGGGCACTGCTCGGCGGCGGCACCGCCGAGCAGGTCGCCCGGCTTCGCGGCTTCGGGGCGGACCTCGGGCTCGCCTTCCAGATCACCGACGACCTGCTCGGCATCTGGGGCGATCCCGCGGTCACCGGCAAGCCCGTCTACTCCGACCTGCGCAGCCGGAAGAAGAGCCTGCCCGTCGTCGTCGCGCTGCGCTCGGGCGTTCCCGCTGCCCGGCCGCTGCTTGCGGCGTACGCGTCGGAGGAGGAGCTGAAGGAGGCGGACCTGGCAGAGGTCGCGGCGGCCGTGGACGCGGCCGGCGGACGGCAGTGGTGCGTGGCGCAGGCGAGCGAGCTGATCAGCCGGGCGCTGGACCGGTTGCACGACGACCCGCCGTTGGCCCGGACGCTGGAGCTGACCGCGCTGGCGCGGCTGCTCACGCAGCGGGATCGGTAGCGGGTCGTGCCCGGCGCGTGGACGCTCGCGCTGGCCCTGACCGCCGGGGTGGTCGCCGGACCGACCACCCCGGCGGCGGAGCCGTTGTGCCGCAACGGTTTTCTGCTCACCCAAGACAAGGCGCTGCTGCGCTTCGACGAGAACGCCCACGGGTACGCGAAGCTCGCCGAGCTGCCGAAGCCGGTCAACGCGCTCGGTTACTTCGCCGATCTCGGGTACGCGATCTCCGGCGGCCAGACGGTCACCATCGATGGATCGGGCCACGTGAACTCGGTGGGACCGGCGGTCGTCCCAGGTGCGTATGCCGGCGCGGTGGCCGGTTCGGACTGGCTGCTGCTGGACGGGTCCACCCTGGTGGACGTGCGGCTCCCGGCGCTCACGGTGGCGCGCCGGGTTCAGCTGTCGGACCAGATCGACCTGGGGGACTGGGCGGTGAACCCGCTCGACGGCGCGCTCTACGGGTTGGCCGCCGGGCCGAGTCGGCTCGTCCGCGTCGATCCCGCTACCGGCGCGGTCTCCGCTGCGGCCCTTCCCACTGTGGACGGAGTCGCGTTCGGGGCGGTGTCGATCAGTGCGTTCGGCGTACTGATGGCGTTGGAGAACTCGTCGGGCCGGATCTACCGGATTCCGTTGACCGACCCGTCGCAGGCGAGCTTCATCGAGGCGGGGGTGCAGGCGTACCACGCGGATGCCACCGCGTGCCCGATCCTCTGGGACTACGGCTCGTCCGAGAACGGCGAAGCGCCGCGCAACACCGTCACGACCATGGGGGTGTTGAGCCTCGGCGGCTCGGTGGGCGCCGACGACGGCCTGCCGGCCCCGACGATCGCCGCCGACGCGACGTCGTGGCGGGTGACGGTTGCGGTGCGGAACACCACGCCGGAACCTGCCCTGCTCGCGGGCTGGCTCGGCGACGCCCGCGCCACCGCCGAGGTGCCGTCCGGGGCGGAATCCGCCGTCCTGTCCTGGCCACGGGTCAGCGTGCCGCGCACGGCCCGCAGTCTGCGCCTGCTCCTGCGGTTGTACGCCGGAAGCCCAGCCGTCGTGCAGCCGACCGGATCGGCCTCCGGCGGCGAGGTCGAGGAGTACGCCGTGAGCATCCGCTGGCCCCAGCCGATTCCCCATGATCCGCCGTCGCCGCCGGTTCAGCCGTCGCCGTCCACTGTGGCTTCGTCGCTACCGCCGTCGCCTTCGCAGTCTTCGTCTCCGGTGGCGCTGGCCGCGGTGCGCCGGCCGCCCGCGCCACCCGCGCCGAAAAGGAAGCTGCCGCTCACGCTGACCTTCTTCGCGGGCCTGCTCGTCCCCGCGATCACCCTGGCGGCTCGCGTACGCCGATGACCTTGGGGGGCTCCCGATGGATGTCATGCTCACCGGAACACTCGTCACAGTCGGGGCCGCCGCCGCGTCGGTCGGTGGCTTCCTCCTGATCTCCAAGGTCGTCCCGCGCCGATGGCTGGTCGCCGACACGGACGCCGCCAGCACGCTCTACGCCACCATCGGGATGGCGTACGCCATCCTCATCGCCATCGCCGCGATCGCCATCTGGGAACCCCGGTCGGCCGCCGCGTCGAGCACCGACCTCGAAGCCGGCAGCCTCGTCGAGGCGTACTGGTCGGCCGACCAACTCGCCCCGGCCGACCGAACCGAGGTACGCGACCTGATCGTGGCGTACCTCGGGGAGGCGACCGGTCCGGAGTGGACGCGGTTACGCGTACGCCACGAACCGGACGACGGGGCCGAACTGCTCTTCACGGAGCTGCGCCGGCGAGTCGACGCCGTACACCCCCAGACCGATCCGGAGCAGAACGCGTACGCCCAGCTCAGCGCCCAGATCAGCGCGGCGGCCGGGGCTCGGAGCGGCCGCCTGCAAGCCGCCGGGGAAGGAATGCCCGGCCTGCTCTGGCCGGTGCTGATCGCCGGTGGGCTGGTCAGCGTGGTGTTCCTCTACCTGTTCGGGCTGGAGCGCACCTTCCCGAACGGGCTCATGATGGCCGTCGTCGGTGCGATGATCGCGCTGCTGCTCTTCGTCCTCTACCAGGTGGAGTACCCGCTCAGCCGGGCGTTCGCGGTCACCCCGGACAGCCTGACGACCGCGCTCGCCCGGTTACGCGGCCTGCCCTAACCCTTCGCCGCAACCTTCGCGGCCTTCTTGTACTCGCGTACCTTCGTCAGGGAGGCCGCGTCGACGATGTCGGCCGCCGAACGGAACGACCCCTCCTCGCCGTACGCCCCGGCCGCCTCGCGCCACCCCGCCGGCTGCACGCCGAGCTGCTTGCCGAGCAGGGCGATGAGGATGTGCGCCTTCTGCTTGCCGTAGCCGGGCAGTGCCGTCAGCCGGTTGAAGAGGTCCTTGCCGTCGGCCGCCTCGCCCCAGATCCGGCCGGCGTCGCCGTCGTACTCGTCGGTGACGGCTTGGCAGAGTTGCTGCGTACGCTGCGCCATCGAGCCGTGATAGCGATGGATGGCCGGGGGGACGGCGTAGATCCGGGCGAAGTCCTCCGGATCGTGCCCGGCGATGGCCGCCGCGTCGAGATGCTGTACGCCGAGCCGCTCGGCCAGCCGGAACGGCCCCGCGAACGCCTTCTCCAGGGGCTGCTGCTGGTCGAGGAGCATCCCGATGAGCAGTGCCAGCGGGTCGGTCGCGAGCATCTCGTCGGCGGCCGGCTCCTGAGCGAGGAAGAGCTTCGACATGGCCCCAGCTTGCCAGACCGCGGTGTGCCTGTAGTGGGCAGATCACGGATATGCATGCTTCCGAGGTCCAAGATCGCATGCATATCCGTGATCTGCCGCTCAAGAGCGCCAGCGGGAAAGGGGGAGCGTCAGCGCTTGTGGCCGACGCCGCACCACTCGGTGACGACGGCCTCGTCGTTGCCGTCCGGCCGCCAGTGCGAAACGGTCACGAAGCCGGGGTCGAGGACGTCCAGCCCTTCGAAGTACTCGGAGATGGCGGCGGGCGTACGCGCGCAGATGGGGGCCGAGCCGCTGGAGTTCCACATCTGCATGGCGCGCTCGACCGCCTCCCGGTGGACCTCGGCCGTGGGATGCGACATGACGAGGTAGCTGCCTTCGGGTACGGCGTCGAGCAGCTTGGCGACGATCGCGGCGGCCTCGGCGTCGTCGACGACGAAGTTCAGGATGCCGAGCAGCATGATCGCCATCGGCCGCTCGAAGTCGAGCGTACGCGCGGCGTTCTGCAGGATCGTCTCCGGATCGCGGATATCGGCGTCGATGTAGTCGGTCGCGCCTTCGGGCGTACTCGTCAGGAGAGCACGCGCGTGGACGAGGACCATGGGGTCGTTGTCCACATAGACGATCCGCGCGGCGGGGTTGGTCTTCTGGGCGACCTCGTGCGTGTTGTTCGCGGTCGGCAGGCCGGTGCCGATGTCGAGGAACTGGTCGATTCCGGCAGGTCCGGCGAGGTGGCGGACCACGCGGCCGAGGAATTCGCGGTTGTAGCGGGCGGACTGCACCAGCTCCGGCATGAATGCCAGGACCTGCTCGGCCGCCTCACGGTCGGCGGCGAAGTTGTCCTTGCCGCCGAGCAGGTAGTTCCAGAGCCGCGCGGAGTGGGCCACCGAAGTGTCCAGCCGGGACAGCAGCTCTGAGTTTTGCGGTGCGTCGTTCACAGCAATGCACCTCGCATGAAGGGTCGGGGATCCATAGATTAGGTCACTGAGCCAGGTCTGCCGCGATTTTGCGGAGGATGTCGGGCGTCTGTTCCGGCGGCGCGGCCTCGATGCAGAGCGTCTCCATGACGATCTGGTACTGGTCGACGTCTTCGCGCTTGTCGAGGTAGATCGCGCTCGTCAGCTGCTCCACGTAGACGACGTCGGGCAGGTCCGGCTCGGCGAACCGCATGATGCTGAAGGCACCGCCGTGCGCCGCGTGCCCGCCGATGAGGAACGGCACGACCTGGATGCGTACGTTGGGCAGCTCGCTCGCCTCGATGAGCGCCTCGAGCTGGGCGATCATGACCTTTCGGCCGCCGACCGGGCGCCGCAGCGCGCCTTCGTCGACGACGGCCCAGAACTGGGGTGCGTCCGGTCTACGCAGCACCTGCTGGCGGGTCATCCGCAGTTCGACGCGACGGTCGATCCCCTCGGCCCCCGTACGCGCGTGCCCGAGGCTCACGACGGCCCGGGCGTAGTCGGCGGTCTGGAGGAGGCCGGGGACGAACTGGACCTCGTAGTTACGGATCAGCGACGCCGCCGACTCCAGTCCGATGTAGGGCTGGAACCACGCGGGCAGGATGTCGCTGTATCGATGCCACCAGCCGGGCGCGTTCGCCTCCCGGGCCAGGGTGAGCAGGCGTTCGCGCTCGTCGCCCTCGGCCAGCCCGTAGTGGGTGAGCAGGTCGGCCACGTCGCGTTCCTTGAACCCGACGCGGCCCAGCTCCATCCGGCTGATCTTGGACTCGGACGCCCGGATCTGCCAGCCGGCGTCTTCCCGGGAGATCCCTTGGGCTTCCCGCAGCCGGCGGAGGTGCGCTCCAAGCATGATCCGCAAGGCGGTGGGCCCGCCGCCGCTGCCGGCCTCGAACGGGGCGACCACGGGCGCTCACCTCCCAGTTTCCTGATCGTGATCTGAAGCATGCCTTATGTGGACTGATCGGCGGTTCACCGATCCGGTGGTATGCGTGTCGGCGCCGCGCTGTCACGGCCCGCCGGGGACCACCAGATCGTCGAACTCGCCGTCGCGTACGCCCGCGACGAAGGCGGCGATCTCCTCGGCCGTGAACACGAGCGCCGGCCCGTCCGGGTTCCGGGAGTTGCGGATCGCCACGCCCGAGCCCTCCGGCAATCGGGCGACCTCTACGCAGTTCCCGCTCGCGTTGCTCCGTCCGCTCTTGCGCCAGGTCAGATGCTGGCCCTGGATCCAGTCAGTCACGAACTTGATTCCCTCCCCGCGGTTCATCTGTCGTCTGCACGTGCATCCGCTCTTGCATCCGCACCGTGCAGAGCGCATCATAACCCCAGTGACCTGGTACTGATTGTCTTCAGTGGATGACGGCGAAGCCCGCCGAAAACCTCGATAAGCGGTCCGGAGTCCACATATTCCGTCGAACGGCCATATTGCGAAATCGGGCGGCCGATACCGTCGGCCCGCGCGAAAGGGGAGCGCAGCCGTGAATCCAGCCGTCGTCGCGATCGTCCTGACCGGCTTGGCTGGCGTGGGGGTGGCGGTCTGGCTGGGCCGGCGGGTTCGCCAGGCCGAGGCGGCCGCCGTCGAGCTGCGCCGGAAGGTGCTCGTCGAGCGCATCGCCGCCCGGCAGGATTCGCTGACCGGCCTGCTCAATCGGCGCGCGTTCTACGAATTGGGCACCGCGTTGCTCGCCGACCCGGCCCGGCTCCCGATGACCGCGGTGCTGGTCGACATCGACGGATTTCAGCGGATCAATCACGGGTACGGGCAGATCGTCGGCGATGAGGTGCTCGTCGCGCTCGGCCGCCGATTCGCGGACTACGTGGGCGGCCAGCTCGTGGCGCGGCTCGGCGGAGACGAGTTCGTCGCGCTCGTCCGCGGATCGGGTGCGGACCCCGACCCCGACCGGCTAGAGGAACTGCTCGCCACCCCGATCTGGGTCGGCGGTCAGGTCATCCGGATCACCGCGACGGTCGGAGTATCCGATGTGTCCGGTCCGGCCGACCTCACCCGGGCGCTGCGCCGGGCCGAGTCGATGCTGCGGCGTACCAAGATCGTCCAGCGGCGGGCCCGGACGCTGCCCAACCCCGTCACCCGCACCACCCCCACCGAGGGCAGCCCGCTCGAACAAGCCCTGCTGAGCGGGCACGAGGCCCGCGTCGAGGGAGCCGGCGTCGACCCCGTCTACTGCCGGACCCGGGTGGTCGCCAAGCGGCGCCGGCGCCACTGACCGCCGGCTCCAGCGAAGGGTCAGCAACGCGCCCAGGGCCGCCCCGGCGGTGTTCTGAAGGACGTCGTCGAGGCTGGAGATCCGGCCCAGGTGGAAGGCGTACTGGGCGGTCTCGATCGCGGCGGAGTAGCCGGCCGCCAGCAGGACTACCCGCGACAGGCTCAGCCACCGCCAGCGGATCGGCGCCAACGCGCCCAGCGGCAGCAGGAAGACCAGGTTCGCGAAGATCTGCACGAACGCCTCCGCGCCGTCCCCGCGTACCTGGGCCACCAGGTCCACCAAGGGGCGCAGACTGATCCGCTCGGGTCCGTGCAGCGGGGTCAGCGCCATCCACGTCCACGGCAAGGTCCCGACGAACACCCCCGCGAGCAGCGCGTACGCGCGCCAGTCCCGGCCCCGTCTCGCTCCCGCCCACACGATGAGTACGCACACCGCAGCGACCCCAGCGGTGGAGACCAGAACGAGTCCCCAGCGCTGGATCAGTGCCGCTATCAGGTCCGAAGGCATGGTGCTGGCAGGATAGGGCAGTGACCGAACAGCAGGGCATCCTGGATCGCAGCGGCCTCGATCAACTGCGCGACGCGCTCGTCGACGCCGAGTTCACCCAGGCAGGCGTGGCCGCCCGGATCGGGCCGGAGGCCTGGGCCGCCGCCGGGCGCGAGGACTTCCGGGCCACCCTGGCCGCCACCGACGGCGCGGACGACGCTTTGGGCGTACTGGTGCGGGTGTTCCTCGCCGGGCAGACCGAAGCCGAGGAGACCGTGGCCGCCGCGCTCGGCGGGCTGCCGCTGCCGCAGGCACTGGCCTCCGGGTTGGTCGAACGGGCCGAGGACGGCCTGCGCGCCGGAATCGACCTGGACATCTACGGGGACTGGTGGGTCGTCGCCGACCTGCCGGCCGCGGCCCGGCCAGGCCGTCCACTACCCGCCGATCACGTGCTCGGCGTCGGCATGGCCTCGATGACGCTCGCCGACGCCACCATCCGTCGCCCCGTCGGCAGCGCACTGGACCTGGGCACGGGCTGCGGCGTACAAGCTCTGCATCTGTCCGAGCACGCTGCGACGATCACCGCGACCGATCTCTCGGAGCGGGCGTTGCGGTTCGCCGCGACGACCGCGCACCTCAACGGGCTGTCCTGGGAGCTGCTGGCGGGCGACCTGCTGGCACCGGTCGCGGGACGGCGGTTCGACCAGGTGGTGAGCAACCCGCCGTTCGTGGTGGGGCCGGGCGTGACCACCCACACCTACCGTGACTCGGGGCGGCCCGGCGACGGCGTCTGCGCGGAGCTGGCGGCGGCCGCGCCCCGGCTGCTGAACCCCGGCGGCACGATGCAGTACCTGGCGAACTGGGTGCACGTGGCGGGCGAGGACTGGACCGAGCGCGTCGCCGGCTGGTTCGCGGGGACCGGCTGCGACCTGTGGGTCATCCAGCGCGAAGTGACCGAACCCCTCGACTACGTACGCCTCTGGCTCTACGACGCGGCCGAGGGCCACGATCCGCAGCGGGCCGCCGCCTGGCTGGACTGGTTCGACCGCAACAAGATCGAAGCCATCGGCTTCGGGCTGATCAGCGCCCGGTACAGCGGCTCCGACGAGCCGATCGTGGTCTGCGAAGACGCCTTCCAACGCCTCGACCAGCCAGTCGGCGTGCAGGTCGCCAACTGGTTCGACCGTCAGGACCACCTGTCCGGAGTGGACCTCGACGGGCTGCTGGACCTGCGACTGCGTACGGCGCCCGGGCTGCTGCTACGGCAGGACGCCACGATGAGCCCAGACGGCTGGGCAGTCGACCGGCAGATCCTCGAACTGACCGACGGGATGCACTGGGCCGAGGAGATCGACCCGCTGATCGTCTCCCTCGTGGGCGGCTGCGACGGCAACACCACGCTGCGAGAACTGGTGACGTTGCTGGCCGCCGCCCACGAAGCGCCCTTCGACCTGCTGGCGCTGTCGCTGGCGGGCATCGTCCGCCACCTGATCACCCGCGGCCTCCTCCTCCCGTGACCGCTCCCGCTCGCTCCGCTCCCGCTCGCTCCGCTCCCGCGGGGCTGTCCGCGCGATCATGAACTAACGGTCGTGATCAATCGGCGTGTCGTGTCCGTAGCTCCCTGATCAACTCCGTAAGAGCCTGATCGACTTCGGTCAGAAGAGGCCGCCGCGTCGGCACGACTCCATGATCCAGTCGTCCAGCGTGCCCTTCCAGTCGGTGTCGCCGAGCGCCGAGTGGTCGACGACGAAGCGGCCGAAGACCTCGCGGTTCGGGATGAGCCCGCCCCGGCGGTCGAGTTCGAGGACCACCTGGGTCGAGACCGGTCCGGCGACGAAGGTGACTTCGAGCTGGTTGAGCATGGTGGCGTACTTGGCGGCGGGGTGGAACTCGATCTCCTGGAAGAACGGGAGCGTCTGATCCACGCCGCGTAGGGTGCCGTGCTCCACATCAGAGCGGAGGATCCGGAAGCCGAGATCCAGCAACGCCTTGACGACCGTCTCCTGCGCCGGCAGCGGCGTCGTCTCGATCGGGTCGAGGTCGCTGCCGTCGAACGCGCGGGCGACCTCCAACTCCGTACGCAGTCCCAGCTCGACCGTGCCGAGCCGCTGCCCGGCGATCATCGTGAGCGGAGCCTCGTAGGGCACGAGGTACTCGAAGGGGAATTCGCGCTCCTCGCCGGGGGCGAGCCCGAACGATCCGGTCAACGCCTGGCGCGCGAAGAAGACGTCGTCGAAGTGGGTGTCGTCGCCGTCGACGCATACCTTTGTAGACAGTCCGAGGACGACCTTCGAGACGGTGACCGGCCGCGAACCGCCGACGACTTGGACGACGCCGCTGACGTCGCCGCCGGGCTGGGTTCGCTTGGCCTGCAACGTCGTCGCGACGCTCGGTCCACCGGCGCCGAAGAGCTGGCGCAGCCGGTTCAACACGTTTTGTTCCTCCCCATGAACTTCACGTTCGCGGGCAAGCGTAAGCCACGCCACACCCCGGGTTGAGTCACCTCACCGTCACTTCACGCGCCCGAGTGCAAGCTCTTCTCATGTTCAGCGAACGGGGAGAGACGACGATGGACGACACCGCCGCAACGGTCATGACGAACGACCTCGACGCCGTCGACGAGCGCGGCGTCTCCTCGGACCTGGTCCGGGCGTACCTGAACGCGATCGGCAAGACCAAGCTCCTCACCGCGGAGCAGGAGGTCGAGTTGGCGCGCCGGGTGGAAGCCGGGCTGATGGCCGAGCACCTCCTGGAGGCGGCCCACGAAGCGGGCCACCCCTGCGAGGTCGCGAACGACCTGGCCGTCGTGGTCTCCGAGGGACGTGCCGCGAAGGACCATCTGCTGGAGGCGAACCTTCGGCTCGTGGTCAGCGTCGCGAAGCGCTATACGGGCCGGGGGATGGCGTTCCTGGATCTGATCCAGGAGGGCAACCTGGGTCTGATCCGGGCGGTGGAGAAGTTCGACTACACCAAGGGTTACAAGTTCTCGACGTACGCCACCTGGTGGATCCGGCAGGCGATCACGCGGGCGATGGCCGACCAGGCCCGCACGATCCGTATCCCGGTGCACATGGTGGAGCAGGTGAACCGCATGGTCCGCGTACGCCGCGACCTGGCGGTCCAGCTGGGCCGGGAGCCTTCGATCGCGCAGCTCGCAGCCACGCTGGAGGTCCCGGAGTACCAGGTCATCGAGCTGATGTCCTACGACCGCGAGCCGGTCAGCCTGGACCAGGCCGTCGGTGACGACGGGGAGAGCGCGCTGGGCGATTTCGTCTCCTGCGCCGCTCCGGCCACTGAGGACAGTGTCGCGCTGGGCCAGCTCCGGGGCGAGGTCGCCTTCGTCCTCGCCACCCTCAGCCAGCGTGAGCAGGCGGTGATCCGGCTGCGGTTCGGCCTGGACGACGGCCGTCAGCGCACCCTGGACGAGGTCGGCAAGGAGTTCGGCCTGTCCCGCGAGCGCATCCGTCAGATCGAGAAGACCACGCTGTCGAAGCTGCGGCAGCCCGAGCGCGCCGGCCGCCTGGCCGTGTACGCCGCCTGACCCCCACCGCCCCCATATCGACCCCAACGGCGCGCCGGCTCACCCAGCCGGCGCGCCGTCTCGTGTTGATCAGGGCGCTGAGGAGTTGATCAGGGCGCTACGGACACGACACGCCGGTTGATCACGACCGTAAGTTCATGATCGCGCGGACAACTGGGGGACGTGGCAGCCGTGGAGGTGGTCGTCGACCATCCCGGTCGCTTGCATGAGGGCGTACGCCGTGGTCGGCCCGAAGAACCGGAATCCGCGTTTGCGGAGCGCCTTGGCCATCGCCGTGGATTCCGGGGTGACCGCTGGGACCTCGCCCAGTGCCGCCGGGCGGGGCCGTCGCGGGGGAGCGTACGACCACAGCAGCTCGGAGAGGTCCAGCGTGTCGGCGACTCGGGCGTTGTTCAGGGCGGCTTCGATCTTCGCCCGGTTGCGGACGATCCCTGTGTCGGCCATCAGCCGGTCGACGTCGTCGGGTCCGAAGGCGGCGACCGCCGGGATCGAGAAGCCGGCGAACGCGGTCCGGAAGTTTTCCCGCTTGCGCAGGATGGTCAGCCAGGACAGGCCGGACTGGAACCCTTCCAGGGTGAGCCGTTCGAACAGGGCGTCGTCGCCTTCGATCCGCCGGCCCCATTCGGTGTCGTGGTAGACCGCGTAGTCGGGTGTGCTCGCACCCCAGGGGCACCGGGCGAGGCCGTCGGCCCCGATGATCAGATCGCTCATGGGTCTACGTCGATGGTCTTTCCGGTCGGCTGGGTGGGTAGTTCGTGGGTGGACGTGCCCGGTGCGGCGGCGGGCTTGTGCCGCCACCGGTGCTCCGCCTTGACCGGGCGGTCGTTGGCGATGAGGACGGCCATCCACGGCAGGACGACCATGCCCAGGCCGCAGAGCAGCAGCCACAGCCACAGCAGCGGAACCTGCATGACGGCCAGGACGGAGCCCAGGATCAGGCAGACCGCCCGCAGCGACATCATGAGCAGATAGCGGATCTCCCGACTGTGCCGCTGCTTTTCGAGGCTCGGCTCAGCGTCGGTGATCAGGATGGGGGCGTTGCGCGCCATACCCTCATCGTCCCACTTCTGAGTGAACGGGCACGGGTGGCCTGGCGCCCAGCGTCGTGACCGCTTGGGAGCCGAGCGCGGTGGCCGCGCTGAGCGCCTTGTCGGGCGATGCGCCGGCGGCCAGCGCCCCGATGAGGCCGGCGGCGAAGGCGTCGCCGGCTCCGGTGGTGTCTAGGGCGGGCACTGCCGTCGCGGGCGCCGTGAGCAGCTCGCCGTCCGGCAGCGCCCAGACCGCGCCGCCCGCGCCAAGCTTGACGACCGCGGATCCGCCGACGGCGTCGGCGAGCCGACGCGCCTGCTCTTCGGGGGTACCTTCACCAGCCAGGACAAGTGCTTCATCACTGTTCGCGAGCAGGACCTGCGTCCCGCGTACCCATGAGAAGAAAAGCTCCGCGCCCACTTGCTCGAGCGGGTGCGCGGAGGCCGCGTCGACGCTCACCGGAATGCCGCGGGCCATGGCCTGCTCGAGGGCGTGCCGCCCCGCGCGTCGTGAGCCTGGATCAAGCAACGTGTACGCCGAGAGGTGCAGTCGGCCGGCGTCGCTCAGCCCGACGTCCACCGATTCCGGCGTGAGCAGCAGATTGGCCCCCCGGTCGGTGATCATGCTCCGGCCGTGCAGCGTCGAGAGGACGACGATGGCGCCGGTGGCCGACCCGTGGCAGACCTGGGCGGCCACGCGGACGCCGGCCTCGGTGAGTTCGGCGACGCGCTCGCGACCGGCCTGGTCGTCGCCGACCGCGCCGACGAGGACGACGTCGGCCCCGGACGCCGCCAGCCAGGACGCGGTGTTCGCTGCCTGGCCGCCCCCGGCGACCTGGATGTGCGCGGGGGTGTCCGAGTCCGGGGCGAGCGGAGCCAGGAGGGCGGCGAGCACGTCGGTGATGATGTCGCCGACGCAGCAGATGGTGGTCACGTGCGTCACATCCGGCTGGCGGCAGCCGCGATCTGTGCCGCGAGGGCCGCGTTGTGCAGGATGATCCGCACGTTGACCTCCAGGCTCTTGCCCTCGGTGGCGGAGTGGAAGTGGGCGAGCAGGGCGGGCGTCACGTCCTTGCCGGTGATCTTGCGCTCGGCGACCAGGCGCAGCCCGTCGGCCAGCGTCCGGTCGTGCAGGTCCGGGTCGAGCTGCTCGTCCACCGGCAGCGGGTTGGCCACGATCAGGCCGGCCTCGTGTAGGCCCTGGTCGTTCTGCGCCTTCATCACCGAGGCGATCTCTTCCGGGCTCTCGACCGACCAGCCCAGGTCGAAGCCCGAGTCGGTGATGAAGAAGCCGGGGAAGCGGCTGGTGCGGTAGCCGAGGACGCCGACGCCGAGCGTCTCCAGGCGCTCCAGGGTGGCGCCGACGTCGAGGATCGACTTCACGCCCGCGCAGACCACCGCGATCGGCGTCTGGGCCAGCGTGATCAGGTCGGCGGACTCGTCGAAGGTCTGGTTGGCCTCCCGGTGGACGCCGCCCAGCCCGCCGGTGGCGAAGACGCCGATGCCGACCGCTGCGGCGATGGCGGAGGTACTGGCCACGGTGGTCGCCCCGTCGGCCTTCTTGGCCGCTGCGGTGGCGAGGTCGCGGACGGAGAGTTTGACCACGTCGTCGCGGGTCGCGAGGCGGGTCAGCTCGTCGTCGGACAGGCCGACGACCAGGTCGCCCTCGACCATGCCGATGGTCGCCGGGATAGCGCCATTCTTTCGGACGGTTTCTTCGATTTCGCGGGCGATGCGAAGATTGTCCGGTCGGGGCAACCCGTGCGAGACGATCGTGCTTTCCAGCGCCACCACCGGCGAACCGTCCTCGACGGCGGCCGCCACTTCCTCACTCAACCTGATGCTCACGACACCAACCTAGCGGGCCGGTCGGACACTCCGCCGCAGCTCCCGGCTATCCCACTCGCCGACTGGCCCAGACTCTGAGAGACTTGACGGGTGAGTACGACCCCTGAGACCGGCACGCTCATCGAAGAGCGCACCGACACTGATCATCGCCTCGTCGAAGAGGGCGACCACGAGCGCTTCTCGCACTATGCGCCGAAGGACAAGATCATGGCTGCCCTGATCGAGGGCACCCCGATCAGAGCCCTGTGCGGGAAGGTGTGGGTTCCGTCTCGGGACCCGAGCCGCTTCCCGGTCTGCCCGGAGTGCAAGGAGATCTACGAGTCGCTTGAGGAGTGACAGACCTTTCCTGTGAAAGCCCCGCGTGAGCGGGGCTTCCTCGTTTCAGGTCCGGTTCTCAGGCCATCGTCTGGATAGTGGCGATCCGTTCCTCAAGCTGTTCGATCGTCGCCTGCGCACTGGGCGGCCCGCCGCAGAGCCGCCGCAACTCGGCGTGGATCTTGCCGTGCGGCAGGTTCGTCCGGTGGTGATGCGCCGCCACCAACGCGTTCAGCTGCCGCCGCAGGTGCAGGCGGCGCTCGGCGGCAGACATGTCCCGGGGCTGCGCCGGTACGCCGCCCGCCACCGCGGCCGTGGCCGCCGCGTTCGACCGCCGTCGCGCGGCCGCCACCTGCTCCGCCTGCCGCTTGTGCAACAGCGCAGCGACCTGGTCCGGCGTGAGGAGACCGGGGAGCCCCAAGAACTCCTCCTCCTCCGGCGTACCGGCCTGGGCCGGGAGGCCGAACGTCGCCCCGTCGAAGATCACCTGATCCAGCTCGGCGGTGGCGGACAACGCCTCGATCTTCTTCGTCAGCTCACCGCTGGCGTCCTCGCTCTGCTGCGCCCGTTCGAGCAGCTCGTCGTCGAACCCCTCACGCTTGTTCTTGGCCCCGAGCACGTGGTCGCGCTGCATCTCCATCTCGGAGGCCAGTCCGAGCAGATGCGGGACGCTGGGGAGGAAGACGCTGGCGGTCTCGCCCTGCTGCCGGGCCCGGACGAACCGGCCGATCGCCTGGGCGAAGTACAACGGCGTGGAGGCGCTGGTGGCGTACACCCCGACGGCGAGCCGGGGGATGTCGACGCCCTCGGAGACCATCCGGACGGCGACGAGCCACCGCTCCTGACCGGCGGCGAAGTCCGCGATCCGCTTCGAGGAGCCGGCGTCGTCGGAAAGCACGACGACGGCCTTCTCGCCGGTGATCCGTTCCAGCAGTTTCGCGTACGCCCGAGCGGTCTGCTGGTCGGAGGCGATGACGAGGCCGCCGGCGTCGGGCATGCCACCGGCCCGCTTGACCTGAAGACGGGCGTCCGCGGCGCGCAGCACCTGCGGCATCCAGTCGCCGCCGGGGTCCAGCGCGGTCCGCCAGGCCTGCGCGATCACGTCCTGTGTCATCGGTTCGCCGAGACGGACGGCGAGCTCGTCGCCGGCACTCGTCCGCCAGCGAGTCTCCCCCGAGTACGCCAGGAAGATGACGGGGCGGACGACGCCGTCGGTCAGCGCGTCGGCGTACCCGTAGGTGGAGTCGGCCCGGCTGCGAGGCAACCCGTCCGCGCCGTCGCGGACGTATTCCACGAACGGGATCGGATTGTCGTCGGACCGGAACGGGGTGCCCGTCAGCATCAGCCGCCGCTCGGCCGGCTCGAAGGCCTGCAGTACGCCGTCGCCCCAGCTGCGGGAGTCACCGGCGTGGTGGATCTCGTCGAGGATCACCAGCGTCTGCTTCGTCATGGTCATCCGGCGGTGGACCATCGGGGCCATGCCGACCTGCGCGTAGGTCACGACCACACCATGGAAGTCGCGGGAGGCGTGCCCGTCGGCGTTGCGGAACGCCGAGTCGAGCTGGATGCCGACCCGCGCGGCCGCCTGCGACCACTGGGTCTTGAGGTGCTCGGTGGGGGCGACCACGGTGACCCGCTCGACGGTGCCGTCGGCGAGGAGTTCGGCCGCGATGCGTAGCGCGAATGTGGTCTTTCCCGCACCTGGCGTCGCGACCGCGAGGAAGTCGGCCGACCGCCGCCGGAGGTACTCGACGAGAGCTTTGCGCTGCCAGGCCCGTAGGGCGGGAAAGGTGTCCGGATCAGGGTTCAGGCGAGCGATGTCGAGTGGCACCGCCAAACTTTACCGGGTGGGTGCGTCAGGTCCCTGGCCTGGCTCGCTGTCCTTTTCGGAGCCCCGGCCCGACCGGCCCGGCTCCGGTCCGCCCCGCGTGTCGCCGGGCCGGCGGGTGTCGGCGGGCCAGCCCGATCCCGTCGCGCCGGACTGCCCCTCGCCGGACGGCCAGGACTGGTCGACGCCGGCCGACCACGACTGCTCCGCGTCGGCAGACCAGGACCGATTCTTGCCGGCCGGCCTGGAGCCGACGCGGGGCCGGCGCAGCGGCGTACTCGGCCAGCCGGTGGGACCGGCCACGACCGGGCGGGCGGTGGGCGCGGACCACTGGCGCTTGACCGAGATCATCCGGATCACGAAGATCAGCAGCCCGGCCAGGAACAGCGGGAGGATCTTGTCCTCGTGGAACCAGTTGAGCGTCGCGACGACGGCCGCGCCGGCGAGCGACGCGACGGCGTAGATCTCACGCCGGAGAACCAGGGGGATCTCGCCGGTGAGCAGGTCGCGGGCCAAGCCGCCGCCGATGCCGGTGAGCATCCCGATGAAGCACGCGCCGACCGCCGGGACGGGGGTGGGATCGTTCAGCGCCTTCAACGTGCCCGTGACGGTGAACAGGGCGAGCCCCGCGGCGTCGAGCGTCAGGATCGTCCGCACGATCTTGCCCAGGTGCGGATGCAGCCAGAAGGTCGCGAGCGCCGCCACGACGGCGGTGGCGGAGTAGCGCCAGTCGGAGAAGGCCAGCGGCGGGACGGTGTCGATCACCAGGTCCCGGAAGATCCCACCGCCGAGGGCGGCGACGAACCCCACGAAGACCACGCCGAACGCGTCGAGGTGCTTGTAGACGCCCGCGGAGGCGCCGGAGACCGCGAAGACCGTCACACCGGCCAGATCGGCGATGAGCAGGGCTTCACTGGAGTCCACCGGGGAATGCTATCGGCGGTCCGGCCGGACATGCGAAAACCCCGCCGTGCCGCACACCCGGCACGACGGGGTTTCGAGGTCTTAGCACACCGAAGGGGTGTTATGCCTTGTTCAGTACACCGTCTGGGGGTCAGTTCTTCGCAATGAGCTCGCTGCCACGCCAAGTGAAGTCCGGCTCGACCGTGTAGTCGACCGTGATCTTCACCAGGTCGTCGGCGTACTTGTTGGCGTGGTGCCCGCAGAACACCAATTCGCCCCCGCCGGCGAGCACGATGCGCAGCTTGCCCGCCGCGTTGCAGCGGTCGCAGCGCTCATCGGCGTCGTGAGCTGTCGCCGTCTCCGGCGGCGGCGTGAGGGTCGCTGTCATGCCCGGCCTCCTCTGATCGTCACCGATGCTGGTCCGTTCGTTCTCCGCCGAGTTTGCCGACGGTTCGTTTCTTGCGCCCACTCACCCTCCAACGTCGGTGCCGCGGACGGGCTTCCCGATCCGAGCTTGGATTCACCTCACATCGGGAGCGGACCACACCGTTCGGTTGGGACAAATGAAGGGCCCCACGTGCCCCAACCTTCCGTTCCCCCAGCGTGCCACGTCAACACGGACTTTGCGATAGCGGCCCGGTCACACCCCTGAGTTCGTACGCACGGTGATCAGACCGATACGTTCGGTGGAGTGTTGGAGGAAAATCCGCGGCAATTCCGCCCCACTGTATGCCACGAAAACGACCCTCGTCGCGCTCAATGTCCGTTTTCGGGCCCCCGACGGGGGACTGTTCGCTCAACGCGAACAGGGCCCCACTCGGGGGCCCTGTTCCTGCGATCTGGGACGCCGTCCCGGCATCCGCCCGGGTCGCCCGGGCTTTCGGCGGCGAACCTAGTCGAGATAGTCGCGAAGGACCTGCGACCGCGACGGGTGCCGCAGCTTCGACATGGTCTTGGACTCGATCTGCCGGATCCGCTCACGGGTCACCCCGTAGACCTGGCCGATCTCGTCCAGCGTCCGAGGCTGGCCGTCGGTCAGGCCGAAGCGCAGCCGTACGACACCCGCCTCACGCTCGGAGAGCGTCTGCAGCACCTGCTGGAGCTGGTCCTGCAGCAGCGAGAAGGAGACCGCGTCGACCGCTACGACCGCCTCGGAGTCCTCGATGAAGTCGCCGAGCTGGCTGTCGCCCTCGTCGCCGATCGTCTGGTCGAGCGAGATGGGCTCCCGGGCGTACTGCTGGATCTCCAGCACCTTCTCCGGGGTGATGTCCATCTCCTTGGCGAGCTCCTCCGGAGTGGGCTCGCGACCCAGGTCCTGCAACAGCTCACGCTGTATGCGGCCGAGCTTGTTGATCACTTCGACCATGTGCACCGGGATACGGATCGTGCGGGCCTGGTCGGCCATCGCCCGCGTGATCGCCTGCCGGATCCACCAGGTGGCGTACGTCGAGAACTTGTAACCCTTGGTGTAGTCGAACTTCTCCACCGCCCGGATCAGACCCAGGTTGCCCTCCTGGATCAGATCCAGGAACGCCATCCCCCGGCCCGTATAGCGCTTGGCGAGGCTGACCACGAGCCGGAGGTTGGCCTCCAGCAGGTGGTTCTTGGCCCGGTCGCCGTCACGCGAGATCCAGAGCAGGTCGCGCTGCATGTCCCGGGTGAGCGTCAGCTCGCCCTCGTCGGCAGCCCGCAGCCGCTCCGCGGCGTAGAGCCCGGCCTCGATCCGCTTGGCCAGCTCCACCTCCTGCTCGGCGTTCAGCAGCGGGACCTTGCCGATCTGCTTCAGGTACGCCCGGACGGAGTCGGCCGAAGCGGTCAGCTCGGCGTCCTTGCGGGCCTGTTTGAGCGCCTCGGACTCCTCGGCGTCCCAGTCGAAGTCGTCGGCGGCGGCCGCGTCCGCCGCGGCGGCCTGGGCCATCTCGACCGGCTCGTCGACCACGACGTCCTCGATCTCGGCCGTGAGGTCCTCGACCTCCAGGTCCGCGGCGTCGGGCTCCTCGCCCGGAGCCTTCTCGGCCTTGCCGTCGGCGGCCTTCTTGGCCGGTGCGGCCTTCTTCGCCGCGGCGGCCTTCTTGGCGGGCTCGTCAGCGTCGCCCTCCGCCTTCGGCGCGGCCTTCTTCGCAGGCACGGCCTTCTTGGCGGGAGCGGCCTTCTTCGCCGCCGGGGCCGCGGCCTTCTTGGCGGCAGCCTTCTCTATCGGCTCGACGGCCGCCTCAGCGGCGTCGCCGTCGATGGGGCCACCTTGGGCCGGCGTCTTGCCTGCCGGCTTCGGAGCGGCCCGCTCAGCGGGTTTGGCGGGCGTCGCCTTGGCCGTGGTCGCTTTGGAGGCCGGGGTCGCCGAACGCGCGGCCGCGACCTTCTTCGCGGGAGCCTTGGCGGTCCGCCCGTCGGCCACCACTGTCACGCCCGCCTCGAAGAGGGCGCGCAACAGCTTCTTGGCCTGAGTCGGGGTCACCTCGGCGGCTTCGACGGAACGCGCGATCTCAGCCTGCGTCAACTGGCCACCGGCCTCGGCGGCCTGGGCGAGGAGAGCGTCGGTGAGCGAGCGTACGTCGGCGCCGATCTGGCGGGCTTCTGTCACGAACGACCTTCCGTCATCAGCGAGTGGGCTTCAGCATGTGGCGCCCTCCGGCCGGCCCACGGGCGCGCCGTCGGAACGGCCGGGTGTATCGGGATTGAGAGCCACCGGCTCGCCGCGAGGGTGTCGGCCCGGCGGCGGAGGGCAGCAGGCGTGAATTGTAGCGCCGGTTCTGGTGATCATCCCATCGCGCGCGCCGATCGTGCCTTTGCGAGGATGGGATCGTGGTGGAACAGAATGCACGAGAGCTGCTCGAGTTGGCACAGCGGGTGGCCCGGCGGGCTGCCGAGACGGCTCGCCGGACGCGAACCGAGGCTATCGGACAGGTCGATACCAAGAGTACGGCGACCGACGTCGTCACCGCCGCCGATCGGGCCGTAGAAAGGCAGATCGTCGAGGAATTGCGGGCAGTGCGGCCCGGCGACGGCTTCCTCGGCGAGGAGTACGGGGTCCAGGAGGACAGCGCGGCGAGCGGCGTCCGCTGGGTCATCGACCCGATCGACGGCACCGTGAACTACCTCTACGGATTACCCCAGTACGCCGTCTCCATCGCCGCTGAGGCGGACGGGGAGGTGATCGCCGGGGTGGTGGTGAACGCCGCTTCCGGCGAGGAGTGGCATGCCACTCTGGGCGGGGGAGCGTGGCGGGGTGATCGACGCCTCTCCGGCTCCACCCAGACGGTGTTGGCACAGGCGCTGGTCGGCACCGGATTCGCGTACTCGGCGGAGCGGCGGGCGGTGCAGGGCGCCGTGGTGGCCGGTCTGATCACCCGCGTACGCGACATCCGCCGGTTCGGTTCGGCCGCGCTCGACCTGTGCGCGGCGGCCGAGGGCATGCTGGACGCGTACTACGAACGGGGTCTGAACCCGTGGGATCTGGCGGCGGGCGGATTGATCGCCCGGGAGGCCGGACTGCTCGTCACCGGGCTGAGCGGCAAGCCGGCGGGCGCGGACCTGGCCTTGGCCGCCCCGCCCGCGCTGCACAAGCAGTTGCACGACCAACTCGTCGAGCTGGACGCCGACAGCGGCCCCTGAGTCGTGGCGACGCGGCGCCTCAGCGGGCGCCGCGTCAGTCGGTCTGCTTGGCCGGGCAGGAGTTCTTGGGCAGCTGGGGCCCGCCCGCGCCGGCCAGGGCGGTGAACGCCTGGTTGACCTCGGTCTGGGTGGCGAGCTGCTTGAAACCCGGGCCGAGAATCACGTCGACCGTCTCGTCAGTCCGATTCTTGTCATATTCGTGGACCGCGTTGTTCAGGAAGTACGCGTCCAGCACGTACGCCGCGCCGACCTTCTTCGGGCCGTAGCGCAGGATGGCCACGCCGCTGACCGGCTTGCCGAGCGGGTTGTTGCCCGTCTTCTCGACCTTGAACCGCCGGTACTCGAAGTCGAGCTTCACGGTCCCGGCCAGGCCGGCCTTGTCTGTCGCGTTGTAGACGTTGATGTGGATGTTCCGGTTGTCGTTCGGCAGCTCCATGTCCACCACGGTGTAGCCCGACGGGCACGCGTCCGGTGTCGCCGAACTGCCCGTCCCCTTCGTCAACGCCATGACGGTCAGCACTCCGGCGGCCAGCACGAGTACGGCGACCAGCGCCAGCGCTCGGATGCGTGCGAAGCTCATGTCCCAGCTCCCCGTCGATGTAAGGCGATTGACGATGTGGCGGAATGGGGGCGACGCGTCCGCCGACGAGCCGTTTCGCTCGCCGGACAAGGGTGACGCGCACCGGCCCAGCACGGTGAGGGTAACCGTTGGACGCCGCCCCCGAGGGCAGGACCCGGCGGAAAGGCCGAATATCCACCGGCGCGCCGACGATGTTCGGGGGGCGGCTGACCCTACTTTTGTCTCGCTCGGCTGTCGGCTCAGTCACATTGGGAACATCCCGGCGCGCTTGGGCGTACATCACCGACACAGGCGAGGTATTGTGCCGCGTCCCTTGGGACCGGCCGACGACGCCCACGCGCGGCGCGGCTCAGGACGCACCGCAGGAATTACGAGTTAGTGGAGTGTGAGAGAACCGATGGCGACCGACTACGACGCCCCGCGCCGTGACGAGGCCGAACTCGGCGAAGACAGCCTTGAGGAGCTCAAGGCCCGTCGCGTCGACTCGCAGTCGGGCAGCGTAGACGTCGACGAGACCGAGGTGGCGGAAAGCTTCGAGCTACCCGGAGCCGACCTGGCCGACGAGGAACTCAGCGTCAAGGTGGTGCCCCTGCAGGCGGACGAGTTCACCTGCTCCCGGTGCTTCCTGGTGCATCACCGCAGCCAGCTGGCCGGCGAGAAGAACGGCCTGCCCATCTGCCGCGAGTGCATCTGATCCGGCGCAACGGGGTAGCGATGGTTGACCCCGTCGGGTCAACTGTTCACAAGCCCACGACGCGGTAGGAGGCTTTTCATGGCGAGCGAGAAAGCGGTGCCCGGCGACGACATGCCGGGCACCGGTCGTACCGGCGACCCGGCCGGTCCGCCGGACACGTTCGACGAGAAGGCCGCTGACGTCGACGGCTTCAGCCGGGCGGTGGCCGAGCTGGCGGAGTCCGATCTGGACAGCGCGAGCCGCCGCAAGGCGATCTCCCGCATGGTCACCGCGCTGCGCGGGCGTGGCGTCGGCCGGCTCTTCCAGCCGGGCAAGGCTGTCCGCTGGGTCACCGACGCGGTGGCCGACCTCGCTCCACATGTGCCGGTACGCGATCTCGACACCCTGCGCCGGCACTATCCGGGGCTGGACGGCGACGCGCTGGCGGAGCGGCTGGTCCGCAACGCCGCCCGGTCGACCGCCGGGATCGGCGCCATCGGCGGCGGCGTCGGCTCGGTGCAGTGGGCGGTGCCGCCGACGCTGTTGTCCACTCCGGTGCTGCTGGCCGTCGAGACGGTGGCCGTCATCGGCCTCGAACTGAAGCTCATCGGCGAACTGCACCAGGTCTACGGGCAGCCGGTCGTGGGCACCACGACGCAGCGCTCGGCCGCCCTGCTGCAGTCCTGGGCGCACAAGCGCGGCGTGAATCCGTTCCTGCCCGGCGGCGGGGTCGCCTCGATCCTGGGGACGGCCGCCCGCAAGGAACTGCGCGACATGATCGTCAAGCGGCTGGGCCGCAACCTGACCACCCTCGGGCCGCTGTTGACCGGTGCGGCCGTCGCCAGCTTCCTCAACCGGCGGTCCACCAAGGCACTGGGCGAGGCCGTCCGCCGCGATCTGCGCCTGCGTCACCGGCCCGCTCTGCCGGGTCCGGGCCTGCCGCCCGCACTACCGCCCGCGCCGCCCCCGAACTGAGCTGGCGGCCGTCTCAGCGGGCCTGTGCGGCCTCAGCGGGAAGGCGGTCCCGGAGCGCCTCGGCCAACTGCACCGGACGGCGCGTGGAGACCAGCCAGTAGGGCGTGGGGTCGGCCGGGTCGTCGAGGACGATCTGCACCGCGGTCCCGATCCAGGGACGCAACACGACGAACGCGTTGGGGTCGGCGTACCGGCCGAGCAGGTCGGCGCGGCCCGACGCGTCGAGCGCCACGACCTCCCGGATGGCGCTCAAGGGCAGGTGGGCCCGGTCGTTGCCGAAGGTGATCTCGAACTCCGGCCCGTCCTCGGGCTCGGTCAGCCGCAGGCGGAGCCGGGAGAACCACAGCAGCAGCCCGACGGTCAACGGCAGCAGCACGGCGAGCGGCGCCCAGCCCCGGGGACCCGGCGCGCCGAGGCCGATCTCGGCGGCGGCGAAGGCCGCGAGAGCGACCCCCAGCGGCCACCACCACCAGGGGACGGTGAGCCGTTCCGTGAGGCGGGGTGTCGCCGTTGTCCGTGCGGGTGCCATGGTGACCGAGGGTACCCGGCGGGTACCCGCCGGGCTGGGCGGGCGGCGTTCGCCGCGCGCCTCGCGACGTGTCTGACGGTCCCGCCGGAGCACTCGGTAAGGTCCTTCCCCCGGAGGTTCAAGATGACCAGTCAGGTTGACATCGCCGTGCGCCTGCTCGACGCCGAGCTGCCCATGCCGGCGTACGCGCATCCCGGCGACGCCGGCGCCGATCTCGTGGCGGCCGAGGATGTGACGATCGCCCCAGGGGAGCGCCGCCTGGTGCGTACCGGGGTGGCCATAGCGCTCCCGGAGGGCTTCGTGGGCCTGGTCCACCCGCGCTCCGGGCTGGCCGCGAAAGTCGGGCTCACGGTGCTGAACGCGCCCGGCACGGTCGACGCGGGGTATCGGGGCGAAATCCTCGTCAACCTCATCAACCACGACCCCCGGAACACCGCCCACCTGACTCGGGGTGACCGGATCGCTCAGCTTGTTGTACAACGGGTAGAGAGGGCCGCGTTCCATCTCGTCGAGGAGCTGCCGGAGTCGGTACGCGGCGACGGCGGCCACGGATCGACGGGTGGTCACGCCACGCTCGCGGCCGGTAGTCTCACCGGCGCCCCGATCGGAAAGGCGATGCAGTGATGTTCTCCCGCCAGCGCAACGGCCGACACGCGAAGGCCGACGCTCCTCGGCGCGGCGCGGAACGCCGACTCCCGGCTGACGCCGACGACCTCCCGCAGGAGGCCGACGCGCAGTCGCTGGAAGATCTCGGCCCCTACGACCAAGCCGAAGCCCCGGCCGGGGTGGCCCGGCTCGACCTGGGCGCCCTGCTCGTCCCGGCGATCGACGGGGTCGACCTGCGTGTGCAGGCCGACGCCGAGGGGATCATCCAGCAGGTGGTCCTCGTGCACGGGGACAGCGCCCTCCAGCTCGGCGTCTTCGCCGCTCCGCGCGGCGAGGGCATCTGGGACGAGGTACGCGCGGAGATCCGCAAGTCCCTGTTCGACGACGGGGTGGCGGCCGAGGAGGAGCCTGGCGTCTACGGCACCGAGCTGCGCGCCCGGGTGCGTACCCCCGACGGCTTGACCGATCTGCGCTTCGTCGGCGTGGACGGGCCGCGGTGGATGGTGCGCGGCGTCTACCAAGGTCCGGCCGCGGTCGATCCCGGCACCGCCGAGCCGCTCGTCGAGTGCCTGCAGGGCCTGGTCGTGGCCCGAGGGCCGGAGGCCAAGCCGGTCCGGGAGCCGCTGCTGCTGCGTCTGCCCCGGGAGATGGCCGACGCGGCCGCCGCTCAGGCCGCCGACGGCGCCGCACCGAGCCTGACCGACACCACCCCGAGCGATGAACTGAGCCGCAAGCCCTCGCCCCGGCCACGCCGGGCATAAATCGACGTACGCTAGAGAAGTCGCATTGATGCTTGAGAGGGTGTGACGACGGGATCATGGCGGCCGTCGAGGATCAACAGTCCCAGCCGGAGGTGTCCGGTCTGCGGCGCTTCCTGCGAAAATTTACGGCGAGTGATCAAGAGCTGGAGTCGGAGGAGGTTCGGCGCGAGAGCGCGAAGGCCGACTGCGTCTGCGCCGACCGCGTACGCCGGGGGCAGCTGGTGAAGCTGTCCGGGCGGCTGCGCACCGTGGTCTACACGCCGCGGACGAACCTGCCGACGCTGGAGGCGGAACTCTACGACGGCACCGACGTGGTGACGCTCGTTTTCCTGGGCCGGCGGCACATCGCCGGCATCGAACCGGGCCGGGCGCTGACCGCCGCCGGGCGCGTCGCCGTCCGGGACGGTCACAAGGTCATCTACAACCCGCACTATTCGCTCGACGCCCCGAAGTGAGGCACCGATGACCGACGACGCGCGTGGATCCGTGGCGACCGAGGAGCGCGATCCGGACAAGCTGCCACCGCTGTCCGAGCAGATGGCCGAGCAGCTCGGCGGCTGGCGCGGTCTGGTCGAGTCGGGCATCCCGGTGCTCGTCTTCATCGTCGCCAACATGATCCTGGGCGCGGTCGTCCCGGACGACAGTTGGGGAGTGCTGGGTGACAAGCCCGCGCTCAAGCTGGCCATCATCGCGTCCGTCGCGGTGGCGGTCGGCCTGGCCGGCTGGCGGCTGGCACAGGGCAAGCCGGTGCGGTTCGCGGTCAACGGGCTCGTCGGCATCGCCCTGGGCGCGATCCTGGCCTGGCGGTCGGGCGAGGAGCGCTCGTTCTACCTGCCCGGGATCATCTACAGCCTTTGCTACGGCATCGCGCTGTTGGGCTCGGTCGCGTTCCGGCAGCCGCTGGTCGGCTGGATCTACTCGGTCGTCGCCGACGGCGGGAAGAAGGGCTGGCGGGCCGAACCCCGCCTGGTCCGCGCGTTCGCCTGGCTGACCGTGTTGTGGGCGGCCACCTACCTGCTGAAGGCCGGCCTGCAGTACCTGCTGTACCTCGCGCACGCCGACGTCGCGCTCGGCATCGCCCGGATCGTGCTCGGCTACCCGCCGTACCTGCTGCTCCTGGCGCTCACCGTGTACGCCGTCCGCCGCATCCGCGCCGCCGACCCGGCCTGAGCCTCCCGCCTGTCCGGCGCACGGCTCGCCAACCCGGCGCACCGCTCCCGCCGCCCGGCGTAGGACTCATGCAGATCACGGTTACGCAGGCGAAAACCAGCCCGTGAAGCGTGCGTAACCGTGATCTGCACCCAAAGCGCAGCCAGCGGGCTAGACGCCGAGCAGCGTCGCGCGTACCTGTTCCTCGACCGCGGTCGTGCACACGAAGATCAGTTCGTCGCCCGGTTCGATGGGGTCGTCCGGGCTCGGTGCGATGACCCGCCGACCGCGCACGATCGCGACCAGGGCGGAGTCCGGCGGCAGCGGAATCTCGCGGACCGGGCGTCCCACGTAGGGCGCGGTCGACGGAAGCGTGATCTCCACGAGGTTGGCCTCGCCCTGCCGGAAGGTCATCAGCCGGACCAGGTCGCCGACCGTGACCGCCTCTTCGACCAGCGCCGCCATCAGGCGTGGCTTGCTGACCGAGACGTCGACGCCCCACTGCTCGGTGAACAGCCACTCGTTCTCGGCCCGGTTGACCCGGGCGACCACGCGCGCGACCGCGAACTCGGTCTTGGCCAGCAGGGAAAGCACCAGGTTGACCTTGTCGTCGCCGGTCGCGGCGACCACGACGTCACAGCTGGCGATGTCGAGTTCCTGGAGGCTGGACAGCTCGCAGGCGTCCGCGAGGGCCCATTCCGCGGCCGGTACGCGCTCCGGCCGCAACATCTTGGGCAGGCGCTCGATGAGCAGCACCTGGTGGCCGTTCTCGACCAGCTCCTGGGCGATCGAGCGGCCGACGTTGCCGGCTCCGGCGATGGCGACGCGCATGCGGACTCCTCAGTGTGCGGTGGGGGCGGAGCCGGTGACCTTGCGGACTGCTGCCGCGATCTCGTCCGTGACCAGCATGAACAGCTGGTCGCCATCCTGGAGGACGGTCGAGACGGTGGGCAGGATGCCCAGCCCGAAGCGCATGACGTACGCCGCCCGGGTGCCGGCGGCCTCCTCGAGCGCGGTGAGCGGGCGGCCGATCCAGTCCGCGTGCAGCGGAGCCTCGACGATCGACACGACGCTGGTCGGGTCGCGCCAGACTTCGCCGGTCTCCTCCGGGAGGAGCTGCCGGACGATGCGCATGGCGGTCCAGCGCACGGTGGCGACGGTCGGTATGCCGAGCCGTTCGTAGACCTCGGCGCGGTTCTGGTCGTAGATGCGGGCTACGACGTTCGGTACGCCGAAGGTCTCCCGGGCGAGCCGGGCGGAGATGATGTTGGAGTTGTCGCCGCTGGAGACGGCGGCGAAGCAGTCGGCTCGTTCGATGCCCGCCTGGATCAGGACTTCGCGGTCGAAGCCCACTCCGGTGACGGTGATTCCGGAGAAGTCGGCCGGGAGCCGGCGGAACGCGTCGCCGTCCTGGTCGATGACGGCCACCGAGTGGCCGCGGCTCTCCAGGCTGTGTGCGACGGTCGATCCCACCCGTCCGCAGCCCATGATCACGATATGCAACCGCGCCTCCTGTCCTCACCTGTGAGCGTGCCATACCCAGGTGGCTGTGGGCAGGCCACCCGGCCCGGAAGATCGTCGGGGCGGGCCGCACCGCACAAGGGTGCCGAAGAGCCGTAGGCTGCGGGTGTGCCGAACCCGACCTCCGTGCTGAAACGCCTGCTCCTGGGTCGCCCGTTCCGCTCCGACCGGCTGCATCACACGCTGCTTCCGAAGCGGATCGCGCTGCCGGTGTTCGCCTCCGACGCGTTGTCCTCGGTCGCGTACGCCCCGGCGGAGATCCTGTTGACGTTGTCGGCGGCAGGCGCGGCGGCGTTCCTGTACTCGCCGTGGATCGCGCTGGCCGTCGCGGTGGTGATGGTGACCGTGGTCGCCTCCTACCGGCAGAACGTGCACGCGTATCCGTCGGGTGGTGGCGACTACGAGGTCGCCACGGTGAACCTGGGCTCGAAGTTCGGCCTGACGGTCGCGAGCGCCCTGCTCGTGGACTACGTCCTGACGGTCGCGGTGTCGATCTCGTCCGGGGTGGACGCCCTCGGCGACATGATCGGGTACGTCGGCGAGCATAAGGTGGGCGCGGCGGTCGCCTTGATCGCACTGGTCACGGCGATGAACCTGCGCGGCATCCGGGAGGCCGGCACCGCTTTCGCCATTCCCACGTACGCGTTCATGGTGGCGGTCGGCGGAATGATCGTCGTCGGGGTCTGGCGGATCTTCATCAGCGGTGACGAGCTGCGTGCGCCCAGCGCCGACATGACGATCAAGCCGGAGCACGGGCTGTATGTGGGTGCCGGGTTCGCCTTCGTCTTCCTCCTGGTCCGGGCGTTCTCGTCGGGTTGTGCCGCGTTGACCGGTGTCGAGGCGATCTCGAACGGCGTACCGGCGTTCAAGCCGCCGAAGTCCAGGAACGCGGCGACCACGCTGCTCCTGCTGGGGTCGATCTCGATCGCCATGATGGCCGGCATCATCCTGCTGGCCCGGGAGACCAAACTCCAGTACGTCGAGTGTTTCCAGGTGAACCCCGCGATCGGCTGCACCGAGAGCCAGATCGAGGGCGCGGCCCCGTTCACGAAGCAGCCGACGGTCACCGCTCAGCTCGCCGAGACGGTCTTCGGCGACTTCCGGTTCGGCTACTTCGTCGTGCTCACGATGACCGCCCTGATCCTCGTGCTGGCCGCCAACACCGCGTTCAACGGCTTCCCGGTGCTCGGCTCGATCCTGGCCCAGGACCGGTTCCTGCCGCGGCAGCTGCACACCCGGGGCGACCGGCTGGCCTTCTCCAACGGCATCGTCTTCCTGGCCGCCGCGGCGGCGGTCCTCGTCGTGGCGTTCCGCGCGGAGACCACGAAGCTGATCCAGCTCTACATCGTCGGCGTGTTCGTGTCCTTCACGCTGTCGCAGACCGGCATGATCCGGCACTGGAACCGGCTGCTGCGTACCGAACGGGACCCCGGCGTACGCGCCAAGATGAAGCGGTCCCGGGCGATCAACACGTTCGGCATGATCCTGACCGGCTTCGTGCTGATCCTGGTGCTGGTCACCAAGTTCACCAAGGGCGCCTGGATCTCGATCGCGGCGATGGCCGTGATCTACGCGCTCATGGTCGCCATCCGCAAGCATTACGACCGGGTCGCGCGGGAACTCGAGCCGACCGAGGAGAAGCCGATCCTCCCGGCCCGCAACCACGCGATCGTCCTGGTGTCCAAGCTGCACATGCCGACCCTGCGGGCGCTGGCGTACGCCAAGGCCTCCCGGCCGGACACGCTGACCGCGCTGACCGTCAATGTGGACACCGCCGACACGCGCCACATCCAGGACGAGTGGGACCGGCGCGGGATCAGCCTGCCGCTGACCGTGATCGACTCGCCGTATCGCGAGATCACCCGGCCGATCATCGAATACGTCAAGCGCCGGCGGGAGGACGCGCCCCGCGACATCGTCACCGTCTACATCCCCGAGTACGTCGTCGGCCACTGGTGGGAGAACCTGCTGCACAACCAGTCCGCGCTGCGACTCAAGGCCCGCCTGCTCTTCGAGCCGGGCGTGATGGTGACCAGCGTCCCGTGGCAGCTGTCCTCGACTGCCTCGAAGAACCTCGACCGCTTCGACCGGCGTACCTCGCTCGGCCCGACCCGCGGCGAGCGCTCCGACGACGTGTCCGTCCGATGACGCTGCTCGAACTCGACCGGGTCGAGGTCACCGTCGGCGCGCCGGCCCACGGCGGCCACTGCGTCGCCCGGCACGAGGGCATGGTCCTGTTCGTCCGGCACGCCCTGCCCGGGGAGCGGGTGATCGCCGAGGTCACCGAGGTCCACCGCGGCTACGTGCGCGCCGACGCCGTCGAGATCATCGAGGCGTCGCCGGACCGCGTACCGGCGCCCTGCCCGTGGTCCGGTCCCAACGCGTGCGGCGGCTGCGACCTCCAGCACGCTTCGACCTCCGCGCAACTGGAGTGGAAGGCTTCCGTCGTCCGCGAGCTGCTCGCGCGGTTCGCTCAGGTCGATCAAGCGGTACGCGTAGAGCAGTTGCCGTCGACCGTCGGTGCCGACGGGCAGCCCGACGCCGGCTGGCGCACCCGCGTGCGGTACACAGTGGATGCCGAAGGCCGTCCGGGGCTGCGTAAACACCGATCGCACGAGGTCGTCCCGATCGAACGCTGCATGATCGCGTACCCGGGGATCCGGTCGCTGCCGGTGCTGAACCGCACCTGGTCCGCCGACGCCGTGGAGACCGTCGCGCCGTCGACCGAGCCGGCCTTCGTCGTGACCGATCCGGCCCGGCCGATCGTCGAGCACGCCGCCGGGCACGAGTTCACCCTCTCGGCCGGCGGCTTCTGGCAGGTCCACCCGTACGCCGCGCAGACCCTGGCGGACGCCGTGATCGAGCAGCTCGCGCCGAAGGCGGGGGAGACCGTCTGGGACCTCTACGGCGGTGCCGGGCTGTTCGCCGCGGCGGTAGCCGACCACGTCGGGGTCACCGGTCAGGTGGCCTTGGTCGAGTCCGCCCCCGATGGCGTGGCCGCCGCCCGGCAGAACCTCGCCAAGCTGCCCGTACGCATCGTCGAGTCGACCGTCGAACGGGCCCTGGTCCCGCCACGCGGGCGGGCCGGGCGGTCGTCGGCGCGGCTGCGTGGCCCGGTGGACCTCGTCGTCCTCGACCCGCCCCGGACGGGTGCGGGCAAGCAGGTGGTGACCGCGATCGCGGCCTCGGGCGCCCGAGCCGTGTCGTACGTCGCCTGCGATCCGGCCGCGCTGGCCCGGGACGTCGCCACCTTCCAGGGGCTGGGCTGGCACCTCGCCCAGCTGCGGGCGTTCGACTGCTTCCCGTTCACCCACCACGTCGAGTGCGTCGCGCTGCTGCTCCCAGCTCGTTCGTAGCGGGCGGCGAGCTGTTTCGGCACGTCCGGACCCTGTACGCCTCGGTCGAACGGTCGGGAATAACGGGCATACCCGGGCCAATAGGCATGATCCTTTTGACCGGGTACCCCGTCCCCTGACTAGGTTCGATGGCCTGCCCTGGAACCCCCGCGAAAGGTCAGGACCTTGGCAAATCACAGCAAGCCGGGTACCCGCCGGTACCTGGCTCCCATAGTGACCGCCGTCGCCGCCACCGCCGTCATCGCCGGCGGGGCCGCCGGAATCGCCCACGTCGGAGCGACCGAGACGACCTCGACCTCACTGCCGGCCACGGCCCCGGTGTCGCCGACGGCTTCCGTCTCCACCCCCGCTCCGGCGCCCAGCTCGGCCAGCCCGTCGGCCACCCCGAGCCGGTCCGACTCCACCCCGGCGTCGCGCGGCGGTACGCGTACCAGCAAGGCGTCACCCAGCCCGACCAAGACGCGAGTGGTCGTGTCGAGCGGGACCTGTGGGGCGTCGTTCTACGACGAGCCGCAGGGGACCGCGAACGGGGAGACGTTCGACCCGAACGCCCTCACCGCCGCGAGCAAGACGATCGCCTTCAACACGCGCGTGCGAGTGACCAGTATGGACACCGGTAAGTCGGTGATCGTGCGGATCAACGATCGCGGCCCTTACATCGACGGCCGCTGCCTCGACCTGTCGCGGGCGGCCTTCGACGTGATCGACGACCTCGACAAGGGTGCCGTACGCGTCAAATACGAAATCCTCAAGTAACCCCTCGCCTGACGCTTCTATAGCTGTGGGGATCGGGCCCGGGGTTCGTGATCCGCTAGGTTCGGTGCCGGTGATCGACACGTGACTCAGCAATGATCTGGCCGCCCGTGGGCGTGCCCGTCGCTTGACCTGTCCGTGTTGATCGCCGGCGCCGGTCCCGGCCTCACCTTGCTGGCCTGATCAGAAGCCTGTCCGCGTGCTAGCGCGTGACTTCTCACAGATATGCCGCCAGGTGCCTGTTCCCGGGTCCGACGCCGACAACGAATGTCGCCGTCACAGAATTCGGGAGCATCCGTCATGCCCATCCTGGCAGAAAGGGTAGACGCCGTCATCGGGGTCGACACCCACACCGACACCCACAGCGCCGCCCTGGTCTCACCCGTAGGAACAGTCCTAGCCGAGCACACCGTGCCCGCCACACCGGCCGGCTACACGCAGCTGATCGGGTGGGCCGCCGAGCACGCCCCCGGCCCGCGGCTGGTCTGGGCACTGGAAGGCACCCGCGCCCACGGCGTCGGCCTGACCCGCGCACTCCTCGCCGTCACCGCCGAAGTCGTCCAGGCACCCACCCCACCCACAACCCGCCGCCGACGCGGCGGCAAATCCGACACCCTCGACGCCATCGCCGCCGCCCGAAACGTCCTAGCCGACGACAAACCCCCCGCCCAGCCCCGCGCCGACGGCATCCGCGAAAACCTCCGCACCCTGCTGGCAGCCCGCCGCCACTACACCGACACCCGCACCGCCACCGTCAACCTACTCAAATCACTGATCCTGACCGCCGACGAAACCCTGCGCACCATCCTGCGCGGCCGCACCACCACCACCCAAATCAACCACCTACTCACCCACAACCTGCCCGACACCGACCCGATCCGCACCAGCTTGCTCATCGACCTGGCCCACCAGATCCGCGCCCTGGACCAAGCGATCACCGCCAACCTGCGCCAACTACGCCAACTGATCCACGCCTGGATGCCCACCCTGCTCGACCAGCCCGGCATCGGACCCGTCAGCGCCGCCACCATCCTGCTCGCCTGGTCCCACCCCGGCCGCATCCGCTCCGAAGCCGCCTTCGCCGCCCTCGCCGGCACCAGCCCCATCCCCACCAGCAGCGGCCGCAACCAACGCATGCGCCTCAATCACGGCGGCGACCGCACCCTCAACGCCGCCCTGCACACCATCGCCTGCAACCGACGCCGCTACCACCAACCCACCATCGACTACACCCAACGCCGCACCACCGAAGGCAAAACCCCCGCCGCTACCACCCGCTGCATCAAGCGCTACCTCGCCCGACAGCTCTACCGCCACCTGCAACAACACACAAACGCTTGACAAAGAGCCTCACAGATCATTGCGCCAGCCACGCTGTTTGAGCGTGATTTGTCTACCGAAGCAGCATGGCTGGCGCAACGATCCTGGTTGCTAGAGCGGGGCGGCGCGGTCGACGCCGAGCGCGAGCGCGACGCCGCCGAGCGCGGAGGCCCGCGCGCCGAGCTGTGCCGGGACGACCTCGGCGGCGGCCGCCGCCGCGGCCATGGCGGTGTCGGCGAGCCCGCCGCGCATCGGATCGAGCAGCAGTTCGGTGGCGGCGCCGAGTTCCCCGCCGACGACGATGCGCTCGGGGTTGATCAAGTTGAGCAGCCCGCCGAGGGCGAAGCCGAGCTGGCGGCCGGCGTCGGCGAGCAGGCGGCGGCAGCCCGGGTCGCCCAGGGTCGCGAGGTCGACGAGTTCCACCAGGCTGTCCAAGTGCGGGTGGGTGATGCGGGCGTGCCTGAGCAGCGCCCGCCCGCCCGCGGACAATTCGACGCACCCGCGGTTGCCGCAGCGGCAGACGGGGCCGCGCGCGTCCAGGGTGATGTGGCCGAGCTCGCCGGCGGTTCCGGAGAAGCCACGATAGAGCCGTCCGTCGAGGACGATCCCGGCCCCTATGCCGGTCGCGACCTTGACGTAGACGAGGTCGGCGCTCTGCTGGCCCGCGCCCCAGACGTATTCGCCGAGCGCGCCGAGGTTGGCGTCGTTGTCGACGCGTACGGGCAGGTGGAGACGGCCGGCCAGCTCCTCCTCGGGCAGCAGGTCGGCCCAGGCCGGGAGCAGTGCGGGCGACCCGATCCGCCCGGTACGCGTCAACGGCGCGAAGATGCCGAGGCCGACGCCGACCACTTCGGACCGGTCGGCGCCGACGGCGTCGAGCGCGGCGTCGACCTGGCGGGCCGCGGCGTCCAATGCCGACTCCGGGTAGTCGTCGGCGTCGAGGTCCAGCACGGCGGGGTAGTCGACGAGGACGTGATGGCCCAGGTCGGCCACGGCGACCCGGACGTGTCTTCGTCCGATGTCGACGCCGACTGCCAGGCCCGCCCCCCGGGCCAGCCGGAACACCGTGGCCGGGCGACCTCCCGCCGGTCCGGTCTGGGCGGCTTCCTCGGTCAGCAGCCCGGCGCTCGTGAGGTCGGCCAGCGCCGCCGAGACCGTCGGGCGGGACAGCCCGGTGAGCCCGATCAGCTCCGCCCGCGTACGCGGTCCGCGTGACCGCAGCACGTTGGCGACACGGCGGGCGGTCGAGCCGAGGTGGGCCGGCAGGGTCACGGAAGCAGGGTGCCCCGGATCCACCAGTTCTGTCAAATATTCGCATAACTTCGTTGTCGGACCTGGCAATACTCCAGCCTGGAGCCCGGTTTGAGCGCTCTCCCGAGCGATTGTTGCGATCAGATCACAGAGGTAATGCGAGTGATTGACGGAACTATCTCAATGGAGTCATCGTTGCGTCGCAACACCTTCGCCGGCGTACCCCCGCCGGCCGACCTAACGACTCACATGGACGTGATCCGATGGAGGGTGTCATGCAAGTCAACCGTAGGCAGCTTCTCGGCGCCGGTCTGGGCGCATCCGCACTGCTCGCCCTCCCCGGCTGCTCCAGCAGTGGAGACTCCGGCTCCGGCGGCGGTGAGAAGAAGGTCGAGGTCTTCTCCTGGTGGTCCGGACCGGGCGAGGGTGAGGGCCTGGCCGCGCTGATCGAGGACTTCAAGAAGAACAACGCGGGCGTCGAGTTCATCAACGCCGCCGTGGCCGGTGGTTCGGGCACCCAGGCTCGTCAGGTGCTCACCTCGCGGTTGCTCGCCAACCAGCCGCCGGACAGCTACCAGCTGCACGCCGGGCAGGAGGCGGCCAGCGACATCAAGGCCGGCAAGCTGGAGCCGATCGACTACCTCTACGACGCCAACAGCTGGCGGGACAAGTTCCCCAAGGGACTGACCGAGAAGCTGACCATCGACGGCAAGATCTACGCCGTCCCGGTCAACATCCACCGGTCGAACCTGCTCTTCTTCAACCCGAAGAAGCTGGCCGAGTGGGGCATCAGCGCGCCCGGCAAGACGTGGTCCGAGCTGGTCGCCCAGGGCAACACGCTGAAGGGCAAGAACGTCAAGCTGCTCAGCGTCGGCACCACCTGGACGCAGATGCACCTGATGGAGAACGTCCTGCTCGGCGAGCTGGGCACGGACAAGTACAACGGGCTCTGGACCGGCTCGACCGACTGGAACGGCGCCGACGTGATCGCCGCGCTCGACACGTTCAAGCAGTTGCTCGCGCTGTCCGTGGTCAGCACCGACGACTGGCAGCCGACCATCGACAAGGTGGTCGCCGGGACGGCCGCGTTCAACGTGATGGGCGACTGGGCCGCCGGATACCTCCAGGGCGCCAAGGCGCTGAAGTACAAGACCGAATACGACGTGGTCGCCTCGCCCGGCTCGGCCGGGGTCTACAACTTCCTCGCCGACTCGTTCACGCTGCCCAAGGGTGCGCCGCACAAGGCGTACGCCGAGGCGTGGCTGAAGGAGTGCGCGTCCAAGGAGGGCCAGGACCTCTTCAACCCGAAGAAGGGCTCGGTGCCGGCCCGGCTGGACTCCGACAAGTCGAAGTACACCGACTACCTCGGCTGGGCGCTGGGCGAGTGGCAGAACTCGGCCACCGTCGTGGTCGGGTCGCTGGTGCACGGCGTCGTCGCCAACAACGCGTGGAAGGCCGAGATCGAGAAGGCCTACGGCGTCTTCTTCCAGGACAAGGACTCGAAGAAGTTCGCCGGCGCGGTCGCGGCCGCGTACGCCGCCAACAAGTAAGCGCTGCTCGCGAGGGCCCGGTCGATCGGCCGGGCCCTCGATCCGGCGAGGGGAGAAGTGACGTGCGCAGCCGCACACGGCGCAGCATCGGCAAGTGGCTGCCGGGCCTGATCCTGGTCGCGCCCTCGCTGATCGTCCTGGGCATCTTCGTGTACGGGTTCATCGGCTGGAACGCCCGCTATTCGTTCACCGACTGGAAGGGCCTGACCCCCAGCGACACCTTCGTGGGCCTCGACAACTACCGCGAGCTGTTCGCCGACGAGACGTTCCGCAACGACTCCCGCAACCTGATCATCTTCACCCTGGTCTTCATGCTCGGCTCGCTCCTGCTCGGCCTGTTCATGGCCCTCCTGCTGGACAAGGGCGTCTGGGGCGAGGGCTTCCTGCGGTCGGTGTTCCTCTTCCCGATGGCGATCTCGTTCATCGCGACCGGCATCATCTGGCGCTGGCTGCTCAACAGCGACTCGGGCGAGAGCACCACCGGGATCAACAAGCTCTTCGACGTCGTGGGGCTGGACTTCCTCCACAGCGAATGGCACAAGAGCGACTCGATCTTCGCCGTGGCCTCGATCGCGCTGCCGGCCGGCTGGGCGCTCTCCGGGTACGTCATGGCGCTGTTCCTCGCCGGGCTGCGCGGCATCCCCGAGGAGCTGCGCGAGGCGGCCCGCGTCGACGGCGCCGGCGAGCTGCGCGTCTACTGGCACGTCGTACGCCCGCTGCTGCTGCCGGTGCTGATGAGCGCGGTCGTCATCCTCGCCCACATCTCACTGAAGACGTTCGACCTGATCTACGCGATCGACCCGGGCGGGCCGCGTACCGAGACGCCGGCGCTCTACATGTGGCTCACCTCGTTCCGCGGCGGCTTCTTCGCCCGCGGGGCGTCGATCGCGACCATGTTGTTCGTCGCCATCGCGCTCGTGGTCGTCCCGTACATCTGGTATTCGATGCGGCAGGAGCGCCGATGACCGCCCAAGCCCCGACCGCCCCGCGGACTCAGACCCAGGAAGCGCCGCCGGAGCGGTCCGCCAAAACCTTCCGCTGGGGCCGCTTCGTGCGGCAGCTGATCCTCTTCGCGCTGGCCTGCCTCTTCCTGATGCCCGTGTACGCCCTCCTGGTGACGGCGCTGAAGGACCCCGCGCACGTCGACGTCGTGAAGATGTGGGGTCTGCCGGACGGACTGTCGCTCGACTCGTTCAAGACGGTCTGGCCGCAGTTGCTGCCGGGCTTCCGCAACAGCCTCATCCTGACCGTCCCGGCCAGCCTGATCTCCTCGCTGCTCGGCGCGATGAACGGGTTCGTGCTGGCCAAGTGGCGATTCCCGGGCGCCGACATCGTCTTCCCGATCATTCTGTTCGGCATGTTCATCCCGTACCAGGCGATCATCATCCCGATGTTCCAGGTGCTCAAGGACGTCGGCCTGTGGGGCGGGCTGGACGGGCTGATCCTGGTGCACATCATCTACGGCCTGCCGATCACCACGCTGATCTTCCGGAGCTACTTCTCCGGCCTCCCCGACGAGTTGATCGACGCCGCCCAGGTGGACGGCGCGGGCATGCTGCGTACCTTCTTCTTCATCGCGCTGCCGATCGCCCCGCCCGCCTTCGCGGTCTCGATGATCTGGCAGTTCACCTCGGCCTGGAACGACTTCCTGTTCGGCTTGATCCTCACCCGGACGGAGTACTGGCCGATCACGGTCGCCCTGAACAACATCGCGGGCGGCCAGACGGTGCCGTTCAACCAGGCGATGGCCAGCGCGCTGCTCGCCAGCATTCCGACACTTCTGGTGTACGCCCTTCTGGGTCGTTTCTTCATGCGGGGGTTGATGGCGGGGGCGCTCAAGTAGCGCTCACGTAGCGATCATGTGTCGAACCGCAACCACGTCTAACGTCCTGCTCTCTGGGATGCTCCGATAGACTTCTGCTCCATGAGCAGTGACATCCTCAGCACCATCACCTCGCCTGCGGACCTGAAGGGGATGAGCTACGAGGAGCTGTCCCTGCTCAGCGAGGAGATTCGGGACTTCCTGATCACCAAGGTCGCCAAGACCGGCGGCCACCTGGGCCCCAATCTGGGCGTCGTGGAGCTGACGCTGGCCCTGCACCGGGTCTTCGACTCCCCCCGGGACAAGTTCGTCTTCGACACCGGCCACCAGTCATACGTGCACAAGATGGTCACCGGGCGGCAGGACGGCTTCGACCGCCTCAAGCAGCGTGGCGGTCTGACCGGCTACCCGAGCCAGGCCGAGAGCGAGCACGACCTGGTGGAGAACTGTCACGCCTCCACTGCTCTCAGTTACGCCGACGGGCTCGCGAAGGCGTTCACCCTCCACGGTGAGGACCGTCACGTAGTGGCGGTCGTCGGTGACGGTGCTCTCACCGGTGGCATGTGCTGGGAAGCGCTGAACAATATCGCGCACGCCAAGAACCCCGTGATCATCGTCGTCAACGACAACGGCCGCTCCTACGCGCCGACCATCGGCGGGCTCGCCGACCACCTCGCCACCCTGCGCCTCAACCCGGGCTACGAGAAGGTGCTCGACCTGGTCAAGGACTCGCTGGAGCGGACGCCGCTGGTCGGCCGCCCGCTCTACGAGGCGCTGCACGCGATCAAGAAGGGCATCAAGGACGCCGTCGCCCCGCAGGCGATGTTCGAGGACCTCGGCATCAAGTACATCGGGCCGGTCGACGGCCACGACCAGGCCGCCGTCGAGAGCGCCCTGGAGCGGGCGAAGAAGTTCAACGGCCCGATCATCGTCCACGCGGTCACCCGCAAGGGCAACGGCTACCAGCCCGCCCTCGACGACGAGGCCGACAACTTCCACGCCCCGGGCGCGTTCGACCCGCTGACGGGCAAGTCGCTGGCGGCGCCCAGCCTGAAATGGACCCACGTCTTCGGCGAGGAACTCGTCGAGATCGCGTCCGAGCGCTCCGACATCGTCGGCATCACCGCCGCGATGCCCGAGTCCACCGGCATCGACCGGCTCGCCGCGAAGTACCCCGAGCGGGCGTACGACGTCGGCATCGCCGAGCAGCACGCGACCACGTCGGCGGCGGGCCTCGCCCTGGCCGGCCTGCACCCCATCGTGGCGGTGTACGCCACCTTCCTCAACCGCGCGTTCGACCAGGTCCTGCTCGACGTCGCGCTGCACAAGCTGCCGGTGACCTTCGTCCTCGACCGGGCCGGGATCACCGGTCCGGATGGGCCGAGCCACTACGGCATCTGGGACATGTCGGTCTTCGGCGTCGTCCCGGGCCTGCGCATCGCCGCCCCCCGCGACGCGGCCACGCTCCGCGAGGAACTGCGCGAGGCGGTCGCGATCGACGACGGCCCGACGATCGTCCGCTTCCCGACCGGCTCCGTCCCGGCCGCTCTGCCCGCGCTGCGCCGAGTCGGCACGGTCGACGTCCTCTCCGAGGCCGACCGCAAGGACGTCCTGCTCATCGGGGTCGGCTCGTTCGCGCATACCGGGGTCGCCATCGCCTCCCTGCTCAGCGAGCAGGGCATCGGCGTCACCGTCGTCGACCCGCGCTGGGTCCGCCCGGCCCCGGCCGAGCTCGTCGACCTCGGCCGGGGGCACCGCCTCGTCGTGACCGTCGAAGACGGCGTACGCGACGGCGGCGTCGGCGACGCGGTCAGCAAGCTGCTGCGCGACCACGAGGTCGACGTCCCGGTCCGCGACCTGGGCGTCGAAGCGCGCTGGATTCCGCACGGCACCCGGAACGAGATCCTCGCCGAGCTGGGCCTCACCGCGCCGGAGATCGCGACCAAGGTCGCCGCCTGGTACGCCGGAGTCACCGCCAAAGCCTGACCGCTCGGAGGCGCTCGCGCCGATGTGATCTTGAACGGTTCATGTCGCCAGAGCGACGGCAACTCTTCAAGATCGCACACGCGGGGCGTAGAAAGCCGAATGCCCGATGCTGACGGAGCAACCGGGTGGCGGGGCGGACGCGTTCCTATGGCGTGACGCTGATCGACCTCGGTGAGCCGAGCCGCTACGACCCCGGCCGGCCGCCTCCGCTCCAGCAGCTGCTGCGAAAGCTGCTGGCTGCGGGCACTATGGCGAGGGCCAGGCGGGCCGCGCTGGCAGCGTTGCTGGTGGCGCTCGCAGCGGCGGTGGCGGGGACCGCGCCCGTGGTGGAGCCGCTGCCGGAGGTGCATCGGGTAGGCCGGTTCGTCGAGTCTCCGTGGCGTTTCGCGACAGAGGACTTCGTCCTCAACGCCACCCCGGACGGCCAGACCATGATCGCTTCGGGGTTGGACGGGTCGGGCGAGAAGTGGCGGCTGAGCATCGGCAACGTCGGGCCGATCCGGGTGGCCGCGAGCGCGGGGAACGTCGCCGTGCTCGCGGGCGGGATGCGGACGGTGCTCGACGAGGAGACGAGCATGTATCGCGAGTCCGTCGTCGCGGTCGATGTGCGTACCGGCGAAGCGTTGTGGGATCGGGAGGAGGAGCCGGTCTACGGCGCGGCCGACCTGGTGGTGCTGCGCGCACAGACCGGCGCGCTGACGGGGGTCGACATCGCCACCGGGCGCCTGGTGTGGCGGGTCGAGCTGCCGTCCGCCGCCCAAGTGGTCGTGGTCGACGACGCGGGTGGGAAGGAAATGGTCGTCCTCTGGCCGGACGGCACGGTCGAGGTGATCACCACCCGGACCGGCGTGGTCACCATGGTGTGGCGCGTACGCCGGGCGGCGGACGGCCTCGTCTTCGCCTGGCGGGATGTCGTCGTCCTCCAGGAGACCTCCGCGACCGGCGCACAGGTGCGCGTTTACCGCCGTGGCGCAGCGGAACCGTTGTGGCACAAGGATTTCGGCCGCACTGAGTTCTTCCTGCACCCGTGCGGGGATTGGCTGTGCGAGCCGGGCGGCCGGCTCGACCCCGCCACCGGGGCTGCCGCGCCGGCAACGGTGGTGCCACCGGACGAGGTGACGGTCGGCCGCTGGGAGCCGATCGGGGAGTACCGCGGCCGCCAGCTCGTCCGGCTTGACCCCAGCCTGTCCGGGGATTCGCAGATGTGGCTGGGCGTCGTGCGGACCGCGAACCAGGTTCGCCCGCTCATGCCCCTCGGCGGGCGCGCCAACGCCTGTATCTTGATCGGGAACTGGCTCTACTGCGACGGGTCGGCCGTGGTCGACGCCGTCTCAGTGCGGCTGTCCGATCTAGACGGACTGCTGGCGGAGGTGGGAGGTCTGGCGTGACGCTGATCGATCTGGGCGAGACCGGACGCGACGAGCCCGAGTGGGAACCGCGCCGGCCCGGTTGGCGGCAGCGGCGCCGGGAGATCCTCGCGGGGTTGATCGCGATCGCGGTGTTGCTGCTGCCCCAGGCGTCCGTACCGGCCACGGCGGCCGCCTTGCCGATCGTCCTCCAGCCGCTGGCGGGCGTGGTCGACGACGTGCACATCGTCGGGGACGTCGCGCTCGGCGTACTGTCCGAGACGGTGGAGGTCGCGGCGGTCTCGCTCGACACCGGCGCGCTGCTCTGGCGCCGCCCCGGGGTGGCGGTCTACGCGACCGATCCGGCCGCCGGCCGCGTCGCGCTGGTCGGCCGCGCCGGTGGGCGTACAAGTCAGATCGAGGTCGTGGAAGCGCGGACCGGGCAGCTGGTCGAGGCGTGGCCCGACGCGCTGCCCGTCTACTCCCATGGCCGGCGGGTGGTCGCGCGCTCCGCGCTGCCCCAGGCCGCAGGCGAGCGTGCGGTCAGCGTGATCGACGGCCTTCTTCAGACGGTACGCGGAGAGCAGGGAGACTACAGCGTCACGTTCTGGCGCCCGGACGGCGAGCGGATGGTTCCCTTGTGGACGCAGGAGATGGTGGGCAGCCCCGTGCGCGCCTTCTTTCCCTGCGGCGGTCTGGTGTGCGCGGCCGACCGGGGCGGGGTCAGCGGCCTCGACCTGCGGACCGGCCGGCTGGTGTGGGCGGCCGTGCGGTTCACCGTCACCGACGAGACCGACGACCTGCTGATCGGGCGGCTCAGCGACTCGCTGGGCCGAGAACAGAACGTGGCCCTCGACCCCCGTACGGGAATCGTCGTGGCCCGGCTCGGCCGCTGGCACATCGCCGGAACGGTCCTCGGCCGCACCGCCGCCTACCTGCCCGGATCGGCCGGACGGGCGTGGCTGGGGACGGTCGACCTGGCCGCCGCCCAACCCGCCGTACGCGCCCGAACGAACCTGACCGCGCCGGTCGACCGCTGTGTCGCCGGCGGTACGCGCCTCGTCTGCTTCAGCGGAGTCGCCGGTCAACCCCCGTTCGCCCTGAGCGTGCTGGCCGCGCGATCATGACCGAAGGTTCATGATCGCGCGGCGTGTCGCGTCCGTAGCGCCCTGATCAACTCCGTTGCGCCCTGATCAACTCCGCGAACGGCGGGGGTGAGGGTGGGGAGGGGTTACCAGTTGGGTTGGGCGGGGGGCGTCGGCAGCGCCCGACCGGGCGGGGTGATCACGTAGACGACGCCGCGCGAGGAGGTCTGCCAGGCGGCCTCCCACTCGGCCCGGCCCACCGACTTGACCACGACGTCGTCGCTCGGTGACGCCGGGTCGTTGACGATGGGGTCGCCCGAGGCGGTGAAGCCGGACAGCACCATGAGGTGGCCGTCGGTGCCGTAGGTCAGGCCGGGGATCTGGCCTTTCTTGAACGACAGGGAGGTGACCAGCGGCAGGCCCGCCGCGATGAACAACTCGGCCTCGTTGAGCGAGCGCAGCCGGGTGATGAACCCGGTGAGCCCGTAGCGGCCGGCGTACGCGGGGTTGAAGGGCCAGTTGCCGCAGCCGGAGTAGGCGTAGTCGTAGGTGCCCCGGGCGGCGTGGTCCACCCAGGGGTCCTGATAGGACGGATCCACCCAGGCGTAGTCGGCGGCCGGGGGCAGGCTGTTCCAGAACCCCATGATCATCGATACCGACGTCGGGCTGCACCACGCCTGGCCGCCGTTGTCGTACTCGGGGTATTGCCCGGAGTGGATGCTCTGGGAGAAGCCCGGAACCGTCAGCAGCACGCCCTGCGCGGCCTTCGGCGTCGACACGGTCCACTTCTTCGGCACTGCGGGCAGGTGCGACGCCATGGCGCCGAAGCTGGTCAGCGTGGGGGCGTCGGTGCTGCCGGCCAGGCGGAGCAGGGTCACCCGCAGCTGCCAGCTCGACAGCTCATGCCCGGCGGCGGCCGAGAAGGTGTCCGTGTAGACCGTCCCGTCGGTGTCGCCCTGGCCGGTCACCGAGGTCCGGTGGAAGTCCACGTTGTCGGCGGCCCAGCGGCCCAGGACGTACCACTTGGTGGTGTTGCCCAGCGTGGTCACGCCGCGTACCTCGATCTGGACCCAGCTGCCGCCCGGGGTGGTCGCGGTCCACGACGCGATCAGCTCCTGGGCGGTGAAACCCGGGGCCACGAACGCCGAGGTCCACGTCGCGAAGTCATAGTTCCGCGTCGCCCCAGTCACGGCATCTGTGTACGCCGTCTGCCCGGCCGCCGTGGCGAACGTCAGTCGGCCGCCACTGGCGGCGGTGCCGTTGAACGTGCCTGTGGCGTAGTCGGCGTCGGACGCCCAGCGACGGAACACGATGTCCTGGTTGGGATAGGGCTGGTCTTTCACCTTGTCTCCGGCCTGCGCGGGGGCGGCCAGCATAGCCGGGACGCTCGCGGCAGCGGTTACGGCTGCCGCACGAAGTACACTGCGTCTCTTCATTGAGGAACTCCTTCGAGCAGGGGGGATGCGAAGGCTCGTCGTCCGACAGCGTGGCGGACGACCGGTCTAGCCGCAATAGCTCGCCGGTTAAGAATTTTCTCGACCGGATCATCCTCGGTGAAGACGTACCAGTCGGTGTCACGGCTGGAGTGGCACGAACCGGGGAGGATTCGGGCTATGCGCGTACTCGTGATTGAGGACGAGCAGCACCTGGCCGACGCCATCGCGCGGGGCCTGCGCCGGCACGGCATGGCGGTGGACGTGGCCTACGACGGCGACGCGGGCCACGAGGCCGCCTTCGTCACGCGGTACGACGTGGTCGTGCTGGACCGGGACCTGCCGGGCGTGCACGGCGACCAGATCTGCGCGGACCTGGTGGCGTCGGGGGCACTGACCCGTGTGCTGATGCTGACCGCGAGCGGCACGGTGGCCGACCGCGTCGAGGGCCTCAGCCTGGGTGCGGACGACTACCTGCCGAAGCCGTTCGACTTCAGCGAACTCGTCGCCCGGGTGCAGGCGCTCGGCCGGCGGGCCACCCCGGTCACGCCGCCGATCTTGCATGTGGCCGATGTCACCCTCGATCCGGCCAAGCGCATCGCGACCCGGGCCGGTCAGCAGCTCGACCTGACGAACAAGGAGTTCGGGCTGCTGGAGGCGCTGCTGCGGGCGGACGGCGCGGTCGTCAGCACCGAGGAACTCCTCGAACGTGTCTGGGACGCCAACGCCGACCCGTTCACCACGATCGTCCGGGTCACCATGCGTACGCTGCGACGCAAGCTCGGGGACCCGCCGCTGATCGAGACGCTCGTCGGCGCGGGCTATCGGATCACGGCCGAACCCGCGGACCAGTCGTGAGACGCCGCCTTCCGCGGCCGACCCTGCGCCTGCGGCTGACCCTGCTCAACGGGCTGCTCCTGGTCGGCGCGGGCGCGCTGCTCATCGCGCTCGCCTTCCTGCTGGCCAGCGAGGCGCTCCAACCGGCCGAGCACCTCGATCCGTCATCCCAGGTCGTGCTGGCCGACGGCCGCCAGCTGCCGGTCGAGGAGTGGGAACGGCAGCTGCGCCGCGACGTCGGCGCGGAACTGCTGGAGAAGGGCCTGCTGGCCCTCGTCGCGATCAGCGTCGTGGGCGTCGTCGGCGGGTACGCCGTCGTCGGCCGCGCGCTGCGTCCCCTCCAGCAGGTCACCGCGACCGCACGCCGCCTCGGCGGGCAGAACCTCGACCAGCGCATCCGGTACGAGGGCGCCGACGACGAGGTGGCCGAACTCGCCGGAACCTTCGACGCCATGCTCGACCGGTTGAAGGTCGCCTTCGACTCGCAGCGGCGTTTCGTCGCCAACGCCTCCCACGAACTGCGTACGCCGCTCGCCGTGATGAAGACTGAGATCGACGTGACGCTGTCGGACCCGAAGGCAGATCTGGCCGAGCTGCGCCGGATGGGCACGGTCGTCAAGGACGCCTCCGAACGGGCGAACGCCTTGGTCGACGCGCTTCTCGTGCTGGCCCGGTCGGAGGCGCAGACCGCCCTGGCCCGCAAACAGGCGGCCGATCTGGCGGACGGCGTACCGGGGGCGCTGGACGCGATGTCCCGGGAGATCCGGCGGCTTGACCTCGACGTCGCCCTCGATCTGGCGCCCGCGCCCGTCGTCGGCGACCCGAGCCTGCTGGAACGCCTGGCGGGCAACCTCATCGAGAACGCCTGCCGCTACAACCACCGCGACGGGCGGATCTGGGTGCGTACCGGCAGCGGCGGGGGGACCAGCCAGCTCATCGTCGGCAACACCGGCTTCGAGGTCGACCAGGCCGACGTCGAGGGCCTGTTCGAGCCGTTCCGCCGGGGTGGGCGGGAGCGTACGGGCGCCCGGGGATCCGGCCTCGGCCTGTCCATCGTCCGGGCCGTCTGCCATGCCCACGGCGGCAGTGTCCACGCTGTCGCGCTGCCGGGTGGCGGCCTGGAGGTCACCGTCGCGGTTCCCAGCGCTGTTCTCGGTGCCGCTGAGGGAATATCATCTGGCCCGTGACTGCCTTGATTCGGCATATCACCGTGGACTGCGCGGACCCCTACACGCTGGCCGGGTTCTGGAGCGAGGTCACCGGCTACCCACGGCATCCCTCCGACGAGCCCGGTGCCGACCAGGCGCTGCTCGTCGCGCCCGACGGTGAGGGCCCGGGGGTGTTGTTCTCGCGTGTTCCGGTGGAGAAGGTCGGCGAAGCGAGAGCCGGTCGCCGCATTCATCTCGACGTCATGCCCACCGTCGGGACTCGGGACGACGAGGTCGAGCGGCTGAAGAAGATCGGCGCGACGGAGTTCGAGGATCACCGCAAGCCCGACGGCACGGGCTGGGTGACCCTGGCCGACCCGGAGGGCAACCTCTTCTGCGTCGAGCGCAGCGCTACCGAACGGGTCTAGGCGTTCCTGAGAGACCGGTCCTCGGCTGCTCAGAGAGCGGGCCGAGAACCGGTCGCCTGCTCACCCGGCGTCGGTGATCAGCACCTGGTCGAGGTACAGGCTGTCGTTCGCGACGCCTGAACTGCTGTAGACCTCGACTGCGACGTTCGCGGTGCCGGCGGGCGCGGTGACGTCGGCGGTAGCCTTCTGCCAGCTGGTGCTCAAGGCGTTCAGCGGCACGAGGTCGGTCCCCAGGAGCGTCTGACTCGCGTCGAGCCACTTGACCCGGAGGGTGACGCTCGAGATCGCGCCGGTGCCCTGCTTGCCCCAGTAGCTGACCCGCTTGGCGCCCGCGCCGGCGGTGAAGCCGGGCCAGTTGGACAGCTGAAGCGCCCAGCCCCACGGATCGGTGACCGTGACGCACAGGCTGCTCGTGCCCGCGTGGGCCTGCTGCGTCGAGGCAGCCACCGTGGCGGAGTACCAGGACTGCCACTTGCCGACCGTCGACCCCGCTCCGGCGGTGTCGGCGTCGAGGAGGTTGGGCGCGTCGCCGACCACGAAGTCGTCCAGGTACATGTAATCCCCGGTGCTTCCGTTGCCGGTCAACGACACCAACGCGGTGGCGGATCCTGCCGGAGCCTCGACCAGCGCGGTGGCCGCCTGCCAGGTGGCGGTGAGCACGGGCAGCGTCACCTGATCGGTCTGCAGCACGGCCGAGCTGCCGTCCAGCCACTTGACCGTCAGCTTCGGCTGCAGGTTCGTGCCCGAGCCGAGCTTGCCCCACAGGCTGATCTTCTTCGTGCCCGCCGTCGTGGTGAAGCCCGGCCAGTTGCCGGTCTGCACGCCCCAACCGCTGCCGCCGGTCACGCCGACGCGCAGACCGGAGGTCCCGCTGTGCGCCGCGTCGGTGGACCGCGAGGTCGCCGCCGAGTACCAGTCCTGCCACTGGCCGATGGAGCCTTCCAGGGTCGCGGTGTCCGCGTCCAGGTCGCTCGTCGACGGGGTGGACGGCGTACCGCCTTCGTCGCCGTCGAACGTGCTGTTGGCCTCCTGGTTGTACGGCGCGGCCCGCCACGCGGAGTAGCCGATGGTCTCGCCGTAGCCCTTCGCGAACCGCCAGTTCCCGAAGTACTGGTTGTCGTGGAAGTGGTTGTTGTTGGTGAACATCACGGCGTTCTGCACACCGGCCACGGTGTACGGCGACCACGACATGTTGTCGGCGCCCGTGGCATAGAGCGCCTGTACGCCGCAGTAGGTGCCGGCGCAGGGGACGACCGTGCTGTCGAAGCGGAACTCGTTGTTGCGTACCTCGATGTTGGCGGAGTGCCAGCGGCAGTCGGTCAGGTACGGCGCGCTCGCGATGCTGGTGTAGCAGGGGTGCGTGGCGCTGATCGGGTTGGGGTACTCGTAGTCGTGCGGCTCGGGGATGAGCGTCGGGGAGACGAACGGCGTGCAGTACCCCTTGCTCGTGTTGCCGTTCGAGTCGCAGAAGCGGTTGGCGTTCTCGTAGATCGAGACGCCGGAGAAGTTGTCCTGGATCAGGTTGTCGTAGATGCGAATCGCGGCGGCGCCACTCACGGTGCTGGCCAGGCGGGCGTCGCCGCCCGACTCGGACAGGTAGATCGCCGGTCCGGGCGAGCCCAGGTTGTTGTTACCGCTCACCCAAGCGTTACGCGTCAGGGTGTTGTTGCGCATCGTGGCGTTGTAGCTGATCTCGTACCAGATGCCTTCGCCGTCGTTGTGGTCGATCAGGTTGCCCTCGAACAGGAAGTCGATGTTGTTCGTGTCCGCCCACAGCCCCGTGCCCTTGTTGTCGTGCACGTAGTTGTCGGTGATGGTGGCCCCGTTGACGTCCCAGAACTTGCCGCCGCCCGTGCAGCCGCACCCTTCGAACTGGCTCTCCCAGTCGTCGGTGTTGTTGCCGGCGATCTCGTTGTGGTCCAGGACGATGTTCTTGATCGCCGAGTCGCCGTCGATCGGCATCTTGAACATGCTGAAGCCGTACTGCCCGTTGTCCTTCAGGCAGTTGTAGGACACGACGTTGCCGGTCCCCAGGAAGACGGCGGCACCGTCGTTGTTGGACACGGTGTTGTACTGGATCGTCCAGTTGGTACCGGAGTCGTGGTTGACGACGCCCTCGTTCATGTTGTCGTTGCCACGACCGAAGTTCTTGATGGTCAGATACTTGATGGTGACGTTCGCGACGTCGCCCGTGAAGGCGTACAGGTTGAGGTTGCGGCCGTCGATGATCGCGCCGGGCCCGCCGAGGTACGTCGTGCCGGCCTTCGCGTTGATCTGGCCGTAGAGGTCGTCGGCGAAGGTGTGCGTACCGGGTGCGAACCAGAACGTCGCACCCGGCTGGTTGAAGTTGAAAGCGCTGTTGTCCCCGGCCGGGACGGTGACCGCGCCGGTGGGCGGAGTGGACGGCCCGTTCAGGACGCTGGTGTCACCGCAGATCGCCGCGGGCGGTGTGGTCGGCCAGGGCGGGTCCGCGGCAGCGGGATGGTCCGTCAGAACGACGACCGTACCCACGACCGACAGCGCCGTCAGCGCCGAGAACAGGCGGGCTTTCACCCTCTTTCCGTTCAAGCTTTGTGCCCTCCATATCAGACATTCGCCCCGCCCGAGGCTTCAGAGCGCTGAAAGGGACGGACGGAGCTATGGCGGGCAGACTATACCCATCGGATCTTGCTTGTGTCGATGGCGAAGATCGGCGTCTGACCAATGTCTACTGAGAAAACACGAGGGAAACACGCAGGTCAGGGCGCGAGAGTGGCTGAGGTGCCCGCGATCAACAGGCGCAGCCCGTACTCGAACGCCTCGTCGCCGACCGGACTTCCGCCGTCACGGAGGGCGACGAGCAGAGGGGCTGAGGCGTCGCCGGAGAGCAGTCCGGGCAGCCCTTCCAGCCAGGCGTCCGGCGTACGCGGGGGGCGGTCGGTCTGCTCTCGCAGGACGAAGCCGGTGGCGTAGTTCGTCACGGCCGTGATCGTCCGGAGGGCCAGCACCGGCGTGAACCCGTACGCCACGAGCCCACCCAATTCGGCGTTCAGCGCCTGGATGGTCCGGGTGCTGAGGCCCTGCGCGTTGGCCACGATGCGGGCGCCGTCTCGGTGTGCCAGCAGCGACTGGCGGTAGGCGCGCGCTCGGCGGGTGAGCCAGTCCTGCCACGACTCGCCGGGGTCGGGTGGGCCCATGCCGGGCGCCTGGACGATCGCGTCGGCGATCTCGTCGAGAAGTTCCTGTTTGGTGCGGATGTGCCAGTAGAGCGCGGGGGACTGGACGCCGAGTTCGGTGGCGAGCCGGCGCACAGTCAGCCCGTCCAGGCCCACCTCGTTCAGCAGGCGCAGCGCGGTGTCGATCAGGGTCTGCCGGGTCAGGCCCGGGCGGTTCGAAGCAGCCATTGCGCTCCAACTTAGCAGTGCTAATCTCTCCTTAGCGCTGCTAAGGGAGGGGTCGCCATGCCGGATGACAAGGTGCAGGTCGTCGACGAAGGCCAAGGTCAGGTGATCCTGGTCGTGCATCCCGGGCTCGACGACGGCGCGTCGTGGGGCAAGGTGGCGGCCCGGTTGACCGCACGGTTCCGAGTCGTCCGGATCCACCGCCGCCAGTACCGCCTGGATCTCGCGGATCGGCTGCCCTGCTCGATCGCCGACGAGGCCGCGGAGGTGGCGGCGTTGGCGCAGAGCTTCGACGAACCGGTGCTGCTGGTCGGGCATTCGTCCGGTGCCGTCGTGGCGCTGGAAGCCCTGGTCCGGTCGACGGCGTCCTTCAGCGGAGCGGTGCTCTACGAACCACCGGTCCATCTGCGTGTCGGCGAGTGGACCGCGGCCGTGGCGCATGCGCAGGCGGAGATCGCCGCCGGTCGGCCGGGGACCGCCATGAAGATCTTCACCCGGGACATCGTGGCCTTGCCGGGCTGGATCGCCGGCCTCATCGCGATGTTCGTCGCGTTCTCGCCGCGATTCCGGGCGCTGGCCCCGCATCAGGTGGACGACGCCGCCGCCATCGAGAACCTCGGCGTACGCCTGGACGCGTACGCGGGGATCGCCGTGCCGATCGTGCTGCTCGGCGGTGATCGCAGTCCGGCGCATCTGATCCAGCGCCTGAAGGCTCTCCAGAGCGTCATCCCCGCCGCCGAGCTGGTGACGATGCCCGGCCAGGGGCACGACGCCAATACGCGGGCCCCGGAGACGGTCGCCGGTGTCGTCGAGGGTCAGGCGGACAAGGTCTGGACCCGGTGAGCGAGCGCGGTCAGCTCCAGTCGGTCTGGTATCCGTCGTAGCGCAGGATGTCGAGCAGTTCCTCGTCACTGGGCTGGTGGACGGCGGTCACGACCTCGCGCAGCTCCGTCACGCGCTCGGGGTGATCGCCGCTCACGGTGGCGCTGTAGATCCGATCGCCGGCCCGTCGTCGCACGATGGTCGCGGGGTCGCTGTTGTCGGTGTCGAGCACCTTGACGTAGGTGTAGCCGTCGCCGAGATCGGTGCAGACCGTGACCGCCCGCGCGCCACAGCTCACGCTCCACACCGGTTCGCCACGCTCGTCGAGCAATTCGATCGCGTACCCGAGCGGCAGACCGTTGACGGCGGGGTAGGAGACGTCCAGACCGTTCGGGCCGACGTCGCCCATCGCCCGGTCGAGCGGCAGTTGGTCCGGCAGCAGCAACTGCGTACGCGGCCAGGGCGAGCGCCGGGTCAGGTCGGACAGGTCGATCCGGTCCTTCTCCGTCGAGCGCCAGTGCCAGAGGGCTGCGCCGAAGCCGCCGCACAGGAGCAGCACGGCGACGACGGAGCTGCCAAGGATGATGGGGCCACGGCGCGTACGCATCAGTCGATCATGCACTACGGCACTCGGATGGCACCATGATGACGCCGTTCTGAGCCAGTCTGGCATCAGTCTGAGCCAAGATGGCTTGCGTTGGTGCCATGCGTGTGCCATAGTGGTGCCATGGACTTGACCACGTATGTGAACAACCTCGGCCGCGAGTTCGCCACGCTGGCCGAAGGCGGCGGCGAGGAGGCGCGTGCGCTGGTCGAGCGCCTGACCGGATCGCTGGAGTCGGCGATCCGCATGACCCTCCTGGAGGCGTTGTCGGCCGCGGCCGACGAGATCACTCAAGATCTGGCACCCGGCTCGGTCGAGCTGCGCCTGCGGGGCCGCGACCCGAACTTCGTCGTGACCCCGCCGCCCGCCGAGCCGACCGCCGCGGTGACCGTGGACGCCCCGGCGACCGCCGATCGAGCGGCCGACAACGAGGCGCTGTTCGCCGAGGACGGGCCGTCCGCACGGATCAACGTACGCCTGCCCGAGCAGCTCAAGGCCGCGATCGAGGAGGCCGCCGCGAAGGAGGGGCGCTCGGTCAACGCCTGGCTCGTCCGGTCGGCCGCCGCCGCTCTCCAGCGAACCGAACGGGAGCAGCGCTTCGACCCGCTCGGCGTCGGCGGGCGTACCAAGCAGAGCTTCACCGGCTGGGTGCGCTAGCCGCACCGGCCGACACCGACTTTTCGCCACACCGACTTTTCGCCACCACGTCCCCACCTGCGGGGACGGTTCACCGACCCGTGATGAGGGGACCACCATGCCTACTTTCCAGACGCCCGAATCGATCGCCGTCACCATCGAGCTCGGCTTCGGTCACGTGCGGATCGCCGCGAGCGACCGAGCCGACACCGTCGTCGAGGTGCGCCCGAGCGACGAGTCCGACGAGTCCGACGTGAAGGCCGCCCAGCAGGTCCGCGTCGACTACAGCAACGGCCAGCTCCGGCTCGTCGGCCCGAAGCGCAAGCTCGACTTCTCCCGCAAGACCCGGTCCGTGGACGTCACCGTCGACCTGCCCACCGGTTCGCACGTCTTCGCCGATCTGCAGGCGGGCGACCTGCGGGGCGTCGGCCGACTCGGCGAGTGCCGGGTCAAGACGGGGGCCGGGAACGCCTGGCTCCAGTTGACCGGCCCGCTCAACGTGAACACCGGAGCCGGTGAGGTCACCGTCGACGGCGTCGCCGGCACGGCGGAGATCGGCACGGGTAGCGGCAAGGTCCAGCTGGGCATGATCGACGGCACCGCGGCGATCAAGAACTCCAACGGCGACACCACGATCGACTCGGTCACCGGCGAGCTGCGCGTACGCGCGGCGAACGGCAGCATCTCGGTCGAGAAGGCCGGCGCCGGAGTCGACGTGAAGACGTCCAACGGCAACATCCGGCTCGGCGAGGTCGTCCGCGGCTCGGTGACCCTGGGGACCGCCATGGGCAGCCTCGAGATCGGCATCGCCGACGGCACCGCGGCCTGGCTGGACGTCAACACCTCGTTCGGGCACGTCCGCAACCTCATGACCGACGCCACCAAGCCCGACGGCGCCGCGCAGATCGTCGAGGTACGCGGCCGCACCTCCTACGGCGACATCACCATCCATCGCGCCTGAACCCATTGAGAAGCGAACCCCTACTGAGAAGGGACCACCCCGTGACTGACAAGGCGATTCAGGTGGAGGGCTTGCAGAAGTCCTTCACGGGAGTCGAGGTGCTGAAGGGCGTCGACTTCGACGTGCGGCGCGGCGAGATCTTCGCGCTGCTCGGCTCGAACGGCGCCGGCAAGACGACCACTATCAAGGCCTGCGCGACGCTGCTCAAGCCGGACGGCGGCACGCTGCGGGTCGGTGGCTTCGACCCCGTCCGCGAGCCCGACAAGGTGCGTGCGGTGATCAGCCTGACGGGCCAGTTCGCCGCCGTGGACGGAATCCTGACCGGTCGGGAGAACCTGGTGCTGATCGCCAAGCTCCGGGCGGTCGCCGACCCGAGGAAGGTGGCGGCGGACCTGCTCGCCCGGTTCGGGCTCACCGAGGCGGCCGACCGCCGGGCGAGCACCTACTCGGGTGGCATGACCCGCCGGCTCGACATCGCGATGAGCCTGGTCGGCGAGCCGGCCGTGATCTTCCTCGACGAGCCGACCACCGGGCTGGACCCGGAGGGCCGGATCGAGGTCTGGAAGACGGTCAAGGAACTCGCCAAGAGCGGCACCACGATCCTGCTGACCACCCAGTACCTGGACGAGGCCGAGCAGCTCGCCGACCGGATCGCGATCCTGCACGGCGGGCGGATCATCGCCAACGGAACCCTCGACGACCTCAAGCAGCTGTTCCCGCCCGCGAAGGTTGAGTACATCGAGAAGCAGCCATCCCTCGAAGAAGTTTTCCTCGCCATCGTCGGCGAGAGGAAGGGCCAGTGATGAAGACGCTCCGCGACACCGGTGTCCTGTTCGGACGGTCCATGCGCCACATCGTGCGCAGTCCGGACACCATCATCACGGTGCTGATCACGCCGGTCATGCTCATGCTGCTGTTCGTCTACGTGTTCGGCGGCGCGATCCAGACCGGCACCGAGAAGTACATCGACTACCTGCTGCCGGGCATCCTGCTGATCGCGATCGCCAGCGGCATCTCGTACACCGCGGTGCGGCTGTTCTCCGACGTTCAGACCGGCCTGTTCTCCCGGTTCAACTCGATGCCCATCGGCCGCTCGTCGCTGCTGTGGGGGCACGTGCTGACCTCGATGGTGTCCAACGCCATCTCGGTCGTCGTGATCATCGGCATCGGCCTGCTCATGGGCTTCCGGGCGAGTGCGGACCTGCTGGGCTGGCTCGCGGTGACGGGCATCCTCGCCCTGTTCACCCTGGCGCTGACCTGGCTCGCGGCCATCCCCGGGCTGACCGCGAAGTCGATCGACGGCGCGAGCGCGTTCGCGTACCCGCTGATCTTCCTGCCGTTCATCAGCTCCGCGTTCGTCCCGACCGACACGATGCCCACCCCGGTACGCGTCTTCGCCGAGAATCAGCCCGTCACGTCGATCGTCGAGTCGCTGCAGTCGCTGCTGCACGACCAGCCCGTCGGCAACGACATCTGGGTGGCCCTGGCCTGGTGCGTCGGCATCGCGGCGATCGCATACTTCTTCGCGATGCGGGCGTACAAGCGCGTCGGCTGAGCGAAGGCAGGTCCACAGTGGCCGACCAGTGGCCGCCCACCGTCCGGTGGGCGGCCACTGCTGTCGTGCGAGGCAGAGGGGTTGCCGACTCTTTAGATAACCGCTATACATTGGCGGTCGCGGGAAACGCGGCCGGAAGGCGGCTGCCGGGAGGAGGCGATCCGTGCAGGACGTGGTGCTGGCGCTGCTGGTCAAGGAACCGTCGCACGGCTACGACCTGCGCCGGCGGCTGTCGGCGGCGCTCGGGCCGGTGGGCGAGACGCTCAACGCCGGGCAGATCTACGTGACGCTCACCCGGCTGGAACGGGCCGGGCTCGTGCGGCAGGAACGCGAGGACGAGCCGACCCGGGGACCGCGACGCAAGGTGTACGCGTTGACACCGCCCGGCCGCGACCGGGTCGGCGAGTGGCTGGCCGAGTCGGCCGGGGCCAAGCCGGATGTCGCGGAGTTCCACTTGAAGCTGGTGGCGGCGGCGGTGTCGGGACTGGCCGATCCCCGGGTGCTCGTCGCGGGACAGCGGCGGGAGCTGATGCACGGCCTCGGGCAGGTGCAACGGGCCGCGCTCGACTACGAGTCGGATTCCGAGCCCTGGCTGCTGCTGGAGGGCGTCGCGCTGCGGATGCAGGCCGATCTGCGCTGGCTGGACGTATGCGAACGGGTGTGGTCGGCCCGGGTCGGGAGGGTGGAGTGATGGCGGAGTCCGCGGCGCCCATAGTGCGCGCGATCGGTCTGTCCAAGGTGTACGGCGAGGACGAGAGCCTGGTCCGCGCGGTCGACGAGGTCGACTTGGAGGTGCCGGCCGGGCAGACGCTGGCCGTCGTCGGGGCGAGTGGCTGCGGCAAGTCCACCCTGCTGCACCTGCTCGGTGGGCTGGACCGGCCGAGCGACGGCGAGGTGTGGCTCGGCGGGCGGCGGATCGACCACTTCGGCGAGCGGGCGCTGGCGCGGCTGCGCCGCAAGGCGATCGGTTTCGTCTTCCAGGCGTACCACTTGATCGAGGAGCTGACCGCGGCGGAGAACGTCCAACTGCCGGCGCTGCTGGCCGGGGTCTCGCCGCGGACGGCCAGGCGCCGGGCGGTCGCCCTGCTCGATCGGGTCGGTCTCGCCGACCGCGCCGGGCGGCTGCCGGCCGAGTTGTCGGGCGGGCAACGGCAACGCGTCGCCCTTGCCCGCGCGCTGGTGAACGAGCCGCTGGTGGTCTTCGCCGACGAGCCGACCGGCAACCTCGACAGCGCCGCGACGCACGAGATCCTCCGGCTCTTCGCCGACCTGCGCACAAGAGGGCAGACCCTTGTCCTGGTCACGCACGACGAGCGGGTGGCCGCGACCGCCGACCGCGTCGTGTCGATGCGCGACGGCATGGTCACCGGCGACACCGGGTTCACCCGAAGCGGCGGAGCCGCCCGGGGAAACGGGCTCTACGGCAGCCTGCTGAGCTGGGAAGGCTGACGTCATGGGACACCTGCTGGTGATCTGGCGGCTCGCCGTACGCGATCTCTGCCGTCACCCCGGGGAGGCGCTGGTCCCGTTGATCGCCGTCACGGTGGCGGTCGCCACGCTCACCCTGGGCCTGGCGTTGACCACGGCGACGGAGACCGCGTACGCGAAGACGAGGGCGGCGACCGCCGGGCCGGATGTCACCGCCACGTTGGCCGGGGAGTCGCCGCTCGCCGGGAAGCTCACGCAGGCTCCCGGCGTCGTCGCGTACGCCGGACCCTACTTCGCCTTCTCCACAGCGATCCGCGTACGCGGCTTCGACGTGCGCTCGGCGGTCGAGGGACGCGACACGGCGACCGCTCCGGTCGATCAGCCCCTGGTCACCGAGGGGACCTGGGTGCGGGACGGCGGTGCGGTGATCGAACGCGGCTTCGCCCAGGCGTTGGGCGTACGCGTCGGCGACGTGCTCACGATCAACCAGAGGAGCCTGCCGGTCGTGGGGATCGCCATCAGCGCCGCGAACGCGGTGTATCCGGGGAGCGACAACGCCCAAGGACGGGGACCTTCGGACTACGGCGGCAAGGTCTGGCTCACGGCCGCCGACGCGAAGGCGGCTTCGGCCGGGGCCGTCGGCGTACGCCTGCTGTATCTCAAGCTCGCCGATCCGGCCGCCACGAGGCAGTTCGTCCGTTTCGTATCCACTCAAGACTTCACCGGCGAGACCTGGGTCCAATACCGGCCCTGGCCGCAGACCGTCGAGGACGACGCCCGGATGCTGCGGTTCCTCGGGCCGACGCTGGTCCTCGGCGGATGGCTGCTCGCCGTCGCCGCGGCCGTCGGGCTCGCCGCGCTGGTCGCGCTCCGGGCCACCCGCTACAACCGCCGCGCCGGACTGTTGAAGGCGGTGGGCGCGACTCCCGACACGGTCGCCGCCGTGCTGCTCGCCCAATACCTGCCGCTGACGGCCGTCGCCACTCTGCTCGGGCTGACCCTCGGCGCCGTGACCGCACCCGAGCTGACCGATCCCAGCGCCGGGCTGATCACGGGCGTCAGCATGCCCGCGTCAGGCACGGTCGTCGCCGCGGCGATCCTCGCCCTCGTCGTGGCACTGTCCAGCACCGTCGGCCCGGTCGTCCGTGCCGCGCGGCGGAGCACCGTGCAGGCGCTGACCGACGCCGCGTCCGCGCCGGCGCATCCGTCGGGGATCACCTCGGCGACGGCGTACCTGCCCACGTCGTTGCTGCTCGGCGTACGGCTGTTCGCCCGTCGCCCCGGCCGGGCCGTGTCGGCCGCGTTCGGCACGGCCGCCATCGCCGCCATGATCACCGGCCTCCTCACCTTCCGGTCCGTACCGGTGAAGGAGCTCGACTTCGGCACGTCGACGCTCGCCGACATCCGCGCCGCTCAACTCAGCCGCGCGCTCCTCGCCATCACGGTCGCGCTCGGCGTACTGTCCATTTTGAACACACTGGTGCTCGGCTGGAGCGCGGCGGCCCAAGCGCGGCGGACGCTGACGGTCGTGCGTTCCCTCGGCGCGACGCCCGGCCAGGTCGTCACCGCACTGTGCGTCGCACAGTCGCTCGCCGCGCTGCCCGGGCTCCTGCTCGGCATCCCGGCCGGACTCGTCCTCTACTGGTCGGTCAGCATCGAGATGAATCTGCCGCCGATGGGTTGGGTGGCCGCCGCGTCGCTCGTCATCCTGCTCGCGGTCGCGGCCACCGCGGTCCTGCCCGCCTGGCTGCACACCCGCGGCTCTGCGGGCAGCTTCCTCAGGGCCGACGCCGCGTAGCCTCGGCCACCGTCGCCGCCACCCGGCCCGCGTCCTCCCAGCCTTTCCACCAACGGGTACGCCGTGCGACGTCCACTGCGGCCGCCGGTAGGCCGGCGATCCGCAACTCGACTCCGTCGCGCCCGAGCTGGTCCGACAGTTCGTGCAGCGCGTCGAGCACGGTGACGGTGAAGGTGCGCTGGCGGGGCATGTCGAGCGTCACCGACCGCTGCCCCGGATGCCGCCCGACGGCGTCGAGGATCTGCGACTGGGCCACCCGGACGTTGGCGGTGTAGAGGCCGGAACCGACCCGCAGCACCAACGGATCGGCGCTCTCCTCGTCGATCGCCACCCGATTCAACTCTCGCAGGACGAGGATGAGGGTCGCCCCGATGCCGACCGCGACGGCGGCGAGCAGGCCGGCGGTGAGGCCGACGAACGCGGTCGCAGCGGCGATCCAGAACTCGATGCGGTCGATGCGGGCCAGGCGAGCGAAGTCGGCCGGCTTGATCAGCCCGAGCACGGCGACGAGGACCATCGCGGCCAAGGCCGCCTGCGGTAGCTCGTCCAGGACCGGGGCCAGCCACAAGGCGACCGCCACCGCGAGCGCGATGGTCACGAGCTGGGCGGCCTGCGTACGCGCGCCGGCCCGGTCGTTGACCGCCGTCTGCGAGAAGCCGCCGGCCGACGGCATCGCGCCGAAGAACGCACCCGCCGTGCCGGCAGCCCCGGCGGCCAGCAGTTCCCGGTCGTTGTCGAGCGCCGGTTCGCTCGGTTTCCGCATCGCCCGGCCGACCGACAGGCTTTCCATGAACACCATGAAGGCGATGGCGATCGCGCCCGGCAACATCGCCGCGGAGTGGGCGAACCCGGGTAGGTCCGGCACCGGCAGACCGCTGGGCACAGGGGCGATCAAGGCGACGCCCCGCGACGGCAGATCCAGCAGGACGCTGGCGAGCAGCGCGAGCACGACCGCGACCAACGGCGCGGGTACGCGAGGCAGCAGCCATCCGGCCCCCACGAGCACGATGAGCAGGACCGCCGAGAGGGCGATCGTCGTCGAGTTCGCGTCGCCGAGGTGGGACACGACCGTGTTGAGCTGGGCGAAGAAGCCACCCGCCAAGGACACGTCGATGCCCAGCAGTTTCGGGAGTTGCCCGACGGCGACGACCAGCCCGACGCCGGTCTTCACGCCGACGAGCACCGGGGTGGAGATGTTCTCCACCAACGCCCCCAGCCGGAGCAGCCAGCCGCCGAGCAACAGCAGGCCGACCTCGACGGTCAAGGTCGCGAGCGCGCTCGTCGAGCCCGCGGCCACCCCGGCGGCGGCCATCGTCGACGCGGTCAGCGTGGCGATCGTGGAGGTGGTGGACGTGCTCAACACTCTCGATCCGCCCAGTACGGCGTACAAGAGCATGGGAATCATGCACGTGTAGAGACCGACCTGGACCGGCAGACCGGCGATGGTGGCGTAGGCCATCGCCTGCGGGACCACGACGGCGCCGGCGGCGAGCCCGGCGAGGACGTCGGCGCGCAGCCACCCTCGCTGGTAGCCGCGAAGCGTGGGGAAGAGCGGCGTCATCCGAGGTCGGCGGCGCAGCGGAAGCCGAGATGGCAGGTGCTGGTGTCGACGGTCTGGGGCAGCCGCGCGGCCGGGCGGTAGCGACGGCAGTAGCTGGGCGCGCAGAGGTAGGAGCCGCCCTTCATGACCTTGCGTGGGAGGCGTTCGCCGAGCGGCGCGCCAGGGTCGACGCTGAGCGCCGCCTTGCCGCCGGTCGGGTTGTGGCGGGGCGCGGGCGTGCCGCAGCACGACGGCGTCGTCGCCGGTCGATGCGCCGACCACCAGTCGGCCGTCCACTCCCAGACGTTGCCGATCAGATCGGCCAGCCCATAGTCGTTCGCGGGATACGACCCGACCGGCGAGGTCCAGTACCAGCCGTCCGCCTCGTCGTTGACGTGCGGAAACGCGCCCTGCCAGACATTCGCGAGATGCACTCCGCCCGGCGTCAGCTCGTCACCCCAGGCGTATTCGCGGCCGTCGTGGCCGCCGCGCGCGGCGAACTCCCACTCCGCCTCGGTCGGCAGCCGCTTGCCGGCCCACTGGGCGTAAGCCTCCGCGTCGGCGTAGGCGAGATGCACCACCGGATGATCATCCAGTTCGGACAGATTGGACCGCGGGCCGCGAGGATGCCGCCAATCCGCGCCCGGCACATGCGACCACCACTGGTACGCGTCCCGCAGATCGACCGGATGCCCCGGCGGGGTGAACACCGCCGACGCGGGGACGAGCAACGCCGGATCCGCGCCCGGATAGTCGGCCGGATCGGGCGCGCGCTCGGCGAGCGTCACGTGCCCGGTCGCCGCGACGAACTCGGCGTACCGGGCGTTGGTGACCGGATGCGTGTCGAGCAGGAACGGGCCGACCTCGACCGGATGCGCCGGGGCCTCCTCCGGATAGTGCCGGTCGGACCCCATGGTGAACCGGCCGCCGGGGATCGTCGCCATTTCGGCGCGACCCGGCGACCGGCGTACGTCGTGCAGCTGCGTCATCGGGCTGTCGTCAGTCTCGGGCCATCGCCGCCGCGAGATGCTGCTCGACGTCTACGTACGCGTCGTCGGCGACGTCGAAGACGACCTTGACGATCTCGCCCCCGGTGAACTCGAACCGGGGCGTGTACTCGGAGCTGACCGCGTCGCCGCCGTCGTAGCCGATGCACAGTCCCTCGCCGCACAGTGCGAAGTGGCCCGTCATCGTCCGCAGCTCCTGCTCGGCGACCACCTGATCGTCGATGTAGAGCTTGCACGGGCCGTAGGACTCCATGCGCTCACCGGTGCGTTCCTTGGTGAACTCGACGCCGACGATGTGCTTGCCGGGGCCGGGCGCCGGGGCGGAGATCCTGGTCTCCGGCGGGATCCCGAGGAAGTTGTACGCGTACGTCAGCGTCCCGTCCTTGATGAACAGGGAATGCCCGCCGAACCGTGAACCGGCGGCGAAGATGACGCCCTCGGCGCGGTCCGCGACGTCGATCTCGGCGAGCACCTTGTAGGACACGGCGTGGACGTTGGCCGCCGACCGTTCGGGAACCTCACTGGTGCCCGGGTAGTAGACGTACTGACCCGACGGCGGCACCGGGACGTGGAACTCCAGCGCCAGGAACTCCTGCAGGTCCTTGCCGGCGGCCGCGAGGTCGTTGAGCGGCAGCACGTTGTTGGCCTTGGCCTCGGCCATCCACAGGTCGGCCAGCTCCTTGACCTTCTCGGGATGCTCGGCCGCCAGGTCGTGCGCCTCGGATCGGTCCACGTCGGTGTGGAACAGCTGCCACCGGTCCTTGTCGAAGGCCCCCTTGCCGAGGATCGGCCCGTGCTCGGTGACGGCCTTCCAGCCCTTGCGCCAGATGCCCCGGTTGCCGAACATCTCGTAGTACTGCGTCTCCTTGCGGGTGGGCGCGTCGGCGCCGTCGAAGCTGTACCGCATCGACACCCCGGCGAGCGGCGTCTGCTCGACCCCGTTCACGACCTCGGGCATGGTCACCCCGCACACGTCGAGGATCGTCGGGACGATGTCGGTGCTGTGGTGGTACTGGTGGCGTACCTCGCCGCGGGCCTTCATCCCGGCCGGCCAGTGGATCACCAGCGGGTCGCACACCCCGCCCTGGTAGACGTAGCGCTTGAACATCCGGTAGGGCGTGGAGAACGCCGCCGCCCAGCCCGTCGGGTAGTGGTTGTAGGTGTTGGGCGTACCGAGGTCGTTCAGGTGCTTGAGATTCTCCGCCATGGTGTCCGGCCAGTTGTTGAAGAACTTGCCCTCGTTCACCGAGCCGTTCGGGCTGCCCTCGCCGGACGCCCCGTTGTCGGCGCAGTAGAAGATGATCGTGTTGTCGAGCTGCCCGGACGATTCGAGGTAGTCCACGATCCGGCCGACCTGCGCGTCGGTGTACTCCGAGAACGCCGCGTACACCTCGGCCATCCGGCAGAACAGCTGCTTCTCCTCGGCGGAGAGCGAGTCCCAGGGGCGTACCGCGTCGGCGGGGGCGAAGGTGCCCTCGGTCATCGGGTTGATCTCGGTCAGCTCGGTGTCGGCGGGCAGGATGCCCTTCTCGATCATGCGCGCCAGGACCCATTCCCGGTACGCCTCGTAGCCGTCGTCGAAGACGCCCTTGTACTTGTCGATGTAGTCCTGCGGGGCGTGGTGCGGGGCGTGGTTGGCCCCCGGGCAGAACCACAGGTACCAGGGCTTGTCCGGCTCGGACTGCTTGGCGTCCCGGATGAACTGCAGCGCCTTGTCCGCCAGGTCCTTAGACAGGTGGTAGCCGTCCTCGGGCTTGTAGGGCTGGTCGATGTAGTGGTTGTCCTCGGCCAGGTCGGGGAACCACTGGTTGGTCTCGCCGCCGATGAAGCCGTAGAACCGGTCGTAGCCCATGCCGAGCGGCCACTCCTTCTTCGACGCCCCCATCGTCCAGGCGTCGACCGGCACGTTGTGGTTCTTGCCCACCCAGAAGGTGGACCACCCCGCGTCCCGCAGTACGCCCGCCATCGGCGCGCACGACGGCGGGATGTGGGAGCTGTACCCCGGGAAGCCGGTCGACGACTCCGAGATCGAGGCGAAGCCGTTCATGTGGTGGTTGCGCCCGGTCAGGAAGGTGGACCGGGTGGGGGAGCACAGTGCCGTGGTGTGCCACTGGGAGTAGGTCAGCCCGTTGTCGGCCAGCCGCTGCATGGTGGGCATCTGGATCCGGCCGCCGTACGGCGACCAGGCGGCGCAGCCGGTGTCGTCGTAGAGCACGACCAGCACGTTCGGGGCGCCCTGCGGTGCCTTGTCGGGCAGGAAGGCCGCCCAGTCGGGGACCGAGTCCCGGATGTCCAGCGCGATCCGGCCGTTGAACTCTCTGGTCATACGTCCCCCCGGGTCAAATCCACACTTTCTTCGCAATGTAGTGACTCGCAGGGCAAGGCTCGCCTTATATCGTCAGATCCCCCTCATTCAATGCGGATTTCCGGCGAAGCGTGCAGGGAGATCGTCCGCCGCAAAACTCGGCCGGGCGGGGCGGTCCGCCGCCTGTGGATGCTTGTGGACGTCTGCGGCCGCCGTCGCCAGTTGAGCCGTTCGCCGCCTGCGGCCGCCTCCGGTAGTCGAGAGTGAGGAGACCAGGTCGGCCGGCGGCCTGGCCGGCGGGGAGACCCGGGGGGCAGCGGCGCGCCAATGATCATCACACTGGTCATCGACACGTTCAACATCAACAACAACGGGACCACCATGTCGGCGACCCGGTTCGCCGCCGCGCTGCTCGCGCGCGGCCACACGGTACGCGTGGTGACCTGCGGCGAACCCGGCGAACCCGGCGACCCTGGCGACCCAGCTGAACCGGGTGATCCGGCGCTCGACGGGCTGGAGGTCTTCTACCTCCCGGAACTCGTGGTGCCGATCGCGTCCCGGCTCGCCCACCGGCAGAACACCCTGTTCGCCAAGCCGGACCGGGAAGTGCTGACCACAGCCGTCAAAGGCGCCGACGTCGTCCACATCTACCAGCCATGGGCGTTGGGCCGGGCCGCCGAACGGATCGCGCGCGAGCTGGGCGTACCGGCCATCGCCGCGTTCCACATCCAGCCCGAGAACGTCACCTACAACATCGGGCTGGGCTGGTTCCGCCCGGCCGCGCACCTCGTGTACCTCCTGCTGCGGCTCACCTTCTACGGCCGCTTCGCCGACATCCACTGCCCGTCGACGTTCATCGCCGCCCAGCTCCGCCGTCACGGGTATCGGGCCCGGCTCCACGTGATCTCCAACGGGGTGGACCCGGCGTTCCGTCCCTTCCGGTCTTTCCCGCCCGACCGCGTGTCGTCGGCCGGCGGCCCCGGCCCTCCGGCGTCCGTCGGCTCCTCGGGGTCTCTCGGCTCCTCGGGGTCCGGCGGTTCCGAGCCGTTCCGGATACTCATGGTGGGCCGGTTCTCGCCGGAGAAGCGCCAGGACGTGCTGATCCGGGCCGTTCGCCGGGCCCGTCACGCCGACCGTGTCCAGGTCTGCTTCGCCGGACACGGGCCGACCGAGAAGCGCCTGCGCCGGCTGGCCGCCAAGCTCCCGATCCCGGCCCGATTCGGCTACTACGCCCAGGACGAGTTGATCGACCTCATCCGCACCTGCGACCTCTACGTGCACGCCTCCGACGTGGAGATCGAGGGGCTGTCCTGCATGGAGGCGTTCTCCTGCGGGCTCGTGCCAGTCATCTCCGACAGCCCGCGGAGTGCGACCGGCCAGTTCGCGCTCAGCCCGGAGAACCTCTTCAGCGCCGGCGACCCCGCCTCGCTCGCCGACCGGATCGACTACTGGATCGAGCATCCGGCCGCCCGAGCCGCGGCGTCTGCGGCGTACGCCCAGCTCGGCGACCTCTATGAAGTGGATCGCAGCATCAAGGCGATCGAGCGGGTGTACGCCAAAGCCGGCGACCCACCGGAGAACCCGGCCGGGTACGCCCACTGGCCCTACCGGCTGGCGGCGATCGCCTTCTACTACGCGATCGCCATCCCCGCCCTGTTCGTGTGGACGCGCCTGCTCCTCGGCGTACGCGCGGAACGCCGGACCGGCACCCGGCCGACCGGCGGGGCGCTGACGGTCTGCAACCACGTGCACTTCCTGGACAGCGCACTGGTCGCGATCGCCGTGTTCCCGCGCCGCATCGTCGTCACCTCGGCCCCGATCAATCTCGAGAACCGCTGGTACGGCTGGCTCGTGCGGCTGCTCGGCGGCATCGCCGTGCCCACCGAACTGTCGAAGTTGCCGCTCTTCTTCGGCGAGCTGGAACTCTTCCTCGCCATGGGCCGCCTCGTGCACTTCTTCCCCGAAGGCGAACTCGAGCCCTACAACACGGCCCTGCGCCCCTTCAAACGCGGCGCGTTCCACCTCGCCGCCCAGGCGCGCGTACCGATCGTGCCGTTGTCGATCCGGTTCACCGAGCCGACCGGGCTGGACCGGTTGTTCCGTCGCAAGCCCACGATGGTCGTGGTGCGGGGCGAACCCATCGCCCCCACCGAGACCGACCCGCACAGCGACGAGGCGATCCGCCAGGAGCTTGCACGCCGCCACATGACCGCCTTCACCACCCACCTCTCAGCTGACAATGGACGATCGGATACTCCCCGGTAGTGGCATAGGGTTTCCGGAGTGCAATGGTGCGCGTACGTCGACGAGTCGATGCGGCAGCGTCGGGACGGATCCGGGATCTACGTTCTGGCGGCAGCGGTCGTCCGATTCGGCGACGCCGAGGGTCTCCGCGAGGTCCTCGGCGATCTCGGTCACGGCAAGCGTCGGTTCCATTGGCGTCTGGAGGAGCGGCGAGATCAACTCAGGGCCGTCCGCAGGCTGTCTGGCTTGGACGCCTTCCATGTCGTGGTCATCGCTCAGCCGATGGACAGCGTCCGGCAGGAACGGGCTCGCCGCGGCGCGCTGCAGCGCCTCCTGTGGGAGCTTGACCAACTATCGGTGGGGCTGGTCCTGCTCGACCGGCGCACGGACAGCCTCAATCGACGAGATCGCGCACTTGTCGATGCCCTCAGAGGCAGCGGGGTGCTGCGGCCGACGCTGGTGATCGACTTCGCGCACTCGTACAACGGCATCGACGGAGAGATCCTGCTGTGGATCCCCGACATTGTCGCCGGCGCCGCTGCGGCCGCTCACGGCGACGGAGACCGTAGTTTCCTCGATCCGATGGGGCACCTCGTTCTCGAGATTCCGCTCGAGCTGGGGTGAAAGCGCGAAGCCGAGGTCCTGAAGTGCATCAGGCGTCCTCGGCTTCACTTCCAACCCGCCAGCGGCGGGCGGCGACAGACTCAGTTTAGCGCAACCGACCGCCGACACCAGTGCACTCGTGCCGTCGATCAGCGGGGGTTGACGGTGCGAGCAAAATCATTCATACTTTGAATCATTCAGTTACAGAATGATTCTGGAGATGCGTGATGACTGCGATTCTGATCCTGAACGCCCTGCTCGCGCTTGGGGCTGGGGCGGCGGGCGTACTGGGGGTGGCCCGGCCGACTCTCGCGATCGGTCCGGCGGCGGCGGTGACGCCCGGCGTGACGTACTTCGCCCAGATGTACGCCGTCCGCGCGGTTCCGTTGAGTGCGATGGCGCTGGTCCTCTTCGCGACGCGACCGGAGGGCGTGGCGTTGACCGCGTTGTTGGTGCTGCTGGGGCTGGTACAGGCGGGTGACGGCGTCATCGGGTTCCGGCGGCGCATCTGGGGCATGACGGTCGCGTCGACGGTCGGCGCGACCGTGCACCTGGCGTCCGCGGTCTACCTGGCGGTGGCGTGATCATGCGGACGCGTACCTGGGTTCTGGGGCTCGCCACGATCCTGTCCGGCCTGTACGCGGGGTTCTGTGTCGCGTACGCGCTCACGGTGATGCCCGGTCTCGCCGGGACGGATGACAAGACCTTCGTCGAGGCCATGCGCTCGGTGAACGAGGCCACGCCGAGCGTCCCGTTCGCGCTGATCTTCGCCGGTCCGGTGGTGCTCGGCATCGCCGCCCTGGTCATGCACCGTGCGCAGCGGCGTACCGCGATCCTGCTCGCCGCCGCGCTCGCCTGCTCGGTGGCGACTGTCGCGGTGACCTTGCTGGGCAACGTTCCCCTGAACGGTCAGCTGACCGAGGCCGGCGATCCGGCCGCGCTCCGCGAGGCGTTCGAAAGTCCGTGGGTGACCTTCCACCTTCTCCGGACGGCCCTGGCGATCAGCGCGTTCGGGCTGGTCGCGGCGGCGTCCGCCGGAGCACGCGAACGGGCGGGCCTAGCATTACCCGCGTGAGCGACATCGGAATGCCGGCGACCGTGACCTTCCGGCTCGGCACGCTGGGCGCGCTGGTCACGGACCGGTTCACGGCGAAGATCGCCGACCTGGATCTCAAGCCTAAGCACGTCGGCGTGCTGACCGCGCTCGCCGCCGGGCCGCCCGCCAGCCAGCAGGAGCTGGCGGGCCTGACGGGGGTCGCGCCCAGCCTGATGGTCACGCTCGCGGATCATCTGGAGGCGATCGGGGCGATCGCGCGGACGAGGGATGCCGGTGACCGGCGGCGCATGGTGCTCACGCTGACCGCGCGGGGGCGCAAGCTGCTCACGCAGTGCGCCAAGCTCGCGCAGGATCTCGACGCCGAGCTGACCGCTTCGCTCTCGGCCGACCAGCGGGTCCAGCTGGCCACCGCGCTCGGCGTCCTGGCCGGGGAGAACGGCCTGCCTACCTGAGGGCCGCCGCGCCGCCGACCCAGACTCCGGTCCGCCGCGCTTCAGCTTCAATAGCAGCTGGTACGCCCAAAGCGTCGCCCATGTCCACCGTGATGGCGGCCTCCCCGTCCCGAGCCAGGTACGCCGCCAGGCAGCTGGTGCTGTTGGCGTTGGCGATGTCCTCCGGTACGCCGATCGACGGGGCGAACATCCGGGCCGCCGCCCGGCCGCCCGATGGAACGCTGTAGACGTAGCAGCCGAGTAGTCCTAAGTGGTCGCACACGGTCCGGAGCCGGTCGAGGTCAGGCGTCAGTCCGGCGAGGACCGTCGGTGTGGCGACCGGGACGAGCAGGCGCGGCCGCCCGACGGAGGCGACGCACAGTCCGCCTGCTGGGGTCGCGCCCAGCGCCGCGAGTACGCCGTCGCACTCCGCCGGAGCCGGTTCCCGAAGGTCGACCGGACCGGCGTCGAACCAGTACCCGTGGTCGGTCGCTCGGCCGACGAACGACCGGTCGCGCGTACGCAGCTGGAAGTCCCGCTCGCCGAATCGGTCGGCCAGGTACGCCAACGCCGCGACCGTTCCGTGCCCGCACGCCGGAAGTTCGCCGGCGCTGGTGAAGAATCGAAGGGCTACGTCGGTCTGGCGTACGTCGACGAAGACGGCGTGCGACGTTCCATTGTGGATGGCTATCGCCCGGCGCTCGGCATCGGCCAGGCCCGCCTCGGCCAGCACCGTGGTCGGCGAACCGCCGCGGCCGTCCCGGAGGCAGGCGTCCACGATCGTCACGAGATCGACTCTACGGCGGGTTTCTCCGCCGGACGCGACGAGGAAGCCCGCCGCCCAACGGGCGCAGAAAAGTGCCGCGCGGCTCACGGGGAGCCGCGCGGCGGGAAGGGGATGGGCTGGGGAACGCTTGCGCGAGCCGCCAGGAGTGCAGTCAGCTCATGCGGGCAGCGTCGCGACGCCCGCCGGGGCGAACCGGCGACCGGTGACCTTCTCGGAGACGCCGGTCCGGTCCAGGTACGGCGTGATGCCGCCGAGCCAGAACGGCCAGCCGCCACCGAGGATGAGGCACAGGTCGATGTCGGCCGAGTCGGCCACCACGCCCTCGTCCAGCATGATCCGGATCTCCTCGGCCAGGGCCGCGAGCGCGCGCTCGCGTACCTCGTCGGAGGTGAGCGGGGTCTGCCCGCCCGCCAGCAACTCGACCACGGCCGGGTTGATCTCGTCGTCGACCAGCAGCGGCTGCCCGGCGGCCACGATCTTCTCCATGCTGGGGGAGACCTTGAACCGCTCCGGGTACGCCACGTGCATCGTCTTGCCGACGTGGGCGGCGACCGCCGGGCCGACCAGCTGGAGCAGCTCCAGCGGCCGCATCGGCAGGCCGAGCGGGTCGAGCGCGGTGTTGGCCACCTCCAGCGGAGTACCCAGGTCGATGGCGTTGTAGATCTCGCCGAAGAACCGGGTCAGGATGCGGTTGAAGACGAACGCGGGCGCGTCCTTCACCAGTACGCACGACTTCTTGAGCTGCTTGCCCAGGGCGAACGCGGTCGCCAGGGTGACGTCGTTCGTGTGCTCGGCGCGGATGATCTCCAGCAGCGGCATCACTGCGACCGGGTTGAAGAAGTGGAAGCCGACCAGGCGCTCCGGGTGCTTCAGGTCGGCGCCCATCGCGCTGACCGACAGCGAGGAGGTGTTGGTCGCGAGGATCGTCTCCGGCGAGACGATCTCCTCGATCTCGGCCCAGACCTTCTTCTTGACGCCGAGTTCCTCGAAGACGGCCTCGATGACGAAGTCGGCGTCGGCGAATCCGGCCGCCTTGTCCACGGTGCCCGTGACGAGGGTCCGCAGCTTGGCCGCCTTCAGCTCGGTGAGCCGCCCCTTGGCCACCGACTTGGCGATCTCGGCCTGGACGTAGGCCAGGCCCTTGTCGACCCGCTCCTGGTCGAGGTCGGTGATCACGACGGGCACCTCGAGCCGGCGGGCGAACAGCAGCGCCAGCTGCGAGGCCATCAGGCCCGCGCCGACCACGCCGACCTTGCCGACGTCCCGGGCCAGCGAGCGGTCCGGGGCACCGGCCGGGCGCTTGGCCCGCCGCTGCACGAGGTCGAACGAGTAGATGCCGGCCCGCAGCTCGTCGGACATGATCAGGTCCGTGGCCGCCTCGCGCTCCGCGGCGAAGCCCGCCTCGGTCACGCCGTCCTTGGCCAGCGCCAACAGATCCAGCGCCTTGGTCGCCGCCGGCGACGCGCCGTGGATCTTGGAGTCCAATTCGGTACGCGCGAAGTAGACGACCGCGTCCCACATGTCCCGGTCGATCTCCGGCCGCTCGACCGTCGTCTGTCCAGTGACGACGGACGCCGCCCAGAGCAGCGACCGCTCCAGGAAGTCGGCCGGTTCGAAGAGGGCGTCCGCGATGCCCAGTTCGACCGCCTGCTTCGGGCGGAGCTGCTTGTTCATCATAAGCGGGTTCTGCACGATCACCTGGGCCGCGCCGACGACGCCGATCAGGTTCGGCAGCAGCTGCGAGCCGCCCCAGCCGGGGATCAGACCCAGGCTGACCTCGGGCAGCGACAGCGCCGCCGCGCCGGCCGACAGCGTGCGGTACTGGCAGTGCAGGGCCAGCTCCAGACCGCCGCCCATCGCCGCGCCGTTGACGAACGCGAAGGTCGGCACCGGCGCGGTACGCAGTTTCGCGTACACCTGGTGGCCCAGGGCCTCGATCTCGGCGGCCTGGGACCGTTCGGTGACGGCCGGGATGCCGGTGATGTCGGCGCCGACGCAGAAGATGTACGGCTTGCCGGTGACCGCGACGAACGCGGGCTGAGCGGCGAGCGCCTCGTCGATCGCGGCGTTCAGGCTGGCCAGACCGCCCGGACCCATCGTGTTGGGTTTGGTGTGGTCGAAGCCGTTGTCGAGCGTGATGATCGCGGCGGGCTTGTCCAGCCCCGGTACGGCGGTCAGCCGAAGCTTCGCGTGGGTCACTACCTCAGAAGGGAAGCTCATGCCGACTCTCCAGTGAAGTGGGGGTTCTCCCAGATGACCGTGCCGCCCATGCCGATGCCGATGCACATGGCGGTGATGCCGTAGCGGACCTCGGGGTGCTCGGCGAACTGCCGGGCCAGCTGCGTCATGAGGCGTACGCCGCTGGACGCGAGCGGGTGCCCGACCGCGATCGAGCCGCCCCACGGGTTGACCCGGGGGTCGTCGTCCTTGATCCCGAAGTGGTCCAGGAAGGCCAGGACCTGTACGGCGAACGCCTCGTTCAGCTCGAACAGGCCGATGTCGTCGATGGTGAGCCCGGCGACCTTGAGCGCCTTCTCGGTAGAGGGGATCGGGCCGTAACCCATGACCTCCGGCTCCACGCCGACGAAGCCGTAGCTGACCAGCTTCATCGCCACCGGCAGGCCGAGTTCCTCGGCCGCCTCGCCGGAGGCGAGCAGGCACGCGGTCGCGCCGTCGTTCAGGCCGGCGGCGTTGCCCGCGGTCACCCGGCCGTGCGGCCGGAACGGGGTCTTCAGGGTGGCGAGCTTCTCCAGGCTGGTCTGCCGGGGCGCTTCATCCACAGTCGACAGACCCCAGGCGCCGTTCTCGTCGCGGACGGCGATCGGCACCAGATCAGGCTGGAGCTTGCCCGCGGCGTACGCGGCGGCCGTCTTCTCCTGCGAGCGAAGACCGAACCGGTCGGCGCGCTCCTTGGTGACCTCGGGGAGGCGGTCGTGCAGGTTCTCCGCCGTCGCACCCATGACGAGGGCGGACTGGTCGACGACCTTCTCGGCCAGGAAACGCGGGTTCGGGTCGACGCCCTCGCCCATCGGGTGGCGGCCCATGTGCTCGACGCCGCCGGCGATCGCGACGTCGATGGCGCCCATCGCGATGCTGCCCGCGACGGTGGTGACCGCGGTCATCGCGCCCGCGCACATCCGGTCGATCGAATAGCCGGGCGTGGTCTTGGGCAGGCCGGCCAGCAGGGAGGCGGTCCGGCCGAGGGTCAGGCCCTGGTCGCCGATCTGAGTGGTCGCGGCGACGGCCACCTCCTCGACGCGCTCGGGCGGCAGCTGCGGGTTGCGGGCGAGCAGTTCACGGATGCATCGGATGACGAGGTCGTCGGCGCGAGTCTGCGCGTAGACACCCCCGGCCTTGCCGAACGGAGTGCGTACGCCGTCGACGAAGACGACATCGCGGACGTTGCGGGGCACAGCGCCTCCTAGGAGTGGTTGGACACCCCCGATGTTACCCGCGAGTAGTTACCGGCCGGTAGGTCGGGTCACTGTGAGGTTTCAGTGCCTTCCGCTGCCTCGCCCGAAGCCCCGTCTGAAGCCTCGTCTGACGGACTGTCCGGGCTCTCGTCCGGCGCCAGCGCCTTGGCCAGGTCCTCCGCCAGCAGCTCGCGCTGCCAAGGCCGGGCGCCGAACTGGGCCAGCAGGTCGCCCACCGTGCTCAGGTCGGTGGGCGGCTCCCAGGCGAGCCGGCGGACGTACTCCGGGGTGATCAGGTTCTCCGGGGGCATGGACAGCCCGCCGGCGACGCGGGCCACGACCTCCCGCGCGCGGACGAGCCGGGCAGCCGCGGCGGGGTCGCGTTCGGCCCACCGGTGCGGCGGAGGCGGGCCCTCGTACGGCGGGGTCGTCGGCAGCGCCGTGTCCGGCAGCGCTCTGGCCTCCGACAGCGCGTCCAACCAGGTCCCGGCCAGCCGTCGGGTCGATCGGCCGCCGAAACCGGGCAGCAGCAACAGATCCCGTTCGGACTTCGGATCCATCTCGGCCGCCGCCACGATCGAGGAGTCGGGCAGCACCCGGCCCGGCGCGGTGTCCCGGCGCTGGGCGATCTGGTCGCGGGCGTACCAGAGGGAGCGGACGCGAGCCTGCGCCCGGGCGCCCCGCACCCGATGCATCCCCGAGGTACGCCGCCAAGGGTCGGTCCGCGGCTTCGGCGGCTGTGCGCCGCTCACCACGAGGGCGGCGAACTCCTGTGCGGCGTACGCCGTCTTGCCCTGCTCGGCGAGCACGGTGACGAGCGCGTCCCGCAGCTCGACCAGCAACTCGACGTCCAGCGCGGCATAGGTCAGCCACGACTCGGGCAGCGGACGGCTGGACCAGTCCGCCGCCGAGTGATGCTTCTCCAGCGTGTAGCCCAGAAGGTTCTCGGTCAGCGCGGCCAGCCCGACCCGCTCGAATCCGGCCAGCCGGGCGGCCAGCTCGGTGTCGAACAGCTTCCGCGGCCGCAATCCCAGCTCGGCCAGGCAGGGGAGGTCCTGGCTGGCGGCGTGCAGCACCCACTCGGTGTCGGCCAGGGCAGCGTCCAAACCGGACAGATCGCCCAACGGGATGGGGTCGATCAGCGTGGTCCCGGCGCCCTGACGGCGCAACTGGACCAGGTAGGCGCGCTGGCTGTAGCGGTAGCCGGAGGCCCGCTCGGCGTCGATCGCCACCGGTCCGGTCCCGGCCGCGAACCTCGCGATCACCTGTTCCAGCTCGGCGGGGCTGGTCACGGGCTGCGGAGTCCCCTCGGCGGGCTCGGTCAACAGCTTGGGCGGAACCCCGTCCGGGGCCGCTGCGTCGTTGGAGTTGCCGCCGCCGTCGCGCGTGCGGACCCGACGCCGCAGCACGGTTTCGTCGTCGGTCACATGAACAACCTACGGGTACGCCATGCGGTGGTGGGTCAGCCGGTGCGGCGCGTCGAGCCGACGAGTTGCGAAGCTCACTCGGAACGGGCCCGATGCGGGACTTGAAAGGGGAAGACAGAATGACCGGTAACCGGTACCTTCTGCGGGTCGGTGATCACGAGTGGGGGAGGCTCTTGACATGACGACGGGCTCGGATCCGACGCAGCCACAGCCGCCATATGGGCCCTTTCCGCCTAGGGTGGAGCCAGTTTCGCAGCCGCCTTCGGTAGGACAATCGCCTGTTCCGAACCAGCGTCCGGCGTATGCGCCGCCGCCGGTGACCGGTAACGGTTACCAGGCACCGCCGCCTTCGGCTGGGCAATCGCCGCCGCCGGCCCAGCCGACGGCCCCGATCCAGGCGCCGCAACCGGTGCAGCCGAACGTGACGCAGCCCACCATGACGACGCAGCCCACGCAGCGTCCGGCGTACGTGCCGCCCGTTCCGCTGTCGTCCGTCCCGGCGACCGCGCCGATGTCCGGTTTCCCGGGCGGTCCGGTGCCGCCGGTGAACGCGCCTGGGGGACGCCGCGTCAGCTGGCCCGGTGTCGTCGCGCTGATCCTCGTCGTGCTGCTGCTCGGCGTGACCGCTTTCCAGGCGTACCAAGTGAACCGCCTCGGCAACGAGCTGGACGAGACCCGGGCGCGGGCCGCCGCCGACGTGTCGGCCGCCGACAAGCGGGTCGAGGCGGTGGAGAAGCAGCTGGCGACGCAGTTCAACGCCGAGAAGATCGCCGCGAAGACGCTGCCCAGCGTGTTCCGTGTGCGTACGCCGGAGAGCATCGGCTCGGCCTTCGCGGTCGGCACCGCCTCCGACGGCGGCACCAACCTGCTGACCAACTTCCACGTGATCGAGGACGTCTGGAACGACGGCACCAAGAAGGTCAAGATCGAGCACGCCGATCAGCTGTACGACGCGACCGTCGTGGCCGGGGACAAGAAGGCCGACATCGCGCAGTTGCACACGACGGCGAAGATCGAGGGACTGAAGGTCGCCGCCACCGAGTCCAAGTCGGGTCAGGAGATCCTGGTCGTCGGCTCGCCGCTGGGTTTGAAGGACACCGTCACCAGCGGTGTGGTCAGCGCCTTCCGGGAGGAGACCACGCAGCACGGGCCGTACATCCAGTTCGACGCGCCGATCAACCCCGGCAACTCGGGTGGCCCGGTCATCAACGCGAATTACGAGGTCATCGGAATCGCCTCGGCGAAGTTCACCGATGCCGAGGGCCTCGGGCTGGCGATCCCGATCAAGATCGCCTGCGACAAGTTCACGATCTGCTAGCCCCGACGAGGGCGGCGACGCAAGTCATGGCCACCGGCCACCAGTCGGTGCCACCACACGGAGGGAACTCAATGACCAATCCCGAGCCGGAGTCTTCGCAGCCTCCGGTCGCTCAGCCGCCGCAGCCGGTTCAGCCTGCTCAGCCTGTCGCGCCGGTAGTACCGCCGCAGCCGGTCGCCCCGGCCGCTGAGAACACCATGCCGCTGTCCCCGTGGACCCCGCCGAGCCAGCCCGCGCAGCCCGCGTACCCGGCTCCGGCTCCGGCGCAGCAGCCGACCGCGGCGTACCCGCCGGTGCAGCAGCCCCCCGCGGCCCCCGCGCAGCCGGCGTACGCGCAGACCACCGCCCAGCCCGCGTACCAGCCGGGTGGCGCGACCGTGCCGCCCGCGCAGCCGACGGTTGCGGGGAACCCGCCCACCGGCTACCCGACGAGCGCCGTTCCGGCGCAGCCGGTGTCCGGCGCGGCCTACCCGACCTCGGCGTACCCCGCGACCGGCGCGCCGTACTCGGCGGTTCCGGCCGGCCCGCCCGGGCCGAAGAAGGGCCCGGCGGTCCTGATCCTGTCCATCCTGGTCGGTGTGCTGGTGCTGGCGCTCGGCACGGTGACGACGCTCTACCTCGTCAAGGCGAGTGACGCGTCGAAGCAGGAGAAGGCGGCTGCCACGCAGGCCGCGACGGACGCCAAGGATCTCGCGGATCTCAAGGCTCAGCTGACCACCACCAAGGGTGAGGCGGAGAAGCTGAAGCAGGATCTCGAGGGCGCGAAGAACGCGAACGCCGAGAAGCTCAAGCTGCTCACCGCGTGTGTCGACGCGGTGGACAAGATGATGACCTCGACGACGCAGGCCGCGTTCAACAAGGCCTTCCCCGCGATGCGCGCCGCTTGCGAGGCCGCGCAGATCGCCACGAGCTGATCTGTCCGACGGCGAGACGGCCGGGACCCACGGGTCCTGGCCGTCTCGCCGTTTCAGCCTTCTTTGCGGCGGGTGGGCAGCGCGGTCACACCCTCGGGCGGCAGCCCGGCGGTGGAGGCCAGCAGTGTGCACCAGGCCAGCATGTGATCGTCGAGGTTCGGCCCGAGCGGCGTCCACGACGCGCGGATCTCCAGGTCGGCAGCGGTCGGCGAGCCTGGCGGCTCCTCGTCCTCGGCGAGCCGGGCGAGGTCGCCGAACCGGGTCGACAGCGTCTGCGTGACGGTCCCGGCGATGGCGGTGTAGCCGTCCCCCCGGCCCGGACCGGTGTGCGCGTCCAGCGCGTCCACCAGCCACGACCAGCCCACCTGCGGCAACAGCGGGTCGGCGGCGTACTCGGGTTCCAGTTCCGCCGTCACGTAGGTGACCAGCCGCATCGTCCCCTGCCAGGCCTCGTGACCGGCCGGGTCGTGCAGCAGGACCAACCGGCCCGTGGCCACCTCCTCGCCGTCGCGGAGCACGGTGGCGCCCACGGCGTGCGCGTACGGCGCGAGCCGGGTCGGCGCACCGACCTCCTCCAGCGAGATCTCCCGGCGGGTCGGAGCGGCTTGCAGTGCTTCGACCGCCCGGGTGAAGACGTCCGGGGGCGTGCGAAGCGTGGTCGGCATAGCGCAACCCTAGGGCGCATCTGCTTCCGGTGCGTGGTGCGGCACGCCGTGCGCTGTCACACGCTCTGGCAGTGGCGTACTCCTCAGCGCGCGCCCCCGCCGGTCGCGGCAAGGGAGAAACGTGGCACGATCTGTGGAATGACCAGCATTGCAGCTGACCCGACCGACTCCGTCTTCGTCCGCGCGTGCCGCGGCGAGCCGGTCGAACACACTCCGGTCTGGTTCATGCGGCAAGCGGGGCGGTCGTTGCCCGAATATCGCGAACTGCGGGCCGAGGCCGGCCTGTCGATGCTGGAGACGTGCCGCCGTCCGGATCTGGTCACCGAGATCACCCTCCAACCGGTACGCCGGCACGGCGTGGACGCGGCGGTGTTCTACAGCGACATCGTGGTGCCCGTCGCGGCGGCGGGGGTCGGCGTGGAGATCGTCGCCGGGACCGGTCCCGTGGTCGCCGAGCCCATCCGGTCCAGCGCCGACCTCGCCCGGGTCGGCCGCGCTGAAGACGCCGATCTCTCCTTTGTGGAGGAAGCGATCCGGCTGCTCATCCCGAAGCTGGAGGGCACTCCGCTGATCGGCTTCGCAGGGGCGCCGTTCACCCTGGCCAGCTACCTCATCGAGGGCGGCCCGTCGCGTTCGCACGCCAAGACCAAGGCGCTGATGCACGGCGACCCGCAGTTGTGGCACGGACTGGCCGAACGGCTCGCGGAGATCACTTCGACGTTCCTGCGGGTGCAGATCGACGCGGGGGCGAGCGCGGTCCAGCTGTTCGACTCGTGGGCCGGCGCCCTGAGCGAGGCCGACTACCGGCGTTTCGTGCTGCCGCACTCTGCGGCGGTCCTCCAGGAGATCGGCCCCGTGGTGCCGCGGATCCACTTCGGCGTCGGCACGGCGCACCTGCTCACGGCGATGGCGGAAGCGGGTGCCGACGTCGTCGGGGTCGACTGGCGTACGCCGCTCGACCAGGCCGCCGCCCTGGTGAACGTCGCGGACCTGCGGCTGGACGGCAGTGAACCGGGTCCGGCGCGACCGCGAGCGGTGCAGGGCAACCTCGATCCGGCGTTGCTGAGCGCGCCGTGGGAGGTCGTCGACCACGAGGTACGCCGGGTGCTGGCCGAAGGCGAAGCCGCCCCCGGTCACGTCTTCAACCTGGGGCACGGTGTGCCGCCCGAAGCGGATCCGGCGGTGCTGACCCGGATCGTGGAACTCGTCCACAAGATCAGCGTGCGATGAGCACCCGGCACGTCGTTGTCGTCGGCGGTGGCGTCGCCGGGCTGACCGCCGCGCTGCGGCTCGCCGAGTCCGGCGTACGCGTGACGCTGGTCGAGGCGACCGCGCGGCTGGGCGGCAAGATCCAGACGGGCGGCGACGGGATCGAGACCGGCGCCGAGCAGTTCCTGATGCGTACGCCCGACGGCGGTCCCAGCGGCGCCGCCCGGTTGGTCGCCGACCTGGAGCTGGGCGATCGGCTGGTGCATCCGGCGCTGGGCGCGGCGGGACTGTGGGTCGACGGCCGGTTGCATCCCATGCCGACGGGCACGCTGATGGGCGTACCGGGGTTCTCGGCCGCGCTGGACGGCGTCGCGACGCTCGCCGACGCGGATCGTGATCTCGGCGTACCGGTGCTGAGCGGGCAGGACGTGGCGGTCGGCGACCTGGTCCGGTCGCGGCTCGGCGGTGAAGTGGTGGAGCATCTGGTCGACCCGCTCCTCGGCGGGGTGTACGCCGGACGCGCCGACCTCCTGTCGCTCCAGGCCACCATCCCCAACCTGTACGCGGCCCTGCAGACGGCGCACACCCTGCGTGACGGCGTCGCCGCCTCGCTGGTCAAGCGGTCGGCGGGCGGCCCGGTCTTCGGCACCCTCCGAGGTGGACTGTCCCGGCTGGTCGAGGCGCTGTCCCAACGGCTGCTCGACCTCGGCGTCGCCATCCACTATGGAATTCCGCTGCGGGCGCTCGACGAGCTGGACGCCGACGCGTACGTGCTGGCCTGCCCGGCCAAGCCCGCGGCCGCGCTGCTGCCACCGGCGGTCGCCGACCTCGTCGGCGAGCTCGACTACGCGAGCATCGGCCTCGTGTCGATGCGGTTGCCCGGGGCGGATCTGCCGGCGCTCACCGGCTTCCTGGTCCCGGCCGACCAAGGGCTCTCGATCAAGGCCGCCACGTTCTTCTCCCGGAAATGGGAGCACCTCGCGGGTGAGCCCGAGGCCGCCGTCCGGGTCTCCGTCGGCCGGTACGGCGACGTCGGCGCGCTCGCGATGACCGACGAGGCCCTCGGCGCGGCCGTCCAGGCCGACCTGGCCAAGGTGGTCGGCCCGCTGCCGGCCGCCTCGGCGGTACGCGTGACGCGTTGGGGCGGTGCGCTGCCCCAGTACGCCCCAGGGCACCTCGACCGAGTCGCCGAGGCTCGGGCGCTGCTCGGCGCCGGGCGCAAGCCCGTCGTCCTGGCCGGGGCCGCCTTCGACGGCGTCGGCATCCCCGTCTGCATAGCCTCCGGCGAGAAAGCCGCCGCTGATCTGGGAGAATTCGTATCGTGACCGATCAGACCACCGAAGAGGTCGTAGTAACCGAAGAGCCGGCGCAGTCCAACGCCGCCCGGATGCGCGAGCTGAACTCGACCATCCGCTACACGATGTGGTCGGTATTCCAGGCCACCAGCCCGCTGCCGACCCTGCGCGACGATGTGATCTCCGAGGTCACCGGCCTGTTCGATCGGCTGGCCGAGAAGGATGTCACGATCCGGGGCACCTACGACGTGTCGGGTCTGCGGGCCGACGCCGACCTGATGATCTGGTGGCACTCGTCCTCGGCTGACGCGCTGCAGGAGGCGTACTCGTTGTTCCGGCGGACGGCGCTGGGCCGGAACCTGACCGGGGTCTGGTCGCAGGCGGCGTTGCACCGCCCGGCCGAGTTCAACCGCAGCCACATCCCGGCGTTCCTCGCGGGCGAGGAGCCGCGCGACTACATCTGCGTCTACCCGTTCGTCCGCTCCTACGAGTGGTACCTGCTGCCCGACGAGGAGCGGCGCGAGATGCTGGCCGAGCACGGCCGGATGGCGCGCGGCTACCCGGATGTACGGGCCAACACAGTCGCCTCGTTCGCCCTCGGCGACTACGAGTGGATGCTGGCGTTCGAGGGGGACGAGCTGTACCGCATCGTCGATCTGATGCGCGACCTGCGGGCGTCGCGGGCTCGGCGGCACGTCCGCGAGGAGGTCCCGTTCTACACGGGCCGTCGTCGCGAGATCGCCGACATCATCACGAACCTGCCGTGACGTCGGGCAGCCGCAGCCAGCGGACGACCTTGTCCACCGGCAGCGGCGGCGAGAACAGGAAGCCCTGTCCGTAGGGGCAGCCGGCGTCGACCAGGATCGCCCGCGCGTGTTCGGTCTCGACGCCCTCGGCGATCTGGTCGACCCCGAGATAGCGGAGGGTCGACGACACTCCCTCGATGAGGCGCGTCGCCCGGGGCGTCAGATCGGTGAGCAGATTCCGGTCGATCTTCACGATGTCGACGCTGGGCTGGCGCAGGTAGCCGAGGGAGGCGTACCCGGTGCCGTAGTCGTCGATCGCGATGCGTACGCCCAGCGCGTGCAACTCGTCCAGATACGCCCACGGCCGCTCGTCGTCGTTCTCGATGAGGATGTTCTCGGTGACTTCGAGGACGAGCAGTCGGGGGTCGACCCGGCTGCTCTTCAGCGCCCGGCGTACGGTCGCCGAGAAGTCGGTCCGCCGCAGCTGGCGGGCGGACACGTTGACGCTGACGTAGCAGGGGTCACGGCCCGGCAGCTGGAACTGCGGCAGGTCGGCCAGCGCCCGGTCGAGGATCCACTCGCCCAGCCGCCCGATCAGCCCGGTGCTCTCGGCGGCGGCGACGATCTGGGGCGGCGGCATGGGATCGCCGTCGTCCTGTAGACGCAGCAGCGCCTCCACGCCCACCGTCTCCCCGGTGACCAGGTCGACGATCGGCTGGTAGTACAGCATCAGCTCACCGGACTCCATGGTCGCGCGCAACCGGCGGCCGACCTCGACGTGGTTGCGGGCCGGGATGCTCATCTCCCCGTCGTACTGCCGCCAGCGGCCCTTGCCGCCCGACTTCGCGGCGTACAGGGCCATGTCGGCCTTCTGCATCAGCTGGCTGTCGTCGCCGCCGCCGGCCACGTGCGCGATCCCGACGCTCGCCCGGGATTCGATCATCATGCCGTCGACCTCGACCGGCTCAGCCAGCAGGTCGGACAGGCGCTGAGCGACGTCGCGGGCGACGTCGACGTCGGGGCAGTCGCCGAGCACCACGCCGAACTCGTCGCCGCCGATGCGAGCGGCCAGGTCGGCCGGTCCGATGGCGGACTCGATCCGCCGGGCGCAGGTCACCAGCAGGTAGTCGCCGACCGGATGCCCGTACATGTCGTTGACCAGCTTGAAGTCGTCGATGTCGAGCAGGATGACGGCCACGCCCGGAGTGCGTACCGCCTCCGCGAGGGCGTGCCGGAACAGCCGTGGATTGGCCAACCCGGTGATCACGTCGTGGCTCGCCTGATGCGCCAGATCGCGGCGCAGATCCCGTTCGGCGGTGACGTCCCGCAAAGTGGTCACGACGCCGCAGACGGTCGGGTCGTCGGCGAGATCCCGCCGGTGCACGAGCACCGCCAGACTGCAATCGGGCAGGTGAACCTCGCCCTCGTCGGCTTCGACGACATCCGGCCAGCTTCCGCCGCCAGACCGTTCGACGAGATCGTCGAGGTTCGCGCCCACCACGTCGACACCGAACAGATCCCGGGCCGACGGGGTGGCGTACTCGATGGCGCCGTCGCGGCTGATCAGCGTGACATCGGTGCTGGTCTGGACGAGCGTGCGGAAGTATTGCTCGCGTTGCTCTGCGGCCAGCTTCTCGACGGTCCGGACGCGACTGTAGGCGGACGCGGCCTGGTCCGCGAGCGCCTGGAGGGTGGGGGTCAACTCGTCGAGCCGGTCGGGTGGGCCGCGGAAGACCATGATCCCCAGTGCGAAGCGCGGCTCGCCGCCGTCCAGCGCCAACGGCAGGCCCTCGACGGGCGGATCGCCGGGCTCGCGAATGTGCGCGGTCGCCGTCGGGACCAGCTGCCGCAGCGCGGCGGTCACCCCCGCGTCGATCTGCGGTCGGTCGGTGGCGAGCATCAGCGCGCGCGACGCCACGCGCAGGCTGGCCTCCCGGGCGGCTTTCTGCTGGTACGCACGCGCCGACAGGAAGATGCGCGTGATCATGACGAGGCCGATCGCGACCGCCGTTATCGCGATGGCGAACCCGGTCGTGACCGGGCCGGAGGTGGCCGCCACGAGCAGCGTCGTCGGCGCGACGAGCAGCCCGATCGCCACCATCACCAGCCGTGCGCCGAGCTGGTTGCGGGCGTGTGCGCGGGAGGCGACCGCGGTCATCGACGGTTGTAGCGCGGCCGCCCCGCTGAGCGCGAAGAAGATGGGGAAACCGAGATCGGCCAGCCCGCCCGGAGTCCACGTGCCCGCGATGATCTCGGTGCCGTAGAGGTAGTCGGCGATCAGGAACGCGATCAGGCCCAGGCCGAGGACGCGGAGCGCCGCGTTGGCACGCCAGGCGACGGCCACGAGGGCGGCGCTGGCAAGGACGGCGGCGTACCCGACGTTTCCAGCGATCACGATTAACTTGGCATACCCAGTCAGATGCAGGCTCAACACCGCTGGGCGGACCAATGTGATCCAGACGACCAGCGTCGCGGCCAGCCCGACGGCGATGGTGTCCAGGATCAGCATCAGGTCGGTCGACAGCGTACGCGGGCGGCCCATCAAGACGAGGCCGAGGCAGAGCGGCCCGTACGCGGCCACGAACAGCAGCTCAGGTATGCCTGGGAAGCTCCGTGCCGGTCCCTGGATCGAGTAGATCGCCTCGCCGAAGGTGATCATGAGGATGCCGACCGCCAGCAGGACCCAGGCCGGCCAGCGATCGGTGCGATGACGGCGTACGCCGACGAGGATCGCGGTCGCTCCACCGACACCCACAGCGACCAAGGCGATGGTCCGCATCGGAGGTATGAGCCAGTACGCGAGGATCAGTCCGATCATCGCGGTCGGATAGAGAAACTTCGTCCAGCGTTCGATCTTCAGACGCTAACCTGACGCCCGCGCGCGCGGCGGGGATTCCCGCGAACGTGCCACGCATCGCATCGATGTTTAGTGCCGCGTCGGTGTTTCGCGCCGCATCGGGGTATGTGGAATCCCGTCTTCGACGAACTCAGGCCCGGCTACGGCGTACCCGAAGCGCTCGTAGAACCGCGTGAGATGCGACTGTGCGTCGAGGACGCTGGGTCGATCGCCGACGACCGCCAGGGCCTGCTCCATCAGCTGGCCGCCCAGGCCGCTGCCGCGTGCCTTCGGCGACGTGACCACCCGGCCGATCCGCAGCTCCGCACCGTCGTCGAGGATTCGCAGGTAACCCAGGATCTCGCCGGTCTCGTCGGCGGCCCAGACGTGCACCGTGCCCGGCTCGGGATCGCGCCCGTCCAATTCCGGATAGGGACACTCCTGCTCGACCACGAACACGTCGACCCGCAGTTTCAGCAGGTCATAGAGGGTGGCCGCGGTCAGCTCGGCGAACCGGGCGGACCGGAATGTCGTCTCCACATCGTCATGTTAGTCACGCGGCCAGTCCGCGAACGCCGCGCGTACGCCTACGGGATCGGCTCCATAGCAGCGAATCCGCTCGTCCCGGCAGCCGTCGAGCTGGCGTACGCACGCCGCGTAGTCCTCGGCGGTGAGCGCTGGATCGACGGTGTTCACCAGATCGAGCAGCCGATCCCGGTCGAACCGCTGGAGGAACGCCGCGACGTCGATGAAGTCGCGGATCTCGGCCCGGTTGACCATGGCCGCGACCTTGATGGCGGCCAGATCCTCCACGGAGGTCACCGGACCGGCGCCCAGGTCGACCGGAGGCAGCGAGCGCGGCTGTACGCCCAGCGACACCGGCGTCGAAGCGCCGTCGTCGCCGATGACCGCCAGTTCGATGAGGATGTCGGCCAAGTCGTCGAACAGGTCGGACTCGTCGCCGACCTCCCACACCGAGAACCCGGCGTCAGCCAGCGCGTCCATCACCGCCTCGGCGGCCGGGCGGACCGCCGTGTCGTCCACGGTGAACAGGTCCACGCCTTCGCTCGGGCGCTCGGTGACTCCGTGAGCCAGCAGCGCCCGGCCGCCGCCGAGCGCGAACTCCCAGGGCGCGGCGGTGGTGAGGGCGATCCGCTCGATCGCCTCCTGCTCGGCGGGGGTCATGCACGTCTTCCGAACACGTGTTCCATTATGTGCTTGGTGCGACCCCGCCTCAACCCCCAGTGGGTCGAACGAACCTGTCAGTGGAGGCCGGCGGCTCGCAGGGAGATGGCCTGCAGGAAGATCTCCCCGATCTTCGCGGGGTCCTTGGCGGTGAACACGCCGCCCCCGGTCAGATCGGTGACCTGCTTCAGCGGTGCGGCGTTCACCGATGGCCCGATGCCGATGATGATCACCTGGATCGGCCGCTTCGGGTCGGCCAGCTGCTTGAGCTTGGCGAGCAGATCGGCGTGCGAGATGCCGTTGTCGTCGTCGTTGTCGCCGTCGGTCATCATCACGATCGAGTTGACCCGGCCGGGGTCCCAGTCGTGCTGCACCGTCTGGTACGCCGCGAGCAGCGTGTCGTAGAGCCCGGTGTCGCCGGTCTGCTTGGGCTGGATCGCCTCCAGCTTGGCCAGCAGCGACGTGCGCTGTGTCGACAATGGCCCGATCGGGATGAGCTGCCGGTAGTCCTTGGAGCCTTCGAGTTCGGTGGAGAACGTCCACAGGCCGACGGCCCACGAGTCGTCGAACAGCCCGAGGCCGCGCCGGGCGGCTTCCAGGGTGACCTGTTCCCGGGTGGCGTTGCCCGCCGTGGGTACGCGCTCCAGCATCGAGCCGGAGACGTCGATGACGGCCAGCATCCGGGCCGGGAGGGTGACGGCGATCCAGGTGGACAGCGCCTTGTCGACCCCGGCGGCCACAGCGGCGCGCTGAGTGGCGCTCGGCGGCGGCGTGACCTGCGGCGTCGGGGCGCCTTGCGGCAGGGTGAGCCCGGTGCTCGGCGTACCGTCCGGCAGGCGCAGGCCGGCTCCGGCGAGCTTCGACCGGAAGGCGTCGGACTGGAGGGCCTCGCGGATCTGGGTGGCAGCCTGCTTGCGACCGGCGTCGGCCCCGGGCAGGACGGTGAGCGGATAGTCCAGCGCCACCGGCGCGGGGTCGAGGTAGAGCGCGGCGAGCTTCACCGGCGGCTTGGCCGCGTTGTAGGCCAGCACGGCCTGCTCGGACATCGGCGCGGCGGAAAGGCCGGAGGCGAGGGCGGCTGGCTCGGCCGACCGCGGGAAGCGGGCGAGCACATCCGTACGCAGCGCCGACCGGCCGGCCGACAGCGCCCGGAGGGCGGCCGTCGTGGCGGTCTGCCCGCCCGCCGACGTCGACGCGGCTTGGCCCAGGGCGAGCAGCCCAGACAGGGCGGCCGCGTCGCGGGCAGGTTCGGACGTGCCGACGTGCAGCTTCGTGTCCGTCGTCATCTTCTGGAGCAGGGCCTGCCAGGTCAGCTTGGCCGTCGGCCAGCCGAGCGTCTTGGCGACCGGCTCCGGCATCGCCACCACGACGGGGCTGCGCGCGATCGACACGGTGTCGGTCGCGGCGAGCGTGGGGGAGGCGTTCGAGAGCCGGGCGAGCCAGGTCGAGGAGTCCGGGATCCAGATGTCGGGCGCCTTGGCGTCGCCGTCGGGCTGCCCGACGCCGGCCAGCGTGACGTTGCGCTGGCCCGCGATGATCGCCGAGACGTCGGCCGGGTCGGTCGCGGTCACTTCGGCGGACAAGCAGAGTCCGCTGATCGTCTGCCGGACGGCGTCGGCGATCTCGGGCGCGGCGGCGACGCGGATCGGCGTACCGGAGGGGGCGCAGCCGCTCGCGTTGTCGTCGGTCAACCGCACGGCCGCGTACGCGCTGGCGGCGACCACGGCAAGGACAGCCGTCACGAGAGCGACGGCGCGGACGGGGCGTCGAGGTGGACGGTGTCGGCCTGGCACCGACCCAGTGTTGATGGCGAAATGGCCTGCTGCCATAGCCGTTCGGTCGAAAGTTACCGTTCAGAAACATCGGTCCGCGGGCATGTTCACCTGCAGCAACGGCCTGACTACCGGTTCAGAGTGGCGAATCGGGCGACCGTGCTGTAAGTTTCTGTACCGACCAGTCAGTCTTAATTCTCTGGAGCAGCATTGTCTGGAGTGGCAGTGAACACTGCGGAGGTCCTGACCGACCCGGCGACGTGCGATGAGGGAAGCGCGGACGACGCGACGGCCGGACCGCTGCCGCTCAATGCAGGGGACACGACTGAAGAGCCCGCGGTGCCCGCCCCGGTCCTGGCGGCCCGCGGGCTCGGTCATCACACCAGTCGAGCGGTGTTCGGACGGTTCGACCTGGAGGTCTACCCAGGCGAGCTGGTCGTGCTCACCGGGACGCCCGGCAGCGGCCGGACGGCCGCCCTGCTCTCCCTGACGGGGAACTTCCGGCACCGCCACGGCGTCGTGGTCCGCGCCAAGACCGCGCTCGGGCTGGTCCCCGGCGTACACGAGCCGGAGCCGATGCTGACCGCCCAGGAACACCTCGACGAACGCCTCCGGCTGCTGCGCCCGATCGGGCTGCCGACCCGGGCCCGCCGCGTACGCCACAAGCAGGCTCTCGACCAGGCCGGACAGCGTCTGCCGTTCGACCTCATGACGAAGGCCGGCGAGCTGACGCCGATCGATCGGCACCGCCTCATGATCGAGCTGGCCCTGCTCGCCGATCCGGCGGTGATCGCCGTCGACGACGCCGACCTCGGGCTCACCTTCGACGAACAACGCGACCTCGCCGCCGCGCTGCGGGCCACCGGCCGGGCCGTGGTCCTCACCGCGCGCGAGGCGACCGCGTACGCCCCCGATCAGATCGTGGAGATCACCCGATGAGCCCTGCTCGTTCCGAGCTGCGCCGATTCGGCCGGCATCGGCTGACCCGCGCCGCGCTCGCGGTCCTGACCGTCGTCCCCCTGCTCTACGGCGCGCTCTACCTGGCCGCGTTCTGGGACCCCTACGGCAACCTCAAGCACATCCCGGTCGCGCTCGTCCAGGCCGACCAGGCCGCTACGAGCAGCGCCGGCGACGTCGTGCACGCCGGGCGGGATCTCGCCGACGAACTCGTCGACCGCCAAGTCTTCGGCTGGATCCCGACCAACCGCGCCGACGCCGAACGCGGTCTGGAAAGCGGCGAGTACCACCTGATCCTGGTGATCCCGGCCGACTTCTCCCAGCACCTGGCGGACGCTCCCGACGCCGGGCGTCCGGCGTCGGCCGGTCGCCTGCAGGTCACCAGCGACGACAGCACCAACTACCTGTCCGGGCTGCTGGCCCGCAGCGCGTTCACCGAGATCCGGGCGGCCGCGGCGAGCAGTGCCGCCGCGAAATACTTCGACCGGATGCTGCTCGGCTTCACCGACCTCAAGACGCAGACCGCCGAAGCGGCCGACGGCGCGGCCCAGCTCGCCGACGGCGCGGACGACGCGAGCGCCGGCGCGGGCAAGCTGGCGACCGGGGCCGGTCAAGCGCAGGGCGGCGCCGGGAAGATCGCCGACGGCACCGCCGCGGCCGCCTCGGGGTCGGCCCAGTTGGCGTCCGGTTTGGACACTCTCGCCGCCGGGTCCGACCAGCTCGCGGACGGCACAGCCCAGGCGGCGGCGGGCGGTCGCCAGCTCGCGGCGCTCGTGGACGAGGCGGCCGACACCGCCGAACCGGCGCTCCGCGAACACGCCGACGACATCGCGGCCGCGGCCACGGCCATCGCGACCGGAGCCGACGCCATCGCCGCTCACCTCGACGAATTGCCGGCGGTCGCCGACCGCGCCGTTGGGCGTACCACTGAGGTCGAACAGAAACTCGACTCGCTGGCCGCGGCGACCCCCGGACTGGCCGACGACGCGGCCTACGTCGCCGCCCGCCAAGCCGCCGCCGAGGCCACCCAGACCGCGCGCGACCTGCGCGATCGGCTCGCGACCGCGGACCTGGACCGGCTCGCGGACCAGTTGCGCACCGTCGCGGCGCAGGCCCGCGCCGTGGCCCAGGCCGCGCCCACCCTCGCGGACCGCGTCGCCGCCGCCCGATCCCAGGTGGACCAGCTTTCCGCCGGCCTCACCGCGCTCGCCAGTGGCGCTTCTCAATTGCAGGAGGGTACGCACACCGCAGCGACCAGCGCGCACCAGTTGTCGGGTGGGCTTTACCGGCTCTCGTCCGGCGCCCGGCAACTGGACGGCGGGCTGGCCGACCTCTCCGCCGGTACGCGCAGCCTGGCCACGGGCCTCGCGACGCTGGACTCCGGCGCGCTGCGGCTGGCGAACGGACTCGCCGACGGCGCGTCGCAGATCCCCGGCTACGACGCCGACGATCGGGCGGCCCGGGCGGGCGTCCTCGGCGACCCGGTGGCGCTCCAGCGCGACACGCGGCACGCGGCGGCCACCTACGGCGTCGGATTCGCGCCCTACTTCCTGGCGTTGGCGCTGTGGGTCGGCGCGATGCTGACCTACATGCTGCTCCGGCCGCTGACCCGGCGGCACGCCGTCTCCGGCGCCCCCGCCTGGCGCGTGGCGTACGCCGGATACCTGCCGGCCGCCGTCGTCGGCACCGCCCAGGCGATCGTGCTCTACCTGGTCCTCCGGTACGCCCTCGGCCTGATCCCGGTCCACCCGGCGGGCACGCTTGGGCTGCTGATCCTGACCTCGCTGACGTTCACCGCGATCCTGCAGATGCTGGGCGCGATCCTGGGCGCACCCGGTCGCCTCGTCGCACTCGCCCTGCTCATGCTGCAACTGACCTCGTCCGGCGGCACCTATCCGGTGCAGACCTCACCCGGGTTCTTCCAGGCGATGCACCCCTGGCTGCCCATGACCTACGTCATCGGGGCACTCCGGCGGCTGACCGTCGGCGGCCCGCTCGACACCGTCTGGACCGCCGTGCTGGTGCTGACCGGGTTCGCCGCGGGCTGCTTCGCGCTGACCGCGCTCGCCGCCCGCCGCTCCCGCCGCCTCACCGTCACCACCCTCCACCCGTCCTCACCCTCTAGCCCGGTGGCTTTCCGCGCGATCATGAACTAACGGTCGTGATCAACCGGCGTGTCGTGTCCATAGCACCCTGATCGACTCCGTAAGCGGGTGATCGACTTCGCCGGAAACCAGGCATGTGAGACTGGGGGCGTGGAACGGCGTACCCTCAGCAACGCCGCCGACGGGCGGACCCGGCGGCGCGACGCGACGCGGCTGAAGATCTTCGAGGCCGCCGTCGGGCTGATCGCCGAGCAGGGTTTCACCGCGACGACGGTCGACGAGATCGCCGAGCGTGCGGGCGTCGCCAAGGGCACGGTGTTCTACAACTTCGCGTCGAAGACCGCCCTCTACGAGGAACTGCTGCGGTACGGCGTCGGCCTGCTCGCGGAGGAGTCGCGTACGGCGATCGAGGGACTGCCGCCGCGAGAGGCGATCACTGCGCTGATCGGGGCGCAGCTGTCCTACATCCAGCGCTATCAGGCGTTCGCGCAACTGCTGCTGGCCGAGATGTGGCGGACCAACCGGGAATGGCAGCAGACCATCCTCCTCGTACGCGAACAAGCCATCAGCGTCATCGCCGAGGTGCTCGAAGCCGGGGTGGAGTCGGGCGACTTCCCGCCGGAACTGGACCCCCGGATCTCGGCGTCCGCGCTGTTCGGGGCAGGTCTCGTCGTCGCGCTCGACTGGCTGATCTTCTCACCGGAGCGGCCGGTCGAGGAAGTGCAGGCCGGCCTGGTCGCGGTCCTGCGCAGCCGCCCATCCCTGTAACGCCGGGCTGCTGTCTCGCCCGACAACCCTGACACCCGACCGCCACCGCGCCGACCGGATGCAGATCACGGTTATCCATGCATCCCGGCACTGGAATGGCCTGCGTAACCGTGATCTGCGCCCAAAGGGGGCTCCGCACCCGGGTCAAGAGCCGGTGGGTGTGCGGCAATGAAACCGCTTGCACGCTGCGGAAATAACCCGCACCATGGCCGGGTGCTGCTGATGATCACGATGACGGGGACCCCGGAGACTCCCGGGACCGATCTCGGCTACCTCCTGGTCAAGCACCCGGATCGGGTGCACCGCTTCGACGTGCCGTGGGGCGAGGCGACCGTGCTGTTTCCGGAGGCGACTCCGGAGCGCTGCACGGCGGCCCTGCTCTTGGAGGTCGACCCGCAGACGCTGGCCGACTCCAAAGCGCACAAGGACGCGGCCCGGCAGCTCAATCAATACGTCAACGACCGGGCGTACGCGGCGTCGAGCCTGCTCGTCGCAGCGATGAACCGCGCTTTCCGGTCGGCGATGAGGGGGAGCACCAAGGATCGACCTGAGCTGGCCGCGACTCCGATCGATCTGGAGATCCGCGTGCCGGTGCTGCGCTGTAGGGGCGGCGCGGCCGTCGCCGAGCGCCTGTTCGCGCCGCTGGGCTGGACCGTCGAGGCAACGGCCATCCCGCTGGACGAGCAGCTGCCCGAGTGGGGCGCGAGCCGTTACGCCGACCTGCGCCTGACCGGCCGCGTACGCCTTGCCGACGCGCTCAACCATCTGTACGTGCTGCTGCCGGTGCTGGACGACGCCAAGCACTACTGGGTCGCGCCCGACGAGATCGAGAAGCTGCTGCGGGCCGGCGACGGCTGGCTGGCCGGTCACCCCGAGCGCGGCCTGATCACGCGCCGCTATCTCGCCCACAGCCGGGCGTTGACCGAACGCGCCCTCAACCAGCTCGCGACGGACGAGCCCGACTCGGTGGAGCCGGAGCGGGAGGAGCTGGAGCCGAAGCGTAAGCCGCTCAACGCGCTGCGCCGGGCCGCGGTGCTGGCGGCGTTGGCGGACACCGGTGCGACGACGGTGCTCGACCTCGGCTGCGGGCCGGGCGCGCTCATCGGCGACCTCCTACGGGACCGGCGATACACGCAGATCGTCGGGGCCGACGTATCCCCGGCGGTGCTCGACGTCGCCGCCCGGCGGATCCGGCTCGACCGGCTGCCCGACCGGCAGAAGGCCCGGATCAAGCTGATCCAGTCGGCGCTGACCTACCGCGACGACCGGCTGCGCGGCTATGACGCGGCCGTGCTCATGGAGGTCATCGAGCACGTGGACGAGGCGCGGCTGCCCGCGCTGGAGGACGCGGTGTTCGCCCACGCCCAGCCCGGCGCGGTCGTCGTGACCACGCCCAACGTCGAGTACAACGTGCGCTACGAGTCGCTGCCGGAAGGCCGGCACCGGCACGGCGACCATCGGTTCGAGTGGACGCGGGAGCAGTTCACGGCCTGGGCCGGGGGCGTCTCCGAGCGCCATGGCTACCAAGTCGAGTTCCGTGGTGTCGGCGACGAGGACCCCGAGGTCGGCACCCCCACGCAACTGGCCCTGTTCCGGAAGGAGGCAGCATAAATGACTACATTGGATATTCCCGAGCTGGCGCTCGTGGTCCTGGTCGGCGTGACCGGCTCCGGCAAGTCCACCTTCGCCCGTCGCCACTTCCGCTCGACGCAGGTGCTCTCCAGCGACGCGTTCCGCGGCCTGCTCGCCGACGACGAGAACGACCAGACCGTCACCGCCGAGGCCTTCGAGGCGCTGCACTACATCGCGGGCAAGCGGCTGGCTGGCGGCCGTCTCACCGTGGTCGACGCGACGAACGTCCAGAGCCACGCTCGCGCCGGGCTGGTCAGACTCGCCCGCGAGCACGACGTGCTCCCCGTCGCGATCGTCCTCGACACCCCCGAACCCACCTGCTGGGAACGCACGCAGGTCCGGTCCGACCGTGCCTTCGGCCGCGAGGTGGTCCGCCGCCAGCATCGCGACCTGCGGCGTTCGCTGGGCTCGCTCGGCCGCGAGGGGTTCCGCAAGATCCATGTGGTACGCCCAGAGCAGGTCGACAGCATCGAACTGCGCTACGAGAAGCTGTTCAACGATCGCCGGGAGATGACCGGCCCCTTCGATGTCATCGGTGACGTGCACGGCTGTTTCGACGAGCTGCTCTCGCTGCTGACCGAACTCGGCTACACCGCTGAACGGGACGAGCGCGGGCGGGTGGTGAACGCCGTCCACCCCGCTGGGCGTATCGCCCTGTTCGTGGGTGACCTGGTGGACCGCGGTCCGGACTCGCCCGCGGTCCTGCGCCTGGTGATGGGCATGGTCGCGGCCGGGACCGCCCTGTGTGTCGCGGGCAACCACGAGGCGAAGCTCCTGAAGAAGCTGCAGGGCCGCAACGTGCAGGTACGTCACGGCCTGGCGGAGACGCTGGAGCAGCTGGAGCGGGACCCGGTCGACGGTCTGGAGCCCTTCCTGAACGGGCTGATCAGCCACTACGTCCTGGACGAGGGACGGCTCGTGATCGCGCACGCCGGGTTGAAGGAGGAGTACCACGGCCGGGCGTCGGGCCGCGTGCGCAGCTTCGCGATGTTCGGCGACACGACCGGTGAGACCGACGAGTACGGCCTGCCCGTGCGGTACCCGTGGGCGGAGGAGTACCGGGGCAGGGCGATGGTCGTGTATGGACACACTCCGACCGTCGAACCGGAGTGGGTCAACAACACCATCTGCCTCGACACCGGCTGTGTGTTCGGCGGCAAGCTGACCGCGCTGCGTTACCCGGAGCGGCAGCTCGTCACCGTGCCGGCGGTACGCGAGCATTACACGCCGGCACGGCCGCTCGCACCCGCCGCGCCGGTGGTCAACCGTGCGCTGGATCTGAAGTCCGTGACGGGCCGGCGGCACGTCGAGACCGGGCACGGCACGGTGACCGTACGCGCCGAGCACTCGGCCGCCGCGCTGGAGGTGATGAGCCGGTTCGCCCTCGATCCCCGCTGGCTGGTCTGGCTGCCGCCGACGATGGCGCCCGCTTCGACATCCACAGTCGACGGATACCTGGAGCACCCGGGCGCGGCCCTGGCCGACTACGCCGCAGCCGGGGTCGGCCAGGTCGTCTGCGAGGAGAAGCACATGGGCTCCCGCGCGGTCGTCCTCGTCTGCCGATCGCTCGAGTCGAGCTTCGCCGATGACGGTGCTTCCGGTGCGATCTACACGCGTACCGGGCGGTCGTTCTTCGGTCAGGAGCTGACCGAGCAGTTGCTCGCCTCGGTACGCACCGCGGTGACGAAGGCCGGGTTGTGGGACGAGCTGGGCACGGACTGGCTGCTGCTCGACTGCGAGCTGCTGCCCTGGTCGGCCAAGGCCGACACGCTGATCCAGCAGTACGCCGCAGTCGGCGCGGCCGGGCGTTCCGCGCTGCCCGCCGCGCTGTCGGTCTTGTCCGCCGCGGCCGATCGTGGCCTCGACGTGTTTCCGTTGCAGACGCGTCTGGCGGCGGGATTGTCCGATGTGGAGGCATTTACCTCGGCCTACCGGGCATACGTACGCCCGACGTCCGGCCTCGACGGAGTGACCCTGGCGCCGTTCGCCGTCCTGGGACCGGGCTACTACGACCGCGACCACGGCTGGCACCTGTCGATCGCCGATCGCCTCGTCGAAGCGGACCCGGCGACGTTCACGCCGACCCGACGCATCGTGGCCGACCCGTCGTCCCCGGCCGACGTCGCCGCCGTGACGGAGTGGTGGCTGTCGCTGACCGAATCGGGTGGCGAAGGCATGGTCGTCAAGCCGTACGCCGGACTCACGGTGACGGGCGAACGGGGTCTGCTGCAACCCGGCCTCAAGTGCCGGGGGCGGGAGTACCTGCGGATCATCTACGGTCCCGGATACACCGCGCCGGCGCAGCTGGACCGGCTCCGCCACCGCAGCCTCGGCCGCAAGCGCGGCCTCGCCCTGCGGGAGCACGCCCTCGGGCTCGCCGCGCTCGCCGCCGTCGGGTCCGACGGGCCGCTGTGGCGGGTGCACGAACTCGTCTTCGCCATCCTGGCGAGCGAGTCCGAACCCGTCGACCCCCGCCTCTGACCCCACCCCTTTTTTTTGGTGCAGATCGCGGTTATCCATGCTTCACGCGGCAGCGGAAGCATGGATAACCGCGATCTGCAGGGAGACGTCTGGCGAATTTCTGTTATGCCAATTGACACAGTGGAAAGTCGGCTCTACCGTTTCGAGTCATGGAGGAGAGCCGAGGTCGCGGCCGCCCGCGCAAGGATCCCGAGAAGTTGGCCCGGTGGACTCCGCCCGAAGGCTGGTCCCGCCTGGTCGCCTGGGTCTCCCCGGAGGAGAAGAAGGCGCTCAAGCGGATCGCGGTCGAGGCGGAGGTATCGGTCGCCGACCTGGTGCGGTCGTTGGCGGGCGGGCTGGCGGGCGGCGTCATCACCCATGCGGAACTGATCGGGCAGGTGAGGAGGGGCAAGCAGGTCATGGAGAAGATCCCGACGCTGTTCGAGCGCGACGACAGCTTCAAGGTGGTGAACCGGCCGAGGACGGAGTGCGCCTGGGTGTTCGACGGCGAGGGTGTCGGCACCGAGAAGCTCGACGGCACCAATGTCCGGCTGACCGTCCGCTCGGGGCAGCTCGTCCGGCTGGAGAAGCGGCGTAATCCGAGCAAGGTCCACAAGCAGCAGGGCATCGTCGACGGGTGGTACGCCGACGCCGACGAGTTCGGGGCGGAGGACAAGTGGATCTGGGCGGCCGCCCGGTCGACCGACGTCTCGGCCTGGCCGGACGGCGAGCACTCGTGTGAGGCGCTCGGCCCCAGCATCCAGGGCAATCCGCTCGGCCTCGACGAGCACGTGTGCGTACCGTTCGACTTGGCGGCGCCGGATTATGTCGCGGCCCCCCGCAGCTACGCCGAGCTGCAGGATTTCCTGGCCCGCCTGGAGAGCCGGTACGCACCGGGTCACCTCGCGGAGGGCATCGTCTTCCATCACCCCGACGGGCGGCGGGCCAAGATCAAGCGTAAGGACTTTCCGGTTCGCTAGGGGCGGAGGGCCAGTTTGCCCACAGTGGACCGGGATTCCAGGGCGGCGAGCGCCGCTGCGCCGTCGGCGAGGGCGTACGTGGTCGGGGTGCCGGGTGGGATGACGCCCGCGGCGATGAGTGCGGTCAGCTCGTCCAGCACTTCGGCGAACAGTTCGGGCGCCTGCGCCATCAGTACGCCCAAGTGCAGCCCGATGAGCTGAACGGGATGGAAGTTCAGCTGCCGGTTGGTGACTGTCGCGTCGCCGCCCGCCACGCCGTAGACGACGATTCGGCCGGTGATCGGGCGGGCGGCGGCGAGGCTGCGGGCGAAGTCGGGTCCGCCGACGGATTCGAGGATCACGTCGATCGGCCGGTCCGGAACCGTGGCGAAGACTTCGTGCGCGCCCGCTGTGCGTACAAGTTGATGTTTGGCGGGCGAGGCGGTCGCGAGCACGGTGGCGCCGAGGTGGCGGGCGAGCCGGACCGCGGCCTGGCCCACCCCGCCCGCCGCGGCCTGGACGAGGACGGTCTCACCGGGCGCGACGCGGCCGAGGCGGAGCGCGGCGAGCGCGGTGGCCCAGTTGAGCATCAGCCCGAGTGACTGTTCTCCCGACCAGCCGCGGGGGAGCGGCATGGCGGCCGCCGCGGGCAGGACGAGGTACTCCGCGAACGCGCCAGGACCCATGCCGAGGATCTGGTCGCCGACGGCGAAGGTCGAGACGCCGGGGCCGAGCGCGACGACCTCGCCGGTGGCCTCGAAACCCGCGACGTAGGGCGCGGTCGGACCGTCCACATAGGTGCCGTAGGTCTGCATGAGGTCGGCGAAGTTGACCCCGGCGGCGGTGACGCGCACGAGGATCTCACCGGGGCCGGCCACTGGTCGCGGCGTGTCGATGAGGCGGAGGCCGGTCGGACCGGCCAGGGAAGTCTGCTGAAGGGCTCGCATGGGCCGACCGTAAAACCCTGACACTTACGGCAGGGTCAAGCGACGGCCGCCAAGTACGCCGCCAGCGCGTCCCGGTTCTGGGAGAGCACGGCGATGCGGTGGTCGAGCTGGGCCTTCTGCCGGGCGAGCTGGTCGACGACGGCGGCCGGCAGCGACGTTCCGGGGCCGAGGTGAGGGAGGACGTCGCGGATGATGCGCGTCGGCAGCCCCGCTTCGATCAGTTCGTGCACCTGGCGTACGCGGTCGACGGTGGGCGTGCAGTAGTCGCGGTAGCCGTTCTGGCAGCGGCCGGGTTCGATCAGCCCTTCGGCTTCGTAGTGGCGCAGGGAACGAACGCTGACTCCGGTCTGCTGGGCGACCTCGCCGATCTTCACGAACCAACCGTAGCGCTCACCCGGGAGTGTCCGTTGAGACGACCTTGACAGCGATGATCGCGAAGACGACACTCGCCGGAAACGATTACGCAACCCATCCCCATGCGTTGTAAACGTTTCCAATCCCTGAGGAGCCAGAGTGAAGCGTTTCCTCATCCCCGTACTGTCCGTCCTCGTGCTGCTGATAGGTGGCGTCGGCACCGCCGAGGCGGGGCGTACGCGTCCCGGCACGTTGGTGACCGGCAGCGCCGCGAGCGCGGCGTTGGGCGAGGACCTCCAGTACACCGCCTATCTCCCGGACGGCTACGAGTCCGGAGCCGACCGCTATCCGGTGCTCTACCTGCTGCACGGGCGCGGCGACTCGATGACGGCATGGACCACCATCAAGTCCACCTTGGACGATCTGATTCAGGCGAAGAAGATCCCGCCGCTGATCGCGATCCTGCCCGACGCGCCGTGGAGCGACCGGGGCAGCTGGTACGTCGACTCGCAGTACCAGAGCGGCAAGCGCGTCGAGACCGCCCTCACCGGCGACCTCGTGAAAGCCGTCGACGCGACCTACCGGACCGCCCCGATCCGGCAGGCCCGACTGGTCGGGGGGTACTCGATGGGGGGAGCGGGTGCGCTCCGCTTCGCTCTCGCGCATCCCGACCTGTTCAGCGCCGCGATCGTGCTCAGCCCGGCGGTCTACACCCCCTTGCCGCCGGCCGACTCGTCGGCGAGGGACTACGGTGCGTACGGGGTCGGGGACAAGCTCTTCGACGACCAGCGCTACCAGGACCTGAACTACCCGGCGCTGCTCGCCGAGTCGGACCCGGACCTGCCCGTCCAGCTGTTCATCGCGGTCGGCGACGACGAGTGGGCCAACCCCGACCCGGCCGACGCGCGGCACGACCTCGACTTCGAGTCGGAGGCGCTCTACAACGCGGCTCGCCGCGCTCCGGGCGTCAGCGCGCAGATGCGCATCCTCGACGGCGGTCACGACTGGTCCGTGTGGGCGCCCGCGTTCGCGCAGGCCATCCAGTATCTCGGCCCGACACTGAGCACGGTTCCGCCGCAACCGCTGTCCGGTTCGCTGCTCGGCACGGCCGGCATCGACTGGGCCGGTGGCATCGCGAGCGCGGGTGGCGACGCGTACACCGTCGGCTTCGCGGCGAGCGCCAGTGTGGACGGTCAGGCGTACCACGGGAAGCTCGACGCGGTCGTGACGCGGCCCGGCTCGTGGACCACTCAGTTCGGCACGGCCGGGGACGAGCGCCTCTACGGCGTGGTCGCGCAGGCCGACGGCGGCGTCCTGGTCGCCGGGTACACCAAGGGCGACCTGGACGGGCAGCATGCCGGCAACGCCGCGGACGATGCGTTCGTGGCCAGCCTCGACGCTTCGGGAACGATCCGCTGGATCACCCAGTTCGGGGCCGCAGGGGTCGCCGACCGCGCTTACGGTCTGGCCGCGAGCGCCGACGGCGGCGCCTACGTCACGGGCTACACCAAGGGCGCGCTCGACAGCACGAACGCGGGCGACAAGGACACGTTCCTGGCCCGCGTCGGTCCTACCGGTCGACTTCAATGGGTACGCCAATTGGGCGGGACCGGTGAGGACAAGGCGTTCGCAGTGACCGCTGGTACCTCGGACGTCTACGTCGCGGGAACCGCCGGTTCGCCGCTCCCCGGAACCACCGGGCTGGGCGGCTACGACGGCTTCGTCGCGCGGTACACCGACTCGGGCACGCTCAGCTGGGTGAAGGCCGTCGGCGGCAGCGCCGACGACCGGCTCGACGGGATCACGGTCAGCGGCGGGTACGCCGTAGCGACCGGCACCGCCAACGGCGACCTGATCGCAGTATCGTTCAGCAGCAACGGTTCCGAACGTTGGACAACTACTGTGGACAGTGGGGCGGCCGACGGTGGCGTGGCCGTCGTCGCCCGCTCGGACGGCGGCGTCGACGTCGTCGGATACACCCGGGGCCGGGTGACCGTCGCGGCCGGTGGCGCCGACGTGCTGCGCGTACGCCTCTCGGCCAAGGGGGCGGTGCTGGCCAAGAGCCAGTTCGGCTCACCCCGGGACGAGGTCGTCGACGCCTTCGCGGAGCCCAACCTCTTCGCGGCCGCCGCCGGCGATCGGCTGCTCGTCAGCGGCCTCACCTACGCCTCGTCCCCGTCCGGCGACCTCTTCGCCTCCCTCTCCCCCTAACCAGCCTTTTGGAGAGGTTGATCATGAACTAATGGTCGTGCTCGACGGCGTGTCGGTGTGCCAAGGTTCATGATCAACCCCGCGAGGGACTGATCAACTAAGGGCCAGTTTGTAGCCGAGGTGGCTTTGGGTGAAGCCGAGCCGGTCGTAGAACCGGTGCGCCTCGGTACGCGACTTGTCGCTGGTCAACTGCACCATCACGCAGCCCTCCGCCCGGGCGGTCTCGATCGCCCATCGGATGAGCTGCTTGCCGAGCCCGCCGCCGCGCAGGTCGGAGCGGACGCGTACCGCTTCGATCAGCGCGCGGCGGGCTCCTTTGCGGCCGATGCCCGGAATGATGGTGAGCTGCATGGTGGCGATCACTTCGCCGGCCACCTCCCCGACGACGAGGCGCTGACGCGGGTCGGCGTCGATCTCGGCGAAGGCGGCGGCATACGCCGGGTCGTCGGGCGCGCCCTCCCGGGTCGCTCCCAAGTGGTCGTCGGCCAGCATGGCGACGATGGCGGGCAGGTCGGCGGCGGTGGCACGGCGTACCGCAAGATCAGTCACAGCTTCGACGATATCGGTCTGCCGACTTGATCGAGTTTTCTACGCTGGGCACATGAATCGCATCACCCGCCTGTGGGCCGCGCTGGTCGTCGGCCTGTTCACCGTGCTGGCCCTCCCCGGGGTCGCCTATGCCGCCGAGGACGAGTACCTGCGTCGCGGCCGGGGCATGGGCTTCTGGGGCTGCAGCGCTGTCTGCTGCATCGTCGTGGTCGGCGGCATCGTCGCCGCGATCTTCCTGATCACCCGCAACCGCCGCAAGTAGGTCTCGGCGAAGAAGAGGGTGGCGCCGGCAGGCGGGCCGGCGCCACCGGCTCAGTGGATGGCGGCTGGGTGCTGAGTGGCCCACCGCCACCGGTTCAACGAGTGGCCGCCGGGCGCTGTGCGGCTCGGCCGCCGGTTCAACGGGCGGCCGCCGCGTGCTGGGCGGCCCGGTAGCCGAAGACCATGGCGGGGGCGATCGTGGACCCCGGTCCCGGGTAGGTCCGGCCCATGACGGACGCGGTGGTGTTGCCCGCGGCGTACAAGCCGGAGATGACCGAACCGTCCGCGCGGAGCACGCGCGCGTCGGCGTCGGTGAGCAAGCCGCCCTTGGTGCCGAGATCGCCCGGGTAGATGCGGACCGCGCGGAACGGCCCCTTCTCGAGCGGGCCGAGATTCGGGTTCGGTGCGACCCGCGGGTCGCCATAATAGTTGTCGTACGCCGTCCGGCCGCGACCGAAGTCGGCGTCCACCCCGGTACGCGCGAAGCCGTTGAACCGGCCGATGGCCTGGGCGAGCCGGGTCGGATCCAGGCCGATCCGGACGGCCAACTCGGCCGGGGTGTCCGCCTCGACGAGGATGCCCGCCGCCGCCCACTCCTTCTTCTTGCCCAGGTACGCCGAGTTCAGGTACCGCCGGGCGTGCCGCGCGTCGCTGATCATCCACATCGGTCCGGGAACCGGATGGTTCAGCATGTCGTGCCCGAAGTCGATGTACGAGGCGGACTCGTTCGTGAAGCGCTCGCCGTGGGCGTCGACCACGATGCTGAACGGCAGCGACCGCTCGGCGACGAGGAACGCCGCCTTGCCGTCCGGGCCGACGAACGAGCCGCCCCACCAGGCATCGTCCATCAGTTCGAGCGCACCGCCGGCGCGGGCGCCGATCTCGATCGCCGTGCCCTGGTCGCCCTCGGGGGCCGAGGAGTGGCCCTCGACCCCGTGGTACTTCACGCGCCAGGCCTGGTTGTTCGCGAACCCGCCGGCGGCCAGGACGACACCCTTCTGCGCTCGGATACGCAGCGGCTTGCCGTCCTTCTCGACGATCGCGCCGGTGACGGTGCCGTCTTCGACGACGAGATCCACCAACGGTGTCGACGTCCAGACCGGTGTGCCCTGCGTACGCACGATGTGCATGAGGGAGCCCGAGAGGGCGCCGCCGATGCCGACCGGGCGCTTGCCCGCCAGGTATTGGCCGAGCGTCCGGAAGACGAACCGGGCGCCGCGAACGAAGCCGCTGACGGTGGACCAGGCCCGGGCCAGGAGCCAGACGTCGTCCGTCGCGAGCGGGGCGGGAACCCCGTCCTTGACCCGCGAATCGGCGTACGCCTCCCCGAGCAGCTTGGTGTTGAACGCCTTGACCTCGATGGATCGGCCGATCCTGCCGCCGGGGCGGTCGGGGTAGTAGTCCGGGTAGTCCTTGGCCCGCTTCCACTTCACCCCGAGCCGCCCGAGGAAGGCCACCATCTCCGGGCCGGTCTCGACGAACGCGCGACGGCGTTCGGGCGACGACGCCGGTCCGGCGTACTCGATGACCTCAGCGAGGTAGGTCAGCGCCTCCGTGGGCGAGTCCTGGACCCCGGCCCGCAGCATGAGCGGGTTGGCCGGGACCCAGAGCCCGCCGCCGGAGACGGCGGCCGTGCCGCCCCACTTCGCGGTGCTCTCCACGACCAGGACGTCGAGCCCGCGGTTGGCCGCGGCGATCGCGGCGGTCAGCCCGGCCGCGCCCGATCCGGCGACCAGCAGGTCCACGGTGTCGTCCCAAGTGGTCATCGCGCGGTTGCCTCAGCTACCGCCGGTCCTTCGGAAACCTCGGTCTCCAGCACCGGCTCGACCGCCAGCCGGTTGGACCGGACGGGGATGAGGGCAGCGACTGCGGCCGCGGCCAGCGCGACACCCGCACCGATGAGCAGCCCGGTCCGGAAGCCGGATTCGGACGGCAGCACGTAGGGGCCGAACGCGGTGGTCATGTTGGCCAGCACGACGCCGATGATCGCGGCGGAGACCGACGAGCCGATCGAGCGCATCAGCGTGTTGAAGCTGGTCGCGGCGGCCGTCTCGCTGTGCGGCACGGCGCCCATGATCAGCGCCGGCATCGCGCCGTACGCCAGCCCGACGCCGGTGCTGGTGATGATCGTGACGACCAGCAGACCCCAGGTCGAACCGAGCAGCACCATGGAGGAGGCGTAGCCGATCGCGATGACCAGGCTGCCCACGGCGAGGGTCACCTTCGGGCCGCGCGCGGCGGTCAGCTTCGCGCCCAGCGGAGACAGCAGCATCATCATGAGTCCGGCCGGAGCCATCCACAGACCCATCGCCAGCATCGACTGGCCGAGGCCGTACCCGGTCTCCTTCGGCAGCTGGAGCAGCTGCGGCATGATCAGCGACTGGGCGTACATGGCGAAGCCCACCAGGATCGACGCGGCGTTGGTGACCAGGACCTGCGGCCGGGCGGTGACGCGGAGGTCGACCAGCGGCTCACGCGTACGCAGCTCCCACCAGCCCCAGGCCAGGAGAACCACGACGGCGGCTGCGAAGAGCCCGAGCGTGGTGCCGCTCGTCCAGCCCCAGTCGGAGCCCTTGGAGACGGCGAGCAGCAGGCTGACGAGCGCTACGCCGAGGCCGATCGCGCCGGGGAGGTCGAACCGAGCCGGGTTCTTCTCCCTCGATCCGCCCGGGACGAACAGGGTGATGAGGACACCGACTACCAAACTCAGCGTCGCCGCGGTCCAGAACAGGACGCGCCAGCTGCTGTTTTCGGCGATCGCCGCGGCCAGTGGCAGGCCGAGCGCGCCGCCGACGCCCATCGAGGCGCTCATCAGGGCGATCGAGCCGCCGAGCTTCTCCGGCGCGACGACGTCGCGGAGCAGGCTGATGCCGAGCGGAACGATGCCCATGCCGAGGCCCTGCAGACCTCGGCCGACGATCATCGGGACGACCGACGAGGACAGTGCGGCGATGACCGATCCGAGGACCAGGGGCAGCACCGAGATCAGGAGCATGCGGCGCTTGCCGTACATGTCGCCGAGCTTGCCCGCGACCGGGGTGGCGACCGCCGCCGAGAGCAGGGTGGCCGTGATCACCCACGACGCGTTGGACGAACTGGTGTGCAGCAGGGTCGGCAGCTCGCCGATCAGCGGCACCACCAGCGTCTGCATCAGGGCGGCGACGATGCCGGCGGCCGCGAGGACGGCGACTACAGGTCCGGAACGGGATTTCATTACGTGTACGCTACACACGATGTGTACTATGCATAAGGAGTGTATGAGGCACATCACTTAAGCTGAGGCCAGCCACGGCTGAGCCGGCGGAGGAGAGTGGGGGCGCATGCGGAAGCCGACAGACCTCGTCGAGATGGAGACCATGCTGATGGCCCGGCACATGCATCTGCGGAGCCGGAGCAGTGGGACTCAGCTGGACCGGAGCGCCTACGTGTTGCTCAGCCGCATCCACCTGGAAGGGCCGATGTCGATCGGGCAGCTGAGCGAGGCGTTCAGCCTCGACGCGTCCACCCTCAACCGGCAGACCGCGGCGATGATGCGGGAAGGTCTGATCGAGCGCATCCCCGACCCCGACGGCGGCATCGCGCGCAAATTCCAGGTCACGGCGGAAGGCGTACGCAAGATGGAGGCCGACCGCGCGTTCGGCGTGGCCGGCCTGAATCGGGTGCTGGAGAACTGGACGGCGGAGGAGGTCGCGGACTTCGTCGAGATGCTCAAGCGGTTCAACACCGACATCGAGCGGCTCGACGGGCGCCCCTGGCCGCGCCCCGCCACCGACAGCTGACCGCCGGCGGCTGTCAGCTGTCGGCTCAGGGGAGGCTGACGACGACCTTGCCGGAGGCGTGCCCGGCCTCGACGTAGCGCATCGCCGCCGGCAGCTCGGCGAACGTGAACTGCCGGTCGATCACCGGCTTGACGTCGCCGTTGTCCGCGTGACGGCCCAACTCTTCGAGGTTCCGGGCGCTGACCGGGCCGATCACGACGTCGGTTCCCAGGATGCGCTGCGAACTGAACTTGCCGATCAGCTCGCCGGCGATCCGGTGGTCCATCGGCCGGAACCAGCGGCCGGCCTTTCCGCCGATGATCACATAGGACCCCTGCGGGCGGAGGATCCGTTTGGCTGCCGTGATCCGAGGGCTGCCCGCGATGTCCACCAGCACGTCGAAGTCCCGGGCCACCTTGGTGAAATCCTCGGCGGCGTAGTCGATCACGGCGACCGCGCCGAGCCCCTTGACCAGGTCGGCGTTGCGTCCACCGCAGACGGCGGTCACCTCCGCGCCCGCCGTCCGGGCCAGTTGGACGGCAAACGTGCCCACGCCGCTGGAGGCGCCGTTCACCAGCACCCGCTGGCCGCTGCGGACCTGCGCGTCGTCGCGTACGGCTTGGATGGCGGTCGCGCCGGCCATGGGCACCGCGGCGGCCTCCTCGAAGGAAAGGCTGCTCGGCTTCGGCGCCAGCAACTCCTCCGGTACGCACGCGTACTCCGCGTATGACCCGTGGGTGACCAGTGCGTACACGTTGTCGCCGGGCTGGAAGGCGGTGACACCGGAGCCGACGCCCTCGACGACCCCGGCGAGATCGCAGCCGAGGATCGAGTGCTGGGGCCGGCGCTTGCCGAACCCGCCGGGGACGAGACGGGCCGCGCGGGGCTCGCCCCGCATGTGGTGCCAGTCGTACGGGTTGACGGACGTCGCGCGGATCTGGACGAGGACCTCACCCGGCCCGGGCTCGGGCTTGGGAACCTCGCTGAGCAGCAGATTCTCCGGCGGTCCGTACGCGTGGAGCAGATACGCCTTCATCGAGAACTCCTGACCTTACGTTGTAAGTCTTACGTTGTAAGGTAGCCTTACGCCGTAAGGGCGGTCAAGGGGTCAGCGAGCGGAAATCAGCGAAGCCGGTCGAGGCCGTCGAGGACGATGTCGAGCCCGAACTCGAATTCGGCCTGGTCGTCGCACCAGCCGAGGGTGGAGTCGGGGTCGTCGTGGGCGATCTCGGACAGCATGCCCACCAGATTGGGCAGTCGTTTCGCCATGGCGGCCATGACCGGATCGGGCTCGCCCGTAGCCGGCCCGTTCCCCGGCGTGAACAACTCCTGGGTGAAGCCCACCGCCCGGCTGCCCAAGGCGTGCAAGGCGTGATGGGTCTGGTCGTGCGAGAACCCGCCGTCCCGCATGATCCCGACCAACGCGTCCATGTGCAGCAGGATCTCCGGGCTGGCGTTCGTCCGCGACTCGATCAGCGCCGGCGCCCACGGGTGGCGCAACAGCACCTCACGCGCCGCGAGAATGCGTACGCGCGCCGCCTTCCTCCAGCCGTCGCCGTGGCTGGGGAGCGTCACGCGGGCAGCGGCTTCGTTGATCTCCGCGCCGATCACGTCGACGATCCCGTCGAGGACCTGCTCCTTGTTGGCCACATGGTGGTAGAGCGACATCGCCTCGGCGCCCAATTCCTCGGCGAGGCGGCGCATGGTCACGGCGGAGATTCCGCCGGAGTCGGCGAGCTCGACCGCGGCCCGCAGGACCCGGTCCCGGCTCAGGGCAGGTCTCGACACGCGGCCATCTTACAAGGTAAGGCGGATGGATCATGCGCTTAGGGAGTTGATCAGGGTGCTACGGACACGACACACCGGCCGACAACGACCATAAGTTCATGATCACGCGGAAAGCCCGCGGGGGCGAGCGGGGCGAGCGAGCGCGTAGCGAGCGAGAAGCGAGGGGGCGAGCGAGCGAGAAGCGAGGGGGCGGCCGAAAGGGCCGCCCCCGAGCGAGAAAGAGCTAGCTGAGCTTGGCGTTGAGGGAGATCGCCGCGCCCGGCGACAGCAGCCGCGAGATCGGGCAGTTCTCCTTGGCGCCGATGGCCAGCGACTGGAACTGGGCGTCGTCGATGCCGGGGACGACTCCGACGGTGTCGAGGTCGATCCGGGTCACGGTCATCCCCGCGTCGGTCTTGTCGAGGTGCACGTTGGCTGTGGTCTCGACGGAGCTGGGCGGGAAGCCCGCGTCCGACAGCGCCTTGCTGAACGCCATCGAGAAGCAGCCGGCGTGCGCGGCGGCGATGAGTTCTTCGGGGTTGGTCCCCTCGCCCTCCTCGAAGCGCGACTTGAACGAGTAGTTCCCCTCGAAGCCGCCCTTGCCGGTGCGGATCGTGCCGGAACCTTCGGTGAGCGTGCCCTGCCAGCGGGCCGATGATGAGCGGATAGGCATAGTCACGACCCTACTGCGGGTCGCCGGGGAAGTAAGCGGGAACCGTCACGCCACACGGATCAGCCCGGTGAGCCCGGGGAGGGCGGCTTCTCCCGAAGTGGAGCCTCGCCAGGTCACGGCGCCGTCGCGGGCGAGGTACACGCGCTGGTGGTCGCGGGATACGGCCAGGCCGCGTACGGCTGGTGTGGTCCACTTCTCGACGGGCTGGCCGGCTTGGTCGAGCACCTGGACTCCGTGGTCGCCGCCCAGGTAGAGGAGCTTGTCGGAGGCGGCGGCGTACGCCGATCCGGTGTCGGAGCCGACTTTGACGACGTCGAGCACTTTCAAGGTCTCGGTGGAGATCCGGGCGAGCGCGCCGGCGGCGAGGTCGACGACGAACAGCAGCGAGCCGTCGGCGCTCAACGCGATCGAGTACGCGGTGCTCGCCGAGTGCCCGAACGGATCGGGCAGGTCGACGCAGTACGCCCAGTTCTGTTCGGTCTCCAGGGTGTGGACGAACGCGTGCACGTTGCCGGGCCGCCCGGACAACAGGTCGCGCGTGTGCTGGTGTCCGGGTTGGTGGGTGTAGAGGGTGTAGAGGACGCGTCCGGTCGGCGACGCGACGGCGGTCCGGCCCTCGCCGCGCATCTCCTCTTCCGCGCCCGCCGGCACCGGCACCTTGTCCCTGGTCCACAGCGGCTCGAGCTTCCGCGTGGCCAGGTCGAGACGGCGTACTCGGTAGTGGTCCGGCGCGGTGGCGGGCAGCCACTCCAGGACGAACAGCCCCTGCCGGTCGGCGGTGAAGGCGTCCGGCTCGATCACCCCCGGCACGGTGATCCGCTGGCGGATCTGCTTCGAGTCCGCGATCACGATCGTCGTCTTCGCGCGCGCCTGCGGCTTCAGCGGATCACCCTCGGGCGCGGCCAGCGCGACCAGCGACCCGTCCGCGTGCACCACGCGCGGCGTCCAGCGGCCGTCGATCGGGTAGCCGCCCAGCCGCGTACCGGCCAAAGTGGTCGTGAAGTCCAGCTGCGTCGTCTTGTCGGCCGCCGTGGCCAGGCACAGCGTCGACCCGGTCGCCGACAGGGCCCCGGTCCGGCCCGGGGTCAGTCCGCCGTCGCGGGCCACTGCCAGTCCGTCGCGGGTCTTCACCACAAGCACATCTGGTACGCGTACCGCAGCTGGTTCGGCGTCGTCAGCAGCCTGGCAGGCGGCCGTGGCCGACGCCGCCACCGCCGCCCCGGCGAGCATGAGCAGGTTCCGTCGTGTCGTCATGCCCTGCCGACACCGATGGAACCATCCGGGTTCCCACGGTGTCATGTGATGTGTCGAGAGGCGTCATCCTGGAGAGCATGGAATCCGAAGCCGTCACCGAGGCCGCGCTCGTCGAGCGGGCCGCGGCCGGCGATCAGCACGCGTACGCGGAGCTGGTCGCCCGGACGAGCGCGCTCGCGCGCCGGACGGCCACCTTGTTGGGCGCGGGCGACGACGCCGAGGACGTCGTGCAGGAGGCCTACGTCAAGGCGTACCGGCGGCTGGAGACGTTCCGCGGCGACTCGTCGTTCCGGTCGTGGCTGCTGACGATCGTCGCGAACGAGACCCGGAATCTGCACCGCACCCGCCAGCGCCGGGCCGGCCTGCTCGAACGGGCGGCGGTCGCCGAAGGCCCGCCGCCGGAACTCGATCACGCCGTCGACGGCGCGCTGTCGACCGAGCGGCGGGAGGAGCTGGTCGCGGCGCTCCAGCAGCTCAGCCCGGCCGACCGGGATGTGCTGGTGTACCGGTATCTGCTCGACATGTCCGAGGCGGAGACGGCCGAGCTGCTCGACCGGCCCAAGGGCACGGTGAAGTCCCGGGCCAGTCGTGCCCTCGCCAAACTGCGTACGCAGTTGATCGTCGCGGTGCTCGTGATCGCCACCGTGTTGACGGTCGTCTTCGTCCCGCCCGTCCGGACCGCCGTCGCCGACGTGGTGACCACGATCCTGCGGCTCGGCGGCGTCGAAATACGCCAAGGCGAACCGGCGCCGTCCATCGCCCCGACGCCGAGCCCGCTGCCGACGCTGACCAGCGGGGATCTGGCGCAGGCGCGGGCCCGGGCGGCGTTCCCGATCGGCGTCCCGGCGGTGCTCGGCGATCCGCAGCGAGTGGAACTGGCCGATCCCGGCCCCGACGGGCATCCCCGCGTCGTGACGCTCCTATATCCCGGCGTACGCCTCGACGAAGTGGACGGCGAACTCGACTTGGCCTTCACGAAGATGGCCGACGGCGTCGAATGGGTCGGCGGCGACATGATCTGGCTGGCCAAGCCGCATCCACTGGTCTACGTGGACCGCTGGGGCACCCGGCGCGAGGAGACCGCCCGGCTGTCCGGCCCGTGTCTGGTGTGGCAGGCCGGATCGGTCACCTACCGGCTCGAAGGCGTCACCTCGAAGGAGGAGGCGCAGCGGATCGCCCGCTCGGTCCGCTGAGCCGAGCTGGCCGGCTCAGGCGTACCGGCTGGATTCGAGCAGCCATTCCAGGTGGCCGCGCGGCGCGCCCAGCAGCACCATCGCGACCTTGCTGGCGTCCCGCGCGGCGGCCTTGCTCAGGTCGAGCCGGGCGAACTCGGCGGGCAGCGCACGGGCGGCGGCGGTCAGGTCGTCGATCCGGGCGGCGATCCGGTCCAGCACCTCGGCGGCGGCCGCCGCCAACGAGACGCCCTGGTCGTGCGCCAGGACGAGCACGTAGTTGTGCACGTCGCCGCGAGCGCTCTCCTTGGCCGCCGAGGCGACGTCGTTGCACCACGCCGTGACGTCGTTGCACGCCGACAAGAGGTCGCGCCACGGGCCCGACGTACGCAGTTCGCCCGGCAGCTCCGAACCCAGCACGGGTTCCGGGAGGTCGAAGAGGAACGACCCGTTGGCCTGGCGGCGCAGGTGCGCGTACTCGTTGGGTGAGGGTAGCCGCCGCGTGGACCGGAAGCGCGCCTCGTAGCGGCACGCCGCGCGATGCTCGGCGAGATGGACCCGGAACATGGCCCGCCAGCTCGCGCCGGCCCGGGGCGCGGTGCGTGACCACAGGTCCCGGAAGGCGCGGACGACCGGATGGGCGTCGAGCGGCGGCACGGTGTCGCACGAGCTGAGGACGGCGTCGTAGAGCCGGTCGACGGCGGCCTCGTCCCAGCCGAGCGGGCCGTCGTCGCGCAGGTCGTCGAAGACGAACAGCCAGACCAGCCACTGTCCGAAGAGGATCACCTCGGGCGCCTTGGTCTCGGGGAAGGCGCGGGAGGCCATCTCCCCGAAGCGGGCCGCCTGGAGCCGAGCCGGGTACAGCTCCGGAAAGCTGCGCAGCGCCCATTCCTCGACGGCCAGCTCGATCGCGGCCTCCTCGCGATGGTGCCGGCACGGCGCGGCCAAGGCCGGCACGCGCTCGACGAGCGGCAGTAGATCGGCCGCGCTCGGCATCCCGGCCGCGCGCGCGGGCGCGGCCGGGACGGTAGTCACACCGGCGGTCACAGCGGACCGAACAGGTGGTTGCCCGGCAGCTTGGGATCGCCGCCGGTGTAGTACTCGTACGCCGCCTGCACCAGTTCGTCGATGGACAGGCTGCCGTTGGCGTCGGAGTCGAGCCGCTCGAAGGACGCGATCGCGTCACCGTCGCCGGTGCCGAAGGCGGTCTGGAGAACCTGGAACTCCTCCAGCGTGATCGCGCCGTCGGAGTTCTGGTCGCAGAGCGCGGCGATCGCCACCGCGGCCGGGCGGAACGTCTTGTCGAACTTCTGCCCGTCGATGTACGCCGTGATCATCGCGGTGCGGAACTCGGCCGGGGAGATCGACCCCGACTCGTCGGTGTCGGCGTGCTCGACGATCTCCGACCACAGCTCGTCGAACCGGTCGATGAGTTGCTTGCCCTTGGTCGACGTCGGCGACTCGCCGAAGCCGAGCAGCACCCGGGAACCGAGGCCGAGCAGGTCGTCGCGCTCGATCTCGCCGGAGTGGTTGGCGTCGATGTGGTCGAAAGCCCGGTCGAGCTTTTCGATCTGCAGGTCGTTGGCCATGAAAGCTGTTGCTCCCTCCGCGTCCCGGAATGGGCCGCCGAGGTCTTTCTACCCCGTCAAAACCGACGTTTCCTCGTAAATCGAGCCAGTTCTCTCCCCGCCATCTTCCCCCCGCCCTTTCCGCACGATCATGAACTAACGGTCGTGATCGACCGGCGTGTCGTGTCCCGAACGGACTGATCGACTCCGTAAGTAGGTGATCGACTACTTCGTGCCGAGGGCGACGATGCCGCCGGCTCGGGTGCCGAAGTAGATGCGGCCGTTCCAGGCGGCGGGGGTGGACTCGATGCAGCCGCCGATCTTCATCGACCAGAGCGGCTTCGGCTGGGCGTGCGTGTCCGCCACGTCGTACGCACGCATCACGCCGGTGCAGTCCCCGAGGTAGAGCACGTCGTCGACGACCACCGGCGACTGCCACGTCTCCCCGCCCGGTACGCGGAACTTCCAGCGGACCGCGCCGGTGGCCCGGTCGATGCCGAGCACGTCGCCGGGATGGGTGTCGAAGATGACGATGTCTTTGTAGAGCGCGGGCGAACCCCAGATGCCGGACTTCGGCGGGCGCTGGTCCTTCTGGCTCCAGACCAGCGGATTGTCCTTCTTCCGCGGGTCGAGCTTCATCATCTGGCCGACCTGCCGGGCGCGGGCGTTGTTCCGCTCGAACTCCGAGCCGACGTAGAGGAAGCCGTCCGCGTCCACGGTGATCGACGCGTCGGTGTCGTCGCCGGTCCAGAACCGGAAGACCCGGGTCGGCTTCTTGCCGGTCTTCAGGCCACTGATGTCCCAGCCCTGGACGAGGCCGCCGGAGTTGGCGAAGTACACCGTGTCCTGGTAGATCGCGACGGAGTTCTCGATCGACACCATGCCGTCGCCGATCGCCTTGAGCAGCTCGGAGTCCCAGCCGGGGGCGTTGAACACCAGCTTCGGCTTGACCGTCACCTTGCCGTTCTTGTCGTATCCCCGGTTGAGCTTCACGATGTGGAACTGGCTGTTCTCGCCACCCTCGAAGAGGTAGTCGTCGATGATCAGGCCGGCGCCGTCCCAGTCGTCGTTCCACTTGGTCGGCGACACCGCGTGCGCCGAGAGCTTCCACAGCTCGACCGGCTTGCCGCGGTCGATCGCGATGATGTGGTAGTAGTTGTCGCGCGAACCGGAGTAGACCAGCGGATACCCGTCCGGGTCGATGGTCACCGAACCCTTGATGATGTCGCCGGTGGGGAAGTCCGGGATGATCCGCTCACCGGTGTCCGCGTCGAGGAAGTGGACCTTCGCGTCGTACGCCCCGAAGACGACCCAGGTCCGGCCGTCACGTTCGAAGACCGCGGGCTGGCCGGTCCACCCGGAACCGCACCAGATCCGGGTGCCCTTCTCGTCCGTCGACGGATGGCAGAGGCTGCCCGACTTGGGGAAGCGCCACAACTGCGACGGCTTGGTACGCAGTGCCGGCCCGGTGCCGAAGTACGACCGGGTCGGGTTGCCGCGGAAGGTCAGCAGCCCGTTGACCTTGGTGCCGTAGGGCTTGCCCACCCCGGCGGGATCGGAGAATCCGGCGTACGCCGCGGGCGACGGTGACCCGCTCGCCTCGGGTGACGCGCTCGTCCCCGGCAGTACGCGTACGTCTTCCGGCTTGTTGCAGGCCGCCGCGGAGATCAGGCACAGTGCGGCCACCAGCGCGGTCATGGTTCTTGAGAGCCCCCCAGTCACGGGCACAGTGTGCGGAGCCTGTCACCCTCCGGACATCCTCCGACCGGCCGACGGTGCATAACATGTCGGATACGCCCGACCCCGGCCGCGGCGGCCGACCGGCGGCCGGTCCGGTCGACTCCCGCCGATATCGGTGTCAGCAGGCTTTGATCGAGATCAGACCGTGTGCCGGATGGCTCTCGTAGCCCGCAAGGGTGACGATGGACACATGGAGCCCGAGTCGATCACCCCCATGACGGACGACGAGGCCGAGCTGTTCCGGTTCATCCGCTACGGGCAGCTGCCCGACCGCGTCCCGCCGAGCCGAATGGTGGAGTCCGTGGAGACCTCCGCGCCGCAGGAGGACCCGGTCCCGTACACCGATCCCGGATCCCCCTACTACCACGGCAACGCCTGACGATCAGGCGGCTGCCCGTCGCGCCACCACGGCGCGGGCCAGCGAGGCCAGCGCCTCCTCGGTCGCGGCCCAGCTCATGCAGGCGTCGGTGACGCTCTGGCCGTAGGTCAGCGGCCGCCCGGACTCCAGATCCTGACGGCCGCCGACCAGGAAGCTCTCCAGCATCACGCCGCCGATGCCGTTCTGCCCGGCGGCGATCTGGTCGGCGATCTCGGCTGCCACGCCCGACTGGCGTACGTGGTCCTTGCCGCTGTTGCCGTGGCTGGCGTCGATCACCAGACGGTGCTTCAGGCCCGCCTTCTCCAGCGCGATCAGCGTCGCCGCCACCGGGCCCGGCAGGTGGTTCGGGCCGCCCTTGCCCCCGCGCAGGATGACGTGGCAGTCCTCGTTGCCGGTCGTGGTCACCACGCTGGCCCGGCCGTCGGCGTCCACACCGAAGAACACGTGGCTGCTCCGCCCGACATGGCAGGCGTCGATCGAGACCGAGACGCTGCCGTCGGTGGCGTTCTTGAAACCGACCGGCATCGACAGGCCCGAGGCGAGCTGCCGATGAACCTGGCTCTCGGTCGTACGCGCGCCGATGGCGCCCCAGGTGACCGCGTCGGCGATGTACTGCGGACTGATCGGGTCGAGGAACTCGCAGCCGACGGGCACCCCGAGATCGAGGATGTCCAGCAGCAGCTCCCGGGCCATCCGCAGACCACGGCGTACGTCGTAGGTGCCGTCCAGGCCGGGGTCGTTGATGAGGCCCTTCCAGCCGAGCGTCGTCCGCGGCTTCTCGAAGTAGACCCGCATCACGATGACCAGGTCGCGCGCGTGCTTCTCGGCGGCGGCGGCCAACCGGCGGGCGTAGTCCAGCGCGGCCTTGGTGTCGTGCACGGAACACGGGCCGACGACGACCACGAGCCGATCGTCCTCGCCGGTCAGGACGTCGCGGACGGCTTGTCTAGTGCGTTCGACGACGTTCGCGCGTACGCCCCCCAGCGGGAACTCGGCGAGCAGCGCCGACGGCGGCTCCAGCGGCTCGAACGCGGCGACGTGCAGGTCGTTGGTGATGGTCATCTCGAAGACTCCCGTCTGATGGGGACGGGACCCGGTCTACCGGTGCCAGAGCCCGTCCTGGAATGACGAAAGGCGAAGACCGGGAGGTCTCCGCCTTACTGGCTCTGGGTGGTCGTCGGTCAGCGCATAAGACCGCCGGCTCCACCCAGAGCCAGCGTAAAGCGCCAATACCGACGTGCCACGTCCGGAAGCATACCCGACCTATCGATCAGTTGCCGCGGTGGTCTCCGTCACCGTGTCGGGGCGACGGGGCGACGGCGTACGGTTCGCGGCGACCAGGGCGTCCCGGATGTCGCGCAGCAGCTGGATCTCCTCGGACGGCAGCGCCGGGGCGGCTTCCTTGCCGTTCTTCTTGAAGCGGTCCGCGAACTTGTTCATCGGCAGGACGACGAGGAAGTAGACGACCGCCGCGGTCAGCAGGAAGGCGACGATCGCGCTCACGAAGCTCCCGACCGGGATGCCGTTGTCCAGGCCCGTCTTCGGGTCGTTGCCCGGCAGCGGGATCATGCCGCTCAGCTTGGAGTCGTCACCCGCGCCGACCATGTTGATCAATGGGGTGAGGAACGTGTCGGTGAACGAGGTGACGAGCGTGGCGAACGCCGCCCCGATGACCACGCCGACCGCGAGGTCGACGACGTTGCCGCGCATGATGAAGTCTCGGAAGCCCTTGAGCATTCCGCCACCCTAACGGGTCGGACTAGGCGTCGCCCGTCTTCGGCGCGAGCCTTCTGTGCAGCAGCTCACGCAAGGAGATCGATTCGCCGTCCTTAGCGCCGCGGCCGATGACCAGCATGGGATCGCTCGGTGCCGGTCGCGCGCCGAACAGCCGCGAGCGCAGCGAGGCCGGCACGCCGAGGACATAGAACTCGCCGTCGACGCCGACGGCGAGGGAGTGATTCGGATGGATGTACCAGCCGTGCAGCCCGGTCCGATAGTGCGACCGCCCGTTGAAGGCGAAGGCCACGAGCCGCTCCGGCGGGATCATCTTGCGGCGGGCCTCCTCGACGAACTCGGTGACGAGCTTGCGCGCCTGCGTCGTCTCGATCTCCCGGGCGCGCGCCACCGCGGCGGCGTGCTTGGCCACGGCGTCATCGCGCCGGCGCCGCCAGTCGTCGTCCTCCCGCGCCGTCATGGCACGCAACGATAGCTCGCCGAATGTCGGAGGGTGCTGGTAGATCTGGTCTGTGCCTGCTGTGCTTTCCCTGCGCGATCTCAACCGCGCGACCCTTGACCGCCAACTCCTGCTGCGACGCTCGCCTCTGCCGGTGGCCGAGGCCGTCCGGCATCTGTGCGGCCTGCAGGCCCAGACCACGCACAGCTGGTACGCCGGGCTCTGGGGCCGCTTGGCGGACTTCGATCCGCAGCAGGTCGTCACCATGATGGAGGATCGTTCGCTGGTCCGGATCGCCTTGCAGCGCTCCACTATCCATCTCGTGACCGCCGATGACGCCCTGGCGCTGCGGCCGCTGGTGCAGACGGTCGGCGAGCGCAGTTTCGCCTCCAACTGGGGCAAGCAGCTGCCGGGCGTCGACCTGGCCGAGGTCGTCGCGGCGGGGGTGAGCCTGCTGGAGGAGAAGCCGCTGACCTTCAACGATCTCGGCAAACGCCTGGCGGAGAAGTGGCCCGACCGCGACGGACAGTCGATGGCGCAGGCGGTCCGCACCTACGCGGCGCTCGTCCAGCCGCCGCCGCGCGGGCTGTGGGGGCGTAGCGGCCTGGCCGTGCACGTCCCCGCGCAGCATTACCTCGGGCGGCCGCTGGCCACCGACCCGTCGATCGACGAGCTCATCGTGCGCTATCTGACCGCGTTCGGCCCGGCCTCCGTCCAGGACGCCCAGACGTGGTCCGGGCTCACGCGGCTCGGCGAGGTGTTCGAGCGGCTCCGGCCGCGGCTCCACGCGTACGCGGATGAGCAGGGCCGGGAGCTGTTCGACGTGCCGGAGGCGCCCCGGCCGGAGGCGGAGGTGGCCGTGCCCGTCCGGTTCCTCTACGACTTCGACAACATCCTGCTGTCGTACGCCGACCGCACCCGCGTGCTCGATCCGGCGTACCGGAAGTTGTTGTGGCCGTTGAGCAACATGGCGCTGGGCAGCGTCCTGCTCGACGGGTTCGTGCGGGCGAGCTGGCGGCCTGAGAAGAGCAAGGGAAAGGCGCACGTGACCGTCACCTCGTTCCAGCCCTTCCCGGCCCGGCAGCGGTCGGCGATCGAGGCGGAAGGCTTGCGGTTGCTGGAGTTCCTCGTGCCAGGGGCCGAGCACGACGTCCGGTTCACGACAGCCGACTGATCTCGGCCGCCGACCGGGTAGCGCACACCTGTTACCGGCGAGTAACTTGGCGGCATGACCCTTGACGTGGCCGCCCTCGCCGACGGCATGACCCAGTCGGTGCCGCTCGTGAAGACGCTCGGCATCACGTTCGCCTCCGTGTCGCCGGACGGCACCGAGGTCGTCGCCGACCTGCCGGACCGGCCGGACCTGCACAACCACGTCGGCGGCCCGCACGCCGGAGCGATGTTCTCGTTGGGGGAGACCGCCTCGGGAGGCGTCGTCCTGGCCGCCTTCGGCGCACAGCTCGCCGACGCGGTACCGCTGGCGGTCAACGCCCGGATCGCCTACCGCAAGCTCGCCGTCGGCGACGTACGCGCGACGGCCCGGCTGGCCCGCCCGGTCGCCGACGTCGTAGCCGAACTGGCCGCCGGCACCCGCCCGGAGTTCGACGTGGCCATCGAGATCACGCGCGGCGACGGCGCGGTGGCGGCCGAGATGACGGTGACCTGGACCCTGCGCCCCAACCGCTGACCTTAAAGGTGCAGATCACGGTTGTGCATGCCTCCGCAGGCCGCAGAGGCATGCACAACCGTGATCTGCATGCGTGCGGGGTCAGCGGGAGGCGATGAGGACGCCGATCCCGTCGAGGATGCGGGCGAGCCCGAAGTCCAGCGCATGATCCTGACCACCTTCGGTCAGCGTCGACGTCAACGCCGCGTTGACAGCCGGGAAGCGGTCGCCGTGGTCGCGCATGATCTCGAACAGCACCGTGCCGAGCTGGCGTTCGGGGTCGCCGGTGGGGGTGGCGGACAGCTGGGTGGCGATGGTGCGTACGTGGCCGGCGAGGACCACGACGGCGTCCATGCGCTCCCAGCCCTTCAGGCCGGTTTCGTCCAATGCGGACAGTGCGGCCTCCATCCAGGCCACCTCGTTCGGGCCGAGAATCCTCGGGCCGGTCGTCGCCTCGATCGTCCACGGATGCTCCGCGAAGCCTGGCAGTAAAGCCTGTGCCCACGCGTTGAGCCGGTCGCGCCAGCCGTCGCCGGTCAACGGTGGCGGGCTGCCGATCGCCAGGTCGGCCATGAGGGCGACGAGTTCGGCCTTGCCTGGCACGTACCGGTAGAGCGACATCTTCGTGTAGCCGAGGTCGGCCGCCACGCGCTGCATCGACACCGCGGCCAGGCCCTCCGCGTCGGCGATCTCGATGCCCTTGCGCGCGATCTGCTCTGTCGACAGCGCCGGCTTGGGACCTCGCTTCGGCTGGGGCCGAGCGCTCCAGAGCAGTTCAAGACCGTCCACGGACACCTCTCGAAGATCAGGCTTGCGAAAACTGTGTCTAGCGTACACACTAATAACTGTTTCCAGCAGACACTGTTTTGGAGGAATCATGAGGATCTTGATCTCGGGTGCGAGCATCGCCGGTCCGGCGCTCGCGTTGTGGCTGGCGAAGTACGGGTTCGAGCCGACCGTCGTCGAGATCGCCCCGAGCCTGCGCGGCGGGGGTCAGGCGGTCGACTTCCGGGGGGAGGCGCACTTCACCGTGCTGGAGCGGATGGGCGTGCTCGACGATCTCCGCGATCGGCGTACGCACGGCAGCCCGATGACCTTCGTCGACGAGCGCGGCCGGCAACGGCTGTACCTGCCGAGCGACTTCGCCGCCGGAGAGCTGGAAGTCCTACGTGAGGACATCGCCCAGGTCTACTACGAGCACGGCGTCCGGGCGGGCGCCCGGTATGTCTTCGGCGACTCGATCACCAGGCTGAGCCAGCGGAGCGACAAGGTGGAGGTCACCTTCGCCTCCGGCCGGACGGAGGAGTACGACCTGGTCGTCGGGGCCGACGGCGTTCACTCCAACGTGCGGCGGCTGGCGTTCCCGGCCGGCAAGTACGAGACCCATCTCGGCTACTACGTCGCGACGTGGGAACTGCAGAACTACCTCGAGCTGCCGCCGGGTTCGCTCAACTACAACGTGCCGGGGCGCCTCGTCTCGATCGGGCGGGCGTACCGGGACGAGACGCGGGCGGGCGCGTTCGTGATGTTCAAGTCGGACCCGATCGCGTACGACCGGCACGACGTCGAGCAGCAGAAGGACATCGTCCGCCGGGCGTTCGGCGATCTCGGCTGGGAGACGCCCCGGCTGTTGGCCTCCCTGGCCGAGGCCAAGGAGCTGTACTTCGACTCGATCAGCCGAGTCGACATCGAACCCTGGTCGACCGGACGCGTCGCGTTGGTCGGGGACGCCGCCTGCGGCGCCACGATCGGCGGGATGGGCACCGGCACCGGGACAGTGGCGGCGTACGTGCTGGCGGGGGAGTTGGCCCGGGCCGGCGGCGATTACCGGGCCGCCTTCGAGCGCTACGAGAAACTGGTCCGCCCGTACGCTCAAGGCACCCAGGTGGGCGGCGACCGCACCGGCAAGTTCCTCGCCCCGGCGACCACCTTCGGGCGGATGGCTCGGGACGGCCTGCTCAGCCGGAAGTTCCTGCTCAACGCGATGCTGAAGATGGGCCAGGAGGTCAGCAGCAAGATCGAGCTGCCGACCTATGTGGCCCCGGTCACAGCGCGGAATTGAGTCGAGGCGACTCAAGTTGTGCCGGATAGCCACAGAGACTTGAGGAGACAACGATGAGCACGCTTTCGCCGTGGACCCGCCGGGACCCGTTCGCCGAGTTCGACCAGATCGTCCGCCGTGCCTTCGGCCCGACCGTGCGGACCAGTGGGTTCACCCCCGCCGCCGAGATCGACCGCGACGGTGACGACGCGGTCGTCCGCCTGGAGCTGCCCGGTCTCGACGTCGCCAAGGACGTCGTCGTCGAGATCGAGCGCGCTCACCTGATCGTCCGCGGCGAGCGTCGCGACGAGCGGGCCGAGGCGAAGGACGGCCGTACCCTGCGCGAGGTCCGCTACGGCGGCTTCCGCCGGTCGTTCGCACTTCCCGCGCACGTCACGTCGGAGGCGATCACCGCCGAGTACGACGCCGGCATTCTGACCATCAAGGTAGCGGGCGCGTACGCGGGCGCCGCCGCGAAGCGCATCGAGATCGCTTCGACCCCCGACACCCCGGCGCTCGAAGCCTGATCCGGCTCCCAATGGGCTCCCGCTTCGGCGGGAGCCCATTTACATTTGCTGCATGATCACCGTTCCGGAGCAGCTCGTCGCCAATCTGCCCAAGTACTACGGGGATCGCGGCCGGGCCTGGGTCGCCGACGCGCCCCGCCTGGCCGCCGAGCACCTGGACAAGTGGGGGCTCACCGTGGACGGCCCGGTGATGAACGGGGTGGTCGCCCTGGTCGTCCCGGTGCGGACCGCCGACGGGCCGGCCGTGCTCAAGCTGCAGATCGACGACCCGGAACACCCCGGCGAGGCGGCGGCTCTGCGTACCTGGGACGGCAACGGGGCGGTGCGCCTGCTCCGCGAGGATCCGGTCGCGGGCACGATGCTGCTGGAGCGCCTCGACTCCCGGCGCGATCTGCTCAGCGTCCGCGACGACGTCCAGGCCGCGCAGATCGTCGCTCAACTACTTGTACGCCTCAACGCGTACAAGTCGCCGGAAGGTGTCCGCAGCTTGCGTGAGATAGCCGCGGGCATGCTGGAGTCCGCGCCTGCGGCTGCCCAGCGGCTGGCCAATCCCGATGACCGCAAGCTGGTCCTGGAGTGGGCGGCGGCCGTTCGCGAGGTGGCGGGTGAGTGCGGCGATCAGCTGTTGCACTGGGATCTGCATTTCGAGAACGTGCTGGCCGCGGAGCGCGAGGAATGGCTCGCGATCGACCCCAAGCCGTTGTCCGGCGATCCTGCCTTCGAGCTGTTGCCGGCGTTGCACAACCGCTGGCACGAGGTGCTCGCCGCCTACGATCCGCACCGGGCGGTACGCCGTCGGTTCGACGCGATGGTGGAGGTCATGGGACTGGATCGGCAGCGCGCCGTGCTCTGGACCCTGGGCCGGACGCTTCAGAATTCACTATGGACGATCGAGGACGGCGAGAACGCCCTGGAAGCGACGCAGATTCTCGTGGCCGAGGCGATTGTGCATCGACCTCTATAGTGGACCGCATGACGGTCCTCGCCCCTCCGATCACCCCGGAACCGCTTCGTCCCCGCCGTGGTGCGAGCCTGGTCGCACACCTTGGCTGGGAAGGGATTCTGGTCCTGCTCGCCATCGTGGGCTTCGCCTATCTCGTGGTGCAAGAGGGCATCGACGTCATCGGCCGGAACGTGTGGCTGAACTTCGCCGCGACCGGCCTGCTGGCGAGCGCCCTGGCCGTCTCGGTACGCCTTCGTTCGGTGAACCTGGCGGTCGCCGCCCAGGCGATGCTGGCCGGGATCATCTACGCCAAGCTCGTCCAGGAGGACTGGCCGGACCTGGCCGCGGGGGCGGCTGCCGTCGTCGCGGTGCTGATCCTGGGCCTGATCCTCGGCGCGATCACCGGTGTCACCGGCGCACCCGGGTGGGCCGTCTCGATCGGCGGGCTCGGGATCGCCGAAGCGGTGTCCTTTGGGCTGTCCGACGCCCAAGGGTTGGTCGTTCCCGGCACGGGGCGGGCCGAGGTGTGGGTGGTCGCGATCTGGGCCGCCGTCTTCGTCCTCGGCTCGGTGATCGGCGCCGTCGTCTTCCTCGCCACCGGGCTGCCCCGCGACTCCGCCACGTTCGGCTCGCGGGTCCTGCGGGCGATCGGCAGCTTCGCCCTGTCGAGCCTGGTCGCCGGCCTCGCCGGCGTGATGTTCATCAGCTACGTCGGGTTCGCCTCGCCCGCCGGTGACGGTGGCCGCCTCCTCAGCGCGGCCGCGGTCGTCCTGCTCGCCGGGATCAGCGCTGCCACTGGGCGCGGCGGCGTCCTCGGCACCGTGCTCGCGACCTTGGTCGTCGTGTTCGGCAACACCGCGCTGGCCCTCGAAGGCGTCAAGTCGTGGGTGTCGTACTACCTGGTCGCTTCGATCGCGATCCTGATCGGCGTCGTCGTCGGCGCTGTCCTGGACCGCGTCGGACGGCCTTCGGCTCCGCCCGCTCCCGTCGCTCCGCCGGCTCCACCGCCGCCGCTGTCCCCTTGGATGGCGTGATCACGCCGCGGCGTCGGCGCGTACAGCGCGATCGGCGGAGGTGCACCATACTTCGCCTGTGACGGAACAGAACGGGGATCGCGTGCTGTGGCGGGGAGAGCCCGACCGGTACTTCTTCATCGAACGGTCCGACTGGCTGATCGCGCTGATCGGGGTGGTGTGGATCGCGGTGAACGTCTGGTTCATCGTGGACTACCTCAACGAGCGGACCTTCCTCTCCGCGGTGCGCTTCGAGTGGCGGGTCGTGTCCCTGGTCATCGGCATCGGGGTGACACTGGGCCACCCGCTTGTCCGTGGTGTGTCCCTACTCAGCACCAGGTACACGATCACGGAGCGCCAGGTGATCGTCGCGATCGGCGGGCGTCGCCCCCAGGTGTGTGCGATGACCTTCGACCTGCTGCTGCCGCCGGTGGTCCGGCGCCACGGTGACGACGTCGGCTCGGTCGCGTTCGGCGAGTTTCCGCGACCGTGGGACACCGTCGCCGCCGCGGTCGGCCGCCGCCCCGTGACTTCGATGATCGTGCTGCGCTATGTCGGGCCGGTCGACGAGATCCTGGCGCTGATCACCTCGGCCCGCGACCGGGCGTGGGCGGTCGCCGGATGAGCGGATCGGCGACGAGACGCGCTAGGCCCGCTGTTCCGGTTCCAGCGTCAGGCTGATCGAGTTGATGCAGTACCGCTGGTCGGTCGGCGTCGGGTAGCCCTCGCCCTCGAAGACGTGCCCGAGGTGGGAGTCGCAGTTCGCGCAGCGCACCTCGATCCGCACCATGCCGAGCGAGCGGTCCTCCAGCAGGGTGACCGCGGCGTCCTTCGGGTCGTAGAAGGACGGCCAGCCACAGTGGCTGTCGAACTTCGTGTCGCTGCTGAACAGTTCCGCTCCGCAGGCGCGGCAGCGGTAGACGCCCTTGGTCTTGGTGTCGACGTATTCGCCGGTGAAGGCGGGTTCGGTGCCGGCCTCACGGAGCACGCGATACTCCGCCGGGCTCAGCCGGACACGCCACTCGTCCTCCGAGATCTTCTCCATGCCTTCACGGTACGGGGTAGCGTCGCCGTATGCCCAAGGCCGAGGCGCAGACGTATGAGGTCGGTAAGCGATCCGTAAGACTCAGCAGTCCCGACAAGATCATCTTTCCCTCGCGGGGCTACACCAAGCGGGACGTCTTCGAGTATTACCTGGCCGTCGGGGAGGCGATGCTGCGCGCGGTCGGCGACCGGCCGACGACGTTGCAGCGGTTCCCCGACGGGATCACCGGTGAGGCGTTCTATCAGAAGCGCGTACCCGAGCGGGGTGTGCCCGACTGGCTGACGACCGCCCAGATCACCTTCCCGAGCGGGCGCAAGGCCATCGAGCTGTGCCCGACCGAGCCGGCGCACCTGGCGTGGGCGGCGCAGATGGGCACGATCGTGTTCCACCCCTGGCCGGTACGCGGACAGCGCCCGGACCATCCGGACGAGCTGCGGATCGACCTCGATCCCCAGCCGGGGACGGACTTCTCCGACGCCGTCGAGGTGGCCTTCCTGGCTCGCGAGCTGTTCGCCGAGGCGGGGTTGACGGCGTACCCGAAGACTTCCGGCGGGCGGGGCATCCACCTGTTCGTCCGCGTACGCCCGGAGTGGGACTTCATCGAGGCCCGGCACGCCGCCATCGCCTTCGGCCGGGAGCTGGAGCGGCGGCATCCCGAGCGCGTGACGATGGCGTGGTGGAAGGAAGAGCGCGGCGAACGCATCTTCATCGACTTCAACCAGATGTCCCGCGACCGGACCATCGCGGCTGCGTACTCGTTGCGGGCCAACGAAAGGGCGACCGCGAGCGCCCCGGTCGGCTGGGACGAGCTGCGCGACGTCGACCCGAACGACTTCGATCTGCGTACCGTGCCGAAGCGGCTGGCGGCGACGGGCGATCCGTGGGCCGACCGCGAGGGTGAGGTTTTCGGGCTGGAGACCCTCATGGAGTGGTGGGCGGCCGACCCGGTCGAACAGCCGTATCCGCCGGATTACCCGAAGATGCCGGGGGAGCCGATGCGCGTGCAACCTAGTCGTGCGCGCACCCCGTCCGAGTGAGTCTTGAACATTTTGTGAACGAGGATCGGGCGCGCTTCCAGTGACTGCTGACGGCCATCGCCCACAATTCGTGGGCAATGGCCGACAAAGATGCGGAACGTCCGATTTTCGTCATGGGCTGTCCTCGTTCGGGCACCACGATGGTGCAGCTCATGCTGCACCGGCATCCCCGGATCGCGATCCCGCCGGAGAACCGCTTCGTGCTGCCCGGCTACCTGGCCCGGCGTACGTTCGGCGACCTTCGCCTGCGCTCGTCCCGGGAGAAGCTCGCCGGCTGGATCGTCGACCGGCCGCAGTCCAAGTTCGGGGACCTGGGACTCGACGCCGACGACATCCGCGCTCGGCTCGCCGACGGTCCCGGCGACCTCGGCGGCCTCTTCGCGATCGTGCTGCGGGCGTACGCGGAACGGTTCGGCAAGCCGCGTTGGGGCGACAAGCGGCCGGCGTACCTGAACAACGTGGACATGATCCGGCGGCTCTTCCCGACGGCGCAGCTGATCACGATCGTCCGCGACGGCCGGGACTGCTGCGCCTCGCTCAAGGAGATGCCGTGGCAGACCCGCAAGGACATCGCCTCGCTGGCCGCCCAGTGGGCGTACGCCGTCGACTGTGCCCAGCGGGCGGCCCGAACCCTGCCAGCTGACGCGTATTACGAGCTGCGGTACGAAGACCTCGTCGCCGACCCCGACCGAGCGCTGCGAGACCTGTGCGCCTTCCTCGGGGAGGAGTTCGACCCCGCGATGACCCGGCCGTCGGAGATCGCCGCCGACGCCGTGCCTGCGGAGAAACCGTGGCATTCGCGTACGCACCAGCCGGTGGGCCAGGCCCGCGCCGGGTCCTGGCGGACCCGGCTCACGGCCGACGAGATCGCCCTGTGCGAGGCGGTCCTCCGGAGCCGGTTGACCGCCCTGGGCTACGAACCGTCCGAGTGCCCTTCGCCGCGCGTGGGCCAGCGTCTGCGCTACGCCGTCGTCGACTCCGAACGACGGGCGCGACTGGCCCGTCAACGCGTACGGGACCTGACGAGCCGGCTCACGCCTCGTTGATCATTGACTTGGGGAGTTGATCACGGGCCTAGGTTCGCCGACACGCCGTCGAGCACGACCGTAAGTTCATGATCAACCAGAACGGACAGGGGAGGGGCGGGTCAGGCGGGGCAGGTTTTGCCTTCGGCGGGGACGGTCAGGTCGATCAGGTACGCGTTGACCGCCGACGAGATGCACGAGGTCTCCGGGTACGCCGTGTGCCCCTCGCCCTCCCAGGTCAGCACGTGCCCGACACCCAGCATGTTCGCCAGCGCCGGAGTCTGCTCGTAGGGGGTGGCCGGGTCGCCCTTCGTGCCCACCACGACGATGGGCGGCGCGCCGTTCGCCTTGCCGGTCGGGACCGGGTCACGCCCGCCCGACCACACCGAGCAGGTCAGCGAGCCGATCGCCAGCGGCGCCCCGAACAGCGGGTACTTCTCGCGCCACTGCGACTGGAGGGTCCGGATCTGGCTCACGCTCGGCGGCGAGTCGTCGTCGGTGCAGTTCACCGCCGCGTTGGCGTCGAAGAGGTTGCTGTAGCTGCCGCCGGGTGTGCGCTCGGCGTACGCGTCGGCCAGCTCGAACACCGCTTCGGCGTCCCCGTCGTGCAGCGAGTCGATGGCGTCGGCCAGATCGGTCCAGCGGTCCTGGGTGTAGAGGGCCGAGATGACGGCGTAGAACACCCAGCCCGAGGTCGCCTTGCGGCCCTCGTAGGTCACGGGGTTGGCCCGCGCCTGGTCCAGCGCCTTGGTGATGGCGCCCCGTGCGTCCGGTGCGATCGGGCAGCGGGAGGTGTGGTCCTTGCACCACGCGTCGAAGTTGCTGAAAGCGCGCTCGAACCCCTTGGCCTGGGACTCGCTCGCCTCGACCGAACTCATCGTCGGATCGACCGCGCCGTCGAGCACCATCGCCCGGATGTTCTTCGGGAAGAGCTGGGCGTACGTCGCGCCGAGCAGGGTGCCGTAGGAGTAGCCCAGGTAGGTCAGCTTGTCGTCGCCGACGGCCTGCCGAATGGCGTCGATGTCCTTGGCCGCCTGCACCGTGCCGTAGAGCTTCAGATCGTCGCCGTACTTCGCCTTGCAGCCGGCGTCCATCTGTTTGGTCAGCGTCACGATCTGGTCGAACTGCGCCTGCTCGACGGGGTCGGGCTCGGAGCCGAACGACGCGTCGAGGTCCTCGTCGGACATGCACTTGACCGGGGCGGAACGGCCGACCCCGCGCGGGTCGAAGCCGACCAGGTCGAACCGTCGCAGCACCGACACCGGCAGCGCGTTGGTCAGGTAGACCGCAGTGTCCACTCCGGACCCACCCGGGCCGCCCGGGTTGACCAGCAGCGACCCGATGCGGTCGGACTGGCTGCCGATGCGGGCCCGGATCAGCGAGATCTGGATCTTCGGGCCGTCCGGCTTCGCCCAGTCCTTCGGGACGTCGACCTTGGCGCAGTGGTATTGGAAGCTCCGCGAGGCCTGCGGATAGATCTTGCGCGCCTCGTCGGTGCACGGCGTCCAGATGCCGTCCTTCGTCGGCGACGGCGCGGCGCCCTCGTCAGAGCCGCCCAGCCCGCCAGGCAGGAAGCAGGCGGCTGAGAACAGCGCGGCCACCACCAACAGCACGATCCGGCGCACGTGAAGTCCTCCCGCGTGATCGACGTCGACCCCGTGAGCCTACTTGCCGCCCGCGAGCACCTCTTCGACGTCCAGCCTGATCGGCCGGTCGAGCTGCTCGTAGGTGCAGGAACGCGGGTCACGCTCGGGCCGCCAGCGCACGAACTGCCCGGTGTGCCGCAACCGGTCGCCCTCCATCGCGTCGAAGCCGACCTCGACCACCCAGGTGGGGGCGAGCGGTTCCCACGAGGTGTCCTTGGTCGAGTTCCACCGGTTCGGCGCGGACGGCAGACGCTGACCCTCCTTCGGGTCGAGCCACGGGTGCTCGGCCGGGTCGCGCAGCTCGGCGATCTCGTCGAGCAACTCCTTGCGGCGTGCGGCGGAGAACGCCGAGGTCACCCCGATCGAATGCAGCAGGCCGTCGTCGTCGTAGAGCCCGAGCAGCAGCGATCCCACGATCGGGCCGGACTTGTGCCAGCGGAACCCGGCGACGACCGCGTCCAGCGTCCGGGCGTGCTTGATCTTGCGCATGAGCCGCTTGTTCGGCACGTAGAGCAGATCGGCCGACTTGGCGATCAGGCCGTCGAGCCCGGCTCCCTCGAAGTCGACGAACCAGCGGCGGGCCGTCTCGGCGTCGGTCGTCAGCGGCGTGACGTGCACCGGTGGGCGTACGCCCGAAAGCGCGGCTGCCAGCCGGGCCCGGCGCTGCGGGAAGGGCGTCTGGGTGAGGTCTTCGTCGTCGATGGCGAGCAGGTCGAAGGCGACCATCTCGGCCGGCGTCTGTTCGGCGAGCTTGCGGACGCGGCTGGCGGCGGGGTGGATGCGCTGGGCGAGCAGCTCGAAGTCCAGCCGGGGGAGCCTGCCCTCCTCGCGCCGGATGACGACCAGCTCGCAGTCGATCACTACGCGTTCCGGCAGCTGAGCCTTGACCTGCTCGATGACCTCGGGGAAGTAGCGCGTGAAATCCTTGCCGCCCCGGCTCGCCAGGGCGACTTCGTCGCCGTCGCGGAACACGATGCAACGGAAGCCGTCCCACTTGGGTTCGTAGCTCATCCCCTCGGCCAGCGGGATGTCCGGGACGGCGGTGGCGAGCATGGGCTCCAGCGGCGGCGTGAGCGGCAGTCTCATAGGCCCCAGTCAACCACCCAGGTCCGACAGAGCGCGGGAATGCCTGATCATTGCGCCAGCCATGCTGTTTCGGCGGACATCTCGCTGAGTGAAGCAGCATGGCTGGCGCAATGATCACGGGAATAGGATGGACCGCATGGCGGACGGGGAACGTGCCAAGGGGTATCGCAAGGTTCAGCTGAAGCCGGGCGATCCGACCTCGCTCGATCCCCGGTACATCGTGGCCGTGCCGGACGGGTCGGCGCTGCCCGGCGAGACCGGCGCGCTGGCGTACGAGTCGGGGCGGGGCCCGGTGACCGACGACGAGGCGCTCGGCGTCCTCCGCCGTCGCAAGGGCGCACAGCTGGCCCGCATGTACGCGGAATCCGCGCCGCAGGCGCTGGAACAGCGCGGCCTGCCGCCCACATTGGACGAGGCGTTGGCCCGCCACCTGCCCGGCGAACTGCCCGCCCGCGACAAGGCGAAGGAAGTCACCTCGATCAGCCTGCCGCCCCGGCTCATGGCCCGGTTGGTGGCCCGGGCCGAGCTTGAGGGACGCAACCTCAACGCTCTCATCGAGATGATGTTGTGGCGGCTGGACCGCGAGGCCCCGCTCGACCCCGACGAGGTACGCCGGGAGTACGTCGAGATGATGGACGACCTCAAGAACCGCCAAGCCGCCGACTGAGCCGGCTGCGTAGCCGGCAGCCCGGTCAGCAGATCGGCACGTCGGCGGCGAGCGCGTGCCCGAGGTCGAGCAGCACCGCGAACTGCGCCCCGACCGTCCAGCGGTCGCTGGTCAGTCCGCTGGACAGCAGTCCCACCGTGCACGACGGCTCGGCCAGCCAGCGGCGTTCGGCCAGCACCGCCCGGCCGACCCTCGTGTGTCCGATATGGAGGTACGCCTGCCGCAGCCCCGAGCGTACGTGGGCGTCGGGGTGGCGGGGGATCTCCAGGTGGTCGTCGAGCTGCCGGGCGAACCACGGGCGCAGCCGGGCCAGGATCGGGTCCTCGACCTCGGCGACCAGCAGCGGCCGCTCCGACTCCGGCCACCAGGTCGCGGTGAGCGTTCCGGGGAACCGCAACGCCAGCCGCCGCATCGCTCCCTTCGGCACGACATGTGTCCGGACGGCGCTCGTCACATAGAGCAAGGCGTATCCCCCCAAGTCCCGCAACGGAAGCGTTCAGCTTACCCGAACATGTGTACGAACGGGGGAGGCATTCATCCTCAAAAACATATTATGTTTTAGCGGTTGCCCTGAACGTGCCAACTGCGAGGGAGAACCGATGAGGGTGCTCGTCCTGTCCAACCACACCGCGGTGATGGAGCAGGCTCTGCTGGCCGCCGGTCACGAGGTGATCGTCTGCCTGTCCAAGCCGAACGTCGCGCTGCGCGCCGCGCAGAACCCGCCTTATCCGATCCGGTCGGTGACCCACTGGACCGACTTCACCGAGCTGGCAGGGCTGGCCCGGGACCTGCGCGGCCGGGTCGACGCCGTCGCCACGCTGTGGGAGGGGGCGATGGTCGCCGCCGGCTTCCTTCGCGACCTGATGAGCCTGCCCGGTCAGCCGACCGCCGAGGCGGTCCGGTTCACCGACAAGGCCGTCATGAAGTCCGTCCTGCACGCGGCAGGCGTACCCGTCGCGGCGCACCGCGTCGTCCACGAGGCCGCGGAGATCCCGGCGGCAGCCGCTGAACTCGGCGGCTTTCCGGTCGTCGTCAAGCCGCTCACCGGTTTCGGCTCGACCAACACCCACGTCATCCGCGACCGTCGCGATCTGGAGCGGATGCGGGCGGAGATCTTCACCCGGCGGCTGGACGCCTCGGCGTTCTTCCGGGCCGAGCCGGCCTTCCGGCCGCTCGACGACCAGGGTGGCTTCGTCGTGGAACAGTTCGTGCGAATCCGCAACGAGTACCACTGCGACGCGTTCTGGGCCGGTGGCGACTCCGTCTACCAGATCCCGGGCCGCTACAACGTCCCGCCCCTTCGCGGCATGGGCGGCACGCTCGGCTCGGTCCTGCTCGACCCGACGTCGCCGGAGGGCATGGCGGTCGCCGAACTGGCCGAACAGGCCGCTCGCGCGCTCGGCATCCACGACGGCTTCACACACGCCGAGATCTACCTCGACACCGAAGGCCGCTGGCTGCTCGGGGAGATCGCCGCGCGGCCGGGCGGGGGCGGCATTCAACACGCGCTGCTCCACGCGTACCACGTGAACGTGCCGGAGATGCTCGGACAGTTCGGGGCCGGTGAGCCGGTGCGGGTCGAGCCTCGCCCGGAACCCGGAGTCTGGGGCTGGGCCGGGCCGTATGTCCCGCCGGGCCGGGTCGTGCACATCGCGAGCCGGGACGAGGTGCTGCGGCAGCCGGGCGTGGTCGACGCGAGCGTCGTGACGCAGGTCGGCGGCGAGGGCGGGCTGACCGGCTCGGGACAGTGGGGCGGCCTGGCCGGGTACGCCTGGCTGCACGGCGACACGCCGCAGGAAGTGCTGGCGCTGATGGACCTCGTCACCGAGCGGTACGAGATCGAGGTCGAGGTCTGATGGGATGGTGGCAGCGCCGGTTCGGCGGCCTTCCGCGCGCGTTCTGGGGCTTGATGAGCGGCGTCGGGCTGGCCCGGCTCGGCTTCTTCGCCGTGCCGTTCCTGACCTTCTGGCTGGTCGCCGACCGGCACTTCACCGCGGCTCAGGCGGCCGTCGTGATGACCGCGTTCGGGTTGGGCTGGACGCTGTCGATGCCGCTCGGCGGCTGGCTCGCCGACCGGCTCGGCCGCCGCCTCGTGATCGTCTCCAGCGCTTTCGGGGCGGCGGCGGCGTACGTGGCGATCGGTGGGGCACAGGGTCTGCTGTGGACAGCCGGGCTGGCCTTCGCGACCGGGCTCACCTTCGACCTCTACCGCCCGGCGGTACAGGCGTTCCTGACCGACGTGGTCCCGGGCGACCACCGGAAACGGGCGCTCGGCCTGCTCTACCTCGTGATGAACGTCAGTCGCATGGTCGCCTGCGTCCTGGGCGGGCTGCTCGCCTCACGTGCTTTCTTCGTGCTGTTCCTGGTGAACGCGGCCGTCAACGTCCTCTTCGGACTTCTGGCCCTCCGGCTGCCCGCGTCGTCCAGCACGTCCGCACGCAACGTCGGCTTCGGGGCGGCGCTGCGAGACCCCGCGCTGATCGGCTTCACGGCGATCACGGCGGTGTTCTACTCGGTCCACATGCAGAGCATGGTGAGCCTGCCGATCGTGTTCAGCTCGGTCGGCGCGACACCCCTGGACTACGGCCTGCTCCTGGCGCTCGACCCGCTCGTGGTGGTCGTCGTCCAGCTGCTGTTCCAGCAGTGGCTGCTGCGTACGCCGGCGTTGGTGGTGTGTGCGCTCGGCGCGGGGATGGTCGGCATCGGGCTGGCCCTGACCGGCCTGTCCGGCTCGCTCGGCGAGGCCGCGCTCACGATCCCGCTGTGGGTCGCCGGCGAGGTCGCCTTCCTCACCGCCGCCCCCGGGGTGGTCGCGATGATCGCGCCGGAACACCTCCGCGGTGTCTACTTCGGAGTGTGGGGCGGTACGCAGGGCTTGGCCGCCGTCGCGGCCCCGCTCGTCGCTTCGCTCCTCGCCGGGTCGCTGCTCATCTGGCTCGGCGGCGCCGTCTTCGGGGTGATCGCGGGCGTCGCCTGCCTGGGGTTGCGGGGGTGGCTGCTGCGTCGCCGGACCGACCTGGCGGCGGTTCCCGTACGGGCGGCTATTCGGTCATGATCGTCGGCTGCCGCCGTTCTTCGCGGTTCTAGGGCGGTGATCGTCGGCTGCCGACGATCTTGGGGATCCGTGCGCTCGTGATCGTCGGCGGCCGACGATCGTGGGGCCAATGGCGCGTTGATCGTCGGCTGCCGCCGTTGTTGAAGGTGCGCGCCGCGTTGATCGTCGGCTGCCGCCGTTCATCGCGGCATTAGGGCGGTGATCGTCGGCTGCCGACGATCACCGTCTGGAGAGCGAGCTGGCGAACAGCGAGCGAGGCGGTCAGTAGCTGCGGAAGGAGCGGATCGGCGCGCGGGGACCGTACCTCGGCGCGCCGATCCCGGCCCGGGTCAGCAGCTGGCAGACGCGCCCGCGATGGCCGCGGAACGGTTCGAGCAGCTCCAGCATCCGTTCGTCGGTCGCGCGGGGTTCCCCGGCCAGCGCCCAGGCCACCTGGTTCTTGATGTGGTAGTCGCCGACGCTGACGGCGTCCGGATCTCCGTGCGCGTTGCGCATGACCTCCGCGACCGTCCACGGCCCGATCCCCACCAGGGCCAGCATCCGGCGAGCGGTCGCCTCCGGCTCGCGGTCGGGCCACGGCGTACGCGCGGCGCGCAGCAACGTGTCCGCCCGCCGTTGCTCCAGCCCGAGCGGGTGGAGGTCGTAGTAGCGCAGTGAGCCGACCTGCTCCGCCGACGGCGGCAGCAGCAAGGTCGGATGCGGGCCTGGCGCGGGCTCCCGGAAGCGCCGCACGATCGCGGAGTACGCCTGGTACGCCTCCTTGCCGGTGACCTTCTGTTCGCATACCGCGCGGAGGAGGTGGGGGAAGACCTGCCCGGTCGCCGGCAGCCGGAGACCCCCATGCCGGTGCGCCAAGTCGGCGACGACCGGATGGGTTTGAGCCAGTGCCCGGAACTCGCCCAGATCGTCCCGTAGGCCGAAGACGGCGTCAGCCCGGTCGAGCAGCCACTCCGCGCCCGGCCCGTACGCCTCGGCCCGGCCGTCCCGATGCAGCCCCAGTGAACCCGGGCCGTCCGGCGTACGCGCGGCGTGCCAGAACACGCCGTCGATGAACCGGCGGCACGGATCATGGGTGCCCATGGACAGCTGACCCAGGGTGCCCGCGAAGTCGTACCTCGCGGGCAGGTCCAGCCGTCTCTCTAGCACCTTTGTATTGTGCCTGGTCACGTCCGCGCGGACGCAGCCGCCAGGGCCCGCTGGAGGAGCTTGGTGTCGCCGAGCATCCGGCGCAGCCGCTGTTCGAGCCCTCCGATCGGGACGAGCTGCTGGGGTGCGCGCGGATCCTTGACGGCACTGGAGGCGTACCGGGGGAGGGTGACGCAGGACAACTCGGCCAGCTCGATCGCCTGCGCCGGGGCCAGTTCGGCCGAGCATTCCAGGCGGACGACGCCCGACCACGGGATCGGGATGCCGCCCGGCTGACGCAGGTACCAGGTGTATCGGCTCCAGCGCCCGCCGATGCGGAAGACCGGCGTGCGCTGCCCGGGAGACAGCGCTCCGACTACCGGGAGCAGATGGTCGGGCAGGTACTGCTTCTGCTGGGTCTTGGCGTACCCGATGACGCGAGGCGGCGCGCCCGGTCCACGTAGTGGGCCGTCGACCACGACCAGTTCGTCGCCCCCGCTGAGGGTGGCGAGCACGTCCGTGGTCGTCCGCTGCTCCAGCTGCATCAAGGCGGTCTGCATCGCCGCCATCAGGTCGGCGTCCTGCGCGCCCTCGATGCGGACGGTCTTGTAGCGCACCGTGGTCCCGGCGTCTACATCGGATTGATCGGCGGCGGAGGTGAAGATCGAGCGTTCGACGGTGGCGGCGGCGACGGTCGCGGTCCCGGTGGCGCAGCGGACGACCCCGGCGGCGTACGAACAGGCCAGCCCGGGGGACGGCGGGGTGCCGCCGATCCCGGCCGTCCAGATCCGGGCGTCGATCCGGCGTACGCCGTCGACCATCAGCACGGTCGCCGGCGGCTTCAGCCCGGCCGGGGCGTCGAGCGGTCGCCACTGCTCAGCGGGCAGCTCGACCTCGACGTCGAGTCCGTCGGCCGGACCAGGGGCGGACGCGTCGAGGCTGGCGCCGTAGGACGGGTCCCATGCATCGACGTGGAAGCTCATAGCCAGATTTCTACCCTATCCTGTCCACTCGGGCGGTGCGGGCGTCTTTGCGTACCTCGAAACGGACCGGAATGCGTTCGGCGAGCGCGGCCACATGCGTCACCACACCCACCATCCGATCGCCCCGGGCGGCGAGATTCTCCAGCGTCGCCGCGACTACGTCCAGTGTGGACGAGTCGAGCGTGCCGAACCCCTCGTCCAGCAGGATGGAATCCAGGCTGGCCGCGTGCGCCATCCCGGCCAGTTGATCGGCCAGACTGAGCGCCAGGGCCAGCGAAGCCTGGAAGGTCTCCCCGCCGGACAGCGTACGCACCGGGCGGGTGAGCCCGGCGTCGTGATGATCGACCACGAAGAACTCACGATTGCGGTGCATCAGGTCGTACTGCCCGGCCGACAGCTCCCGGAGGATCTCCGAGGCGCCCGCGACCAGGGCGTCCAGTGCCTCTTCGAGCAGCCACGCCTCGAAGTTGTTGGCCTTCAGGTGCTGGGCCAGCGTCGCCGCGACGGCTCGCTCGGTCTCGATCTGCTTGCGCTGCTTCCGCAGATCGTCGGCCCGCTTGCGAGCGTCCAGGATCTTGTCGCGGGCGGCGGCGGCGCGCTCGACGGCGACGGTGACCGCGCGGTCGAGCCCGGCGATCTCGCGCGGCATCGCGACCTCGGCCTCGTCGAACCAGTCCCGGATCCGGTCGAGCACCGTCTCCTCGCTGGCGGTGGCCTCCCGGGCGGCCTGATCGGCCTCCGTCCGCAGCGCGGTGAGCTGTTGACCGGCCTGTTTCGCCCACTCGGCGAGCCCGGCCCAGGCCGCCTGCAGGTCCTCACGGTCGACCGGCGGCGGGGCGACGACCGGTCCGCCCGGCACCACGGAGGCGACCGAGTCGCGGGCGGTGTCGAAGATCCGCCAGGCGGCCCGCAGCCGGTCGTCGACCCGCTGCACCTCGGCCAAGGCGGCGCGCTGCTGTTCCATCGCACGGCGCCGCGCCGCCCCGGCCCGGTCCAGCGCCTGCTTCGCCTGCGCGTGCGCGGCGAGTTGGGCGTGCAGCTCCGCCTCCTCGGGAGCCCCGGCGAGCACCTCGGCCAGCTGAGCGATCTCCTGGTCGAGCTGTTCCTTGCGGGCGCGGATGGAGGCCAGCCGGCGATCGGTCTCCCGCGCGGCGTCGTCCGCGGTCTGCCGATCACGGTCGGCCTTCTCCGCCTCGGCGCGTACGCGCTTCAGCCGATCCTGGGCGGCGACGGTCGCCCCGACCTCGCGCTGTGCGGGCAACGTGGCTACCGACTGCTCGCAGACCGGGCAGGCGTGCCCGACCTGGAGCAACGGCCGCAGCACCGCCACCCGGTCGGTGTTGCGCGCCTCCTCCAGTGCGTGCTGGGCGTGGACGACCTCGTCGGCCTTGCCCTTCGCCAGCTTCGTCGCCTGCTCCACCGTACGCATCGAGGCCGTGTGCGCCTTGTCGGCCTGCGTCAAGGCGGTCGCCCCGTCGCCCTGCCGGGCGCGCAGCGCGGCGAGCCGGGCGAGCCCGTCCAGCGTGCGCTTTACGTCGGCCGGATCGACGGTCGCGTCGAGGCGAGCGCGCGCCTTCTCCTCGTGCTCCTCGGCCGCGGTCAGCTCGTCCGCGACACCGGCGAGCCGGGCCTTGGCCTGTTGCCCAGCCGTCGCCAACGCCCCGGCGTCGGCGGGTGCGGCGATGCGGCCGAGCGCGGTGAGCCGCCCGTCCACCACGGCCAGCGCTTCGACCGCCGCCCGGCGTTGGGCGTCGAGGGCGGACAACCCCGGCGCCTCGGCCACCACCCGGGCGGCGAGCGCTTCGACGGCGTCCACCCGCTCCTGCGCGGCGGCCAGCAGTCCGTCGTCGGACTCGGCGGCGAGGTCGGCGAGCAGCCGTTCGGTCGCCGAGAGCTGATGGGCGGCGGCCTTGTCCCGCTCGGCGGCCTTCTCGCGGATCTGCTCGTAGACCTCCAGCCCGAGCAGCTTCACCAGGATCTCCTGGCGCTCGGCCGGCTTGGCGTGCAGGAACGCCGCGAACTCGCCCTGCGGCAGCAGGACGCACTTGATGAACTGGTCGTAGGGCAGCCCGACGACGTCGGCCACGGCCGCGTCCAGTTCGACGGGCGTACCGGCGAGGGTCTGGCCCAGCTCTTCGACGGGTTCGTCCCCGTCGAGCACGGCCACGTTGAACGTCGGCGGCAGCAGTTGCAGCCCCGCCTGCTTCGTGGCGACCCGGCCCTTGCCGTCCCGCCGGACGACCCGGGTCACGGCGTAGCGGCGGCCGCCGGACTCGAAGATCATCCGAACCGCCGCCTCGATTCCGGACGGCGCGAGGGCGTTCACGACGGTCTTGCCGCTCCAGCGCGGCACCTGGCCGTAGAGCGAGAAGCAGATCGCGTCGAGGATGGTGGACTTCCCCGAGCCGGTCGGGCCGACCAGCGCGAAGAAGTCGGCGTCGGTCAGGTCGATGACGGTGTGCTCGCGGAAGATCGCGAAACCGCGCAGGTCCAGCCGGAGCGGGCGCACTCAGCTCACCTCCTGGTAAAGCTCCTCGAAGAGCTTCTGAGTGGCGGGGTCGTCATGACCACGGTCGGCCAGGTAGTCGGCGAACAACGCGACCGGTGACCGTTCGGCCCGAGCCGGCCGGTCGGGGTGCTTCGTCTCCAGCATCGCCGGATCGATCCGGATATCCAGGGCGCGCGGCAGCATCTCCTGCACCTGCTCGCGCAGCCCGGCGCGCGGCTTCTCGCTCACCACGACGCGCAGCCAGTCGTCGCCCGGGTCCATCTCGGACAGTTGCTCCAGGGTGCCCCGCAGCGTACGCAGCCGCCGCCCGGACGGCAGCGGAACCTCCCGGACGAGCGCCGTGGTGTCGGCGGTGGCCTCGACGATCGTCACCGACGGCGGGTTCTCCTCCTCGCCGAAGTCGACCGGCAACGGGCTGCCGCTGTAGCGGACCGGGCAGTGCCCGGGGAGCGTCTGCGCCCGGTGCAGATGGCCCAACGCCACGTAGTGCGTGTTCGGCGGGAACACCGTCGAGGGGACGGCGTAGCCGAGGATCGTGTGCGCCTCCCGCTCGCCGCCGCCCATCGCCGCGCCGACGACGGTCAGGTGCGCGGTGACCAGGTTGACCGCGCTCGGGTCGGTGAAGCTCTCCGCCGCGATCGCCTCGAGCAGGCGCGACAGGTGGTCGGCGTACGTGCTGTGCGCCTCGGCCTGGGTCAGCTCGAACATGTCGAGCGCGCGGACGGCGTACCGCTGGGAGAGGAAGGGCAGCGCGATGCAGCGCCACGGCTCGCCGCCCGGGGTCACCCCGGTGATCAGGTGGTCCGCCGGTTTGTCGGAGACCCGGCCGCGCAGGTGCAGGTTCTCCGACTCGGCGAACACCCGCAGGGCGTCCAGCGCCGGCCCGTTGTCGTGGTTGCCGGCGATCACCACGATCTCGGCGAGTCGCCGGAGCGCTGCCAGCGCCCGGTAGACGATCTTCTGGGCCTCGGGCGTCGGAGCGGCGGTGTCGAACAGGTCGCCCGCGACGATGATCAGGTCGGGTCGCTCCCCGCGGGCGACCTCGATGACCGAGGCCAACGCGGTGAGCTGTTCCTCGGCCCGCGGCTGTCCTTTCAGGACTTTCCCGACGTGCCAGTCGGAGGTGTGCAGGATCTTCACGGCAGAGCCCTCTCCGGCTGCTAGAACGGGATCTCGTCGTCGTCGATGCCACCGTCGCGTGTCGAGCCGACCACCGCGAACGGGTCGGTCGCACTGACCATGCTGGCCAGCGTGGCGCGGGGGGCCGCGCCCGCCTCGGACGGCCGGGTGGCCCAGGCTGGGAACGGGAACTCGACGGCCAGCGGGACCGGGATCTCCGGCTGCGCCACGAACATCGTGCCCGGTTTGGCGAGCAGCGCCCGCTGCCGCTGGGTGGGCGGCAGGAAGCCGTATTCGGGTCGCGAGGCCTCGGCCGGGTCGAGCCGGCCGACCACCCGGATCGCGGAGTTGGACACGATCCGGCGCTCGACCTCCGACGCCGTCTGCTGGGCGCCGATCAGGATCACGCCCAGCGACCGGCCGCGCTCGGCGATGTCGAGCAGCACCTCCTTGATCGGGCTCGTGCCGTCGCGGGGTGCGTACTTGTTCAGCTCGTCCAGCACCACGAACAGCAGCGGCTTGGCCGTGCCCGCCTTCTCCTTGCGCTCGAACTCCGTCTTCAGCGTCACACCGACGACGAAGCGCTGCGCCCGGTCGGGCAGGTTGTGCAGGTCGACCACGGTCACCTGACCGGCGTCGGCGGTGCTGATCTGGTGCGCCCGGCCGCCGGGCAGGTCGCCGCGGATCAGCCGGGACAGGTCCCGCTTGCTGGAGATCAGGCGGCGGGCGAAGGCGTTGACCGTGCCGAGCCCGACCGAGCTGCCCGCCCAGGTGGATCGGGTCTCGTCGTCGTTGAGCTGCTCGACGATGTAATCCACGAAATCGTCGTAGCTGCCGAGCCGGGTGCCGTCCAGGCTGATCCCGCCCCCGGCCGGCTGCGCCTCGCGGGCGAGGTGGGCGGCGACCGCGTGGACGACCATCGTGTACTGCTGGCGCTCGTCGTCGGCGTCGGCGAAGACATAAGGCAGCAGGCGCTGCTCGGTGAACTCGCTCAGCGTCCAGTAGAACGGGTCGACCCCGGTCAGCCGGCTCGCCACGTCGGGGCTGCCGGACGGGTCCCCGGCCCGCGCCGGCGCGAACACCGTGACCTGCTTGAACGCCCCCGCGTCCAGGCCCAGCTTGTGGTACGCCTCCCGGGTCGGCTCGTCGAGCCTGTTGTTCTCGTGATCGAGGAAGAGCAGGTCCTCGCCCTTGACGTTGAAGATGAGCGCCTTGGTGTTGGCCGACTCCGCCTTCGAGCCCAGCACGCCCGAGGTGAAGATGGAGTAGAGCAGGAACGTGGCGAAGCTCGTCTTCGTCGCGACCCCGGAGATGCCGGAGATGCTGACGTGCGCGCCCCGGCTGCCGTCGAGAAAGTCGGTGTTGAGGTACAGCGGCGCGCCGTCGCGGCCGATGCCGATCGGCAGCCGCCGCTGCATCCGGTCGAAGCTCAGCGCGGCGTCACGGGTCTCGCCGTGCGCCCGGTACGCCACCGCGCCCGGCGCGGGCGGCACGTAGATCTCGGGCTCGACCCGGGTCACCGTGATCTCGGCCGCCTCCTGCACCATCGCGGGCAGCATGCCGTCGGCGATGGCGAAGACGTCGGACTCGAACGCGGCGCCCTCGTGCCGGGCGCGGACGGCGGTGACGACGCCGGAGATCGTGACGGTGCCGCGATCGGGCAGGTCGCGCTGGGTCACCACGACGTCGTCGAGCTGCAGGTAGGCGTCGGAGCCGACGGCCACCCAGAAGGTCAGCGGGCTGGCGTCCTGCGTACCGAGGACGCGGCCGACGGGACTGCCGGGGCCGGTCTGGTCGCCGGGGGAGTGCGCGGGGAAGCTCACGCCCTCAGACCCTAACGGCATCCTGCGACAAGACCCCGGTACGCAAGGGTGCCGAGTCGTGTGCGCGACAGGAGAGGGACCCCGTTCAGGGGAGGTCAGGATCGTGTGATGCGTACGCCCCACGGCCCGGTGACATGGGTGGGCGTGATGGTCAGGCGCACTGTTTCCCCTGGTCGCGCGGTTATCTGGGACTGCCAGTCGAAGCCGTGCGGGTCGCCGATCGTCCAGCCGAGCCCGCAGCTGTCGCCCTCGTAGGACCAGATTTCGCAGTCGGTGACGGTGACGCCGTCGATGGTCACGTGCAGGGCGCCGGGCGTGGCGGACGACATCGACAGGTCGTACGACCCCCACACGAGGTCGACCGTGATCGGTTCCAGCGCGTCCGCGTCGCTGCGCAGGTAGGACCGCGAGGAGCCGTCGCCGCCGTCGCCGTTGACCGGGAGCTGTAACACGGGCAGCGTGCTGGGCCGCGCCGGCAGCGGATACTCCTCGAACGGCACCGGTACGCCGATCGCCACGCCGATGGTGCCGACGTGGGGCGTCTCGGCGTCGATCGTCTTCTGCGTCGCCGCGTCGAACCGGGTGGCCCCGCCGATTCGCATCGTGATCCGGACCGTGTCGCCGATCTCGATCCCGTGCGTCGTCCACGCCTCGGCTCCGTAGCGGCTCGCGCCGGTCCCGCCGTCCGGTCCGCAGCTGGACTCCCACCAGACGTCGCCGCTGACCATGAACTGCGCCTTCAGCTGGGTGCCGTCCGCGGCGAGGAACTCGCAGCGATCGAAAATAGTGACTCCCAACTCGGTCACGGTCCAGGTCAGCGCTGCTTCGGTCGCGGCGAGGGGAGCGCTGGCGGCGGCCACCACGCGGGCGCCGTTGGCGTACTCGGGAAAGCCCTCGATCCGTTTCATCGGCGTGGGCGACGGTTGCGGCGTCGGCTCTCTCCGGAGCAGGCCGGGGAGGACGGCGTACAAGCTGATGGCGAGAAGGAACAGCGCGGATCCGGCGGCGACCCACCGCTTGTGCCGCGCGAGCCAGGCGCGGACCACGCGTGGCCGGGGCGCGGGCGGCTCCTCGGGACCGATCTCCCCCAGGTCAATCATGCGCGCGACGGTACCGGAGCAGAAGTGCCTGGTCAGCGGGTATGGCGTGGATCAGGCGCATTGGTCTCGATGGATGCTCGGGGCCGACGGTCATCCGGGTCGCGCCGGGCCCGGTGAGCACCGGCGACAGTGTCAGGCAGAGCTCGTCGACCAGGTCCGCGCTGGTCAACGCGCCGAGCAGGGTCGGGCCGCCCTCGCAGAGCAGGTGGGTGAGCCCGTCGGCGCGCAGCCGGGCCAGCGCCTCGCTCAGGTCCGCGACCAGCACGTCCGCGACCTCGCGCAGCGGGTGGTCGCCCGGATCGGCGGGCGTCACCACCAGGGGCCGGGCCGGAGCCTCGCGGAGGGCGCGATGCCCGGGGTCCAGCGCCAGCATGCGGCTGAAGATCACCAAGCGGGGATACGCCGAAAGCCCGGACGCCAGACGCCAGGACCGTCGTTCGGGGTCGAGCGTGAGCGGCCGGTAATCCTCGTCGCGCAGCGTGCCGGCCCCGACGAGCAGCGCGTCGCAGGTCATCCGGAGCAGCCGGAAGACCTGTTTGTCGGCGACGCTGGACAGGCCGGTCGACAGCCCGTCGACGGCGGCCGCCCCGTCCAGGCTGGTCACGAAATTGACCCGGAGCCCCGCCGTACGCGGATACCGGCGCAGCAACTCCTCGTCGATCGTCACGCTCGCATTATCCGCAGGTCGCACGGTCGTGATCGTCGGTGGCCGCCGATTTTGCGGGTTGGCGCGGCCATGATCGTCGGCTGCCGCCGTTCGTGGGGCTCACAGCGCGTTGATCGTCGGTGGCCGCCGATCTTGGACGCTGGAGCGCGATGATCGTCGGCGGCCGACGATCTTGCGGAAGCGGCGGGCAGGCGTCCCTCAGGGGGAGGTGACCAGGACCAGCCGGTCGGCGGTCTGCAACGTGGTGACCTGGCCGTACGGCAGTGCGTGCCCGCCTCGGAGCACGGCGATCACCGGCTCCGCGCATTCGCGGAGGGTACGCCCGATCTCCTCCGGCTTGACCGGGCGTTCGACCAGGTCGAGACCGGCGCCGTGGATCAGCAGGTCGTTGAAGACCTCGCTGATCGCGGGGGAGCGGGCGGCCACCCCGAGCAGCCGGCCGGCCGCCTCGGACGTGGTGATGACGGCGTCCACCCCGGACTGCAACAGCAGCGGCTCGTTCTCGGCCTGGCGGACCGAGGCGACGATGGTGCACCCCTGGTTGATCTGGCGGACGGTCAACGCGACCAGCACAGCGGTGTCGTCCCGGTCGGTCGCGACGACGACGCGCTCGGCCGTCTCCACCGCCGCCTTGCGCAGCACGCTGCTGCGGGTGGCGTCACCGACGACGACCGCGAAGCCGTCCCGGTTGGCCTCCTCGGCCAGGTTGGTCGAACGCTCGATGACGACGAACGCCGTCTTCGGCGACCCGTCGGCCAGCAGCGTCTGGATCGCCGTATGCCCCTTCGTGCCGTACCCGACGACGATGGTGTGCTCGATCAAGGTGGACCTCCAGCGGCTACGGCGCAGCTGTTCTCGCGTACGCCGGGTGAGCACCTCGAACGTGGTGCCGACCAGGATCGCCAGGAAGGCCACCCGCAGCGGCGTGATCAGGAAGATGTTCACCACGCGGGCGGCGTCGCTGACCGGAACGATGTCGCCGTAGCCGGTCGTGGACAGGGTCACGGTGGCGTAGTAGAACGCGCCCAGCCAGGTCAGCTCGGGCCGGTTCGCGTCCTTGTAGCCGTCCCGGTCGAGCATCACGATGACGACGACGGCGGCCAGGATCAGGACGGCGTACGCGATGCGCCGCCAGATCTGGCGCAGCGGATCGCCCGGGTGGCGCCCCGGCAGGCGTACGCCGCCCTGGTCGGCCTCGCCGAACGCGCCCTGGTCCATGGCTCCACTGTAGGGAGTTCCGGGCCGTTTGCCGGGTTATTCCTCCGGGGCGATCCACGCCGCCCAGTCCGCCGAGACGTGTTCGGGCACGATCGCGATCTCGAACTCTTCGCCCGGCCTCAGGGCTGGAAGCTTGGCGAGCAGGTCGGGGTCCTTCGGATCGAGGGTGTACCCGCAGCCGCCGGTCTCCCAGCTCCAGTTGCCGCAGCTCATCACCTCCACCCCGGCCACCATCAGCCGGAGTATGCCGGGCGCTCGCTGACTTATGTGGATCTTGTATTGGGTCCCCCACGTGAGGCCGACTGTCTTCACGGTCTGACTCGCATCGGCGGCGGGCGGCCGGAGTTCGAGCGCCTTGGGCGATTGGTCGAGCCGGTTGGAGTCCAGCTCCTGCAGGACCTTCGGCTTCGCCGGGAACGGGTAGTCCGACCAGGCCATCCGTTCGCCGACGGCGACGTCCACGACGACATCGGCGGGGGCCGGGCGCTTGGTGATCGCCAGGCTGACGGTCATGACCACGTACGCCCCGGCGGTGACCCCGGCGTTCATCACGTTCTCGGTCGGCCAGGCGATCGCCGTGCCGATCCCCGTACGCGGACCGTCCGGAGTGGCGTCGCACCCCATCTGGCCCAGTTGGCCGCTGGTGGTCTCGAAGGTGACCCGGATGTACGTCGCGGCCGAGGCCCGGCAGCGCATGTAGACGGAGAAGTCGCTCGTGGAGGCCACCCACGACAGCTTCGTCGGCGTCGTCTCGTCCGTCGCGGTGCCGGTCGCCACGACTCGGTTGCCCAGGGCGTACTCGGGGAATCCGTTGATCAGGCGCGACGTCGCGGACGCGATCGGCGCGGGGACCACGTTGTGGGCCGGATTGATGGCGTACCCGAGGACGAGCGCCAGGACCACCGCGCACACCGAGGCGATCGAGACGATGCGACGCTGGCGGGCGTGCTGGATCCGGTCCTGGACGGCGGCGAGGCGGGCGGCGCCGGCGGGCGGCTCGGAGTCCGGTTGGAGACCGGTGAGCCCGGGGTCGACGCGGAGTTTGGCGATGGCCTTGGCCGCGTGGCTCTTGACGGTGCCCGGCGAGATGCCGAGCACGTCGGCGATCTGGGCCTCCGAGAGGTCTTCGTAGTAGCGCAGGACGAGGACCGCGCGCTGCTGCCGGGGCAGCCGGCCGAGCGCGCGGGCGAGCTGGTCGCGGTCGTCGTAGCCGCGGTGCTCGTCCGGAGCGGCCTGTTCGGGCAGCTCGCCGATGGGACGTTCGTGGTGCCAGCGTCGCCGCCACCAGCTCGTGTACGTGTTCACCAGGATCCGCCGGACGTAGGGCTCGGGATCGCCTTCGATACGCCGCCAGGCCGTCCAGGCTTTGGCCAGCGAGGACTGCAGGAGATCCTCGGCCAGCGCCCAGTCCCGGGTGAGCAGGTACGCGACGCGCAGCAGGCGGGCCGACCGCGCGGTCACGAACTCCGCGAAGTCACCCGCCGGCGTGCTGGGCCGAGATTCGTGGGCCCGCGAATCGGCCGTAGCCGTCGTCAGCTGCACCGCTTGTCCTCTCAGGTTGGCGGACATTAGCAGGTACGCGCTGAGCCCACTGCCCGGTGCACTCCCGGGCATGGGCCGTTCGGCCCGTTTGCCGTAGCCCGGTCGGTGGAGGCCGTCGTCACGGCTGAGCGTGGAAGCGCTGCTCGGCCGGGGATAGACCCGGATAACAACTTGGGAACGCTCCCATCCCTCCCTTGACTTCCCCGTAACGTCACGGCAATCTCATGGGAGCGCTCCCGGCGGTGTGGTCCAGACCACAACCCGGGCAGTCTGCACCACCCCCCACCTGCACTGAAAACGACCTGAGAGGGGTCATCGATGGGCGTCACCTCGCGCCGCCGCGCCCTCGCGGCGGTCGCCGTCCTTGCGATTGGAGCGCTCGGCCTGACCGCCTGTAGCGACGACAAGGACGGCACCGGTTCGAGCACCGAGCAGATCACCCTGAACGTCGACGTCTTCGGCAACTTCGGTTACGAGGAGCTCTACAAGCAGTACCAGGCCGCGCACCCGAACATCAAGATCGTGGAGCGTGGCACCGGCGGCCAGCTCGGTGACTACACCCAGCAGGTGACGCAGCGCCTCGCGGCCGGCAGCGGCCTCGGCGACGTGATCGCCATCGAAGAGGGCATGATCATCGACATGAAGTCGAAGGGCTCCGCCTTCGTCGACCTCAACGAGTACGGCGCCAAGGACCTGTCCGGCAACTTCCTGCCCTGGAAGTACGAGGCGGCCAAGACCGACGACGGCAAGCTCATCGGTCTCGGCACCGACGTCGGCGGCATGGCGATGTGCTACCGCACCGACCTGTTCAAGCAGGCCGGCCTGCCGACCAACCGCGACGAGGTCTCCAAGCTCTGGCCGACCTGGGACGACTACATCAACGTCGGCAAGCAGTTCAAGTCCAGGGTGCCGAAGGCCGGCTTCATCGACGCGGTCACGAACACCTACAACAGCATCCTGATGCAGGAGGCCGGCAACACCACCGGCTACACGTACTTCGACACGAAGAACGCGTACGTGACCGACACCAACCCGGCCGTCCGGAAGGCTTGGGACATCTCGAACAAGATCCTCGAGGCGGGCCTGTCGGCCAAGCTCCAGGCCTGGACCGACCAGTGGAACGCGGGCTTCAAGAACGCGCAGTTCGCGACCATCGCCTGCCCCGCCTGGATGACCGGGTACATCACCTCGCAGAACGGTGACGCGGGCAAGGGCAAGTGGGACATCGCCACGGTCCCCGGCAGCGGCGGCAACTGGGGCGGCTCCTGGCTGTCCGTGCCGAAGCAGAGCAAGCACCAGAAGGAAGCCGCTGAGCTGGCCAAGTTCCTGACCAACCCGGCCGGCCAGATCGCCGCCTTCAAGTCGAAGGGCAACCTGCCGTCCTCGCCGCAGGCGCTGGACGACCCGGCGGTCAAGGCCGCGGTGAACGACTACTTCAGCAACGCGCCGACCGGCACCATCTACGGCGCCAGCGCGAAGGCTCTCAAGCCGGTCTACCTGGGCGCGAAGAACGTCCCGGTGCGTACGGCGGTGGAGAACGCGCTCCGCTCGGTCGAGCAGGGTCAGAAGAAGTCCGACGCCGCCTGGACGACGGCGGTCGCCGACGGCAAGAAGGCCGCGTAAGCGGCTTAGCCAGCCAGCGCCGGTGCGCGGTCTCGGCCGCGCACCGGCGCCGAGCTTCCTGGAGTCACCATGAGCCTGCCGACCACTACTCCGGCACACTCGGCCGAAGTGCCCCCGCAGCCGGGCCGGGCCCCCCGCTCGCCGTCGTCCTTCCTGGTACGCGCGTCGCGCTGGAGCCGCCTGGACACCAAGGCCTCGCCCTACGTCTACATCGCTCCGTTCTTCGTCATCTTCGGGATCTTCGGGCTCTTCCCGCTGATCTACACCGGATACGTGGCGCTGAACGACTGGGAGGTGGGCGCTGACACGCACACCTTCGTGGGCCTCGACAACTTCGTCAAGATCCTCAGCGACAACTACTTCTGGAACGCCGTCTTCAACACGATCGGCATCTTCGTGGTGTCGACGATCCCGCAGCTGCTGCTGGCGCTGATGCTGGCGAACGCGCTGAACAAGCGGATGCGCGGGCGGATGTGGCTGCGGATGGGCGTACTGGTCCCGAACATCACCTCGGTCGCCGCGGTCGCCATCCTGTTCAGCCAGCTCTTCGCCCGCGACTTCGGCCTGATCAACTGGCTGCTGCACTTCGTCGGGGTCAGCCCGATCGACTGGCAGGCGCACAAATGGACCGCCTGGCTCGCCATCTCGACCATGGTGGACTGGCGCTGGATGGGCTACAACGCGTTGATCTACCTGGCCGCGATGCAGTCGATCCCCAAGGACATCTACGAGTCCGCCGCCCTGGACGGCGCGTCGTCGCGTCGCCAGTTCTGGTCGATCACGGTGCCGATGCTGCGGCCGACGATCATCTTCACGGTCATCATCTCGACCATCGGCGGCTTCCAGCTGTACGCCGAGCCGCTGCTGTTCACCGGGGGAGCGAGCGCCTTCCTCGGCGGCACGCTGCGCCAGTCGCAGACCGTGACGATGTACCTGATGGAGCAGTTCTACAACAAGTTCGAGTACGGCGACATGGCCGCCGTCGCGTGGCTGCTCTTCTTCCTGATCCTCATCTTCAGCGGCGTGAACTACCTGATCACCGCACGGCTGGAGTCCTCCGGCAAGCGTGGAGGCAAGAAATGACCGCCGTCTCCGTCGACCGTCCGCCGGCCCCGCCCGCCGCGAAGCCTCGGCGCCGCGGCCGGGACGTCTTCCAGGCGACCCCGCTGACCTTCGTGATGCTGTTGGCGACGGTCGTCCTGTCGATCTTCCCGCTGTACTACATGATCGTCGTGGCGACCCGTGAGCAAGGCGCGACCAGCTCGGTGCCGCCGCCCCTGATCCCGGGCAGCAGCCTGGGCGACAACGTCGGCCGGCTGCTGTCGAACGAGAACGCGGCGTTCATGACGGGCATGGTGAACTCGGCGATCATCTCGCTGACGCTCACCGTCTCGGTCGTGTTCCTGTCGACGCTCGCCGGGTTCGCCTTCGCCAAGCTGCGGTTCCGCGGCCGCAACGCGCTGATGCTGTCGATCCTGGTCACCATGATGGTGCCCGCGCAGCTCGGTGTGGTGCCGCTGTACATGATGATGGCCAAGCTCCAGTGGGCCAACCACCTGCCGTCGGTGATCGTTCCGTTCCTCGTCAACGGGTTCGGCGTGTTCATGATGCGGCAGTACGTCAGCCAGTCCGTGCCGGACGAGCTGATCGAAGCGGCTCGGGTCGACGGCTGCAACACCTTCCGGATCTACTGGAGCGTGGTGCTTCCGGCGCTCCGCCCGGCCATCGCCGTCCTGGCGTTGTTCACCTTCATGGCACAGTGGAACGAGTTCTTCTGGGCCTCGCTGGCCATGGGCGACCCGTCCAACCCGACCGTGCAGATCTCGCTGCAGCACCTCTCGACGGGGTACTACAACGACTACGCGCAGGTCTTCGCGGGTACGCTGCTGTCAATCCTGCCGCTCCTGGCGGCGTTCATCGTGTTCGGCCGTCAGATCATCGGCGGCATCATGGAAGGTGCTCTGAAGGCGTGACCAGCAATTCCGACTTTCCGGCCGACTTCCTGTGGGGTGCGGCGACCGCGTCGTACCAGATCGAGGGGGCCGTCACCGAAGGCGGTCGCACCCCCTCCATCTGGGACACGTTCAGCCACACGCCCGGCCGGACGGTCAACGGGGACACCGGCGACGTGGCGTGCGACCACTACCACCGAATGGGCGAGGACGTCGCCCTCATGGCCAAGCTCGGGCTGAAGGCGTACCGGTTCAGCACGTCGTGGTCGCGGATCCAGCCGCACGGCCGGGGTCCGGTCAGCCCGGACGGCATCGACTTCTACTCGCGGCTGGTCGACGAACTGCTCGAGCAGGGCATCCAGCCCTGGATCACGCTCTACCACTGGGACCTGCCGCAGGAACTCGAGGACGCGGGCGGCTGGCCCAACCGCGACACCGCCGAGCGGTTCGGCGAGTACGCCGCGCTGACCCAGGCCGCGCTCGGCGACCGGGTCAAGCACTGGATCACGCTCAACGAGCCGTGGTGCACGGCGTACCTGGGCTACGGCAACGGGCACCACGCCCCTGGGCGTACCGACCCGGTCGACGCGCTGGCCGCCGCGCACCACCTCAACCTGGGGCACGGCCTGGCCGTCCGAGCGCTGCGCACCGACGCCGACGCCCGGATCGGGCTCACGCTCAACCTGCACTCACTCCTGCCGCACACCGAGTCGCCGGCCGACCTCGACGCGGTACGCCGCATCGACGGCGTCGGCAACCGGGTGTTCCTCGACCCGGTGCTGCGGGGCGCGTACCCGGAAGACGTCGCCGCGGACGTGGCGCATCTGACGGATCTGGAGTTCGTGCGGCCGGGCGACCTCGCGGTGACCAGCGCCCCGCTGGACTTCCTCGGGGTGAACTACTACAGCCGTCAGGTCGTGTCCGGCCCCTCGGGCTCGGGCGAGACCGACTCGCACAGCGGCGCCTGGCCGGGCAGCGAGCAGGTGGAGTTCCACCGGCGCGGCCTGCCGGTGACCCAGATGGGCTGGGAGATCGACCCCGAGGGGCTCACCGCGTTGCTGCGCCGGGTGCACCAGGAGTACGGGCCGATCCCGCTGTACATCACCGAGAACGGCGCGGCCTACGCGGACGAGATCGGGGCCGACGGCGCGGTGGCCGACCCGGAGCGGATCGACTACATCGGCCGGCACCTCGCCGAGGTCGCCGGCATGATCGGCGAGGGCATCCCGCTCGCGGGGTACTTCGCCTGGTCACTGCTGGACAACTTCGAGTGGGCATGGGGCTATGAGAAGCGGTTCGGCCTGGTCCACGTCGACTACACCACGCAGGTACGCACGCCGAAGGCGAGCGCCTCGTGGTACGCCGACGTGATCCAGGCGAACTCGCTGATCACCGCCGACGGTACCGGGAAGTAGAGTTCACGGTTATGGCACGTTCCCCGCGCGCCCGGTCAGCCGGGCGCCCCACGCTCGACCAGGTCGCCGCGCACGCAGGCGTCGGCCGCGGGACGGTGTCGCGCGTCGTCAACGGTTCGCCACAGGTCAGCCCGGAAGCCCGGGCGGTGGTGGAGAAGGCGATCGCCGAGCTGGGATACGTGCCTAACCGGGCGGCCCGCGCGCTGGTCACCCAGCGTACGGATTCGGTCGCGCTGGTCGTCTCGGAGTCCGGTGAACGGCTGTTCGCCGAACCGTTCTTCGCGGCGATCCTGCGCGGCATCAGCGCCGCCCTGTCCGAGACGCAGCTGCAGCTCTGGCTGGCGATGGCTCAGTCGCCGGCCGAGCGGCAGCGCGTCGAACACCACCTCACCGACCAGCACGTGGACGGCGTACTGCTGCTTTCGCTGCACTACGCCGACCCGCTGCCGGACCTGTTGGCCGAACGCGGGCTGCCCGCCGTCATCGCGCCGCGCCCGGCCGACGGCGACGGCTACTACGTCGACGTCGACAACGTCGGCGGCGGCCGGATCGCCACCGAACACCTGATCCACGCGGGCCGCACCAAGATCGCCACCATCGCCGGTACGGCCGACATCTCGCCCGGTGTCGACCGGCTCACCGGCTACGAGCAGGCGCTCAAGCAGGCCAACCTCCCCGTACGCGACGAGCTCATCGCGCGGGGCGACTTCACCGAGGCCAGCGGATACGACGCCATGCGGGGACTGCTGTCTCGCGTACCGGAGCTGGACGCGGTCTTCGCCGCCTCCGACCTGATGGCAGCCGGCGCCCTCCGGGCGCTGCGCGAAGCCGGCCGAGTCGTCCCCCGCGACGTCGCCGTGGTCGGCTTCGAAGACTCCGTCATCGCCCGGCAGACCGAACCGCAGCTGACCAGCGTCTTCCAGCCGGTCGAGGAGATGGGCCGGCAGATGGCCCGGATGCTCGTCGACCTCATCCGCGGCGAGGAACCGCCGCGCACGGTCCTCCTGGACACTCACCTGGTCCACCGCGCCTCCACCTGACCCCGCCCTCCCCGGGGTCTTTGTGCGTGATCATGAACTATCGGTCGTGATCGACCGGCGTGTCGTGTCCGTGCCGCCCTGATCAACTCCCCAACGGCATGATCAACGTGTCCAGGCTCGCAGACACGCGTGTGCCAACCAGCCTGGGACACAGTGTCGCAACTGTCCTGAAACGAGCGGGCGCGAGAATATGCGCCATGTTGCTGCGGATCAGGGTGGCGTTGCCGGATCGCCCCGGCTCCCTCGGCCAGGTGGCCCGGACGCTGGGCGTCGCGGGAGCCGACATCGTGCAGGTCGTCGTGCTGGAGCGGGCGGGCGGCCGGGCCGTGGACGATTTCACCGTGGTCTGGCCCAGCGGGGCGAGCGTACGCCGTCTGCTGGCCGGCCTAGGCGCAATGCCGGGCGTACGCGTGGACGGGGTGTGGCAGGCGATCGGAGCGCCCGTGCACGGCGGCAACGACGCCGAGCTGCTCGCGCAGATCGTCGTGAACCCGCTCGACGGACTGGGCACGCTGGTCGACGCGGTTCCGACCCTGCTCGCTGCGGAGTGGGCCGCCGTGCTGGTGGTCCCGGCCGACTGGGCGGTCCGCAACGGCAGCGGCACCGAGGGCCTGACCGCGCTGAGCGCGTCGATCGGCCGCGCCGAGCCGGCCGTCGCCCATGCCAGCTGGCGTGCGCCGCAAGCGCCCCGGCTGCCGGAGGTGACGCCGCTGCGAGCGCGGGCGCTGACCGGCCCCGACGGCACCCGGTACGCCGTAGCCCCGTTCGGCCGCGCCGGACTGGTGCTGGTGGTCGCCCGGGGCGGGGTGGAGATGCCGCCCGAGCCGGAGCCCTCGTTCGGCATCGTGACGGTCGACGCGGAGGCGCTGCCCGCTCCGGTCGCGGCCGCGTTCCACGCCACTGAGGTCGACCGCATCGCGCAGCTCGTCCGCGCGGCGGCCCTGGTCCTCGGCGACCAGCTCGACCTCGTCTCCGCTCCACCCGTCGCGAAGTGACCCGCCCCGCCGGGCTGCCGGGCAGCGAATCGAAGGCGCAGGGCCGGGCGGCCGCAGTGGGGACGAGCGACGTGACCGCCCCATCCGGGAACGAATCGGCCTCTGGGTGAGATCAAGCACAGCAGCTTGGCGATTTCCCCTGGTAACCGGGGTGTAACAGCGGACCATGAGGGTTTAGGGGAGGGGAGCGACGCGGCTCCGAGGTGACGAATCCCTGCGAGGGGGCGGCGATGACCTTGTGGCGGGTGCGAGCGACGATCGACGATCGGCCGGGCTATCTCGCGGTGCTGACCGCCAGTCTGGCGTTGCGGTCGGTGAACATTCTGGCGGTGCAGGTGCACACGACCGAGGCGGGCGCGGTCGACGACTTTCTGATCGACGCCCCGGACCGGTTGATGGAGGCTGATCTGCGCGCGGCGGTGGAGAAGGGCCGGGGCCGGGATGCCTGGATCAGCCCGGCGGACGCACATGGGCTGGTCGATCCGCCGACGCAGGCGCTCGGCCAGGCGGCTCGGCTGATCGCCGCTCCGGAGAACCTGGGGGAGACCCTCGGCGGGCTCCTCGGTTGCGAGGTCGCTTGGCGGCCGTCCCGGGAGCAGCAGCGGTTTTCGTCGAGCGAGCTGACGGTGGCCGATCCGTACGGGGGGACGCTGGTGCTGACCCGGTCCACTCCGGTGTTCACGCCGGCCGAGTTCGCGCGGGCGCAGGCGCTGGCCGACGTCGCCGGGCAGGTGACGCGTACGCAGTTGGCCCAGGCCACGTTGCTGTTGCCGGATGGCGCCGAACTGCTGCTGCGCCCGGCGACCCGGGCCGACCTGGACGAGGTGGTCGCCCTGCACGAGCGGTGCTCGCCGGAGAGCTTGTACCGCCGTTATCTCAGCGGTTCGCGGGGTCCGACGGCGGCGCAGTTGCTTCGGCTGCTGGAGCCACAGCGTGGTTGCGCGCTAGTGGCGGTCGACTCGGACGGTCGGGTCGTGGCCCTCGCCAACCTGGTGGGCGAGGGAGAGATCGCTGAGGCGGCGTTGCTGGTGGCGGACGCCTGGCAGCGTCGCGGTCTCGGCACCGCGTTGCTGCGGCGGCTGATCTCGCTGGCCCGCCCGGCCGAGTTCGCGGCGATCCTGGTGCACACGCAGGCCGAGAACACCGCGATGCTGCGTACGGTGCGGCGGATCGCCGACGCGTTCAGCATCGAGCCGACGTACGACCGGGATGGCGCGCTCGTGAGCGTCACGCTCGCCCTCACCGAGAGCCGCATCCCCGCCCGTTAGGCCCAGATCATGGATGTGCAGGCTTCCTCGGGTCCCGGAAGCCTGCACATCCATGATCTGACGGGAAGGACGATGCGAGAAGTTTCGCCGCCGCACACTTGCGCGCTACCCGCACAACGCCGGGAACCCGTACCAAAAGCGACATGACGCAGCAGCTCATCGCCCCGGTACCGGTGGTCGCCAGGGTTCAGCGGGTCGCCCATTTCACCGACACCTACCTCCCGCGCCGCGACGGGGTGGTGACATCGCTGCGAACCCTGTGCGACGCGCTCACGGCGGACGGCTGTGAGACCGTGACGGTCGCGCCCCGGCACCGGTCCCAGAATCCGTGCCCGGAGCTGCTCACGCTCGGCTCGGTGCCGTGCGGCGTCGCCGACCTCCGGCTCGGCGGGTGGCCGCGCCGCGTACACCTCGAACGGTTCGCGGCGTGGCGGCCCGACCTCATCCACGTGCACACGCCCGGCCCTATGGGTCTGCTGGGGACCATCGCCGCGCGACGGCTCGGCCTGCCGCTCGTCCACAGCTATCACACCGACTTGTACGCGTACGCGGACGCGTACCGGATTCCGGCGCGTGCGATCGAACTGGGCCTGTCCTGGTACGCCAACCGCATCGGCGTCGAACCGCCGAACCCGGATCCGGCCCGGTCCCGGCGGCACGCGGCGATCGACGGGCTGAACCGGCTGCTGCTCGACGACGCGGCGGCGGTGGTCGTCCCGACGCCGGCCGTGCTCGCCCGCGGCGGGCTGCCCGTCCCCGACGAGCGGATCTTCCTCGTCCCCGCCGGGGTCGCCCCGCGTACGCCGTCGGGGGAGGACATCGCGGAGTTCCGCCGCCGTCATGGTGTCCACGATGGACTCGTCGTTCTCTTCGTCGGTCGGGTGAACCGGGAGAAAGGCGTCGACCTGTTACTGGAGGCGTTCGCGACGATCACGCGTACGCTGCCCGCCGCCCAGCTGGTCCTCATCGGAGCGGTCTACGAACGCCGGTGGCTGGCCGGGTTGCTCCAGTCGACCGGGGTCGCCGACCGAGTGGTGGTCACCGGCCAGCTCCCGCCCGAGGAGGTCGCCGCCGCGTACGCCTTGGCCGACGTCTTCGCCTTCCCGTCGCGTACCGACACCCAGGGGCTGGTGCTGCAGGAAGCCGCCCTGGCCGGGGTGCCGAGTGTGCTCGCCGACGCGCAGCTGCACCGGACCGGGGCACTGGGCAGCGCGACCAGGCTGGCCGAGCCCACTCCCGAGGCTTACGGACGGGCGTTGGCCGAGCTGCTCACCGACCCCGAAGCGGCCCGCCGCCTCGGCTTGGCGGCCCGGGAGCGGGCGTTGCTGCACACCCCCACCCGGTACGCCGCCGCGATGCGCGACGTCTACGACCGCGCCGCCGGCTGACGCCCCCCGGCCCTGCCCCCTTTTTTGCACTGGATCAGGGATCTGGGTCGAATCATGGCCCAAGATTCGACCCAGATCCCTGATTTAGTGCGCAGCGCGGAGCGGAGGGCGGAGGTCAGGTGACGACGAGGTTGAGGTGTTGCTCGGCGAGGCCGATCGACACGCGCTGGCCCCAGGCCAGGGTGAGGTGATCGATCTCGATGCCATCGGCGAAGCAGACGAGCTGTTCACCCTCGCTGACCAATTCGAGTTGCTGGCCGGCGCCGAGTGAGCCGGCTGTGAGGGTGACGCCGGTCGCCGGGGAGGGCCAGGCCTCGCGGACGAACCAGGTCAGTTCGCGGTCCTGCGGGGTGGGCAGCGTCGGCGAGCCGGAACGTTCTCGGGAGATCGAGGCGCACCAGCCGGTCGCGCCGGTGCCGGTGCCCACGACGACTCCCGACGAGGAGTGCCGTTCGCGGCGTCCCTCCGGTGTGGACAGCGAGTAGCGGGCCGACTGGTGGGAGCCGTGGCCGAAGTAGATCTCGTTCAGGCCGGTCAGGCGCTGCCCGTCGTCGAGGACGGCGACGGCCATGGTCCGGGACTCGACCCTGGCCGTCCCGGTGACGACCGACGGGAGGAGCTGGGCGGCGGCGTCGGCGGTGACCCGCACCAGGACGCCGGGATTCCGGCCGGGTTCGGGGTCGACGCCGACGACGGGCTGGCCGGAGAGGTACTTGGCGACGTTGGCGACGAGGCCGTCTTGGCCGACCGCGACGACGACGTCCTCCGGGCTGAACAGGAACCGGGGCAGGTCGGCACGGTCGACCGCGCCGCGCCGCCAGTCGGCCGGGATCGCGGCGCTCACCTCGGTCAGCGCCGCGTCCAGCGCGTCATGGCGGGCCTGCACCTCGTCCAGACTGCGGCCGCGTTGGCGCAGGAAGTAGCCGGCCGCGCCGCGCGTACCGTGGCGATCGAGCAGCTCGGCCAGCTCGCTGCGCCGGGAGACGACCACCACCCGGGGTGCGAGCGTGGTGTAGCTCATCGGGACTCCGTGCCGCCCGACAGCTTCGCGAGCAGCTGGGTGAGCACGTCCGGCGTGATGGTGAGCGACTGGATGTCGGGCAGCTGCCCGGCGAACTCCTGCACCGTCAACGCCTGCAGCACGCCTGGCGGCAGATCGCGGTACGCCCCGACCCGGGCGGCTTCCTTCTCGGCCTCGGCCAGGCCGACGACGCGTACGGCGTTGGCGCGGGCGTCGGCGAGCAGCTTCTCCTGCTCGGCCTGGGCCGTCGCGGCGACCCGCTCCCGTTCGGCCGCACCCTGGGCGGCGGCGAGCTGCGCGGCCGCGTCCAGTTCGGCCTGCCGCCGCGAATTCGCGCCGTGCTGTTCCACGAGCTGCTGCTCCCGGCGCGCCAACTCGATCTTGTTCTGCAGCTCGTTCTCGGCGATCGCGCGCTCCTGCTCGACCGCTTGCGCGCGGCGGGCGTACGTGGCGCGATCGGCCTCGGCCTGCACGGTCTCCCGGGTCGGCGTCTGCAGCGCCCGTTCCAGCTCCGGTTCCGGCCGGATGGCGACGACGCGGGCGCTCACGACGGCCACCCCGAGGTCGGCGAGCCGGGGATCGTCGGCGAGCGCGGCCGACACCGCCTCGCGTACCGGGGAGATGCCGGCGGTCAGCGCCTCGGCCAGCGGCAATCGGGCCAGCAGGTCCAGCGCGGGCTGCTGAGCCAGCTCAGCGAGCAGCGTCGCCACCTGGTCGAGCGGCCGGGAACTCGCCACGCCGCTCTGCGGGTGGATGGAGAAGTCCAGCCGGGACGCGGCCACCGCCGGTTCGGCGACCCGGTAGGTGACCGTCGCCTGCACGGTGACGTCCGTGAAGTCACTGGTACGCGCATGGAACAGCAGCGGCAGCTCCCGATCGTCGACCGGCACCTCGCTGAGTACCGCGGTCAGCGGGCGATACCAGAAGGACAGCCCGACGCCTTCGCGCTTCACCTTGCCCTTGGCGTGGTGCCGGACCCAGTTGGTCGGGGTGCTGCGCAGGTGCCGCAGGAAGAACCTGCGGGAGATGTCGGCCATGACTTCCCTTCCGGGACGACTTTCCGGGGTGACGACCTCCGCGGTGAGGTGCGCGCAGTGATGCTACTGAGCCGACGCACGCTCCAGGCGGCTCCGGCGGATCCGCATGCCGACGCTGGAGATCGGCCAGGCGCTGATCCAGAAGAAGGTCGCCCAGTCCGAGTTGACGAACGCGATCGGAATCGACAGGCCGAACGCGACCAGCAGCGCGGACGCACCGAAGATCATGTTGCCCGGAGCCGTGGCGGGCGCGTCCTCGCTCCACAGCTTCTGGCGCGTCGCCGTCAGCACCATGAGAATCCAGACGACGGCCCACAGCACCATGACGCTGGAGTAGAAGATCGGCCCGGCCGGGAGGTCGCCGAGCCCGGTGAGGATCTTGGTGGCGAAGGGCATCAGGACGATCGTGAACAGGCCCAGGATGTTGAGCCAGATCATGCCGTAGGTCAGCCGCGCGATCTGCTGGAACATCCGGTGATGGTTGAACCAGAGCGTGGCGATCACGGCGAAGCTGATCAGGAACGCCACATAGTCCGAGCCCAGGTAGTCCTTGAGCTGGTGGACCCACTCCTCGCCCTTCGGCACGGGCAGCTCGATGGCCAGCAACGTCAAGGCGATGGCGATGACCGCGTCGGAGAAGAAGATGACGCGTTCCAGGCCATGGCCGGACTCGGGAGCAATCTTGGGGCGTTCGGTCACGGCGTCATTCTGGCGTACGCCGCTGACACGTGCGGCCCCCAGGTGGGTCCCAGGGGCCGCACAGAGTAGTGCCTTACGACACGCTCACCGCGGACCAAGCGGCCGCGACGGTCGCGTACTCGGTCGAGCCGGAGCCGTAGAGGTCAGCCGCGGCGGACAAGGTGGCCGTACGCGCGCCGCTGTACGCGGTGCGCGAGGTCATGTACACGGTCAGCGCGCGGTACCAGATCGCGCCGGCCTTGGCGTTGCCGATACCGGTGACGGTCGCACCGTTGCAGGTCGGGCTGGTGCCCCACGAGGAGGTGCCGCTACCGACCGCCAGCAGGTAGAAGAAGTGGTTCGCCACGCCCGACGAGTAGTGCACGTCGAGCCGCTTGACCGAGCTGGACCAGCAGTCGGCCGACGCGCCGTCCTTCGACGGCTTGTCCATGTAGCGCAACGGCGCGCCGCTGGTCTGCAGCTCCTCGCCGATGAGGTAGTCGCCGGGGTCGTTGGCGTTGCCGGCGTAGAACTCCACGAGGGTGCCGAAGATGTCGCTGGTCGCCTCGTTCAGACCGCCGGACTCGCCGCTGTACCGCAGGCCCGCGGTGTTGCTCGTGACGCCGTGGCTCATCTCGTGCCCGGCCACGTCCAACGAGGTCAGCGGGGTCCAGCCGGTGCCGCCGTCGCCGTAGGTCATGCAGAAGCAGGAGTCGCTCCAGAAGGCGTTGGTGTACCCGCTGCTGTAGTGAACCCGGCTGTACGCCGCCACACCGTCATTGCGGATGCCGGTGCGGCCGAACGTGTTCTTGTAGAAGTCCCAGGTCATCGCCGCGCCGTAGTGGGCGTCGACGGCCGTGGAGTTACGGTCGCTCAGCGTGCCGTTGCCGAAGACGTTGCTGGTCGAGGTGACCAGCGTGCCCGTGCCGGTGGTCGCCCCGAACAGGTCGTACGTCTTGTGCCCGCCCCGGGCGGAGTCGTTGAGCTGGTAGGTGCCGCCACTGAGGACAGTGCCCACCGCGACGTCGCCGTTGTGGAAGCCGTGGCCGACGCCGTCGGTCTGCACGGCGTCCCACGCGTCGCGTACGCGGCCGGTCTGAGCGTCGACCAGCACGTGCAGTTCGCTCGGGAGCCGGTCGGCGGCCACCCCGCTCACGACGACCTCGTACGCCAGCGCGGTGTCGGCTCCGTCGGCGTCGACGACGAGCTGCGTACCGTCGATGTGCTGGGAAGCCGCCCGCGACGCGCCCAGGGCGGCGGTCGCGGCCTGCGCGGCCGACAGTCGAGGCGTCGTGGACAGGGTCAGCCCGCCGCGCAACGCGTGGCTGACGCCCTTCCAGGAGTTGCCCTTGCCGAGGTGGACGACGGTGTCTCCACCTAGGACCGGCAGGCCCTGGTAGTACCGGTTGACGCGGACGTGCTCGGTGCCGTCGGCGTCGGTCTGCACGTTCCGGAGCGTGAACGACTGTCCGGCGCTGACCGCGCCCGGGGCCGCGTGGCTCTTGAGTTGTGCGACGGCTCGGGTGAACGGGCTGGGCGCCGCGGGGGCGGCGAATGCGACCGGTGAAGCGGCGGCGAACAACGCCGCTCCGGCGACCGCGGCACCCAGGACGGGGGTGATCCGGCGGATGGACAAGATTTCCTCCCTTGGTCAGGCGGACCGGGACTGAGCCAGCTCGCCACGGTCCGTCCGGGTTAGTCGCCCATGGGCCGGTAGGCCAGGACGACTGAACAGAAGGATGCTCAGGTCGACCTGATTTGTAAATATGGCCATAGAAGAATTACTTAGAGTGAGCATCGCCGGGTTCCCGACAGTCGGCGAGCTTCCGCAGTGTCGGCACCGGGCATTAAGCTCGCCGCGCTGAGTAAGGCTGAGTAAGACGGACGACAGAAGGCTGGTTCCGACGATGGCCGTGGTACGGCGTACCGGCACGATCCCGCAGCAGGCGAAGCCCAAGGAAACCACCGGGCAGCAGACCACCGAACCGGCGGACGCCGAGACCGCGGCGGTTCCGACGATGCCGGCCCACCTCTGGGCCTTCGGGGTCGGGCTGGCGCTGGTCGGCGGCGGGCTGCTCGCCGCCTGGGCGATCTGGGCGAACGGTCCGGTGAACACCTTCCGCGCCACCAGCGAAGGGTCCATCTTCGCCGGTCTGGTCGTGGTGACCGCCGCTGTCGAACGCGTACTGGAGCCGTTCACGCGGTGGCTGCCGGGTCGCACCGCACAGCACCGCTACGACTGGGCGCTCGCCGCGATGGAGAACGGCGCCGGCACGACCGCCGCGACCGCCAAGGCGAAGGCCGACCTGGAGCAGGCCAAGGCGGACAAGGGCATCATCGCCTGGGGCCTGGCCACCGGGCTGGCCACCGTGATGTCGGCCAGCGGCGGTTTCTACCTCCTGCACATGCTCGCCGAGAACCCGCAGTGGGACGCCGTGCCCGCCTGGGTCGACTCGCTGATCACCGGCCTGATCGTGGGCAGCGGGACGAAGCCGGTCCACGACCTCATCAGCCGGGTGCAGCAGAACAAGGAGAAGGCGCAGCTCGTCTGACCGGTCCGGTCAGACCTTGCGGTTCCCGCGAAGCCAGCCCTTGCGCATCGGCCCGGCGTCGGGACCGCCCAACGCCAGGGACTCGGCCACCATGGGCACCTCCCGAGTGATGTCGTCATAGTCCGGCACCGCTGGGCGTACCGCTGGGTGATCTCGAGTGCGCTGCGCGGGAAGCGAGTGAGCCCCGGGCGGGGCGACCGAGGCGCTGGCCGCGGCGTGGAACGGGCAGCGGGAGAGTTCCTTGGCGTTCTCGTCGAGGTAGAAGTTGGGCTTCAGGTCGGCCTCGGGGTAGTACCGGTGGAAGACCGGGGTGGCGCCGCCGGACAGGGGCGGGACGATCCAGGACCAGTCGGCCGGGACCGTCCGCCCGGCCTTCTCCTCCTTGGCGATGTGCGTGAGGAAGTGCCGGGACTCGGTGTGATGGTCGGCGATCTTCACCCCGGCCCGCTCGAAGGACCACAGCACCGCACGGTTCAGCTCGACCAGCGCGCGGTCGCGCCACAGGCTGGACTCGCGCGTGGTGTCGAGGCCGAGCCGCTCCGCGATGATCGGGAGCTGGTCGTAGCGATCGGCGTCGGCGAGATTGCGCGCGCCGATCTCGGTGCCCATGTACCAGCCGGAGAACGGCGCGAGCGGATAGTTGACGCCGCCGATGGTCAGCCGCATGTTGCTGATCGCGGGTACCGCGTGCCAGCGCAGGCCCAGCTCGGCGACCCAGGCCAGATCGGGATGCGTGAGCGGCACCTCCAGCACGGCGTGCTCGGGCAACTCGAACAGGCGCGGCTCCTGGCCGGTCTCCTGCAGGACCAGCGGCAGGATGTCGAACGCGCTGTGCTTGCCCTTCCAGCCGAGTTCGGTGACCGCTTCGGTGAAGTCGGCGTACAGGGGATCGCCGGTGCCGTCCCGGTAGCCCGCGTAGCGGATCAGCTGCTCGTTCCACAGCACGGTACGCGACCGGCCCGGCACGGCCTGCGGGAAGATCGAGATGACCGGACGGAGCCGGCCGCGGTTCTTGCCCTGGCCCGCGGCGATCTGCAGGTGCTGAACGAGCTGCTCGGCGGTGGCGTCCACACCGGAGACTCCGCGCAGATCGCGTACCACCAGGCTGTTCCAGTAGAGGCGGCCGATGCAGCGACTCGAGTTGCGCCACGCCATCCGGGCTCCGTGGACCAGTTCCGTCCGGGTGTGCGCGTACGTGCCGAGCGCGTCGATCTGTTCGCGTACCTGCTCGACGCGGGCGGCGACGAGTCGCGCGTCCACGCCGAGCCTGGGTTGTTCGGCGTACAGCTGTCGCAGGAAGTCTTCCGCCTCGTCCGGATCCGTTGGCTCGTTGTGGAACTGAGTGAGGGGGGCGTCGCGATAACCGGGGGCCGGGCTCATCCGGTCATTTAAGGGTTACGATGAGTTGTCCATGGCGGACACCTTGTGCGACGGGTCTGTCCGGGTTGCCGCCGTTGCGAGCAGGACCTGCGCTAACGCATAGGTGACCATCACCCAGACGTCCGGCCCCGGCAGGTCGTGATCGGCCAGGCCCACCGCGATGAGGGTGTCGGACAGGACGAAGAACGCCCCGCCGAGTCCGGCCCGCAGGCCCAGCCGCGCGGAGGTCGCTCCGGTCGTGAACAGCAGCAGCGAGTAGGCGGCCACCGGGATCTGCAACGCCCCCAGATCGGGCCACAACCAGGCGATCAAGCCGACCCACACCACGGCGTAGACACCGGCGATCCACGCCTTCCCGGCGAAGGTTCCGCGCCGCACGAAGTACGCGATGTAGCAGACGTGGGCGGCCCCGAAGAATCCCATGCCGACGAGGAAGAGGACGTCGGGCCCGGAGAACTGGAGCGCCACGTCCCCGGCCGCCGACAGCAGCAGGGCGGCGACCACCGGCCGTGGTCCCCGGCGCAGCACGACGTAGAGCGCCAGCAGCGGCATGAGCAGCGGTTTGGTGGCCCACTCCGCCCAGGTGACGTCGAAGGCGGAGACGACGATGTGCGTCACCGCGAGGACGGCGTACAGCGCGAGGATCACTTGCCGGCCCCCTCGGACTCGGCGGGCGCCGCCGGCTCCCAGCCCGGTCCGCCGAAGATCCGGCCGAGCCGCTCCCGCCAGGTACGCGCGGCGCGCAGATCCCGGCCGATCGAGGCGTACTCGTGGAAGGCGACGCGTAGCGGGTTGTGGGTGCCGATGTTCTTGGTCAGCCCGTAGACCGGCCGTTCGATCTCGGGGGCGAACGAGCCGAACAGCCGGTCCCAGACGATCAGGATGCCGCCGAAGTTCCGGTCGAGATAGCCGCCCTGCGAAGCGTGGTGCACACGGTGGTGCGACGGCGTGTTGAGGACGAACTCCAGGGGCCGGGGCAGCTTGTCGATCCGCTCGGTGTGGATCCAGAACTGGTAGACGAGGTTGACCGAGCTGCAGAAGGCCAGCACCGCCGGGTGTACGCCCAACGCGATCATCGGCAGGTAGAACAGCCAGCTCGTGAACCCGGTCCACGGCTGCCGGAGCGCGGTGGAGAGGTTGAAGCGGCGGCTCGAATGGTGCACGACGTGCGACGCCCACAGGACGCGGATCACGTGGTGACTGCGGTGCGACCAGTAGTAGAAGAAGTCCTGGGCGAGCAGGCAGACCAGCACCCACTGCCAGGTGATCGGGACGTGCAGCGGGGTCACCAGGTTGATCGCCGAGTACGCCAACGCCGGGACGATGCCCCAGAGCAGGTCGAACCCGAGGCTGCCCAATCCCATGGACAGGCTGGTGGCGGTGTCCTTGGCGGCGTACCCCAGCTCGTCGTCGTCCGGGTGAAGCCGGTACGAGATCGCTTCGAGCAGGGTCAGGAGGATGAACGCCGGGATCGACCAGAGGACGACATCGGGCAGGTCAGGGACGGGCATGCGCGGATACTAGTGAGTAACTCTCGCATTAGGAAGACCCGCTGGATCGCTCTCCGTGCTCGACGCAGGTGGCCGACCAGCCGGTCGGGACGACCTGCACCTTCATCCGGCGGCCGCACTCGGCGCAGTACCGCGGCGGCTCCAGCTCCAACGCCGCCGCGCACCCCCCGTGATCCGCGACGGCGGGGTGACCGCATCGACCGCAAAATCGGGTCATAGGGTCGCCGACAGCGCCTTGACCGGCATCTTCAGTTCGGCGAGCAGCTCCAGGTCCTGGGTCGCCGGTCGGCCGAGCGTCGTCAGGTAGTTCCCGACGATCACCGCGTTCACCCCGCCGAGCAGGCCGTCGCGCGTACCCAGGTCGCCCAGGGTGATCTCGCGGCCGCCCGCGTACCGGATGATCGTCCGCGGCATCGCGAGCCGGAAGGCGGCGATGGCGCGCAAGGCGTCCTTGGGGTCGAGGACCGGCTGGTCCTCCAGGGGCGTGCCGGGGCGGGGGTTCAGGAAGTTCAGCGGGACCTCGTGCGGGTCCAGTTCGGCGAGCTGGACCGCGAACTCCGCGCGCTGCTCGACGGTCTCGCCCAGGCCGAGGATGCCGCCGCAGCAGACCTCCATGCCCGAGTCGCGGACCATCTTGAGGGTGCCCCAGCGCTCTTCCCACGAGTGCGTGGTGACCACGTTCGGGAAGTACGTCCGGCAGGTCTCCAGGTTGTGGTTGTAGCGGTGCACGCCCATCTCGACCAGCTCGTCGACCTGCTCCTGGCTGAGCATGCCGAGGCTGGCCGCGACGTTGATGTCGACGGCTTCCTTGATCGCCTTCACGCCCTCGCGCATCTGCGTCATGAGCCGGGCGTCGGGGCCGCGGACGGCGGCAACGATGCAGAACTCCGTGGCGCCGGTGGCGGCGGTCTGCCGGGCCGCCTCGACCAGTGACGGGATGTCCAGCCAGACGGCGCGCACCGGGGAGGAGAACAACCCCGACTGGGAGCAGAAGTGGCAGTCCTCCGGGCACCCGCCGGTCTTCAGCGAGACGATGCCCTCGACCTCGACCTCCGGCCCGCACCAGCGCATGCGTACCTCGTGGGCGAGCTGCAGGGCGTCGGCGATGCGGTCGTCCGGCAGCCGCAGGATCTCCAGCACGTCGGTCTCGTCGAGGCCGACGCCCCGCTCGAGTACCTGCTCCCGCGCGCGTACGAGGATGTCACTGGGGATGTCGGTCATGGCCGTACCCTACAAGGTGCCTTAACCATCGCTCACCTGGAAGGGGACCCGCGCAGTGTCCGACTGGCAGGCCGCCCTCGCGCGTAAGGCCGAGCTGCGGGACCGGGCCGGCCTGCGGCGCGAACTGCGTCCCCGCCCGGCCGCCGAGCCGATGGTGGACCTCGCCGGCAACGACTATCTCGGGCTGTCCCGTCACCCGCAGGTGATCGCCGCCGCGAGTGCGGCGCTCGACGCGTACGGGCTGGGTGCGACCGGTTCACGACTGGTCCGGGGCACTACCGAGCTGCACACGGAGCTGGAGCAGGAGCTGGCCGCCTGGTTCGGCGCCGCCGACGCTCTGGTGTATTCGTCCGGTTATCTTGCGAATCTCGGCGTCGTCCGGGCCCTCGTCACGCCGCAGACGGTGCTGATCGCGGACGAGCATGTGCACGCCAGCCTCATCGACGGCTGCCGGTTGGCCGGGGCGCGTACGGTCACCTATCGGCACGCGGACCCGGACCATCTGGCGAGCCTGCTCGGCGAACACAAGAAGGCAGTGGTGCTCACCGAGTCGGTGTTCTCCGTCGACGGGGACCTCGCGCCGCTGCGGGACCTGCACAACGTCGCGCGCGAGCAGCACGCCCTGCTGCTCATCGACGACGCGCACGGCCTCGGGGTGGTCGAGGACTCCACCGCCGGGCTCGCGGGCGCCGACGACGTCGTGATCACCGCCACCCTCTCCAAGGCCCTCGGCGGCGCGGGCGGCGTGGTCGCCGGACCGTCCGCGCTGGTCCGGCATCTGATCGACACCGGCCGCACCTTCATCTTCGACACCGCGCTACCGCCGGCCGTCGCCGCCGGCGTCCGCGTGGCCGCCCGCCTCGCGATCACCTCGCCCGAGCTGCGGGTCGAGCTACGTTCTCGCAGCTTGTACGCGCACCGCCGGCTGGCCGACGCCGGCTTCCGCGTACGCCCGGCGGCTGCGTCGTCCGATCCTGCGTCCGCACCCTCGGCCCGAGTGAGCGGACCGGCCGGCGGCATCGTGTCGGTGGAGGCGCCGTCGGCCGAACTGGCGGCGACCTGGGCCGCCGAGTGCCGGCGTACCGGGGTGGCGGTAGGGTGCTTCCGGCCACCGTCCACTCCGGACCATGTGTCCCGGCTGCGCTTGACGATCAACGTCGGGGTGCCCCGGGCGGCCTTCGAGCAAGCGCTGGAGAAAGTCGTAGAGGCAGCACCATGAACACCCCCCTCACCACCCCTGTCACCGGTCCGGTCATCGTCACCGGGACGGACACCGGAGTCGGCAAGACCGTCGTGACGGCCGCCATCGCCGCCTGTGCCACCGCGAGCGGACTGCGGGTGGCCGTCGTCAAACCCGGCCAGACCGGCGTCGACCCGGCGTACGGGGAGGTCCCCGACGAGGAGGTGATTCGCCGCCTGGCGGGTCCGGCCACCACTCGGACGCTGGCGTCGTACCCCGATCCGCTCGCCCCGCTCGCGGCGGCCCGCGTCGCGCAGTTGCCGCCGCTCGACCTCTACACCGTGCTGGACGAGGTCAAGCGGCAGGCGGCCGAGCATGATCTCGTCCTGGTCGAGGGCGCGGGCGGACTGCTGGTCCCGATGGGTCCCCGGCTCGCCGACATTCCCGGCGGCGGCGCGTGGACGGTCGCCGACCTCGCCGTGAACCTGGGCGCCCCGGCCGTCGTCGTGGCCCGCGCCGGACTCGGGACGCTGAATCACACGGCGCTGACCTTGGAGGCGCTCGAGCGGCGGGGTGTCGCCGGCTTGGTGGTGCTGGGCGCGTGGCCGGCCGAGGTCGAGCTGGTGCATCTGACTAACCTGGACGATCTGCCCGGTGACCTGCACGGCCTGCTTCCGGACGGAGCCGGTTCGATGGAGCCGGGCGTGTTCCGGCGCAGCGCGGCCGGGTGGCTGACGGAGACGCTCTACGGCAGTTGCGACGACCCCCGGCTGCTCGCCGAGGACGATTACTGATCTTTTCGAATCGCCTCATCCGGGTAGGGCATTTGCCGTAATTTGCCTGGTATGTGGCATTGGTTCAAGGAGTCGATGCAAGCTCATCCCGAGCTTGCGATCTTCCTGACCCTCGCCCTGGGCTTCGCCATCGGCAGGCTGAAGGTCAAGAGCATCACCCTCGGCTCCGTCACCGGTACGCTGCTTGCCGGTGTCCTGGTCGGGCAGCTGGACATCCAGATCCCCGACCTCGTCAAGACGGTGGCCTTCATCGCCTTCCTGTTCGCCCTCGGCTATCGGGTCGGGCCGCAGTTCTTCGCGGCGCTGAAGAAGGACGGCGTGCCGCAGCTGGTGATCGCCGTGATCGGCTGTGTGTTCGGCCTGATCGTCGCCTACGTCATGGCGAAGATCATGGGCTACGGCCCCGGCTGGGGCGCTGGACTGCTGGCCGGCGGGCTGACGCAGTCGGCGGTCATCGGCGTCGCGACCGACGCGATCAACGGCTCGTCGAGCATCCCCGACGATCAGAAGCAGACCTTCGTCAACCAGATCCCGGTCGGGTACGCCGTCTGCTACCTCTTCGGGACGGCGGCGGCGGCGTACTTCCTGTCGCAGTTGGCGCCGCGGATGCTGGGCACGAAGGACCTCGCGGCCGAGTGCGCCGAGCTGGAGAAGAAGCTCGGCACGTTCAAGGATCCCGACAGCCAGCCCGCGTACCGGCAGGTCGTGCGGCGGACCTTCCGGGTGTCCGAAGGCTCGGAACTCGACGGCAGCACCGTCAAGGCGGAGGAGACGCTGGCCAAGAGCCGGGGCCGCCGGATCTATCTCCAGCGCTACCGGCGCGGGGACGAGCTGGCCTTCACGACGCCCGACACCGTCCTGCGGGCGGGCGACATCGTCACCGTCACGGCGAATCACAGCGACTTCATCCACGGCGAGATGAACGCCGTCGGCACCGAGGTCGACGACCCCGAGCTGCTCGGCTACGACATCGAGACGCTCTCGGTCGTCCTGATCAACAAGAAGCTCGAGCGGCGTACGCTCGCTGAGCTGGCGCAGGAGGACGAGGCGCGCAACCTCTTCGTCAAGAAGATCGTGCGGGCCGGCGTCGAGATCCCGTTCGGCCTGACGACCGTCCTGCACAAGGGCGACGAGCTGACCGTCGAGGGCCCGAAGGAACTGGTCGAGCAGGCCGTGCCGGTGATCGGCAAGCCCAACCGGAGCAGTGACGAGACCGACTACTCCTACGTCGGTCTCGGCATCTTCCTCGGCGGCCTGATCGGCATCCCGACGGTGGCCATCGCGGGCGCGAAGATCGGCCTGACCACCAGCGGCGGCGCGCTCATCATGGGCCTGATCTTCGGCTGGCTGCGCTCGCGGAACCCGACCTTCGGCCGGTTCCCGCCGGCCGCGGAGTGGCTGATGGACACCGGCGGCCTGTGCATGTTCGTCGGCATCGTCGGCATCCAGTCCGGCCCGGACTTCATCTCCGGGGTCAAGAGCGAGGGACTGGGGCTGCTCTTCGCCGGCCTCGTCGTGACCCTGCTGCCGATGTTCCTGACGCTGTTCCTCGGCAAGTGGCTCTACAAGTGGCCCACTGCCACGAACCTCGGTTCGACGGCCGGCACGTTCACCACGACGGCGTCGATCGGGGCGGTCTGCGACACGGCGAAGAGCCGAGTGCCGGTGCTCGGTTACACGGTCCCGTACGCGATCGGCAACACCCTGCTCACGATCTGGGGCGCGGTCATCGTCGCCCTGCTGTCCTAACCGGCAACACCATCTGGCGACACCGTCTGGCAAGCAGCTGGCAACAGCGTCTGGCAACAGCGTCTGGCAACAGCGTCTGGCAACGCACAACGGGGGGAAGAGAAATGGCTACGTCGAGGGCCGAACAGAAGCGACTGGAGTCGCTGAGCCCGTTCGAGCTGAAGAACTCGCTGATCGAGCTGGCGAACGACAACGTGAAGCTCGAAGCGGTCACCATGCTCAACGCCGGCCGGGGCAACCCGAACTGGATCGCGACCGAACCCCGGGAGGCATTCTTCCTGCTGGGCAGGTTCGGCATCGAGGAGTCCCGGCGGGACTGGGACGAGTGGGACGGCGTCGGCGGCATGCCGGCCAAGGCCGGGATCGCCCAGCGCTACCGCGCCTTCCTGCAGGCCAACCGGAACGAGCCGGGTGCCTCGCTGCTTCAGCGCAGCTTCGACTACGGCGTCAAGAAGCTCAAGTTCGACCCGGACGCGTACGCCTGGGAGCTGGCCGACGGCGTGATCGGCGACCACTATCCGGAGCCGGACCGGATGCTGAGCCATATGGAGAGGGTCGTCCACGCGTACCTGGTGCAGGCGATGTGCGGCGGCAAGGCGCCGAAGCAGCCCTTCGACCTGTACGCCGTCGAGGGTGGCACGGCGGCGATGTGCTACCTGTTCGACTCGGCGCTGATCAACGGCATCCTGAACAAGGGCGACACGATCGCGATCATGACGCCGATCTTCACGCCCTATCTGGAGATCCCGCATCTGGAGCGCTACCAGTTCGACGTCGTCGAGCTGAAGGCGTCCCGGTTCGACTCCGAGGGCTTCCACACCTGGCAGTACGACCCGAGCGAGCTGGACAAGCTGGCCGACCCGAAGGTCAAGGCGCTGTTCCTGGTGAACCCGTCGAATCCGCCGTCGGTCGCGTTGTCGCCGGAGTCGCGGGCGCACATCAAGCGGATCACCGAGACCTCGAACCCGGGCCTGACGGTCATCACCGACGACGTCTACGGCACCTTCGTCGACGGCTTCGAGTCGCTGATGTCGACGGTGCCGAAGAACACCATCGGGGTGTACTCGTTCAGCAAGTACTTCGGCTGCACGGGCTGGCGGCTCGGCGTCATCGCGGTCAACCGGGACAACATCTTCGAGGGCAAGCTGGCGAAGCTGCCCGCCAAGCGCAAGGCGCAGCTGAACGAGCGCTACTCCTCGATCACGCTGGAGCCGGAGAAGCTCAAGTTCATCGACCGGCTCGTAGCCGACTCCCGGCAGGTCGCGCTGAACCACACGGCCGGCCTCTCCCTGCCGCAGCAGATCCAGATGGGGCTGTTCGCCCTGTTCGACCTGCTGGACGAGCAGCGCACCTACCAGGAGACCTGTCAGACCATCATCGCCCGGCGGATGCACGCGCTGGTCAAGGGGATGGGCGTGAAGCTGCCCAAGGACCCGCACGCGGCGCACTACTACGTCGAGCTGGACCTGATGAACTACGCCGAGCGGTATGTGAGTCCGGAGTTCGCGAGCTGGCTGGCGCAGAACTTCGAGCCGGTGGACCCGGTCTTCCGGCTGGCCGAGAAGGGTTCGGTCGTCCTGCTGAACGGCGGCGGCTTCGACGGTCCGGAGTGGAGCGTCCGGGTGAGCCTGGCGAACCTGCGTTATGAGTCCTATCAGGACATCGGTAAGTGGCTCCGGGAGATCATGGAGGACTACTACGCCGAGTTCGAGAAGACCTCGGGGGGCACGTCCGCCCGGAAGGCCGTCGGCGCCAAAAAGGCCGTAGCCACCAAGGCAGCAGCCACCAAGGCTCCGGCTGCGAAGTCCGAAGCCACGAAGTTCGAAGCCACGAAGTCCACCGCCACCAAGGCCGCGGCCACCAAGAAGGCAGCGGCGAAGCGGGCCCCGGTGAAGAAGGCTGTCGCCAAGGCGCCCGTCAAGAAGGCCGCGACGGCGACGGCGAAGAAGGCTCCGGCCAAGAAGCCGACGGCAAAGAAGTCGACGGCCCGGAAGACCACGGCCCGGAAGACCACAGCCAAGAAGGCTCCGGCCAAGGCCGGGTCGAAGCGGTGAAGGACTGGCTGGCCGATCTCTTCAAGTCGGTCGACGGGCTGGTGCTCTTCGTCTGCCTGGCGCTCGGCTTCGCGATCGGGAAGATCAAGTTCTGGAAGATCTCGCTCGGCGGCGTCGCCGGTACGCTGATCGTCGCGATCTTCGTCGGCATGCTCGGCGTGACGCTCAACAGCCAGGTGAAGAACATCGCCTTCGCCATGTTCATCTTCACCCTGGGCTACATGAGCGGCCCGTCCTTCTTCGCCAGCCTCAACAAGGCCAGCCTCAAGTACGGCGTCTTCACGCTCATCGAGGTGGTCACCATCTTGGTGGTGGTGAGCCTGGCGACCGTCATCCTCGGACTCGACCAGGGCACGGCGGCCGGCCTGCTCGCCGGCGGCGCGACGGAGTCGGCGGTCGTCGGTACAGCCACCGACGCGATCGGGAAACTCGACCTACCAGCCGATCAGATCAGCACGTTGCAGGCCAACGTCGGTACGGCGTACTCGATCTCCTACATCATGGGCCTGATCACGATCGTGCTGCTGACCAGCCAGATCGCGCCGGCGATCATGCGGATCAACCTCCGCGACGAGGCCGACAAGCTCTGGAAGAAACTGGGCGGCGGCTCGGAGGAGGAGGGCGCCACTCCGGCGCTGCCGGACGTGGTGGGCCGGGCGCACGAGGTGACGATGGCGGCCGGGCAGACCGTCGGCCAAGTCGAGGGCGTCCTCGGCCGGGGCGTGGTCGTGGAGCGCATCCAGCGGCAGGGCGAGGCGGTCGCCGTCCAACCGGGCACCCGGCTCGCCTCGGGCGACCTGGTGCTGTTCAACGGCCGCAGGGAAGGTCTGCTGGACGCGGACCAGATCATCGGGCCGGAGCGGGCCAGCGTGAGCGGCTTCAACGTCGACCTCGACGTCCAGGAGGCCATCCTCACCGCGCCCGGCTACGGCGGGAAGTCGCTGGGCGACCTCCGGGCGGACATCCCGGAGAAGGACCGGCACGGCATCTTCCTCACCGGCATCACCCGGATGGACCACAACCTGCCGGTGCAGAACGGCACCCAGATCAACACCGGCGACACGCTCAAGTTCACGGGCATGAAGAGCGACCTGAACAGGTTCGTGCCGCGAGTGGGCTTCAAGATCGACCCGACGGTCAAGATGGACATCGTCTTCATCTCGATCGGCATCATCCTGGGCATGCTCATCGGCAAGATCGAGGTGCCGCTCGGCGATATCCCGCTCTCGCTCGGCACCGGCGGCGGCTGTCTGTTGTCCGGTCTGCTGTTCGGCTGGCTGCGGGCCAAGAACCCGAAGCGCGGGCAGTACGCCCCGGCGGCGGCGCAGGTCGTGAAGGATCTCGGCCTGGCCACCTTCATCTGCGCGGTGGGCCTGTCCTCGGGACCGGAGGCGATCGACCTGATCAAGAAGTTCGGGTTCGCGCTGCCGATCTCGGGCATCCTCGTCACCCTGATCCCGGCCTCGATCTCGCTGTTCGTGGGCTGGAAGCTGATGAAGCTGCCCGCGCCGCTCACCCTGGGCGCGGTGGCCGGTCAGCAGTGCTCCACCCCGGCCGCCACGGCGGTCCAGCAGGCGGCGGGCAACGCCACGCCGTTGATGAGTTACACCATCGTGTACGCGTTGTCGAATGTGGTGCTGCCGTTGCTGGGGCCCATCGTGGTGGCCCTTTCCGGAGCCCTCAACTAGCGACCTTCATCGCTGCGTCACGGCAGCGGGAGGCGATCGGGTCGTCGGTCGCCTCCCGCTTCGCATGGTGGTAACCTCCCGCCCGGATCTGGTTCGGGGGAGGACGCGATGCGGCGATTCTGGGTACCGGTGGTGACCGCGGTGGTCTGCGCGACCGCCCTGGTGGGCTGCAAACCGAGTGTTCCCGGCGAGGTCGCCGACGGGCCGAGCGACGTCGGGCCGAGCGCCGTCGCCTCGTCGAGCGCCGGAAAGGCCACCACCGAGAAGCTCACGCTGGCCGGTGCGGCGACCGAGACCCCAGGGGTGACGCCGACGCGGACGACGACCCCGTTGCCTCGGCGGAGTCCGGCCAAGATCCTTTCGACGACGCTTCCGGCGAAATCGGAGCGTGGCGTCGTCCTGCCTCAGGTGCCCAAGTTCGAGGTGCCCCAGCACGGTGCGGGTACGTTCACCATCGCCGGTGGCGGCTCCGGTGTCGTCGGCGCCGGCGAGACGCTGGTGAAATATCAGGTCGAGCTGGAGCAGGGCATCTCCTGGGGCACCGTGCCGCCGTGGACCGCCGCGAGCTTCGCCGCCGCCGTCGACGGGATCCTCGCGAACGAGCGGGGCTGGATCGCCTCCGCCGCGCATCCGGTCACCGACGCGGACGAGGGGATGAGCAACGAGTCCTGGTCCTTCCAGCGGGTCAGCGACGGCTCTTACGGCGTACGCGTCCGGCTGGCGACGCCCGCCACGGTGGACAAGCTCTGCGGGTCGGCCGGCGTCGACACCGAGGGCGTCTACTCCTGCCGATACGGCAAGAACATCTTGATCAACTTGGGCCGATGGCTGTACGGTGCGGTCGGCTTCCGGGACATGGCGGCGTACCGGCAGATGGTGATCAGTCACGAGATGGGGCACTTCCTCGGCTTCAACCACATGCTGTGCCCCGGTGCGGGTCAGCTCGCGCCGGTCATGCAGACCCAGACGATCGCGCTCGACGGCTGTCTGCCCAACCCGTATCCGTTCACTGTGGACGGGCGGTTCGTGATGGGGCCGTGGGCACCGTCATGATCGGCGGATCTGGAAGGCGTCCGGCATCCGGAAGCTGAGGTTGTCGGGGCACCACGGCGCCCGGACGACGTCGATCTCGCGGACGAGGGCGGCGGCCTCGGCGACGACCACGGCCGCCTCCATGCGGGAGAGCTGAGCGCCGACGCAGCGATGTGCGCCCGCGCCGAAGGCGAGGTGCCGCCGGGAGCCCCGCTGGCCGGGGACGAAGTCCTGCGGGTGCGGGGTCATCGACGGGTCGCGCCCGGCTTCGGCCAGCCAGAGCAGGATCGACGCCCCGGCCGCCACCTCGACGCCGCCCAGCGAGACCGTACGCGTCGCGACCCGCCGCCAGGTGGTGATCGGCGGCACCAGGCGCAGCCCTTCCTCGACGACGTCGTCGACGCGGACGGTTCCGCGCGCGAGCCCGGTCACGACGGCCGGCTCGGTCGCGAGCCGGTGCAGCAGCAGCGTCAGGAACTGCGACGTCGTCTCCTGACCTGCGACGAGCAGGAAGAACAGCGCGCCCACGACGAGATCGGGGTCGCCCAGGGCGCGCAGCCCGGCGATCATGCCTTCGCCCTGCTCGGCGTGCTTACGGAGGACGGCGTGGTAGTGCCCGACCGTCTCGGCCAGGGCGAGCTGCCGGTCGAGGTCGACGGGCGCCCAGAACAGTTCGAGGGCGGCCCGGGAGAACTCCTTCACCACGCGTACGTCGTCGTCAGGGAGGTCGACCAGCCGACCGAGCACCAGGAGCGGCAGGTCCGAGGTCAGGTCGGCGTACAGGTCGACGGTCTCGCCGGATCGCAGCCGGGTCGCCAAGGCGGCCACCCGCCGCCGGACGATCCCGGTCAGCCAGTCGGCCTGCGCGGCCACTCGATGCGGATGGAGCGCCTGTTCCGCCAGGGCTCGGACGGCCGGATGCGAGGGGGTGCCGTTGTTGGCCAGTGTCGGCGGCAGCCGGAAACCGTGCCCGGCCAGTACGCGCAGAGCCGCGACGGGGATCGGGGTCACCGCGTCGAGCGCGTTGTCGGGCGCGAAGGTCTCCGGATCGGCTAGCACCTGGCGGACGAGGGCGTGCGAGGAGACGAGGACGTGGTCGCCCTGGCGCACGACGGGGGACTCCGCCGACGCTTCCCAGGTCCGAAACAGCACGTCATGGAGAGTATCCGGCGACCGCCGTTGACAGCGTCGCGGCCAGCGGGTCTACTGACTCACCGATCAGTAAGGGGCCGCCGTGGATCTCCCGACCGAACTCGTTCCGCTGACCGACGAGCAGCGGGCGCTGCTCGACCTCTGCCGGGACTTCGGCGTACGCGAGATCAGGCCGGTGGCCCGCGAGGTCGACGAGGCCGACACGGTCACGCCCTGGGTGCTGTGGCGGAAGGCCGCTGCAGCTGGGATCACCGACTTCATGCTGCCCACCGCGTACGGCGGAGGCGGCGCGACCGACGTGTTCACCCAGTGCCTCGTGCAGGAGGAGCTGGGTGCGGCCGACGCCGCGATCGGCAACCTGCTGACCTCGAACGGGTTCTTCGCCGACCCGGTCCTCGAACTCGGCACCGAGGCGCAGAGGGAACGCTGGCTGCGCCCGCTGACCGGGCCGAACCCGCCGATGACGGCGCTGGCGGTGACCGAACCCGGCGTCGGCTCCGACTCGGCCGCGATCACCACCCGTGCGGAACGGACCAGCGGCGGCTACCGGTTGATCGGCCAGAAGGCGTGGATCTCCAACGGCGGCGTCGCGGAGTACTACGTGATCTTCGCCACCGTCGATCCCGGCCGGCGTTCGAAGGGCGTGACTGCGTTCCTGCTCACGAAGGACGGGCTGAGCTTCGGGCCGCCGATGCGGAAGATGGGCCAGCGCGCGATCACCAACACCGAGATCTTCCTCGACGGCGTCTTCGTGCCCGAGGAGGACCGGCTCGGCGACGAGGGCCGCGGGTTCCACGGCTTGATGCGTACCTTCGAGATCTCGCGGACCGTCCTCGCCGCGTCGGCCACCGGGCTCGCGCGGGCCTGTCTGGACCTGGCCACGAGCTACGCCCGCGACCGGGCCCAGTTCGGCAAGCCGATCATCGAGCACCAGGCGGTCGCCTTCCGGCTCGCCGACATGGCCGCCAAGATCGAGGCGTCGCGGCTGCTCACCTGGCGTGCGGCCAAACGCCTCGACGCCGGGCTGCCGTGCGCCGCGGAGTCGGCCATGGCCAAGCTGACCGCCAGTGAGACGGCCATGTTCTGCTCCTGGGCGGCGGTGCAGACGCTCGGCGGCTGGGGCTACTCGCGGGAGTTCTTGGCCGAGAAGTGGATGCGCGACGCCAAGCTGGAGGAGATCGAGGAGGGCACCTCCGACATCCAGCGCTTGATCATTTCGAGGTTCCTGCCGTGAACCCGCTTTTCGCCCCCGACTCGATCGCGGTCTTCGGCGCCTCCGACCGGCCGGGGTCCTGGGGCCGTCACCTCGCCGAGGGCGCGCTGCGGTCCGGTGTGGACGTCCAGCTGGTCAATCCCCGCCCCGGCCGCCTGCATACCGTCGCGTTCACGCCCGCTCCGGAGCGGGCGATCGACCTCGCGGTCATCGCGGTGCCGGCCGCCGGCTTCGCGGCCGCCGTCGGCGTCGCCTTGGCCGCGGGCGCGCGATCCGTCGTCGGGATCACCGCCGGCCTGTCCCGCTCCGAGTCTCATCGGGTCGCCCAAGTGGTACGCGATCAGGGCGCGACCCTGCTCGGTCCCAACTGCCTCGGCGTCTACGACTCGCGAAGCGGCCTGAGCCTCCTGTGGGGTGAGCTGCCGCCGGGCGACATCACGCTGTTCTCCCAGAGCGGCAATCTGGCGCTGGAACTCGGCGTGATCGCGCGCCGATCCGGGCTCGGGTTCCGGCGGTTCGCCTCGCTGGGCGACTGCGCCGGCCTGCGTACGGCTGATCTGCTGCCCGAACACGGCGGCGCGCGGGCGATCGCGCTCTACCTCGAAGACTTCACCAACGGGCGGACGCTGATCGAACGGGCCGCCGCGATCGTCGACAGTGGAATTCCAGTGGCGCTGCTGGCCGCCGGTCGCTCGACCGTCGGTGCGACCGCCGCGAGTACGCACACCGGCGCGCTGGCAGGCGATCACGCCGTCCTGGCGGCCGCCTGCGGGGACGCCGGAATCCGGCTGGTGCGTACGCCGACGGAGTTGATCGAGGCGTGCCGGGTCGTCCGGAGGCTTCGGGGCAACCGCGTCGGGATCGTCGGCGACGGCGGCGGGCACGGCATCCTCGCGGCCGATCTCGCGATCGCGGCCGGGCTGGCCGTCCCGCGTCCGCCGGTGGATCTGGCCGGCGCCGGCGAACGGGACATGTCCGCGTACTCCCGGGCTGCCGGCGACCTGGCGGCCACCGGAGACGTCGACTGCGTGCTGCTCACCGGGTATTTCGGTGGCTACAGCGCGGACGATCCGGCCATGGCCGAGACCGAACTCGCGGTGGCGGGCGAGATCAGCGACGGTGCCGCCGAGGGAGGTGTCCCGGTGGTGGTGCACAGCTTCGCCGGATTCCCGCCGAGCGGGCCGTCGGCCAGCGTACGGCGGCTGACGGCGGCCGGCATCCCGGTCTGGCCGGCCGTCGAGCACGCGATCGGGGCGCTCGCCTACGCGGCGACCCCGGTGCGCGGCGTACCCCCACGAGTGTCGGCAGTGGATGCAGCGTCGTCCGGGGTGGACGCGGTGCCGCCGGGCGACTGGTACTTCGCCGGTCGGGCGCTCCTGCCCGAGGTCGCCTTCGCCGACGCCGAACCGGTACGCGACGCCGCCGAGGCGGTGGCGGCGGCCGAGCGCATCGGCTATCCGGTGGTGCTCAAGGCGCTGGGCCGGGCGCACAAGTCCGACGACGGCGGCGTCGTCCTCGGACTGCGCACCGCCGCTGCGGTGACCGCCGCGTTCGGCCGGCTGCCCGCCAGTCCCGCGTACGCCGTCGAACGGCAGCATGATCTCGCCGAGGGGATCGAAGTGCTGATCGGCGCCCGGATCGATCGCTGCTTCGGCCCGGTCGTCGTGGTCGGCGCGGGTGGGCTGCTCGCCGAGGTTCGCCAGGATTCCGCCGTCGCGCTCGCGCCCGTCGACGCGTACCGGGCCGGCGATCTGCTGCGCGAACTGCGGTTGTTCCCGCTGCTCGCCGGGCATCGGGGGCGACCGGCCGTCGACGTGACCGGGTTGACCAGCGTGATCGAGGCGGTCTCCCGGGCGATCTGCCGGACGGCCGGGCTCGCCGCGCTGGAACTCAACCCGGTACTCGTCACATCATCCGGGGCTGTGGCGCTGGACTGTCATGGAGAAAATGTTTCATGACTCATAGCCTGAGCCAGCCTGGCGGAGCCCAGCTGACCGGTGCGGAAACACTGGTGGCCAGCCTTGCCGCGCACAAGGTGGACACTGTGTTCGGCATCCCCGGCACCCATAACCTGGAGATCTACCGGCATCTGGCGGGCTCGAAGATCCGGCACGTCACCACCCGCCACGAGCAGGGCGCCGGATATGCCGCAGACGGGTACGCCCGGACCTCCGGCCGCCCCGGCGTCGCGCTGGTCACGACCGGTCCGGCGCTGCTCAACATCACGGCGGCGCTGGCGCAGGCGTACTCGGACTCGGTGCCGGTGCTGGCCGTGTCCCCCGGCATGCCGCTACGCCACCCGCAGCGCGGGACCGGGTTGCTGCACGAGATGCGCGACCAGCGAGCGGCGCTGGCCAACATCGTGCGGTACTCACACCGGGTGAGCAGCCACGCCGAGCTGACCGAGGCGGTCGCCCAGATCTTCGCCGACTTCGCCGCCGAGCGACCTCGGCCGGTCCATCTGGAGATCCCGCTGGACCTGCTCGCCGAGAGCGCTCCGGTCAGCATCGCGCCGCCGTTGCGGATCGCCCGCCGCCGGGCCGACGAAGCCCAGATCGTCCGGGCGGCGACGATGCTCAACGGCGCCCAGCGGCCCGGCATCCTGGCCGGCGGCGGGGCACGGGGCGCCGCCGCTCAGGTGATCGCGATCGCCGAACTCCTCCACTGTGGAGTGCTGACGACCGCCAACGGCAAGGGCGTCATGCCGGAGAACCATCCGCTCAGCCTGGGCGCCGCCGCGCATCTGCCGGCCGCCGGCGAATGGCTGGCCGAACGGGATGTACTGCTCGCAGTAGGGACGGAGATGGCGCCCAGCGACTTCTGGCACGAGCCGCCAGCCCCGCGCGGAGAGGTCATCCGGATCGACCTCGATCCCACCCAACTGCTCATCAACGCCCGCCCGGCCCTGCCGATCTGCGGCGACGCCACGGCCGCCCTCGAAGACCTGCTGCCACTGCTGAAAGCCGCCGACGGGATCACCGTGGAGGTCGCTGCGTCCGGCGTACAAGCGAAGATTCGAGCGGAAGCGCGGGCCGAGGGCGCGCGCTGGACGGCGTGGATGGACGCGCTGGCCGGAGCTTTGCCCAAGCGCGCACTTGTGCTCGCGGACAACGCGATGGCGGGGTATTACGGCGCGCTGGGCAACCTGCCGGTGCACGAGCCCGGCGCGTTCGGTTTCCCCACGGGCTTCGGCACCCTGGGGTACGCGCTGCCGGCGGCGATCGGCGCGAAGGTGGCGCGGCCGCGCCGGCCGGTCGTGGCGTTGTGCGGCGACGGCGGCCTGATGTTCAGCTGTCAGGAGATCGCGACCGCCGCGGCCGAAGGCGTCGCCCTGCCGATCGTCGTCTTCGTCAACGGGGGATACGGCGAGATCCGCGCCGAGATGCGCGCGGCGTCGATCGACCCGATCGGCGTCGACCTGCCGGTGCCCGACCTGATCGCGCTCGCGACCGCGCTCGGCGGGGCCGGATTCGCCGTGCGCACGCCCGATGAACTGCGCAGCCTGGTCAAGGCGAGCCTGGAACACCCCGGGCCGACCCTGCTCGTGGTGGAGGAAGAGGCACCCTAGTGACCTATCTGGAAGTCACCTGGACCGACGAGGTCACCGGCATCCGCGGCTACCTGGTCGTGGACGCGCTGCGCCAAGGCGTATCCAGCGGCGGCCTGCGCATGCGTGCGGGCTGCACCCTCGACGAGGTGCGCGACCTGGCCCAGGGGATGACCCTGAAAGAAGCGGTCGTCCGCGTCCCCGGCGACCGCTACCAGCCTTTCGGCGGCGGTAAGGGCGGCATCGACTGCTCGCCCCACCACCCGGACGCGCGCGGCGTGCTGCGCCGCTACCTCCAGGCGATGCGCCCGCTGCTGGAGACGATCTGGTCCACCGGTGAAGACCTCGGCGTACGCCAGGACATGCTGGACGAGCTGGCCGGGGAGATCGGGCTGCGGTCCACCATCGAGGCGGCTCTCCAGCTCCTGCCCGACCCGGAAGCCGGGCTGGCGCGGGTCAAGGCGGGCTTCGCCGTCGACGTCGATGGGATCAGCCTGGCCGACCTCGTCGGCGGCTACGGGGTCGCGACCTGCGCCCTGACCGCCCTCCCCGCTGGCCCGTCCACCCCGCGCGCGGTGATTCAAGGATTCGGCTCGATGGGTGGGGCGACCGCCCGCTACCTGGCGCGAGCCGGGGTGCTCGTCGTCGGGGTCGCCGACGCGGACGGGCTCGTCGTCAACCCGTCCGGCCTCGACGTGGAGCACCTGCTGCGCCATCGGGACGGCTTCGGCAGGATGGACCGCTCCGCCCTGGCACCCGGCGACGTCGTCTCGGCAGACTCTTGGCTGGACGTGCCCTGTGACATCCTCGTCCCCGCCGCCGTCTCGTACGCCATCGACTCCTCGAACGCTTCTTCCGTGCAAGCTCGGCTGGTGGTCGAGGCGGCTAACGTCGCCACCACCCCCGCCGCTGCCGCCGCCCTGTACGCCCGCGGCGTCGTCGTGCTGCCCGACTTCGTGGCCAACGTCGCCACCAACGCGTGGTGGTGGTGGACGCTGTTCGGCGACATCGCGCCCACCGCCGAAGCGGCGTACGCCAAGATCTCCTCCGTGCTCGGGACGCTGACGCTGGAGACGCTCGCGCGCGCCTCCGCCGACTCCACGACGCTTCGCGACGCCGCGACGGCTATCGCCCGCTCACGGCTCCCTTGATCGGGCCCTGCCCACGCGCATTTGCATGACCATGATCATGAATGGACTGCTCTCGATGGGGACTTCTGAACTAATATTGAAGTATGACTGCTGTGCCGTTGGACTCGGTGCCGTTCTCGGAGCTTCTCCGTGAACCAGCCGCGACAGTGGAGCGCCTGCTCCGGGTGCGTGCTTTGCGGCTGCGCCGTCGGGACGCCGACGACCTCGTCCTCATGTCCGCCGACCGAGCCGACCGAGAAGGTCAAGTCGTCGATCTCACGACCCGGCTCCTCTCGGAGATCGCGCGAACCGATCCGCATCTGCTGGCCGGCCTGCTCCCGAGAGTGCTGCCCTGGGTCCGATTCCTGCCGGCGGAGGCGATCGACGAGTTCGCGAAGGAGTTCGTCGCGATCGCAGCTGCCGCCGCCGATCTCGGCAACATGGCCTCGGTCTCGGTGGTGCTCACGGCTTGGCGGAACACCGCCGAGGCGTACTCCGACCCCGAACTGTTCGCGATCCTCCGAGACCAGACCACCGGCGACTTCGGCACGGTGCCGTTGCCCGATGCTCCATGAGTCCCAAGCGCGGTGATCGGGCCGCTCCGCCCGCGACTCGTGACGAGTACACGATCCGGTTCGCGACCAACGACGCCGCCAAGGGCTGGGAGGAACTGTGCCGCCAGGCGGCCTCGAATGCACGGACCGCGTACGAGGCGATGCGTGACGATCCGTGTCCTCGTCCAGAGACCGAGCGCCAGCACCGGCTTCGCTTCGATCTGGGCTGGGCGGTGCACGACGGCCGGCGGCTGGAGCAGTGGCAGTACGAGGTCACCAGCGGAGGTCGCGTCTGGTACGTCGTCGACCAGGACACTCGGACCTGCTGGCTCAAGCACGCCGGACCGGGCATCGAAAGCCACGGACCGGTAGGCCCGTTGCGGATGGCGGTACTCCAGGTGTGATGTGATCGGGGGCGCGGGGGGCGTCATCGACCACATTCCCGGCGGCTCGCATACGCGCTCTGCGCCGGGAATGGATCACGAAGCGCACGCGTTGTGCGCTTTGTACGTGTGCGGACCTTGAGAGGTTTACGACTGTGCGAGACCCGCAGGAACTCTTCGAGCTGGCGCCGGAGCTGACCGGCCCCGAGGCGGCCGACCTCGGGCGGCCGGTGCTGCTGCACGCCCTGAGCGGGTTCATCGACGCCGGCGGGGCCGGCCGGTTGGCCCGTGAGCATCTGCTGGACGTGCTGGAGCCCGCGCTGCCCGGCCAGTCGGTGGTCGCCTCGTTCGACATCGACCAGCTGCTCGACTATCGGGCGCGGCGCCCGTTGATGGACTTCGCCGCCGACCACTGGGAGACCTACGACGATCCCCGGTTGGAGCTGCACGCCCTGCGCGACCACGACGGCACCCCGTTTCTGCTGCTCACCGGCCCGGAGCCGGACATGCAGTGGGAGCGGTTCATCGCCGCGCTGAGGATGCTCATCGACCGGCTCAACGTCCGGGTCACCGTCGGCATCCACGCCATTCCCATGTCCGTGCCGCATACGCGGCCCGCGGGGGTCACCGCGCACGGCACGCGCGCTGAGCTGATCGCGGGTTACGAGCCGTGGATCGATCGGGTACGCGTACCGGCGAGTGTGACGAACCTGCTGGAGTTCCGGCTGGGCCAGATCGGGCTGGACGCGATCGGGTTCGCCGCGCACGTTCCGCACTATCTGGCCGAAGGGGAGTACCCGCCGGCGGCCGAGCTGCTGCTGACCTCGGTCTCCCGGGCGACCGGGCTGCTGCTGCCCGCCGACGAGCTGCGGGAGGCCGGCGAACGCGTACGCGCCGAGATCGAACGCCAGCTCGTCAGTAACCCGCAGGCGGCGGCGGTCGTGAAGGCGTTGGAGGAGCAGTACGACGCGTTCACTCGCGGCCGGGACGTCAGCCTGCTGACCGATCCGGTGCCGCTGCCGACCGCCGACGAGCTGGGTGCCGAGCTGGAGAAGTTCCTGGCTGAGCATTCGCGGCGAGACCAGGGCGACTAGTTCACCCGGATTTAGGCGTTTCGAGGGCGGTTTTCCTGGCGGGGGACCGCCCTCAGCGCTATCCTTCATCTCCCCTGCTCACAGAAATGCCCCCTGAGCAGGAAGTGTTTGAAGGGAGGGCGCGATGGGCCGGCTGCATCTGTTCGACATGGACGGCACGCTGATCCGCGACTCCTCGGCCAACATCGAGCTGGCCAAGGTCATCGGCAAGGTGGACGAGTTTCGATCGCTGGACGGCCAGTTCGCCACCGGCGTGGTCGATTCAGCCGAGTACGCGCGCCAGGCGTACGCGATGTGGTCGGCGTTGACGGAGGCCGTGGTGGCCGACGCCTTCGCCGGGGCGCCATGGCTGGCGGGCATCCGCGACGTCTGGACCGAGATCACCGAGCGCGGTGAGCACTGCGCTGTCATATCTTTGTCGCCGAGTTTCTTCGTCCGCCGGCTGAGTTCCTGGGGCGTGCACGAGGTACGCGCGGCGGTCTTCCCGGACGTGCCGTTCCCGGCCGGGACCACCCTCGACGTGTGCGGTGTGCTGAACCCTCAGTCGAAGGTGACGATCGCCGACGAGCTGGCCGCTCGATACGGTCTGACCAGGGACGACTGTGTCGCGTATGGAGACTCCAAATCGGACAGTGCGCTCTTCGCGGCGGTGCCCGTGCGGGTGGCCGTCAACGGTGACCATCATGTGCGCACACTCGCAACGCATGTCTATGCCGGGGGCGACCTGCGGGAGGCGTACGCCCTCGTACGGTAACCGAAACCGTACGCTCGGCTAATAGTTATCGATGAACCTGGTATTCCGATTTCCGGATATCTGGATTAGCTTGCATGTCGGCTCTCCGATCGAGAGGCGTACCCCCACGCTCGACACCGGATCATCCGAACGGTGGCGGGCGACTCCCCTACCGGAGGTGGACATGCGCAGAATCGTCGCGGGGTTGCTCGGCTTGTCGCTGGCATCCGGACTCGGCACCACGCTGGGTTCGGCTGCGTTGGCGGCGCCTCAGCCGGCTTCCCCCGTCAGCACGGAAGCGACCGGTGACAGTGCGCCGGGCGCAGACGAGCTGCCCAACCCCTTGGAGGACAAGCGAAGGGAGCTGCGCGAGCAAGGCCTCACCGCCGTTCTGAACGGCGAGCGGAAGGCTGAGCAACGCGGCGCGAGCACGGTCGTCAAGGTCGGACAGACGGCCGCCGGCTCCCGCAGCACGTCCTCTGGGAAAGGTAAGAAGGACCAGTACGTGGAGTTGGCCCGCGAGACGACCGACCGGGTCTTCGTGATCCTGGCCGAGTTCGGCGACCAGCGGCACCCCAGCTACCCCGACCAGGACACCGACGCCAACACCGCAGGTCCGGCGACGTTCGAGGGTCCTCTGGTCAACTCGATCCCAGAACCGAACCGCGCGGTCGACAACTCGACCGTGTGGCAGCCCGACTACAACCGGGAGCACTACCAGGAGATGTACTTCGGCACCGGCAAGGGTGTCGAGTCGCTCAAGACCTACTACGAGACCCAGTCGTCCGGGCGGTACAGCGTGGACGGCACGGTCACGGACTGGGTCAAGGTCCAGTACAACGAGGCGCGCTACGGCCGGTCCAACGGTTACCCGTGCGCCAGCAACGTCTGCTCGAACACGTGGGCGCTGATCAAGGACGCGGCCAACCAGTGGTACGCCGACCAGAAGGCCCTCGGCCGCACCGACGCCGAGATCACGGCCGAACTGGCGACGTTCGACAAGTGGGACCGTTACGACTTCGACGGCGACGGCAACTTCAACGAGCCCGACGGGTACATGGACCACTTCCAGATCGTCCACGCCGGCGGCGACCAGGCCGACGGCGACCCGCAGCAGGGTGAGGACGCCATCTGGAGCCACCGCTGGTACGCGTACAGCAACCTCGTCGGGTCGCAGGGCCCGGCGGCCAACCCGCTCGGTGGCACCCAGGTGGGCACCTCGGGTCTGTGGATCGGCGACTACACGATCCAGCCGGAGAACGGCGGCCGGAGCGTGTTCTTCCACGAGTTCGGTCACGACCTCGGCCTGCCGGACGACTACAACAACATCTACGGCGGGGACAACAACAACGAGCACTGGACGCTCATGGCGCAGAGCCGACTCGGCGCCAAGGGCGAGCAGTTCATCGGCGACCGTGCCGGCGACCTCGGAGCCTGGAACAAGCTGCAGCTGGGCTGGCTGGACTACGAGACGGTGGTGGCGGGAGCCGGAGTCGGCGGGAACAAGACGCTGACGCTCGGCCCGCAGGAGTACAACTCGGACAAGGCCCAAGGCCTCGTGGTCGTACTCCCGAAGAAGGAAGTCGTCACCGCGTTGGGCGCTCCCGCCGCTGGATCGAAGCAGTGGTGGAGCGGTTCCGGTGACGACTACGCGGCCTCCCTGGCCCGGCAGGTGACTCTGCCGGCCGGCACGGCCTCGCTGTCCTTCCAGGCTCGGTACGACATCGAAGACTGCGGCCCGGACGCGTGTGACTACGCGTTCGTGGAGGTCGACGACGGCACCGGCTGGAAGGCCATCCCCGGCAGCATCGCCAACGCGGCCGAGGGCAACGGTATCGACGGCACGCAGGCGGCGTGGACCCCGGCGACCTTCGACCTGTCGGCGTACGCCGGCAAGACGGTCTCGCTGCGGATCCGTTACGCCACGGACGGCGCGGTGGCCGGCAACGACGCGGCGGTGCCGAACGGCATCTTCGTGGACGAGGTCGCCATCACGGCGAACGGTTCGGCGATCTTCAGTGACGGCGCGGAGAGCGGCGCGAACGGTTGGACCGCGGCGAACTTCTCCGCCGTCGGGACGTCCATCTCGGCGTTCTTCGACAACTACTACATCGCCGGGCACCGGTCTTACGTCTCCTACGACAAGTACCTCAAGACCGGGCCGTACTACTTCGGCTACCTGAACACGCAGCCGGACAAGGTCGACCACTACGCGTACCAGCAGGGTCTGCTCGTCTCCTACTGGGACACGTCGTACGCCGACAACGACACCTTCGCCCACCCCGGCTCCGGCCGGAACCTGTACATCGACTCGCACCCGGTGCCCCTGTACAACCTCAACGGGGTTCCGTGGCGGGCTCGCGTCCAGGTCTACGACGCGCCGTTCAGCCTGACTCGGGCGGACTCGTTCACGCTGCACATCAACGGCGTGGCGAACTACGTCCGTGGCCAGGCGGCGCAGCCGCTGTTCGACGACACCAAGACCTACTGGTACGCCGAACTGCCGAACCACGGCGTCGTCCTGCCGGCGGCGGGGGTCAAGATCCGCGTGCTCTCGGAGAGCGGCACGTCGATCAAGATCCGCGTCACCTCCTGACGGACCGCACCTGCTTCACCTGTTCCGCGAACGGCGTCCGGGCTTGCCCCCGGGCGCCGTTTCGTCTTGCCGGCTCATCTTGCCGGCCTGCTTCATGTGACGGCTGTCACAGCTGTCACATCCGCTCCTTCGCACCCGTCAGTGCAATGACGAACCGTTGTGAAGGAGAGAAACAATGCAGGCTCGGATGACCAACCCCGTCTCCGTCGTTCCCGGTGCGCTGAAGGCCGTGTACGCGCTGAGCCAGTCGGTCCAGGCGACCGGCGTACCCGGCCCGGTGCTGGAGCTGGTCCACCTGCGGGCCAGCCAGATCAACGGCTGCGGCTTCTGCGTGGACTACGGCGTGAAGAGCGCCAAGAAGTCCGGCGAGACCGACGAGCGCCTCCACGGTGTCGCCGCCTGGCGCGAGATGCCGTACTTCACCGACGCCGAACGGGCCGCCCTGGCGCTCAGCGAGTCGATGACCCGCCTCGCCGACCGGGCCGACGCCGTCCCGGGCGACGTGTGGGAGGCGGCCGCGAAGCATTACGACGAGCAGGAGCTGGCCGCGCTGGTGCTGTGGATCGCCACCACGAACTTCTACAACCGGGTCAACGCCACCACACGCCAGCAGGCCGGCTCCCAGACCTGGTGAGCCGCCGCCATTGCCGCCCCGCTCACCGCCGTCGCCTTGCTCAGCGCTGGATCAGGGATCCCGGTCGAATCTTGGCCCAAGATTCGACGCGGATCCCTGATCCAGCGCCCAAGAACGGAGGCGTGGGTCAGGCGTTGAGGGCGAGGGCGAGGGGGTAGACCGCGGACGCGCCGGCCTGGCGTAGCTCGCGGGCGACCAGCGTCGCCGTCCAGCCGCTGTCGACGACGTCGTCCACCAGCAGGATGGGTCCGTCGACAGTAGACAGGGCGGAGGCGAGGTCCGCGCCGATCTCGATCGAGCCGTGGACCAGGCGAAGCCGTTGCGCGCTGTTGCCGCCCGCCACCGGGGACAGCGGGCCGAGCGGAGTCGTGAGACCGAGCAACGGCAGGCGGCCGATCTCGGCGATCCGGGCCGCGGCCGACGCGACGAGCTTAGGGCGGCGGCGGGAGCCGATGCCGACCACGCCGGCTGGGCGTACCGGCCAGGGATCGTCGCCCTTGGCCCAGTCCTTCAGCACCTCCACGAGCGCCTTCAGGACGTCGTCCGGGACCGGTCCGTCCCCGGCGTCGAGGAGCGATCTCAGCCGGGGCCCCCAGCCGAGATCGGACAGCCGGCCGATGGCCCGGCCAGCCGACGCCTGCTCATCGGGGGGTACGCGGCCGGACAGGTCGAGGCCGATGGCGGCCAGCCCGGTCGGCCACTGCCGCCGGGGCTCGATCGTGACGCCCGGCCGATGCAGGTACGCCGTCGCCGCCGCGAGCGCCTCCTCGCTGACCGAGGGCGCCAGGAACTCCCCGGCGCAGGTGTCGCAGCGTCCACACGGCGCGGCGGCGGGATCGTCGAGCTGCTGCCGCAGGAAGTGCATCCGGCAGTCCGAAGTGGAGGCGTACGCGAGCATGGCCCGCTGTTCGGACTCCCGGGCGTCGGCCACGCGACCCAGCCGGGTGGTGTCGTAGGACCACTTCTCGCCGGTCGAGCACCACCCACCGCGTACGCGGCGGACGGCGCCGTCGACGTCGAGGACCTTGAGCATCATCTCCAGCCGCGTACGCCGAAGGTCGACGAGGGGTTCGAGCGCCTGCGTCGACAGCGGTCGGCCGGCCTGATCGAGGACGTCGAGCACGCGGCGTACCTGGTCCTCGGGCGGGAAGGCGAGCGAGGCGAAGTATCGCCAGATCGCGGTGTCCTCCTCGCCCGGCATCAGCACGACGTCCGCCGACTCCACCGCGCGTCCGGCCCGGCCGACCTGCTGGTAGTACGCGATCGGCGAGGCGGGCGCGCCCAGGTGCACGACGAACCCGAGATCGGGCTTGTCGAAGCCCATGCCCAGCGCCGACGTCGCCACCAGCGCCTTGACCTTGTTGTCGAGGAGGTCCTGCTCGGCCTGGCGGCGCTCGGCGTCCTCGGCCTGTCCGGTGTAGACGGCGGCCGAGTAGCCGCGTGACCGCAGGAACTCGGCGGTCTCGCTCGCCCCGGCGACGGTCAGCGTATAGACGATGCCCGAGCCGGCCAGGCCGTCGAGGTGGTCGGCGAGCCAGCCCAGCCGGTGGGCCGCCGACGGCAGCGACATGACCGACAGCCGCAGGGAATCCCGGCCGAGCGGACCCCGCAGCACGAGCACGTCCGCGCCGAGCTGCTCGGCCACGTCGGCGCAGACCCGGCCGTTGGCGGTGGCGGTCGTCGCCAGCACCGGAACGCCGCTGGGCAGCTCGCCGAGCAGCGTACGCAGCCGCCGATAGTCGGGCCGGAAGTCGTGACCCCAGTCGGAGACGCAGTGCGCCTCGTCGATGACGAGCAGGCCGGTCGTGGCGGCCAGCTTCGGCAGCACCCCGTCCCGGAAGTCCGGATTGTTGAGCCGTTCCGGGCTGATCAGCAGCACGTCGACGGCCCCGGCCCGGATCTCGTCGGTGATCTGGTCCCATTCCTCCAGATTCGCCGAGTTGATCGTCCGGGCGCGGATGCCCGCCCGCTCCGCCGCGGCGACCTGGTTGCGCATCAGCGCCAGCAGCGGCGACACGATCACCGTCGGCCCGCTCCCGGTGCGCCGGAGCAGGGCGGTGGCGATGAAGTACACGGCGGACTTGCCCCAGCCCGTGCGCTGCACACAGAGGACGCGTTGACGGTGTTCGACGAGAGCCTGGATCGCCGTCCACTGATCTTCCCGCAGCGTCGGCTCGGCCGCCCGCCCCCCATGAGGAGCACCACTGCCTGCTGGGCCGACCAGCTTACGCAGGACCGATTCAGCCTGATCACGCAGCTCCACGCCACAGACACTACAGGCGGACCCTCCGAACGGCGGTTGCCGCTGCTGTGGATCGATGAAATCGTTTGCGCCGTGACCTTGATCCTCGCCGGACCTGCGCAGACCGCGGTGCACCGGCCGACCGAGTTCACCCTGGACGGGGTGCGTCCTGCGTATGATATGGGGGAAGAAGCGCCGATCATGACCGTGACCGGCCCCGCCGGACTGAGCACCGCGGTGCCGGCCTTTCCCCACGAGGCCGGGTGGCGGGTGCGGTTCGCGCCGCCGCTGCCGGGTCACTGGCAGGTGGTGGCCAGCCACGGACGGGAGCTGAGTCCGCCGCTGGGGTTGGACGTCGACCCCGATCCGGCGGCGCGTGGGGCGATTCACTCCCAGGATGGGGCATTTCGCTACGAGTCAGGCGAGCCGTTTCTCCCGCTCGGCGCGGACCTCGGCCCGCTCGCCGACGCCGAGGCGCGGCTGGCCGAGCTGGCGGCGGCCGGCGCGACCGTCGCCCGGCTCGCCGCCGAGCCGCCAGGAGAATCCGCGCAGCGGCTCGATCGGGTTCTCGACCTGGCCGCCGAGCAGGGCCTATCGGTGATCATGACGTTGCCCGCGGCGAGCTGGACCCTGCACGCGGGTGCACGCTGGGCGGCGCACCCGGCGCTGTTCGCCTGGTCACGTGATAGTCCGGAGTGGACCGACGCGCTGCGTGCGGTCGATCCGTACGGCCACCCGATCGCGGGAGTCGACTTCGAAATCGGCTCGGGCCTCGGCCACCTGCCCGTTCTCTACGACGGCGACCGGTCGCCGTGGGCGACGATCTTCTCGGGATACGCCGGGCACCTCGCCGACGTGCGGTTTCGCGGTCTGCGCGCGTTTCTCGCGGGAGAGTGCCTGGGCCGGTTCGCGCCGATCGCGACCGGACCCGCCCTGGCACTCACCGCGTCGAACAAAGCGCTGCTGTGGATTCCCTCCACTTCGGAGGGACTAGTCACGCTGAGCGGTCTCACGCCCGGCCCGTACATCGCCACCTGGTGTTCGACCGCGGACGGGTCCGCGCAACGCCAAGACCCAGTGGCCGCGCCCGACGGCACGATCCGGCTCGCGATCCCCGCTCTTCCCGCAGACACGGCGGTACGCGTGACGCCGGCCGTTCCGGCGCAGCGCACGCCGCGGTAGCTCCCCCGCGAACCGTCGCCCCCGAGCGGCGACCGCCGCTCGGGGGCCGTTGGTCAGGCGGTGGTGCTCACCTCGTTGAGGCCACGGTAGAAGTCGTGGTCGGAGACGGTGTCGGCGACCTCGATCGGCAGGGCACTCACCGAGGCCGGGTCCACGGTTTCGGAGTAGAAGATGTAGTCGTACTTCGTGGCGGTTCCGAGGGTCTTCGCGCCGCTCCGGCAGGCTGCGGCCGATGCGCTGCACCGGGTCCCGTAGTAGCGGTCGTCGTCCTGGTCGGCTTCGTAGAACATGCCGAACCCGCCGCCGGGCAGGGTTTCCGGGCGGTAGAACGCGTCCATCGCCGGGTCGACGGCGTGCGAGTTGAAGTCCCCGCCCACGACGACGATCTTGCGGTTGGCGATGTCGCCGTCGAGATCGGATGCCAGGCGCGTCGCCTGCGCGGTGCGGGCTCGCTTGTTGATCCCGGCAGGATCCTGGAACGCGCGGAAATGAACGCTGCACCCCTTGACCACACGGCTGCCCAACTCCGGCAGGCTGACGTCGAAACACAACGCGCGGAAGGTACGCGGATTGACCGCAGCCGACCCGTTGATCTGATGACGCTCGCCGCCGACCGAGATCTCGTCGCGGCCGCTCAGCGTGCCCCTAGCGGCCATGACCTGACCGATCCAGCAGCGTCGGTCGTCATTGGACGGATCCGCGTCCTCGTTGACCGCACAATTCGTCGCCCCGCAACCGGTGTAGTTGGTGAGCATCGCGGTGAAGCCCATCTGATATCGCCCGGACGTGAAGGTGTGCGCGCCGAACCACTCAAACTGCTGGTAGCACACCTCCTGGAACATCATCAAGTGCGGCGTGTAGGCGTCCACCAGATTGGCCACGACCGGCAGATTGGTGGTCGTCCCGTGCTGACACATGCCACCGCAGATGTTGTGGCTGATCACCTTGAGCCCCACGGTGGCGGCGACAGCGACATTCGCCGTAGCCGCGCCCGCCGGGGCTGGAGTCGTCAGGACGTTGGTGGCCGGGACCTCGCCGGCCGAAAGAACCGCGGCCCCACTGGGCACCGCGCCCGGGATGACCATCCCGGCGACGGCGATCACCAAGATCGCCAAACTCCTGCGAACCACGACTTCGCTCCTCCCCAGGTCTTACGTGGTCGTCGAACTCCTCCGTTCGCTGGACTCACGGCCGTTGGAATCGACGAAGACCACCGGACCGAGCCGGCAGGCTCGTGGCGGTCGGGGGGATTGTGCCACCAAATCGATCGATCCGGTCAGTCCCCGATGTCGCCGAGGAGGCGGTCGACGGTCGCCACCTTCGCGTCGAGCGCTCCGCTGACGCCGTCGCGCCAGTCGAGCTTGAGCACCAGCCCGGTACGCGGAGAGCGGGCGTGCACGGCCTCGGTGGCGGCCTTGACGACGGCCATCACCTCGTCCCAGGACTCGCCTTCGATGGTGGTGAACATGGCGTCGGTGCGGTTGGGCAGGCCGGACGCGCGTACGACGCGAATGGCCTCGGCGACGATCTCCCCGACGTCCTCGCCGGTGCCGACCGGGGAAACACTGAACGCGACCAGAACGGACATGATCACGAGGCTATCATCGGGGCGTGAAAGACCAGGTCGCGGACGTGTGGGTGGTCGCCGGGCCGCCCGGGGCGGGCAAGTCCACCGTCGCCGGGTTGCTGCTGGAGCGCCTCGATCCGGTGCCGGCCCTGCTCGACAAGGACACCCTCTACGGCGACTTCGTGGCCGCGACGCTGGCGGCGTACGGGCGGCCGGAGGGGGAACGCGAGGGACCCTGGTATGACCAGCACATCAAGGAACACGAGTACGCCGGGCTCACCGCGACGGCCCGGGAAGTGCGTTCGCACGGCTGTCCCGTGTTGTTGTCGGGCCCGTTCAGCGGCCCGATCCATGATCCGGGCCGGTGGGAGGTCTGGGTCGCCGCGCTCGGCGGCCCGCGCGTACGCCTGATCTGGGTGCACACCGATCCGGTGACGCTGCGGGGCCGGATCGAGACGCGGGGGCTGGCCCGGGACGGGGTCAAGCTCGCCGACTACGGGGCGTACGTGGCGCGCATCCAGCCGGACCGGCCGCCGGCGGCGCCGCACGAGCGCGTCGACAACCGGGGTGGCCGGGAGGCGCTCGCGCGGCAGGTCGCCGAGATCGTGGAACGGGCTCAGGAGCCGTAGCCGTCGCGGGCGCGAATGCTCGGATCCATCGGAGTACGCGCATCCGAGACTGGTCCTCTGGGCGGGCTTCCGCCAGAGTTCCCCGGCAGTACGATGTGGTCGCTTTCCGTTCCCGGCCCTGGGGAGGTCGCGTATGTCTACACCAGACGAACAGCCCGTTCCGCCGCCGATCAGCCCGCCGCCGATGCCGGAAGATTTCCACCTGCCGACTGCGGCGCCGCCCGGCCCGTACCTTTCCGACGACGGCTGGGACGCGCCGACACCGGTCGCCGCGCCGCAGCCGGTCACGCCGCCGCCCGTCGTCCCACCGCCGCCCTTCGTCCCACCGCCGCCCGCGCCGTCGCCGTTCGTTCCGCAGCCGCCCACGCCGCAGTGGTCGCGACCGGTGCAGCCACCCGGATCGGCTCCACCCGGGCCGTATCTTGCCGATCAGGGCTGGGATGCCGGGCCGTCTCCGGTGCAGTCCCCCGGTTCACCGCCGCCGGGGCCGTATCTGGCCGACCAGGGCTGGAGTGCCGCGCAGCAGTCGGGTTCGGCTCCGCCGGGGCCGTATCTGGCGGATCAGGGTTGGAGTGCCCCGCAGCAGTCGGGTTCGGCTCCGCCGGGGCCGTATCTGGCGGATCAGGGCTGGAATGCGCCGCAGCCGCCAGGTTCGCCGCCACCCGGGCCGTATCTGGGCGACCAGGGCTGGAATACGCCGCAGCCGCAGGGTTCACCGCCGCCCGGTCCCTATCTGGGGGACGCGCCTTGGGACAACGCCCCGGGATCGGCACCACCCGGGCCGTACCTCAGTGACAGCGGCCGCAGCGGCACGACGCCGGGTCCGCGCACGGAGCATTACGAACCGTTTTTGACGCGGCTGTTCCGCCGCTTCCGGAGCCGCTAGTGAGCGACATCGTCAAGGGAGTCCTCAGCGGCGGCTGGGGACTGGTCGTCGGCTGGATTCTGCCCGCCGCGCTCAATGTGATCATCGCTGCGTGGCTGCTTCCCGGGGTCGCGGGGTTGCCCCGGCTGAGCGATCTGGCCGAGGACGCCACGCGTACGGGGTTGCTGGCCCTGGCCACGGCGATCCTGGCCGGGCTGCTGCTCGCCGCCGTCCAGACGCCGCTCTACCGGATTCTGGAGGGCTACTTCGGCTGGCCGCGCCCGTTCGTGGCGGCTGGCCGCCGTCGCATGCTGCGCCGCAAGCACCTGCTCGCCGACCGCCTCGACGCGGCTCGTCTGGCCGACGCGGAGGCGAACGGGACGCTGGACGAGGACGGCGCGGCGGCGCTCGCCGCGATGCGGGCACACCCGTTGGTCGGCCGCCACGTAACCGCCGACACCCGGCGCGGCCCGGTCCAACGTGGACTGTTGCATGAGCGGCTGCGCCGTTTCCCGGTGGACGACGGTCAAGTAGTGGCGACCCGGCTCGGCAACGCGATCCGGCGGCTGGAAGAGTACGGCTACGACCGGTACCGCCTCGACTCCCAGGTCTTCTGGTACGAGCTGACCGCGGTCGTGCCTGAGCGTACGGCGAAGCAGGTGGACCAAGCACGGACCACCGTGGACTTCTTCGTCTGCCTGCTCTACGGCCACCTCATCGTCGCAGCGTTCGCCGTCGGCGCGGTGGCCTCGGGTGCGGCCGACGGCTCTGTCGCGTTGTGGTCCACCGTGGCCGCTCTGGTCCTGCTGTCGATCGCCTGGTACCGGGCGGCCGTCATCACGACCGACGACTGGTCCGCCGCCGTACGCGCGATGGTCAACGTCGGCCGGGTACCCCTTGCCCAAGCGCTGGGCCTGCGGCTGCCGGACGGCCTCAGCGAGGAGCGTGCGATGTGGACGCTCAGCTCGCAGCTGACGCGGCTGGCGTACGACGAACGGGCCACCGACCTCGACAAGTACCGAGCCTCCGGCGGATCAGGGTTCTCGGTCGAATCATGAGGAAAGATTCGACCGAGAACCCTGATCCAGAGCACAGAAGGGCCGGCAGCGTCGAAGGGGCTAGCTGAGCGGGGGGAGCGGGCAGTGCAGCAGGGAGCAGACGGTCCGCAGCAGCTCGGCTTCGGCGACGGTCACCGTGCCGTCGGACCCGATGACCGCCACGATCGCCTGCACCAGACGGGACTTGTCGTCTGGGACGAGGCCGTCGAGCGCCGCCCAGACCGACTCGAGTTCGACGACCCCGCGCGGGGGAGCGACGTACTCGGCCTGCTTGCCGGGCAGGAGGACGGCGACTCCGGCGTCGAACGCGCTCTGGGCCCGGGTGGCGCTGACCGCGCCGGCCTGGGCGAGCACCGCCAGCAGGATGAGCGCGGCGTCCGTCGAGGCCGCGAGCGTACGCTGCGGTTCCCGCCAGCCCGAGTTCGGCTTCATCGATTCCTGGAGCTGGCCGAGCAGCAGTCGGGACATGCAGTACTCGAAGACGGTGATCCGGCCGTCGGCGTGGATCAGCGCGAAGACCGCGCCGAGCAAAGCCTGCTGGTCGGCGGTGGCCAGCGAGCGCAGCGCCGGGAAGGCGATCTCGGCCAGTGGCAGCCGGTGCGCCGGGGCGAGCGTGGCCAGGTCGCCGGCCTCGGCCAGGGCGGCGTCGGCGATCCGCTGGCCGAGCTTCTCCTGCAGCGTCCGGTGCTGGGCGTTCCGAGCCGACGGGTCCTCCGCCATGAGCAGCCCCAGCACCAGCGGGCCGACGGTCTGCGGATTCCGGGCGCGGCCGAGGACGGCCTCGGGGATCTCGCCGAGCAGCGTTCCGGCCCGCTGATAGGACTCGCTGGTCGGGGCGGCGACCTGGGTCACCACGACGTGCGGCTGCACCGCCGCCTTGGGCGCGGGAGCGGGGGCGGCCGCCGCAGGCGGTGCGAAGCCGAGCGCGATGTCCTCCTGCTGCCCGTCCGGCGGCTGCTGCGCCCACTGCTGCGCCAGCCGGTCCAGCTCGGCCGGGTCGAACTCCGGCTCCAGCACCTTGATCCGGTCGGCCAGCGGCGGGTGGGTGGCGAACAGCGAGCTGAGGCGGCGGCCGGAGCCGAACAGCATGTGCCCGACCTCCTCCTCGCGCGGATTGCGGACCTGCGAGCCGGTCGGCAGCCCGCCGATCTTCTTCAGCGCCCCGGCGATGCCGGAGGTCTGCCGGGTGAACTGCACGGCCGAGGCGTCGGCCAGGTACTCCCGTTGCCGGGACACCGACGCCTGGATGAGCCGTCCGGCGAAGACGCCGATGAGGCCCGCGCCGACCATCGCGATGCCGATCAGCGGCAACGGGTTGCCGCCGGACTTCTCGCCGTCCCGGGACGACCGGTTGTTGCCGCCGCCCGCGAAGAAGCCCCAGCGCAGCAGCTCCCGCCCGATGACGGTGAGGAACAGGATGCCGAACAGCAGCCCGATCAGCCGGATGTTGAGCCGCATGTCTCCGTTGAGGACGTGGCTGAACTCGTGGGCGATGACGCCCTGCAACTCGTCGCGGTTGAGCCGGTCCAGCGACCCCTGGGTGACCGCGACCGCCGCGTCCGTCGGCGACCAGCCCGCGGCGAAGGCGTTGATGCCCTGCTCCCGAGGCAGCACATACACCTCCGGCACCGGTACGCCGGACGCGATGGCGATCTCCTCGACCACGTTGCGCAGCCGCCGGAGCTGCGGATCGGTCGTGTCCTGGGGCACGAGGACGCCGCCCAGTTCGATGGCGACCTTGCCGCCGCCGCCCCGCAGGCTGACCGTCCGGAACAGGCTGGCCAGCCCGATCGACAGTCCGGTCACGAAGGCGGCGGCGACGGCCAGGCCGACGATCGTCGTGGGATCCTCATCCCAGGCGCCGAACGCCGTGATCACCGCCAGCGCGACGGTGACGATGATGCCGATGACGGCTACGACGAAGAGCACCACCAGGCGCGCCGACATGCGGCGTACCTGTTGCTGGCGGCCGAAGAAGTCCATCCGAGGGGTCCGGCCCGGGCTCAGAACTGGACCTTGGGCGCCTGACGCTGCTGCGGGTCCTCGATCTCCAGCAGCGCGGCCTGGCCGAAGCCGCCCATCCCCGCGATCAGGTTCGCCGGGAAGACCTCCCGCTTGTTGTTGTAGGCCATGACGGAGTCGTTGTACGCCTGGCGCGCGAACGCGACCCGGTTCTCCGTGCTGGTCAGCTCCTCGGAGAGCTGCATCATGTTCTGGTTGGCCTTCAGATCCGGGTAGGCCTCGGCGACCGCGAACAGGCGGCCCAGCGCTTGCGTCAGCATGCCTTCGGCCCCGCCCAGCTCCTGCATCGCGGCCGGGTCGCCCGGGTTCGCTCCGGCGGCGGACTGCGCCGTGACGGCCCGGGTCCGCGCCGCGGTGACGGCCTCGAGGGTCTCCCGCTCGTGCTTGATGTACCCCTTGGCCGTCTCCACCAGGTTGGGGATCAGGTCATGCCGCCGGGTGAGTTGCACATCGATCTGGGCGAAGGCGTTCTTGTACCCGTTGCGCGCGCGAACGAGCCCGTTGTAAACGGACACGCCCCACCCGCCGACGACAAGCACGATCAGAACCAGACAGACGATGCCGATCAGCCATTCCATGGCGCTCTCCTTGGGCAGCCGGACAAGTTCCCCCTTGGGATCTTCACTCCAGCCTAAGCAATCGAGTCCACCGGGTCTGATCAACGCCGGGGGTCGTGCAGCGGGCCGATGTGCACGGCCGCCACCCGCTGTTCGCCGGCGTCGCCGACGGCCACGATCGTGACCCGGTATCGGCCGGACTTGTCCTGGCCTTGATGGGTCGTGTGCTGGTCGAGGACGCCGATCACCACGGCAGCCCCGTCGTGGTCGTGCACCTGCGGCTCTTCCACGGCCACGGCCTGGTTGGCCAGGCCCTGACCGAACCGGGCGAGCCATTGCTGCCGGTTCAGCACGAAGCCGAACGGGCCGACGCCGACGAAACCGTCGGCCAGCACCTGATCCAGCGCGGTCGCGTCGTTCCGCTGCTCGGCGGCGGCCCAGCGCTGCACGAGGTCGAGGACGGTCATGATTCCTCCTTGAATTTGGTGTTGCCCCAATTTTAGAGCTGCCCTAAGATTAGCGCCATGGGGTTGCGGGAAGTCAAGAAGGAACAGACTCGGCGACACCTCGCCGAGGTCGCGGGCCGGTTGTTCGCCGAGCGCGGGTTCGACCGGGTGACCGTCGCCGAGGTGGCCCGCGAGGCCCAGGTCGCCGAGGCGACCGTCTTCAACTACTTCCCGGCCAAGGAAGACCTCTTCTACTCGCGGTTCGAGAGCTTCGAGAGCGGGCTCGTCGACGCCGTCCGTGATCGTGCGCCGGGCGTGTCGGCGCTGGCCGCGTTCCGGGATCGACTGCTGCGTACTGGGGGACTGCTGGCCCAGGTCGCCACGGACGCGGAGGCGTGGGAGCGGCTGCGGACGCTCAACCGGGTCATCGCCGGCAGCGCCGCTCTGCGTACGCGCGAGCAGCGGGTCATGGCCGAGGCGACCGCTGCGTTGGCCGGGCTCCTCGCCGCCGAGCCGGGTGCTGACGAGGTCACCGCGTACGTGGTCGCCAACGCGCTGATGGGAGTGCATCGCGCGCTCATCGATCACGTCCGGCGAGCCGTCGCCGCCGGGGTCGCGCCGGATCGGCTCGCCGCCGAGACGACCGAGTTCGGCGTACGCGCCTTCGATCTGCTCGCCACCGGCCTGGGAGGACAGTCGTGAAACGGTTCGGCCCGCGTACGCGTAAAGCGATCCTGCTCGTCCATATCCTGGCGGCCGGCGTGTGGCTCGGAGTCGACGTGGTGATGGCCGTCTTCGTCGGCGTCGCGGCGACCACGGACGACCCGAGCACCCGGATGCTCAGCTTCCGGGCGCTGGACACCTTCGCGGTGCCGTCGCTGCTGACCACGGGCACGATCAGCCTGCTGAGCGGGCTGCTGCTCGGCCTCGGCAGCCGCTACGGCCTGGTCAGGTACTGGTGGGTGGCGGTCAAGCTGGTGCTCAACCTCATCCTCACGGCGCTCGTGCTCGTCGGGCTCGCCCCCGCGATTCAGCGTTCCCTGGAGCTGGCGGCCGTCGGCGATCTGGCCTATCCGCCTGTCGTGTCACCGGTCTGCCTGCTCATCGCGTACACGTTGGCTGTTTTCAAGCCGTGGGGCCGGATCAGCAAGAGCCGCCCCACGGCCTGAGCGTCACGCGATCATCGCGCAGATGTCCTTCTCCGTGCCCTTGGCGTAGCTGAGGGTGCGGCCCGCGGGCGTGAGTTCCGCGATGTAGCGGCCGGTCAGCAAGTAGAGCCCGGCGGCGTGGTTGTTGGCGCGGTCGGGCCGGAAGCCCATGGCGACCGGGCCGGACCAGTCCCAGGTCTGGCTGCCGTCGGCGTGATAGGTGACCACGTGCCCGTGGCCGCTCGCGTTGACGGTGGCCGACGCGCCAGTGTCCAGATTGGTCACCTTGACCGTCAGCGGGCCGAGGTACTCCTCCTGCAGTTCGGGCTCGGTGGCGATGACCCGGCCACGGACGCCGTCGATGGGCTCCTCGATCCGGATGGGGAAGGCGCACAGCGCGCCGCCGGGAATCTCGGCGGGCTCACTGGGCGTGGGGAACCAGCCGGAGTCGCCGTACGGGCTCTCCGGCTGCCCGGCCGCGACGGCCGGACTGGCGGCGGCGGTGACGCCGAGCGCGGTGATCAGGGCGGTGGCGGCGACTGCTCGGGCAAGACGCACGGGGGTGCCTCCTCACGATGGGGCTAACCAGTTACCTCCTACTAACTGGTTAGCCCGCCCGTCAGGTTGTCATAGATCTCCGCCAGCTTGGCGCGATTGTCCGGATTGCTCAGCAGGGGATCGCTGTCGGCCCATTGGCCCACCGCGCCGACGCCATGCGGCATCGCCTTCAGCCCGGCGTCGGTGACCTCGGCCAGCAGCGACGACTGCACCTCGTCGGCAATCGTCCAGAAGGGACGATCGAAGAAGCGGGCCGCCGCCGTCTCGGGGCCGGGCCGCCCGTTCTCCCGCTGGACCTTCAGGAGCAGCTCGGCCGCGTCGAGGACGGCTCGCTCCCGGTCGCGCCAGTCATCGGAGTCGAGCAGCCGCCGCAGCGGCTCGGTCAGGGACTCCTTGGCCGGGAGCAGCGCTTCGCGCCATTTGGCGTACGGGGCCCAGCGGCGGTGGACCAGGTAGGACAGTTCCATCAGCTCACCGGCCAGGGCCGCGGAGAGGATCCGCGACTGGAGCTCCTGACCTCGTTCGGCGGTACGCCCGATGAACGACATCCGCATCCCGATCCGGATCCAGGCGGTGGCCAGCACGAACCGGTCCACCTCGGCGGGATACCAGCGCAGGGCGTCGCGGAGCGGACCCAGTTCCCCGGTCGTGTCGGTGAAGACAGCCCCGGCAGTGACCTCCAGTACGCCCTGGCCGGTGACGGTCAGCCAGCCCTTCGTGGTCAGCGTGTGGTCGCCGGCGGGCCGAGCGCCGAGGCGGCTGGCCGCGAAGTCGGTCACCGTCGCCACCTCGACCTGGTGGGACTCGGTCTGATTCCAGGTGACGGGGAAGCGCACCCGGTGGCCGGCGTACTCGGGCGGCAGTTCGGCTTCGAGCATCGCGTGCACGGTCGCGACCCGGGCGTGCTCAGCGTTCGGCAGCAGCAGGGTCAGCCGGCAGCCCCAGTCGTGATCGCGGCTGATCTCGTCGTCCAGCCCGAGCATGTCCGACCCGGACCCCAGCCGGGCGGTGGCGTACCGCAGGTCCGGGAAATGCCGCGTGAGCAGCGGCTCGACGACATCGGCGGCGTACGCGCGGGAGAGGTCGATGCCTTTCATGATCGCAGCAAACCGGAAATCCCGGTCGACCCGCAACGTAATTCCGCGCCGATCACGTCTTCCCGACGGATGATCTCGCTACGAGGAGGTATCAGCATGACCGTCCCGATGAGCCGCCGCGCGGCACTCGGATTCGGTAGCGTCGCAGCTGCGACGGCCGTGTTCGGCACGGCCGAGTCCGCCGCCGCCGAGGAGGCCAGCCCGTCCGTGTCCGCCCAGGCCACCCCGGAACAAGCCGCCGCCGCGATCGGCCTGGTCTACAAGGCCGCCGCGAAGAAGGCCGGCGGAACCTGGAACGCCAAGGTGAGCGTCGAAGGCGCGGCCGGACCGATCTCGGCCGTGGCGGCCGGCGTCGACGACACGGTCGAGTCCTATAGCGTGAACAAGATCCCGGTCGCGATCGCGGTCCTCGACAAGGTCGACCGCGGGCTGCTCGCGCTCGACCAGCGCATCGAGGTGACCTCGGCGATCGTCATCCCCGGCGGCGACGGGATCTTCAGCCTCGACGGGGCCTACCCCAGCTCGGTCACCTTGGGCCACGCGCTCGCCGCGCTGCTCACCGTCTCCGACGACACGGCGGTACGCCTCTGTGGGCTGGTCGCCCCGGCGCTGGAGATCAACCAGATCCTCGTCGCCAAGGGCTTCCCGCGTACGCAGGTGGAGCCGGTCGCCAACCCGAACCGGTTCTTCCTCGGCACCACCACTCCCACCGAGATGCACGACCTGCTCCGGGCGCTGGTCCGGGGCGACCTGCTCAGCCCGGCCTCGACGGCGTACCTGGTGGGGCTGCTGCGCTCGCCGATCGCCTTCACCGACGGCGTACGCCGGGAGATGTCCTCCGACGAGCGGGCCCGGATCGCCACCAAGGCGGGCTGGTTCGACGACGGCCGCAACGAGGCCGGGATCGTCTTCGACACCGCCGGTGAACCCCTGCTCACGTACGCCTTCTTCGCGAGGGGTCAGGCGAACCCGGAGGACTTCGGGGCGACCCACCCGGCGGTGCAGGCACGGGCGGTCATGGGCCGCGCGTTCCTGACCATCCTCGGCCGCCTCACCGGCGCGACCGAGGCTGCCACCCTCGTGACCCGCACCCCCTACCGCCCGTCCAACGGCGGCTGACCCGCTCCCGCTGTTCCCTGCAGATCACGGATACGCATGCGATCTCGGCCGTCGGAAGCATGCGTATCCGTGATCTGCAGGGTCGCTTCGCCGGGGCGAGGGGAAATCAGGTGACGATGAGGACGGCGACGCTGGCCGCGAGGACGGCGGCGGCCGTGGCGGCGCCGGTCAGGACGAACTTGCGCCAGTCGATCGCCACGCCCCGGTTGCGGCAGTGCTCGGCCCAGATCAGGGTGGCCAGCGACGCCCACGGCGTGATCAGCGGGCCGACGTTGGTGCCGATGAGCAGGCCGAGCCCCTGCGTGTGGTTGGCCTCCGGGATGACCGCCTCGCCGGCGACGTAGCTGGGCAGGTTGTTGAGGATGTTGGCGAAGCCGCCGCCGGCGATCGCCGCGCGCCAGGTGCCGGTCGCGCCCGGGTCGGTGCCGATCAGCGAGGTCATCATCGAGTCGAGGCCGTGCTGGCCGACCGTCTCGACCACGAGGAACAGGCCGGTCACGAAGACGACCAGCCGCCACGGGATCAGGCTCCAGCGCAGGTGCCGCCGCCCCCACTTCGCGAACGCGGCGACGAGGACGGCCGCGCAGACCGGCGTCATGTACGCCAGCGGCACGTCCAGCAGCAGGCCGGTGATGAAGACCGCGCAGCAGACCGAGGCGACCCAGAACAGTGGACGGTTGCCCGCCCGGTGCGGACTCGGCGGTGTGTAACGCGGCGGGTTGCGCCGCCAATAGAAGATCCAGAGACAACCCGCGACGACGACGATCGCGGCGAGTTGAGGCAGCGCCATCCGCTCGGCGAAGGCGACCGGGCTGAGCTTCACACGGCTGGCGGCGAGGAGGTTGGTGAGGTTGGAGACGGGCAACAACAGGCTCGCCGTGTTGGCCAGCCACACCGTCGTCATCGCCAGCGGCAGCGGGGCGACCCCGGCGCGTACGGCGGTCGCCAACATGACCGGCGTGAGCAGGACGGCGGTCGTGTCGAGGTTCAGGAACATCGTGGTCAGTGCGGCGAAGGCCAGGCAGAGCCAGAACAGTGCGACGTTGCTGCCGCGCGCCGCGATCGTCACCCGCGCCGCGATCACGTCGAAGACCTCGGCCTCGGCGGTCAGCTCGGCCAGGATGACCACCGAGAACAGGAAGATCAGGATCGGCAGGATGCGTTCGAGCGTCTCGCTCGCGTCGCGGGCAGGCAGGAGGCCGGTAGCGGTCGCCAGACCGCCCGCGACGAGCAGCGCGATCGCCAGCCAGTCCATCCCGCTCAGTCGGCCGAGCAGGCCGCGCGGGTGCGCCGGAGTGGCCGCCGAGATGGGTTCCGCCGGAGCGGCCGCCGCGGTGGCGGAGAGGTCTTCGTCCACGGTTGCCACCTCGCGGCGCCGTCGGGTGTTCGTCTTCACCGTTCGCTCGTCTCGCCCGAGCCCGGGGTGACCCCAGGATGGGTCATGAACCGGACACCCGAACAGGAACGCCGCATGATATCCACGTAGTGCCTTCGACAAGTGCGATGGAAGTGCCTTGCCAGAAGGTACAACAAGACCGCAAGGGCGAACGGGGGACGACCGCGTGGCGGAACTGACCAGGCTCGGCGGCGCTGTGGAGAACATGACGTTCCTGCGTCTCGACGGCGAGTTGATCATCGCGGCCAGCCGCAGTCAGGGCGTGGAACTGCGTACGGCGCCGGAGAACGAGGTCATCCGGGTGCTCGCCACCGGGATCGCCGCCCATTCGGTCGCCCGGCTGCCGGGGCGCGACGGCGTACCGGATCGGCTCGTCGTCGGTGGCGCCGATGGTGTGGTGCGGCTCTTCGACCTGGCCACCGGCCGGCAGGCCGCCGCCCAGCAGATCGGCGAGGGTGCGGTCCAGGACGTGGCCGTCGGAGTGCTGGCCGACGGAACCCAGGTCGTCGCGGCGATCCACGACGACGGCGTAGTGCTGTGGAGGCCGGGCGCCACCGGGGTGACCACGCTGCCCGACTCGGCCGGTGGCGGGGATGTGCGCCCGTTCAAGATCTGCGCCTATCGCGCGCTCGGCTCGCAGTGGCTGGCCTGTGCGTACAACGACAACTCGCTGGCCACCTGGGATCTGCACGACCTCGATCGCGGCCGGGTGTCGCGGGAGCCCCGGGTCCACGGCGGCCAGATCTGGTCGCTGATCGCGGTCGACGAACCGGCCTCGGGGTACGTGGTCGCCAGCGGCAGCGCCGACGGCACGGTCAAGCTGTGGATCGCCGACCGCGACGCGGGTCTGCGTCCGGGGCGCACGTTGTACGAGGCCGCGACCGTCCGTCGCCTGCGGTTCGTCCGGGACGCGGAGACGCCGCTGCTGGTGTCGGCCTCGGCCAGCGGCTCGGTGGCGTTGTGGCGCTTCGACGGGCCGACCGACCGGCCGCTCCGGGAGATCACCCGGCACCTCGGCGAGGTCTGGGCGCTGGCCTGCGCGACCACCGCCGACGGCGGCGTGGTGATCGCCTCCGGCGACATGCACGGCCGGGTCGAGATGACCCCGCTGCAGACCGAGCTGATCAGCGACGTCACCGGGCGCGACCTGTTCGCCGCGCCCGGCACGACCTGGGTCGCGGTCAGCGGCGTCACCGCGAACGGGCAGTACGTCGCGTGCGCCGGGGTGGACCAGACGGTCCACGTCCTCGACCCCGACACCGAGATGCCGCCGGGCGGGTTCGACCCGATGAACACCGCCCGGCAGCCGCTCGCCCTGAAGGCGCACGTCAGCACCGTCCGCTCGCTGACCTCGGCGGGCACCGCGCTGAACCCGCACCTGATCAGCGGCGGGGCCGACCGGCGGGTGTTCGACTGGGACCCCGTCTCCGGCGGGCTGCGTACCGAACTGCCGATGGGGCATCAGGGCGAGGTGTGGGCGCTGGCACCCTTTCGTCTGCGGGGCGCTCAGTACGTCGCCAGCGGCAGCGCCGACGGCTCGGTCCGGATCTGCGGACTGTCCGAGGGGGACCAGGCCGCCGTCCTCATCAGCGACTGCGGGGCGGTCAACGCCCTGGTGGCGGTGCCGTACGCCGACGGAGCGCTGCTCACCGTCGCCTCCACCCGGGGCGTACGCGTCGTGGCGGTGCAGAGCCCGGAGGCCGTCTCGGTGGTGTCGAGCCATCAGATCTCGGCGGCCTGCCCGCTCGACGACGGCACCCGGCATCAGGTCGTCACCGCCCGGCCCGACGGCGACACCTGCGTCCTGGAATACGTGGACCCCGTCGCGCGTACGGTCGCCTCCGGGTTCCGGTACACGCACAGCAGCGCTCAGGTCTCGGCGCTGGCCGCCGCCCGGATCGGCCAGGAAGTCCTGATCTTCGGCGGGTTCGACGACGGCCGGGTGATGGTCTGGCAGACCGACGGCACGCCGGTCGGCAAGCCGGTCCGGTTCGGCACCTCGACGGTCCGGGCGCTGGGCGTCGTCGAGATCGCGCCCCCAGACGGCCGTGGCACCGGAGTCACGCGCCCGGCGTTGTTCGCCGCCGACGACGACGGCAGCGTACGCCTCTGGCCGATCGCGACCGGCAGCCTCCTGCGCTCCGGCGGCTCGATCGGATCCGCCGTCCGCCCGGCCTCGATCCTGCTCCAGGATCAGCCCACCGACCTCGACAAACTCTCCCGCGACGGGTTGATCGACACGATCCACTCGGTGTTGATGTCGCCGAGCACCAAACCGCCCGTCGTCGTCGGCATCCACGCGCCGTGGGGCCAGGGCAAGTCGAGCGTCCTCCGCCAGCTGCGCGCCAAAGTGGATCCGCCGGGGGCGCTGGCCGCGGACGCGAAGACCCCGGTCGAGACGACGCACGAACTGCTCGCCCGGCCCGAGGCGGAGACGCCGAAAGGGCTGTTCGCCGGCCGACGAACGAAATGGCAGGGCGGCGTCGTGCGTACCAGACTGACGAGAGCCTGGGCCTGGCGGCAGATCGCGCGGCCCGCGGAGGCCGACCAGCGACTGGAGTACGAGATGCGGCCGCGCGCCGACGCGGACAGCACGGCGATTACCGTGTGGTTCAACCCGTGGATGTACGAGAAGCCTGACCAGGTCTGGGCCGGGCTGACCCGGGAGATCTTGACCTCGATCACGGACCGGCTGCCGCCCGCGCAGCGCGAGCGGCTGTGGTTCGATCTGAACCTGCGGCGGACCGACCCGGCCGCGATGCGCAAGCGCATCCTCGCCAGCTACATCCCCCGGACCCTGGTCGGCATGCTGATCGGGCTGACCGTCGCGACCATCGTGATCATGGGTGTGGTCGCCGTCGGCGTCGCGGCCTGGAACAACACCGACTTCAACGCGCTGCTCGGCTCGGGCGCGGTCATCGGCATCACCGCCGCCTGGATCATCGGCAACCTGGCCTTCTCCAGCTTCAAACAGGTACGCGGCTGGATCTCGCCCGACGTGCTGACCCGCCCGGCCGCCGACGGCGTCGCGGCGGACGACGGCGACCGCGACTGGAAGGCCGCCCGTGACCCGCTGGAGAACAGCCAGCGCGGCTACCTCTATATGCTGCAACACGACGTACGCGAAGTCGTCGCGCTCGCCACCGCCCACTCGCCGGTGATCATCATGGTCGACGACCTCGACCGATGCAGCCCGGCGATCGTCTCGGACACCATCGAGGCGGTCAACCTGTTCCTGAACAAGGCGTTCGGCGACTGCCTGTTCGTGATCGCACTCGATCCGGCGACCGTCGCGGCGCAGCTGGAGACGGTGTACGAATCACTGCGGCGGCGGGCGCACGACGACCCCGCGACGTTCGGCCACCTCCAGCACACCGGGTGGCGGTTCATGGAGAAGATCCTCGACCTGCCGATCCGGCTTCCGCGCGTACGCGATCAGGCGATGGCCTCGTATCTCGACGCGCTGCTCGACGCTTCGCCCGCGCAGGCTTCTCGGGTTCCGGCTCAGCGGGCGGCCGCTTCTCCGCTGGGAACCTTGTCGGAGGGACCGGGAGTGGCGGCTGATCCGGCGGGGTTGGCCGCGCCGTTCGCCGCGCTGGATCCGTCGGCGCCCTCGGACACCGCGACCGGGGCGCAACTCGCGGAGGACCTTGAGCGCCTGCCGCCTGTCCGGCTCGCACTGCGTACGGCGGTGCTGAATCTGCCGCAGCGCAATCCGAGGCAGACCAAGGCCTTCCTCAACCTGTGGCGCTTCTACATGGTCCTCGACTACCTCACCGGGCACCTGAGCAGCAGCATCTCGGCGGTCGAACGGCACAGCATCGAGATGGCCCGGTTCGTCGAGCTGATGGTCCGCTGGCCGTGGCTCCTGGACACCCTCGGTGCGCTTCGCGGCGAGGAGAGTACCGCCGCGCGGACGACGCTGGCGGAGTTGCTGGACTCGGCAGGTGACGAGGAACGCTGGAAGCAGGCCGCCGAGGCCGCCGGGTTGGACGCCGACGACCCCACGATTCGCGGCCTGCGCCGATTGTTCGACCGGCCGGGGACCGACCGCGAAGTGTTCGCGTCGATCGCCGTCCGGTACCTCTAGCCCACCTGGCCGATCTTGAATGGGAGACGTCGCCCAGGCGACGTCTCCCATTCAAGATCAGCTAGAACCGCTCGTCGATCCGCAGTCCGAGCGCGCCCCACAGCTCGCGGGCGTTGGCGTACCGCCCGTCGACGGGCAGCTTCTCCAGCGCCGCGAGCACCTCTGGCGGGGCGTTCTCGGCCTGCGCGGTGTTCACGAGATCTTCGCGGCCCGCTGGGAAATCGCTCTTGTGCAAGAACGACCCCACCCGGGCACGCCAGTCTCGCCGATCGGCGTCGGTTTCATCCCCTTCTGCGACGTCGATACTGCCTTCGAGAGCCCAGTTCGGTTCGGGTTGTCCGTCGCCGGCCGGTTCGGCTTCCCGCCACTCCTCGGTACGCCCGCCGCCGCTGCCTTGAGTCAGCACCCGGGTCTCCCGGGCCATCTCGTCGTCCAACTGGGGGCCGTGTTTGCTGCTCCCACGCTCCATGCGCGGCGCGTACCCGTGGACGGGCGCTTGAAACGCCCCACTCGCAGGTCCCTGCTCGCCCTTGGGCGTCTGCCGTTGGATGCGGATCACTGTCATGCGTGCGATCTTGGACGTGGGATGCACGCGTAACCGTGATCCGCACCTGATCCAGCCGCCTGGAACGGGCGAGCGGCAGCGCGGCGGCGGAACGGCGCGGATCGGGCGCGGGGTTAGACGGCGGCGGGTTCCGGCTCGGCGTCCGCGACCGACGTCGGCGTGACCGCGTCGAGCGCCGGCCCGACCACGTCCAGCGCTGGGGTGACCGCGTCCAGCGCCGCCCGTCCGGCCCGGCGCAGCGCGGTCCAGGCGAGGAAGCCGACCGGGATGATCAGCCAGCAGGAGAGCACGCGGTAGCCGAGGACGGTCGCCGCCGCCGGAGCACTGGCCGCCCCCGCGCCGACCAGCCCGGCGAGCAGGCCGGTCTCGATCACGCCGATGCCGCCCGGGGTCAGCGGGATCTGCCGGACGATCTGCACACCCAGGTAGGTCGCCGCGATCGCGCCGATCGACAGGCTCACGTCGAACGACCGGGCGACGGCGAAGAGGCAGAGCAGGTCGGCGAACCAGTTCACCACTGCGAAGAGCAGTGCGAGGAGCCAGTGCCGGGGTGCGACGTCGTGCGCTGAGCGTACGAGGCGGGCGATCCGGCCGTCGGAGGTCGGGTTCCAGCGCCGCCACAGCACCACGACCAGGGCGGTCAGCCCGACCAGGCTGGCCGCGCCGACGCACACGCTGATCAGCCCGGTGACCGTGCCGCCGATCAGGTAGAGCACGCCCAGCCCGACGAACGACATCACCCCGGACAGCACCATGACCGCGGTCGCCACCGGCTTGCTCGCGCCCTTCGCCCGGAACTGCTGGAACGCGAAGGCGGCGGACACGGCCGACCCGGCGGGCAGGCTGATCGCGATCGCCGACCGGCTCAGCGTCAAGGCCATCGACTGCGGGAGCGTCATGCGTACGCCGAACGCACTGAGCAGTCGCCGTTGCTGACGGGCGAAGTTGGCCAGGGAGCAGAGCTGGGCGACGCTCGCGAGGGCGAACCAGCGGAGGTCCACGGAGTGCGCGGCGTTGATCACGTCGGCGGGGTGGGGAAGGCGGTTCCGCAGCACGAAGAAGACGATCGCGGCTGTGACGGAGTACGCCGCCCACCGCAGCCACTTGCGCGAGGGGCGGGCCGCCGCCATCGCAGCCTCACTCACGTCAGAAAGCGTGCTCCTGGCGTGGCCTGGTCCGCAAGATCGGATGACGGACGCCACATCCGCTGGCAGACTGAGCTACGTGTCCCAGCCGCGCGGGGGACGCCCGACAGGAGGAGCACCATGTCCGACCAGGCCGACAAGCGCCGGCATCTGACCGACGACCAGATCCTCAAGCACATCAACGACCTGGAGACCGAGGAGCGCGAGCTGCGGTCGAAGCTCAGCTCCGGTCAGCTGAACCCGGAGACCGAGCAGCCCCGCCTGGCCGCGATCGAGGTCGAGCTAGACCAGTTCTGGGATCTGCTCCGGCAGCGTCGCGCCAGGGCGGCCGCCCACCAGAACCCGGACGACGCCGAAGCCCGGTCGGCAGCGCAGGTCGAGGGCTACCTGGGCTGAGGACCCAAACCCTACGGCTACCGGCGGACCTGCAGGGAGCCCAGCAGTTCGGCGGTCGCCTGAGTCACGGCTTCGACCGCGCGGTCGAACGCCTCGGCGTTGTGCGCGGCGGGCGCGCGGAAGCCGGAGATCTTGCGGACGTATTGGAGCGCGGCCGCCCGGATGTCCTCCTCCGTCACCAATTCCTGGAACGGCGGGCGCAGCGTCTTGATGCTTCGGCACATGGCCCGATTATCGCGCGGAACACCGACAAACGACCGCCCCGAGAGCCGCCCGACCGTACGCGACCGGCGAGTGCGGCAGCCGCCCCACGATCAATCGTCGACTCTGCGATCATGGTCGAGGAAAGCGCTGTCCCCTCAGCAGGGAGTTCCCCATGCCCGAGCCCGCGATCATCCCTCGTCCGGCCCACGCGATCTTCCCGCCCGGCGTACTGCCGCTGGCCGAGTCCGCCCAGGTCACCGCCCCTCCGGCGATCGCCGGCCTGCTCGCCGAGGTGCTGCCTGGCGTCGGTGGCTCGTTCCAGCTGACCGAGGACGCCGAGCTCGGCCCAGAAGGCTACCGGCTGCGGATCGACGGCAGCGGGGTCGAGGCGCTCGCGACGACCGAGGCCGGCCTGCGCTGGGCGGTGTCCACGCTGCGCCAGCTCGCCCACCCCGACGGCCTCCCGTACGCCGAGATCACCGACGTCCCCCGGCTGCCCTGGCGGGGCGCCCTGCTCGACGTCGCCCGCTGGTGCCACCCGATCGAGTTCGTCCGCGAATTCGTCGACCTGCTGGCCCTGCACAAGCTCAACACCCTGCACCTGCATCTGACCGACGACCAGGGCTGGCGCTTCGAGGTGCACAAGTACCCCCGCCTCACCGAGGTCGGGGCGTACCGGACGGAGTCCAACTCGGGGCATGCCCGGGACGGGAGGTTCGACGGGACCCCGCACGGCGGGTTCTACACCCAGGAGCAGTTGCGGGACCTGGTGACGTACGCCCAGAGCCGGGGAGTCCGGATCATGCCGGAGATCGACCTGCCCGGCCACATGCAGGCCGCCGTCTCGGCGTACCCGTGGCTGGGCAACGACCCCGAACGGCAGCTTCCGGTGCGTACCGCCTGGGGTATCTCGAAGCATGTCCTCAACACCGACGACGCGACGCTGGCCTTCGCCCGCGACGTGCTGGACGAGGTCGTGGCGGTCTTCCCGTTCGAATATGTGCACCTCGGCGGGGACGAGGTGCCGCTCGACGAGTGGACCGTGAGCGAGGCCGCGCAGAAGCGGGTGGCCAACGAGGGCCTCGGCGGCACGGCCGAGCTGCTGGGCTGGTGGATCAAGGAGATGGGCGACCACCTGGCCGGGCACGGCCGCAAGATCGCGGCGTGGGACGAGCTGGTCGAGGCCGCGCCGCCGAAGGACACGCTGATCTTCGCCTGGCGTGGCGCCGAACGGGTGACCGCCGCGCTGGACGCCGGGCACGAGGTGGTCGCGGTGCCGCAAGAATTCGTCTACCTCGATCACTACGAGACGCAGTCGCCGGACGAACCGCTGGCCATCGGCGGGCATACCCCGCTCGACCGGGTCTACGGCTTCGAGCCGGTCCCGACCGGTGCCGCCGGGCGCGTCCTGGGCACCCAGGGCATGCTCTGGAGCGAGTACACGCCCACGCCCTCGCTCGTGCAGTTCCGCGCCTTCCCGCGGCTCGCGGCCGTGGCGGAGGTGGCCTGGTCCGCGGATCGCGACCTGTCGGACTTCCACCAGCGTCTCGACGCGCATCTGGTACGCCTAGAGCAGCGCACCGTCACCGTCAACCGCCTCGGCCTCCCCCGTTGATCATGAACTTTCGGTCGTGATCAACCGGCGTGTCGTGTTCCCAGCACCCTGATCAACTCCGCAACTCCGTGATCACCAGGTCGCCTCGTCACAGTCGTCGGTGCCGACGATCTTGCGCGTGTGGCGCGCCTGCGGGGTTAACCTCGAACCATGGGGTATCGGCTGGTCGCCGAGGCGACCATGGTCGTGCACTTCGGACTGCTCGTCTTCCTCGTGGTGGGCGGGTTCCTCGCCTGGCGCTGGCCGTGGGTGATCTGGCCGCACCTGGCCATGGCGACGTGGGGGCTGACCAGCACGGTCTTCGGCTGGCACTGCCCGCTGACCGCGTTGGAGAGCTGGGGGCGGCGAGGGGCCGGCGAAGCCGGTCTGAGCCGAGGGTTCATCGACACCTACCTGACCGGGGTGGTCTACCCCGCCCGGTATACGACCGTCATCCAGGTTGCCGTCGGGACGGTCGTGGCGGTCTCCTGGGTCGGGTTCGTCCTTCGCCGTCGCCGTTTGCACCGTGAGAAGACATTGACGACTGTTTGAACCGGTCGTCCGTTGACCGGACGGTCATCGAACGTGTCGGGGTCGACGTGGTGGCAGCAGCGCGTTGCGGACCTATGCCACGCCGACCTCGACCGACCGGCGGTTGTACACGCTGTTGCACGACGCCCGATATCGGGGCCGCGTTGTCGTGGCAGAACACCGCCTACAACCATCCGCCGCACCCGTCGTCCTTCCTTGACGACGGCATGAGCACCCACCCGTACCCACCATCTACGTCCGCTGATTCCGTGGCCGGCCCTGCTGCCGAGGCGGGGCCGGCCGACCTTCGACGTCCATCGGTGGCGGTACGCCGCGCCGCAGTTCGACGAGATTCGCCAAGTGTCGCTGATACGCTGACATCGTGAGCGCGGACCACCCCGCACCGTGGACGATTTCCCAGCTCAGGCCGCATGTGCGGCAGCTGGGGGTGGAAGCCGGGCAGACTGTTCTTCTGCATTCTTCGCTTAGGGCCGTCGGCTATGTCTGTGGTGGAGCGACCACCGTCGTCCAAGCGTTCTTGGATGTCCTCGGCGGCGAAGGGACCCTCGTCGTTCCAGCGCAGAATCAGGACTATGTTGATCCATCGCGATGGCCGCATCGCCGGATCAGCGAGGATTACTGGGAACTCATCCGCGCCGAGCTTCCGGGATTCGACCCCGCGCTCACCCCGAGCGTGGGCATGGGCGTGATCGCGGAACGCGTACGCACCTGGCCCGCGGCGTTTCGATCGAACCATCCGAACACTTCCTTCGCTGCGGTCGGGCCGGACGCGCACAAGCTGCTGGACCGCCATGAACTCACCTCGCCGCTGGGCGACGGTTCGCCGCTCGCCGCGATGGAATCCGTCGGTGCGCTGGTCGTCCTCCTCGGCGTCGGATTCGACCGTTGCACCACGTTCCATCTGGCCGAAGCGCGGCTGCCGGATCTGCCCGTGCAGTCGTTCAGCGCCCCTATGGCGACCCCAGAAGGCAGACAGCGGATCACGTACGAGGCCGTGAAGCTGAACGCCGGAGACTTCGCCGCACTCGGCGCTGACTTCGAGCACGACACGGACTCGGTCGTCCGCGGCCGAATCGGTGGTGCGCCGAGCTGTCTGTTCACAATGGAATCCGCGACGGCATACGCCGCAAAGTGGTTCGCGGCTAACCGTCCACCGGTGGCCGGCTGACCTGTGGGGGAATGATCGCGGGGTGCCGGCGTATCGCGGCGATCTTCTTCGCGGTGACGCTGGGCAGCCGGTCCATGAAGGGGAAGACTCGTTCGTGGGTGTCGCCGTTGGCGTCACGGAACACCATCTTTACGTCGATCTGCGCGAACTTGGCCAGCGCCTCCGGCCGGAACCAGGCCACCATCGATCCCTGCGTGTAGTGCGGCACCGGTGAGAAGGGTGCACCTTCGGCGTACCAGCGGACGAAGTAGTCCTGGCCGTCGATCAGCCCACAGCTCTCGAAGATCCGGTTGAGGTCGAACGGCTTGATCCAGTCGCTCGCAGGCTCGGCTGAATCGTAACGGCGGACCGCGTACGCGAAGCGTTTGACGACGGCGTATCCCGGCCCGGCGTTGTACGCCCAGAAGCGCCATCGCGGGCTGTCCGGATCGAACTGGCCGCCTTCGTCGTCGATCGCCAGCCCGATGGCCGGCCGATTGGCCGACGCCCATTGGAGCCGGGCGAAGTAGAGGCCGGCCGCGGCGCCGAGCAGTGCGGCCGAGGTCGACGTGTCCAGCAGGGTCAGCCGCATCGGCCATGAGGCGAGGGCAGTCGGTGCGAGGTTCTCCCGCACGAGGTCCCAGGCCAGATTCGCGGCGAGCAGGACGATGAAGGCGATCGGGATGGTGACGAACAGGACCGATCGCGCGACGATGCGTTGCGTGCCGTAGGCCTCGTCGCGGGGCTTTGCGAGCTGCCCAGCCATTCGCGCTCCCCTCGACGGGGACCAGTGATTGACAAGTGTAACTGTCGTACGCCTCGCCTATGGTGCGCGCGTGGGAATGTATGGCGAATGGGTCCGGCTGACGCCGGCCGAGCTTGAGCGCGCGCAAGAGGACCTCGACTGGGCCCACCGATACGCCTTGGCGCAGTCGAAGGCCGAGAGCGAGAACGGCGAGGAGCTGCCGGTGGCGCAGCGGCGATCGTTCGGGAGTGACAAGACCTGGCACGCGTTGCTGTTCTTGTTGGCCCGCCGGGATTTCCCGATCGACATCATCACCGGGGAGTGGTTCTTCACGGAGGACACCGAGGACGAGTCGCAGTACTGGGGTTATTCGCCGCCGGGGTTCCTCCAGCCTGAGGAGGTTCAGCGGGCGTCGGCGGCGCTGGCCGAGCTGACCGCCGAGGATCTGATCCGCGGGGTCGACCAGGCCGAGCTGGAGGCGGCCGAGATCTATCCCAGCGTCTGGGGCCGTCCCGGTGAGCTGGAGTGGGCGGTCTGCCACTTCCCGCACGTCAAGGAGTACTTCGCGGCGGCGGCGAAGGACGGTGACGCCGTCGTCTGCTGGATCTCGTGAGGTTCTAGTGCCGTGGTCTTCGGCGTGCCGCCATCACTGCCAGCTGGGCGAGGTCTCGGGGTCGTCGGAGCATGCGTTTGGTTGCCTCGACGACCTCGAGGCGGACGAAGCGGACGCCGTCGATGACATCGGCCTCGTCGATCAGCGTGGTGGCACGCCAGCGCGGCGGGAACCATTCGTCGAAGAACTCCAGGTGCCCGTGGAACAGGCTGACCTGGGCCGAGCCGCTGATCGGCGCGCGGGTGAGCGAACCGATCCGGCAGACGGTCCGCCAGGCCTCGCCGCGCGCGATCACGTCGATGTCACGAGGATCGTCGATCCAGCCCCGGGCGTACAGGGGGCCGCTGCCCGCGACGGCGAAGTCGTCGGAGGGCAGGTTCAGCGCCGCGAGTTCGCGGAAGTACCGGTGGTCACGGAATCCGGCCATGGCTACACCGGGGAAAGGCCCAGGGCCAGGCGTACGACGACGGCTGTCATCGAGGCCACGAGCAGGCTGGAGAGCGTACCCACGAGCACGTATTCGCCGAAGCCGGAGGGATGTTGGTCCACGTTGGGCAGACGCGTCAACGACTTGGCGGCGATGGCCAGCGCTGCGGCTTCGGGGTGGCCGCCGGCGACGAAGGTGAAGACGAGTGTTCTCTCGATCCAGCCAATGTAGGCGCTCGTCGGGACGATCTGATGGATGTCCGCGCCCCGTTCGGCGAGTCGGCGGATGAGCGGGCGGACCGTCGCCGCGACGAAATCGCCGCCGGTGAAGACGGCGAACAGCAGTCCCGAGACGATGATCGCCACCCGATCGTCGGCCAGCAGGCGGCCCAGCTCGTCGAGCGATCGCCCGCCGAAGTGCACGGCGGCGACGACCGGCAGGAGCAGGAGGAGGCCGGCCAGGACGTAGACGACCTGCCGGTGGGACTGCCAGATGCGGTGCGCCATCCGGGCGAGGTCGTCGCGGTCCGGCGTCTGTTCGGCGGTCGACGCGCGACGGCGTACGCCGATCTGGGCGGCGACGCCGATGGCGACGACGCCGAACCAGGTGGCGATCGCCGTGCCGAAGAGAAGCGCCGGAAAAATGGCATATGCCGCATACGCTGCGGTGAAAAGACATCGCAGCCCGATGTTGGTATGCCGCGCCGGCAGGCCGAGCGGCAGCGCCACGGCGACCAGGATGCCGAGCCAGAGGCGAACAACGTCGATCACTGCGCCACGGTAATCGACTGGCGCAAATGGAAGCGCCGAGGCGGTAGCTCTTGGTGGGCAGGTGGTGACCCACAGTGGAGTCGTCGAGCCGGCGTAAACGATCGTGGTAAGGGGATGATTCGGGTCCGATCGGGCGAGCCCGATCGGCCGATATCGGTGGCAGGAATTTCCCAGCTCAGGGTCATAGCTCAATCAGGTGATGTCGATAGCATGGTCCAGATAGGTCGGCGCAGCGGAAATGCCGGACATGACCGAAAAATCAGCGCCGCGCGCCGTGTCACCGCGCGCGTAGATAGCCCTGCCACAGTGTGACTCAGGTCACCCCTAAGGGGTTTGCGACCACGTTTTACCTGCTTAAAGTCGACCAATGCGCCCCCAGCATGACGACCATGACGGTCGACCCAGCCCTCGTACGCAGCCCCCCAAACCCGATCTCTGGACCGACACCCAGACGTTCTTCCTCGACCGCATTCGGGAGGAGCGAACCGACGGAGAGACCGGCCGGCACCGGCTGGCGAAATCGGCGAAGCCGGCGGACGCGAAGCCGACGGACGCGAAGCCGACGGGTTCGATGCCGGTGGACGCGATGACGCGAGACGCGATGACGCGAGACGCGAAGCCGCGAGACGCGAAGGCTGGAGACGAGAAGCCGAGGCGCGCGAGGAAAGCCACCGGCAAGGCGGCGACCGCCGAAGCGACCCAGCTGGCGACGGAGTCGGCGGAGCGATACCTGACCCCGGCCGGGCCGCTGACCCCGGGCGTCGCCCCCGTACGCACACTGCACGGCTCGGCGAAGGCCGGTCGCGTCGTCGCCCTCGGCCTGATCGCGCTGCTCGGTGTCTCGGTCGTGGCCAGCCAGCGGGGTACGCCGGCGCAGCTGGACAACGCGGCGCAGCAGCTCGCCGACCGGAACTCCGTCGCCAACGCCGCCGACCGGTTCGCCCCTCGGGTGGCGGAGTCGACGTCGGCCAGCCCGGCGCCGAGCGCGACGGTCAGCGCGACGCCCTCGCCGTCGCCGACCGTGAAGAAGGTCGTGACCTCGGTCAAACCGGTCGCCGGGCTCGACCAGAAGCAGATGAACAACGCGCTGACCGTCGTCAAGACCGGGCAGCAGCTGGGCGTGGCGCAGCGTGGGCTGCTCGTCGGCATCATGACCGCCATGCAGGAGAGCGACCTCTACAACCAGGCCAGCTCGGCTGTGCCGGAGTCGCTCGACTACCCGCACGAGGGCAGCTCGGTGGACTACGACTCCTGCGGACTGTTCCAGCAGCGGACCAGCATGGGCTGGGGCACGGTCAAGCAGATCATGAACACGACCTACTCCTCGACGAAGTTCTTCCAGGCGCTGAAGAGGGTCTCCGGCTGGCAGAACATGGAGCTGACCCTCGCGGCCCAGGCGGTTCAGGGCTCGGCCTATCCGTACGCGTACGCGAAGCACGAGGCGACCGCCCGCAAGGTCCTCACCGCGATCCTGGCGGCGCTGTAAGCGTAAAGCCGATGCCGCTGTAAAGCTGATCGTGGCGGCGCTGTGAAGCCACGGGCAGTACGGTTCCGGGATGGTCGTCGAAACCCCCGCCGGGCGTCCGGCGTACGTGGTCAACGTCGAGGTCTTCCCGCATCGGGACGGCCGCTGGCTGCTCATCCGCCGCGGGAACGAGGGGCACGCGGCCGGTACGCTCGCCGGCCCGGGCGGCAAGGTCGAGGTCGGCGGCTTCCTGCCCGGCGTACTGGAGGCGACCGGCCGGCGCGAGGTCCTCGAGGAGATCGGGATCGACCTCGACGGGGTGCCGATGGCGTACGTGGGTAACTCGCTGTTCGTCAGCGACGACGGCGACTCCGTGGTCAACGTGGTCTTCGCCGCCGAGGTTCCGGCGGGCGCCGAACCGTACGCCGCCTCGCCGGAGGAGGTCGCCGAGACCCTCTGGCTGACGACCGAGGAGGCGCTGGCGCATCCGGCCTGCCCGCCATGGACGCGCCGAAGTCTGACTGAGGCGACCGCTCGGCCCGCGACCCTGACCAGCTAGGCTCACCTGCGTGTTCATCCTGCTGCCGCCGTCGGAGGGGAAGGCCGCCGCCGGTTCCGGCGCACCGGTCGACCACGACTCGCTGTTCCTGCCGCAGCTGCGCCGGTCGCGCGAACGTGTGCTGAAGGCGTTGGTCAAGCTGTGCTCGGCGAAGAGCAAGGCCGGCCAGGCGAAGGCGCTGACGACGCTCGGGCTCAGCGAGGGCCAGCGGGACGAGCTGGCTCGCAACGCCGATCTGCCGGCCGCGCAGACGTTGCCGGCGCGGCACGTCTACACCGGGGTGCTCTACGACCACCTCGATCTGGCGAGCCTGCCGTCCGAGATCGACACCGGGAAGATCCTGGTCTCGTCCGGCCTGTGGGGCGTCGTCCGGCTCGACGACGAGATCCCGCCGTACCGCTGCTCGATCGGGGTGAATCTCCCGCCCGTGGGTGGGCTCACGGCGTACTGGAAGAAAGCCTTGAGCCCGGCGCTGGACCGCGAGGTCCGGGACGAGCTGGTGCTTGACCTGCGGTCCGGCGCCTACGCGGCGACCTGGACGCCCCGCGAGCAGGTGGCGGTACGCGTGCTGCAGGAGCGCGACGGCAAGCGCATGGTGGTGAGCCACTTCAACAAGGCGACCAAGGGCCGGGTCGTGCGGGATCTGCTCCTGTCGGGCGCGCGGCCGCAGACGACGGAGGAGCTGCTCGGGACGTTGCGCGACCTGAAGTATCTCGTCGAGCCGACGCCCAAGGGGTTCGACATTGTCGTCCAGGAATTGTGAATCGTTAAGGATTGACTAACAGCGATCTTATCGCCATGATTGCGATAAGTGTCGATGGCCATCGAACGCTCCCAGGAGAATCCCCCATCCTGAAAGGAGTAGCGCATGGCCGGGTTCTACGGCGAGGTCTCATGGTTCTGCTGCGGCAGTTCGTGGGGACCCTGCGGCTCGGCGGGGCACGGCGCCTGTGGCACCTGCAACTCAGGCAGCCGGCAACACGCCTGGCCGAACACCTCCGACGCCTGTCACGCGATCACCAACCCCGAGGCCTGCGGTGAAGGTCTGGCTCGGCGGACCTGCGGGTTCCGCCACTACACGACCAACCGGTGCACGGGGCAGAAGGTCGGCACGACGATCGCCGACTGCGGCCCGCAGACCGACCTGTTCTGCGGCGAGCGCACCTGCTGCGGATCGGTCTGCGGATCGAACCGCGTCATCGACCTGACGCCCGCGGCGTTCAGTGCCATCTCCAGCCTGTCGTACGGGCTGAGGCCGGCGTACATCGATGTGGTGTAGGGAGGGATTGACGATGGCTCTCAACATGGACCGCCGGTCCCTGCTCACCTCGGCCGTGCTCGGCAGCGCCTCGCTCGTCGGCGCGACCGCGCTCGGCTCGCTGGCGCCGGAGGCGGCGTTCGCCAAGGGCGACGACATCGAACCGGGTGCGCCCGACCCGAACTTCGCCGAAGGCCGGGTCACCGGCATCAGCGAAGGCATGCTGCTGGTCGCCGGCTCGGACGGCACCCTGTGGCGGATCCGGGTCACCAACGCCTCCAGCATCTGGAAGCTGCACCCGACCAGCCTCGACAAGGTCGCGGTGGGTGACGGTCTCTACGCCCGTGGCGTACGGCTCGGCGACGGCACCCTCGCCGCCGACGCGATCTGGGTGAACATCGTGAACATCCAGGTCCACGTGGCGGCGCTGGCCCCGAAGAAGATCCACTTCGACCATCGGGGCAAGCGCATCATCGGACACGTCGTGCCGGGCGTCACGGCCGCCTCCTACAACAACACGCCGGCCATCGCCGACATGACGATGGTCCAGGTAGGACGGCACGCGCAGGTCATCGGTGCATGGATCCCCGACACCAACGAGATCGAGATCGCCACCCTCTACACCTCCACCATCCAGCACAACCACTGATCGGTACGCACTAGGCAGTCCGGCGCGGGTGCGGCCGCCCGGCTGCCGTCGACCTGGGAGTTGTCGTCATGCTTGTGTGGATCGGTTCCCTGCAACCACTCCTGCTCGGCGCGGTCCTGCTGTGGTCCGCGCAGGCCAAGGTGTTCAGCCGGTACGCGGCCGCGCACGCGCGGCGTACGGCGCTCGCCCCGCTGCTGGGCGAAGACCGGGCGGTGCTCGCCTATCGCACGCTCGCCGGGGTCGAAGCGGTGCTGGGCGCCGCGCTCGTCCTGCCCGGACTCGTACGCCTGGAGGCGGTCGCCGCCACCGCCCTGAGCACCGGGTTCCTCGGCTATCTGGCGTACGCGAAGATCAAGGACCCGAAGGCGTCCTGTGGGTGCCTGAGCGCGCAGCCCATTCCGATCAACGGCCGTAGCTTCGGCCGGGCCGGGCTGATGCTGGCCGGATCGCTGCTGGCCCTCGCCTCCGGTGCCGCGTGGACCGGTGGGCTCGCCGATCATCCGGTCGCCGGAGTCGCGCTTCTGCTGGTCGAGGCCGCCGCGATCGTCGTGTTCTCCCCGGAGTTCGACGAGCGCTGGCTGATGCCGCTGCGCCGGTTGTACGTCCGGCTGTCCCACCCGCTCGCCTCGCCCGGCGCGTTCGACGTGCCGCTGGAGTCGACGGTGGACCAACTGCACAAGAGCAGCGCGTGGCGGGACCTGGCGCGCAGCGTCACCTCGGACGTTCGGGAGCACTGGGACGAGGCGGACTGGCGCGTGCTCGTCTACTCCGTCCGGTACGCCGGCCAGCCCGCGTCGGCGGTGTTCGCCGTGCCGCGGCTGCGCTACGACCCGCAGTCCGTCCGGGCGGCGGTCGTGGACGACAACGGCAGTACGCTCGCCGCCCTCGAACCCCACGCGCAACCCGAGTACGCCGTCTGACCTCTGCTCTTCTTTTCGCTGCAGATCACGGTTACGCAGGCAATCTTCGCCGCTCTTGGCCTGCGTGACCGTGATCTGCAGCTTTTGGGGCGGCCGCTGGCGAGGGCTTTTGCAAGATCAGGCGGAACTTTTGTTTCTGCTGACAAAACTATGGACAGTCGCGGGGAAAGCTCGTAACGTGTGCGCCACACCACGCACCTGCGAGCGTCGATGTGTCCATAGAGGAGAGACGGCATGCATGTCAGGCTGCTGCGGCTGTTGCGCGACGAAGGCCCGTTGTCGCGGGCCGAGTTGGCCGCCCGGCTGGACGTACCCCGGCCGCGGCTGCTCGCCGAGTTGGATCGGCTGGTCGCCGCCGGTCAGGTCGCCGAGGCCGGACCGGCGCAGTCCCGGGGCGGACGACGGTCCACTCTCGTCGAGCTGAACCCCGAGATCCGGTACGCCGGCGTCGACCTCGGCGCGACCTCGATCGACGTCGAGATCACCGACGGGCGGCTGGAACCCGTGGCGGCGTACAGCGAACCGGCGGACATCCGCTCCGGCCCGAAGGCCACCCTGCATCGGGTCAACGAACTGCTGGCCAAGGCGAAGGCCGAGGGCTGCTTCAGCCGCCTCGACGGCATCGGCATCGGCGTACCGGGGCCGGTCAGCTTCCGGGACGGCCTGCCGGTGTCGCCGCCGATAATGCCCGGCTGGGACCGCTATCCCGTGCGTGAACTGCTCACCCGCGAACACGGCTGCCCGGCGGTGGTGGACAACGACGTCAACATCATGGCGGTCGGCGAGCGACACGGCGGCGTCGCGCACTCGGTCGACAACTTCCTGTTCGTCAAGATCGGCACCGGCATCGGCTGCGGGATCTATCTCAACGGCGCGGTCTACCGGGGGTCGGACGGGTGCGCCGGGGACATCGGGCACATCCAGGTCGACCCCGCCGGACCGGTGTGCACCTGCGGTAACCACGGTTGCCTGGAAGCGGTGTTCAGCGGGGGCGCGCTGGCTCGGGAGGCGACCGCCGCGGCTCGCTCCGGGGCTTCGCCCGCGCTCGCCGAGCGGCTCGCCGCGAACGGCGCGGTGACCGCGCTCGACGTCGCAGCCGGCGCGGCCGAGGGCGACGTCGCCTGCATCCAGCTCATCCGCGACGGGGGCCGCCGCGTCGGCGCCGTCCTGGCGAGCCTGGTGAGCTTCGTGAACCCGTCGCTCATCGTCATCGGGGGCGGGCTGGCCCAGTTGGGGCACGTGATGCTGGCCGAGATCCGCAGCGTCGTCTACAAGCGCTCGCTGCCGCTCGCCACCGGCAACCTCCCCCTGGTCCTGTCCGAGTTGGGCAGCCGGGCCGGCGTCGCCGGCGCCGCCCTGCTGGCCAGCGAGATCGCCTTCGAGCAGGCGTCATGACCACCGACACGGCCACCGACGCCGCCACCGACGCGACGATCCTCCAGCTTGACGGGGTGGTGAAACAGTTCCCGGGCGTACGGGCGCTCGACGGGGTCCACCTCGAGGTCCGGGCGGGTGAGGTGCACTGCCTGCTCGGGCAGAACGGGGCGGGCAAGTCCACCTTGATCAAGGTGCTGGCCGGCGTCCACAAGCCCGACGCCGGGACCGTCACCTGGCAGGGCAGCCCGGTCGTCTTCGCTAACCCGCAGGCCGCGATGAAGGCCGGGATCGCGACGATCTACCAGGAACTCGATCTCGTGGACCACTTGTCGGTCGCGGAGAACGTCTTCCTCGGCCAGGAGCCGAGCCGGTTCGGGTTCGTCCACAAGAGAACTGCGGCCACGCGTACCCGGGAGGTCCTGCGGCGGCTCGGGCACCCCGAGATCCCGGTGCACCGGCTGGTCGAGGCGTTGCCGTCGGCGGGCAAGCAGATCGTCAGCATGGCGCGGGCGCTCTCGCACGAGGCCAAACTGCTCATCATGGACGAGCCCAGCGCGGTCCTCGCCCACGACGAGGTGGCCAACCTCTTCCGGATCATCCGGGAACTGACCGCCGAGGGCATCGCGGTCGTCTACATCTCCCACCGGCTCGAGGAGATCCGCGAGATCGGCGACCGGGTCACCGTCCTCAAGGACGGCCGGACCTCCGCGGTGGACCTGCCCGCGCGGACGACGCCGACTCGCGAGCTGGTCAGCAAGATGACCGGGCGCTCCCTCGAATACGTCTTCCCACCTCGCGGGGGCGAACCGGGCGACGTGCTGCTCCAGGTCAGTGGGCTGACGCGGGCACACGAGTTCCAAGACGTCTCCTTCGAGGTACGCACAGGGGAGATCGTCGGCATCGCCGGCCTGGTGGGCAGCGGACGAAGTGAGCTGCTGGAAACGGTCTACGGTGCGCGTACCCCTGAGTCTGGAACGGTGAGTGTCGCGGGCCGGAACCTGCCCGCGGGAAGCGTCGCCGCGGCGGTCAAAGCGGGGTTGGGCCTGGCCCCCGAGGAGCGCAAGAGTCAGGCGCTGCTGCTGGCCGAGCCGGTCTACCGCAACATCACGCTGACCACGTTCGGCCGGTACGCCCACGGCGGCTTCACCGACGCGGGCCGGGAGCAGACGGAGGCGAGCCGGATCGCGGACGCCCTGGAGCTGCGCCCCCGCGACGTACGCCGCCCGGCCGGCACGCTGTCCGGCGGCAATCAGCAGAAGGTCGTGGTCGGCCGCTGGCTGCTGGGCGACACGCGGCTGCTGCTGCTGGACGAGCCGACGCGCGGGGTCGACGTCGGCGCGCGGGCCGAGCTGTATCAGGTGATCCGTGATCTCGCGCGCCGCGGCGTCGGCGTGCTGCTGGTCTCCAGCGAAGTGCCGGAGGTGCTCGGTCTGGCCGACCGGGTGCTCGTGATGCGCGAGGGCCGCCTGATCAAACAGGCGCCGGCCGGCGAACTGACCGAGGACGACGTCCTCGACCTGGTGATGGCGGGCTCGCTGAGCCCCACCTTGTCATAAGGAGCTTGTGCGGTGACGGCTCAGACGTCCGTTGTGGAGCGTGGCGGCTGGTGGCGGACGATCCCCACCGAGTCGTTGTGGCGCAACCTCGGCCTGGTCGGGGTGCTGGTCGTGCTGTTCGTGATCGGCGCGATCATCCGGCCCGACCTGTATGGCGACTCCGACTGGGTCGTCAACAACATGCTGGTGATCCTGCAACAGGCCGCCGCGATCGGGGTGGTCACCGTCGGGGTGACCTTCGTGATCATCGGCGGCGGCATCGACCTGTCGGTCGGCGCGTTGATCGCGCTGGCCGGGGTCTGGTCCACGACGCTGGCGACGCAGTCCTACGGCGCGGGCGGCATGATCTTCGCCGCCATCGCCGTCGGGACCATCGCGGGCGCGGTCAACGGGCTGCTCATCGCGTACGGGCGACTCGTGCCGTTCATCGCGACCCTGGCGATGCTGGTGGCCGCCCGAGGTCTCGCGGCGCAGATCTCCGGCAAGCAGACCCAGGTCTCCGCCGACCAGTTCATCAACGGGATCGCGACGAAGAAGGTCGCGGGGATCCCGATGCTCGTCGTCATCCTGGCCGTCGCCGCGGCGCTCGGCTGGGTGCTGCTCAACCGCACCACGTTCGGTCGGCGTACGGTCGCCATCGGCAGCAACGCCGAGGCGGCCCGGCTGGCCGGGATCAACGTCCGGCGGCACACCCTGCTCCTGTACGCGCTGTCCGGGCTGTGCTGCGGCATCGCCGCGATCATGCTCACCTCCCTGGCCACCTCCGCCCAGGCGGCCGCGGCCGAACTCTACGAACTCGACGCCATCGCCGCCGCGATCATCGGTGGCACGCTGCTGTCCGGCGGGCGCGGGACGATCGTGGGCTCGATGTTCGGCGTGATCGTCTTCTCGACGATCACCAATCTCTTCGCCATCGCCAACCTGCCCACCGAGGTCCAGAACATGGTCAAGGGCGGAATCATCGTGCTGGCCGTCCTGGTCCAGCAGATCCGGTTCGGCTCGCTGACCGCTCTGTTCCGCAAACCCTAGAGCCACCTCGCCACCGGCTGCCGTCGATTCGCCGACGGCGGCAGGGCTCCTCGCACCCATCTTCCGTCCAACTTCGGATTTCCCGTCCATTTCGGAGGTTGTCATGCGCATGACCCACTCGTCCCGCCGCAGCCTGTTGTTCGGCGGCGCGGCCCTCGGCGCCGGCGCGGTCCTCGCCGCGTGCACGAGCAACGAGTCGAACAACCCCACCACGGCGCAGACCAAGGGCGCCGAAGCGAGCAACCCCAACGTCGCCGCCGGGAAGGCGGTCACCATCGGGTTCTCCGCCCCGGCCGCCGACCACGGCTGGATCGCAGCCATCACCAACAACGCCAAGGCGCAGGCGGCCGCGTACTCGGACGTCACGTTCAAGCAGGTGGAGGCGGGCAAGGACGCGGCCGCGCAGCGGGCCGCGCTCGACACGCTGATCGCCGAGAAGCCCGACGTCATCGTGCTGCTGCCGCACGACGGCAAGGAGCTGAACGCGTTCGGGCTCAAGGCGATGGAAGCCGGGATCCCCGTGGTCAACCTGGACCGGGCGTTCCCCGACGCGCTGGCGTACCGGTTGCAGATCAAGGGCGACAACTACGGCATGGGCGTGGCCGCCGGGCACTACATCGGCAAGGCCATGAAGGCGAAGAACGTCGCGAGCCCGGTGATCGGCGAGATCGCCGGCATGGACGAGCTGGAGCTGACCCAGGAACGCAGCAAGGGCTTCGCCGACGCGCTGAAGACCTACGGCTTCAAGGTCGCCAACCGGCGGGCCGCCCGGTTCACCGCCGACACCGGCCAGAAGGAGGCGCAGAACCTCCTGCAGGCGCTGCCGAAACTGGACGCGCTGTGGAACCACGACGACGACCAGGGCATCGGCGTCCTCGCGGCGATCACGGCGGCCAACCGGAGCGAGTTCATCATGGTCGGCGGGGCCGGGTCGAAGAAGGCGATCGAGGACATCGCGGCCGACAAGTCGGTCCTCAAGGCGACGGTCACCTACAGCCCGTCGATGGCGTCGTCGGCGATCTCGCTCGGCCGGCTGATCGCCCAGGGGCGGGGGATGGCGGATCTGGTCGAGCTCCAGGTCCCGAAGGAGATCATCCTCTCCTCCGAGACGATCACGAAGGAGAACGCCGGCACCTACCTGAAGCTCGGTTTCTGAGCGTTCATCGGTTCTGGCGTTCGGTTCTTGCGGGAGGTTTCATCAGTGTCCACGACAGACGGTGGAGAACTGCGGGTCGGCCTGGTCGGCTACGCGTTCATGGGCGCGGCGCACTCGCAGGCGTGGCGTACCGTGAACCGGGCGTTCGACCTGCCCGTGCAGGTGCGGATGACGGCGATCTGCGGCCGTGATCCGGCCAACGTCCGCGCGGCGGCCGACCGCCTCGGCTGGCAGTCCGCCATGACCGACTGGCGGGAGCTGGTCGCCCGGGACGACATCGACGTGATCGACGTCTGTACGCCGGGCGACAGCCACGCCGAGATCACCCTCGCCGCCTTGGCCGCCGGCAAGCACGTGCTGTGCGAGAAGCCGCTGGCCAACACGGTCGAGGAGGCCTCGGCGATGGCGACCGCCGCGGCGTTCGCCCGCGGGTCCGGCGTACGCAGCCTGTGCGGGTTCAACTACCGCCGGGTGCCCGCCGTCGCGCTGATGCAGCAGCTGATCGCGGCGGGCCGGCTCGGCGCGATCCGGCACGTGCGGGCGGCGTACCTGCAGGACTGGATCGTCGATCCGGAGTTCCCGCTGGTCTGGCGGTTGCAGAAGGATCGGGCCGGCTCGGGCGCGCTGGGCGACATCGGCGCGCACATCGTCGACTTGACCCAGTACGTCACGGGCCAGCGCATCACCGGGGTCAGCGCGCTCACCGAGACCTTCGTCCGGGAGCGGCCGCTGCCGTCCGTCTCTAGTGGACTATCGGCCGGTGCGGACGGTCGCGGACTCGGTCGCGTCACGGTCGACGACGCGGCGCTGTTCACCGCCCGGCTCGACGGGGGAGCGGTCGCCACCTACGAGGCGACCCGGTTCGCCACCGGCCGCAAGAACGCGCTGCGGGTCGAGGTCAACGGCGCCCTCGGCTCGCTCGCGTTCGACCTGGAACGGCTCAACGAGCTGGAGTTCTACGACGCCACGCGACCCGGCCCGGAGCAGGGGTTCACCCGGATCCTCGTGACCGAACCCGAGCACCCGTACCTGGCCGCCTGGTGGCCGCCCGGCCACATCATCGGCTACGAGCACTCCTTCACCCATCAGATGCGCGACTTCGTGCAGGCCATCGCCGACGGCACCGACCCGGCTCCGTCCTTCGAGGACGCGCTTCAGGTGCAGTTGGTGCTCGACGCGGTCCTGCGCTCGGCCGGCAACGACTCCGCCTGGACGGGGGTCGACCCCGTCCTCACCACCGCCTGACGTCCCACGCAGTCCCTCGCGCGCCGGCCCGCTTCGGCGGCCTCCGGCGCCCACCCGACCCGCCTGCGAGCGGCCGGCGTCCAGCCGCTCGCAGGCCCGACCCCATGACGGCGCGGCGGCGCGCGCCTGACTTCCCCCGAGTCAGGAAGGCACCCAGATGAACCGCTCCACTCTTCCCGCGGCATTGGTCCTCGCCGCCGGATTCGTCCTCGTGCCGTTGAGCGGCAGTCCCGCCGTCGCGCACACCACGATCAACGCGGCCGACTACCAGCAGGTCGAGATGGCCCGTGGCGTCGCCGAGATGGGCGAGCCGATGTCGCTCGCCGTACTGCCGGACACCTCCGTGCTGCATACCGCCCGGGACGGCAAGTTGCGCCGCACGGACGCGGGCGGGACGACCACGGTGATCGCCACGCTGCCCGTCTACTCCCACGATGAGGAAGGCTTGCAGGGCGTCGGCGTCGACCCGAACTTCGCGGCCAACCGCGCGATCTTCCTCTACTACGCGCCGCCACTGTCCACTCCGGCCGGTGACGCGCCCGCGACCGGGACCGACTTCTCCGCCTGGCAAGGCGTCAACCGGCTGTCCCGGTTCACCCTCAACGCCGACTGGACGCTCAACCTCGCCAGCGAGAAGGTCGTCCTGTCGACCCCGGCCGACCGGGGCATCTGCTGCCACGTCGGCGGTGACATCGACTTCGACGCGGCCGGGAACCTCTACCTGACCACCGGCGACGACAGCAATCCGTTCTCGTCGGCCGGCTACGCCCCCATCGACGAGCGCGCCGACCGGAATCCGGCGTACGACGCGCAGCGTACGGCGGCGAACACCAACGATCTGCGGGGCAAGCTGCTGCGGATCAAGGTGGCCGACGATGGCACCTACACGATCCCGGCCGGCAACCTGTTCGCCCCGGGCACGGCCAAGACGCGGCCGGAGATCTACGCGATGGGCTTCCGCAACCCGTTCCGGATGAGCGTCGACAAGGCGACCGGCGTGGTCTACCTCGGCGACTACGGTCCCGACGCGGGCAGCACCGACGCGAATCGCGGACCGGCCGGGCAGGTCGAGTTCAACCGCATCTCCTCGGCGGGCAACTACGGCTGGCCCTACTGCACGGGGACGAACACCTCGACAGAGACCTACAACGAGTGGAACTTCGCCACCGACACCACCGGGCCGAAGTACGCCTGTTCCACCGGGCCGACGAACAACTCGTTCCGCAACACCGGCCTGACGACGCTGCCGGCCGCCCGCCCGGCCTGGATCCGCTACGGCGGAGACGCCGGTACGCCGCCGGAGTTCGGGACCGGCTCGGAGTCGCCGATGGGCGGGCCGGTCTACCACTACAACGCCGCTTCGACCTCGACCGTCAAGTTCCCCGCCGAACTGGACGGACACTTCTTCGCCGGTGAGTTCGGCCGGGGCTGGATCAAGGCGATCGACGTCGACGCCGACGGGACGCCGGGTGCGATCGCGAACCTCCCGTGGACCGGCAAGCAGGTGATGGACCTGGCGTTCGGTCCGAACGGCGCGCTCTACGTGCTCGACTACGGCACCGGCTACTTCAACGGCGACGCCAACTCCGCGCTCTACCGCATCGAGTACATCGCCGGAGCGGACCGGGCGCCCGTCGCCCAGGGCTCGGCGGACAAGACCTCCGGCCTGGCCCCGTTGACGGTGGCGTTCTCCGCCGCCGGGTCGGCCGATCCGGAAGGCGGCGCGCTCACCTACAACTGGGCGTTCGGCGACGGCACCACCTCGACGGCGGCCAACCCGAGCAAGACCTACGCCGCGAACGGTCAGTTCACCGCGACGCTGACGGTACGCGATCCGGCGGGCAACACCGGATCGTCGAGCGTGATCGTGACGGTCGGCAACACCGCTCCGACGGTACGCGTAGAGCTCCCGGCGAACGGGGCGCTCTTCTCCTTCGGCGACACGGTGCCGTACCAGATCACCGTCACCGATCCTGAGGACGGCACGATCGACTGCGCCCGGGTCAAGATGACCTACGTGCTCGGCCACGACAACCACGGCCACGCCATCACGTCGCAGACCGGCTGCTCCGGGGCGATCAGCGTACCGGTGGACGGGGAGCACGACGACGCCGCGAACATCTTCGGGGTCTTCGACGCCGAGTACACCGACAACGGGGCGAACGGCCAGCCGACACTGACCACGCATGCCCAGAACATCGCCCAGCCTCGGCATCGGCAGGCCGAGCACTACACCGCCGCCGCCGGGATCAACCAGTTCGCCAAGGCGACTGCTGAGGGCGGCAAGACGGTCGGTGACATCCACAATGGCGACTGGATCGCCTTCGACCCGTACGCCGTCGGCAACGCGGCGTCGTTCGTCGCCCGCGCTTCGTCGGCCGGGGTCGGCGGCACCCTGCAAGTGCGTACCGGTTCCCCGACCGGGCCGCTGATCGGGCAGGCGGCCGTTCCCGTGACCGGGGCCTGGGACACCTTCACCACGGTCAGCGGCGCGATCACGAACCCGCCGGCCGGCACCCAACGGCTGTACCTGGTCTTCGCCGGGGGCGCTGGAGCGCTGTTCGACCTCGACTCGATCACCTTCGTGACGAACAACGCGGCGGCGGCCGAAGGCGAGAGTTACACGTCGCAGTCGGGCGTCGGAATCGCCGCGCACGCCCCGGCGACCGGTGGCAAGACGCTCGGCTACGTGGAGAACGGCGACTGGGCGGCGTACGCCGGGATCAGCACCACCGGCGCGGTCGGCTTCTCCGCCCGGATCTCCTCCAACGGAGTCGGCGGGACGATCCAGATCCGCTCCGGCTCCCCGACCGGTACGCAGCTGGGCTCGGTCGCCGTGCCGGTGACCGGCGGCTGGGAGACCTTCCAGACGGTGTCGGCGACCCTCACCGGTTCCGCCTCCGGCCCGTTGTACCTGGTCTTCAGCGGCGGCAGCGGAGCACTCTTCGATCTGGACAACTTCACGCTGAACCGGCTCGGCAGCGGGGCTACCGGCGCGGTCGTCGGTCTGGCGGGCAAATGCGTGGACGTCGCCGGGGCGAACACGGCCGACGGCACGCATGTGCAGCTATACACCTGCAACGGGACCACTGCGCAGCGCTGGGCGCCGGTCGGGCAGACCTGGCGGTCGCTCGGCAAGTGTCTCGACATCTCCGGCGGCAACACCGCCAACGGATCCGTCGTGCAGCTGTGGACCTGCAACGGAACCGGTGCGCAGAACTGGGTCGCCCAAGCCGACGGCACCCTGCGCAACCCACAGTCGGGGCGGTGCCTCGACGTCCCGGGCGGCTCGATCGCCGACGCCACGCAGTTGATCATCTACGACTGCACGGCCGGCGCCAACCAGAAGTGGACCCTGCCATGAGGACCCTGAGGAGCATTCTCTGGTCGGCCGCGCTCGTGTCGACCTTGGTGGCCGGAGCCGAGACCGCCGCGTGCGCTGCGGACACGGCGTACGACGTGCTGGTGTTCAGCAAGACCGCCGGCTTCCGGCACGACTCGATCGCGGTCGGCGTACAGGCCCTGCGGGATCTGGGCGCGGCCAACGACTTCACCGTCACGGCGACCGAGGACGCCGCTGTCTTCACCGCCGGAAACCTCGCGCAGTACGAGGCGGTCGTCTTCCTCAACACCACCGGCGACGTGCTCGACGACACGCAGCAGACCGCCTTCGAGGCGTACATCCGGGGCGGCGGCGGGTACGTCGGCGTGCACGCGGCGGCCGACACCGAGTACGCCTGGCCGTTCTACGGCGAGCTGGTCGGCGCCTGGTTCGCCTCTCATCCCGCCATTCAGCAGGCCACGATCAAGGTCGAGGACCGGGCGCACGCGGCGACCGCCGGGCTCGGCCAGACCTGGGTCCGCACCGACGAGTGGTACAACTACCAGACCAACCCCCGGTCGACGGCGCACGTCCTGGCGAGCCTCGACGAGTCCAGCTACACCGGTGGCGGGATGGGCGCGGACCACCCGCACACCTGGTGCAAGACCGTCGGGAGTGGACGGTCCTTCTACACCGGCAGCGGGCACACCCAGGCCGCGTACGCGGAGGCCGGGTTCCGGGCGCTCCTGCTCGGCGGCATCCGGTACGCCGCCCGCCGGGTCGACGCCGACTGCCGGCCGGAGACCGGATACAGCACGCTCTACAACGGCTCCACCACAGGTTGGTCGCAGGCCGGACCTGGTGGGTTCACCAGCACGGACGCGACGCTGAGCAGCTACGACGGCATGGGTCTGTTCTGGTACTCGGCCCAGCAGTTCACCGACTACTCGCTCAAGCTCGACTGGCGGCTGGCCGGCGACGACAACTCCGGAGTCTTCATCGGCTTCCCGGCGTCGGCGGATCCGTGGTCGGCGGTGAACAACGGGTACGAGATCCAGATCGACGCGACCGACAGCGTGGACCGCACGACCGGCGCGGTCTACGGGTTCCAGTCGGCCGACGTGGCCGCCCGTGACGCCGCGCTGAACCCACCGGGGAGCTGGAACACCTTCGAGATCACCGTCGCCGGTGAACGGCTCCAGGTCTTCCTCAACGGGGTGAAGGTCAACGACTTCACCAACACCGATCCGGCCCGCTCGCTCGCCGGCTACGTCGGGTTGCAGAACCACGGGACCGGCGACGACGTCTCGTTCCGCAACATCCGGATCAAACCGGCCGGCGTCGACCGCACGGTCCAAGCCGAGTCGTTCAACAGCGCCGCCGGAGTGTCGCCCTATACCAAGGCGGGGGCGCACAACGGGCAGACACTGGGCTACGTCGACCCGGGCGACTGGGCGGCGTACGCCGGACTCGATCTGACCGGCGTCACGCGGTTCAAGGCACGGGTGGTGTCCGGGGGTCCTGGCGGCACGATCCAGATCCGCGCCGGTTCGGCGACCGGTGCCGTGCTGGGCTCGGTCGCCGTCCCGAACACGGGCGGGTGGACGACCTTCGCCGACGTCAGTACGCAGCTCTCCGGCGTACCGGTGGGGGTGCAGACGCTCTATCTGACCTTCACCGGGACCGGGGGTGGCCTGTTCGACGTCGACGACTTCACCGTCGCCCGCGCGCCGGGCAGTGGCGCGATCACCGGGCCGGGCTGGACGTGCCTTGACGTCAGCGGGGCCGGAACCGCCGACGGCACGAAGATCCAGCTCTGGACCTGCAACGGCTCGGCGGCCCAGCAGTGGTCGCCGGTCGGCCAGACGTGGCGGGTGCTCGGCAAGTGCCTGGACGTCGCGGGCGGCGGCACCGCCGACGGAACCAAGGTCCAGTTGTGGACGTGCAACGGGTCCGGCGCGCAGAACTGGACCCCGCAGACCGACGGCAGTCTGCGGAACCCGCAGTCCGGCAGGTGTCTCGACGCCGCGGGCGGGGCGACCGCCGACGGCACCCAGGCGCAGATCTGGACGTGCTCCGGCGGAGCCGCCCAACGCTGGAACCTGCCCTAGACGGCTTCCCGTCCGCCATGGCGGTGCGGACGGGGAGTCGAACCGCCGGGGCACCCGACGCCGACGGGCGCCCCGGCAACCCATCGGAGACGACGAGGAGAACCGACATGACCAGACCGATCACGCTGTTCACCGGGCAATGGGCCGACCTGCCGTTCGAGGAGGTGTGCCGGCTTGCCTCGGAGTGGGGCTACGACGGGCTGGAGATCGCCTGCTGGGGCGATCACTTCGAGGTGGACAAGGCGCTGTCCGACGACACCTACGTGCCCCGCAAGCTGGCGACGCTGGCCAAGTACAACCTGAAGGTCTGGGCCATCTCCAACCACCTCGTCGGGCAGGCCGTCTGCGACCATCCCATCGACGAGCGGCACCAGGGCATCCTGCCCGCCCGGATCTGGGGCGACGGCGAGCCGGAGGGCGTACGCCGCCGGGCGGCCGAGGAGTTGAAGGACACCGCCCGCGCCGCGGCGAAGCTCGGTGTGTCCACAGTGGTGGGATTCACCGGTTCCTCGATCTGGCACACGGTCGCGATGTTCCCGCCGGTCCCGCCGTCGATGATCGAGGCCGGGTACGCCGACTTCGCCGCCCGGTGGCACCCGATCCTCGACGTGTTCGACGAGGTGGGCGTACGGTTCGCGCACGAGGTGCATCCGAGCGAGATCGCCTACGACTACTGGACGACGAAGCGGACGCTGGAGGCGATCGGGCACCGGCCGGCCTTCGGGCTGAACTGGGACCCGTCCCACATGGTCTGGCAGGACGTCGACCCGGTGAACTTCATCCTCGACTTCGCCGACCGGATCTACCACGTGGACTGCAAGGACACCAAGGTACGCGCGGGCGACGGCCGGCGTGGACGGCTGTCGTCCCACCTGGGCTGGGCGGATCTGCGGCGCGGCTGGGACTTCGTCTCGACCGGCCACGGCGACGTGCCGTGGGAGGACTGCTTCCGCGCGCTCAACGCGATCGGGTACGCCGGTCCGATCTCGATCGAGTGGGAGGACGCCGGAATGGACCGGCTCATCGGCGCGGCCGAGGCGGTCGGCTTCGTGCGGCGACTGGCGTTCGACGCGCCGTCGGCGGCCTTCGACTCGGCGTTCAGCTCCGACACCGCGTGACTTCCAGCCGGATTGGCACGCTTTGGCGGGGCTCAATGGTGTGATCTGTCAACTTTTTGAATGCCATGTGACAAGACGGCGAACCCTTCGGGGGATGCGGCGGCCCCCGGCGTGAGCGGAGTCTCAAATGGTCACTCCGGGGAGGTCCGTCGCCATGCCCACATCCAGCGGTGCCGCGTCGGTGCGGGAGCCGGTGCAGCACGCCCGGCGCAGTCCGCTGCGGTCCATCCGCGTACGCCTGTTGCTGCCGATCGGCGTGGCCACGGTCGGCATGACCGTGCTCGGCCTGCTGCAGAGCGGTGCGGCGATGAGCACCGCCCGCGAGGGGGAGCGGGCGCGAACTCTGGCCTGGGGCCTGACCGCGACGGTCAAGCTCAACCATCAGGTCGAGCAGGAGATCGCCGAGACCGCCGACCTGTTGCTGCGCGGCGGCGAGACCGGCCGGCAGCTGCTGACGGCACAGCAGAACCGGACCGACGCCGCCGTGGCGAACTACGACCAGGCGGCCGCCGCGGTCGCCAAACTGACGCCGGACCTGACCTCCGCGGTCGCGTCCGCCCGGGCCGAGCTGACGAAACTGCCGTTGGTCCGGGACTTCGCGCTGCATCCGGAGAAGGAGAGCGACCAGGCGCTGTTCGACTCCAGCCATTCCGGATCGCCCGACGACGGCACCCCGGAGGCGGCGTACGACGATTTGACGCACGCCCTGGTCTCGATGGCGGAAACGATCGCAGCCGAGCCGATGGCCCCGGCGCTCGCCGAGAACGCCCGGATCGTGGCGACGCTGAGCGCGGCCGAGCATCGGGCCGCCGAGCAGCGGAGTCTGCTGCGATCGGTGTTCGGCCGCGGCAAGTTCCAGCCCGGTGAACTGGCCGAACTGGCCGAGCTGCGGGGCTCGGAGTCGGACCGGATCGGCCAGCTGGCCAACCTCGCCTCGGCCGCCACCCGCGACCAGTACGCCGCCACCGTTCAGGGTCCCGATGTCGACAAGGCCACCCGGCTGGTCGAGGGCGCGTTGCGCTACGAGAGCCAGCCCGACGCGCTCGAGGTCGACCCGGACGCCTGGTACATCGCGCAGACCAACGCGATGCGGAAGGTCTACCTGTTCCAGCTCGACGTGATCTCGTTGCTGGAGGCGGACGCGGCCGTCCTGGAAGCGGACTCGCGCAACGAGGCCACCGCGATCACGGCGGTCACCGCCGGGCTCGTCGGGATCAGCCTGGGCGCGGCGGTGGCCCTGGCGATCCAGACGAGCCGCCGGTTGCGGCAGCTGCGCCGGGGCGCCCAGCAGGTCACCAGCACCGAGCTGCCGGAGGCGATCGCCGAGGTCAGTTCGGCGCCCAGTCCCCAGACCGTCCGCGACGTGGAGCACGCCTCGCAGGAGCGGGTGACGGCCTGGCTCGCCCCCGGCACGGACGAGATCGGCGAGCTGAGCACGGCGTTGTCGGCGCTGCACCGGCAAGCGCTGCGGCTCGCCGCCGACCAGGCGCTGCTGCGGATGGACGTCGCCCGGATCTTCGTCGCGTTGTCCCGGCGCGGGCAGACCCTCGTCCATCGGCAGCTCCAGTTGCTCGACGACTTCGAGCGGGCGGAGACCGATCCGGACACCCTCGGCCGGCTGTTCCAGCTCGACCACCTCGCCGCCCGGATGCGGCGCAACGAGGAGAACCTGCTCGTGCTGGCCGGGGCCGAGCCCGGCCGGGCGTTCGTAGACCCCGAGCCGCTCGCCGACGTCGTCATGGCGGCGGCGGCCGAGATCGAGCAGTACTCCCGGATCGACGCCAGTTCGGTCGACGAGCTGTGGATCGACGCGACCGCCGTCGGCGACCTCGTCCACCTACTGGCCGAGCTGCTGGAGAACGCCGTGGTGTTCTCCCCGCCGGGCAGCAAGGTGCAGGTCTCTACACATAGGACGGTCGACGAACTGACCCTCACCGTCTACGACCACGGCATCGGCATCGGTCCCGAGCAGCTGGCGGAGCTGAACGAGCAGCTGCGCCGCCCGGCGGTGCTCACCGGCGAACTCGCCAGCCGGATGGGATTGCTGGTCGTCGCCCGGCTCGCCCAGCGGCTGCGCGTACAGGTCGAGCTGCGCAGCGCGCCAACCACCGGCACGGTGGCCCTCGTCAAGCTGCCGAACCGGATGCTGCTGCCGGCTCACGCCGTGAACCGCAAACCCCGGCCCATCTCCGGTCCGCCGAGCCCGCCCACTCCGCCCGGGGTCGCCCGGGGCCGGGCCACCGTGGTCGCCGCCGCGGCGACCGGCGTGATCGACCCCGACCTGGCGCGCGCCCGCCTGTCCAGCCTCGCCTCCGGCCTCGCCGCCGCCCAACGGCACGCCCCACCGCCGGTCTAGCACCCCCGAAGAAAGAGAACAGCATGTCCCCTGAGACCACCGCAACCGACCCGGCCAGCCTGGACTGGTTGCTCACCGCCTTCGCCCGGCGCGTTCCTGACATCGTTTACGCCCTCGCCGTCTCGGTCGACGGGCTCGCCCTCGCCGGCACCGAGGGACTCCCGCTCGACGAGGCCGACCGGCTCGCCGCCATCACCAGCGGCCTGGTCAGCCTCACCGTGGGCGCGTCCATGGTCCTCACGACCGGACGGGTACGCCAGACGGTGGTGGACATGGACGGCGGCGTCATGCTGATCATGGCGGTCGGCGACCGGGCGCACCTCGCGGTGCTCGCCGCTCCCGGCTGCGATCTGGGGCAGACCGGATACGAGACGGCCCTGCTGGCGCAGCGCGTCGCCGTGGCCCTCGAACCAGGCGCCCGCCTGCCCGGACAGCTGTGAGGACTCGCCGGGCGGTCGCCGCCCTCCTGTCGTTGCTGGTCGTGACGCTGACCGGGGCGACCGGCTGCGCCCAGCCGGAACTCGACGCCCGGCTCCAGCTCTGGCACCACGGCCAGCTCACCATCGGCACCGGCCCGACCAACGGCGTCTTCAACCAGCTCGGCGGCGGGTACGCCGACGTCGTGAACAAGCACCTGACCGGGTTCGAAGCGGTGTCGATGCCGACCAACGGCGCCCTGGAGAACCTGCAGCGGCTCGCCCGGGGCGACATCGACGTGGGCTTCACCTACGCCGACGTGGCCAGCGACGCCGTCACCGGAAAGGGCTCGTTCGCCGGTTCGCCCGTTGAGGTGCGGGCGCTGGCCCGGATGTTCACGGCGTACATGCATGTGGTGGTGCGTCCGGGCATCGGCATCCGGACGCCGGCCGATCTCCGGGGCAAACGAGTGGCCACCGGTCCGGCGGGTTCCGGCACGGAGATCCTCGCGCTGCGGATGCTGACCGCCGCCGGCCTCGATCCCGCCAAAGACGTGCAGCGGTTCACCGCCTCGCTCAACCAGATGACGACGATGTTCGCCGCCGGTCAGCTCGACGCGTTCTTCTGGACCGCCGGTCAGCCGGTGGTCGGCCTCACCGCGCTGTTCGGCAAGCTGCCCGGCCACGTCGCGCTGCTGCCGACCGACGCGTTGGTGCCCATCCTCGACAAGGACTACCCGGGGGCGTACACGGCGGCGACCATCCCCAAGGACGCGTACGGGCTCGGCGCGGACGTGTCGACCGTCGCCGTCCCCTGCCTGCTGGTGACCACGCCCACCATGCCGACCGAGCTGGGGTACGAGCTGACCCGGCTGCTCTTCGAGCATCAGGACGAACTGGCGGCGGTGCACACCGAAGGCAGGAACATCAACCGCGAGGTGGCCTGGAAGACCGCTCCGGTGGAACTGCACCCCGGTGCTCGCGGCTACTACGGCGTGTGAGGTACCCTCGATTCATGCGTCATCAGCAGCAGAGCACGACGACGCCGGGTATCCCGGCGGCTTTCGTGCAGGCTGACGCAGCGGTGAACCGCTGACGCATTAGTCGATCGAAACGGCTCCGGGCCAGTCCCGGAGCCGTTTTCGCGCTCTCTGGACGGCCCTGGGCGTACCCCTAGGAGGAGAGAGCGATGAACGATCACCGCAAGCTGGGCCGTGAGCTGGAGCTGTTCCACTCGGACCCGCTCGTCGGCGCGGGCCTGCCGATCTGGCTGCCGGCCGGTGCGGCCGCGCGGCACGCGGTCGAGGAGTACATCCGCGAGGAGGAACGCCTCGCCGGATATCAGCACGTCTATTCGCCACCGATGGCCAAACACGAGATGTACGTGCGCTCGGGGCACGTCGCGAAGTTCGCCGACGACATGTTCCCGCCGATGGCCGACGACTCCGCGCCGGAAGGCGAGGCGTTGGTGTTGCGGCCGAGCATGTGCCCGCACCACGCGATGGTGTTCGCGGCCCGCGGCCGGTCCTACCGCGAGCTGCCGGTACGCGTCGCGGAGCTGGGCGGGCAGTACCGGGCCGAGCGGTCCGGGGTGCTGTCCGGGCTGTCCCGGGTACGCGCGATCTCGCTCAACGACGCGCACGTGTTCTGCCGCGTGGATCAGGTGGGCGCCGAGGTCGCGAACATGCTCGCCTTGATCAAGCGGGCGCACGCCGCGTTGGGGTTCTCCGTCGACTCCTACCGGCTGTCGTTGCGTGGCGAGAAGTTCCTGGGCGAATCCGAGGTCTGGGACGCGGCCGAGGGGATGCTGCGCGACGCGTTGATCGCGGAGGGCGTGTCGTTCTTCGAAGCGCCAGGGGAGGCCGCGTTCTACGGGCCGAAGATCGACCTGCAGATCCACGACGTGCAGGGGCGGGAGCTGTCACTGGCCACCATCCAGGTGGACTTCGCGCAACCGGAGCGTTTCGATCTGGCCTATGTGGACAGTGAGGGCGTGAAGCAGCGCCCGGTCATGGTGCACCGCAGCATCATCGGCAGCCTGGAACGGCTGTTCGCCCACCTGATCGAGGTCCACCAGGGCGCCTTCCCGGCCTGGTACGCCCCGGTGCAGCTGGCCGTCGTGCCGATCGGGGAGGCGCAGCGGGACGCCGCCTGGGCCTTGCACGACCGGGCTTCGCGTTCCGGGCTCCGGGTCGAGGTGCTGGAGGAGGGCTCACTGTCGTTGCGCGTACGCGAAGCCGCGCAACGCAAGATTCCCTACGCGGCCGTCATCGGAGCCCGGGAGGCGGCAGCCGGTGCGGTGGCGTTGCGGCTTCGGGACGGGCGGTCGCTCGATCCGCAGCCGGTGGGGGAGGCGCTGGACCTCATCCAGTCCGTCGTCGCCGCCCACTCCGTCGCCCTGCTCCCCTGACCGGTCGCGCTCGGTGCTTGGCGCTGGATCAGGGTTCCCGGTCGAATCTTGAACCATGATTCGACCCAGAGCCCTGATCCAGCGCCCAAAGCGGAGAGCCGCTCGGGAGCGGAGGAGTCAGCCGGGCAGGACGCAGGCGGCCTCGGCGACCTGGGCGACGACCACCGGTTCCGCCGGTACGCCGGTCGCCGGGTCGAGTCGCCCGGCCGTCACGGTGCCGGCGTACTGGTTGGCGATGTAGAGGAAGTCACCGGCGAACGCGAAGTGCCGGGGCCAGCGGCCGCCCGCGGGCACGTCGGCCACCGGGGTCAGCCCGTCCGGGGTGACCGAGAAGACGGTGACGCAGTCCGAGCCGCGGTTGCCGACGTAGACGAACCGGCCGTCCGTCGAGCATTCGATGTGGCTGGGGTAGTTGCGCTCGGTCGGCGGCTCGGCGGTCGCGGGGATCCGGCCGACCTGGACCAGCCCGTCGCCCTGCGGCTGATAGATGAGCACGCTCGAATCCAGTTCGCCGGAGACGTAGACCGCGCCGCTGGTGGGGTGGAAGGCGATGTGGCGGGGGCCGCTGCCCGTCTCGGCGGCGATGGCGCGGACGGGGAGGATCGCGCCGTCGGCGCTCAGGGCGTACTCGTGGATCTGGTCGGTGCCGAGATCGGTGACGTAGAACGAGTTCCCCGACGGCCGGTACGCGATCATGTGCGCGTGCGGGCCCTCCTGCCGCTCGGGGTCGGGCCCGCTGCCGCCGTGTTCCAGTAGATCGCGGCGGCTGTTGAGGGAGCCGTCCGGCGCGATCGGGTGGACGCTGACGGACCCGCCGCTGTAGTTCGCGGTCACGAGGAACTGACCGGTCGGGTCGACGACCAGGTGACAGGGGTCGGCGCCGCCGGTCCACTGCTGGCCGAGCGAGGTCAGCAGACCGTGGTCCGAGCGGGCGTACGCCTCGACGCCGCCGGTCGACTCGCTGACGGCGTACAGGTTCGCCTTCGTGGCGTCCCAGGCCAGGAAGGACGGATCGATCGCAGCCGCCGGGGGATGCACCTCCGTCAGCGCGCCGGTCGAGGGGTCCTGTTCGTAGCAGCGAATGCCGCCGCCGGTCGAGGTGTACGCGCCCACGTAGATCAGCATTCCGCCAGCGTACCGGTTGATCATCGGACGCATCGACAACTGCCTCAAAGCCGGCGCCCACTTTCTTCGCGACTTTTATTGACAAGAATATTTAGTGAAGAATAGCGTCCTTTCTATGTCCCGAACCCTGTTACGTGGTGCTCTCGCCCTGAGCGCCGCACTCACCCTCGCCGCCGGACTGGCGACCGCACCGGCAGCGCCGCCGGCCGCGGCCGCGGTCGGCGGGCTCACCTGGTCCGACGAGTTCACCGGCGCGGCCGGCACCGCGCCCAGCTCCGCCCGGTGGGCGTACGACGTCGGCGGCGCCGGCTGGGGCAACAACGAGCTGGAGTACTACACCACCAGCACCAGCAACGCCGCCCTCGACGGCAACGGCAACCTCGTGATCACCGCCCGTCAGGGCAATCCGTCCGGCTACAGCTGCTGGTACGGCAGTTGCCAGTACACCTCGGCCCGCTTGAAGACGCAGGGGAAGTTCACCCAGGCGTACGGGCGGTTCGAGGCGCGGATGAAGATCCCGCGCGGGCAGGGGCTGTGGCCCGCGTTCTGGATGCTCGGCGACAACATCGGCAGCGTCGGCTGGCCCAACAGCGGCGAGATCGACATCATGGAGAACGTCGGCTTCGAGCCGTCCACTGTGCACGGCACGATCCACGGTCCCGGGTACTCCGGCTGCTGTGGCCTCGGCGGCGGGTACACGCTGCCCGGCGGGCAGTCGTTCGCCGACGCCTTCCACACCTTCGCGGTCGACTGGGAGCCCGGTGCCGTCACCTGGTACGTCGACGGCATCCAGTACTCCCGGCACACCTCGGCCGAGACCAACGGCAACCCGTGGGTCTTCGACCACCCGTTCTTCCTGATCCTCAACGTCGCAGTCGGCGGGAACTGGCCCGGTTCGCCGAACGCGTCGACGGTCTTCCCTCAGACCATGACGATCGACTACGTCCGGGTCTACTCGTGGACCTCGGGCGGCAGCCGCGTCGGCCCGATCACGGGCTATGGGAGCAAGTGCGTCGACGTGGCGTCGGCGGGCACCGCGAACGGGACGAAGATCCAGCTGTGGACCTGCAACGGCACCAACGCGCAGCAGTGGACCATCGGCACCGACGGCACCGTCCGGGCGCTCGGCAAGTGCCTGGACGTCGCCGGCGGCGGCACCGCCGACGGCACCAAGGTTCAGCTCTGGGACTGCAACGGCACCGCCGCCCAGAAATGGACCTATACCGCCGCGCGTGACCTGGTGAACCCGCAGTCCAACAAGTGTCTCGACGCCACCGGCGTCAGCTCGGCCGACGGCACCCAGCTCCAGATCTGGACCTGCGGCGGCGGCGCCAACCAGAAGTGGAACCTGCCCGCCTGAGCGACGTGCAAGATCATTGCGCGGGCCGTGCGGCGACAACGGACGATTCGCCGCCCGAAGCAGCATGGCTGGCGCAGTGATCACGCGGGACGGAGGCGGCGGAGGCGGAGGAGGAAGGTGCGGAGGACCGGCTGCCCGAGCAGGATGCCGAGGAAGACCAGGGCGATGCCGAGGATCTGGGGCGTGCCGAGGGATTCTCCGGCGACGGCCGCGCCCAGCAGCACCCCGGTGATGGGGTTCAGCAGTCCCACGAGCCCGACCGTTCCGGCGCTCAGGTGCCGCAGCCCGGTGAACCAGGCCGCGAAGGCTACGGCGGTCGCGACGACCGTCACGTACGCGAAGCCCAGGACGGCTGGAGCGTCCACAGTGGGTGGTGCGCCCTCCACCGCGACCGCGAAGGGCAGCAGCGCCAGTCCACCGGCGATCAGCTGCCACGAGGTCAGGGAGAACACGTCGACGTCGGCGCTCCACTTCTTGGCGAGGACGTAGCCGAGCGAGGACATCGTCATCGCGGCCACCGAAGCCAGTACGCCGCCGGCGTTCACGGCGGCTCCGCCGTGGAGCACCATCAGGCCGACCCCGGCGATCCCGACGCCCGCGCCGGTCAGCTGGGCGATTCTGGGTCGTTCGGCCACCGCCGCCCAGGCGATCAGCATCATGACGACCGGCGACGTGGCCATGATCGTCGCCGCGACGCTGGTCGGCAGCAGTTGGGCGGCCACGTAGATCAGGGCGAAGAACGCGCCCACATTCAGGACGCCGAGGACGAGCGACTTCCACCACCACGAGCCCTGCGGCAGCGTCCGGCGTACGAGCAGCAGTAGCAGCCCGGCGGGCAGCGCCCGGATCGCCGCCCCGTAGAGCGGGGAGTCGGCCGGGAGGTACTGGTGGGTGACGAAGTAGTTCGAGCCCCAGGCCACCGGCGCGATCGCGGTGACGAGCACCCATCGCGATGTAGCTTCCATGGAAGCTAGTTTAGCTTCCCGGGAAGCTATTGTGTAGGGGTGACAGAACTCGATCACGTGGCCCGCATCCAGCAGGCGTGGGCCCGCGAGCGGCCGGATCTCGACGTGACGCCGCAGGGCGTCATCGGCCGGCTGCACCGGCTGGCCGGCGAGCTGACCGAGCAGCTGACCGTGGTCTATCGGCGATACGGTCTCGGGGAGGGCGAGTTCGACGTCCTCGCCACGCTGCGTCGCGCGGGCGAGCCGTTCGAACGGGCGCCGGGCGAGCTGGCCGCGCACACCATGGTCACGACCGGCGCGATGACCAAACGCATCGATCGGCTCGAACGCGGTGGGCTGGTCACCCGGCGGCCGAGCCAGACCGACGGCCGCGGCCGGGTGGTGGCGCTCACCCCCGCCGGCCGGGACCTGATCGACCAGGCGTTCGCCGAGCACATGCGCAACGAACGCCGCCTGCTCGACCTGCTGACCCCGGAGCAGGCTCGCCAGCTGGAGTCGTTGCTCACCACCTGGCTGGCCTGTTTCGAGTCGCCGTTGCCGACGCCGGACACGGCGGACTGAGGTTACGAACGGCGGACGCGTGGACCGCGTACAAGTGCTGACTGAGCGACCGCCGCGGGACGCAAGCCGCCGTCAGCGAGCAGTCGCGCGACCGGAAGCGTCGCGGCCCCGAGCGCCACGGCGTCCGGGCCGAGTTCGCACAGGGTGATGGTGGTCTGGGCGAACGGCAGCTTGAGGGCGTGCTCGGCGGCGGCGGACCGGATCTCCGGCAGCCAGCGGCCGCCGAGCGCGGTGCCCGCCCAGCCGCCCAGCACGATGCGCTCGGGGTTGAACAGGTTGATCAGCGTCGCGATGCCCGCGCCGAGATAGCCGACGGTCTGGGTGAGGACCTCGCGCGCGGTGGGCGACGAGTCGGCCGTCGCGATCAGCGCGCCGATCGCCGACTCCTCGTCGATCCCCGGCGCGCCCTGACCGTTCGCGTCCCGGTAGCGGTCCAGGATGCCCTCGGCGCCGACGTAGGCCTCCAGGCAGCCGAGCGCGCCACACCGGCAGCGACGCCCGCCGTAGACCAGCGTGGTGTGGCCCCACTCGCCCGCGCTGCTGCGCGAGCCGCGATAGCTCGCGCCGTCGGCCACGACGGCCGCGCCGACGCCCGATCCGACGAGCGCGATCACCGCGTGCTGGGCGCCGCGCCCCGCGCCGAACCACATCTCGGCCTGGCCCAGCGTCTTCGCGCCGTTGTCGATATGGACGGGAATCCGCGTGCCCGCGCGCAGCATCGTCCCGATGGGTACGCCATCCGCCCAGCCCAGGTGCTGAGCGTGGACGAGGCCGTCCTCCCCGGAGTCGACGACCCCGGGGAACGCCACCCCGACTCCGAGCACCGTGGACTCATCCACCCCGGCCTGGGCGCAGACGGCGGTGATGCCCTCGAGGATGTGCTCGACCGTGACGCGCGGTTCGAGCTGGTTGGGCTCGATCGGATAGTCGGCCTTGGCCAGCGCCGCCATCGACATGTCGAACAGCTCGACGGTAACCCGTGTCTCGCCGACGTCGACCCCGATGACGTGGCCGAAGCTGGGCGCGACCCGCAACAGCACGCGCGGGCGGCCGCCGTCGGACTCGACCGAGCCGGCCTCCTCGACCAGGCCTTCCTCCAGGAACTCAGCGACCAGCGTGCTCACGCTCGCGGGGGACAGCGAGGTGAGCTGCGTCAGCTCATGCCGGCTCAGCGGCCCGTCCAGGTAGATCTTCGAGAGCAGGACTGCCCTGTTCGACCGGCGCATGTCACGCACCGTCGCCCGTCTCGCCACCATGTGTGCAACCCACCTCTGCGTTCGAGGAACGTCTCAGCATGCCCCAGACCTTGATTTTATGATATGAAATAAGTCTCAAAGTAGAGGCGTGTAGATGTCTCGGGGTCACCTCGCCCCGAGCGCGTCGCACACGACGAAAACGGCGCCCGCGTGACCGGTCTCTGCCTTCAGACCGGTCGGCGGGCGCCGCCGTGTTCAGCTGCCTTAGGGGAGCGTCCACTTCTGGTTGGCGGTGCCGCCGCACGCCCAGATCTGGAGCGGGGTGCCGTCGGCCGAGCTGGGCCCCGTGGCGTCGAGGCACTTGTTCGCCTGGGGGTTCACCAGATCGTTCGCCGCCGAGTAGGTCCATTGCTGGGCGGCGGAGCCGTTGCAGTCCCAGATCTGGACCTTGGTGCCGTTCGCCGTGCCGCCGCCGGAGACGTCCAGGCACTTGCCGAGCGCCCGGATGGTGCCGTCCGTGCCGACGGTCCACTGCTGCGCGCTCGTGCCGTTGCAGGCGTACAACTGGACCTGGGTGCCGTTCGCGGAGTTCGCGGCGGCCACGTCCACGCACTTGCCGCCGTATCCGGTGATGGCGCCGACCCGGCTGCCGCCGCCGGACTGCGTACCGGACCAGGTGAAGGTGGCCGACGTCTTGGTGGGCAGACTGTAGGTGAACGACTGCGCGCCCCAGTTGACCTTCAAGGTCTGCGTGCCGCCCGTGTTGTTGTACGCGATGAGCGCCTTGCTGCCGTCCGGGTTCTTCCAGGCGACGTTCGGGACCGAGCTGTTGGCGCTGGAGTCGATCCGGACCGCGCCCGGCTTCACGAACTTCGTCAGGTGCCCCATCGTGTAGTACTCGATCGTGTAGTCGACCTGCCCGCTCCGGGAGTCTCCGTTGTGGACGGTGACGAGGCCGGTGCAGGTGCCGCAGCCGCCCGAGTGCGGGCCGTGGTTCTGGTCGACCGCCAGGCTCCACTTCACCCAGGACCGGTCCCAGTTCCGAGTGTAGTCGATCATGTTGAGCATGTCCTCGGTCTGCTGATTGGCGATCCAGGTGCCGCCCGAGTGCTCGGTCATGTACGCGTTCACGCTCGGGTACTGGTTGTGGATCGTCGTCTGCAGGTTGACGTCGCCGCCGTAGCCGTGCCAGGCGATGCCGCCGAACAGGGAGTCACCGCGTACGGCGGAGTCGGCCAGCGGGACGGAGCCCAGGTCGTTGTAGTTGCCCCAGTTGTAGTCGAGCACCAGCGTCTTCGTGGTCAGCCCGGCCGCCCGCAGCGCCGGCCACAGGTTGGTCTTCATGAAGTACTGCAGGCCGCTGCCGTTCCAGTTCATCGAGGCGTATGTGGTCCCGGCGCCGCAGCAGGTCGGCTCGTTCTGCACCGAGATGTAGTCGACGTGGATCCCCTGCGCCTCGTACGCCTGGAGGGTCTTGACGAAGTACTGGGCGTACGCCGGGTAGTACTGCGACATCAGCCAGCCCTGGTCGATGAAGTTGTTGTTGTCCTTCATCCAGGCCGGCGCGCTCCACGGGACCATCATCAGCTTGACGCCGTTGGGGTTGAGCTGGCGTGCCTGCCTGGTCAGCGGCACGACGTCGGCGAGGTCGTGACTGATCGAGAAGTCGTTCAAGTCGCAGCAGGTGTCGTCGTACGAGTAGTTGTAGCGGGCGAGGTCGGAGGCGCCCATCGGATTGCGCAGGAAGCTCAGCCCGATCCCGTCGGTGGGGGAGAAGAGCTTGCGCATGACGTCGTCCCGGGTGGCCGTGCTGAGGACGCCGCCGTCGAGCAGGTACGCCGCGGTGTCGGTGAAGGACGCGCCCGCGCCCTCGAACTGCTGGTAGGTCACGTTCTCGTTGACGGTGACGGTCTGGCTGCCGGCCGGGCTGCTCGCCGCGTACGCCACCGGCGTCTGCTGCTGAAGTCCTCGGGTGACCGTGCGGCCGCCGGAGTCCGAGGTGGTGGTCAGCCAGATGTTCACGCTTTCACCGGCGGCCTGGGCCGGTACGGGTCCGAGCAACCCGGCGACCACGACGAGGGACGCGAGCGCGGCCAGTCTGGGGATGCTTCCGGTCCTGGACGAAGACATGGATGTGCCTTTCTGCGGGGGATCCGGCGGTGACGGCCTTCGCCGTCCCGCGCAGCAGGCACGGCGTACCTCGCAGGAAACCCGCAGCTCACGGGCCCGTCACCCAGTCGCCATCGCGATGTCCTGCCCGACATCCATCGATGGAACCTTCTGTGGTCGGAACTGTAAACACGGTGTTCCGAATAAGTCAACGCTTGACACGCCGAAGGATCGGGCCTTAAATCGCATCACGAAATAAGCCCGGAGAGCGCTCTATCACGCTCCGAAAGCTCACCGGGTCTCCCCCGCAGAGTTCCTCTTGAACGCGCCCGTGAAGGGGTGGAGTTGATGCGCAACCTGCACAAAATCGGTGCCGCGGCGCTCTCCGTGGCACTGCTCGCCGGAGTCGCCGCGTGCGGCGACGACAAGGGCGGCTCCGGCAGCGGCGGCAAGGTCAAGCTCGTCGTCGCGACGTTCGGCGAGTTCGGATACAAGGACCTCTACGCCGAATACATGAAGGCCCACCCGGACATCGAGATCACCGAGCGGGTCACCAAGGCCGAGGACCACCACAAGAACCTCGCGGCGCACCTGGCCACCGGTCAGGGCGCGGCCGACATCGAGGCGATCGAAGAGGGCTGGATCGGCCAGTTCAAGGCCACCCCCGACAAGTTCGTGAACCTGACCGACCTCGGCGCCAACGACCTCAAGGCGCAGTGGCCGGACTGGAAGTGGCAGACCTCGGTCGGCAAGAACGGCGCCCAGATCGGCTTCGGCACCGACGTCGGCGGCCTGGCCATGTGCTACCGCACCGACCTGTTCGCCAAGGCCGGCCTGCCCACCGATCGTGAGCAGGTCTCGGCGCTGTGGAAGGACTGGGACGGCTACATCACCGCCGGCAAGAAGTACGCCGCCGCGAAGCTGCCCAACTCCGCCTTCATGGACGGCCCGACCGTCATGTACCGCTCCGTGCTCGGCCAGTTCGACCAGGGCCTGTACGACAACCAGGACAACGTGATCGTCGAGACCAACCCGTCGGTGCGCGCCGCCTTCGACAAGACCGTCGAGGCGATCAACGCGGGTCTGTCGGCGAAGATCGCCGCCTGGTCGGCCGACTGGAACGCCGGATTCCAGAAGGGACGGTTCGCGACCATCGCCTGCCCGTCCTGGATGATGGCGTACATCCAGGAGCAGGCCAAGGACGCGGCCGGCAAGTGGGACATCGCGAAGATCCCCGGCGGCGGCGGCAACTGGGGCGGCTCCTTCCTGACCCTGCCCAAGCAGGGCAAGCACCAGAAGGAGGCGTACGAGCTGGCGAAGTGGCTGACCAGCCCGGAGCAGCAGGCCAAGGTCTTCCGCAAGGCCGGCAACTTCCCCTCGACCGTGACGCTGTACCAGGACCCGGTCATCACCGACTTCAAGAACCCGTTCTTCAACAACGCGCCGGTCGGCAAGATCTTCTCCGAGTCGATCACGACGATGAAGGCGCAGTACCTCGGGCCGAAGGCCGGTGACATCAACACCGCCATCCAGAACGGCCTGACCCGCGTGGAGCAGGGCAAGCAGACACCCGACGCCGCCTGGAAGCAGGCGCTGGAGGAGATCAAGAAGATCGTCTGACGCCACCCCTGAGCTGACCGACCCCGGTCCAGACGCCCGGACCGGGGCCGGTCATCCCGCAGGTCGTCCCGTTGAAACACCCGAGGAGCCCCTGGTGAAATCGTGGCTGCACCGGGCGGATGTGAAGGCGTCGCCATACCTCTACATCTCGCCGTTCTACCTTCTGTTCGGACTGTTGGGCGCGTTCCCGCTGGTCTACACGGCCTGGGTGTCGCTGCACGACTGGAGTCTGCTGGAAGACGAGCATCCCTTCGTCGGACTGGCGAACTACAAGGCTCTCTTCGCGGACTCGCTCTTCTGGAACGCGCTCGGCAACACCGCGTCGATCTGGGTCATCTCGACCGTTCCGCAGCTGCTGTTCGCCATCCTGCTCGCGCACATCCTCAACAACCGGCTCCGCGGCCAGACGCTGTGGCGTACCGGGCTGTTGCTGCCCAACGTGACCAGCGTGGTCGCCGTCGCGATCATCTTCGGCCAGCTCTTCGGCCGGGACTACGGCATGATCAACTGGGTCCTCGGCCAGTTCGGCATCGGTCACATCGACTGGCAGGCCGGCACCGCCACCTCCCACATCGCCATCTCCGCGATGATCATCTGGCGCTGGACCGGCTACAACGCGCTGATCTACCTGGCCGCGATGCAGGCCGTGCCGGACTCGCTGCACGAGGCCGCGATCCTCGACGGCGCCACCTCGATGCAACGCCTGTGGCGGATCACCATCCCGTCGATCCGGCCCACCATCATCTTCACCGTCATCGTCTCCACCATCGGCGGTCTCCAGGTCTTCGCCGAACCGCTGCTGTTCGGCGGCGGCGGCCTCACCGGCGGCTCCGACGGGCAGTTTCAGACCCTGGCGCTCTACCTCTACCAGGCAGGCTTCGGCCGGTTCGACTTCGGCTACGCCTCGGCGACCGCCTGGCTCATGTTCCTCGTCATCGTCCTCGCCGCGATGCTGAACTTCCTGCTCACCCGACGCATCCGGAGGGCCTGATGTCGGCCACGACGCCCACCGTCCCGCCCCGGACCCGCCGCCCGGTGAGCGAGGTCTACAAGGAGAAGACCCGCGTACGCCCGATCGGGTTCATCCGGCGGGCGCACCCGCTGACCTACCTGACCCTGATCGCGTTCCTGTTCTTCTCGGCGTTCCCGCTGTACTACAGCCTCATCGTCGCCTCGATGGACAACTCGGCGCTCGGCCAGGTGCCGCCGCCGCTGTTCCCCGGTACGCACCTGGTCGAGAACATCCGCCGGGTCTTCGACACCGTCGCCTTCGGCAAAGCGCTGATCAACTCGGTGATCGTCTCCTCGGTCATCACCTTCAGCGTCGTGCTGTTCTCCTCGCTGGCCGGATTCGCCTTCGCCAAACTGCGTTTCCGCGGCCGGCCCGCGCTCTACGTCGGGGTCATCGCGACGATGATGGTGCCGGGCCAGCTCGGCGTCATCCCGCTGTACATCCTGATGGCCAAGTGGCAGCTGATCGACACGCTGTACGCAGTCATCGCGCCCAGCCTGGTCAGCGCGTTCGGCGTGTTCTTCATGTCGCAGTTCCTGTCCTCCGCCGTCCCGACCGAGCTGCTGGAGGCCGGCCGGGTCGACGGATGCACCACCTTGGGCCTGTTCTGGCACGTCGTCCTGCCGATCGCCCGGCCGGCCGCGGCGGTGCTGGGCATGCTGACCTTCATGAACGCCTGGAACGACTTCTTCTGGCCCCTGGTCGTCCTCACCCCGGAGAACCCCACCGTCCAGGTCTCCCTGTCCACCGTCGCGAGTGGATACATCACGGACTACTCGCTGACCCTGACCGGCGCCGCCCTCGCGACGATGCCCCTGATCGTCGTGTTCGCGCTGCTGGGCAAGCAGATCATCCACGGAATCATGCAAGGAGCCCTCAAAGGATGACAACGACCCAGGACCGCACCGAGGCCTCCGCCTCCGTCACCTTCCCGGTGGGCTTCCGCTGGGGCGTCGCGACGGCGGCGTACCAGATCGAGGGCGCCGCCCGCGAGGACGGGCGCACTCCCTCCATCTGGGACACGTTCTCGCGTACGCCGGGACTCGTGGACGGCGGGCACACCGGCGACGTCGCGTGCGACCACTACCACCGGTACGCCGACGACGTGGCGATCATGCGAGAGCTGGGGGTGGGCACCTACCGGTTCTCCATCGCCTGGCCCCGGGTGATCCCCGACGGCACCGGCCCGATGAACCCGCGCGGGCTGGACTTCTACGACCGGCTCGTCGACGAACTGCTCGAAGCCGGCATCGCCCCGATGGCCACCCTCTACCACTGGGATCTGCCGCAGATCCTGGAAGACCGGGGCGGCTGGACCAACCGGGCGACCGCGGACGCCTTCGCCGACTACGCGATCGCGGCGTACCTGCGGCTCGGCGATCGCGTACCGACGTGGACGACGCTCAACGAACCGTGGTGCTCGGCGTTCCTCGGGTACGCCTCCGGCAACCACGCTCCCGGGCGTACCGAGCCGGATGCCGCCTTCCGGGCCGCCCACCATCTGATGCTGGGCCACGGGCTCGCGGCCCGGCGGCTGCGCGAAGCCGGCGCCCGCGAGGTGTCGGTGACGGTGAACCTCAGCCCGGTGTTCCCCCGGGACGCCCGCGACCGGCACGACGTGGAGGCGGCGGCGCGGGTCGACGGCCTGCACAACCGGATCTTCCTCGATCCGCTGCTGCTCGGCCGCTACCCGGCCGACATGCTGGAGGTCGTCGAGCGCTTCACCGGCGGTACGCACATTCAGGAGGGCGACCTCGCGACGATCAACGCCCCGATCGACTTCCTCGGCGTGAACTACTACATGCCGACGCTGGTCGCGGCGAAGGTCGGCGAGCCGGGCTCGGCGCAGTTCCCGGGCACGGAGGGCGTGGAGTTCCTCGACCCCGACCTGCCCCGGACCGGGATGGACTGGCCGATCGACCCGGACGGCCTGCACGTGCTGCTCAAGCGGCTCGGCGGGGACTACGTGAAGACGCCGATCATCATCACCGAGAACGGCGCGTCCTTCCCGGACGTCGTGGTCGGCGACGAGATCGAGGACACCGAGCGGATCGGGTTCCTCGCCTCGCACCTGCGGGCCGCGCACCGGGCCGTCACCGACGGCGTCGACCTGCGGGGCTACCTCGCCTGGTCGCTGCTGGACAACTTCGAGTGGGCGTACGGCTACGACAAGCGGTTCGGCCTGGTCCACGTGGACTACGCGACCCAGGAGCGGCGGCTGAAGGAGAGCGCGCGGTGGTACCGCCGCGTCATCTCGACCAACTCGCTCTAGAGGATTCCCGGTGAGGGGGTAACCGAACAGGGGCGGCGTTCTCGCGGACGCCGCCCCTGTTCGGTCTGCCTGAACGTCAGGACGTCTCGCCCGCCACGCTGAACGAGCGCAGCCGGTCGACCGCCAGCCACGTCCCGCCGATCGCGAAGACGGCGAGCGCGCCGATCGCGAACGGCGTCGAAATGGTGCCCTTGACCAGGTCCGATCCGGAGATCGCGTCGGCCAGCGCGACGACGTTCTGCTGGACGGACAGCAGCCGGGTGCCCTTGAGCAGGTTGCCCAGCAGACCCTCCCAGAGCAGCACGTACGCGAGCCCGACGAGCACCGGCCGCCGGGTGAGCAGGCTCAGCGCCAAGAACAACGCGCAGTACGCGAGCGACCCCGCGATGGCGGCGACGAACAGCCCGAGGCCCAGGCGTACGCCGTCGGACATCAGGCCCACCAGGAACAGCGGCACCCCGGCGACCAGGGCGGTGACCCCGGTGGCGACGGCGAGCTTGGCGAGGATGATCTCCCGGCGGGGCAACGGCTTGGTCAGGATGTGCACGACGGTTCCGTCGTCGATCTCGGAGCCGAGCACGCCGGTCCCGACGATCAGGGCCATCACCGGCAGGACGACGGCGATGCCGAGCCCGCCGACGATCGGCCCGGTCCAGTCCTCGGGAGCCGCGCCGAGCGCGTCCGCCAGCCAGGCCAGCCCCAGCATGACCAAGGGCAGCGGCAGCAGCCAGAGGAACCGGGCGCGGCCGAGAAGACCACGCAAGGTGATCGATGCGATGGTGAGATTCATGGCGTACTCCGCAATCAGGCCGCGATCAGGTAGGAGAAGACGCTCTCCAGGGACTCGTCGGCGGGGATCAGCCGGTGCACCCGGACGCCCGTCGACAGGGCGATCTTCGGCAGCGAGCGGGTGAACGTCCCGTAGTCGGACGCGCGTACCGTCAGGCCGAGTTTCGCGTCGACGTCGACGCCCGCCACCGACGCCTCACCCATCAGCGCCACCGCCAGCCGGCGGTCGTCACTGGACTGGATGGTGAAGACGTGCGGGCGGTTCGTCATCAACCGCCGGATGCTGCGGAAGTCGCCCGAAGCGGCCAGCCGCCCCGCCACGATCACCTGCACCGTGCCGGAGACCTGCTCGACCTCCTCCAGGATGTGCGAGCTGAACAGCACCGTGCGGCCCTGCTCGCCCATGCGGTGCAGCAACTCCATCATGTGCAGCCGCTGCCGGGGGTCCATGCCGTTGAACGGCTCGTCGAGCAGGAGCACCGCCGGATCGTGCACCAGCGCCGCCGCCACCCGGGTCCGCTGGCGCATGCCCTTGGAGTAGGTCTCGATCCGCCGGTCCTGCGCCGGAGTCATCTCCACCAGGTCCAACGCCCGACGCGCGGCGGCGGCCGGGTCGGGCAGCCGCTGCATCTTCGCGCTGGCCAGCACGAACTCGTACGCCGTGAGGAAACCGTGCACCGCCTCCCGCTCGCTGACGAGCCCGAGCTTGCCGTACACGGGCGGGTTGCGCCACGACGGTTGCCCGTCGACCAGCACCTGGCCCCGGGACGGGGCGAGGAAACCGGCCATCATGTGCAGCACGGTCGTCTTGCCCGCGCCGTTCGGCCCGAGCAGACCGGTCACGCCGGGCGCCAGGACCATCGAGATGTCGTTGACGGCGACGAGGTTGCCGTACCACTTGGATACGCCGTCGAGTTCGACCTTCATCGGGCCACCTTCCGGTAGCGGGCCAGCAGGAGGAGGGTGCACACCGCGATGGCGGCCACGAGGACCAGGCCGTAGACCGGGCCGAGGTTGCCCACCGGGATGGTTTCGAGATCGCCGGGCTGATCGGGGATCGCCCACGCATGTACGCCTTGGAGCAGCGTCGCCGGGCTCAGCAGGCCGAACGCGTGCTGCAACGTCGTGCTGTCCGTGGCGAAGGCGATGCCGGAGACCACCCCGGCCACCGCAGAGGTCATGAGGAAGAAGCCCGCGATGATCGCCGCAGCCACCGCCCGCCGGCTGGCCAGCGACCCGACCAGCGTCGCGATCGCGCCGAAGAGCAGCGCGTACAGCGCGGCGTAGCCGAGGCCGGCGGCGAACCGGCCGATCTCGTGCCAGATCTCCTTCGCGCCGCCCGCCCCGAACACTCCACCGAGGAACATGATGGTCAGCGGCATCGCCAGCAAGAGCCACGCCGCCGACACCGTCGCGGCCAGCTTCGCCAGCGCGTAATCCGCCCGGGTCATCGGCCGGGAGAAGTAGAGCGGCAACACTCCGGAACGCAGATCCCGGGAGACCAACTCGGGGCCGATGACCGCGCAGAACAACACGACGAGGATCGAGATCGCGTCGGCGTACGAGGTGTAGGAGAGCACCGGCCGGCCCGCCTGTGCGCGTACCGCTGTGATGATCACGGCCACGAGCAGCGCGATGCCGGCGGCGAACCACGGGAAGATCTTGGCCTTGGCACTACGGCCGAACCCGAACGCGGTCCGCAGGCTGTGCACGTAGAGCGAGCGCACGGCATACCCGCGGCCGAGCCGCGGCCCGGAATAGCGCTGATAGCCGATGTCATGGATGACGCCCGACTCAGACATCGGCGGCCTCCTGTCCGGTCGGGGAAGCGGTCGCGAAGAGTTCCGCGATGCGGTGGCGGCGCAGGTCCAGCCGGTGCAACGGCAGATCCAGCCGGGCCACCTCGCCGATGATCTGGTCGTAGGTGCCGTCGCCGGCCAGCGGCACCAGAATGAGGTGCGACTCCTCCCGAACCGGCAACCCTTGGGCGCGCAGCGCGGCCGCGAGTTCCGGCTGCCCCTCGGAGACCTCGACGGCCAGCACGTCGCTGACGGTCGTCATGGTCGCCACGCTGTCGGCGCGCAACAACCGGCCGCCGTCGATCGCGACCAGCGAGTCACAGATCCGCTCGACCTCGCCGAGCAGGTGCGAGCAGACCACGAGGGAGATGCCGAACTCGCTGCCGATCCGGTGGATCAGCCCGAGCATGGCGTCCCGCCCGGCCGGGTCGAGCCCGTTCGTCGGCTCGTCCAGCAGCAGCAGATCAGGGTCGTGCACGAGCGCCTGGGCCAGCTTGACCCGCTGCTTCATGCCGGTGGAGTAGCCGCCGATCTGGCGGAACCGCTCCTCGTAGAGGCCGACGTGGCGCAGCGCCTCGGAAGCCCGCTCCCGCGCGGCCACCTTCGGCAGCCCGCTCATGCGGGCCATGTGCGTCACGAACTCGGCCGCGGCCAGGTCCGGCGGCAACGTGTCGTGCTCCGGCATGTAGCCGACCCGGGCGCGGATCTTCTCCGCCTCCGTCTTCGGATCCAGGCCCAGCACGCGTACGCCGCCGGCGGTCGGCTCGACCAGACCCAGCAGGATCTTGATCAGCGTCGACTTGCCGGCCCCGTTGGCGCCGACGAGCCCGACGACGCCGGGCTGCACCTGGACCGTGAATTCGCTGAGCGCCAGCACGCCGTTCGCGTAGCGCTTGGTGAGCGACTCGGTCGCGATCAGTGTCACGCGGTCGAGGCTAGGCGTTACCTGGGAGTCCTGTGATCCGGCAAGCTACGGATTTCGGCCCCTAGGGGGCGGCCTCCTTGATCAGCGGAGGATTCGGGGCGCCATGACCCCGCCGGGCTTCCGCTGATCATGGGCCTGATCAAGCCGACGCAACCTGCCGGGCTAGGATCGTCGGGTGCTGCGCGACGCGACCGATTCCGACCGGGACATCGTCCTGACCTGGCGCAATCACCCTGAAGTACGCAAGGTGAGCTTCACGACCCATGAGATCCGCCCGGCCGAGCACGCCGCCTGGTGGGCCGCCGTCGCCAAGGACTCCCAGCGGAAAGTGCTGATCTTCGAGTGGCGCGGGAAGCCGGCCGGGGTGGTCAGCTTCGACGCCCGGAACGCCGCCGAGGAGGGCGTCGTCTGGGGGTTCTACCTCGACAACGAGGGTCTCGGGCGGGATCTCCTGCCGGCCTGGGTGCAACTGGAGTCCGACGCCGTCGCGTACGCCTTCGACGTGCTCCAGGCCGATCTGATCGGCGGCGAGACGCTCGCCTGGAACACCCCGGTGTTGCAGTTGCACAAGCGGATGGGATTCACCGAGACCCGGCGATACGAGCGCGAGGTCGACGGGGTTCCGCAGGAAGTGGTTTGGACCGAGCTGAGCGCGGCCGACCGGACGAAGGGGAAGAGGAAGTGACCGAGATCAAGATCGGTGACCATCTGATCGGGCCGGGGCATCGGCCGTTCATCATCGCCGAGATGTCGGGCAACCACAACGGTTCCCTGGACCGGGCGTTGCAGATCGTCGACGCGGTCGCCGAGTCCGGCGCGCACGCGTTGAAGTTGCAGACCTACACCCCGGACACGATCACCATCGACGTGGACACGCCGGAGTTCCGGATCTCGGCCGGGCACGACCTGTGGGGCGGGGAGTCGCTCTACCAGCTGTTCCAGAAGGCGCACACGCCGTTCGAGTGGCACAAGCCGATCTTCGACCGGGCCGCGTCGCACGGGCTGACCGTGTTCTCCGCCCCGTTCGACCCCACCGCGATCGAGCTGCTCGAATCGTTGGGCGCGCCGGCGTACAAGATCGCCTCGTCGGAGCTGGTCGACCTGCCGCTGATCCGGCTCGCCGCGCAGACCGGCAAACCTTTGATCATCTCCACCGGCATGGCCAGCGTCGCCGACATCGCCCATGCCCTGGACACCGCCCGTGGTGCGGGCGCGACCCAGATCGTGCTGCTGGCCTGCACCGCCTCGTACCCGTCGCCGCCGCAGGACTCCAACCTGCGCCGCATCCCGATCCTGGCCGAGACCTTCGACGTCCAGGTCGGCCTGTCCGACCACACCCTGGGCATCGGCGTACCCATCGCCAGCGTCGCGTTCGGCGCGACCGTGATCGAAAAGCACATCACCCTGGCCCGCGAAGACGGCGGCGTCGACTCGGCGTTCTCCATGACCCCGGCCGAGATGCGCGCCCTGGTCGACGAATCCGAACGCGCCTGGCTCGCCCTGGGCTCCACACACATCGGCCCGACCGAGTCGGAGAAGGAAGGATTGCGCTTCCGCCGCTCCCTCTACGTCGTCGAAGACGTCACAGCCGGCGACCCGGTCACCCCGGCCAACGTCCGCTCGATCCGGCCCGCCAACGGCCTGCCCCCGATCGAGATCGACAAGGTCCTCGGCCGCACCTTCACCCGCGACGCCGCCAAAGGCACCCCGCTCAGCTGGGATCTGATCTGAGCACTCCGTTGCCCGTACGCGACCAGGGCGGCTATCGACAGTCCGCCCTGGTCCTCGGTGCGGCCCAACTGGGCATGGCGTACGGGATCGCCAACACGACCGGGGATCTCGGGCAGCCGGCCGTCGATGCCCTGCTCCGGCGCGCGGCCGAGCTCGGGGTGACCCATGTGGACACCGCTCGAGCGTACGGCGAGAGCGAAGCGCGCATCGGCGCCGCACCCGACAAGCCCGCGGTGATCACGAAGATCGCGCCCGGCGAGCCGGACGTCGAGGCGAGCGCGGCCACCAGTCTGACGACGTTGAACCTGGAACGGGCCACCTTCCTGCTGCACCGGGCGGCCGACGTCCCGCACGCCTGGGACGGGCTGCGGAAGGTCAAGGACGCCGGGCAGGCCGATCGGATCGGCGTTTCCGTGCAGAATCCGGCCGAGCTGCTCGACGTGGCGAAGCTGCCCGACCTCGGCTACGTCCAGCTGCCGTGCAACGTGCTGGATCGCCGCTGGCTCACGCCCGAGGTCGCCGACGCGCTCTCCGGCGACGTGGTCGTCACCGTTCGCAGCGTCTACCTGCAAGGACTGCTGACTGCCGGGAGCGGCGTACGGTGGCCGCACGTGCCCGATCCTCACCGGGACGCCGCGGTCGCGATCCTCGACGAGGTCGCCGCGGACCTGGACTTTTCGAACCGGGCCGGCCTCTGCGTCGCGTACACGTTGGGGCTGCCCTGGGTGACCTCGGTCGTGATCGGGGCCGAGACGCTGGACCAGCTCGGCGAGAACGTGCGGCTCGCGAGCCGACCGGGACTCGCGGCGGCCGAGCGCGAGATGTTGCTGGACCGGCTGCCGGAGGCACCCGCGCAGCTGCTGGACCCGAGCACGTGGGGGAGCGCGCGATGAACCTGACGCCCGAGGCGCTGTTCGGCCTGACCGGCAAGATCGCGGTGGTGACCGGCGCGACCGGGCGGCTCGGCCGAGTCATGGCCCGCACGCTGGCCACCGCAGGCGCGCAGGTCTGGCTGGTCGGCCGCGACTCGTCGAGATTGGACGAGCTGGCGGCCGAGCTGCTCGCTGACGGGCTCTCGGCGGTGGCGGCCCGCTGCGACGTGACAGATCCGGACGACGTGCAGGCGCTCGGGGTCGCGCTGAGCGTCGGCCCCGGCCGGGTCGACGTTCTGGTGCACAACGCGCACGTCGGGCGCGGCGGGACGCTGGCCACCGCCCGCACGGAAGACTTCGCCCAAGCCGCCGATCTCGCGCTCGCCGCGTTCCAACGGCTGCTCGCGGCCACCCGCGACCTGCTGGTCCGCGCGGCTGCCGACTCGTCGCCCGCCGTCATCACCGTGTCGTCGATGTACGGCCTGGTCAGCCCACGCCCCTCGCTCTACGCGAGCCCCGAGCAGGTCAACCCGCCCTACTACGGCGCGGTCAAAGCCGGCTTGCTGCAACTGACCCGCTACGCGGCGGTGGAGCTTGCCCCCCAAGGGGTACGCGTAAACGCCATCACGCCAGGGGCATTCCCCGGCGGGGGCGACCCGGAGTTCCTCAAGGCGCTCGGCGAACACTCCCCGTTGGGGCGGGTCGGATCGCCCGAGGAGATCGCCACCGCGCTGCTGTTCCTGGCGTCACCGCGGTCCAGCTACACGACCGGCGCGAACGTCGTGGTCGACGGCGGCTGGACCGCCTGGTGACACTGGACCGCCTGGTGACACCCGGGATCAGGCGGTGACGGTGACGAGCCGGCTGAACTCGCGGATGAGGTCGTAGCCGTCCCACACCCCGGCGAAGTTGAGCGCCTGGCCGAACGGCACGATCCGGTCCACGCCGCGTCCGCCGAGCAGGTGCGCGAAGTCCAGCAGTTCGTCGCGGGTGAAGCCGAAGTGGCTGAAGGTCTGGTCCTTGCGCGTGATCTGCGGCGCGATCTCGGCGAGCGAGGCGACCGTGGTGAACGGGAAGACGCCCGCGCCCAGCCAGTCGTGCGGTACGGCCTCCGGGCCGGCCAGCGTCACGCCGGTGACCGTGTTGTCGGCGAGGTCGAGCGCGACCGCGCGTCCCTCGGCGGCCAGGCCGTACGTCGAGACCCGCTTCTCCACGGCCATCGCGGCGTCGACGGCGAACCCCTGTGCCCGGGCGCCCTTCGCGACCAGGCCCAGCAGCTCTTCCTTCACCGCCGGCGCCTGGTCGGCGTCGCCGACGAGGAAGATCGCCATCGGGGAGGAGCAGGCCGCCTGGTCGAACCAGTAGACGTCGTTGACGAGGCCCTCGGCGGCCCGCTTACGCCCGTCGGCGTCGGTGGCCTGCCAGCCCGCGAGGGAGATCGCGGCGTACGAGGAACGGTCGGGGAACGTGACGTCCCGCGCGTGCGGCGCGAGCGGGTGCCGCCGGATGTCGCGGACGGTGCGGTCGCCGCCCCAGATGACGCGGAGATCGCAGGCGGCGCTCAGTGCCGCGGTGACCTCGTCCTGGTGACCGTAGGTGATCATGCGCTGGGTCTGGCCGATGGCCGGGTGCGCCTCGGCGAGGCACTCGTTCAGCGTCTCCAGGATGGTCAGCGCCGCGCCCGCCGCCCGGGACGAGATCCGGATGACGTTGGGGTTGCCGGCCAGCGCCGACAGCGCCCACGAGTAGACGAAGATCGTGTCCACATTGGCCGGAGGCACGTGGAAGACCAGGCCGCGCGGGAAGACCAGCGCGTCGTCGCCCTCACGGCGCAGATGCTCCAGAGTCTTGCGGATCTCCGTCTTCCGCAGGAAGAAGCCGAGCGAGCCCAGCTCCGGATGCCGCCGCGCGATCGACGGCGCCAGCAGCCGCCGGGCCAGCGCGGTCAGGAAGTCGACGACCCGGGGATCGCCGGGCACCAGCCGGCCGCCCTCGGGCTCGGCGGTCACCCCGGCGATGACGTCTTCCACGGTGGCCTGGGGGCCGGCCGGGAAGCGTACGTCGATCTTCATCGGTCGCCTCCGGTGAACGTGTCGCTGCAACCGCGGGCCTCGGCCCGGGGGAGTCGGCCCAGAACGCTGAACCGCTTGCCCGGCCAGGCGCCGTCGTCCACGCCGTGCACCACCCCGAGGTCCTCGGTCAGCAGCACGTGGCCCGGGTATGACGTGGGCAGCGTGCTGGTGACCTCGATCAGGCCGGGGGTGCCGACCGGGGCGACCTCCCAGGTCTCCGGGTCGCGGATGATGACGTCGGCGAAGTCGGGGCAGTAGAGCCCGCCGCCGTCCGGCCCCTCGAGGTAGACGGTGCCGATCTGCTCGACCATGCCGTAGAAGTTGTGCACCTTGGTGAGGCCGACGTCCGCGGCGAGCCGGCGGCGGAACTCGGCGTTGTCCACAGCCCGGTCGATCAGCTTCTTCCAGCCGCCGGAGTGGATCAGGATGCCGTTGGACAGGTCCAGCCCGGCCTCCCGGGCGGCCTCATAGAGGTAGAGCCACACCATGAAGGTGAAGCCGAAGATGAGGAACGGCTGGTCGCCGTTCTTGGCGAGGAACTGCTTGAGCACCTCGACGTCGGGCTCGCCCTTCTCGTCGAGCACCCACACGTGGTCGCGGCCGAAGTTCATCAGGCCGAGCATGCCCGCGCCCCGGGCGCTGAAGCTGCGCCGGTCGGCCACCACGCCCCGGCTGTCGACGATGAGCATGGGCAGCCGCTTCGGGCCGAGCACGGTCTGCAGCGTCCGGGACAGCATCCGGGTCTGGGCGGCGGCCGCGTCGCGGTCGAGATAGATCCGGCTCACGTCACCGGTGGTGCCGCTGGAGGTGAGAACCTTGACGACCTGGTCCTCAGGGATGCTCTTGAGCTGGTGGTTCTTGAACATCCGCACCGGCAGCCACGGCAGGTCGTAGACGCTGGCGTAAGAATCCCGCGCCTGGCCGCTGGCCCGCAGGATCCGGTCGTACTCCGGGCTGTTCTCGCGGTGATGCCGCGTCAGCGCGCTCAACTGCTCCAGCAGCCGGTCATCCTTCTCCGGCTGCTTCAGCGTGAAGACTTCCTCGCTCACGCGTTGCCCTCCTCCGCCAGCTTCCGATAATCGACCTTACCGTTGGCCAGCAGTGGCAGAGCGGTGATGCTGCGCACCTCGAAGCCGCTGGAGTGGATGCCCAGCGCCTCGGCCAGCCGAGCCTTGATCTTCGCCGGCCACTGCTCCTCGTCGGACTCGACGAAGACGGTCAGCCGGTCGTCGCCGGGGATCGCCGCGACCGGCGGGGTGTCGACGAGCAGCCGTTCCACGTCGTCCAGGTTGACCCGGATGCCGAAGATCTTGCCCATCCGCTTGAGCCGCCCGGTGATCCACAGGTGACCGTCGGCGTCCAGCTTCCCGAGGTCCTCGGTCGACAACCGGCCGCCCAGCTCGTCGCCGGTCGCGAAGTCGGCCGCGGCGGTGGCGTACCCGAGCATGACGTTGGGGCCGCGGAAGATGACCTCACCCTCGACATCGGGGTCGGTGGTCTCGCTGCCGTCGTCGACCCGGATGGACAAAGTGGTGCCGGGCAGTGCCGGTCCGACCGAGCCGACCTTCCCCGGCAGGTACGCCGAAGGCAGCGTCGTCATCCGGGGACCGGCCTCGGTCTGCCCGTACATGACGAACATCCGGCCGCCGACGGCCGACATGCGCCCGTGGAAGTCGACGATCAGCTCGCCCTTCAGCCGCCCGCCCGCCTGCGTCAGCGTACGCAGGGTGGCGTACTTGGCCGGGTCGAAGCGCAGCCGCTTGAGCATCTCGTACTGATAGGGGACGGCGGCGAGGCTGGTCACGCCGTACGCGTTCACGTCGTTCCAGAACTCGCGCTCCAGGAACGTCCGCGGCGACACCACCACCGTCGCGCCGCTGAGCAGGTGCGAGTTCAGCACCGACATCCCGTACGAGTAGAACAGCGGCAGGCTGGTGATCGCGACCTCGCCGCCGTCGATGCCGAGCGCCTCGGCGATCGCGTGGGCGTTGGCCTGCACCGCGGTCGGTGTGAGACGGACGAGCTTGGGGTCGCCCGTCGAGCCCGAGGTGGTCAGCAGAAGTGCCAGGTCGGTGTGCGGGGTGACGGCCGACGGCTCGTCTCGCAGCCAGACAGCGCCGTCGGCGTGATAGCCGCGTGGCAGGTCGCCCTTGCCGTTCGTGATCGCGCCGGGCTCGAACCGGGCCACCAGACGGTCCCGGAGATCGGTGTGCAGGTCGGGGTCGAGCAGGCAGATCGGCCGGCCGGCCTGGAGCGCGCCCAGGTAGCCGACGATGGCGTCGACGGTGGCCGGGAAGTGCGCGAAGAGCACTCCGGGCCAGGTCGCCGCCCGCTCGGCCGCCGCCGCGACCCGGTCCGCCAGTTCCTCGCCGGCCAGGACGTCGCCGGAGGCGGCGTCGACCAGCCGGGCGCCCGGCCCGAGCAAGCTGATCATCGAAGTACGCCTCCGTCGACGCCGAGGACCTGTCCGGTGACGAACGAGGCCAGCGGGGAGAGCAGGAAAGCGACCGCGTCGGCCACGTCCTGTGGACGACCCAGCCGGTGCAGCGGGGTGGCTGCGACGACCTCGGCCCGGCCCGCCTCGTCGAGGGTGCTGAGCATGTCGGTCTCGATGAAACCAGGCGCGACCGCGTTGACGCGGATGCCGGCCGGCCCGAGTTCCTTGGCGGCAGCCAGGGTCAGCCCGATCACGGCCGCCTTGGTCGCCGAGTAGACGGCCTGACCGGCCCCGCCGACCCGGCCCATGACCGAGGCGATCAGGACGACGGCCGGGGCGTCACCGCGGCGCAGCAACCGGGCCGCGTGTTGCAGCGTATGCGTGGCGCCGACCGCGTTGACGTCGAAGAGCCGCTGCGTACTGGCGTCGGACTGCATACCGAGCATGCCCGCCTCGTGCGTACCGGCCCCGACGACCAGCGCGTCCAGCCGCCGGAACTGCTCGAAGACCGACCGCACGGCCGCCTTCACCGCCGCCGGGTCGCTCACGTCGGCGCCGACGGCCAGCGTCGGGACGGCGTACTTGCCGGCCAGCTCGTCCGCGACGGGCTGAGCGTTCGCGAGGGTGCTTGCGTGGACCGCCACGGCGTACCCGTCGGCGGCCAGCCGCTCGGCCACGGCCCGGCCGATACCGCGCGACCCGCCGGTGACGAGCGCCACTCGGGCGCCCTTGTCCGGCGAGTGAATTTCAGGCGAACTCGACACCGTGCTTGCCCAGGATCTCGCGGGCCTTGCCGAAGGAGCTCATGTCGATCACGTCGTCGGTGTCGATCATGACGTCGAACTCGTCCTCGATCGCGGCGACGAGGGACATGTGGGCCAGCGAGTCCCACTTCTCGATCCCGCGGTACTCCAGGCCGTCGACGTCGTAGTCTTCGGGCAGCTCGAGCGAGGAGCGGAAGACCTTGCGCAGCCGGTCGATCTCGATCACTTACGTCCCTCCAGGAAGTCGCAGCAGCGCCCGCCAGAAGCGGCGACGATGCCCGGCGAGTCTAGCCCAGCATGGTTCTCGCCCCGCCCGGACGCTGTTTCCGCGACCAGGGGGTACGCCGTGTATGTTGGCACGGGCCGCAGCGGGGCCGAACACGCCGCGCGCGAGCCAACGGCCGCCTTCGGTGGACCGATCCGGGTTGACCTCGGATAATGCGGCTTGAGTGAGTGCAGACGGCAAGGAGCGTAATGTGAGCGTGCTGCAGGGTTCGTCCATTCTTATCACCGGTGGGACGGGTTCGTTCGGCAAGGCATTCCTGCGCTACGCGCTGGACAACCTCGACCCAGCTCGCCTGGTGATCCTGTCCCGGGACGAGTTGAAGCAGTACGAGGTCCGCCAGATGTTCGGCAACGACGAGCGCCTGCGCTGGTTCATCGGCGACGTCCGGGACCGCGAGCGGCTGACCCGGGCGATGCACAAGGTTGACTATGTCGTGCACGCGGCCGCGCTCAAGCAGGTCGACACGGCCGAGTACAACCCGTTCGAGTTCGTCCGGACCAACGTCGCCGGTTCGCAGAACGTCATCGAGGCCGCGATCGACAACGGCGTGCAGAAGGTCGTCGCGCTCTCGACCGACAAGGCCTCGAGCCCGATCAACCTCTACGGCGCGACCAAGCTCGTGGCCGACAAGCTCTTCGTCTCGGCCAACCACTACGCGGCCGCCTTCCCGACCCGGTTCTCCGTGGTCCGCTACGGCAACGTGATGGGCAGCCGGGGCTCGGTCGTCCCGCTGTTCCGCAAGCTCGCCGCCGAAGGCGAGAGCCTGCCGATCACCGACAAGCGGATGACCCGGTTCTGGATCACCCTCGAGCAGGCCGTCCAGTTCGTCGTCGACTCGTTCGACCTGATGAACGGCGGCGAGCTCTACGTGCCGCGGATTCCAAGCATGCGCATCGGCGACCTCGTCGAGGCCGTCGCCCCGGGCAGCGCGACGCACGAGATCGGCATCCGCCCCGGCGAGAAGCTGCACGAGGAGATGATCGCGATCGACGACGCGCACCGCACGGTACGCCTCACCGACCGCTACGTCGTCCAGCCCACGATCGCCGAGTGGGGCTACATCCCCCCGACCGACGCCGAGCCGGTCGCCGAGGACTTCAACTACCGCTCGGACAACAACGACATGTGGTTGTCCGTCGACCAGCTGCGGGACATCCTCGGCATCCAGGCCTGACCCGGTCCGAAGCTCGAAGCAAACTCCGCAGCTCGAAGCCAAGGAGGCGCGATGCTCCCGTACGGTAGGCAGACCATTGAGGACGTCGACATCGAGGCCGTCACCGCTACGCTGCGTAGTGACTGGCTCACGACCGGCCCTCAGGTCGACGCCTTCGAGCGGGACCTCGCCGAGTGGACCGGGGGCGTACCGGTCACCGTCGTGAGCAACGGCACCGCCGCCCTGCACGTGGCGTACGCCGCCGCCGGGATCAAGCCGGGCGACGAGGTGGTCACCACCCCGATGACGTTCGTCGCGACCGCCTCGTGCGCGACGATCCTGGGAGCCAAGATCCTCTTCGCCGATGTCGAGGAGGACACGGCGAACCTCGACCCGGCCGCGGCCGCCGCGCTGACGACCGAGCGGACGAAGGTCATCGCCGCCGTCGACTACGCCGGTCACCCGGCCGAGTACGACGAGCTGCGCAAGGTCGCCGACGAGGTGGGCGCGCTGGTGCTGGCCGACGCCGCGCACGCGATCGGCGGCACCTACAAGGGCCGGTTCGTCGGCTCGCTGGCCGACCTGACGACCTTCTCCTTCTTCCCGACCAAGAACCTCACCACCGCCGAGGGCGGCGGGGTCGCGGCGGCCGATCCGGAGCTGATGAAGCGGGCGCGCCGGTTCAAGGGCATCGGGATGATCCGCGAGGAAGCGGAGTACGCGAATCCGAACGACGGCGGCTGGTACTACGAGGTCCAGGAGTTCGGCGTCAACTACCGGCTGCCCGACGTGCTCTGCGCGCTCGGCCGGGCTCAGCTGACCCGGCTCGGTGCCTTCAAAGCCCGCCGGACGGCGTTGCGCGCCCGGTACAACGAGCTGCTCGCCGACGTGCCGGGCCTGCGGCTGCCGGTCGAACGCGACTGGGTCGACCCGGCGTACCACCTGTATCCGGTGCGCGTGCTCGACGGCCGTCGCCGTGAGGTCTACGACAAGCTGCGGGCGGCCGGGATCCTGGTGCAGGTCAATTACATCCCCGTCTACTGGCACCCGGCGTACGCCGAATTGGGCTACCAGCGCGGGATGTGCCCCAACGCGGAGAAGTTCTACGCCGAGGAGCTGTCGCTGCCGCTCTTCCCGACGTTGACAGAAAACGATCAGGATAGGGTGGTAGAAGCTCTCCGTACGATCCTCGGCTGATCCCCCATCCGAGCGTAACTACCGGAAGTTTTTGATCATGCACCACGCAAACGTCTATTACGGCCATGCGGATGTGATGGCCAGATACTGCGGAATCGATCTCGACCCCGCCCCCCGGATCCAGGGTTACCTGCAGCACGGCTGGAACATCGGCGACGGCCTCGCCCCTGGTACGCCGTATGTCGCCGGGTCCCAGTTGTACGTCTGGTCGGAGAAGCAACGCCGCCGGTCCTGGTCGCTGGGGTACCGCAACGTGGTCGTCGTGGGCGCGCCCTGGTCCTATCTGCTCGCGATGCAGCCGGAGCCGGCCGACCAGCCGGAGCGTGAGGGCACCATCTACTACCCGTTCCACGGGTGGGAGGGCCAGCATGTCCACGGTGACCACAAGCGACTGATCAAGCAGATCCGCGAGGTAGAGGACGGGCCGGTCACGATCTGCCTGTACTGGAACGAGTACCGCATGCGCCGGGTCCGACGGATCTACGAGAACGCGGGCTTCCGGATCGTGACCCACGGTTACCGCGGTTTCTGGTGGCGCAACACCGACCGGTTCTTCCTGGACCGTCAGCTCGCCGAGATCCGGCGGCACAAGCGGGTCGCGTCCAATCGGCTCAGCAGCGCGGTCTTCTACGGGACGCTGGCCGGGTGCGAGCCCGCCGTCTACGGCGACACGATGACGCTGGCTAACGAGGATCCGACTTTCGGCGGGGTGGCCCGCCAACGCCGGCTGTGGCCGGAGATGCACGGGGCGAAACTGGACCTGGCGGCGGCGCAGCAGACGGCTCGGGCCGAGCTGGGCGCCGACCGGCTGCTTCCGCCGGAAGCGGTCCGCCGGCTCTTCGGCTGGTCCGACGAGCACGTGACCTTCCGCAACTCCCTCGACGAAGCCGAGCGAGTGACGGCAACGGAATCCCCCATGGCAGGAGTAATGGCGTGACGGTGGCAAGCGTGCCGGCCAATCTGCGGTTGATCGGCAGCGAGATGCTGGTCTGGTCCGACGACGAACCGGGCCAGCAGCGTACGCCCGCCGGCGGTGCGGTGCTGGCCGAGTTGCTGACCGAACTGGTCCGCCCCGGCGGCCGGGCCTTCGTGGCCGGACTGCACGACGACGCCATCCTCTCGGTGCTGGAAGCTGAGAAGATGCAGGTCACCTGCCTGATGCGGAGCTACCCCGACGCGGCCAAGGCGGCGAAGGCGCACCCCGGCGTCGAGGTGCTCTGCGGCGACCTGACGAAGGTCGACCCGGCGGAGCCGTTCGACCTGGTCCTGGTGGGCGGCGGCGTCGAGCGCCTCACTTCGGCCGACGGGCCGCACCTGAGCTGGCAGGAGCGCGCGGCGCTGGTCGCCGGCCTGGTCGGCCCCGGTGGGACGCTGGCCCTGGTGCACGAGAACCTGCTCGGCATCCACCGGCTGACCTCGCTGGTTCCGCCGCGTGGTGAGCGTACGGACGCCGACTGGACGCCGTCGGACAGCTTCGACGCCACCCGGCCCGCTTCGGCACGGGAACTGGCGGCGGCGGTCACCGGTTTCGGCCTGGAGACGTCGACGCCGTTGCTGGTCTTCCCGGATCCGCAGCGGCCGACCGCCCTCGTCCCGCTCGATCTGGCCACCGATCCCCAGCTCAAGGTGCACCTGCAGGCGGTCGTCGCGACCGCGTTCGACCAGGCGTACGCCGACCGGCCGAGCCTGATGGACCCGCGTCCGCTGGCGTCGGGCGCGATGCGGGCCGAGGCCGGCACCACGCTCGCCGCCGCCTGGCTGGTCGTCGCCACCCGCGACGGGCAGCAGACGCTCACGCCGCGGGCGCTGGTCAGCGACGAGCGCGCCGCGCCGTGGCCGATCCGCTACGAGCTGATGGCGCTGGACGGCTGGAACCGCCGGGTGCTCGGCCCGCGGGCGCTGGTCAGCCGCAACGGGTTGATCCGTGATCCGCAGGCGCTGGACGGCCCGGTCCCGGCCGGCATCCCGTTGCTGGACCACCTCATCGTGCTCGGCATGCACCGCGACGTCCCCGGGCTGCAGATGGCGCTGGCCCAGCTCGCGACATGGGCCGCGAGCCGCGCCGACGCCGAGGGCAGGCTCACCGGCGCGGACCTGCTCATCCTGCCCAGCGATCTGCTGGTCGTGGACGACACGTTCGTCCGCTGGGACCCGAGCTGGTCGACGGAACTGCGCGCCTCGGTCGAGGTCGCGGTGGCCCGGTCGCTGCGGTACTTCGCGACTGTCCTGGTCGGCGGGGGGTATTCGCACCCGTGGCCGCAGCTCGACAGCGTCGACGAACTGACCCGCGTACTGGGCGGACTCGCCGGCTACGACTGGGGCGGCGACGTGGTGCTCCGGCAGGCCATCGAGCTGCACGCCAAGCTGACCGGCGCCGAACTCGGCCTGTCGGACGCCGAGATCGCCGAGCTGCGGGCCCGGCTGGCCGGGCTGGACCAGGGCACCACCGCGCCGGGATCGCAGAACATCCAAGATCTGCAGGCGGCAGTGGATAGGCTTCGAGCGGAGCTCGCGCACGAGAAGGCCACCAACGCCTGGAACGAGAAACTGCTTCTCGGCCGGGAGAAGGCTCTTCGCAAGGCGGAGAGCCGAGTCGAGCTCCTGAGCGGAACCTTCACCGCCCGCATGGGTAAGCTCGGCCTCGCGCTGGCCCGCAAGACCATTCAGGTGGCCAAGCGAGTACTCCGCCGCAACGGCGAGGAGCAGGAGGAAGGGTGAGCGCAGGTCGCATCAGCGTCGTCGGCATCATTCAGGCGCGGATGGGTTCCACCCGGCTGCCCAGCAAGGTCCTCAAGACGCTGGCCGGCCGGACGGTGCTCGGCCGGGTCGTCCGGGCCGCCCACGAAAGCGGCGCGCTGGACAAGGTGATCGTCGCGACCACCGTCGAGGACATCGACGACGAGATCGTCGCCGAGTGTGAGCGGCTGGGCGTCGCGGCGTACCGGGGTCCGGTCGACGACGTGCTGTCCCGGTTCATCGGCGCGCTCGACGAGCACCCGGCCGACGCGGTCATGCGGTTCTCCGCCGACAACCCGCTCATCGACCCCGAGATCGTGGCGCTGGCCTGCCGGGTGTTCCGCAGCGTGCCGGGGCTGGACTACCTGAGCACGTCGATCAAGCGGATGCTGCCACTCGGGATGGACGTCGAGATCATCGACGCCGCCACGTTGCGCCGGATCAGCGACATCGCCGAGGGCTTCCACCGCATCCACGTCACGTCGTACGCGTACTCCAACCCGGACCAGTTCCGGGTGATGGGCCTGACGCTGCCGCCGGATCGGTCCAACCTGCGGCTCACGGTGGACACCGAGGACGACTGGCGACTGGTCGAGGAGGCGGTGGCGCACTTCGGCGACACCAGCGTCTCGCTGCAGAAGATGGTCGAGTGGCTGGCCGCCAACCCGGAGATCGCGCAGATCAACTCACACGTCGAGCAGAAGACCCTGAACCAGGGGTGAGCGGCATCCGGATCGGGATCCGGTGCGACGCCGGCCCCACGACGGGCGTCGGCCACCTGGTCCGGGGTATCGCGCTGGCCGAGGAACTCACCTCGCGTGGCGTCGACGTCGTCTTCCTGGGCGACGTCGGCGGAGTCGGCTGGGCCGAACGGGAGCTGCGCGAACGCGACCTGCCGCTGCTGCCCGGCCCGGACACCCCGGCCGACCTGGTCGCCGCCGTACGGGACCTCCAGTTGAGCGGGCTCGTGGTGGACTCGTACACGCTCGATCCGAGCTGTGCGGGCGCTGTTCGGGCTTTCGGCGTACCAGTCCTGGCGATTGTGGACGGTGACATCCGGGGGCAGGAGCCGGACCTCTTCCTGGACCAGAATCTCGACGCGGAGCTGGCCGACGTGCCGACCAGCGTGCCGCGCCTCGCGGGGCTGAACTACGTGCTGCTGCGCGATTCCGTGCGCCGGCTGCGTCCGGAGCAGCCCAAGTCGGCCCACGCCGTGCCGCCGAAGCTGCTGGCGTTCTTCGGCGGCACGGACGCGTTCGGGGCCGCGCCGGTCGTCATCCGGCTCGTGCTCGCGACCGGCGTCCCGGTCGACGCGACCGTGGTCGCAGGCTCGGAACAGCTCCGCAAGGAACTGGCGCAGCTGACCCCCGGTCCAGGCCAGGAGCTACGGATCATCGACCCGACCGACCGGCTGCCGGAGCACATCGCCGCCGCCGACGTCGTGGTCAGCGCGTCCGGCACGTCCACCTGGGAGCTGTTGTGCCTGGGCGCGGCGGCCGCGATGGTCTGGGTCGTCGACAACCAATGGCTCGGCTACGAGCGGGTCATGGCCCGCGGGCTCACCGCCGGCATCGGGCTGCTCGCTGACCTCGCCGATTCCGCGTCGCCCGCCGCCGACGCCGCGGTGGTCACGCTCCGCGAGCTTCTTTCCACCCCACGGGTACGCACAGAGCTGTCCACGCGCGCGATGGCCGTGGTGGACGGGCGGGGCCGGGAGCGCGTCGCAGACGCCTTCCTCGCCCTTCTCCGCTGAGCCCTCCCCAACGGGAGCAGATCACGGTTGTGCATGCCTCTCGAGCCGCTTTCAGCCTGCGTAACCGTGATCTGTAGGTGACGATGGGGCTGGCGGTGCGGCTGGGGAGGCGGAGCGGAGCAGGCCGGCGAACGCGTGGAAGACGGCGGCCATGTCTACCTCGCCCGGATCGAGCAGCCATTGCAGCTGCAGGCCGTCCATGACGGCGACGAGCAGCGCCGCCGCCTGCTCAGGGGTGAGCCCGCCGGGCGGTTCCTCCCCGAATTCGCGGCGGATCGACTCGGCCAGCGTCTCCCGCGTACGCCGATAGCGCTCGGTGAAGAACTCCTTGGCCGGATGGTTGTCGGTGACGCTGTCGGCGGAGAGCACGGTGAACGACTGCACCAGCCCGGGGAGCGTGGCGTTGTGCGTGACCAGCTTCTCCATCATCTCCAGGCCGTTGCCGGACGGCGTGTACGCGCCTGAGTCGACCTCGTCGCGTCGCCGCAGCACCTCGATCAGCAGCGCGTCCTTGCCCGGGAAGTAGTGGAGCAGACCTTGCTGGGTCAGGCCGACCTTGTCGGCGACGGCGGCCAGGGAGGCGCCGCGGTAGCCGCGTTCGGCGAAGACCTCCAGCGCGGCGTCCAGGATCTCGGCGCGCCGCTGTTCGGGTCTCAGCCTGCGCCGAGGGTGTGTCATGGAAGGCAGGATAGCCGCCGCTTATGTTTCGAAACAATAACGCTGCCTACCGATCACTCGGTAGTTAGTGCACGATGGCTCCAAACTTCAGGGAGGCCGTATGTCAGCGCTGCGTACCGATCGTGAGGCCGCCGTCGAGGAGGCGCTCAGCCGCCTCGACCTCGAGACCAAAGTCAAGATCCTGTCCGGGCAGGACAGCTGGACCGTGCCCGGCGTACCCGAGATCGGCCTCGCCTCGCTGGTGGTCAGCGACGGCCCGATCGGCGTACGCGGAACTCGGTGGACGGCGGAGGACCCGTCGATCGCCCTGCCGAGCCCGACGGCGCTGGCCGCGACCTGGGACGCCGAGCTGGCCCGCCGGGCCGGGCGTCTGCTGGGTCAGGAAGCGCGCCGCAAAGGCGTACACGTCCTGCTCGCACCGACGGTGAACCTGCACCGCAGTCCGCTCGGCGGCCGGCACTTCGAGGCGTACTCGGAGGATCCGCTGCTCACCGGAGCCATCGGGGCGGCGTACGTGCGAGGGGTGCAGGACCACAGCGTCGGCACCACGGTCAAGCACTTCGTCGCCAATGACGCCGAGACCGATCGGTTCACGGTGGACAACAAGGTCTCCGACCGGGCGCTGCGCGAGCTCTACCTCGCCCCGTTCGAGACCATCGTCGACGCGGGCGCGTGGGGCGTCATGGCGGCGTACAACCAGGTCAACGGCGTGACCATGACCGAGCACGACGAGCTGCAGAACGGCGTGCTGAAGGGCGAGTGGGGCTTCGACGGGCTTATCGTCTCCGACTGGTACGCCGCCCGTGACACCGAGGCGACCGCGCGGGGCGGCCTGGATCTGGCGATGCCCGCCACCGGAAGCCCGTGGGGTACGCGCCTGGTCGACGCCGTACGCACCGGCGCGGTGGCCGAGGAGCTGATCGACGACCACGTACGCCGAGTACTTCGGCTGGCAGCCCGGGTCGGCGCGCTCGACGGGGTGGCCCCCGCGGTGGCGCCCGCGGACCGGCCCGCGCCGATCGACGGGGAGGCGTTGGCTCGCGAGATCGCCAGCCGCTCCTTCGTGCTCGCCTCGAACGACGGCATTCTGCCGCTGCCGGAGGTCGGCAGCGTAGCGGTGATCGGCGTACTGGCGAAGGACGCGCGCATCCTGGGCGGCGGCAGCGCCATCGTCTTCCCGCCGCACATCGTCTCCCCGCTCGACGGGCTCACCGCCGCCCTCCCGGCGACCACCAGACTCACGTACGCCATCGGTGCGGACCCGCGCGAGAAGGTCCCGGCGGCCCGGGGTCCCCAGTGGACGGATTTGACGGCGACGTTCCGGGACGCCGACGGTCAGACCATGCATGTCGAGACGCTGCCCGCGGCGATCGGGGTGTGGATGGAGATGCCGGAGGGCGTCGACCCGGCGAAGCTGGCCACGGTGGACCTCACCGGCCGGCTGACCCCTGACGCCGCCGGTACGCACCACCTCGCCATCCGGGGCATCGGCCAGTTCACGCTTTCGGTGACCGGCGACGCCGGTCCGGGTCAGACGGTCTTCGACGACGCGATCGTGCCCGAGAACATGGATCTGGCGGCGCTCTTCCTCGCCCCGCCGGAGCGGCGCTTCCCGATCGAACTGGCGGCGGGCGAGACCGTCGAGGTCAGCCTCCGCCACCAGGTCGCCTTGGCGGAGAGCTTCCCCGTGGTCGCGCTGCTCCTCGGCCACGCCGACCCCGTCGCGACCGCCGACGAGCTGCTCGCCGAGGCTGAGCGGGTGGCCGCCGAGTCCGACGTCGCGATCGTCGTCGTGGGCACCACCGAGGAGGTCGAGTCCGAGGGCTTCGACCGGACGAGCCTGGCCTTGCCCGGCCGCCAGGACGAACTGGTCCGGCGGGTCGTCGCGGCGAACCCCCGGACCGTGGTCGTGGTCAACGCCGGATCCCCGGTGGAGCTGCCGTGGGTCGACGAGGTGGCGGCCGTGCTGCTCACCTGGTTTCCCGGCCAGGAAGCCGGGCACGCCCTCGCCGACGTGCTGCTCGGCCGGGCCGAACCGGGCGGCCGTCTGCCCACCACCTGGCCCGTCGCGGCGGCGGACTGCCCGGTCCTGTCCACCACGCCGGACAACGGAGTCCTCGACTACGCCGAAGACATCTACATCGGATACCGCGCCTGGGACCGGACGGGGATCGCTCCGCGCTATCCGTTCGGCCACGGCTTCGGATACACGACGTGGGCGTACGAGAGTCTGTCTATTGAGGACCGAACAGCGACGGTCACCGTACGCAACAACGGTTCCCGGCCAGGCCGCGAGGTCGTTCAGATCTACCTCGCCCCGGCCGAGCCGGACCCCGACCGGCCGGTGCGCCGGCTCGTGGGCTTCGCCTCCGTCACGGCCGACCCCGGCCAGGCCGCCACGGTCACCGTCGACCTGCCCGAGCGCGCGTTCCAGATCTGGGCCGGCGGCTGGCGTACGGTCCCCGGCGACTACCTGGTGGAGGCCGGCCCCAGCAGCGCGAACCGTCCCCTCGTCGCCCCTCTCACCCGCCCCGCCCCGTCCCGCCGATCATGAACTATTGGTCGTGATCGACCGGCGTGTCGTGTCCGGGAGGCCCTGATCAACTCCACCCGACCATGATCGATCTGATGGGAGCAGTGCGGTGAAGCTGCACGTCCACGAAGCAGGCGACGGTGACAAGGTCGCCGTGCTCCTGCACGGTGCGATGGCCGACCACGGGACGTGGCAAGCGGTCGAGGCCGAGCTGATCCGCCGCGGCTACCGGGTGATCGCCCCGGATCTGCGGGGTCACGGGCTCAGTCCGCGCGGTGACTACGCCCCGAAGTCGTACGCGGACGACCTGGTCGAGAACCTGCCGACGGGAGCCGACATCGCGATCGGACACTCCCTCGGCGGGCTCGCCCTGGCGCTGGCCGTCGACCGGTTGCGCCCGGCGCGCGCCGTCTACTCCGACCCCGCCTTCGTCCTGCCGTTCACGCCACCCGAGCTGCGCACTACGCTCGCCACCTTCGCGGATCAGGCCACTGCTCACAGCGTACGAGCAATGAATCCACGATGGAGCGACGCGGACGTCGCGGCCGAGATCGCGGGGTTCGGACGGTTCGACCGGGAGATCGGGACGGCCCTGGCCGACCTGAGCGGGCGCGACTTCACGCCGGAGAGTGCGGTGGTCCCGTCGCTGGTCCAGGCGGCTGGTGCGGGAGATCTGATCGATGACGGGCTCGCGCGGCGGTTGCGGGACCGGGGCTTCGAGGTACGCGTCGTCGCCGGAGCCGGTCATTGCATCCACCGCGAGGATCCGGCGGGGTTCTTCGCCTCGCTGACGGGATGGGTCTAGATATACCTAGACGGGGGTGTGGGTGGGTAGGTAGGCCGGTCCGGGCAAGATACGTCATCGCTCCTGATGGCTTTGACTCCTTACCAGCGGAACATAGGTGGTGACGAAAGAACGAGAGACACCACCAAGGAGCCGAAGATGTTCACCTCACCCGACACCCTGTTCGACATGGCCAAGCTCCACCAGGCGGAGCTGATCGCCGAGGCCGACCGGACCCGCGTGCTCGCCCGTGCTCGGAGGAGCCGGATCAAGCGCTCGGAGCGATCCCACAAGTGATCGCGCCCGAAACAATCCGTTGTGAGCCGCCCTTCCACCGAGGGGCGGCTCACAACGCTCTAGGGCCTGTCCCAGCTCGCCGGTATCTTGGTGGCGTGCGTTTCCTGCGCGACGGCGCGAGCCAGAGCATGATCGGCCGAGACCACGAGCTGCGTCAGTTGACGCGGCTCGTCGCGTCCGGGCGTCCGCAGGTCGCCATCGTGGGCGGCGAGCCGGGCATCGGCAAGACCCGGCTGATCCAGGAGTTCCTGCCGACCCTGCCCGAGGGCAACGTCGTGCTGGTCGGCCACGCCGAGCCCGGTTCCCTCGCCCGGCCCTACGAACTGCTGCTCGACGCGATCGACGGCGCTGGCCGGCTGACCTCGCGTGGCGTACTCGGGGTGGACGCGGAGGTCGCCTCGCTGGTCGACCCCGGTCGCAGCCCGGTCGAACGGCTGCACGCCGGGCTGGACATCGTCTCCCGGCTGGTCGGCGACGCGCCGTCCGTCCTCGTCTTCGAGGATCTGCACTGGGCCGACTCCGAGAGCGCCGCTCTGTTCGAGCGCCTCGCCGACCGACCCGGCGCCCATCTGCTCATCGGCACCTACCGCCCCGGCGAGGTGACGAGCCGGCATCCGGTGTCGGCGCTGCTGGAACGGATGGAACGCCGGCACGCCGTGACCCACCTGCGGCTCGAACGGCTCACCACGGCCGAGACCGCGGCCATGCTGGCGATCGCGGGCGGCCGCCCGGTGTCCTATCGGACCGCCGTCACCCTGCACAACCGCACCGGGGGCAACCCCTTCTTCCTGGAAGAACTGCTGCGGGCGTACGAGGGTCAGGACCTGGAGGCCGTCTGCGAGCAGCCACTGCCGTGGAGCCTCGCCGAGGTGCTGCGTCGGCAGGCCACCGGACTCGACCCGGCCGGTCAGCGCATCCTCGAAGCGGCTGCCCTGCTCGGGCACCGCATCCCGTTCGACCTGCTCGCGGCGGTCACCAAGGCCGGTGAAGACGAGCTGATCGACGTCCTGCGCGAGTTGGTCCAGCGCGGCGTGCTGGTCGAATCGGGCGACGACGAGTTCACCTTCCGCCACGCCCTGCTGCGGGAGGCGATCACCGGCCAGATGCTCAGCCGCCAGCGCCGCCGCCTGCACGAGGCCGCCCTGGAGGCATTGCTCGCGGCGGACGAGGTCGACCCGGCACTGGTCGCGCATCACGCCGAGGCGGCCGGACGCTACGACGACATGGTGGCCGCCGCCCGTCGTGGCGCCGCCCTCTACCTGTCCATCGGTTCGGCGTACCAGGCGTTGCAGCTTTCCGAGATGGGGCTGGAGGAGGAAGGCGACGACCTCGAGCTGCTCAGCGCGGCGGCCCGCGCCGCCTGGCTGGCCGGGCTGCTCGACGACGCCGCGGAGTACGCGCGGAAGTGGCGTGATCTGGCCACCACGTCGACCGATCGCGCCGACGCGCTCTACCTGCTGATCCGGCTGGCCTGGGAGTCCGACGACACCACCGGCATGGAGTCCTGGACGACCGAGATCGAGCAGCTGATCGCGACCCTGCCGCCGGGGGCCGACCAGGCGCGGGCGATGACTGCGGTGGCGCAGTCGGCGATGCTGCGCGACCGGGTCGACGAGGCGCTGCTCTGGTCCGATCGCGCGCTCGCGCTGGCGGCCGAGTTCGACCTGCCCGCCGTACGCCTGGCCGCCCTGGTCGAGAAGGGCTCGACGCTCGCGGAGCAGCCCGCGACGGCCGAAGAGGGGCGCGCGATCCTCGCCGGGATGATCGACGAGGCGGAGAAGCTGGGGGAGTGGGTGCTGGCCGCCCGCGCCCTCTACAACCTCGTCCAGATGCCCCCCTCGGAGTCCCTCGCCGACCAGGCCGAAGTGCTGGAACGCATGCGGGTCGACGCCGAGCGGGCCGGGTTCGAGTCGCTCGCCGTGGCGGCGTACTTCCAGGGACGGGCGCGGATCGCGATGCGGGAGGGCGACCTCGCCGCCGCGATCGCCGCCCTCGACGAGGGGCGTACGCGAGACCGCGGCTACGTGTTGCGCGGCCGTCGCGCCGACTACCACTCGGTCTTCCTCGCCGGGTTGAGCCTGGAGGCCGGTGAACTCCGCCGGGTCACGGCGATCCTGGCCGAGCTGCGCTCCCAGCCCGGGCTGTCGCCCCTGGTCCTGCCCGGTCTGGACTTCCACCTCGCCTGCCGCTCCAGCGACGACCGGGCGATCGAGCTGCTCGATGGCGTACTGGCGGCGTTGGCGCAGCTGCCGTGGCGGAGCGGCGAACAAGCCCACGACCTGATCACCGCCGCCCTGTACGCCGGGCTGCCCCGCGAGCGCGTACGCCACCTCGGTGAGGTGATGCTCGACGGGCAGCTCTGGGACGACTGGCGGGAACTCGTGACGGCGCAGCTGGCCGAACTCGCCGGCGACGACGACCGCGCCCTGCGCGGCTACCGGGCGGTGTTCGACTCGGCGATCCTGCCGCCGAGCGTACGCGGAACGGCGCACACGCTTGCCGCCCGGCGGCTGCTCGCCGCCGGTCAGAACGCCGGCGCGACCAAGCTCGCCGACAAGGCGGCCGACCTGCTCAGCCGGTGGGGCGGCTGGCGAGTCGCCCAGCTGGACCAGGTCAGGGCCCAACTCGGGCTGGCTCCGGCGCACAGCCGGGCCGTCGCCAACGGCGTGGTGCCGCTGACGCCCCGGGAACGGGAAGTGGCGCTGCTCGTCGCGGAAGGGCTGACCAACGCCGAGCTGGCCCGGCGGCTCTACATCTCGCCGAAGACCGCGGCCGTGCATGTGTCGAGCATCCTGCACAAGCTCGGGGTCGCCTCGCGGACCGAGGTCGCGGGTGCCCTCACCCGCTGACGCTGCCCCCGTACGCCGGCTCGCGGGCGTACGGAAAGCGGCAGATCACGGTTACGCAGGCCAAAAGTGCGGTGGGAAGCATGCATAACCGTGATCTGCAGCAAATGGAGCGGGAGTCTCACTCGGTGCGGATGATGGTGTACGCCTCGGCAAGGCGGCCCTCGCCGAGGCCGGCGGCTTGAGCGGTGGATCCCATCCAGCCGCGCAGCATGCCTTCGAGGTCTTCCATGTGCCGGGTCTGCGAGGCGTGTGCTCGTAGCGCGGCGAGCTTGCGGTCGAAGTAGTCGGTGGCGTCGACGGCGTGGTCCGGCGACGGGCCGCCGGAGTACCAGATCTCCCGGACGACCCACGGCTCCAACCCGGCCGCCAGCAGTTCGGGCAGCGCGAACTCGTTGCGGGCGTCCGGGTAGACCGCGCACGTCAGGGCTTCCCCGACGGCCAGGTGGTCGGGGTGGCTCGGCCCGGAGATCCGTTCCCACCGGCGCAGCGGCGAGCTGGTGAGGATGCGGTCCGGGCGGTGACGGCGGATCGCGGCGACGAGTTCGCGCCGCAGCTCCAGGGACGGCGTGATCTTGCCGTCGAAGTAGCCCTCCAGGAACTCGACCTGGCTGACGCCGATCGCCTTCGCCGCGGCTCGCTGTTCGGCCTCGCGGAGGCCGGGCATCTCGTCCCGCGGGGTGTTGTCGAAGCCGCCGGCGTCGCCCCGGGTCACCAGCACGTACGCCACCTGGATGCCCTCGTCGACCCAGCGGGCCACGGTGGCGGCGCTGCCGAAGTCGACGTCGTCGGGGTGGGCGAACACGCAGAGGACCTTCTTGACGTCCTCGATCGGCGGTGCGGACGGTGGAAAGCTCATATCCGCCAGCATAGGCCGCACGATCATGACCCGGCCGGGCGTGGCGAAAGCCGGGCGTACGCGATCGCGGTCGACACCGCCAGGACCAGGCAGCAGCCGAGGGCCACCAGCGAACTGGTGGCGAAGAGAACCGAGCCGAGGAGCGAGGCGCCGAGCGCCAGCCCCATCTGCATCGCCGTCGAGAGCACGCCACCGGCCAGTCCGGCCCGGTCGGCGGGCAGCCCCGACAGGACGAACCCGATGGCGGGGGACAGCACCATCGCCCAGCCGACGCCGACCACCACCAGTGGGATGGCCGCCACGACGACGCTCAGGTGATCGGCGTACTGCACGACGGCGGCGAACGCCACGATCCCGAGTCCGAAGATGAGCGCGCCGGCGATCAGGACGCGCACGCCGTACCGGCTGACCCAGCGGCCGACCCGCAGCGAGATCCAGAGGAACGTGATCGCGCACGGTCCCATGGCCAGCCCGGCGGCCATCGGCCCGAACGCATGCCCCATCTGCAGGGTGACCGCGACGGTGAACAGGAATCCGCCGATGAGCGTGGCGAACAGCAGGATCGCCAGCAGCGCGCGCCGGGCCAGGCGCAGGCTCAGCAGGCTCGGCGGTAACAGCGGGTTTCCGCCGCGCCGCTCCTGCCGGCCCTGGGTCCAGAAGAAGGTCACCGCGGCGGGCACGACCGCGGCCAGGCTCAGCCACGTCCACAATGGCCATTCCTCGGTACGCCCAAGGGTGATCGGGAGCAGGAGAAGTGCGATGGTGGCGGCCAGCAGCAGCGCGCCCCACAGGTCGACCCGCGCCGCCCGGGGAGCCCGGGTCTCGGGGACGAACCGCCGGCCGAGCACGACGGCGGCGATGCCGACGGGCACGTTGATCAGGAACAGCGGCCGCCAGGAGAGCCCGGCGACGTCCCAGGCGAGCAGCGCGCCGCCGAGGATCTGGCCGACCGCGCCGGCGAGCCCGGCCATCGAGCCGAACAGGCCGAGCGCCTTCTGCCGGTCGGCGCCCTCGAAACCGGCCTGGATCGAGGCCAGCACCTGTGGGAACAGCAGGGCGGCGCCCAGCCCTTGCAGGATGCGGAAGGCGATGAGCGCGCCGGCGGTCGGGGCCAGCCCGCAGGCGGCCGAGGCGACGGTGAACGCGGACATGCCGATGAGCAGCATTCGCTTGCGGCCGAAGCGGTCGCCGAGGCGGCCGCCGGCCACCAGCGTGCAGGCGTACGCGACGCCGTAGCCGGACACGGTCAGCTCCAGCGCTGCCGGACCGGCGTTGAGCGTACGGCCGATGGTCGGGAGGGCGACGTTGACGATGAAGGCGTCGAGGATGGGCAGGAAAGCGCCGAGCAACAGGATCGGCAGCGCCCGCCACGGAGCCGCCGGCCGGGTGGTGGCGGTGGCGGCGGGAAGCGTCGCAGTGGTCATACGATCACCCTGGTACGCGCTCAAGCCTGGTACCTAGAGCCCACTGATACTGTTACTGGGTGAACCAGGCTAGGGATGAACAGCGCAGACAAGCACTCGGAGAGTTCATTCGATCCCGGCGTGAGCGCACCACCCCGGAAATGGTGGGCCTACCGGACGGACTGCGGCGGCGTACGCCCGGCCTGCGCCGCGAAGAGGTCGCGATGCTGTCCGGCATCGGTGTGACCTGGTACACCTGGCTGGAGCAGGGCCGTTCGATCAACGTGTCGACGCAGGTGCTCGGCGCGGTGGCCCGGGTGCTGCGGATGGACGACGCCGAGCGGCAGCATCTGTTCGCCCTCGCCGAGCTGACCGAGCCGCACCCCGCTGCGCGGGAGCCGAAGGTCGGCCGGGCGGTGGAGCTGATGCTTCACCAGGTCGACCCTTATCCCGCCGTGGTCGTCGGTCCCGGCTGGGAGATCCTCGCGTCGAACCATTCCTACCTGGCGATGTTCGGCGATTATCGGAGCCTGCCGGACGAGTACCAGAACTCGCTGCTGCTCTTCTTCGCCAATCCGCGGATGCGCTCGATCATCGGCGGCTGGGCGGAGACCGCCCCGCGCCTGGTCGCGAAGATGCGCGTGGCGATGGCGGCCGACGTCGGCGACCCGGGGTGGCAGCGGCTGGTGAAGCTGGTGGAGGCGCATTCGCCGGAGTTCGCGGAGATCTGGCGGCGGCAGGAGGTCGCCAGCCTCGACGGCGTCCTCAAGACGTTGCGGCACGACGAGGCCGGCACGATCCACGCCGAGGTCGTCCACTCCTACCTGGGCGACCAGCGGAAGGTTCGGTTCAGCGTCTACACCCCGATCGACGACGCGGACCGGCAGGCCATGGTGCGGCTGGCGACGGTGACGCCCGAGGAGATCGTGCTGCCGAGGGCCAAAGAACTCGCCCTCGTGTAGCGAGCGCCGAATTCGGGTACTCCATCGAGGACATCGAAGGAGGACACGATGCTTGTCGCTGGTGTGGTGCTACTTCTCCTGGGATGGCTGCTGCACGTCGGAATTCTGCAGACGCTCGGCATCATCCTGCTGGTGGTGGGGGCCGTCCTCTACCTGCTCGGCGCGATCGGCCGCCCCGTGGCCGGCCGTCGGCACTATTGGTAGACCCTCACATCCCCGATAGCGGACGGCGTCCTTCTGGGACGCCGTCCGCGTTCCGTGTCAGGACTTCAGCAGAGCCAGGCCGGTCTCCGGGTCGTAGAAGCGCAGCGACGCCGGGTCGAAGCGAAGCCAGATCTGCTGCTCGGGGGCGGCCGTGAAGGTCGGCGGCGTGGACACCTTGAGCCGGTGCCCGTCCAGCAGCACGGTGAGCAGCATCGAGGCCCCGGTCGGTTCGACGACCTCGACCGTCGCCGGGACGGCGTCGGCGGTGCGCTCGGCGTCGACCGCGACCTTCTCCGCGCGTACGCCGACGAGCACATTGTCCAAGCCGGGCGCGGAGTCGGCGCCGAGGACTGCGACAAGGGCGGAGCCGGGCAGGAAGTTCATCGGCGGCGAGCCGAGGAAGCCGCCGACGAACTGATCGGACGGGGTGTCGTAGACCTCCAGCGGCGGGCCGAGCTGGGCGATGCGGCCGTCGCGCATGACCGCCACCCGGTCGCCGAGCGACATGGCCTCGGCCTGGTCGTGGGTGACGTAGAGGGTGGTGGTGCCGATCTCCCGGACGATCTTCTTGAGTTCGGCCCGGAACTGGAGGCGCAGCAGCGCATCTAGATTGGACAGCGGCTCGTCCATGAGCAGGACGCCCGAGTCCACCACGACCGCGCGGGCCACGGCGACCCGCTGCCGCTGCCCGCCGGACAGCTGGGCCGGAAACCGGTCGAGCACCTCGGTCAGCTGCAACAGCTCCGCGGCCTGGTCGACCCGGCGGCGGATCTCGGCCGCGTCCACCTTGCGCATGGCCAGGCCGAAGCCGATGTTCTCGCGGACCTTCATGTGCGGGAAGATCGCGTACGACTGGAAGACCATGGAGATCCCCCGGTGGCGCGCGGCCAGCCCGGTGACGTCCTTGTCTCCGATGTGGATGGTGCCCGTGTCGGGCGTCTCCAGTCCGGCGACCATCCGCAGCAGGGTGGTCTTGCCACAGCCGCTCGGCCCCACGAGCACGAGGAACTCGCCGTCGGCGACCTCCAGCGAGACGTCGTCGGTGGCCCGCCGGGCCTGGCCCGGATAGGTCTTCACGAGATCGCTGATCGTGATCTTCATCGCAGCGTGGTCCCCCACATGTTGAGCAGGTAGCGGCGCATCACGGCGACGAACACGATCGCCGGTCCGACGAGCGCCAGGCCACCGGCGAAGCGGTACGCCAACGGCGAGTCGGACAGCGTGGTCAGCACGTGCGCGGGCAGTGTCCGTTGATTGAGGGTGAGGATCGTCGCGCCCAGGACCTCGTTCCAGGACAGGACGAAGGTGAACATGGCGACCGCCGCGATGCCGGGCAGCGCCTGCGGCAGCACCACGCGGGCGAAGGCCCGCACCGGCGACGCCCCGAAGACCTGGGCCGCCTCCTCGTGCTCCCGGGGCACCCCGACGAAGACAGCCGAGGTGATGAGCACGGTCGTCGGCAGCGCCAGCGCGGTGTGCAGCAGCGTCACGGCGTACGTCGTGTCGTAGAGGCCGGTCTGGAGGAAGATCCGGGCCAGCGGCACCGACAGGACGACGATCGGCAACGCCCGGGTCAGCAGCAGGAACAGCTGATACGGGTCGCGGCCGCGGAAGGCGTAGCGGGCCAGGGCGTACCCGGCGGGGACGCCGACCAGCAGCGCGAGCACGACCGTGCTCAGCCCGACCATGAGGGAGTTCAGGTAGCCGCCGACGACGCCGGTCGAGCCGAGGAACGTCGTGATGGTCTCGGCCGAGACATCGGTCGGCAGCAGCGACAACGGGAACCGGTCGAGCGATTCGCGGCTGGCGAAGGCGGCCAGTGCGATCAGATACAGCGGTACGCCGAAGAACGCGGTCACGGCGAGACAGGCGAGCTGAAGACCCCACGTACGCTTCACGGCTGCCCACCCGGCTCTCGGAGCGCCCGCAGATATCCGAACGCCGCCAGCATCGACAGCGCGAGGATGACGAGCGCGATCGCGGTCGCCACGTTCGGATTCTGGAGCACGCTGTACCACTGATACGTCTCACCCACGAGCAGCGGCAGGTTGCGCCCGGTGAGCGCCTGGGCCACGGCGAAGGTCTCCAGCGCCAGGATCGTCCGCAGGATCAGCGCCACCTGGAGGCTCGGCCGCAGCTGCGGCAGGATCACCTTGCGCAGCCGCTGCCAATAGCTCGCCCCGAAGACCGCGGCCGCCTCGTCGTAGTCCCGCGGAATGCTCTGCATCCCGGCCACCACGATGACGAAGACGAGTGAGGTCGACCGCCACAGCTCGGCCACCACCACCGCCAGGAACATCGTGACCGGATGCTGGTAACTGAGCCAGGCGTACCCGTCGATCTGAAGGTGAGCCAACGCGGAGTTGAGGTAGCCCCGATCCGTGAACACCGCGAGCCAGACGAGTCCCGCGGCCAGATCGCTGATCGCGAGCGGGATGACCCAGATGTAGAAGTAGACGCCCGCGAACCGCGGGCGGGCGCGAAGCAGCAGCGCCATGGCGATCGCGAGCGCGAACTGGAGCGGGATGAGCACCACGATGAGCAGCGCCGTGTTGCGCGCCGCCGGCCAGAAGTACGGGTCGTCGAGCATGCGCCGCACATTGGCCAGGGTGAAGCCGCCGGGACCGGTGAGTGCCTGGCCGATGCCCGCTACCAGCGGCCAGGCGAACAGCGCCGTGAGGAAGATCAGCGAGGGCGTGATGAGCCAGAGCGGCCCGCGCGGCCTTACGCCGCCCGGCACGGCGACCCGGTGGGATCCGGCTTCCAGCAGGTCACCTTCAGCTCGTCGAGGATCCCGTTGAGCTTGGTCGCCTGCGCGTCCAGGGTCGCTTTCACCGGCTTGCCGTCGAGGCAGATCGCCTTGAACGTGTCCTTGAAGATCTGACTGACCTCACCGTCCTTGGCGCCGAGCCCGACCGGCGGCAGCGAGACGATCGCACTGGTGGCGGACTGCTGGGCGGCGACAGCCTTGGCCTCCAACCCGATCGCGGCCGGCAGGTCGCCTGGCAGATCGGCCTTCACCACGGGGAAGAACGCGTTCTGCCGCAACACCTCGGTCTGGACCGGCGGCGTGGTCAGTGTCCGGATGACCTCTTTGGCCTTGTCGGCGTCGGGCGCGCCCTTGGGGATGCCCAACCCGGCGATGACCAGCATGTAGCCCAGCCCCTTCGGGCCACTCGGCGCGGGCACCATGAGCCACTCGTCCGGTTTGTCCTTCGGTGCGGTGGCGAGCCGGGCGACGTGGTCGAAGCCGACGAGCACCTCACCACGCTGCAACGGTTCCTGGACGAAGTCGTAGTTGGTCGACGCGGGCGCGGTCTGCCCCCAGAGCTCCTTCATGTACTCCCAGGCCGTCACCGCCTCGGCGCTGCGGAACGTGGTGATCTGCCCGCCGGTGAAGCTCGGCAGCAGGAAACCCTGGAAGAACCGGTGATAGAGGCCCTTCGGCCCGGCGCCGAGCCCGAACACCGGCTTGCCGCCGTTGCCCGCCTTCGCCGCCGTCATCCAGCTCAAGAACTGGTCGTAGGTCAGCTTCTGCACGTCCGCGCCGGCGGGCAGCCACTGCAACGCCTTCTTGTTGACCGCCAGCATGTAGGTGGCCTGCATCCACGGGATGTACTTCGTCGTGGTCCCGCCGAGCTTGCCCAGCTCGATCAGGTCCGCGGCGAACCCGCGGTCCGTGAGGGAACCGGCCAGGTCGTCGAGGTCCATCAGCTTGTCGCCGAGCGGCGCCAGGTCACCGTGCAGGCCGCCGACCAGGTTCACCTGCACCTTCCCGGCTTCCACCTGGGTACGCAGAGTGGTGGCGAAAGTGGAGTTGTCGACGGGGTTGTAGCCGACCTTGGCGCTGGTCACCTTGTCGGCGAGGATCTTCTCGAACCGCTGGCGCTCCTCGACCGGGGTGAACTGGGTCGAGAGGAAGTTCACCGAACCCGCGCCACCGGCGCCGCTCGTGGAAACTCCGCCGCACGCGGCTAGCATCGGCGCTGCCAACGCGGCTTGAAGCAGCGCACGGCGGGTAGCTCTTGCCTCGTTGGTCATGGGACTCCCTAGGTCGGTCCGGCGGTCGCCGGTACCCTCATGGGGGTTTTGTCAAACGGGCTGACGCAAGTGTCCAAATCGTTTACATAGCTGTCAAGAGGTGAACACATGGCAGTCAGCGGACCCGGCCATCTGCTTGCCCTGATCCGTACGCGGCCACAGTGGACGCGGCGGGAGCTGCTCGACGCCACCGGGATGTCGCGGCCGACGCTGCTGGAACGGCTCGCCCCGCTCTTCGCGGCCGGGCTCGTCCACGAGGCCGGGCCGACCCGGTCCGAAGGCGGCCGCCCGGCTCAGCTCCTCCGGTTCGACGACCGGTCGATGGTCGTGCTCACCTTCGACGTCGGGCATACGCAGGCTCGCGTCACGTACAGCGGCGTACATGGGCGGACGTTGCGGTCGGCGTCGCTCGCAGTCGATCTCGCCTCCCCGGACGTCGTCGTCACCGAGCTGCTCCGGGCGGCGAAGGGCTTGGGGCTGACGCCGGGCGAGCGGCTGATCGGCGTGGGCGTCGGACTGCCCGCGCCGATCTCACCCGGGACCGGGCTGCCGACGGCCTCGACCGTGCTGCCGTCCTTCCCGGTGGAGCGCCTCCGGGAGTCATGGGACGTGCCAGTGATCCTGGAGAACGACGCGCGGGCCTTCGCCCTCGGCGCGGCGCTCTCGATTAAGTCATGTATGGGCTCGGGCTCGGGCTCCGGCTCTGGCTCGGGCTCCGGCTCTGGTTCGGACTCCGGCTCGGGCTCGGGCTCGGGCTCGGGCTCGGGCTCCGGCTCTGGCTCGGCGGCGGGTTCCGGCGACGTGGTGCTCGGGGTGAAGTGGGCCAGCGGCATCGGCGCGGGCGTCGTCGTCGACGGCCACTGTCTGATCGGCGCCGACGGGGCGGCCGGCGACATCGGGCACATCCGTGTCGACCCGTCCGGTCCGCTGTGCCGATGCGGCCGGCACGGCTGCCTCGCGGCCTTCGCCGCCGGGTACGCCCTCCAAGGCGCCTCGCCGGTTGCCGCCGCTCACCGGGTGGGTGAGGTGCTCGCTTCGCTGATCGCGCTGGTGAATCCGCGTACGCTCGTGCTCGGGGGGTCGATCGGAGCCCAGTCCGAGGTCGTATCCACAGTGGATGAAGTGGTGCGTGCCGTGGCGATGCCGCACAGCGTCGGGGAACTGCGCGTGGTGGCTTCGCCACCCGAGGCGGAAGCGGCGACGGCCGGACTCGTCGAATTGGTCGTACGCCGAGTGCTGTCGGTCGACGCCGTCGATGCGCTCACCGCGCCTGCTGCGTGATCAACGGAAGTTTCGTGGGGTCATGGCCCCGCGAAAAATCCGCTGATCATGACGTGCCCGCGTGAATGCGGAGTACTTCGTCGATCGTGTCCGCCTCGTCCGCTCGCTTGTCGTCCCGGTACCGCAGCACGCGAGCGAACCGCAGCGCCACCCCACCGGGATAGCGCGGACTGGTCTGCACTCCGTCGAAGGCCACCTCGACGACCTGCTCCGGGCGTAAGGTGACGACCCAGTCGCCGCGCTCGACGGCCAGCTCCAGGAACCGCTCCGTCTGCCAGCGCAGCATCTCGTCGGTGAGCCCCTTGAACGTCTTGCCCAGCATCACGAAGCCCCCGGTACGCGGATCGCGCGCACCGAGATGCAGGTTCGACAGCAGCCCCGTACGCCGGCCGTGGCCCCACTCGACGGCCAGCACGACGAGGTCGAGGGTGTGCCGGGGCTTCACCTTCACCCACGCGCCACCCCGCCGGCCCACGTCGTACGCCGCGTCGACGGCCTTCACGACCAGCCCTTCGTTGCCGGCTTCGACCGCGGCGGCGAAGTATGCCTCCGCCTCCTCGGTCGACGTGACCACCTGCCGGTCGATCAGCAGTTCTGCCGGCACCAGGGAGGAGAGTGCGGCCCAGCGCCGGTGCCCCGGCTCGTCGAGGTAATCGTGGCCGTCGGCGTGCAGCACGTCGAAGAACTTCGCCACCAATCCGCCGGGCGCGCCCGACCGGGTCGCGGCGAGCGACGCCGTGATCTGGAACGGATGTGCCCGCCCCTGTTCGTCGAGGGCCAGCGCCTCCCCGTCGAGCACCAGGTCGCGAGCGGGCAGCGAGCGGACGGCGGCCACGATCTCCGGCAGCCGGGCGGTCAGGTCGTCGAGACTGCGGCTGAAGACGGCCACCTCATCGCCCGACTTGTGCACCTGGATGCGTACGCCGTCGAGCTTGACGTCGGCCATCGCGGGCACGCCCGTGACGGTCAGCGCCTCGTCGACCCCGGACGCCGACTGGGCCAGCATCGGGGCGAGCGGACGGCCGACGGCCAGCGTGAACTCGCCGAGCGCGACGGCGCCACCCTGCAACGCGGTCGCGGCGACGATCGCGAGGTCCCCGCTGAGGAGCAGCGCACGGCGTACCGCCGCTGCCGGAACATCCGCGGCCTGCGCGATGGCGTCAGCCAGGACCCCCGCGAGAGCCCCCTGCCGCACCTCGCCGGTGAACAGCCCGCGGAGCAGTTTCTGCTCGGGGGCGGTCGCCGCCCCGAACAGCGCCTGGACCTCGTCCTTGCGCCGGGCCTGCGAACCGGGGCCGCTGATCCCGGCGAGCCGGTCGACGGTGGCCGCGACCTGGCCGACCGTCAGCGTCGCGATGTCGGCGGGCGGCGGCGCGGCCTGGAGCGAGGCCCACCCCACCCCCGTCGTACGCTGCCGCAGCTCACCGGCGAGGAACGCGGCACCGGCCGCGGCCTCCTCGGCGGAGAACCCGCGCAACGTCTTCGCCAGCAACTCGATCTTGGCCTTGCGGGCGGACGTCGCCCCGACCGCCTCCGACGTCGCGGCCACCTCTGCGAACAGCACGTCCCCATGGTGTCACCGGCGTACGACACCCGCCCCGGAATCGATCACCACGGCCGGGGAACGATCAGGGCGCCACGGACACGACACGCCGGTCGATCACGACTCATAGTTCATGATCACGCCCCCGGAGCGAGGGCGGGGCGAGCGGTCGGACGCGCCGGGCGAGGCGAACGGTCAGGCGAGCGAGGCGAGCAGGGAGCGTTCGCGACCGGAGCTGAGCCCAGCGCGCCGATCCCGGTCGAGCCCCAGCGACCGCTCCCAAGCGAGCACGTCCGCGAGGAACTCGGCCCGCGGCCGATGCGTCAGCCCGGCAGCGAGCGCAGCGGCTCCGGTTCGGGTGGACCACCCGGCGTAGTCGGCGTCGACGAGCCACATCGCGAGCGACTCCGGCCCCATGTATTCCTTGACTTCCTGCGCTCGCAGCCATTCGGCCGGGGCAGCGACGACCGGCCCGGTGTGCCCGCCGACCTGGCGGCACAGCTCGATCCACTCCCCGAACGGCACGATCGGCCCGACCGTGTCGAACACCCCGGGCGTACCGGACTCGCCGAGGTCGAGCAGCCACGAGGCCACGTCGCGGACGTCGACGACCTGCGTCGCGACGTCCGGAGTGTCCGGCACCAGCAGCGGTTCCTCCGCCGCCCGAGCCGCCCGCGCGACCCAATACCCCGCCCGGTCACTGCGATCCCCGGGCCCGCCGATCAGCCCCGCACGGGCGATCACCAGCCGATCCCCGAGCGCCGCCTGCGACGCCTCCTCACACGCGACCTTCGCCTCGCCGTACAGCTCCTGCTCCACGACGTCCAGCTCGGTCGCCGCACGCAACGGGAACGACTCGTCCGCGCCGGGCGTACCGAACGACGCGTAGGCGTTGCCCGACGACACGTAGGTCCAATGCTTGGCCCGGGCCGCCAACGCGTCCAGCGCGCCGCGAACCATTCCGGGCTGCCACGACACCTCCAGCACCGCGTCCCACTCCCGGTCCGCGACGGCGTCATATGCCCCCGGCTCGTTCCGGTCCGCCACCACCAGCGTCGAACCCTCGGCCACCGCGCCGCTCTCGCCACGCGCCAGACACGTCACCCGATGCCCGCGCGCCACCGCCTGGCTCGCGTACTCCCGGCCCAGAAAGGCCGTGCCGCCCAGAACAAGGATCTCCATGCGGCCCACTCAACACCCCACCAACTGGTACGCCCAAGGCAGTTCGCCGACAGCGCAAGATCGGTCGGCCGATACCATTTCCGGTCATGAGCCAGCCGTTGCCCTATCGCGTACTCACCGGACCGGACGACTCCGCGTTCTGCGAGCGGGTGAGCGCGGCCCTGGCCGACGGCTACCGGCTGCACGGATCCCCGGCGCTGACGTTCAACGGCGACCGGGTCATCGTCGCCCAGGCGATCACGTATCCGCCTGGCGATCCCGCGATCGTCGCCGACTACGACGACCAGTGGCCGGCGCGGGCGCAGTCGCTCATCGGCAAGCTGACGAGCGTCCTCGGTCCCCAGGCGCTGCGGATCGAGCACATCGGCAGCACCGCGATCCCGGGAATGGCCGCGAAGGATCTCATCGACCTCCAGGTCAGCGTCGCCGACCTCGACGCCGCCGCCGACGCGTTCGACGGGCCGTTGGGCGGGCTCGGCTTCGGGCGTACGCCGGTCAACCGGGATCACGTGCCGGCCGGCAGCGACGACGACCCGGCGCGGTGGGCGAAGCGGTTCTGGCACCGGCGTGGCCATCCGGACGGCCCCGTGAACCTCCACGTACGCCTAACGGGCTCGCCGAACGAACGCGTCGCGTTGTTGTTCCGCGACTGGTTCCGGGCACACCCCGCCGCAGTTCCGGCGTACGCCCAGTTCAAGCGAGTGCTCGCCGATAACGTGGCCGACCGGATCGCGTACACGGATGTGAAGGACCCGGTCGTGGACCTGGTCATCGGCGTGGCGGAGCAGTGGGCCGCCGAAACCGCCTGGTGCCCCTGACATGGAGCCTGACTTCGAGCGTCTCGCGATTGAGGTCGCGGAACGCGCCCGAAACGGAGCGAGTGTCGAGACCATCGTGCGGCAGCTGCGCGATGACGGTCTCGATATGAGCGACAGCATGTTCGCCATCAAGAAGTCCGGAATCATGAGCGCCGCCGAGGCGAAGCGTGCGGTTTTGCGCAGCGAGGTCTGGACCCAGGAAGCCGCTGCCGCTATTGAGCTTCATGAAGTGCTGCTGGACCACCTCAAGGAGGCGAAGATCATCGATCAAACCAATGGGTCTCGGTAGCGCGGAAGCTCGCACGCGATGATCAGACGTCGCTTCAGTGGTCCACTCTGGATGCAGAACCGACGAGGTCGAGGAGTTCGGGCAGGTCGTCTACTGTGTAGTCCGGGATGTGCTCGTCCGGATCGGCCCGATGCTGCGCCGCCTCGGGATGCGCCGCGTTCGTGACCAGTACCGGCCGCATACCCGCATCGTGAGCGCCCCGGAGTTCCCGGCCGCCGCCGTCGCCGACGTACCAGCATTCTGCCGCTGAGACGAAGAGCCGGGAGGTCGCCGCCGCGTAGAGCGCCGGGTCGGGTTTGCGGACGCGTTCGCGCCAGCTGAACACGGGGGCGTCGATCAGCGGCGCGAACGGGTTGTTCGGCCAGTCCTCGACGAGTTCGCTGCTGCAGTCGCTCATCAGCGCGAGCCGGAAACCCCGCTCCCGCAACGCAGTCAGCGTCTTCACCGCGTCTGGGCGGGGGCGCTGCGTATGCCGAGCGCCGGCCAACTGAACGCGGACGGCTTCGGCGAGCAGGTCGTCCGACGCGGTCACGCCGCAGCGTCCGGCGATGGCGGACAGTGTCGACCGGGTGTCGCCGTACGCGCCGATGATCCGTTCCCGGAAGGTGTCGACCATCGCGCCCCAGAACACGTCGCCGTCGATGCCGAGTGTTTCGCCGGTTCGGGCGTACAGCGCGCGGCGTTCGCTCTCCCCGGCCGGGTTCGACAGGGTGCCGTAGTAGTCGAAGACGATCGCGCGCATGCGCCATGGTCCCACAGCGCCCGTCAGCAGCAGATCACGGTTACGCATGCCAAAACCGCCCGGGGTTCCCCGCGTAACCGTGATCTGCATCCGTAGCGGAGGCAAGCGGGGAGGGGTCTTGACGGGGGAGGGGCGGCGCGCCTACGTTAATTCGGCGACGAAACATAGTCTCGGAAGGAAGTGCTCGAATGGTCTCCGCGACCTCCGGCCCCCGGCTGCGGGACGTCAACCGGACGGCGATTCTGGCGCTGGTCGGAAGGCATGGGCCGATCTCCCGGGCGGACATCGCCCGGCGGCTCGGGCTCAGCCCGCCCACGGTGACGGCCGTGACGCGGTCGTTCATCGAGGCCGGGGTGCTGCACAAGGTCGACGACGACGCGTCTCGCGGCGGCCGTCCGGGTGAGCTGCTCGCGGTGGCCGGCTCGGCCGCGTCGGCGATCGGTGTGAAGGTCGCCGCGGGGCAGGTCACCGGCGTTCACGCGGATCTGGACGGGACCGTGCTCGACACGTTCTCCGCGCCGATCGACGCGCTCAAGGCGAATCCGTTCGACGCCCTCGCCGAGCTGCTGACCCCGCTCATCCCCAAGAACGACCCGCCGGCGTTTCTGGGGGTCGGCGTCGGCATCCCCGGGTTCGTCGACATCGGCACCGGACTCGTGCAGGCACAGCTGCTCGGCTGGAAGCGCATGCCACTGGCCGACTACCTGTCGCAGCTGGTCGGCGTACCGGTGTTAGTGGACAACGACGTCAACACGTTGGCGGCCTATGAGCACCTGTATGGGCTCGGCCGTCCTTACGAGGACTTCCTCACGGTCACCCTGGGCCGGGGTGTCGGCGCGGCCGTGTTCTCCGGCGGCGATCTGCGCCGGGGTGGGCACGGTGCGGCCGGGGAACTGGGGCACCTGCCGGTCGACCCGGAGAACGGCCTGCCCTGCCACTGCGGTCGGCGGGGTTGTCTGGAGACCTACCTCTCGGATGACGCCCTGGTCAAGCAGGCCGGCCAGGCCGACGTGCAGACCCCGGAGGACCTCAAGAAGAAAGCCGACGCAGGCGACGCGAACGCCAAGCGGGTCTACGCGGAGGCGGGTAAACGGCTCGGGCTCGCGGTCGCCGGCCTCTCGGTCGTCCTCGATCCGCAGGCGATCCTGGTCAGCGGTGAGGGCAGCCGGGCTTGGCCGCATCTGGCGGCCGGATTCGAGCCCGCCTTCACCAACGGCGTGTTCCCCGGCTTCGCCGACCGGATCTCGGTGCACGTCGATCCCTGGGACGATGCGAAATGGGCGCTGGGCGCGGCCGCCCTCGTTCTGCGTACCCCTTTCACCTTCACGGTGGACCCGCAGGCCGACGCGGTGCGTTCGCGGCTCGCGGCCTTCTCGGTGGAGGCCGGAGCGTGAGCGCGCGACGGCGATGGCGCAACGCGGGTGTCGCCGCGATCTTCCTGGCGCCGAGCCTCGTGACGCTGCTGGCGTTCTGGATCGGGCCGATGATCGGCACGGTCTGGGTCAGCCTGCAGGACTGGAACCTGATCGGCGTGCCGAGCTTCGTCGGCCTGGACAACTACGCCGAGCTGGCGAAGGACGCCGATTTCCATGCCGCTCTGCTCCACACGCTCGGCTACCTCGCGGGGTATCTGCCGCTCGTCCTGATCCTGGGGTTGGCAGTGGCGTTGCTGCTCAACGCGAAGCTGCCCGCGATGACGCTCTACCGGGCCATGTTCTTCCTGCCGGTGGTGAGCAGCTGGGTAGCGGTCTCGCTGCTCTGGAAGTGGCTGCTCAACCCGGCGGGCGGACTCGTGGACCAGGCGCTCGGGCTGATCGGGATCGACGGGCCGGGCTGGTGGACCGACCCGACCTGGGCGATGCCGTCGGTCATCCTGGCCTCGGTCTGGAAGGACGTCGGGTTCGTCTCGGTCATCCTGCTCGCCGGGCTGCAGGCGATCCCGAAAGACCTGCTGGAGGCGGCCGACCTCGACGGCGCGTCGGCCTGGCGCCGACTGCGCAGCATCACGCTGCCGCTGCTCAGCCCGTCGCTCTTCTTCGTCACGGTGATCAGTCTGATCAACGGCTTCCAGGTGTTCGACCAGGTCTGGGTGATGACGGGCGGCGGTCCCGGCGGTGCCAGCAGCGTCGTCGTCGAGCAGATCGTCCGGTACGCCTTCAGCTACGGCCGGGTCGGCTACGCCTCCGCGATGAGCATCGTGCTGTTCGCGATCATCCTCGTCGTCACGGTGGCGCAGCTGAGGTTGCAGCGCAGGTGGGTGCAGTATGACTAGGAAGATCCTCCGCTACGCCCTCCTGACGCTGGGCGCGGTGGCGATGATCGGGCCGTTCCTGTGGATGCTGGCCACCTCGTTGACCGGCGACGCGCAGCTCGGGAACGCCGACGCCGGGCTGGTGCCCGATCCGGCCACCACCGACCCGTACGCGAGGCTGGCGAGCGCGTTCCCGTTCTGGCGGTTCGCCGCGAACAGCCTCGGCGTGGCGATCGTCTCCACGCTGCTGCAGCTGTTCACGAGCGCCACCGCGGCGTACGCCTTCAGCCGGTTGCGCTTCAAGGGAAGCAACGCCCTCTTCGTGCTGTATCTGGCCACGATGATGATCCCGATGCAGGTGATCATCGTGCCGCTGTTCATCGAGATGCGGACGCTCGGCCTGGTCGACACGTACGCCGGACTCCTGCTCCCGACGGCGGTCTCCAGCTTCGGTGTGTTCATGCTGCGACAGGCGTTCATGGCGTTGCCGCGAGAACTGGACGAAGCCGCCTATGTGGACGGAGCCGGACCGTTCCGGGTGTTCTGGCGCGTCCTGCTTCCGCTGGTCGGCCCAGCCCTCGCCACCTTCGCGGTGTTCGCCTTCATGGCGAGCTGGAACGCCTTCCTCTGGCCGTTGGTCATCGCGCAGACCGAGGCGCACACCACCTTGCCGGTCGGCCTGTCGCTGCTGCTCGGGCGCTACGGCCCCGCCTGGAACGTCGTGATGGCCGGCTCGACCGCGAGCATCCTGCCCATCCTCGTGCTCTACATCTTCGCCCAGCGCTACGTGGTCCGGGGGATCGCCTTCACCGGCATGAAGGGCTGACCACGGCTCAACCCACCAGAGAAAGCACGACACCGTCCCTCACCAGTTGGAGATCCGATGAGAACTACCCGACGCCTCCTGGCGGCGGCCGCCGCGGCGGTGACCGTGGCCGGCCTGCTCGCCGCCTGCGGAGGTGGCGACGACTCCTCGGCGGAGTCCGCCACCGGCAAGATCACGTACTTCACCTTCTCCGCCGCGCCCGATCATCTGAAGGAGCTGGACGCGCTCAAGGCGGAGTTCGAGAAGCAGAACCCGGGCATCACGGTGGAGGTCCAGACCGCCGCGTACGCCGACTACTTCACCAAGCTCCAGACGTCGATCGCCGGCGGCAACGCCCCGGACACCTTCGAGCTGAACTACGAGAACTTCGTGACGTACGCCAAGGCCGGCGCGCTCCTGGCGCTGGACGACGTCGCGAAGGCCGACAGCGACTACCAGGCCGACCGGGTCTACCCGAAGGCGCTGGAAGCCTTCCAGCTCAAGGGCAAGCAGTACGGCATGCCGTCGACCTTCTCCGACGTCGTGCTCTTCTACAACAAGAAGCTGTTCGACGCGGCCGGGGTGGCGTACCCGACGGCGTCGTGGACCTGGGACGACGAGAAGGCGGCCGCTGAGAAGCTGACCGACAAGGCCAAGGGCGTCTACGGCGACTACCAGCCGGTCACCTTCTACGAGTTCTACAAGGCGCTCGCCCAGAACGGCGGCTCGTTCCTGTCCGAGGACGGCAAGAAGGCGACCTTCAACGACGCCAAGGGCCTGGAGGCCGCGCAGTGGCTGCTCGGCAAGCCGGGCACGGTCCAGCCGACGGTCGCCGAGATCGGCGGTAAGGCCGACTACGACACCGCCCTGTTCAAGTCCGGCAAGCTTGCCATGTGGCACAGCGGCATCTGGATGTTCAGCTCGCTGGCCGACGCCAAGGACCTCGGCTACGACATCGTCGTCGAGCCCGGCAAGGCGCGGAAGGCCAGCGCGGTCTTCTTCAACGCGACCGCGGTGTCGGCGAAGACCAAGCTGTCCGCCGCCGCGTGGAAGTGGGCCCGGTTCCTGAGCACGTCGGAGACGACCGTGAAGACGCGCCTCGCGTCGAGCTGGGAGCTGCCGGCCGTCAACGACCAGACGGCGTTCGACAGCTACCTCAAGCAGACCCCGCCCGCCAACCGGCAGGCCGTCTTCGACTCGCTGAACGCCGTCGCGCTGCCGCCGGTCATCGGCGACCAGCAGGCTCAGATGCAGGACCTGGTCACCAAGGCCCTGGAGAAGGCGGCCTCCGGCCAGGCCACCGCACAGCAGGCGCTGGACGAGGCCGCGGCCGCGGTCACGGCGCTGATCAAGTAACACCTTAAGGGGGCGCGGCTGCCTAGACCTCAGCCGCGTCCCCGCCCTAGCTTATCGAGGAGCAACACCGTGCAGACCGCTGTCGCGGCCAGCGTCGAGCTGATCGCCCGCCACCAGCATTCCGGCGGGGCGTACCCGGCCAGTCCCACCTATCCCGTCTACGGCTACTGCTGGCTGCGGGACGGCTCGTTCATCGCCGACGCGATGAGCCGCGCCGGGCGTACCGCGAGCGCGGACGCGTTCCACGGCTGGTGCGCACGGGTGATCGAGGGCCGGGGCGGGCACGTCGCCGAGCTGGTCGCGGCCGCTCGCCGGGGCGAGGAGATCGATCCGCGCCGCATGCTCCCGACACGGTACACATTGGACGGCGGTGACGGGGACGAGCCGTGGTGGGACTACCAGCTCGACGGTTACGGCACCTGGCTGTGGGCGTTGGTGGAGCACACCCGACGGCACGGTGGCGACCTCGCGCCCTACCGGGCCGCGATCATCACCACGGTGGACTATCTGGCGACGTTCGGCGCCGACCCCTGCTACGACTGGTGGGAGGAACACGCCGAGCACCGGCACGTGGCGACGCTGGGCTCGGTCGCGGCCGGGCTCGACGCCGTGCTCTCCGCCGATCTGCTGGACGAAGACCGAACCAAGGCCGCCACCCAGATGCTCGCGCGGCTGCGCGAGCTCATCGCGGGTCCGGGCACCGTGGACGGCTCGCTGGTCAAGTGGCTCGGCTCCGGCTCGGTGGACGGCGGCCTGCTCGCCTGCCTCACCCCGTTCGGGCTGGTCACGCCGGAAGTCGCCGAAGGCACCTACCAACGGGTACGCACAGAGCTGCGCCGCAACGGGGTCTACCGGTACCTCGGCGACACCTTCTACGGCGGCGGCGAGTGGCTGATCCTGACCGCCTGGCTCGGCTGGCACGAGGCGCGTACCGGGCGGGCCGAGCTGGCGCGGGAACGGCTGGCCTGGGTGGCCGCCCAGGCGACGCCGGAGGGTTGGCTGCCGGAACAGGTCAGCGGGGACACGCAGGACCCGGCGTACATCGCCGAGTGGACGGCCAAGTGGGGTCCGGTCGCCACACCCCTGCTCTGGTCGCACGCCCTGTTCGTCATTCTCGCGCTGGAACTGGGGGAGTCGCTGTGACGCTCTCACATCGCCCGTTCGGGACCGAACACCCGTATCGCCACGACCTCGATCAGCGGGTGCCCACCCGGCCGATCGCCGGGCAGGCGTACGAGATCCGGGTGCTGGCCGATCCGTCGGTGGCCACGGTGGACGTCGTCTTCGCCGACGGTTCCCGGGTTTCCGCGCAGCCGGTCGATCCGGCTGACGTGATCTGCGACTTCGGCGCTCCGCCGGCCCCACCAGCGGGCGCGGCCGGGCACCTGACCTCTGCCGCGAACGCCGTCCCCGACACCGGCGGCCAGACCGTCTGGGTCGCTTCGGCCGTCGCCTCCGCCGACACCTCCTATGTGGTGCGGGGCGGGGACTTCCAGCTCGGCCCGTTCGACCTGCGGCCGTTGTCCTGGCAGTCCACGGGCGGAACGCTGCGAACGTCGGGGATCGCCTCCAGTGTGGAGGATGTCGAGTGGTTGACGGGCTCGGACGGTCCGCGACGCGTACGGTTCGCCTTGCGGCTGTCTGCCGAAGAGCACGTCGTCGGCTTCGGCGAGCGCTACCACGCGCTCGACCAACGTGGCGAAGTGCTCGACGCGATGGTGTTCGAGCAGTACAAGCGGCAGGGGCACCGCACCTACCTCCCGATGCCGTTCGCCCTCGTGACCGGCGGCTCGGCAGGCGACTGGGGCTTCCACGTCCAGACCACCCGGCGGACCTGGTACGACGTCGGCGCGGCCGACCCGGGCAAGCTCCTCGTGGAGGCCGAGATCGATCCGGCCGACCCGAGCCTGTCGCTGCGCCTCCATCGCGGCGAACCCGGTTCGATCGTGCGTGAGTTCCTGCTGGAGACGGGGATGCCGCCGCAGCCGCCGGAGTGGATCTTCCGGCCGTGGATGAGCGGCAACGAATGGAACACGCAGGAGCGGGTCCTGGCCGAAGTACGCCGGAGCCTGGCCGAGCAGATCCCGGTCGGCGCCGTCGTCATCGAGGCGTGGAGTGACGAGGCCACCTTCGTCGCGTTCCGGGACGCGGCGTACGAGGTGCACCCGGACGGCGCCCCGCACCGGCTGGCCGACTTCACCTTCCCCGCGGACGGCGCGTGGCCCGACCCGAAGGCGATGATCGACGAGCTGCACGCGGCCGGAGTCAAGGTGCTGCTCTGGCAGATCCCGCTCGTCCCGACCGATCGCGGCGAGCTGACCGGATCCGCGTCCGCCGCGGCGCAGGTCGCCGCCGACGCGGCCACCATGATCGACCGCGAGTACGCGATCAAGGAAGCCGACGGCCGCCCGCATCACAACCGGGGCTGGTGGTTCCCGGGTGCGCTGCTGCCGGACTGGACCAACCCCGACGCCCGCCGCTGGTGGCTCGACAAACGCCGTTACCTGCTCGAAGACCTCGGCGTCGACGGGTTCAAGACCGACGGCGGCGAGCACGCCTGGGGCCACGATCTCCAGTACTTCGACGGCAGCCGGGGCGACGCCGGCAACAACCTCTTCGCGGTGCGGTACGCGCAGGCGTACCACGACCTGATGGGGGAGACCGGGACCGACGGCGTCACCTTCAGCCGCGCGGGTTTCACCGGCGCGGCGGCCTTTCCGGCGCATTGGGCGGGCGACGAGAACTCCACCTGGGAGGCGTTCCGCGCGTCCATCACGGCCGGGCTGACCGCGGGTGTCGGCGGGATCTTCTTCTGGGGCTGGGATCTGGCCGGGTTCTCCGGCGACGTCCCGGACGCCGAGCTGTACCTGCGATCGGCGGCGGCCGCCTGCTTCGCCCCGATCATGCAGTACCACTCGGAGTTCAACCATCACCGCGAACCGTCGGTCGACCGGACGCCCTGGAACATCGCCGACCGCAGCGGTACGCCGGACGTCGTCGACGGCTACCGGCGCTTCGCCCGGCTACGCGAGGAACTCGTGCCGTACCTGGCCGAGCAGTCCGCCCGCTCGATCGAGACCGGACGGCCGCTGATGCGCCCGCTATTCTTCGACCACCCCGGCGAACCCGAGATCTGGAACTGGCCGCGGCAGTGGCGGCTCGGCGACGACCTCCTCGTCGCGCCAGTGACCTCGCCCGGCGTCCGAGAATGGCCGGTCTACCTGCCCGAAGGCGAGTGGGCGGACTACTTCACCGGCGTACGCCACACCGGCCCGGCCGTGGTGACGCGGGCGGCGCCGCTCGACGAGATCCCCGTCTACCGCCGACTCTCCTGAGCAGAGTCCGGGCGGGTCAGGCGCCGAGCAGGGTGCGTACGCGCTTGTCGCCGACCGCCAGCAGCAGCGTAGGCAGCCGGGGGCCGGTCTCCCGGCTGATCAGCAGGCGGTAGAGCAGAGCGAAGAACGTCCGCTGGGCGACCTTCAGCTCAGGCGTCGGCTTGACGTCCATCGGCAGGCCGAGCAGCTGCTTCGGTACGCCGTACACCAACGTGGTCAGGCCGTCGAGCGACCAGTTGTCCTCCAGACCGGCCACCAGCAGGCGCAGCGATTCGCGCTGGGGCTCGTCCAGCGAGTCCAGCAGCTCGGTGTCCGGCTCGTCCCGGACGATCGTCCGCTCCTCCGGGGTGAGCTGGGTGTTCACCCAGTGATCGGCGCAGTCCAGGCGCGGCCGAGCCTCGTCGAGCGACTGGATCGGGTTCGCCGGATCGAGGTCGCGCAAGATCCGCAGGGTCTGCTCGTCGTGGCCGGTGGTGACGTCGACGATCGAGGCCAGCGTCCGGTAGGTGAACGGGCGCGGGGTCAACGGCAGGTTTCCGGCGCTGGCCGTGCGGACGGCCCGGTCGTACGCGAGTCCGTCGGCCGGCGTGGCGGTCCCGTCGGCCACCTTGCGGGACGTCGCGTCCCACTCGTCGTAGAGACGGTGGATCTCCTGGTCGAACGCGACCGTGAAGGCCTGGTTCGGCCGGCGGCGGGCGTACAGCCAGCGCAGGACCGGGGCCTCCATGATCCGCAGCGCGTCGGCAGCCGTCGGTACGCCGCCCTTCGAGCTGCTCATCTTGGCCATGCCGGAGATGCCGACGAAGGCGTACATCGGGCCGATCGGCGGGTCGGCGTCGAAGACCTCGCGGACGAGCTGCGTACCCACGACGAACGAGGAGCCGGGCGAGGAGTGGTCCACGCCGGACGGCTCGAAGTCCACACCCTCGTACGCCCAGCGCATCGGCCAGTCGACCTTCCAGACCAGCTTGCCCCGGTTGAACTGGGACAGCAGGACGGTCTCTCCGTGCCCGCACTGGCAGGTGTAGGTCAGCTCGGTCGTGTCGTCGTCGTAAGCCGTGACGGTGGTCAGATCGCGGTCGCACGCCGAGCAGTACGGCTTGTAGGGGAAGTAGCCCGCGGCGGTGCCGCCGTCGTCCTCGCTGGCGGCGCCGGACCCCTCGGCCTGCTCCCGCTCGTTCTCGTCGGCCGAGTCGGCGAGGGAGTCGACGGGTGCCTTCTTCTTCGTCCGGTACCGGCCGAGGACGGCGTCGATCTTCTCGCGCTCGCGCATGGCCAGCAGGATCTGCTCCCGGTACGCCCCCGAGGTGTACATCTCGGTCTGGCTGATCTCGCGTACCTCGATGCCCATCTCTGCGAGGGCGGCCTTCATCGGGGCCTTGAAGTGCTCCGCCCACGACGCGTACGCGCTCCCCCGGGGGGCGGGGACGGCGGACAGCGGCTTGCCGATGTGCTCCTCCCACGTGTCGTCGACGCCGTCGACGCCGAACGGCACCTTCCGCAACCGGTCGAAGTCGTCCCACGAAAGCACGTGTACGCAGTCGTGGCCCCGGCGGCGGATCTCGTCGGCGACCAGGTGCGGGGTCATCACCTCACGCAGGTTGCCGAGATGGACCGGGCCGGAGGGGCTGAGCCCGGACGCGCAGACGATCGGCTTCTGGGAGCCACGCTTGGAGTGCGCGGCGATCACCTCGTCGGCGAAACGGGACACCCAGTCGGCTTCGGTCGTGCTTTGCGTCATTCGTCCGGTCCTTCTCCTCCGTAAACGCTGCCGCTCCATTCTTCCTGATCGGCCCGGCGGTCCGCACACGGGTTAGGCCGCAGGCCGCCGCGGTCACACTGCGGACCGCACACGGGCTAGCCAGCGGACCTGCCGTGGCCACGCTGCCGGCCCGCACGCGGGTCGGCGTGCGGGCCGGCGTGCGGGCCGGCGGTTCGGTTCAGCCGGGCAGGGTCACATCTCGGCGCGGAGCTGGTCGGCGCGCTGCGCCACCTCGGCGAGGACCCGATGGGCGGTGGCCAGGTCGGCCGGGTCGAGGTCGCCGAAGACCTGCCGGGTGGCCGGGCTGGTCAGCTCGGTCAGCCGGGTCAGGACGGCCGATCCGGCGGCGGTGATCCGGGCCGGTCCAGCGCCTCGGGCGGTGCCCTCGGCCAGGCCGGCCTTCTCGAGTCCGGCCAGCAGCTCGGCGGCCCCGGCCGGGGTCAGGTCGAGCTGCCGCTGGGCGGCGAGGAAGTCGTGCAGGACGGCGGGGTCGTCATACGGCCCGCGGACGGCGAGCACCCGCAGCGTGATGAATTCGTTGGCGGTGGCGTCGGTGCCGGAGAGCATCGTGTCGAGCAGGGCGCGCAAGGCGCCCTGGGCCTCGGCGATGTCCTGACCGGTCAGCGTCGGCATGGATGAGGTCATGATTCCTCCTGTCCGGTGCGTCGCCCCGAGGTGGGTGCCGGATCAGGGTTCTCGGTCGAATCCTGCCTCATGATTCGACCGAGAACCCTGATCCAGCGCCGAAAGCGTCCAGGTCGCGGCGGCGCGGATCGCGTGGGCGGATCACGTGGAAGGTCCTCCGAGGAGAGCCCGGAGGGTGCGGATGAGTTCCCGGTTGCGCTCGGAGCTGGACCCGCCGATGGGCGCGGTCAGTTCGTCCTGGAGGGCGTGCACGATCTTCACCGCCGCCAGGAGGACTTCCGTGCCGTGGTCGGTCAGGCCGAGCTGCCGGGCCCGGGTGTCGGCCGGGTGCGCGTCGCGGGTCACCAGGCCGGCGCTCTCCAGGCTCCGGATGAGCTTGGAGACGTAGATCGGTTCGAGCCCGGCGGCGTCGGCGAGCTCCCGCTGGCTGGGCTGCTGCCCGGCCCGGGTGAGCCCGTAGAGCGAGCCGAGCAAGGCGTACTGCGCGTGGGTGAGACCCAGCGGTGCGACCGCCCGGTCCACGGCCGTCCGCCACCTCGTCGTGACTTGCCAGAGGAGTCGTCCGGTCGCGGTGTCGTCGTACGCCATGCCAGATAATATACATGGCAACTATAGCCATGGCAACTAAACATCGCGCGACGTCTGACCACCGCGAAGACGACGCCAGCGGAAAGAAGAAACGCGCCATGTGCCAACGACGTGAAGCCCTTACATCGACCTATTGCTAAATGGAAAGGTTTACAGGACACTCTCATTCACCTCCAGTCGGAGGGCCGTCGAGAGGAGTCCATGATGGACCGTCCTGGCCGCCGCCGCGTTGTCGCGGGATTCCTTCTCACGGCTGTGATGTTGCTGGTCACAGCCACTCCGCAGCCGGTGACGGTCTTCGGTCCGGTGGACCTGAAGGTGAGTTGGTTGTGGTCGTGGTTGGGGGCGCCGTCGGCGTTCGCGGGTGGGCGGCCGATCGGTCCGGTGCAGGAGTCTGGTTCTGCGGCGGGCCGGGGTCATTACGTCGGGTATGCGGAGACGAAGGCGGCTGGTGGGGCGGGCCGGGCTCCGGACAAGACGGTGGCGGAGCGGCAGGATGGTAAGACGCAGCGGTTGACGACGCCGGGGGTTCAGGGGTTCGCGCCGGGTAAGAGCACGCGTAAGGCGGATGGGTCGACGGCGGGTTCGGATCTGTTCGCGAATCCGGACGGCAGTTATACCCGTGAGGTGTCGCAGGGCACGGTCAACTTTCAGGATGGCAAGGGTGCCTGGCAGAAGATCGATGCGCAGGTGACGCCGGCGGGGGATCGGCTGGCGCAGCGGGCGAATCGGCTGGGGTTGCAGTTCGCGAACCGGGCTGATGATCGCATGCTGGTGTCGGCGTCGTTCGACGGTTTGGGGTTCGGCTACTCGTTGCAGGGTGCGGCTGGGGTTGCGGCGCGGTCGGGGGCGTACGCGGTGACGTATCCGGGGGTGTTGCCGGGTACGGACCTGGTTTTGGAGTCGCGGGAGAGTGGGGTCAAGGAGTCGATCGTTCTGCGGGAGCGGGGTACGCGGACGGAGTGGGTGTTTCCGCTCCGGCTCAATGGTTTGACGCCGGTGGTGGACGCCGGTGGTGGTGTGGTGCTGGCGGATGCGAAGGGGGCGGTGAAGGGCCGGATCCCGCCGGGGTTGATGCACGACTCGAGGTTCGACGGGTCGACGGGTGAGTTCACGACGTCCAACGCGGTCGCGTATTCGCTGGTCGAGGCCGATGGCGGGATCGGGTTGAAGGTCAGCGTCGACGAGCGGTGGCTGAATGCGCCCGAGCGGGTCTACCCGGTCACGATCGACCCGACGACGGAGTTCGCGACCACCGGCGACACCTACGTGTACTACGGGAACGACATCGACCACTCCGGCGAGGACGATCTGGCCGTCGGCACCTGGGACTCCGGTGCCCACCGCGGCAAGGCCCTGATGCACTTCACCGACTTCGCGGCCACCTTCGCCGGGCTGCGGATCACCTCGGCCAGCCTCAAGCTGTTCCTCTCCTGGCAGGGCAGCTGCTCGGCGCAGCCGTTCACGGTGCACCCGATCAGCACCTCCTGGGAGGTCGACACCGCCCGCTACGGCAGCGTCAACTACACCGGCCCCACCTTCGACGCGCAGATCGGCACCGCGACCCCGACGAACTACTCGGAGGCATGTGCCAACACCGGGAGCAACCGGACCGTCGGCTCCTGGGTGTCCGTGCCGCTGACGAAGGCGACCCTCGACGGCTGGCTGAACGGGACGCTGACCAACAACGGTCTGGGCATCTCCGCCTCGCAGACGGCGACGACTGATTTCAAGCGGTTCACGTCGCGCAATGGTCCGGCGGGGGCGGTGTGTGATGGTCACACGTGTGCGCCGTATCTGTCGGTGACGTATACGCCGAATGTGGCGCCGCAGATCGATTCGCAGTATCCGCCGCGGGATTATCAGGCGACGTCGTTGACGCCGGAGTTGCTGGCCAAGGGTCATGATCCGGATGTGTGGCCGAAGCCGGCGGTGCAGTACAACTACAAGGTCAACGACTCGACCGGTGCGCTGGTGGCCACCTCGGGGTGGACGTCGTCGTCGAGCTGGACGGTTCCGGACGGCAAGTTGCAGTGGTCGAAGACCTACTACTGGTGGGTCGTGTCGTATGACGGGTGGGCGACCAGTCCGGACCCGTTGAACGTGGCGTACTACTACCCGTTGTCGACTCCGCCGCCGCAGCCGTTGGTGACTTCGGGCTTGTCGCAGGACGGTGGTGGGCGTGGGTTCGAACCGGCTGCGGGCAATTACACGACTGAGGCGATGGACGCCCAGGTCGCCACGGTCGGTCCGGCGTTGGCGATCCAGCGGTCGTACAACAGCCGGGATCCGCGTACGGGGTTGGCGTTCGGGGCGGGCTGGTCGACGATGGTCGACGCGAACGTCACCGAGCGGATGGCCAGCAGCAGCGGTAAGACGGCGGTGATCACGTATCCGACTGGTACGGAGGTGGCGTTCGGCCGTAACGCGGACGGTAGTTTCAACCCGCCGCCGGGCCGTTATTCGGTGTTCACCACGGTCACCGGCGGCTACTCCCTGGTGGATAAGGACGGCACGACGTATCTGTTCACTCGGCAGGTCGCGGGCACGGTGGGCACGGATGCGGTGTATGCGATCACGTCGATCAGGGACGCGGCCGGGCGTACGTTGACGTTCGCCTATAACGCGTCGGGTCTGGTGGAGACGATCACGTCGGCGTCCGGTCGGGCGTTGCACTTGACGTGGTCCACGCCTGCGGGTGCGAGCAAGGCGCATGTGGCGACGGTGTACACCGACCCGGCCACGGCCGGGGATGCGAGCACGGTGGCGACGTGGGTGTACGCGTACAGCGGTGACCAGCTGACCAAGGTGTGTCCGCCGACCGATGCGACCCATTGCACCGTCTACGAATACGGCACCGGATCGCAGTACCCGACGGCGTTGCTGGATGCGGGTCCGCACTCGTATTGGCGGCTGTCCGAGCCGGCCGGCACCGTGAAGGCCAACAGCGATGTGCTCGACAACGGTGGCACCGATGCCGCCACGTACAGCAACGTGCAGCTCGGTCAACCGGGTCCGCTGCCGGGGTCGGCGGCCACCGCCGCGAGCTTCAACGGGACGTCGTCGTATGTGGAGGTGCCGGGCAAGCTGGTCAGCGCGGCCAGCTACCAGTCGGTGAGCATGTGGTTCAAGACGACCACCCCTGACTCGGTGCTGTTCAGCTATCAGAAGGATCCGATCACCGGCGGGACGACGGCCGGGAACTACACGCCGGGGATCTACATCGGCAGCAGCGGCAAACTGCGCGCCGCGTTCTGGACGAACAACGTCAACGCGGGGATCGTGTCGGCGAACCCGGTGACCGACGGCGCCTGGCACCACCTCGTCCTCGCAGCGGCAGGCAACACGCAAACCTTGTATCTGGACGGTCAGGTCGTCGGATCGCGTACCGGCCTGATCACGTTGATCGACGCCTACAGCGCGACCCACGAGTACGTCGGGGCCGGGTTCCTCGGCGGCGCCTGGCCGGACCAGTCGCACCAGTCGAGCACCTCCAGCGACGGATTCGCGAACTACTTCACCGGTTCGATCTCGGACGTGGCGTTGTTCGACCGGACGCTGACGGCGGCGGATGTGGCGAGCCTGCGTGGTGCGTCTGCTGCGGCGGCGCATCCGTTGACGAAGATCGTGCGCCCGTCGGGGGCGACGGCGGCGCAGATCACCTATGACCCGGTCAGCGGGATCGTGACGCAGGTGATCGATGAGCACAACGGGACGTGGAAGATCAGCCCGTCGGCGGTGGCCGGTTCGTCGCAGGTGTACGCCGCGTCCGTGCTGTCCGGTGGTCCGGCAGACTATCTGCGGATGAACGAATCCGGGGTGACCGAGGCGGTCAACGAGGTCAACGGCGGGATCGGCACCTACAACACGGTGACCCTCGGCTCGCCCGGCCCGTTCACCGACGCGACGGCGGGTAGGTTCAACGGCACCTCCTCCTATGTAGAGCTACCCGCCACGGATGTGCCGACGACGGGGCCGAACTCCGTGTCGATGTGGTTCACCATGCCGTCAGGGTCCACTGCGGGCGGCGTGCTCTACGCGTACCAAAGCATGCCTATGAGTGGCGATCTGAGCGTGAGCGGCTATTGGACCCCGGCGCTGTATGTGGGCACGGACGGCAAGCTACGCGGCGGTTTCTGGACCGGGAGTGCCGCGAACGTGCTGACGACCTCGGCCTCGGTGGCCGACGGAAAGTGGCACCACGTGGCGTTGTCGGCCAGCAGCACCAGCCAGTCGCTGTACCTGGACGGGACGCTGGTCGGGACGCGCAACGCGGCCCTGGTCGCCACCACCGCGACGTACGCCTACCTGGGCGCGGGCAAGTGGTCGGCGAGTTGGACCGGATACGACGGTGACAACGCCGGTTACTTCCCGGGTTCGATCGGGGAGTTCGCGTTCTACAAGTCGCAGCTGACGGCCGCGCAGATCGCGGACCAGGTCGCGGCGAGCAAGAACGCGTCGGCGGACGCGGCCGGCGCGGCGTTGGCCAAGAAGATCGTGGTGACCGATCCGACGAACGCCACCACGACCTACCTGTACGACGTCGAGAACGGCAACCGGCAGGTCGCCGAGATCTGGACCGACGGTACGCAGCAGCGGCAGACCACCTACGGCTACAAGGACGGCTATCTGCGTACGGTGACCGACCCGAACGGCAACGTGACGACCAGTGAGCAAGACGTGCGGGGCAACACGATCTCCGAGCAGACCTGCCAGGACCGGTCGGCCGGCAAGTGCTCGACGGTCTACTACACGTACTACCTGAACGCCACATCCCCGGGCGATCTGCGCAATGATCAGATCACCGAGATCCGTGACGGCCGATCGGCCAGCGCGACGGACAACACGTATTTGACGAAGTTCGAGTACGACGCGCTGGGCAACAAGATCAAGACCACCGATCCGCTGGGCCGGGTGGCGTCCACGCAGTACACCGACGGGACGACGATCGCGGCGGCGAACGGCGGGTTCGCCCCAGCCGGGCTGCCGTGGCGGGTCACCTCACCGGGCGGCCAAATCCAGACCACGACGTACTTCGCCAACGGCGACGTGGCACAGGTGACCGACCCGGCCGGGTTGATCACGAAGCTGGGATATGACGGATTGGGCCGGGTCGTCACCAAGACCGAGGTGTCGGACGGCTATCCGGCCGGACTCGTGACGAAGGTCGTGTACGACAAGTTGGGCCGGATCGCTCAGCAGACCGATCCGGCGACGACGAACCGGGTGACCGGCGCGGTGCATACGCCGGTGACGACGACGGTCTACAACTTCGATGGGCAGATCACGCAGCAGACGGTCAGCGACGCGACCGGTGGAGATGCGGCGCGGACCCTGAAGAACACCTATGACTCCCTCGGGCACGTCGCGACGGCGACCGACTCCGACGGCGATCTCACCTCGTTCGGCTATGACCAGTACGGGAATCTGACCAGGGAGGTCGACGAGACCGGATCGGAGACCCGGTACGCGTACGACGCGAACGGGCATCTGCTGACCACCACGTTGATCGGCTATACGGGCGATCCGAACAATCCGATCACCGCGCGGGATCTGGTGACCGAGTCGCGGGCGTACGACCCGGCGGGCCGGCTGGCCACGATCACCGACGCGATGGGGTTCGTGACGGCGTTCACCTACACCGACAACAATCTCGAAGTCGCGGTGATCAAGAAGAACGCCGACGGCAGCCAGACCTATGTGGCCGAGCAGAACGAGTACGACGCGGCCGGCAACGTGATCCGCGAATTGAGCAACAACAACGTCACCGACACTCGGTACACAGTGGACGCGGTCGGCCGGGTGACTGGCGAGACCCTCGACCCCAACGGCGTTGCGCGTAAGACCAGCTACACCTACAACAACGATGATCTGGTCACGGCGAAGTACTTCTCCGACAACTCCGGTTACACCTCGGCGGTGGGCAGCACCTACGACTCCGCCGGACGGATCACGTCGGACTGGGCGCGTACGCTCGGCGCCGGTAAGCCGGATGGTTGGTGGCGGTTGAACCCGGCCAGCGGCACCGAGGTCGTCGACAACTCCGGCGGCGACAACACCGCCACCGCCACGAGCGGCGTGACCTGGTCCGGCGGCGCGGGCGTCTTCAACGGCACCACGGGTTGGGCGACGACCACCGGACCCGTCCTGAACACCACGCAGAGCTTCAGTGTCTCGGCCTGGGTGAAGCTGGCGGTCAACACCGCCGGGCAGACCGCGGTGTCGCAGGACGCCTCGGTGAACTCCGGGTTCAACCTCCAGTACCTCAAGGGCCCGAACCGCTGGTCGTTCACCCGGAACCTGACCGACACCACCTCGCCCACCTCGGCGATGGCGCAGTCCACGGCGGCTCCGACGCTGAACACGTGGACGCATCTCGTCGGCGTCTACAACGCCGCGAACGGCCAGATGACGTTGTACGCCAACGGAACCGCGCAAGGAACGGCGACCGACACGACGCCGATCGCGTCGACCGGCGCGTTCGTGATCGGCCGCTCCAAGTACAACGGGGTACAGGAGGCGCCGTTCAACGGCTCGATCGGCAACGTGCAGGTGTATCAGCGAGCGCTGAGCGCTGCCGATGTGTCCAGCCTCTACGGCAACGGCCAGGCCGGTCGGCCGCTCGGCGACGCGTACAACACGACGACGTACACCTACGACCAGCGTGGGCTGAAGTTGTCCGAGACCGATCCGCTGGGTAACACGGAGTACTACGAGTACGACGAGTCCGACAACCTCGTCGTCACCACCAGCGCCCCGGTCAACGCCGAGTCCAACGGCGGCACCCCCGTCTCCTCGCGACCGGTCACCACCACCGGCTTCGACACCTTCGGCGACGAGGTCGAACTCCGCGACCCCGACGGCAACACCACCGTCGTCACCCGCGACGCCTCCGGCCGACCGGTCACCACCCGCCTCCCGGACTACACCCCACCCGGCGGCACGAAGATCACCGCCACCGTGTCCAAGACGTTCGACGGCGACGGCAACGTCACGAGCATGACCGACGCCCTCGGCAAGGTCACCAGCTATCGCTACGACCAACTCGGGCGGCTGGCCAAGGTGACCGAGCCCGGCGGGGCGGCCACCACCTACGTCTACGACCTCAACGACGAGCTGCTGCGGACCACCAACGCCCTGGGCGCGTACGCGGAGTCCACCTACGACTACCTCGGGCGTGAGGTCACTCAGTCCACCTTCGAACGGTCGACCTCCAGCACGTTCACCACCTCGTACGCGTACACCAGCGCCGGGTTCGTGCAGAAGGTGACGCAGCCGTCCGGGTCGTACGTGACCTACACGACGAACGCGGTCGGCGACGCGACGGCGCGGACGGACGCCGCGGGGAACGCCACCCAGTACCGGTACGACTACCTCGGCCGGCAGGTGGCCGTGACGGCCCCGGACGGGTCGAAGCGGACATCCGTCTACGACGAGCCCGGCAACATGATCGCGGGCAAGGCGTACGACAGCACCGGAGCGCTGATCTCGAAGATCTCGGGGACGTTCGACGGCAACGGCAACCAGCTCGCGATGATCGACGCGCTCGGTCATGCGACGACGTTCACTTATGACGCGACCGGGATGGTGACCGGGCAGACCGAACCGACGTCGGCCACCACGTCCATCACCACCTCGTTCGGCTACGACCTGCAAGGTCACCGGACCCGGTACACCGACGGGCGCGGCAACCGGCACCTGTCGACCTACAACGCGTGGGGGTTGCTGGAGTCCCAGATCGAACCGGCCACCACGACGAACCCCAACGACCGCACCTGGACCGTCGTCTACGACGCCGCCGGCCGGCCGGCCCGCCAGCAGCAGCCGGGCGGTGTGGTCGTGACCAACGGATACGACGTCGCCGGCAACCTCACCACTCAGACCGGCACCGGGGCCGACGCCGCCACGGTCGACCGCACCTTCGGCTACGACCTGGCCGGTCAACTCACCTCGATGAAGGCCGGCACCGGGAGCGACACCTTCACCTACAACGACCGGGGCCTGCTGACCTCGGCGACCGGGCCGTCGGGCGCGTCCAGCTTCACCTACAACGGCGACGGCCTGATGTCGGGCCGCACCGACGCCGCCGGAACCAGCACCTACTCCTACGACACCGTGGACCGGCTGTCGGGCGTCACGGACGCCTCGACCGGGCAGACGGTCGCGTACACCTATGACGGGCTCTCGCGCCTGACGAAGATGACGTACGCCTCCGGCGACAGCCGCAACCTCGGCTACGACAGCGCCAGCCGGCTGAACTCGGACACGCTGAAGACCTCGGCCGGAGCCACCGTCGCCGGCATCACCTATGTGTACGACTTGGACGGCCGGGAGACGACGAAGACGACGACCGGGTTCGCCGGATCGTCGGCGAACACCTACACCTACGACTGGGCCGGCCGGCTCACCTCGTGGAACAACGGCACGGCGACCACCGCCTTCGCGTACGACGCGACCGGGAACCGGACGCAGATCGGCGCGAAGATCATGGTGTACGACGAGCGTGACCAGCTCGTGGGAGACGGGTCCACGACCTACACCTACACCGCCCGGGGCACCCTGGCCTCGACGGCGACCGGGTCGACCACCCAGACGTTCGCCAGCGACGCCTTCGGGCAGCAGACGAAGATCGGTACGCAGACCTACGCGTACGACAGCCTGGGCCGAGTGCTGACCGCCGGGTCCACGACGCTGGCCTATTCAGGCCAGGACAACGACGTGGCCGGGGACGGCGCCGCGACCTACAGCCGCGGTCCCGACGACGAACTGGTCGGGGTCAAGCCCACCAGCGGCACGGGCGTCTTCGCCTGGGCCGACCTGCACACCGACCTTGTCGCGCAGTTCACCTCGACCGGGACGACGGTGAGCGGCTCGGCGACCTACGACCCGTTCGGCACGGTCACCGCGACCGCGGGCAAGGTCGGCAACCTCGGCTATCAGTCGGAGTGGACCGACAGCGCGACGAATCGCGTGAACATGCACGCTCGCTGGTACAACCCGGCGACCGGGCAGTTCGACAACCGGGACACCGTCGACAACGACCCGGTCCCGGACTCCATCGACGCAAACCACTACCAGTACGGCGACGGCAACCCGCTCCAGACGATCGACTCGACCGGGCACTGGGGCTGGAACCCGATCAAGGCCGTGAAGAAGGCCGTCAAGAAGGTCGCCCACAAGGTCACCCACTCGTCGGCCTGGCGCTACGCCTCCTCGTACGCGCGCTCGACCTGGCACGCGACGACCAAGGCGGTCAAGAAGGTCGTCCACCATGTGAAGAAGGCGGTCCGCAAGGCCGTTCACCGGGTGACGCGCGCGATCCGCCATGTGGTGCACCGTGCCGTGCATTACGTCAAGCACAAGTACAAGAAGGCGGTGAACTGGGTCAAGCACACCTACCACCGGGCGAAACACTGGGTGGCGAAGACCTACAACCACATCAAGAGCAAGGTGAAGAACACCTATCACCGGATCAAGCAGGCCGGGCAGCGGATCGTCCACAAGGTCGCGAAGACCGTCAAGAAGGTCGCCAACACGGTCAAGGACGCCTATCACGCCACCGCGAAGTGGGTGAAGGAGCATAAGGACACGCTCATCCAGGTAGGCGCGATCGTCGCCGGAGTGGCGGCCGGGCTCGCCTGTACCGCCGTCACGGCCGGCGCCGGTGCGGCCGCCTGCGCGATCGGTGCCGCGGCCTTGATCAACCTCGGGAAGGACGCGGCGACCGGCAACATCCACAGCTTCTCGGACGCGCTGGGATCGTTGGGTCAAGGCGCGATCCAAGGTGGACTCGGCGTCGTCACCGGTGGCGTGGGCGGCCTGGTCGCCGGGCGCATGGCCAGTGCGCTCGGTGGGTTCGGCGCCCGGGTCGGCGGCCGCATGCTGGCGGGCTTCGCCGGCGGCGCGGTCAGCGACACGGCGACGCAGCTCGCCACGACGGGCCGGGTGGACTGGACCGGCGTGGCCATCTCCGGTGGCATCGGCGCGGTGACCGGTGCGGCCGGCGGGCGCGGCGGCAGCAGCTGCCACAGCTTCCAGCCGGGTACCCAGGTCGTCATGGCCGACGGCAGCACGAAGGCGATCAAGGATGTCAAGGTCGGCGACAAGGTGCTCGCCACGGATCCCGCGACCGGCAAGACGGTGGCTCGCGAGGTGACGCGGCTGCACCGCAACACCGACTCCGATCTCGCCGACGTCACGTTGCAGGACGTGCGTACCGGTGCACTGTCCACACTGCACACGACACAGCACCACCCGTTCTGGAGCGTCGCCGAGCACGCCTGGGTGGACGCCGCCGACCTCAAGATCGGTACGCGGCTGCGGGACACCGCCGGGCGTACCGTCCAGGTCGTCGTCGCGGTCGAGACGTGGACCGGGTCGGCCGACATGCGCGACCTCACCGTCGCCGACGTCCACACGTACTACGTGCTCGCCGGCGGGCTGCCGGTGCTGGTGCACAACGTGAGCAGCTGCCCGGTTCACGGGTCCAGCCCGCTGCCGGGCGCGCACGCCTCCGAGTGCACCTGTCTCGTGCAGCGGCCGGGTGGTCCGCCGGCGTACAACGGGCGGATCTCCACGCGGGACCTGCGGGCCGCCGACTCCGGTGACGAGGGTGCCCGCGGCCGGATCGAGGGCGCGCTGGGCTCGGACCGGGCGACGGAGACGCACAGCTACACCGAGGAGGCCAAGGATCCCTACGAGATCTTCGAGGACAGCGAGAAGCCCTGGCAGCCGAACAAGTCGCAGACGCCGCCCAACCAGCGGGGCACCGGCCGCTTCGTGAACTCGAAACCCGGCAAGGTGATCATGAAACTCTGGGAGGTCTGGCGAGTCTTCGGCCAGTGACCGGCGCACCCCGCAGGCGGCGCGAGCCGCCTGCGGGGAAGCTGACCCGCCGATCGGGCCAAGGCTGCCGCCGATTGTGCCTAGGCTGGCGGTAGGTCCGACGAACCGAGGCGGGGTGGGGCGATGCTGGCCGGACGGCTGGACGTGAAGTCGCGCAAGTTCACGGTGGAGGATGTGCCGACGCCGAAACCGGGACCGGGCGAGGTGCTGGTCAAGGTCCAGGCGGCCGGCGTGTGCCTGTCCGACGTGCACCTCATCGAGGGCAGCCTGACGCCGCTCTACCTGCCCGGCGGGGTCGTCACGCTGGGCCACGAGGTCGCCGGGGTGGTCGCCGAACCCGGCCCGGGCGTGACCGCCTGGCAACCCGGGCAGCGCGTGTTGCTCCAGGCGGGGGAGGAGCGCGGCGGCCAGGTCTGGACGCGTGGCGTCGACTACGACGGCGGCTGGGCCGAGTACGCCCTGGCGACCGAGTCCACGCTGGTCGCGATCCCCGACGACCTCTCGTTCGAGCAGGCATCCATCATTCCGGACGCCGTGTCGACCCCTTGGGCGGCGATCACCACGACCGCGCAGACGCCGCCGGCGGTTCCGGTCGGCGTGTGGGGTGTCGGCGGCCTGGGTGCGCACGCCGTCCAGTTGCTGCGGCTGATCGGCGCGGCCCCGATCATCGCCTTCGATCCGCTCGCCCCGGCCCGGGAACGAGCCGTCGAGTTCGGGGCGGACCTCGCTCTCGACCCGGGCGATCCTGATCTTCGTATGCAGGTCGGGACGGCCACCGGCGGGGCGGGACTCGCCCGCGCGTTCGACTTCGCGGGCGTGCCGCCGGTACGCGAGCAGGCCGCCAAGTTTCTCGGCAAGGACGGCCGGCTGACCCTCGTCGGGCTGACCGACAAGCCGCTGACGATCAGCGACGGCACCCGGTTCAGCTATCTCGGGCAGCAGATCCTCGGCCACTACGGCTCCACCGACGAGCACGTACGCCAACTGGTCGACCTGGTCCGGCTGCACCGGATCGACTTCGCGCGGTCGATCAGCGACGTCCTGCCGCTCGCGCAGGCGGAGCAGGCCGTGGAGCGCCTGCAGAAGAAGGAGGGCAATCCGATCCGGTTGATCCTCCGGCCCTGAGCGTGACCGGCCGGGAGCGGGGTAACAGCCGGTCATGCCGGAGATCGGATACACCTTGATGGGCGAGCAGAGCCCGCCCCGCCAACTCGTCGACGACGCGGTGGCCGCCGAGCGGGCCGGTTTCGACTACGCCGTCTGCTCCGACCACTACTACCCCTGGTTGTCCGAACAGGGGCATTCCCCGTACGCCTGGGCGGTTCTGGGGGCGGCCGCGTACGCCACCGACCGGATGGGGCTGATGTCCTATGTGACCTGCCCGATCCGGCGCTATCACCCGGCGGTGGTGGCACAGAAGGCCGCGACGGTCTCGCTGCTGTCGCAGGGGCGTTTCATTCTGGGGCTGGGCGCGGGGGAGAACCTCAACGAGCACGTCGTGGGCGCCTGGCCGCACGTCATCGAACGGCACGCCATGTTCGAGGAGGCGCTGGAGATCATCCACGCGTTGCTGTCGGGCGGCGTACTGCATTATTCGGGGAACTATTTCGAGGTTCCCGAGGCGCAGTTGTGGGATGTGCCCGAGCTGCCGGTGCCGATCGGCGTCGCGGTCTCCGGGCCGGACTCGATCGACCTCGCCGCCCGGTACGCCGACGTCCTGGTCGCCACCGAGCCGAGGCCCGAGCTGGTGACCGCCTTCGACACCGCGGCCGGGCCCGGCAAGCCGAAGTACGGCCAGGTCCCGATCTGCTGGGGGCCGGATGAGGACGCGTGTCGGAAGATCGCGTACGACCAGTTCCGGTGGTCCGGCCTCGGCTGGCCGGTCAACGCCGAACTGCCCGGACCTCGCTCGTTCGCGTCGGCCACCAAGTCGGCGACCGTCGACCACGTCGCTCAGGAGATCACCTGCGGTCCCGACGTCGGCAAGCACGCCGAGGCGGTGCGCAAGTACTTCGACGCGGGCTTCACGCACGTCGCCGTGGTGCAGATCGGCGCCGACAGCCAGGGCGCCTTCCTCGAGATGGCGGAGCGCGAGCTGCTGCCCGCGCTCCGCTGATCGCTCGATCGATTCTCTCGATTGATCACTCGATGTCGTCCACGTCCTGGTCCTCGTCCGGAAGGTCCCCCTCCAGGGTCTCCGGATTCGGGTTGTAGCCGGGGAGCTGCTCGACGTCGGGATCGTCGATCACGTCGTCGTGCGGCTCCCGTAGCAAGGAGTCGTCCTCGGCGGCGATTGATCCGTCGCCGCTGCGCGGCTGGTAATCACGCCCATATCCGGTCATGCCCGATCAGTTACCCCCAAGCACCCGGCGGCATACCGCCCGCGCCAGCTCCAACGCCTGGTCCAGGCCCTCGACGCGCCGTCCGCCCGCATTCGCCAGCGGCCCGGTGCCGCCCGCGCCACCGCCGACCGCCCGTCCCGCGTCGCGCAACAGCTCGACCGCCTCACCGCTGCTCACCGCCGCGACCAGCTGCGCGCGCTCGCCGTCGGTCAGGCCCAGCACCACCGCGCCTGGCTGAGGCAGCCGCCGCAGCACGTCGGACGCCAGGCCGCGCAGCTCGTCGCCCGCCACGCCGGTCACCCGGCGGACCACGATCCGGCCGGACCCGCACGGCTCGCCCCGCGTCGCGAGCTCGCCGCCGAGCAGGTCCAGCTCACGGCGGCGATACGCCGAGAGCTGCTGCTCCGCCGCGGACAGCGCCCCGAGCTTGACCGTCAACTGCTGCACCACGGTGTCCGTGGGCGAACCGAGGAGCCGGGTCACCTCGCCGAGCACCCGGCGTTCCCGATCCGCGTGGCGCAACGCGTCCAGGCCGACGAGCGCCGAGACGCGGCGGAGTCCCGCGCCGACGGACTCCTCGCCCAGCAGTCGGACGGGACCCGCCTGGCTGCCGTAGCCGACGTGCGTACCGCCGCACAGTTCGCGGGAGAAGTCGCCGATGTCGACGATGCGTACGGTGTCGCCGTATTTCTCGCCGAACAGCGCGGTCGCGCCCGCCCGCTCCGCCTCCGACCGGGTCGCGTGCCAGACGCGTACCTCGGGGTTGCTGAGCAGCCGCTCGTTGACCTGCCCCTCGATCGCCGCCAGCTGATCCGGCCCGACGGCGTCGAAGTGGGTGAAGTCGAACCGTAGCCGACCCGGTTCGACCAGCGAGCCGTGTTGTTGCGCGTGCTCGCCCAGGTGTTCCCGGAGCGTCGCGTGCAGCACGTGGGTCGCGCTGTGCGCCCGCGCGGTCGCCCCTCGGCGTACGCCGTCGACCTCCGCGAAGACCTCGTCGTCCACGCTGACGACGCCGGAGCTGATCTGTCCGGAGTGGAGGTAAAGGCCGTCTCCGACCGCCTTCGTCGAGTCGACCCGGATCACCCCGCCGTCCCGCGTACGCAGCACGCCGGAGTCGCCGACCTGGCCGCCGCCCTCCGCGTAGAACGGGCTGCGGTCGAGGATCACCTCCACCCGGTCGCCCTCGGTCGCGACCGCGACGTCACCGCTGCCGCTGACGGTGCCGAGGCTGACGATGCCAAGGACGTGCGCCTCCCCGGACAGCTGGTCGTAGCCGAAGAACTCGGTCGGCCCGAGCTTGCCCAGCAGTTCCCGGTAGACCTCGTCCGACGACGGGCCGGCCGACCGCGCGTCCCGCGCCCGCCGCCGCTGCGCCTGCATGAGCAGCCCGAACTCGTCCCGATCCAGCGAAAGCCCCGCGTCCTCCGCGATCTCCGCCGTCAGGTCCACCGGGAACCCATACGTGTCGTGCAGTTCGAACGCCGTCGCCCCGGGCAGCACCCCGCCCGGCTTCGCCGACAGGATCGCCACGTCGAGCAGCCGGGTGCCCTGGCGTACCGTGCGGTCGAACGCCTCCTCCTCCCGGCCGACGACCTGCTCGATCACGGGCCGCCGGGTGATCAGCTCGGGCCACTGGCCGCCGAGGTTCTCGATCACCGTGCCGACCAGGTCGCCCAGGAACGGACCGTCGATACCCAGGAGACGCCCGTGGCGTACGACTCGGCGGAGAAGCCGGCGCACCACGTAGCCGCGACCCTCGTTCCCCGGCAGCACCCCGTCGGCGATCAGGAACGCGCCCGCGCGCAGATGGTCGCTGACGATGCGGTAGGACGTCTGTGATCGCGTGGGCGCGATCTGGTAGTCCTCGCCGGTGATCTCCTGCAGCCGCCGCAGCGTGGGCGACAGCAGGTCGGTCTCGCAGATGTATGCGCGGTCCTGGAGGACCAGCGCGAGCCGGTCGACGCCGAGTCCGGTATCGATGTTGCGCGCGGGCAGCTCGCCGCGGATGTCGTAGTCGCTGTCACCGCGCAACTGATGGATGAAGACGAGGTTCCAGAGCTCCAGGAAGCGCTCCTTGTCGACCGCCGGGCCGCCGCCGAGACCGAACCGCTCACCCCGGTCGTAGAAGATCTCCGAGCTAGGCCCGCCCGGCCCCGGAAGTCCCATCGACCAATAGTTGTCCTCGACGCCGAGCCGCTGGATGCGCTCGTCGGGAAAGCCCAGGCGCCGCCACAGCTCGACGGTCTCGTCGTCGCCGTCGAGCACGGTGATCCACAGCCGCTCCCGGTCGAGCCCATAGCCCTCGGTCAGCAGCTCGTACGCCCACGGGACGACCTCGTCCTTGAAGTAGTCCCCGAAGGAGAAGTTGCCCAGCATCTCGAAAGAGGTCGCGTGCCGGGTGGTCTTGCCGACGCGCTCGATGTCGACCGTACGCAGACACTTCTGCAGCGACATGAGGCGTGGATGCGGCGGCTGCCGCCGGCTGAGGAAGTACGGCGCGAACGGCACCATCCCCGCGTTGACGAGCAGGAGCTGGGAGTCCTCGGGGATCAGCGACGCCGACGGGAGCTCCGGATGATCGCGATCCGCGAAGAAGTTGAGGAAGGTACGGCGAATGTCGGTGGAAAGCATGGCTCGGCCTCTTCTGGGACAGGCCGCGATGCGCTCACAGAAGCCCTGACGGGGCTCCTCGCCGCTGCTGAAGAGACAGCCGTCTGCGGCGCGATGCGGTGGATAAGGAAGACAGGCAGGACTCGCCGAGCCGGGCCGGAAGATCAGGCGAGGACGAGGTCCCCGGACTCCCGCTCGGCGCAGCTAGCTCGCTGCTCCACCGCGTACATGTCGAACAGTCTAGCGCACGTGGGGCCGCATGATCAGCGGAAGTCTCGTGGGGTTATGGCACCGCGAAACCTCCGCTGATCATGGGTGCTGCCGTGGTGATCGGAGTCAGGCGGCGCGGCGGAGGGGGTGGTCCGCCGGGGCGGTGACGGTGTGGCCGAGGCGGAAGAAGTTCTCGGGATCGTAGAACCGCTTCACGTCCCGCAACCGCCGCAGGTTCTCGGCGGAGAAGGCGGTCGCGGTACGCCCGGTGTCGGCGAGGAAGTTGAGGAACGTCCCGCCGATCCCGTACGCGGCCAGCCGGGCGGCGGTGTCGGGCTGCGGCGTGTCGAGGATCACGGAGAACGGCGCCTCCCGGTGGCCGGCGGGGCCGGCGTCCGGGCCGGGGTCGGCCATCGCGCCGCCCCAGTGGCGGATCTCCACGGTGGACCCGGTCGCGTGGTGGACGGCGAGCAGCTCGTCGATCGCCGCGCTCGGCAGGGCCGGGAAGAAGTCGAGGTGGCGAGCGGCGGTGCCGCCCATCGCGGCTTGGGCGTACGGCAGGACGCGTAGCTCGTCGTGCAGAACGGGTCCGGCCGCCGCGAGCATCGGCGCCAGGAGGCACCGGGTCTGCGCGGGATCCCCGGAGTGCAGCACCTTCAGCATGATCACGCTGCGATCGCGGAGCGCCGCCGGCACGTCGTCGGTGGCCGGCATGCGGCGTACGACCAGGGCGGTGCTCAGCTCGTCGGGCAGGGTCGAGGCCCAGGTCTCATAGCAGGCGATCGTCTCCCCCGAAAGGGGTACATAAAGGAATCCGGCGGTGACCTGGTCGACTGGGTAGAGCTGGAACTCCAGCGAGGTGACGATGCCGAAACCGCCGCCGCCCCCGCGCAGCGCCCAGAACAGGTCCGGGTACTGATCCGGTCCGGTGGTCAGCAGCCGTCCGTCGGCCGTCAGCACCTGTGCGCGTACCACGCTGTCGGAGGCGAAACCGAAGCGGCGCGCGAGCCAGCCCACTCCGCCGCCCAGCGTGTAGCCCGTGACACCCACGGTGGGCGAGCTGCCCGACAGGGGCGCGAGACCGAACGGCGCCGCGGCCGTGAGCACCTCGCTCCAGCGCGTGCCGGGGCCGACGCGGGCGATCCGTCGAGCCGGGTCTACCAGCACCGACGTCATTCCAGTGGTCTTGAGCAGCACGGCGTCGTCCGCGGCGACGTGCGTGCCGTGGCCCGTCGCCTGGACCGCCAGCGGTACGCCATGCTGCCGCGCTGCGAGGAGCGAGGAGCGAATGTCGGCGACGTTGGCGGCTTCCACTACTACGGATGGGCGTGGGTCGAGATCGGCCCGCAGCGGCCGTCTCAGCGCCTCGTACGCCGCACTGCCGGGCGTGTGCACCGTGCCGGTGACGCGACGGCGCAGATCCCCGTCGAGAGTGGACTGTCGGGCGTTCGTGGCGATCCGGTTCATTTCGTGCTCCTACAGCGTTCGCGTGTCGTCTGGCGAATCCGGGTCGAAGTCAATGGCGGATTCTCGACACCACGGCTTTGGGTTTTCTGCTTGGTTAGACCGATCCGGCGATGCAGACTCATCGGTCGGGTGCGAAGATCTTTCGACTGAGTCATAGTGGGTAGTGACGCGGTGACATTGGTCGATCGCGTTCCGCTATCGAAGGGAGGCCAGGTTCGTGAAGAAGTACCTGAGCTGGATCGCGATCGCCTTCTTGATCTTCTTCGTCGCGTACCGCCCGTCCGCGGCCGCGAACCTGGTCAAGAGCATCGGAGAGGTTCTGCTCGACATGGCCAACGGGGTCGGCGATTTCTTCAACGGGCTGGTGAGCTGACGTTCACACTGATGTGAGCTGACGCTTTCGGGTGGAGCCTTCGGCGGTTGCCCGGTACCCTCGGTCACGGCCGCCGTCAGGCGACACCCCCTGTGTCGGCGGTGGCTGCCGCCGTCGAACCATTCGATGATGTGCTGCTCACGCCTGGATGAGCAGCTGGGGAGTCGGCCGGCGGAGACGGAAGGACCGATCCCCCAGATGAGGCTGACGACCCCGGCTCGACGACGATCCATAGTCTTCGCGTTACTCGCCGTGATGTTCTCGGCGGTCTTCGCGGTCGGCTCGACGCCCGGCTATGCCGAGCCGAGCGACTCCGAAGGCGCGTCCGCGAAGTTGCGCAAGGCGCTGGACGAGGCCAGCCGTGGCTACCTCGACGCGAAGACCGCGCTCGACCGCTCGACACAGCGGCAGACCCAGCTCACCGGCGAACTCACCAAGCTGGAAGCCGATCACGCCGACAAGGTCACGAAGGTGCGCGCGATGGCGGCCGCGGCGTACCAGGCGGGCCGGCTCGGCACCGTCTCCGCGCTGCTCGGCGCCGAGTCGCCGGACGACTTCGTGGAGCGCGTGTTCACCCTGAACGCCGTCACGGCCAACGAAGACGGCACATTACGGGACATGGTTCGAGCCCGGGACCGGGTGACCGCGGCGAAGGCGACCTTGGCCGAGGAGATCGACCAGCAGAAGAAGCAGGTCGCGATCATGGCCGCGCGCAAGAAGCAGGCCGAGGACGCATTGACCGCGGCGGGCTACGGCACCTCGACGAGCGGCCCGACAGGTCTGGTGAAGACGGCGAAACCGGCGCCGCGCAACTCGGACGGATCGTGGCCCAAGGAGTCGTGCTCCGTCGACGATCCCACCACCAGCGGCTGCATCACCCCGCGTACGCTGCATGCCTTGCAGCAGGCCAAAGCGGCCGGCTTCAACCACTACGTCTCCTGCTACCGCGTCGACGATCACGGTGAACACCCGAAAGGCCGGGCCTGCGACTTCGCCGCCGCGAAGAGCGGTTTCGGCGGAGTCGCCAGCGGGGCCGACAAGACATACGGGAACAACCTCGCCGCGTTCTTCGTCAAGAACGCCGATCGGCTCGGCGTCCTCTACGTGATCTGGTTCCGCAAGATCTGGCTGCCCAGCTCGGGTTGGCGAACCTACAGCGGCAGCGGCAGTCCGGCCGCCGAGCACACGAATCACGTGCATTTGTCCGAGTATTAACGGAACGTCGCCGCGACCTCGTCGAGGTGGTCGAGGAAGCGCACCACCGCTGGTGGGCGCGTCCGCCCGGCGAGGGTCGCGGCGTAGATCTGCCGGACTGATTCGTCCTTTTTGTCCAGGCGCAACAGCGTGATGTCGGCCGGGATGCTCCGCGTGGCCAAGGCCGGCACGAGCGCCACCCCGAGCCCGGCGGCCACGCAGCCGAACTTGCCCGTCCACTCGGCCGCCACGATGTCGATCCGCGGCTCGAACCCGCTGGGCAGGCTCGCGCGCAGCAGGGTGTTCTCGGCGGTCGCGGAGCCGGCGATGAACGCGTCCTCGGCCAGCTCAGCGAGGCGTACCGTGCGGCGGCGGGCCAGCCGATGATCGCGGGGGACCGCGACGAGCAGGCGTTCGTCGAGCAGGTGGTGCAGCTCGAAGCGCTCGGTCTCGAACTCGTCGACCGGCGACGTGCTCACCACGGCCACGTCGGCGTCCCCGGCCGCGAGCCGATCCAGCAGGCGGGGGGTCAGGCCCTCCACAAGCGACAGGCGAACGTTCGGGTACGCCGTCCGGAAGCCCGCCAAGGCCCGGGGGACGAGGGCGGCGACCGCGGTCGGGAAGGCACCCACGCGCAGGCGGCCGCTGCCGAGCCCGCGCAGATCGTCCAGCCCGCGCCGGGCCGCCGCCAGGCGGTCGAGCACGGCTTCGGCGTACGGCTGGAACTCCCGGCCCTCGGCGGTCAGCTCGACGCCGCGCGGCAGCCGGTCGAAGACGCGTACGCCCAGCTCCGCCTCCAGCGCGGCGATCTGCCGGGAAACGGCCGACTGCGTGTAGCGCAGGGACTGCGCCGCCGCCGTGATCGACTTCAGCCGGGCCACGGTCCGGAATACCTCGAGCAGTTGGGTCTCCACTCATCCATGCTATCCGCGCATGGGTCGTATTCCGGAGATTCGTTGGCGGCATGGCTGTGCCCCGCCTAGCGTCAAGGTCATGAGCGAGATCGCAGTGCTGGGCACCGGCCGCATGGGTACGCCGATGGCGCGCCGCCTGATCGGGGCGGGCCACCGGGTGCGGGTGTGGAACCGGAGTCCCGAACGGGCCGAGCCGCTGGCGGCGGACGGGGCGAAGATCGCCGCGACGCCGGCCGAGGCGGTCGATGGGGCCGACTTCGTCGTCACGATGCTGACCGACGCCACCGCTGTGCGGGCGGCGCTGGACGCGGCGGCCCCGAGCCTGCGGCCGGGCACGATCGTGGTGCAGACGTCGACGATCGGCCCCGACGAGGTACGCGAGATCGCGGGCCGCCTCCCAGCCGGCGTCGGCCTCCTCGACGCCCCCGTCGGCGGCAGCGTCAACGCGGTCGAAGCCGGGACGCTGGTCGTCTTCGCGGGCGGGTCGGCGGACACGGTCGCCGCGGCCGAGCCGGTGCTGCGCCCGCTCGGCAAGGTACGCCCCACCGGCCCGATCGGCACTGGGTCGGCGGTGAAACTCGTCAACAACACGGCGATGGTGACCGCGCTGGCGGCGTTGCACGACAGCCTGACCGTGGCCGACTCGGTCGGCGTCGACCGCGACGTGGCGCTCGACGTGCTGGCCGGTGGGCCGCTCGGCGGGGCGGTGCAACGGTTGCGTACCGCGGGCGGGAACTTCGCGATCTCGTTGGCGGCCAAGGATCTCCGGCTCGCCCAACGGGACGCCCCCGGTACGCCCGTCGCCGCGGCCGCGCTGGAGCGGCTCGCGGAGATCGCAGATCAGGACGCCAACGTCACCGCCATCGTCTGACCTTTCCCCATTTACCAGCAGATCAGGGATACGCAGGCCTCAACCGGCGATGGTTGCCTGCGTAACCGTGATCTGCAGCTAACGATGCAGGAGCAGAAGTGAACCTCACCCTCGACAACCCCGCCGCCGTCGCCGCCCCGTTCGGCGACCGGTTCGCCCACGTCGCCCGGCTCGACGTCGGCGGCGGCGCGCTGCTCTTCCTCGCCGGTCAGGTGGCCGTCGACGATGACGGCGCGGTGGTCGCACCCGGCGACGCCGGGGCCCAGTCCGAGCGCATCTTCGAGATCATCGAGGGGGTACTGGCCGCCCATGGCGCGGGTTTCGCCGACGTGGCGCACATCCGCACCTTCATGACCAGCCTGGACGACCTCCCGGCGTACGGGGCGGTGCGCCGGAAGCACTTCCCGGTCGAGTCCGGTCAGACGCCTCCGGCGAGCACCACGGTCGAGGTGAGCCGACTCTTCCTGCCCGGTGCGGTGCTGGAAGTGGAGATCACCGCCGTCGTCAGGAGCTGAACGAGACCGCGCAGGCGACCCGCTTTCCGCTGTCCTGGCCGCTCACGGTCGCCGGGCTGCCGTCGACTTCGATGGTGCACCGTTGCGGGTTGCCCGCCGAGTCGGCGGTCGATCGCATCCAGACGAGGAAGTCGCTCTTGGCGACCGTCACGGTCTTCTGCCACGGCAAGTCCGTCGTGACGGAGTGCTTGGTGACGCCGTCGTAGTAGTCGATGGTCACCGAGCCGCTGCCGCCCAGCGACAGAATCGCCTTGTGCTCGTCGTACTCGTAGCCGTGGACGCTGACGGCGATGGCACTCATCTCGCTGTCGTCCGCGCCCTGCTGATACTTCGAGTACGCCCACCAGCCGCCGCCTCCGGTCACACCGCAGCACAGCACGAGCACCACGCCGACGATCGTGACGATCAGTCCGGTGCGGCGCTTGCGCGGCCCGGCCGGCGCGGCGGGCGGCGGAGTGGGCGACGCCCCCGGAGTCGGCTGCGGTTGAAACGGCGGTTGCTGCTGGAACGGCGGTTGCTGCTGGAACGGCGGCGCCGGATGACCCTGCTGCGGCGGGAACTGCTGCTGCGGAAAAGCCTGCTGCGGATACTGTTGGTGCGGCGGGAGCGGCGGTGCCGTCGGGTATTGGGGCTGCGGATATCCGGGCTGGCCGGGCGGCGTCCATCCGGTCGGCGGCTCCTGCGGAGTCTCCGGAGGCGGCGGCATCGTCATGGCCGCGGATCGTAGAGGACTCAGCTGCCCGGCGATGCCCCGTTGTCACTCCGCGGGAAGCGCGACCGGCCCGCCGAGGAGATCGATGAGCCCGTCGGCCAGCCCGCCGCGCCAGCACGCGTAGTCGTGGCCGCCCTGGTACTCCCGGTAGGTCACCGGGATGCCACGGTCCAGCAGGATGCCGTGGAAGATCCGGTTGCGGGTCAACAGAGTCCGCTCCAGACTGCCCGCCTCCTGGAAGATCCGCAGCGGTACGCGGTCCGCGTCGGCGTACGCGTCGAAGAGGGCGGGCGAGTCGATCTCGTCGGGGGTGTCGGCCGACCGCCAGAACGAACCGGACTGGGTCAGGACGCGGCCGAACCGGTCGGGGTGGTCGAAGCCGATCCGGACGGCGGCGAGCCCGCCGAGACTCTGCCCGGCCAGCACGGTCCGTGCCGGGTCGGCGCCGACCGGCCATCCCTTGTGGACGAACGGCAGGATCTCGTCGAGCAGGAACGGTGTCAGGACGCCTGGCCGCGTGAGCGCCTGGTTGCGCGGCAGGCCGTGGATCGAGTCGACGCCGACGACGACGGTCGGCGGGATGGCTCCGGCCGCGTGCAGATTGTCGAAGACCGTGGTGACGCCGATGCCGTCCCACACCTTGCCGTCGAACAACACCGCCAGCGCGTACTCGGCCGCGCTGACCGCCGGGGCGTACACCCAGATCGCGGAGTCGCCGAGGGTGTGCCGGGTGAGGGTGCCGCAGGGCGCGTCGCTTGGTTCCACCCAGGGCTGCGCCGGGGCGTCGGGGAGGCTCAGCACCGACGCCTGTCCGTGGTTCGGCCACGTCGACGGGCCGATGCCCGCGCCGTGGCCGGGATCGGGATGGCCGCCGGTGAGGATCGCGGCCCACCGGTCGTCGTCGGGATGCCCGCCGCGCAGCGGCTCGTCGCGTACCGGACAGAACTGGTAGGAGGTGCGGAATCCGGCCGGCAGCCGCAGGGAGAGCCGCCACACGCCGTCGTCGCCCCGCTCCATCAGGTATGCCGTCAGGTCCCCGTCGTCGTGCGCGTAGTCGGTCGCGCCGATCAGGCGGACCAGGACGTCGTGCGCGGGGCGCTCGGGATCGTCGTCGCGCCAGTCGAAGTCGACCTGGCAGAAGTCACCGTCTCGCGTGATCAGCACTACGCCCCCCATTGATACAGCGCTATGGTCCGATGAGCCTATCGGGTGGGGGCGACAATCTCGTTGGACGGTCGCGGCATGATGGTCGCATGATCGTTCGCCGGGAACTGCCCGCTGACCAGGCCGCCGTACGCGCCGTGATCGCTGCGGCGTTCACCCGCGACGGCGGTGATCCGATCGAGGCGAGGCTACTGGACGAGCTGCGTGAAGACGCCGGTTGGCTGCCCCGCCTGTCCCTGGTGGCGGTCGACGGAGACGAGGTCGTCGGGTACGTCGTCTGCACCCGCGGCCGGGTGACGGGTGACCACGGCGACCTTCCGGTGCTGGGGCTCGGCCCGATCGGCGTACGCCCGGATCGGCAGGGCCGGGGCATCGGCCAGGCGCTGGTGCACGCCGTGCTCGGGGCGGCCGACGCCCTCGACGAACCCCTCGTCGCGCTCCTCGGCTCGCCCGCCTTCTACGGCCGGTTCGGCTTCCGGCGGTCGACCGACTTCGAGATCACTCCGCCCGAGCCCGACTGGGGCGAGTACTTCCAGGTCCGGCCGCTCACGGCGGACGCGCCGATGCCGGGCGTGTTCCGTTATGCCGCATCCTTCGAAGGACTGTGAAAGTGACCGACTACGACGTGCTCGTCCTCGGTGGCGCAGGTGTCGACACCATCGTCTACGTGCCCGAACTGCCCCTTCCGTACGCCGACAGCTACATGGTGCCGGCCATTCAGGCCCGCCCCGGGCAGACGGGGGACTTCGTCGCTCTGGGACTTCACGCGCTGGGACTGCGTACTCATCATCTCGACGTGCTGGGCGCGGATCGCGAGGGAGACCTCGTGCGTGACCTGCACGAACGCCATGGAGTAGGGTTCACGGTCGTGCCCACCGCGGCCGGGACCAAGCGGGCGGTCAATCTCGTCGACCCGGTGGGGCGGCGGTTGTCGCTCTACGACGTGAGCCGGGGCGACGCCGACGACCGCTTCCCGGAGGACCTGGTGGCGAAGCTGGCCGGGGTGAGTCGCCATGCGCATGTGTCGATCACGCATCCGGGTGCGCAGGCCTTGCCCGCGATCGTCGCCAGTGGCGCGACGATCTCCACCGACCTGCACAACTGGGACGGGGAGAACCCCTACCACCTGGGCTTCGCCGAGCACGCGGACGTCGTCTTCGTCTCGGCCGCGGCGCTCGCGGACCACGAGTCCGCGATGCGCGAGCTGCTCTCGCGGGGCCGGGCACGCGCGGTGATCGCGACCGCCGGATCCGCGGGCGCGTTCCTGCTCACCCGGGATTCCCAACGGGTACGCCATCAGCCCGCACTGGTTCCGCCGGCTCCGGTCGTGGACTCGAACGGCGCGGGCGACGCCTTCGTCACAGGTTTCTTGTTCGGGTTGCTGGACGGCGCCGACTGGGACACCTGTCTGCGCTACGGCGCGGTGGCGGGCGCGTTCGCCTGCACCATCCCGAGTACGCGCATGGAGTTCGTCTCCCGCGACGACCTGCTGGCCTCGGCGTGACCGATCGCTCCGCCCTCGACCTCGGTGCGCTGGAGGAGATCGGCCGGGGGATGGAGGGCGTGGTCTACCGCCTGCCTGGCAGCCGGATCGCCAAGGCGTGGTTCACCCGGGACGCCGCGCAGCTCCGGCCGCTCGCGGAGTTCTACGCCGAGCTGTCGTTGCCGTTCGCGACGCCGGAGATCCTCGACATCGTGGAGCGGGACGGTCAGGTCGTCACCATCGAGCGCGAACTCACCGGCGTTCCGTTGTCCTCGTCCGGACTCGACCTGGCGCAGCAGCGTGAGCGTGCGGTGACGGTGCTGGCGGCGCTGGCCGCCGCTGCGACCGGTCCGGCCGCTCGGGCGCTGCCGGTCTTCGGCACCCGTACGCCACTGTGGACGGCTGACACCTGGCGAGCCTCCCTGGTGAACCTGCTGGAACTCCGGCTGGCCAAGGATCATCAGGTGCTGCGGGCCGCATTGCCCATTGTGGACGCCATGGCCGAGCGGGTGGCCGCAACGCTGCCCGACCTGGCGCCGGAAGCCGAGCGCGCCGTCCACGGCGACCTCTGCCGGCCGAACGTCCTCGTGGACTCGGCCGGAGACATCAGCGGGCTCCTGGATTGGGGCTTCCTCAGCACCGCCGGTGATCCGGCGTTCGACGCGGCCACCTTCGCGGTCTTCTTCGACATGTACGGCCCGGCCGCCACCGAGCAGGCCGCGGCGATGACCGCCCTCGTGACCACCCGTCTCGGATACGCACCGGAGCTGCTGCGGCTGTATCAGGCGTACTACGCGCTGATCGGCGCGACGGCGTACGACGAGACGGGTCAGGACGGCCACTTCGCCTGGTGTGTATCGCTGCTTCGAAACGTGTCACTGCCGTGACATGAGCGCCGCCGTTCGGCCGTCTTGACCGGTCGCGAGTGGATAGTAAGGCTTTCTTACAATCTCGCGACAGAAAGGCGATCCCCGATGGCCCGACGTCTCCTCGCGGCTGCTGCGGCAGCGGCCCTGCTCGTCCTGCCCAGCCCGGCGGCGGCCGCGCCCACAGCGCTGCCGGCCCGCGTCTTCGCCCCCTACTTCGAAACCTGGCAGCCGGAAACCCTGGCCGGGATGGCGCAACAGTCCGGTGCGCGCTACTTCACGCTGGCCTTCCTTGAAACGCTGTCGAGGACGTCGTGCACGCTCGCCTGGAACGGCGAGAAGGCGCGTACGGTCGCCTCCAACGCCTATGTGGACGACATCGCCGCGCTGCGAGCGCTCGGCGGTGACGTGGTGGCCTCGTTCGGCGGCTGGAGCGCCGACCAGGGCGGCACCGAGATCGGCGACTCCTGCCAGGACCCGGCCGCCATCGCGGCGGCGTACGAGGACGTGGTCGTCAGGCTCGGGGTGACCCGCCTCGACATGGACATCGAAGGCCGGTCGCTGACCAAGGCCGACGGCATCGACCGCCGGAACAAGGCGATCAAGCTGCTCCAGGACTGGGCGGCGGCGACCGGTCGCCGGGTCGACATCGTCTACACCGTGCCCACCTCGGTGACCGGACTCGAACCGTCCGGGCTGGCGATCCTGCAGAACGCCCTGGCCAACGGCGTACGCGTCGACGTCGTGAACCTGATGGTCTTCGACTACTACGACAAGGTCACCACCGACATGGGCGCCGCCGCGCTCAGCGCCGCCCAGGGCCTCTACAACCAGCTCCACACCCTGTATCCGGCCAAGACCCCGGCGCAGCTGTGGGCGATGGTCGGGCTGACGCTGCTGCCCGGCATCGACGACTACCCGAAGAAGACCGAGATCACCTACCTCCCGGACGCCCAGCGCATGCTGGACTTCGCGCGCGCCAACGGAATCGGCGAACTGTCGATGTGGGCGATCCAGCGGGACAACGGCGGCTGCCCCGGCGTGACCGACTCCAACACCTGCTCCGGAATCGTCCAGAACACCTGGGACTTCACACACCTCCTCACGCCGTTCACCGGTTGATCAATTGATCTACCAGGTGGCTCGGGGAACGGGTACCCTGTGGCGCACGTCACTTCCCTTGGAGGGCTCGATGTTCCGCAGTCCGTTCCCCGACGTCGCCGTTCCGGACGCCACCATCCCGCAGCACGTCCTCGGCGGCGCTGCCGCACGGGGGGACGCTCCGGCGCTCATCGACGGCCGGACCGGGCAGACCGTCACGTACGCGCACCTGGCGTACCAGGTGGAGCGGCTGTCGGCCGGGCTGGCCGAGGCGGGCCTGCGCCCCGGGGACGTGCTGGCGATCTTCAGCCCCAACACGCTGCTGTACCCGGTCGTGTTCCACGCGGCGCTGGCCGCCGGCGCGACCGTGACCACGGTGAACGCCCTCGCGACGCCGACCGACCTGGCCTCGCAGCTGCACGACTCGAAGGCGCGGTTCCTCGTGACGGTGTCGCCGTTCCTGGACCGGGTGACAGCGTCGCAGACGCAGATCCCCGTCTTCGTCTGCGACCAGGCGGAGGGCTACCGGTCGGTGAGCGAGCTGCTCGCCTCGACGGCACCGGCGCCGGTGGTGGACCTCGACCCGGCCACCGCCGTCGCGACCCTGCCCTACTCCAGCGGCACGACCGGCGTGGCCAAGGGCGTCATGCTCACCCACCGGAACATCGTGGCCAACGTCGAGCAGGCGCAAGTGCCGATCAGCTACGCCGATGACGACCGCGTGATCGCGATCCTGCCGTTCTTCCACATCTACGGCCTGACCGTGCTGATGAACATGGTGCTGGCCCGGGGCGGCGCACTGGTGATCCTGCCGCGCTTCGACCTCGCGGAGTTCCTCGGCGCCCTCGCAGCCCACAAGGTCACCCGGGCGATGGTCGCGCCGCCGGTGGTCCTGGCGCTCGCCAAGCACCCCAGCGTCGCCGACTACGACCTCTCCGCTCTGGACGTGGTCTTCTCCGGCGCGGCCCCGCTCGACGGCGACCTCGCCGCCGCCTGCGCCGCCCGGCTCGGCTGCGCGGTCCAGCAGGGCTACGGCATGACCGAGCTGTCCCCGGTCACCCACGCCCAGCCCTACGGGGCACAGCAGAACAAGGCCGGCTCGATCGGCCCGCTGCTGCCGAACACCGAGGCGCGCGTCGTCGACGTCGCGACCGGCACGGACGCCGGCGTGGGGGAGAGCGGCGAACTGCTGATCCGGGGCCCGCAGGTGATGCTGGGCTACCTCGGCCGCCCCGACGAGACCGCGGCCACCATCGACGCCGACGGCTGGCTGCACACCGGCGACCTGGGCATGGTCGACGCCGACGGCGACTGGTACATCCTCGACCGGGTCAAGGAGCTGATCAAGTACAAGGGCTACCAGGTGCCGCCCGCCGAACTGGAAGCGGTGTTGCTCAATCACCCCGGGATCGCCGACGCGGCCGTGATCGCCGGGCACGACGCCGACGGCGAAGAGATCCCGCACGCCTTCGTCGTCGCCGCTACCGGCTCCGCCCTGACCGCGTCCGACGTCATCGAGTACGTGTCCGGTCGCGTCGCGCCCTACAAGAAGGTGCGAGCGGTCACGTTCGTCGACGCGATCCCGAAGAGCGCGTCCGGCAAGATCCTGCGCAAAGACCTCCGCGCCACCCTCTAACCCTGCTCGCCCGCGCCCCGTCCTTTCCGCGCGATCATGAACTATCGGTCGTGATCAACCGGCGTGTCGTGTCCGCAGCACCCTGATCAACTCCCTAGCGGAATGATCAACGGGGATGGGTGCGGTTCGGCGTACGGCGAGGCAGCATGGATGCGTGATCGATGCTCAGCTGGACGCCCTCGCCCGTCTCGCCGGGGAGGGTGCCGTCGTCGCGCTCAGCGGCGCCGGGCTGTCCACCGAATCGGGCATACCCGACTATCGCGGACCGAGTGGCGTGGCGCGACGGCATACGCCGATGACGTATCAGACGTTCGTCGGCGATCCGCTCGCCCGGCGCCGCTATTGGGCGCGGAGCCATCTGGGGTGGCGGCAGATCGCCCGAGCGGAGCCGAACGTGGGGCACCGGGCGGTCGCCGCGCTGGAGGCGTCGGGCGTACTCGACGGGATCGTGACGCAGAACGTCGACGGACTTCACCAGGCGGGCGGTGCCCGGTCCGTCATCGAACTGCACGGCAACCTCGACCGCATCGTCTGCCTCGCCTGCGGTGAGGGCACCCCTCGCGACCGGCACGACGACCGGCTGCGTGTGGCGAATCCCGGGTTCGACGCGGAGATCCTCGCGGTGAATCCGGACGGCGACGTCGACCTCGACGACTCCGCCCTCGACGGCTTCCTTCCGGTGGACTGCACGACTTGTCTCGGCGGCGTCCTCAAGCCCGACGTCGTCTTCTTCGGCGAAGCCGTCCCCGTCGACCGCGTACGCGACAGCTACGCGCTCGTCGAAGGCGCGCGCCTGCTGCTCGTGCTGGGGTCGTCGTTGACGGTCATGTCCGGTCGCCGGTTCGTGCTGCGTGCGGCGAAGCTGGGCATTCCGGTGGCGATCGTCAACCAGGGCGAGACCCGCGGAGACGCGTACGCCGACCTCCGGGTCGACGCACCTCTCGGTGTCGTGTTGCCGCAGCTGGCGGCCCGGATCACGGCGCTGCCGGTCGCCAGTTCGCGATGACGGCCTCGGGGACCTCGACGACGATCGTGTGATAGGTCTCGATCCGGGAGACGATGGCCTCGCGGGGCCCTTCGCGCCAGACTGCCGACCCGTAGAAGGCTTCCTCCTGGGCGTCCCGGTGGTCGAGCGAGTCGAACACCCGCACCAGGTACGCCTCCTCGAAACCGTCTTCGTCCACAAGTGACGGTCCGGCGTCGAGGACGCGGATGCCGGCCGCGGCCAGCAGCGGCGCCGACTCCTCCCGCATCACGCGGACGAACTCGTCTCGCGTACCAGGCTTGAGGCGATAGGTGCGGATCTCCAGCACGGGCATGGCGGGAGCCTACCCGCGGTCGGCGCGGCGCACGGGCCGTCAGTGATGCCGGTCGGGCGCTCCAGCGGAAGCGGAACCGGCCAGGCGCGTCTCCAGATCGGCCAAGGTCGGCAGGAACCAGAGCTGCCGGCCGCGGTTGGTCTCCACGACGAAGTCCCGCAGCGCGGTGCTGCGCTCGACGTGCTCGGAGATGTCGCCGATGATCACGAGCCGGATGTGGTAGTTCACGAACTTCTGGGCGATCGCGCCGGCGATGCCGCTCCGCAGGGTGAAAAACTCGGCCGGAAGCCGGTCCGCGGGCAGAACGACCAGCTCAGCGGCACAACCGAAGGCGTCGCCGATGAGGTCGGTCACATCGACCTCCCCGGTGAAGGGCGGCCCCTCAGGCGAAACGATCATAGTTGGTACGCCGTGCAGCTCGGTGGTCACGACGACTGATCCTAGAGCACTACGGCGGGCTCGATCGGGGAATAACGGTGAGGTGAAGATGAGCGGCACGGGTGGGCTGGAGAAGTTCCTCACCGAGTGGCTGGGCGAGTGGCCCGGCACCCCGGGATTGACGATCGTCGGCAGCGCGCTGCGTACGCAGCCCGGCTGGGACGGTTCCGTGCGCGAGGTCGTCGGCGTGCGTACGCCCGACGGCGGGGTGTTGTCGGTCCCACCTGATCTGGCCGACGCGGTGCGGTCCGGCGTACGCGACTGGGCCGAAGTGGACAGCCGCCTCCCGGCAGCGCTCGGTCGGCCTGACGCCCGCGCCTTCGCGGGAGTGTTCCGGTGGTCCACCGAGCCGGCCGCCCTTCCCGACGCGGGCGAATGGGTGCCGATCACCGATCCCCGTGTCCCGCTGTGGCTGCACCCGTTCGGTGGCGACGCCTTGATCGCGTTCGCCGAGAACGGCGCGTACGCCGCCGGCGTCGGGATCAAGCGGCACAACGCGGCCGGGATGGAGATCTCGGTCGGCACCGAGGAGGCGTACCGGGGGCAGGGGCTGGCCGCGCGCCTGGTCGCGCAGGCCGCGCGATGGATCCTGGCCGCCGGGGCGGTGCCGATCTACCTTCACGACCCGGCGAACGTCGCCTCCGACCGGACGGCGCTGCGCGCCGGTTTCCCCGACGAGGGCTGGAAGATCATCGGCGTCTTCGGCTGACCGCGGGACGCCCAGTCGGCCCTCGCCGGCCCCGACGCGACGCGCCGACTCCCCGCCCCGACTTCGGGAACCGACCCCACGGCCGGGGACCCGACCCCACCGTCAGGGCGGAAGTCGATCATTCCGTTGGGGGGCTGATCAGGGTCTCCGGGACGCGACACGCCGGTTGATCACGACCATTAGTTCATGATCGCGCGGAAAGCAGCGAGGCCGAGCGGAAAGCAGCGAGGCCGAGCGGAAAGCAGCGAGGCCGAGCGCGGACGGCGGACGGCGGACGGCGGACGGCGGACGGCGGACGGCGGACGGCTGAGCCTGGGGGCGGGCGGCGTTTTACCAGGTGGCGAGGTGGTCGTAGAGGCCTAGGGTTCGCAGGATTCGTTCGACCAGCGCGTTCGGGTTCGTCAGCCGGTACGCCACCCCGGCGGAGTCAGCTCGTTCCCGGCCGCGGAGCAGCGCCCGTATGCCGAAGGAGTCGAGGAAGTCCAGCGGGCCGAGGTCCACTTCGAGCCGGCTGCAGCCGTTGCGCTCGATGGCTTCGTTCAGCCAGGTCTCGACTTCGCTGGAGTTCGACATGTCGATCTCCCCGGACAAGGTGACGACACAGTCGTCGCCCACCACGCGCGCGGTGTGCGTCGCCAACCACGCACCTCCCGATCAAGGCCACCCGAATTCCCACTGACACTTGAGTGTGTCAGCCGTCGTTGCGGATCGCTACGACCGTGATGTCATCGCGTACCGGTTCGGCGGAGAAGTTGAGCGCCATCGTCGCCAGCCCGTCGGCGATGACGTCGGCCGGATTGCCGGCGAGTTGCGCGGCGGCGTCCAGCATACGGTGCAGGCCGAAGAACTCCCGGCCGCTGCGGCGTTCGGTGAGGCCGTCGGTGAAGAAGACGAGCGCGTCGCCGGGGTGCAGGGTCAGCCGTTCGGGTGGACAGTGGACGCGAGCCACCACGCCCAGGGCCGTCCCCCATTTGCCGGCGGACGCGACCGCGCCGTCCGCGCGTACCAATATGGGCTGGTCGTGACCGGCGAGATAGACCGTGACCGCGCGATCGCCGTGGTCGTCACCGGCCGGCGCGATCTCCGCCAGCGCGAGGGTGCAGTGGCGGTCGGAGCGGGCGTGCATCGTGGTGTTGAGTCCGGCGAGCGCCTCGCCGACCGGCTTGCCGTCGGCGATCAGCGCGCGCAGCACCTCGCGGACGATGCCGGTGGCGCTGGCCGCCTGGATGCCCTTGCCCGCGACGTCGCAGACGACCGCTAGGCAGCCGCCGCCGGGCAGCGGGATGACGTCGTACATGTCGCCGCCGACCTCGGCGTAATGGCCGGTGGGCAGGTAGCGGGCGCCGATGTCGACGCCGGGCAGCTTGGGCAGGTCGCCCGGGAGCAGGGCTTCCTGGAGGATGCGGGCGACCTGGCTGCGTTCGTCGTGGACGTGGGCGTTGTCCAGGGCGGTCGCCGCGCGCCGGGCCACTTCCTCCGCGATCGTGACGGTCTCGGCGTCAGGCGTGGTGGCGTGGCCGACGGCCAGCGCGCCGAGCAGCCGGCCGTGCGCGAGCAGCGGCACCACCAGGCAGGCCGGTGGATCGGACAGCGCCGTGGTGGCGCCGGTCTCGACCGCCTCCGCCAGCTCGTCCGAGGTCAGCCGCCGGCCCAGCTCGTGGTGCGGCGACAGCATGTTGGAGGCGGCCGTCTCCTCGACGTGGGCGACCGCGGCGACCTGCGGCCGGCCGCCGGAGATGGTCAGCAGCGCGCACCAGTCACCCAGCCGGGGGACGATGAGCCGCGGGATCAACGCCTCGGTGAGTGTGGTATCGATCGAATGCGCCAGCAGGTCGCCGACCTCCACCAGGTAGGTGAGCCACTCGCGCCGCCGCAGGTCGGCCTCGCGCAGGCGCTCGTGCTCCAGTACCGTGCCCAGCCGCTGGGCGGCCAGGCGGCACAGGGTCCGTGTCTCGGCGGGCTCGTTCGGCGCGATCAGGATGTCGCCGGTCCAGGGCGGCGTCAATTCCAGTGGTACGCGCAGCGCGGCGCTCGGCTCGCCGGGCGGCCGCCCGGCCGCCGCTAGCGTGATCGCGCCACGCCCGTCCGCGCGGTCGACTTCGACGCTCACCCCGGGCGTGGCGAGCCGGGGCAGCAGGAGGCGCAGGAGCTGCTGGGCGAAGTGGCGGGCGCTGCGCCCGGACCCCTCCGGGCGCTGAACCGCCAGCAGATCTTCGACCGATCGCAGCGCGTCCGACTGCGTTTCCACACCTGGCACGGTTGTAGTGTCGCCTGAATGAGCAGCGTCGGCCAGCCAAGGACTTGGCTCCGTCCCGGCGAATGCACGAGGATTGCAGGTGAGGCATCGATACTGTTGCGATGCCTTGGCCGGGTTGGACACCGGGGAGGGACGAAGCCATGACGGTGCAGGAAGAGGCGTCGGTCGTCGCTGGATTCGACGACGAGGCCGCCTGGGCGCAGTTCGCCGCCGCCCTTCGTGAAGTGCAGCAGGGCAGTTTCGAGGGCCGGCTGCCCCGATTGCCGGGCAAGGCCGGTGAAGCGGCTGACGCCTTCAACGACGTGGCCGGGTTACTCGCTCGGCAGAATCGGGAGCTTCTGCGCATTTCGCGCGTTGTCGGACGCGAAGGTCGAGTCACCGAGCGACTCGACGAGGAGACCTTCGAGGGCGACTGGGCCGAGGGCATCACCGCGATCAACAACCTGATCGACGACCTCGGCCGGCCGACGGCCGAGATCGCCCGCGTGATCGTGGCCGTCGCCGAGGGCGACCTCTCCCAGAACATGACGCTCGACATCGACGGGCGCCCGTTGCGAGGCGAGTTCGCGACCATCGGCCGCACGGTGAACAAGATGGTGAGCCAGCTGTCGAGCTTCGCCGCCGAGGTGACCCGGGTGGCCCGCGAGGTCGGCACCGAGGGCAAGCTGGGCGGTCAGGCCGACGTCCGGGGCGTCTCCGGCACCTGGCGTGACCTCACCGACAACGTGAACCTGATGGCGTCCAACCTGACCAACCAGGTGCGGTCGATCTCCTCCGTGACCACGGCGATCGCCCAGGGCGACCTGTCGCAGAAGATCACCATCGCGGCCGGCGGCGAGGTCGCCGACCTGGCCGACACGATCAACTCGCTGATCATCACCCTGCGGGTGTTCGCCGAGCAGGTGACCCGGGTGGCCCGCGAGGTCGGCACCGAGGGCATCCTCGGCGGCCAGGCCGAGGTGCCCAACGTCGCCGGGACCTGGAAAGACCTCACCGACGCCGTGAACAACATGGCGTCGAACCTGACCGCGCAGGTCCGCAACATCTCCCAGGTCTCCACGGCGGTGGCGCAGGGCGACCTGTCGCAGAAGATCACCGTGGTGGCCCAGGGGGAGATCCTGGAACTCAAGAACACTGTGAACACGATGGTGGATCAGCTGTCGAGTTTCGCCGACGAGGTGACGCGGGTTGCGCGTGAGGTGGGTTCGGAAGGCAAGCTGGGCGGTCAGGCTCAGGTGCGTGGGGTGTCGGGTACGTGGCGTGACCTGACGGAGAACGTGAATCAGCTGGCGGGGAATCTGACGGCGCAGGTGCGGAACATCGCGCAGGTGACGACGGCGGTGGCGCAGGGTGACCTGTCGCAGAAGATCACAGTGGACGCTCGGGGTGAGATTCTCGAGCTGAAGAGCACTGTGAACACGATGGTGGATCAGCTGTCGAGTTTCGCCGACGAGGTGACGCGGGTTGCGCGTGAGGTGGGTTCGGAAGGCAAGCTGGGCGGTCAGGCTCAGGTGCGTGGGGTGTCGGGTACGTGGCGTGACCTGACGGAGAACGTGAATCAGCTGGCGGGGAATCTGACGGCGCAGGTGCGGAACATCGCGCAGGTGACGACGGCGGTGGCGCAGGGTGACCTGTCGCAGAAGATCACAGTGGACGCTCGGGGTGAGATTCTCGAGCTGAAGAGCACTGTGAACACGATGGTGGATCAGCTGTCGAGTTTCGCCGACGAGGTGACGCGGGTTGCGCGTGAGGTGGGTTCGGAAGGCAAGCTCGGCGGCCAGGCTCAGGTGCGCGGAGTCGCCGGGACCTGGCGCGACCTGACCGACAACGTGAACTTCATGGCGTCCAACCTGACCGCCCAGGTGCGAAACATCGCCCAGGTCGCGACGGCCGTGGCGAAGGGCGACCTGTCGCAGAAGATCACCGTCGTGGCGCAAGGCGAGATCCTGGAGCTGAAGGACACCGTGAACACGATGGTGGATCAGCTGTCGAGTTTCGCCGACGAGGTGACGCGAGTCGCCCGCGAGGTCGGCACCGAGGGCAAGCTCGGCGGCCAGGCCCAGGTGCGCGGTGTCTCCGGGACCTGGCGCGACCTGACCGACAACGTGAACTTCATGGCGTCCAACCTGACCGCCCAGGTCCGCAACATCGCCCAGGTGACCACCTCGGTCGCGAAGGGCGACCTCAAGCAGAAGATCACAGTGGACGCCCGGGGTGAGATTCTCGAGCTGAAGAGCACTGTGAACACGATGGTGGATCAGCTGTCGAGTTTCGCCGACGAGGTGACCCGAGTCGCCCGCGAGGTCGGCACCGAGGGCAAGCTCGGCGGCCAGGCTCAGGTGCTCGGCGTCTCCGGCACGTGGAAAGACCTCACGGAGAACGTCAACCAGCTCGCCTCGACGCTGACCACGCAGCTGCGCGCGATCGCCCAGGTGTCCACGGCGGTGACGACGGGCGACCTGACCCAGCGGATCGCCGTCCAGGCGCAGGGCGAGGTGGCCGAGCTCAAGGACAACATCAACCAGATGATCATCACGCTCGGCGAGACCACCAAGGAGAACGCCGATCAGGGCTGGCTCGACTCGAACCTGGCCCGGACCGGCGCGCTGCTCCAGGGGCAGCGGGACCTGACCGAGGTCTGCCGGATGCTGATGCGTGAGGTCACGCCGCTGGTGGAGGCGCACCTCGGGGCGTTCTTCCTCTTCGAGCCGGACGGCGCTCGGCCGTTGCGCCGGGTGTCGGCGTACGGGTTGGGCCCGGGCGGCGAGGACGCCACGTTCGACATCGGCGAGGGCCTCATCGGCCAGTCCGCCGCCGATCTCCGGACCATCCGGGTCAGCAGTGTGTCCGGAGCGGAGGGGCAGGCGATCGCCTCCGGCACCGCCTTCATCCCGGTACGCGACCTCGTCATCGTCCCGGTGCTCTTCGAGGGCTCGCTGCTCGGCGTGATCGAGTTCGGCAGTGCGACGGCGTTCTCCACACTGCACCTGGAGTTCCTCGATCGACTGGTCGCCACCATCGGCGTCGCGCTCAACACGATCCGGGCCAACCGGCGTACGGAGGAACTGCTGGACCAGTCTCAGCGGCTGGCGCACGAGCTGCGCGAGCAGTCGGCCGAGTTGCAGCGGACCAACGCCGAGCTGGAGGAGAAGGCGGCTCAGCTGTCCGAGCAGAACCGCAACATCGAGATCAAGAACCGGGAGATCGAACTCGCCCGGCTCGGCCTGGAGGAGAAGGCCCAGCAGCTGGCGGCCGCCTCGCAGTACAAGTCGGAATTCCTGGCCAACATGAGCCACGAGCTGCGTACGCCGCTCAACTCGCTGTTGCTGCTGGCCCGGTTGCTGGCCGACAACTCCGAGGACAACCTGACCGACAAGCAGATCGAGTTCGCCCGCACCATCCACAACGCCGGGTCGGACCTGATGGCGCTCATCGACGACATCCTCGACCTGTCCAAGATCGAGGCCGGCCGGATGGACGTCGACTTCGGCCAGGTGGCGTTCTCCGAGATCTGCGCGTACGCCGAGCAGGCGTTCCGGCCGCAGACCGAGGAGAAGGCGCTCCAGCTGGAGGTCGAGGTCGCGCCGGAGATGCCGGACGGCATGGTGACCGACGCCCAGCGGCTCCAGCAGATCCTGCGCAACCTCATGTCGAACGCGGTCAAGTTCACCGACAGCGGCATCGTCCGGCTGGAGATCGGCCTCGCCCACGAGACCGAGTACGAGGAGCCCACGTTGGCCGCCGCGCCGTCGGTGGTGGCCTTCCGGGTCAGCGACACCGGCATCGGCATCGCGCCGGACAAGGTCGCCGTCATCTTCGACGAGTTCAAGCAGGCCGACGGCACGACCAGCCGGCGCTACGGCGGCACCGGGCTGGGCCTGTCGATCAGCCGGGAACTCGCCCGGCTGCTCGGCGGCGTCATCACCGTGTCGTCGACGCCCGGCGAGGGATCGGTGTTCACCTTGCTGCTGCCCGGCTCGTTCCTCGCGGGCCGCGTGGACCGCGCTCCGGTGGCCCCGGCACGGCCGGCGCTGACGATCCCGGCGCGGCCGGTGATCACCCCGGTGCCCGAGCCGTTGCCGTCCAGCCGTTTCCTGCTGAAGCGCCCGTCCGGTGGCGAGCGTGGCAGCGTCCGGCTCGACGGCACGACGGTGCTCATCGTCGACGACGACGTCCGCAACGTGTTCGCCCTGACCAGTGCGTTGGAGTTGCACGGCATGCGGGTCCTCTACGCCGACAACGGCTCCGACGGCGTACGCCTGCTGGCCGGGCACCCCGAGATCGACATCGTCCTGATGGACGCGATGATGCCGGGCCAGGACGGGTACGAGACGACCCGGATCATCCGGCGGAATCCGAGACTCGCCGATCTGCCGGTGGTCTTCCTGACCGCCAAGGCGATGCCGGGCGATCGGGAGGCGGCCGTGGCGGCGGGCGCGAGCGATTACATCACCAAGCCGGTCGACCTCGACGAGCTGCTCGAGCTGATGGGGACGTGGGTCGGCCCGCGGAAGGAGAGCGAATGAGCCGGACGATCGCACGGCCGCCGGGTGATCAGCCGGCGAAGGTGCTGCTCGTCGACGACCGCAACGACAACCTGATCGCCTTGCAGGCCATCCTGCAGGGGATGCCGCTGGTGACGGTGGCGGTGGCCAGCGGTGAGGCGGCGCTCAAGCAGCTGCTGCTGGACGACTTCGCGTTGATCCTGCTGGACGCGCACATGCCCGGGATGGACGGGTTCGAGACGGCGACGCATGTGAAGAGCCGCGATCGGACCCGGCAGATCCCGATCATCTTCCTCACCGCGGCCGACCGGGACGCCCGGCTGGCCCTGCGGGGGTACGCCGCCGGCGCGGTCGACTACCTGACGAAGCCGTTCGATCCGTGGATCCTGCGGGCGAAGGTCTCGGTGTTCGTCGAGATGTGGGCGAAGAACGTGCTCCTCCAGCAGCAGGCGGAGCGGATGGATCAGCTGGAGTCGGCCGCCCGCAAGGCGTTGTCGGCGTTGCGGGACGGCGACCCCGAGAGCGCGGCCGAGGCGCTGGAGTCGATCGACCCACTGGCATAGCCGGGTTTGCCGGGCTCGCCGATCGGGGTAGAGCCCGGTCATGCCCGACACGCGGAATAACGGCGCCCACGGGGAGGACGACGCCTCCGAGCGTACGGCGCGAAAGCCCGACGCCGAGCCGACGATGCCGAGCCAGGTGACGTCCTATGTGAGCCCGTTCGACCGGTTCGCGACCGCGGCCGAGCGGTTCGTCTCGCGCGCCTGGTTCTTCGCCATCTGTGTGCTGCTCGTGATCATCTGGGCGCCGTCGTTCTTCCTCTTCCAGAACGTCGACACCTGGCAGCTGGTGATCAACACCGCCACCACGATCATCACGTTCCTCCTGGTCGCCCTGCTCCAGAACACCCAGTCCCGGGAGAACAACGCGGTCCAGCACAAGCTCAACGCGATCGCCGAGGCGCTGGCCAACCTGATGACCCACCTGGCGCCGGACGACCCGACCGAGCGGCCGTTGAAGCAGGACGTCATCGAGCTGCGCGACGCCGTGGGCCTGGAGCAGAAGGAAAGCTCGTAAGCGGGCCGGCGCGGTCAGTCCGACGAGCCGCCCAGCAGCTCCTCGAACGTCGTGGTGAGCGCGAACGGGTCGGCCGCCTTCGTCGGCTCGTGCCGATCGATCAGCTCGGCCAGTTCGGTCGCCGCTCGGCGGATGCGGTCGGCGAGCGCGCCGCTCGCCTCGGCGTCGCCGGGCGCCCCGGCCCAGTCCTCCGGGGCGGCGTACACCGAGGTCGGGACGGTCTGCGAGCGCAGGTAGCTGAACATCGGGCGGACCGCGTGTTCCAGGGCGAGCGAGTGCCGGGCCGAGCCGCCGGTGGCGGCGAGCAGCACCGGCCGCCCGATGAGCGCGGAGTCGTCGAGCACGTCGAAGAACGACTTGAACAGCCCGCTGAACGAGGCGTTGAAGATCGGCGTCACGACGATCAGGCCGTCCGCGTTGCTCACCGTGTCGATCGCCTCCCGCAGCCCGGCCGCGGGGAACCCGGTCAGCAGGTTGTTCATGATGTCGTGGGCGTGGTCGCGTACCTCGACGAAGGTGGTGTCGACGCTGACGCCGAGCCGATCCAGCTCGCCGCTGGTGGCGGCGGCGAGCCGATCGGCCAGCAGCCGTGTCGAGGAGGGCTGGCTCAGCCCGGCCGACACGACCGCGAGGGTGCGCTGCTTCACTGTCCGTCCTTCCCCGCCGGTACGGCCTCCACAGTGGAGTCCTTGGCGGCGGCCGCCGCAGCGACGAGCGACGCGTGGGTGGGGGCGTCCGGCACGCCCGGCTTGCGGAGCGCGGCGAACTCCTTGCGCAGCACCGGGACGACCTCCTCGCCGAGGAGGTCGAGCTGCTCCAGCACCGTCTTCAGCGGCAGGCCGGCGTGGTCCATGAGGAACAGCTGGCGCTGGTAGTCGCCGACGTACTCGCGGAAGCCGAGCGTACGGTCGATGACCTGCTGCGGGCTGCCGACGGTCAGCGGCGTCTCGGCGGTGAACTCCTCCATCGACGGGCCGTGCCCGTAGACCGGCGCGTTGTCGAAGTACGGCCGGAACTCCTTGACCGCGTCCTGCGAGTTCTTGCGCATGAAGACCTGGCCGCCGAGGCCGACGATGGCCTGGTCGGCCGAGCCGTGGCCGTAGTGCTCGAAGCGCTGCCGGTACAGGCCGACCATGCGCTGCGTGTGTTCCTTCGGCCAGAAGATGTGGTTGGCGAAGAACCCGTCCCCGTAGTACGCGGCCTGTTCGGCGATCTCGGGGCTGCGGATCGAGCCGTGCCACACGAACGGCGGAACCCCGTCGAGCGGGGCCGGCGTCGAGGTGAACGACTGCAACGGCGTACGGAACTTGCCCTTCCAGTCGACGACGTCCTCACGCCACAGCCGGTGCAGCAGGGCGTAGTTCTCGACGGCGAGCGCGATGCCGTTGCGGATGTCCTGACCGAACCAGGGGTAGACCGGGCCGGTGTTCCCGCGGCCGAGCATCAGGTCCACGCGGCCGTCCGCGAGGTGCTGGAGCATCGCGTAGTCCTCGGCGATCTTCACCGGGTCGTTGGTGGTGATCAGCGTCGTCGCGGTGGACAGCAGCAGCTTGGACGTCTTGGCCGCGATCCAGCCGAGCATCGTCGTCGGCGAGGACGGGACGAACGGCGGGTTGTGGTGCTCACCGGTCGCGAAGACGTCGAGCCCGACCTCCTCGGCCTTGAGCGCGATGGTCGTCATCGCCTTGATGCGCTCGGCCTCGGTCGGCGTGGTGCCGTTGGTCGGATCCGGCGTCACGTCGCCGACGGTGAAGATCCCGAACTGCATCCCCATGGCCTTCTCCTCAGTCGTTGTCACGCTGAAGCCAACAGTAATTGACGGTTCAACTATTCCGGCGCGCGGGGCAGGCGACCGCGTTTCCGCCTCACCCGTACCCCGTCGGTTCCGGCTGGCACCTGGGTACGCAGATGGGTAAGCGGCATGGTCCCCAACCTACGGCACGGGACTTGCAATCGTTGGTTAAAGGCATTAACCTTATGGCTACAGGGGCTAACAAGCCCGGGATGTACGGCAAGGGGAGGGTCTGATGACCGAGTTTCTGGCGGTAGAGGGCGGCACGATCGCGTACGACGTGGTGGGCGAAGGGCCGCTGGTGGTCCTGGGCCACGGGCTCGCCGACAACCGCGAAGCCTTCCGGTTCCTGGTCCCGATGCTGGTCGACGAGGGCTACCGAGTGGTCAACGCCGACCTGCGCGGGCACGGCGAGTCGAGCACGGGCTGGGCGTCCTACACGCGGACCGACAGTGCGAAGGACTTCATCGCATTGCTGCGGCACCTCGGCGAACCGGCGATCTTCATCGGGCACTCGTTCGCCGGCGGCGCGGCCAACATCATCGCGGCCGATGCCCCGGAACTGGTCCGGGCCATCGTCGAGATCGACCCAGGGACGCGTAAGCCCACGATGAAGCTGGGTGACGTCAACGGGCGCTTCGTGAAGGGCTTCTCGCTCATCGCGCTCTCGATGATGTTCCGCAGCACCGGGCTGTGGAAGACGTACCTGCGGCACGCGTACCCGGGGACCTCGGGAGCAGCCTTCGAGGGGCAGCTGGCGATGCTGGAGCGCAATCTGCGCGAACCGGGCCGGATGGCGGCCGCGGCCAAGATGGCCTTCGCATCCGGTGCCGACGCCGGAGCGAAGCTGGCCCACATCCAGCGTCCGGCGCTGGTCGTGATGGGCACGCTGGACCCCGACTTCCCGAGCCCGGTCGCCGAGGCCGAGGGCATCGTCGCCGAGATGCCCGCCGGACTGGGCTCGGTGGCGATGATCGAGGGCGCGGGGCACTACCCGCACACGCAGATGCCGCAGCGGGTGGCCGACGTGATCCTGCCCTTCCTCAGCAAGTACGCGGATGCCTAGGGCGGGGCTGACGCCCGGCGCGATCGTGGACCTCGCGTTGGGCGTCCTCGACGACGACGGGCTGACCGGGCTCACCCTGACCGCGGTCGCGAAACGGGCCGGGGTCGCGGTCCCGGCGCTCTACAAGCACATCCGCAACCTGGATGAGCTGGTCAGCCTGCTGCGCGTACGCATCATCGACGACCTGACCGAACGATTGGGCGCCGACTGCGTGGGCCGGTCGGGGCCGGACGCGTTGCGGGCGCTCGCCGTCACCTTCCGGGCGTACGCCATGGACAACCCTCACCGGTACGCCCTGACCGTGCAGGCCGCCCCACCGAACACGCGGGAAGCCGAGGCGGCCGTCCGGACGCTGACGGTGTTCCTCGCCGTCCTGCGCGGGTTCGGGCTGGAGGGTTCGGCTGCCATCCATGCCGCCCGCGCGTTGCGTTCCGCCTGTCACGGGTTCGCCTCGATCCAGGTCGCCGGGGGATTCGGCCTGGCCGAGGACGTGGATGAGAGCTACGACCTGCTGGTGCGCATGGTCATCGAGGGCCTGCCGCTGGCCCGTGAGCTGGCCGGCTGAGCCGGTCGGATCGATCGGCGCGAGATCGTCGGTGGCCGACGATCGTGGCGCTTAGAGCTCCAAGAACGGCGGCAGCCGACGATCATGGAGGCCGCGACCGCGTTGAACGGCGGCAGCCGACGATCATGGAGCGGGCGTCGAGCGTGGCCGAGCGTGGCCGAGCGTGGCCGAGCGAGCAGAGCGAGCGTCAAGCGGCGTGCGTACGCGAATAGTGGCGAGCGGCGCGAGCCCGGTTGCTGCACGACGGCTTGCAGAACTCCTGCCGTCCGTGGCCCTTCACGAAGTACCGAACGCATCGGGGTGCCGTGCAGGCGCGTAGTTCGGCGGCGTCCGGGCTGGTGAGGAAGTCGATGGTGGCGCGGGCGAGCGTGGCGAGCACGGCGTCGTCCGGCGACACCCCGGCGACGGTGTGCATTGTGGACGAAGGCGGCCAGGACAGGGCCGGCGTCACCGGAGCCAGTGCCGCAGAGCGGTTGATCAGCGCCACGGCGTCGTCCAGGGGCATCAGGCGATTGGCGTCCGCCCGGCTCGGCGGCCCCGGCTCGACCGCACGGGCGAACAGCGCCCGGGTCGCCGCGCGTACCTCGACGACTCGGACGAGCAACGCGTCAGAGGCCGCGACGTCGACGAGACCGACGTCGGCCAGGAGGGCTTCCAGCCCGTCGACCGAGGTCAAAGTGTCGAGGACGCCTCCGTCGCCGTCGTGCCGGATCGTGCTCGCGAGATCGAGCGCCACCGTGTTGACCATGCGATGAAGCGTACGCTAGCGTGCCTAACGGCAAAAGACAGTTTTACCGTTAGGGAGATCTCCATGCTGCTGCTGGCCCAGATCAGCGACCTCCACCTCGACGGCACCGCGCGCGCCACCGAGCGGGCCGCGAAGACCGTGGCGTACCTGCGGAATCTGCCGCAGCTAGTGGACGCCCTGCTCGTCACGGGCGACATCGCCGACACCGCCGCCCCGGCCGAGTACGCCGAAGCCGCCGAGCTGCTGAACGACTTCCCAGCCCCGGTGCTGTGGTGCCCCGGCAACCACGACGCGCGACCGGCGTACCGGGAGTTCCTGCTGGGCGAGCCGCCGTCGGCCGGGCCGATCAACGAACTGCACAAGATCAAGGACGCGGTGGTCCTCATGTGCGACTCCAGCGTCCCGGGCAACGACGACGGTCTCCTCGACGACGAGACGACCGCCTGGATCACGGCCACCCTCGACCAGCACCGAGACGCCCCGGCCTTCCTCGCCTTCCACCACCCACCCGCCGCCATGCACCACCCGTTGCCGGACGCTTACCGGCTCCAGCGCGAAGCCGAGCTGGCCGAGCTGCTCTCGGCGTACCCGTCGGTCGTAGCCCTGATCACCGGGCACGCGCACACGGCCGCGGTCTCGACCTTCGCGGGCCGGCCCGTGCTCGTCGGCCCGGCGGTGACGTGGACGCTGCGGCTGCCCTGGGAGGGCGCGGCGCTCGCGGACCTCGACGCGCCCCCGGGGCTGGCCTACCACGTGCTGAGCGATGGCGTGCTGACGACGCACTACCGAGTCGTCGTCTGATGGTCGCCGGATTCCTGCTCGCGATCCTCCCGCTGATCGCGACGCCCGGGGCGAGCCTCGCGCTGCTGATGGTGCGAGGCCCGCGCCGGGCGCTGCCGGTGGTGGCGGGCACGGTCACGGGCATCTACACCCACGCGCTGCTCGCGATGGTGGGGCTCGCGGCGGTCGTCATGCAGTCCAGTCAGGCATTCCTGGTGGTACGCGTGGCGGGGGCGGTCTATCTCGTCGGTCTCGGGCTGTGGACCTGGCGGGCGCCGCGACCGGCGTCTTCGCTCGGTTCGCCGACGGGCCCCGAGCGGCCCGCGTTCCGGCAGGCGTACCTGGGCAACGTGCTCAATCCGAAGGCGGCCTCGATCTACCTGACCCTGGTGCCGCAGTTCGTCGACCCGCGGCACGCGCTCGCGCCGCAGATCCTCGTCCTCGCGACCGCGCACGCGGTGCTCATCACGGCCTGGCTCGGTGGCTGGACGGCGGTTCTGGCCCGGGTCGGGCGAATGATCCGATCTGGTCGCTGGGCGTCGGGCATCCGACGGAGCGCCGCCGCGGTGCTGGTCTTCCTCGGCGTACGCACGCTGGCCGCGTGAGGGCGGTCACGGCTGCCCCCACGGGCTTGATCCACGGGTGCATGATCTGTTCATGTCCCGGCTATTGGACCGCCCCAGCGTCGTTCACCGGGCCGCCCCGGCCGACCCCCGGCCGCACCCGATCCGGGAACTGATTCTGGTCACGGTGCTGTTCCTGGCGTACAAGGCGGGACGGCTGGTCGCGAGCGGCCACGTCGACGAGGCGTACGCGAACGCCGGGCGGGTCTGGAACGCCGAACGCTGGCTGCGGCTGCCGTCCGAACTGTCCGTCCAGGCGGCGATGCTGCACAACACGACGTTCGTCCAGGTGGTCAACACCTACTACGCCTGGGTGCACTTCCCGGCGACGGCGGCGTTCCTCGTCTGGACCTATCTGCGACGACCGGCGTACTACCTGTGGGTCCGGCGGGTGCTGACCGGGCTGACCGCGGCGGGGCTCGCCGTCCACGTGCTGTTCCCGCTCGCGCCGCCGCGCCTCGTCGGAGCGTTCGGCCTGATCGACACCGCCGCGATCTACGGGCCGTCGGTCTACTCCGAGCCCGACACCGACACCCTCGCCAACCAGTACGCCGCGATGCCCTCGCTGCACATCGGCTGGGCCGTGGTCGTCGCACTGGGCCTGATCGTCATGACCCGGTCGCGGTGGCGGTGGCTGTGGCTGGCCCATCCGATCATCACCACCCTCGTCGTGGTGGCCACGGCGAACCACTACTGGCTGGACGGGATCGTCGTGTGCGCGTTCCTGGCGCTGATCCTGTTGCTCATCCGCCGCCCCGGGACCTCCCCCATCCCACCCGCGGCCGCCACCCCCGTGGCCCTGGCCCCCGCCGCGCCCTTGGCCCCAGCCGTTCCTTTAGCGCTGGATCAGGGTTCCGCGTCGAATCTTGGTCCAAGATTCGACCGAGAACCCTGATCCAGCGCTAAAGTCGGCGTCGTCAGCGAGCGTCGGCGAGCATGCGGTGAGCCGGCGGGCTGACAGCGGTCAGCGCTTGCGGAAGGTGGTCGCCACGAGCAGGGCGATCGCCGCGAAGCCGGCCGCGACGGTGAACGCCGTGGTCATTCCGTGGATGGTCGCGTCGAGCGTCGACGAGCCCGACGACGCCGCGTGCCGGGAAGCCGTGCCGAAGACCGTGACGAGCACGGCGAGACCGAGCGAGGCACCGGTCTGCTGCATCGTCTGCATCGCGCCACCGGCCGCGCCCGCGTCCTGCGCCGGCACGTTCGCCATGATCGTCGGGGTCAGCGGGACGAACCCGAGCCCCATACCGAGGCCCATGAGCAGCATCGGCCCGAACACCCCCGGGAAGTACGCCGTGCTCGCCGTGAGCTGCGTCGTCCACAGCAGTCCGGCGATCATCACCGGGATGCCGGTGAGCGCCAGCCGCCGCGGACCGAACTTCGGCAGGATCCGGGGCATCGCCCGGGTCAGGACGAACATCGCCGCGGCCATCGGCAGGAACGCCACCCCTGTCCGCAGGGCGTCGAACCCGCGCAGGTCCTGCAGGAACTGCGTCAGGAAGAAGAACATCGACATCATCGCGGCCGGGCCGAGCAGGAAGATCGCGTACGCCGCAGCGCGGTTGCGGTCGGCGAACAGCCGCAGGGGCAGCATCGGCTGACGGGTGCGCGCCTCGATGGCGAGGAACCCCGCCACCAGGAGTACGCCGCCGCCGAGCAACGTGGCCGTCCACGGGTCGGACCAGCCTTCTTCGGCGGCCCGGGTGAATCCGGCGACGAGTGCGGCGACCCCGGCGGTCGCGGTCAGCGCGCCCGGGATGTCCAGCCGCGCCGGGTGCCGCTCGGGTTCCCGGACGAACCGGGGTGCGAGCAGGACGGCGGCGATGCCGAACGGCACGTTGACGAAGAGCACCCAGCGCCAGGAGGCGGCCTGGGTGAGGATGCCGCCCAGGATCAGCCCGATCGCGAACCCGGCGCTGGCGATGCCGGAGAGCAGCGCCAGGGCGCGGATGCGCGCCTTGGTCTCGGTGAACGTGGTGGTGACCAGGGCGATCGTGTTCGGCCCGGCGAGCGCCGCGCCGACGCCCTGGGCGAGCCGGGCGGCGATGAGCCAGGTGGCCGAGGTGGCGAACCCGCCGACCAGGGAGGCGGCGGTGAACAGCGCGACGCCGGCGACGAACGCCCGGCGGCGGCCGAAGATGTCGCCGATCCGGCCGCCGAGCAGCAGCAGGCCGCCGAAGGTCAGCGAGTACGCCGTCATCACCCAGGACAGCCCCGCGGCGGTGAACCCGAGGTCGGACTGGATACGGGGGAGCGCGACGTTCATGACGGTCGCGTCCAGGATCAGCATCAGCTGGCAGGTGAGCACGATCGCCAGGGCGAGTCCGGGCCGGTGCGGCGGCGCCTCGCGAGCCGGTGCGCCGGGCCGCACGTTTCCGGGCGCGGTGCGAGTGGGCAGGGTCTGCTGAGACATGAGGAACTCCTCGACGAACGCATAAACGGAGACTATCTCCGGTTACGTTCGTGAGTTAGCATATGGAGGAGTTCTCCGGTTCGCAAGTCTATCCGGAGAATCTCTCCGGATAAAGGGAGTGAGCCTTGCGGGCCGACGCGCGGCGTAATCGGGAGCGGCTGATCGAAGCCGCCCGTGACGCCTTCACCGAGAACGGCGAGAAGGCCTCCCTCGACGACATCGTCAAGCGCGCGGGCGTCGGGCCCGGCACCCTCTACCGCCACTTCGCCAACCGTGAAGACCTCCTCGGCGCGGTCTACCAGGAGGGCGTCGAGGGGTTGGCGGCCCAGGCCGAGGAGTTCGCGGCGACGCTGCCGCCGATGGAGGCGCTCACCGCCTTCCTCCGGGTCCAGGTGGACTACGCCAAGAGCAAGCGCGGCCTCGGCGTGGCGGTGAAGGCGACGCTGGACAGCGAGGGCGAGGTCCTGACGTTCTGCCGCGACACCCTGCGGGGCGGGCTGGGCAAGCTGCTTCGAGCGGCGCAGGAGACCGGCGACGTACGCGAGGACGTCGACCCGGCGGTGCTCCTGCGGTTGACCCACAGCGTCGCGGTGGGCAGCGAGAACGCGCCCGAACTGGCCGAGCCGATGTTGCAGGTGGTCGTGGACGGGCTACGCGCCCGGTAGCCCCAGGACGTCGGCCAGCTCGAACTTCACCGGCTCGTCGAGCTGGGCGTACGTGCAGGACTCGGGTTCCCGGTCGGGACGCCAGCGGACGAACTGGGCCGTATGCCGGAAGCGTGGCCCTTCCATGTGGTCGTAGCGCACCTCCACCACCCGCTCAGGACGCAGCGGTGTGAAGGAGAGGTCCTTGCCGGCGTTCCATCGGCTGTACTCCGACCCCCGAGGCGTACGCCCGCCTTCGGGCACGAGCTTGGCCCAGTTCCACGGATGGTCGTCGAAGGTGGTCACGAGCGGTTGCAGCTCCTCGAAGAGCGCGATGCGCTTGGCCATCGGGAACGCGCCGATCACTCCGACGCTCGCCAGCTGCCCGTCGTCGTTGTAGAGCCCCAGCAGCAACGACCCGATCCGGTCCGGGCCGCTGGTGTGCAGCCGATAGCCGGCGACCACGCAGTCCGCCGTCCGCTCGTGCTTGATCTTGAACATCGTGCGCTTGTCCGACTCGTACGCCCCGGCGAGCGGTTTGGCGATGAGCCCGTCGAGCCCGGCTCCCTCGAACTGGTGGAACCACTCCTCGGCCAGTACGCGGTCCGTCGTCGCCGGGGTCAGGTGGATCGGCGGCTGCGCGCCCGACAACGCCTGCTCCAGCAGGCCCCGGCGCTGCTCGAAGGGCAGCCGGGTGCAGTCCTGGTCGCCCAGCGCCAGCAGATCGAAGGCGACGAACGACGCCGGCGTCTGCCCGGCGAGCAGGTTGACCCGGCTGGCCGCCGGGTGCAGCCGCAGCTGGAGCGCCTCGAAGTCCAGGCGGTCGCCGGAGATCAGGACGATCTCGCCGTCGACGACGCAGCGCGGCGGCAGATTCTCCTGGAACGCCGCCACGAGCTCCGGGAAGTAGCGCGTCATCGGCCGCTCGTTGCGGCTGCCGATCTCGACCTCGTCGCCGTCGCGGAACACGATCGACCGGAAGCCGTCCCACTTGGGCTCGAAACTCATCGCCCCGGCCGAGTCCAGGGCGCCGATGCCCTTCACGGGCTTGGCCAGCATCGGGGAGACTGGCGGCATCACCGGCAACTGCATACCCCGCATTCTGCCCCGAACGGCGGAGCCGTGCGGACGAACGGACCTTGCGGGGACTGTCTACAACAGGCTTCATGAAAGCCATGTCCCCCGGTTTGATCATCGGCATCGTCGCTGTCCTCCTCGTGATCCTGCTCGTCGTCTGGTTCGTCTCGGCGTTCAACCGGCTCGTCCGGCTGCGCAACCAGGTCCGCGCCTCCTGGGCACAGACCGATGTGCAGCTCAAGCGCCGGCACGACCTCATCCCGAACCTGGTCGAGACGGTCCGCGGCTACGCCGACCACGAGCGCGCCACCTTCGAGGCGGTCGCGCAGGCGCGTACGGCCGCGATGTCGGCGCAGGGCGTGGCGGGGGCGTCGGCGGCCGAGAACGCGCTGACCTCGGCGCTGGGCCGGATCTTCGCGCTGGCTGAGGCGTACCCGCAGCTCCAGGCCAACCAGAACTTCCTCGCGCTGCAGAGCGAACTCGCCACCACCGAGGACAAGATCGCCTACGCCCGGCAGTTCTACAACACCGCCGTGCAGTCGCTGAACAACGCCGTCGAGTCGCTGCCGACCAACCTGGTCGCCGGGGCGACCGGCTTCCGGACGGCCGAGTTCTTCGAGGCGGCCGGTGCGGAGCGGGGTCCGGTCCAGGTCCGATTCTGATGAACGTCCACCTTCTCGACGCCGGGCTCGCGGCGGCGGCGACGGCTGCCTGGTACGGCGCGTTCGAGGCGGCCCGGCTGGTCACCCGGCCGCGCGGCGTCCACCCTGCACCGTCCACACCGGACCTCGGCGCGGAACCGCCCGCCGTGGTCAGTCTCATCGCCTCCGGATGGGAGATCACCGAGGACGCGGGCGAGGCCACGCTCGTGGACCTCGCGGCCCGCGGGCATCTCGAGCTGCGCCAGCCCGGTGACGATCCACTTCAGACGACCATTCATGTACGCGAACAGCCGGACACCGGATTGCTGCCGTTCGAGCGGCAGATCCTCGATCGCGTCAAGCATCTCGCGCACGGGGGCGTCCTGCCGGTGTCCGCGTTGACCTTCCGCGACGAGGGTCAGGCCCAGACGTGGGACAAGCGGCTCCGGGGTGCGATCGTCGCGGAGGCGCGCCGCCTCGGGCTGTCCCAGCGGCGTTTCCCACCGGCTCTCGTCACCGGACTGATGGCGCTGGCCGCCGGGGTGTCCCTGGTGATCGCTTGGGCCGTCTTCCATTGGCTGTCCTTGCAGCCGGCCGAGGGCGGCGGCGACAACACCGGTGGCGCCGTCGGCGCGGCCATCGCGGCGTTCCTGATCTCGCTCGGCGTCTTCAGCTCCGCGGCCGTGGCCGACCAGGGCGAACGGGACACCCCGGCCGGCCGTGAGGTCGCCGCCCGGTGGCTCGGCGTACGCGGTTGGCTGCACGGCCATGAGGCGTTCGCGGATCTGCCGCCTTCGGCGGTCGCGATGTGGGATCGCTACCTGTCCTACGGAGCCGCGCTCGGGGTGAACCGGGTCGTCACCGGCGTCCTGCACCTCGGCCTCGGCGACCGCAAACGCGTCTGGTCCTCGTTCGGCGGCGAGTGGCATCGCATCCGCGTCCGCTATCCCCGGTTGTGGCCGCGCTACGGCAAGCCCACCGCCCGGCTCGTCCGGCAGGCCCTCGTCACGCTCGGGGTCGGCGTACTGCTGATCTGGTTCCGGGACCGAATCGAGGTTCAGCTCGCGCACACGGTGCTGGTGACGGTGGGGACACTCCTGGCGCTGCTGGGTGCGTACAAGTTGATCCGCGCGATGCTGGACCTCGCGACCGTCCGGACCTTCGACGCGCAGGTGTTGTGGGTGGAACGGTGGACCGGGACCGTGCTGGGCAAGGACGACCCGGACCGGTCCTACCTGGCCGTGGACGACGGGTCGGGAGACCGGACGGTGGCCTGGGCGCGGCCGTCCGGCCTGGGCGGGCGGCCCGGTGACACCGTACGCGTCACCGTCCGCCCGTGGAGCCGCCGAGTCGTCGCCCTCACCGTCCTGTAGCGGTCCTCGCGTGATCATTGCGCCGGCCGCCAGGGAGGCGCTCGCGCCGAGCCGCCAGGAGTGCAGTCAGTCGCTTCACGCGGCGATTTGTCCGCGGAAACAGCGTGGCCGGCGCAATGATCACCGCAGTTCGGCGGGGAGGGGGCCGGGGGAGAGGACTCCTAGGCGGTTGGTCGAGCGGGTGAGCGCGACGTAGAGGTCGCTGAGCCCGCGCACGGACTCGGCGACGAGGCCGGCCGGATCGGCGACGATCACCGTGTCGAACTCCAGGCCCTTGGCCTGCCGTACGGAGAGCACCACCACGTCGGAGTCCAGATCGGACTCGTCGCCGACCGCCGCGCCGGGCACGGCCTCGGCGATCGCGCCGCCCCACGCGGGCAGGCGCGTCGCCGGGACCAGGACGCCGACGCGCCCGCCGTCGACCAGCTTGGCCTCGGTCGCCACCGCCCGGGTCAGCTCGGCGATCAGGGTATCGGGGTCCACAGTGGCCAGCCAAGGCTGCTCACCGCTGTCGCGGACCGATCGGGGTACTGGCATGGCCGGGTCGATGGCCGCGAGGACGCCGCTGGCGAGCGCCATGATCTCCGACGGGGTCCGGTAGTTCACGGTCAGCTCGGTGAGCCGCCAGCGGTCGGCGACGTACGCCCCGAGCACGTCCTGCCAGGACGTCGCCCCGCCGATCACGCCGGTCTGGGCGACGTCGCCGACGACGGTCATCGACCGGCTCGGGCAGCGCCGCATGAGCAGCCGCCACGCCATCGGCGACAACTCCTGGGCCTCGTCCACGATGATGTGCCCGTACGCCCAGCGCCGGTCCGCCGCCGCGCGCTCGGCCGCCGTACGCCGATCGACCTCTTCCTGCCGTCCACCGAGGCGGGCCGCGTCGAGCAGGTCCGCCGCGGTGAGCAGTTCGGGATCGATCTCGTCCTCGAGGTCGATGGACCGGGAACCGTGCAGGATCTGCAACGCCCCGGCGGCGTACGCGTCGAGCTGCCGGCGCGTCCGCTCGGCGAGCGCCCGGGCGTCCCGGTCGTCGTCGCCGAGCAGTTCGGCCGCCTCGTCCAGCAGCGGCACGTCGGCCGGTGTCCAGGCGTCACCCCGCGACCGGTGGAGCTTGGCACGCTCCTCGACGGGCAGCTTCGCCGCTGCCGTGGCCAGCCGCTCCGCCGAGCCGAGCAGGTCGCCGACCAGCCGCTGCGGGCTCAGGATCGGCCAGCACCAGTCCAACGCCGCCTGCACACCGGGCTCCTCGCGCAGTTCCCGGCGGAACTCGGCCAGGTCGGCCTCCTCCAGCAGCAGCGGGTCGCCGGGCGCGTCGTTGCCGCCGAGCGGGTCGTCAGCGAACGGGTCGGTGCCGATCTCCTCCGCGAGCTGCATGGACAGCGCGTGGATGACCTCGGCGTCGAAGGTCTCCCGGGCCAGGTTGTGCGGCTTGCCGGAGCTCCGGGCGGCCGCCCGCGCGTCCTCGGCCACCGCCCGGTCGAGCCGCAGCACTGTGCGCCGCAGCGAATCCTGATCGATCACGATCTCCAGGTAGTCGTCGGGCACCCGCTGCCGATCGCGTACCGCCTGGGCCAGCACGTCGGCCAGCACGGCGCGGCCCTTGATCTCGGCCACGGCGTCCGGCTCCTCGTGCCCGGCGTGGACGCCGGGGAACAGGTCGGCCTGCGTACGCAGCAGGACCCCGGTCTCGGCGAGCGACGGCAGCACGTGCGCGATGTAGCGCAGGAACGTGGCGTTCGGGCCGACGACGAGCACGCCGCGGCTCGACAGCTCCCGGCGGTGCGTGTAGAGCAGGTACGCCGCCCGGTGCAACGCGACGGCGGTCTTGCCGGTGCCGGGGCCGCCCTGGACGACGAGTACGCCGCTCAGGTCGGCCCGGATGATCTGGTCCTGCTCGGCCTGGATCGTCTCGACGATGTCCTTCATCCGCCCGGTACGCTTCGCGCCCAGCGCGGCCAGCAGCACCGCCTCACCGGTGAGCGACTCGTGCGGGTGCTGGTCGCCCTGGGCCGCCTCGGCCAGGTCCAGCACCTCGTCGTCGACGCCGATGACGTCCCGCTCGTGCGTCCGGATGTGCCGGCGACGGCGTACGCCGTCCGGAGCGGCCGCCGTGGCCAGGTAGAACGGCCGCGCCGCCGGGGCACGCCAGTCCAGCAGCAGCGGCTCGAAGTCGTGCTCCTCGTCGAAGATCCCGATGCGGCCGATGTGCCGGGTGCTGCTGATCGGGTCGGCGTCGTCCGGTGCGGCGAGGTCCAGCCGGCCGAAGACGAGTCCACTTTCGACGGCCGAGTACTGCGCCTGCTGCTCGGTGTGCATCAGGACGGTGCTCTCGCGCTGCGAGCGCTCCTGCTGCGTGCCGCCGGTCTGCCGCAGCGCCGCCGCCAGCCGCTCGTCGGCCTGTTCGCGCAGCTTGTCGAGGTGGCCGTAGAGCATCGTGACGACCGCCTGCTCCTCGGCGACCGGGTCCGTCTCCGGGGTGATCTCGCGCGCTTCGGCGGTTTTTTCGTGCGATGGGCTTGACAAGTGGCGCTCCCGTGGCTCTAATGGCAGAGGCGGTGTTGACAGATGCCTCGCTTTGCTGTGCCGTGACAGACGGCCCAAGGTGTAGAGCGTAGCGATCCGCCACCCCGCTCAGCAACTCTTCGCCGAAGGTGCCCGGCAAGTCTTTCCCGACAGCTCCTCAGCTTCCCATCGCCGTAGGCCGCGGGCTTCACCGAAGGTGTTCGACGATGCGTCGGATCTGCTCCGCGTAGGCGTCCAGGAACTCGGGCGTGTCGGCGGCGAGCCCGGTCAGCTGGCCCGCGATCTGCGGCAGCACAGTCGGCACCATCGTCGCGGAGAAGAGCACCAGCAGCAGATACGCCGGGTCGAGGTCGGCCGCGATCTCCCCGTCGCGCTGGCGACGCTGGACGTCGTCGAGGACCGCCTGGAAGAACGGGTCCGGCCCGGCCTTTCCCTCGCCCTCGGCTCCGTTGGGCTCGGCTCCGCTGGGCTCGGCCGGGCTGGTCTCAGCCGCGCTGGACTCGGCTGCGTTGGACTCGGCTGCGTTGGACTCGGTGCCGCCGGTCAGGCCCTGCCAGGCGAGCAGCCGGGACCAGGCCCGGTTGTCGACGTTCATCCGGAGGAAGTTGCCGACGACTTCGTGTATCGGCATGCCGGGCTGATTGCTGGGGCCGGACAACTGCGGCCAGCGGCCGACGACTGCCCGGTAGAGGCCCTCCTTGCCCTCGAAGTAGTAGGAGATGAGCTGCTGGTTCACCCCGGCTCGGCTCGCGATGGCGCTGATCCGGGCGCCGGCGTACCCGTGCTCGCCGAACTCCGCGAGCGCGGCGTCGAGGATGCGCTCGCGGGTCCGCTCGGGGTCGCGTTTGCGGTCTTCGGCCCGGGGTGACCGGCGCGGTTGGCTCATGGTCCGAGCGTAGCGGTTGTGACTGTGTCCGCTAACTGTCTGATCTAATCACACAAACACTTGAAACTGACATGCGACTGGATGATACTGGCGGCCGTGAAGCAGACGGTCATGATCATCGGCGGCGGCATCGGCGGGCTCGCCCTGGCGCACGGGCTGCGCCGGGCGGGCATCCCGGTCGCCGTCTACGAGCGGTCCCAGACACGGACCGAGTGGCTCCAGGGCTACCGCATCCACATCAACCCGCACGGCTCCCGGGCGCTGCACGAGTGCCTGGAACCGGCGGCCTGGCAGGCGTTCCTCGACACCGTGTCGACCGGCGACGGCGGGTTCGGGTTCACCACCGAGCGATTCGTCAACCTGCTGCACATCTCGCACGAGGACCTCGCGGTCTCGCCCGATCCGGCCGAGCAGCACTACGGCGTCAGCCGGATCTCCCTGCGCCAGGTGCTGCTGTCCGGGCTCGACGACGTCCTGCACCTCGGCAAGACCTTCACCCGCTACGACACCACGCCGGACGGGCGGGTCACGGCGTACTTCGAGGACGGCTCCAGCGCCACCGGCGACCTGCTCGTCGGGGCCGACGGCGCCAATTCACGCGTACGCCGGCAGCTGCTGCCGCACGCCGACCGCATCGACACCGGCGTGACCGCCGTCGCGGGCAAGCACCGGCTGACCGAGTCCGCCCTCGCCCGGCTGCCGCAGCAGCTGACCCGGGACGCGAATCTGGTGATCCCGGCCGGGCGCGGCAACCTCTTCACCGCCGTGTGGCGGCATGACCGGGCGACCGTCGCGCCGGACGCGAACCTGCCCGAGGGGTTCCTGCTCGACAACACCGCCGACTACACCTTCTGGGCGTACGCCGACGCCTCGGCCCAGTTCCCGTCGGATGTGGACGGTTACGACGGGGAAGCGCTGACGCGGCTGATCCTGGATCGCACCCCGGACTGGTCGGCGGAGCTGCGCGACCTGATCGGCGGCTCCGACCCGGCGACGGTGAACGTCGTCCGCATCCGGTCGGCGACGCCGGTGGACCCGTGGCCGACCGGCCCGGTGACGCTGCTCGGCGACGCCATCCACAACATGACGCCGATGGCCGGGATCGGGGCGAACACCGCCCTGCGCGACGCCGATCTGCTGCGCAGGCAGCTCATCGCCGTCGAGAGTGGACTGCTGTCGCAGGCTGCCGCGGTGGCCGAGTACGAGCGGCAGATGCGCGACTACGGTTTCGCCGCGGTGAAGCAGTCCCTGCGCAACGCCCGGCAGGCCGCCTCGGCCAACCGCTTCGGGCGCACGATGTTCCGCACGGTGCTGTGGACGATGAGCGCGGTGCCGCCCCTGAAGCGCCGGTTCGCCCGCTCCTTCGGCAGCTGACGCGGACCGCTCTACCGGCGGACATGTCTACCGGCGGGCATGTCTACCGACAGACATGATCAGGGTCATTTCCCTGTCGCCATGGCAACGGGGAAATGACCCTGATCATCGAACTGCGACTAGCTGAGCGTGATCGCCGTGTCGTCGATGACGAACGACGTCTGCAGCGAGGAGTCCTCGGCTGCGGTGAACTTCAGGGTCGCGGTGGTTCCGGCGTACGCGGAGATGGTGACGGTACGCAGGACGTAGCCGGTCGCCTTGTTGAGGTTGGAGTAGGTCGCCACGCTGGTGCCGTTGACGGTGACCGTGAGCTTGTCGTACTGCGTCGAGGTGGTGGTCTCGGCAGAGTCGATGTGCAGGTAGAAGGTCAGCGTCGCCTTGCAGCCCGCCGGAATGGCGACGGCCTGCTGCAGCGTGTCGGTGTGCGTGGTGCCGTAGCCGTCCATCCAGGCCTTGTAGGTGCCGGAGTGCGACGGCTGGCTGGTGCTGCTGTCGATGACGCCCGAGGTGGCCGTCCAGTTCGCCGAGCCGGACTCGAAGCCCGGGTTCAGCAGCTTCTGGCCGGAGCAGGTGCCGCTGGGGGTCGGCGACGGGCTGCTGGTCGCGGTGGTCGACGGGGTCGGCGACGGGGTGCCCGAGGTGCAGGTCGGGTCGGCCGTCTGTGCCGGCACGCTCACCGCGTCCCACGCGGCCTTGGTCTTGTTGAACAGACCGCAGGTCGCGTCGAGGGCCTTGGCCGCCGTCAGCGTCCAGGTCCGGTACTTCAGGTACGAGCTGCTCGACGTCTTCATCAGCATCGCGTTGTACATGATCTTGATCGCGGTCTGGATGCCGACGCCGGTCAGGCCGGTCGAGCCGTTGCAGGTGGTGCTGGTGGGCTGGCCGTTGGTCGGGTTGGTGCCCTCGGCGAGCAGGTAGAACCAGTGGTTGCCGGGACCGGCCGCCGCGTGCACCTCCTCGCCCGGGATGCTGCTGGAGTAGCAGTTGTCGTCACCGGCGAGCGAGGGGTTGTACATGTACCGGATCGGGCCGCTGCCCACGAGGTTGATCTCCTCGCCGACCTGGTAGTCCGCCGGGTCGTTCGGGTTGTTGGCGAACGCCTCGGTGGCCGCGCCGAAGGTGTCGGCGACGAACTCCTGGGTGTTGCCGTTCGAGATGCCACCCGGGGTGGTGTCGTCGATGCCGTGACCCATCTCGTGGCCCACGACGTCAGCCGAGCCGATCCACTGACCGGCGGTGTTCTTGCCGATCTGGACCTGGGTGCCGTCGTAGTAAGCGTTCTGGTCGTTGAGGCCGACACGGATCGGCCAGGCGCCGCCCGAGCCGTTCATGCCGTTGCGGCCGAGCCAGGAGCTCAGCATCGCGGCTTCCTTCTGCGCCACGTAGAACGCGTCGACGCAGCCGGTCTCCTTGTTGGTGCCGGTGCCGTTGCCCCACACGTCGTCCGAGCCGCTGAACGTCGTGTTGGTGGAGGCGTCCTGGCAAGGCATGTTGCTGACGCTCGAGTGGGTCATCGAGTACGTGCTGCCCGACAGGGTGGTGTTGATCGTCACCGAGCCGTTGATCCAGCCTGTGCCGGTGCCGCTCATGACCCGCTCGCGGGTCTTCAGGACCGCGCCGGTGAGCGCGTCGACGTCGACGGTGAGCCGGCTGACGCCCTCGGCGCTCGTGCCGCGGACGGTCGACTCGTACGCCAGTCGCGGCGCGCCGTCGATCGCGTAGACCACCAGTTCGGTCGACTCGACGCCGGAGACCGTCTTGAGCTGGCCCTTGGCCACCTTCTCGGCCTGCGCCTTGGACAGCTTCGGGGTGGTGGACAGGCCGTTGATGGCCTGCTCCTGCGCCACCGAGGTCGCGGTGACCTGGCCGCTGGCGTTGGTCACGATGACGAAGTCGCCACCGAGGACGCGCAGGTCGCGGTAGGTCCGCTCGTAGGGGACGTACTGCAGTCCGGCCGAGGAGACGACCGAGCGCTGGACGAACTTGTCCTCGCTGCCCGCGTGCAGGTAGGCCGGCTTGCCGGCCACGAGGTCCGCCGCCGAGTTGGCGGCAAGAGCCGAGGCGGCGGCCGGGGTTACGGGCGCCGGTGCTGCGGCCGGACTCACGGCGGTCGCCGCGGTTGCCGCGACCACCATGCCTCCGACCGCGATCGCCGCGCTTATGGCGAGGCGTTGGGTGTTCTTCACGGATTTCCCTCTCGAAAGCGTCGGGGTGGGGGTAGACATCCGTTCGGCCGATGTCCTGTCCACCGATCGCCAACCAAATGGCAGATTCCTATCAATGAATCTGACGTGACGTCAAGAGGGTGGTCAGTAACTTTTGATCACCTGCTCATGGAATGTCGGCGTACTGCCGGGCCGACCTCGACGAGATGACAGGATTGTCATCTGGCACGCGTAACGCGGCTGTGACGCCAGTGTCTTGACCAAGTTAAATATCGCACTTAACCTCTGCCCATCGGCGCAGCGAACACGGGCAAGCGGACACGGGGCTAGCAGACACGGGGCTACACGTGAAGCTGAGGTGAGCGGGATGGCCGGGCAGAGCACTGGAGGCGTCACCTACCGCGAGGCGGACGGCGGATACTTCGCTCAACGCGCGTTACGCCGGCATGCCGGGGTGTGGTCGCTCTGGGCGCTCGGCGTCGCGGCGGTCATCTCCGGCGAGTTCTCCGGCTGGAACCTCGGGCTCGACGCGGGCGGCTTCGGTGGCCTGCTCGTGGCCACCGTCGTCATCTCGGTCATGTACTTCGGGCTCTGCTTCAGCATCGCGGAGATGTCCCCGGCGCTGCCGCACACCGGTGGGGCGTACTCGTTCGCGCGATCGGCGATGGGTCCCTGGGGCGGGTTCATCACCGGCGTCGCCGAGAGCATCGAGTACATCGTCACCCCGGCCGTCGTGGTCACCTTCATCGGCAGCTACCTTCAGTCCATCGTGGACGACCTGGTCGGGGTCAGCATCCCGCAGCCGGTCTGGTGGCTGATCTGCTACGCGATCTTCCTGCTGCTCAACCTGGCCGGCATCGAGATGACCATGCGGTTCACCGTGGTGATCTGCGTACTGGCGCTGGCGATCCTCGCGGTGTTCTTCGTCGCGGCGATCCCGGACCTCGACTTCTCCGCCAACGCCCTCAACATCGCGCCCGATCCCGGCAACTCCAGCTGGTTCCCGTTCGGCGTGTTCAGCGGCGTCTTCCTGGCGCTGCCGTTCGCGATCTGGTTCTTCCTGGCGATCGAGGAACTGCCGCTGGCCGCCGAGGAGTCGCACGACCCGCGCCGGGACATCCCGCGCGGCACCGTCTACGGGCTGCTCACCCTGCTGGTCGCGGCGTTCGGCGTACTGTTCCTCAACACGGGGATCAAGCCCGGCGCCGAGGGCCTGCGGGACTCCGGCGAGCCGCTGCTCGACGGGTTCAAGACCATCTTCGGCCAGGGCACGTCGGCCTCGCTGCTCGGCCTGGTCGCCGTGGCCGGGCTCGTGGCCAGCTTCCACACGATCATCTACGCGTACGGGCGGAACGTGTATTCGCTGTCGCGCGCCGGGTACTACCCGCACGTCCTGTCGATCACCCACGGCAAGCGCAAGACGCCGTGGGTCGCGCTGCTCGGCGGGGGAGTCCTCGGGTACGCCCTGGCGCTGCTGCTCTACCTGGCGACCGAGAACAAGTGGCTGGGCGGCAACGTCAGCGCCGCCCTGCTGTCGATGGCGGTCTTCGGCGGGGTGATCTCCTACTTCATGCAGATGCTGTCGTTCATCCTGCTGCGGCGTCGCCTGCCCGGCATCGAGCGCCCCTATCGCAGCCCGCTCGGGATCGCCGGAGCGGCCGTCGCGGGGGTCATCGCGCTGATCTCACTGGCCGCCCTGTTCGTCCGGGACGACTACCGGCCCGGCGTCGTCGGCGTGGCGATCTGGTTCGTCGCCGCGATCGCGTACTTCGCCGTCGCGGGGCGGCACAAGCTCATCCTCAGCCCGGAGGAGGAGTTCGCGATGACCCGGGGCGAGCACGGCCGGCCGGACCGCGACGGCTACGGCCAGACGCACGTCAGCGACCTCACGGCGCAGCCCGAAGCCCCGGTCGCCGCCGCGCATCCGGAGCATCCCTGAGCCCGGGTCTAGGGGCCTGACCAGGGCCGAACCCCGATGTCCGGGACGTCGCCGCGCGAGATGCTGGTGATACCACCACGACAAAGGGGGATCACCATGGAGACCGTCCACGCGTCCATGCGTCAGGAAGGACTCATCCGTCCGCGCGAGGGTCGCGTGCTCGGCGGCGTCTGCGCCGGCCTCGGCCGCCGCTTCGGCATCGACCCGTGGCCCGCGCGGCTGCTGTTCGCCCTGATCCTGCTCGTCATCCCGGGCAGCCAGATCCTGATCTACCCGATCCTCTGGATCCTGATGCCGTCGGAGGAGACCGCGCCGGTGACCGTCACGCCGGCCGGTCCGCTGCCGCCCGCGGCGCCGACCGCCTGATCAGTCGGCTCGATCGCCGGCTGACTTCGTCGGCCACCTCGGCGGCGGCCGGGAACGGTCGCCGCCGAGCCGTATGTCAGGCTCCCGGCTGGTTCCCAGCCAGCCGCAATAGACACTTAACAGTGTCCAATATTTCGATATCTCGAAATTCGCAATACGCTCCTCTTCATCGATGGACGTGGCTCCGCTCACCCCGTGGGGCCACTGGGGAGGAAGAGGTAACGTATGCGCATCCGCCGAACGATCAGTGCGGCCGGGCTCACCATGATGGCCGCCGCGGCCATCCTGACCGGCGCGCCCGCCGCCTTCGTCGCAGCCGCCGCACCTGACGCCGCCTGCTATGACCCGGAGGCCGCCGGTGCCGCCGACGCGCGGTCCCGCAACGGTTCCGCGGCCCGGCACGACCCGAACGAGCTGACCGCCGCCCAGGTAGCCGAACGCGAGAAGGACTTCGCCGCCCGGGTGTCGGCCCGCAGCGCGACGGCCGACATCGGCATCCAGGCCGTCATCACGATTCCCGTGGTGTTCCACGTGATCAGCGAGGATGGCACGCAGGCCAACGGCAACATCCCGGACAGCTGGATCACCAACCAGATCGCCGTCCTCAACGCGGCGTACGCGACGAACACGTCGTTCCAGTTCACGTTGCAGTCGATCGACCGCCGGACCAACGCGGCCTGGTACCCGATCGTGTACGGCTCGTCCACCGAGACCGCGATGAAGGCCGCGCTGCGGACTGGCGGCGACGGTACGCTCAACATCTACACCGGAGACCTCTCCGACGACCTGCTCGGCTGGGCGACCTTCCCGACGAGCAGCATCGGCACCTACGACGGCGTGGTCATCCTCGACGAGTCCCTGCCGGGCGGCAGCGCCACCAACTACAACCTCGGCGACACCGCGACGCACGAGATCGGCCACTGGCTGAACCTCTACCACACGTTCCAGGGAGCCTGTGGCGCCACCGGTGACAGCGTCTCGGACACCCCGCGCGAGAAGTCGGCGGCGTACGCGTGCCCGACCGGTCGGGACACGTGCACGCAGTCGGGCGTCGACCCCATCCACAACTTCATGGACTACACCTACGATTCGTGCATGTACGAGTTCACGGCCGGGCAGGCGACCCGCATGCTGAGCGCTTGGAACGCGTATCGCGCCTGATGTGAACCACCCCTCGCTCGAACGCCGGCCCCGGCCCGCACCGCCGGGGCCGGCCCCCTCCCAGCGAGGTGGCCGTCAGCCGGAGCAGCCGGGGAAGGGCACTCCGCCGAGGTCGGGGAACGAGCCGATGAGGTCCTGCCGGGCGATGCCCGCGCCGTCCAGGTACGCCACGATGAACCGCACCGGATAGGGCGCCGGGCACTTCTCGAGCAGCTCGAAGGTCGCGGACAGCCAGGCGGTCGCACCCGGGCCGACCCGGAGTTCGGTAGTGGCGTCCTGTGCGGACGGCTCCCCGCAGTCGCCCCAGGCCGCGCTGATCTGCCGCAGCCCGCCGAGCGGCAGATCGACCTGGAGCCCTTGGAGCACCGCCTCGCCGGCCGGATTCCGCACCTGTACGCCGAGCTGCAGCCGGTTGCCATCCTGGGACCAGCAGCGGCCTCCCCCCGTTTCGAGCGGACCGCCCGCTGCCGAACTGGTGGACGGCTGCGGCGTCGGGCTCGTCTTCTCCGGCTGATCGAGCAGCTGGTAGCCGACCCCGATCACCACGGCGACCACGAGCACGACGACGGCCGTCACCCCGGTTCGCCTCCGGGGTGACGGCCGTCCGAAGTCGATGACGTCGACGCGTTCGGTACCGTTCGGGTCGCCCATGATCGTCAATGGTACTGGTGCACCACCGCGTGCCCCTTGCCGCGCGAGATCAGCCAGCGGTTCACCGGCGTGGTCACCAAGAACGCGACCACCAGCGAGAACGCGAGCGCGCCCCAGAACAGCGCACTGGTCAGGCCGGCGTCCATCGCGCCCGGCACGGTCACCATCACGGTGTTGTCCAGCAGCTCCATCACGGCGATCGACACCGTGTCGGCCGCCAGCGCCACCTTCACCGCGGTACGCCAATCCACCCCGGCGCGCAGCACACCGCGCATCGTCAGGGCGTACCCGAAGACGAAGGCCAGGACGACCGACAGCACCACGGTCGCCGCGTTGTGCAGGCCGAACGCCGTGCCGAGGACCATGCCCAGCACCTCACCGATGGCGCAGCCGAGCAAGCAGTGCAGCGTCGCCTGGATCGCCGTCGACCACGGCACCCGCGAACCCTGCGCGCCGTGAGCGCCGTGAGCGCCGTGAACCCCCTGCGCTCCGTGTGCGGCGTGCGCACTGTGGTCCATCTGCGCGTGGTCCATCTGCGCGTGGTCCATCTGCGCGTGGTCCATCTGCGCGTGGTCCATCTGATGGTGCTCGTGGCCGGTGTGCTGCATCTGGTCCTGGCCGTGCCCGCTGCCGTGCCCGCTGCCGTGACTGCTGTGGTCCATGGTGTTCCTCCCTGTGTTCAGGAGGGAGCTTATACCCCCAGGGGGTATGTGACCAGTGTGGCGACGGCCACCCTGGGAGGGTCACCTGGTCAGTGCCCGCCGCTGATCAGCCGATCTCCTCGACGACCTCGCCCTCCGGGTTGCGGATCAGCGACTTCTCGATCTCCAGCACCAGCCCCGCGAACTCATACCGCCCCGCGCGCGGCTGGGCGATGCGGGCGAACTCCGCGGCCTCCGCCGGTGACAGGAAGATCTCCAGCACGCCGTCGTTCTCCTGAACCGCGAACGAGTCTCCGGCCCGGAAGCCGATCGCGCTGTCGGACGACTGCACAAGCAGTCCCTGCCCATGACTCACCCGGGCGTGCGCCAGCCGCCCGATCCGCGGCGCGGCGTTCGCGCCCAGCCGCACGACGGTCACGTCACCCTCGCGCCGCCACGCGGCGACATCGGTGAAGATCCCGCCCGTCGACGACCCGTCGCGGCGTACACCCTCCGCGATCGCGGCGGCGACCTCCGCGTTCTCGGTCAGGCTCGCGCGGTTCAGGTCCGTCACGAGATTCGGCAGATACGCCGAGAGCACGCTCAGCAGCCGGGTGGCGTCCCACAGCTCGACGGCGGCGTACTCGTCGAGGGTGATCCCGACGATCTGGAGGAACCGCACCGTCCCGTGTGGAGTGTCGAGGACTCCCAGCTCGGGATCATCGGCGAAGGTAGCCGCCCGGATGAGCGTGCTCGGCTGGTCGACCGCGATCGGCCCGTTCGCGTTGATGTGGTGCCCGGGCTCGAAGACGTTCCCCGTCGAGAAGACGTACCGCGCCAGGTTCTGCAGGAAGTTCAGCGCCCATACCGGCGGCTGCTCCTCATCGGCGGCGCGGATGAGGCGGAACGTGAACTCGAAGCCCCAACCGGAGACGTCCGGGTCGCTGGACTCCTTGACGTACAGCTCCGACATCCCGTACGTGACGAAGTGCCAGTGGTCCTCGCGGCGGTACACGCTGACCCCGTCGAGCGGATCGTCGCCGCCCAGCGACCACTTGAGGATCGTCCCGTAGTGCAGCGGCTCGATTCCCGGATACAGCCGCGCCAGCGCGGCGTCGATAGCGTCCCAGCCTGGCGCGAGGTCGGTGTCGGTCATGACCGGCCACTCTACCCAGCCCCGGATCCCGTTCCGGCGCGCCGTCAGCCGCCATGATCCACATCCCGTTCCGTGTCGGAATCCGGCCCCGCCGCGACACTTTTCGGGATGTGGATCAGTGTCCGTCCTTATCGGGCCAGGGGTTCGCGACACAGCCGCGCAGTCCCAGCGTCTGGGTCTGCATGACGGGGGCGGCCCGGCCGCTGCCGGGGCAGGGGACGTGGCCGTGCCCGAGTTCGTGGCCCACCTCGTGATTGATGACGTACGCGCGATAGGTGGCCAACGGCGTACCGGCGGCGGTGTAGTCGGGGACGGCGAGCCGCCAGCGGTCGTAGTTGATGACGACGGCTCCGGTACGACGGCAGGAGGTGTAGGGAACGCCGCTGACGCGGATGTTCACGCCGCCCGCACGGCACAGCCGGTACGCGGTGTCCCGGGTGGCGAGGTAGATGGTGAAGTCGGCGGCGGCGTTCGCCGGTACGCGCTGGAACCGGTGCTGGTTGTCGCCGATCCAGCTGCGGCGGTCGCCGAGCGTCTCGTCGACGATGCGGGTGAAGTCGGGCAGCCCGTCGGCGACGGTGGTCTCGACGGCGATGTGGAATCGCCGCAGGCGGCCGGCTGTGCCGAGCAGCGGACCGGCCGACGGGTCGACGGTGAACGTGCCGCTGCCGTGCGCGGGGATCGGCGCCGGGCGGTGCGGTTCGGTGGGATGGCGTACGGCGGCGAGCGGTGCGGGCGACGTCTCGGGGGCGCTGACCGGAGTGGGCGCCGCAACCGGCCGGGTGAGGAGAATGGCGGCGGTTGCGGCGATCACGGCGAGTACCAGGACGGTGACGGTGGTGCGAATCCTCACGCCACGACGATACGCGGAAGACGATCAAGAAGCTGTGAAGACGGCGTGGGTTTCTGCCCGTCAACCACGGCGTACGCGCACGTCGCCGGAGGTCGTGGCGAGCCGGAGCTTCGCGGTCGCGCCCGGGGTCGACTGGACGTCGCTGTGCAGGTCGCCCGACGTGCTTTCCAGATGCACCTCGTACGCCGTCGCGTCGCTGGGCAGCGTGACGGTGACGTCGCCGGAGACGACGCTGATGTCCGCTGAGGTCGGCGGAGTCGTGTACTGCGCTCGCACGTCACCGGACGTGGCCTCGGCGTTGAGCGTACCGATGGAGATGTCGTCGAGCGTGATGTCGCCGGACGTGGCCTGCACCGTGAGGGTGTCCGCGTGCATGTCGCTGACCCGCACGTCCCCCGAGGTCGTGTGGACGCGCGCCGGGGCGGTGAGCCCGCCGAGCCGGACGTCGCCCGAGCTGACCTGGATCTGCAGCTGGACCGCGGGCGGAACGTCGAGGGTGTAGTCGACGCCGCAGCCTGAGCCGAAACCCCAGCGGGGGCAGTCGAAGCCGATGGTGAGCACGTCGCCGTCCCAGTTCTCGCGGATCGTCGGGCTCTGCGTGGTCCAGTGCAGGGTTCGCTGGACCGCGACGCCGGTGTTGCCGGCCTCGGCGCGGATGGTGATGTCGCCGGACTCGACGTCGTCGAAGACGATACGGGAGACCGCACGGTCGTAACGGGCGTTCTCGACGACACGGTTGAGCCCGGTGCTGCCGACGACCGCCCAGGCGATCCCGGCGCCGACGAGCACGACGAAGACGGTGGCGAGGCCGCCGAACAGCTGCCAGCGACGCGACGGACGCACGGTGTCGGTGGGGGTGGTCACGGGGAAACCTCCAGAAAGCGCAGGACGGCGAGGACGCGGCGGTGGTCGCCGTCGGCCGGTTGCAGGTCGAGCTTGGTGAAGATGCTGTTGACGTGCTTTTCGATCGCGCTGTCGCTGACGAACAGCGCGGCCGCGATCGCGGAGTTCGAGCGGCCCTCCGCCATCAAGGCGAGGACCTCGCGCTCCCGGGGCGTGAGCCGTTCCATCGGGTCGCGGTGGCGGCGTACGAGGAGCTGGGCGACGACCTCCGGATCGAGGGCAGTGCCGCCGTCGGCGACCCGGCGGAGCGCGTCGAGGAAGTCGCCCACATCGGCGATCCGGTCCTTGAGCAGGTAACCGACCTTGCTCGGCGGGCCGGACAGCAGTTCGATGGCGTACCGCTCCTCGACGTATTGGGACAGGACCAGGACGGCGATCTCCGGGTACTGCCGTCGCAGCACCAACGCCGCCCGCAGTCCCTCGTCCGTGAACGACGGCGGCATGCGTACGTCGAGGACCACGACGTCCGGCCGATGTTCGGCGACCGCCTTCAGGAACGTCTCCGCGTCCCCGGCGGTCGCGGCCACCTCCATGCCGCTCGCCGTCAGCAGGCGTACGAGACCCTCGCGGAGCAGCACGGAATCCTCACCGATCACGACTCGCACGGCAGCTCCACCTCGATCGTCGTCGGGCCGCCGACCGGGCTGCTCAGCCGCAGCACGCCGTCGACCGAGCCGACCCGTTGGGTCAGGCCGCGCAGGCCGGTGCCGCCGGCGGGGTCGGCGCCACCCCGGCCGTCGTCGGCGATCACCACCGACAGCCGGGAACCGGCCCGCCGGACCGTCACGGTGATCGACGACGCGCCGGCATGCTTGGCGACGTTGGTCAACGCCTCGGCGACCACGAAGTACGCCACCGCCTCGATCGTCCTGGAGGGACGGTCAGGGACGTCGACGGTCACGCGTACGGGGATGGGGGAGCGCGCGGCGATCCCGGACAGCGCCGCGTCCAGCCCGCGATCGTCGAGCACTGCCGGATGCAGACCGCGGACGAGCTGACGAAGTTCGCTCAACGCGAGCTTTGCCTCGTCGTGTGCGTCGGCGAGGGCCTGGGTGACCCTGGGATCGCTGTCGGTCAGGGTCGCGCGCGCCATGCCGAGGTTCATCGCCAGCGACACGAGCCGCTGCTGCGCCCCGTCGTGCAGGTCCCGTTCGATCCGTCGGCGCTCCGCGTCGGCCGCGTCGACGACCTCCGCCCGGCTCTCGGCCAGCGCGTCCACGCGTACGGACAACGCCTCGACCCGGCTGGCCTGGAGCATCCGACCGGCGAGCAGGAGTTCCAGCCGGGCGAGCTGGCGGGCGGCCACGAATCCGAGGATCAACATCAGCGACGCGGCGATCGCCACCAGCGTGGTGACCAGGGAATCCTGATAGTGCAGCCAGCCGGTCGAGTCCTGCGGCACCACCCAGCCGAAGCTGAGCCAGATCGCCCCGAGCATCGCCACCGACCAGCACACGATCACGACCGCCGCCGAGATCACCGACAGCGGTCCGGCGAGCAGCCCGAACGCCAGCTGCCGGCGTACGCCCTGGCCGGGGGCCGGCGGAACGAGGCGTACGCCGAGCAAGGCCGTGTACCGCCGTCGATGCCACCCGGCGACGAACGGGCCGATGACGCGGGGCCAGAACGCACCCGTTAGGGCGATCACCACGAATCCGGCTAAGCCGATCGGGGGACCGGTGACGATGAGGACGGCTGATCGCCAAGCCCTCAGGAGTGCGCGCATGCGACCACGGTAAAGATCTGGCGAGCGCGGCGCGATGACGCAGACCTCCCTTCCGGGGGTGAGGCTGGCCCCACCCCCTCGCTGTCGCGCGTTCTGTAGCACGGACGGCGCCGCCTACGGTGACAGCCATGACAGATGTTGTGATCAGGACGGCGTTCGAGGACGACGTGCCCGCCGTCGTGGCCGCCTACGAGTGGCTGTTCGCCCCGCCCGGATCGCCGCCGCCGAGCTGGGATCCCGACATTGCGGCCGACCGCGTACGCCAGGCGCTCGCCGCCGACGACAGCACCGTGCTGATCGCGGTGGAGTCCCCGGCCGTGGACTCCGGCGTGGTCGGATTCTGCACCGCGTACCTGGACATCGTGTCGGTCCGATTCGGCCGGCGATGCTGGGTCGAAGACCTCGCCACGCATCCGGGCCGTCGATCGCAGGGGCTGGGAACGCTGTTGCTGGACGCCGCGTGCTCCTTCGCGCGTGCCCGGGGGGCAAGTCATATCGAGCTGGACTCCGGCGACGCGCGAGTTCGCGCGCACCACTTCTACGAGGCGCGGACACCGAGCTGGACGGCCCGGAGCTTCGGCTGGGTGCTGTAGCCGACGTGGCTGCTGTCAACTTTGGTTGACGCTCGTGCGCCTGTCAACTACGGTTGACGCATGACGACGACCCTCACGCTCGTCGGCGCGGCCACCCCGGACCGCCCGCCCATCCCGCCGAACCGCCTGCTGACCTGCGGTCTCATCGCCGGTCCGCTCTTCGTCCTCGCGTTCGTCCTGGAAGGCGCGTTCCGCCACGGCTACGACTCGATGCGTCATCCGGTCAGCTCGCTCGCGCTCGGCCCAGGCGGCTGGCAACAAGTCGTGAACTTCCTGATCTGCGGCATCCTGACGATCCTGTTCGCGGTCGGCCTGCGCCGCAGCCTCCGCCCGGGACCCGGCGCGCTGGCCGGCCCACTACTCGTCGGCCTCTGGGGCCTCGGGCTCATCGGCGCCGGCCTCTTCACGACGGACCCGGTCAACGGCTACCCCACGGCCGCGCGCGGCGACAGCTGGCACGGCTCGCTGCACGACCTCCTCTCGGTCGCGGCATTCGCAGGGCTCGCATTCGCGATGTTCTTCTTCGGGTACGCCTTCGCGCGCCGCCGGTCACCGGTGCGGGCGGTCTACTCTGTAGTCAGCGGAGTGGTCTTCCTCGTGCTGTTCTTCCTGGCCGGAACGGGCTTCGAGCCGGGCTCGTCGCTTGTGGACACCGCTGGGCTGTGGCAGCGGCTGTCGATCGTCGTCGGCTGGCTCTGGGTGTTCCAGCTGGCGGTACGCCAACGCCGACGCCGTCGCCCGCGGCCCTGACCTGGCGGCCTTTCATGATCAGGGTCATTTCCCTGTCGCCATGACGTCGCCATGACGCGCCACGACGACGTGAAAGTGACCCTGATCAAGACGGGTCGGCGAATTCGGTGGACGCCGCTGCGACGATGTCCTGGTGGTGGGCGTACGCGGCAGGCTGATGGACTGGGTTCGGCGGATACCGCTGTCCACGGTGTCCGACTACCCCAATGACGTGACGGATGGGGTAGCCGTCGCCGGAGAAGTCCGCCGGGCCGCCGACGCGCTGCCAACGGACCTCGCCCGGCAGCTCATCGCCCTCAGCCGCGACGGCGCACCCCGCGACCGGGCGATCGTTCTCGCAGCGATGCGTACGGCGTCGGCTCGATTCTGGTCGCTGCTGGACGAAGAGGTGCGCCGAGAATGGCAGGGGGCACCCGTCTGGACACACGCCTTGGCCGTCCGGCTGACCGAAGGCGAGGACGATCTGCTGCGGCTGGCGATGGCGGCGAGTCACCCGTCCGGCTACCTCCGGGAAGCCGCGACGGCGTTGCTGGCGACGACACCGGATCCGGTGGCGGTCACCGTGCTCGCACTCCGATCCGGCGACTGGGTTCCCGTCGTCCGGGCGGCAGCCCGTAAGGCACTCGCCCGCCGACTCCCCGCCATGCCGCTCGTCGAACTGTCGTCGCTTGTGGACATCGCATTCCACCTCGACCGCCGCGCGTCCCACGAATGGCTGGCCGAGGCGGCCCGCGACAGACTGCGGTCGCTCACCACGTCGGAGGTACAGGCGGTATTGCCGGTACGCGCACACCGGGCGCGGCGGACGGCGTACCAGATGCTGATCGAATCCGGTCAGCTGACCACCCCGCAGCTCATCGCGGCGGCGACCGCCGACCCGGATCAGACCGTACGCGCGATGTGCGCCCGGGCGGCTATCGCCGGGACGACGGGCTTGGCGGAGTTGCGGTCGCTGGCGCATGGCCGCACCGGGCTGGTGCGAGCCGAGGCGGTGCACGTGCTGGCGAAGCGCGGCGAGTACGCCGAAGCCGAAGCGCTGTTGGCCGACCGTAGTCAGATCGTCCGGACCGTGGCCAGAAACGTGCTGCGTATCGCGGGTATGGAGGTGCTGGCCAGGTATCGAGCTCTGGTGGACGCGGATGACCCGACTACGGGCGCTATCGCGGGACTCGGGGAGGTCGGCGATCAGCGGGACGCCGCCCGGCTTCGGCGCTGGCTACGCCATCCGCAGGCGCGCGTCCGGGCCGCTACGGTCGTCGCGTTGCGCCGGATCGGGAACGTCGACCAGGCGATGTTGCTGCCGATGCTGCGCGACAATTCGTCGGCGGTCGTGGCGCAGGCGAGAACCAGCCTCTTACGGATCGCCGGTGAGCTGGATTGTGATCACCTGGAGCGGCTGGTTCACCCGGAGACTCCCACGCACACCCGGTTCGCGGCGTACCGGCTGCTGGCGGCGGCGAACGTCTGGCAGCGGGTGATCCTGGACCTGCGCCTGTACGCCGACTCCGACGAGCGGCTGCGTCGAACGGCCCGAACCGATCTCGCGTCGTGGCTGGCGCACGGAGCGGCTACGACCTACAGCATGCCCACTCCGGCGCAGGCGCAGCTCCTCAGCGGGCTGATCGCGAACGTCCGGCCGATCGTGGGCGACCGTACCGCGCTGCTCCTGCGGTTCCACACGGGGACATAGTCGAGCCTTCATGATCAGGGTCATGACGACGTGAAAGTGACCCTGATCATCGGGCGGGACCGGATTGGGTCGGGCCGGCCGCCGGCGTGGGTCAGGAGCGAGCGGTCGGACCGCTGAGGAAGCCCAGCACCTGATCGCACCATGCGTCGAAGGCCGGCCGGGTATCCCGATGCGGATGGATCCGGTTGCTGAGGATCACCACCCCATACCCGTACGCCGGCTCGAACCAGATGCGATTGCCGACGAACCCGCCACAGCCGTACGCGCTGGGGCCCGGACGCGGCCCGCCGAGCCCCCGCGTCGGGGGCAGCCACCAGCCGAGCCCGAACCGCTCCCCGTCGGCGTTCGCCGACCAGCGCTGCCGGGCCGCGTAGTGCAGTTCCGGGCTCACGACGCAGTCGGCGAACCAGGCTCGGGCCGCTGCCGTGACGAGGTCGATCGTGCCGAACGCCCCGGCGTGCCCGGCTACTCCGCCCATCGCGTACGCGTTCTCGTCGTGCGCCTCGCCGACGACGATCCGTTGCCGCCACTCGCAATGTTCAGTGGCGACAGCCGAATCAGGGGGGACCGGGCCGAATCGCAGTCCGGAGCGGGCGGCGGCGAGCTTGGGCAGCTCCGGGCCGAGGGCCGCGCCGAGCAGCAGGAAGCCGAGGTCGCTGTAGACCGCATCTGTCCCAGGTGGACGTTCCAGCGGCGTGGCCAACGCGCGCTCGACGATGTCGGGGCCGCCCCGGTAGAAGGGAACGGTCGCGGGCAGTCCGGCGGTGTGGCACAGCATCTGGCGTACCGTCGCCGCGGCGACCGGATGGCCTGCGGATTCCGGCCAGACCTCCGACAGCGGCGCGTCGAGGTCGAACCGCGACAGCACCTCCGGCAACGTGACCAGCGTCTTCGTCAGGCTGGCCAGGTCCCACCAGTCGTCGGCGGTGACGGGGCGGCCGGTGGTGCGATCGGCCACCCCGCGTACGCGTTGGTAGAGCACGTCGTCCGCGTCGAAGACCGTCAGTGCGACGGCTGGCATCGGTGCGGTCGCCAGCAGGCGATCGAGCTGATCCTCCATCAGCGAAACGCGAGCTGTCGGGTGATGGTCGGATCGGTGATCGCTGTGTCCTTGGCCAGCATCAGCGCCTTGCTGAGGATGACCGCCAGCACCCGATCACCCTCGAACGGCAGGAACACGTCGGTCGGTGTGCCCGGCGACTGCTTCGGCACGATGCAGAGGTACTGGTCGTTCGGCGTCATCAGGATGTTGCCGGAGCCGAGGTGGATCTTGTAGCTGCGCAGGTCGCCGCGCACGACGAGGAACCGGCCTTCGACGTGCGCGCGCTCGGCGATGGCCAGCCGCGGCACGAGCCGTTCGAGCATCTCGCGACGTGTCTGCGCCGTGCCGCTCAGCGCGCCGAAGCTGAAGGACTCCCAGTACTCCCGGAACCGGCCGTCCGGCCCGCCGTCGGACCAGGTCGGATCGTTGCCGACGCTGGCCACCCCGACGAAGAGGTCGACGTCGCGCAGCACCTCGCTGAGCACCAGCGCCGGAATGTCGGCCAGAGGCAGGGGGTCGGTCGGCTGCTCCTCCTGATGCACCCACTGCTCGTAGCCACCGCCACCGGCGTGCGCGTGGTTGGCCGGCGCGACGACGGGATAGAACCGCACCTGGTCGGTGGCGAGCCGCAGATAGGCCCCGGACTCGGTCGTGTCGGTCTGCCAGTCCTCCCCCGCGCCCTCGATCCAGAACTCCGCGCGCAGGCCCCACTGCGGCAGCTCACGGCACGCGGGTTCGTAGGTGTCGTCGACCATCATCCGCAGCTTGTTGCGCCAGCCCCGGGCTGCGGCCAGCGCATGGAACTGGTGCTGCCGCAGGATGTGCGCGGCGAATCGGTTGGAGTAGGCCCGAGTGTTCTCCTCCGCCGCCGTCAGCACATAGACCTCGCGGTGGGCCTGCTTGAACGGCTGGGTCACGCGCCGCGTCTCCAGCCACGCCCGCCACGCCAGCACCTCGTCCACGTCGCGGTCGATCGGGTGCCACAGGCGCACGCTCTCGCCGGTGACCGGCTTTCCCTCGACGGTACGCAGAGAGCCGTCCTCGAATGCGCAAGCCGTGTCGTCTACCAGCCAGATCAGCCGTCGCGCCAGTGTTCCGACCAAGGGATGGTCGAGGTAGCGTTCGCGCCACGCCCCGAACGGCCAAACCCGCTGGGCGAGGAACTGACGGTCGAGGCGCTCGGTCTGGGCCGCCAGCATCTTGTCGACGTCCTTGACGGCTGCCTTGAACTCGGCTAGTTCCTCGGCGTAGTCCGTCTTCACGGCGGCGGGCGGGGACTTCACCGCCTTCCCGGCGGCGTTGAGCCAGCTGACCGTTCCGGTGGCGGCGTCCAAAGTGGCCGTCGTCGCACCGAACCGCTCCACGCGTACGCCGACGCCGGTCAGGCCGTAGGTCGGTACGGCCAGCTCCTCGACCTCGTCACGGGTGAGGTTGAGCGCCTTCGCCCGGTTGTCGAGCGCCGCGTTGAGTTCCTTGAGCGTGCCCTTGTAGGTGACCCGGGAGGCCAACCGAGCGATCTGGGCGAGCGTGTCATCGGATTGGATGCGGGACAACGCGTAGACGGAGGCGTTGGCGACCTTCGGGTTGCGGGGGCCGATGCCGGGCGCCTTCTTCAGCGCCGTCTCCACCAGCCCGCCCAGTACGCGAGCCGTCTCCGGATGCTCGGCGGCGTCGCCGACGGCCAGCAACCAGATCAGCCCACGCAGCACGGTCGCGTTGTGCGGGTCGAAGGACTCGTTGACGTCGGCGTCCCACTGCGCCCGGACGAGCCGGATCGTCCGCGCCCGGCCGACCAGACTCAGCCACTCCCGCAGTCGCACGCCGGGCTCGGCCAACTCGCCGAGGAGCTTGTGAGCGGCGGTCTCCCATTTGGCCGAAGGCTTTGCGCTGGTGGCGGTGGCCGCGTGAACGAACAGCGCGTGCCAGCGCTCCGCCTCGGCTGGCGGCATCGCGGCCACGTCGGCGAGCGCCCTATCGGCCCACTGCTCGCCGACGTTGACGGTCGGCAGATCGGTCAGCTTGGCGAGCAACGGGGCCAGCTCCCGGGCGTCGTTCCAATAGCCGTGGACCGCCGAGCGCCGGATGACCGCGAGCGCGTCGAGCGGCAGCGGCCGCCCTGCCCCGAGCACCCGGTCGGCGAGGTCCCGCAGGTGGTCGCCGCGGAAATAGGTGACGTGCCGGGCGCAGAAGGCCAGCGCGATCTCGGCGTCCTCGGGGTCCTTGCTGATGGAGTACGGCTTGACCAGCCCGTCGAGCACTGCGGCGAGTACGCCGAGCTGGCGGGCGTCCGGCAGCTCGGCGGCCCGGTCGAGCAGCGCACTGAGCAGGAGCGGGGTGTGAGCGGGATCGAGCCGGCGCAACGACTGACGAGCGTTCGCCTGACGCTGGGCGAGATGCTTGCCGCGCGGGTCGTCATCCGCCCCGGCGACGCACGCCGACCAGGCGACCGTCTCGTCGGCGAGAGCGTCCACCTCGCCGGACCGGGCGAGCGTGGCGAGACGCTGGACGTGGTCGACGAGGGCAGCCGCGACGGACATCAGCCACCCACCAGCGGCACGAGCTTGAGGAAGGTGATCTGGGTGCCCCGGGACAGCTCGACCATCGCTTCCGGGTCCTCGACCTGACGGTCGTCGACCAGAACGACGAAACCGTTGCGGGAGAATGCCTCCAGCGCCTTGGCCGCCTGCTCCTCCGGGTCGACCCGGCGCGGCTGCGTGAGCTTGAAGCCGTTGAGCGTCCGCTCGGCGCCGGTGGGCTGCACGAGCCCGCGGAAGACGTCGCCGCCCTTGGCGTTGTGCTCGGCCACCTCTTGGAACACCCGGCGGCGGATCACCTCACGCAGCGGCAGGCGCTCCTCGAAGATCTCCAGATGCCACGCGGTGCTGCGCTCGCCCGCGGTCGTCTCGTCGACGAAACTCACCATCGCCATGGGGCCGAAGTCTAGAACGGCCCACCGACAAAGCCGGGAACCCTCCACTTCGGAGGACTCCCGGCTTCCAGCTCAGCGTCCCTGCAGCGACTTCACGTTGTCGCCGAAGGTCCAGCCCTTCGAACCGTCCCAGTTGATGGACCAGGTCATCAGGCCCTTGAGCCCGCTGACGCTGTTCCAGCACTGGGAGACCGACGACGGGGCCATGTAGCCGCCGCCCGCGCCGGACTGCGCCGGCAGACCGGGAACCTGCTTGTCGTAGGGCACCCGGATCGTGGTGCCCTGGATGACCAGGCCGGTGTTGAGGCACTGGGTCTGCACGGTGAAGCCCTGCACGGTCCCGGCCGAGTAGGAGTCGCCCGAGCAGCCGTACATGCTGCCGTTGTAGTACTGCATGTTCAGCCACCACAGACGGCCGTTGTCGGCGTACTTCTTGACGATCGGCAGGTACGCGCCCCAGATCGAGCCGTAGGTGACGCTGCCGCCGGTCACGTACGCCGTCTCGGGCGCCATCGTGAGGCCGAAGTTGGCCGGCATCGCGGCGAGGACGCCGTCGATGATGCGGATGAGGTTGGCCTGCGACGTCGACAGCGTGCTGATGCTGCCGCTGCCGGTGAGCCCGGTCTCGATGTCGATGTCGATCCCGTCGAAGTTGTACGTCTTGAGGATCGGCACGATCGTCGCGACGAACCGGTCGGCCACGGTGGACGAGCTGAGGTCGATGCCCGCCGCCGCGCCGCCGATCGAGAGGAGGAGCGTGGCGCCGGCCGCCTTGGCGGCGCACATCTCGGCCGGGGTCGAGACCTTGACTCCGGCGTCCATGCCGTCCTCCCACAGCGCGGTGCCGTCCGACCGGATCACCGGGAACGCCGCGTTGATGACGTTGTAGCCGTGGGCGGCGATGCGCGAGTCGGTGATCGGGATCCAGCCCATTCCCGGGTGTACGCCGTTCGACGCGCCGTCCCAGTTCTCCCAGTACCCCTGCAGCACCTTGCCGGCGGGACGGGACTTGACCGCACACGTCGATCCGGTGGAAGACGGTGTCGGGCTCGGAGAGGTGCTCCGACTCGGCGACGCGCTCGGGGAGGTGCTGCGTGTCGGCGAGGTCGAGGGGGACGGGGAGGTCGACCGGGTGGGTGAGGTCGAGGGCGAGGCCGACGGGCTCGACGTCGAACCCGAGCAGGCCCCCAGGCCCTTCCACAGCGACGGGGTCGCGGCCGGGTTCCACCCCGCCCCGGGGTACGCCGTGTGCCCGACGAGCGCCTCGTAGAGGTGAGCGGAGTAGGTGACCTTGTCACCCGCCTTGTACGTGGTGCCCTCGGCCCAGGCGGCGTACCCGGTGCAGGCGACCGCGTTGGTCTCGGCGGCCTGGCCGGTGGGGGCGATGACTACCGCCGTGACCAGGGTGGTCGCCAGCGAGATGGCGAGGGCGAGCAACAGCCGCCCCCGGTGGGAGCGCACCGAAGCACGGCGCGCGGGAAGCGAGTCGTTCCACATCCCGCAATTATTAAGAAAGCTTACTTTAAATGTCTATCTTTTCGAGCGTGCCAATATCGAGCGCGCCCCGATCCCGTGCGGCGGCCAGTACGCCGAGGGCTTGGGTCGGCTGAGGGCTAGGGTCGTGGCCATGGCGACCGACGGCTGGCTGGCCGACACCCGCGTCTCGTACGACACCGTGGCGGCCGCGTACGCCGATCAAGTCCGGGACTCGCTGGCCGGCAAGCCCTTCCTGAACAGCGCGCTGACGCTCTTCGCGGATCTGGTCCGCGCCGCCGGCGACGGCCCGGTCGCGGATGTCGGCTGTGGACCAGGATTCGTCACGGCGTACCTGCGGAATCTGGGGGTGGACACGTTCGGCGTCGACCTCTCGCCCGGCATGATCGAGGTGGCCCGGCGAGAACATCCGGGTCTGCGGTTCGCGGTCGGATCGATGACCGAGCTTCCGCTCGCCGACGCCTCGGTGGCCGGGCTGCTCGCGTTCTGGTCGCTGATCCACATCCCCGACGAGCTGATCCCGACGGTGTTCGCGCACTTCCGGCGCGTACTGCGGCCAGGCGGGCCGATGCTGGTGGGGTTCCACGTCGGCGACGGCTCTCGGTTGAAGACCGAGGGCTACGGCGGGCACCCGATGAAGGTCCACGTCCACCGGCGGCGTCCCGAGCGGGTGGCGGACTGGCTGCGGGAGTCCGGGTTCACCGTCGAGGCCACGTTGACCCTCAGCCCGTACGCCGAACTGCCCGGCGGAATGGTGTTCGCGCGCCGCTAGGGGAGGTCGCCGAAGGCCACCAGAAGCTTACGCAGCAAGCCTTCCAGCTCCTGGCGTTCGTCGCCGGTGAGGGTGGCGAGCATCCGTTCCTCGTTCGCCATGTGCCCGACGAGGATCGTGTCGACCGTCTTGCGACCCTGCGGCGTGAGCCGGATCAGCACCGTACGCCGATCGGCCGCGTCGCTGCGGCGCTCGACCAGCCCTCTGGCCTCGAGTCGGTCGATGCGGTTCGTCATCGCACCCGACGTCACGAGCGCCATCTTGAGCAGCGCTCCGGCGCTGAGCTCATACGGCTTGCCGGACCGGCGCAGCGTCGCCAGCACGTCGAACTCCCACCGCTCGAGGTCGAAACCGGCGAAATGGGTCTTCAGCTCCCGCTCGAAGTGGCGGGACAACCGGGAGATGCGCCCGACGATCTGAATCGGCGACACGTCGACCTCGGGGCGTTCGGCGGCCCACTGGCCGATGACCGCATCGACGGCGTCGGTGGCTCCGGCAGTGACCGCGTCGTCGGCCGCGGCCGGCTTCCGGGCCGGATTATTCCGGGTGCTCACGAGACGAGTATCTCAACGTTGAACTACTTGACGTCAAGGGGTCGGCGGCGTTCGATTATCTCAACGTTGAGATTCTCAAGAAAGAGGAAAACGCCATGAAGGTCCTGGTGATCGGCGCGACCGGCTACATCGGCTCGGCTGTCGCCCGGAAGCTGCGGGAACGGGGCCACGAGGTGGTCGCGCTGACCCGCGAAGCGGCCGCCGGCAGCGCGTACGAGGTGCGGATCGGCGACCTGACCCGGCCGGAGACGCTCGTGGCGGCCATCGGTGACGACATCGACGCGGTGGTCAACGCGGCCACGTCGAGCGGCGACCAGGCTGCCGACGAGGCGGCCACCGCGGCGCTGATCGACGCGCTGGCCGGGCGGGTACTGGTGCAGACGAGCGGCATCTGGGTGCTGGGCCAGACCGGCCGGGAGCCGGTGGACGAGAGCGCGCCGACGAACCCGTTGCCGATCGTCTCCTACCGGCCGCTCATCGAGCAGCAGGTGCTGGCGGCCGCCGACCGGGGCGTACGGTCCGTCGTGATCCGGCCGGGCATCGTCTACGGACGCGACGGCGGCATCCCGGCGCTGCTGCTGAACCTCGCTCGCAAGCACGGAGTCGGCCGCTACTTCGGCAGCCCGGCGACGCGGTGGCCGATGGTGCACGTCGACGACCTCGCCGACCTGTACGCGCTCGCCGTCGAGTCCGCTCCGGCGGGCACACTGCTCCACGGCGTCGACGAGCCGGCGGTGTCGGTGGCCGCGTTGGCCGCCGCGACCGACCTGGCGGCCGGTGGCATCGGGCGGGCCGAACTGTGGCTGCGCCCGGATGCCGCGGCCACCCTCGGCGAGCCCTTCGCCGACGCGCTGGCCCTGGACCAGGCGGTCAGCGGCGAGCGCGCCCGGGCCCTGCTCGGCTGGCAACCCGCCGCCCGGTACGCCGTCCGCGACCTGCACAACTGACAGACCACCAGGCGGGACCAGGGCCGGGACCCGGCGCTGGTCCCGCCCATCCCGTTACGGTGCCCGCATGAGCGCAGTGCTGTCGTTGCAGGACGTCACCTTCCGTCGGGACGGCAAAGAGATCCTGCACGGGATCTCGCTCGGCGTCGGCCGGGGCGAGCACTGGGCGCTGCTCGGGCCGAACGGCGCGGGCAAGAGCACCGTGCTCGGCTTCTGCGGCGCGGTCACCCACCCGACGTCGGGATCGGTGCACGTGCTCGGCGAGCAGCTGGGCAGGGTCGAGCTGCAGGCGCTGCGCCGCCGGATCGGTCACGTCAACCCCCGGCATCCGCTGCGGTCGCCGTTGACCGTCGCCGAGGTGGTCCTCACCGGTGTCACCGGCACGATCGAGGTGCCGTCGCGCTGGAAGCCCACTCCGGAGCAGTCCGATCGGGCGTACGAGCTGATGGAGGATCTGGGACTGACCGCCCGGATCGAGGCCGAATGGCCGACGCTGTCGCAAGGCGAGCGGGGCCGGGCGTTGATCGCACGGGCGCTGGTCGCCGAGCCGGAGCTGCTGCTGCTCGACGAGCCGTGCACCGGGCTGGACGTCGCTGCCCGGGAGCAGCTGCTCGAGATCATCGACCGACTCGCCGTGGAGCGGCCGGGCGTGGCGACCGTGCTGGTGACGCATCACCTGGAGGAGCTGCCCGAGACGACCACCCACGCGGCGTTGCTCGCGTCGGGCCGCGTCGTGGCGTCCGGTCCGGTGGATTCGGCGATCACCACCGAGACGGTGTCGGCCGCGTTCAGCCACCCCATCACGGTCACGCATCAGGACGGTCGTTGGGCCGCCCGCTCCGAGCGCCCCGCCCGAACCGGCTGACGCCCGCAGGCCCGCCCGCAGGCCGCCGCCGAATACCACCAGATCACGGATACGCAGGCCAAAACAGCCCGCTGAAGCATGCATATCCGTGATCTGCCTCTCACAGTGCGCCGCGAAAGCGTGACGCGCCGCCGGAAGTCCCGGAACCCCGCGCTCAGGCGGAGACGGTCTCCAGTGGACGTTCGCTGTGCGGCTCGTCGTCGTGCGCGATCCGGGAGACCTGCCGCCACAACGCGACCACGAAGACGGCCGATCCCGCGAAGGCGAACCAGAACGGCGCGGTCACCCCGTACTTCGTGGCCAGCACACCGCCGATCGCCGAACCCACCACCAGCCCGCCGTAGACGCAGATGGTGTACACGCCGCCGACGCGTCCTTGCAGCTCCGTCGGGACCGCGCGCTGGCGTACCGTGATCGAGGTGGTGCCCCAGATGAAGGCGTGCGCCCCGAACAGGAAGAAGATCCCGGCGGCCAGCCAAGGCGAGCGGGTCAGCGCCAGACCGAGATGGGTCAAGGTCTCGATGATCAACCCCACCCGCATGATGTCGCCCAGACTCACGTGCCGCGTGATCCAGCCGTACAGACCCGTCCCCACCAGGCCGCCGACCGCACCCACCGTGGTCATCAGGCCGAAACCCACCGACCCCAGGCCGAGGCGATCCTGCGCGTAGAGGACCAGCACGCTCCAGGCCGCGCCGAAGGTCACGTTGAAGATCAAAATCGTCAAGCCAAGGGTACGCACAGCGGCGTGGGACAGCGTCCACCGGAACCCGGCGGCCAGGTCCTTGCGCAGCTCACGGGTTTGCCGACCGGTGGCTTCCCGGCCGTGCGGCGGCAGGACCACCCGGGAGACGAGCAGCGTCCCGGCGACCACGAGGAGCGTCTGCCCGAGGAACGGCCATGCCGTCCCAGCCGCGAACAACGCCGCCCCTAGCGGGGGACCGGCGAGCTGGTTGAGCGTGATGAACCCGGTCTGGATCCGGGAGTTGGCGATGGCCAGGTCGTCCCGGCTGACCAGCATCGGCGTCAACGTGGCCGTCGTGTTGTCGGCGAAGACCTCCGCCGTCGCCAGCAGCCCGAGCGCGACCAGTGCCACGGTGACCGACGCTGTCCCGGTGGCGACCGTCGTCACCAACACCGCCAGAATCAGTACGCGTACGGCGTTGGCGGTCAGCACGATGCGGCGACGATTGTGCCGATCCGACAGCACCCCGGCGTACAGGCTGAACACGAGCGGCGGCGCCCAACCCAGCAGCGCGGCGACCGAGATGAGGAACGGCTCGTCGGTCAGCGAGGCGACCAGCAGCGGACCGGCCGCCATGGCGATGCCGTCACCGAAGTTGGTCGTCCACGACGACGCCAGCAGCCAGCGGTAACTTGTCCCCAGCCGGGCCGGTACGAGCTTGTCCATCACAAGATCCGAACCTACGTGCCTCGTCCCGGCCCACCAAACCGGTTTCCCGACCGGGGGAGTCCGCTACCCTGCCGATCATGGTTCGGAACAAGTGGCTGCTCTCGGCGCTGGTGGTCGTCGGCCTGGTCGTGCTCTTCGGGGCATTCATCGCCGTACGCAACGACACCGCCCTGATCGGCGCCATGTCGGCGGCGGGCACGGTGGCCGCCGGAGTGTTCGCGGCCGTGGCCGCGTTCGGCTCGCTCCGCGCGGCCGCGGCCAGCAACGCTTCCGCCCAACGGGCGCAGGAAGCCATGGTCCGAGCCGTACGCCCGAACCTCGAACCGTCCCTCTCGGCGGTCGACGGCACCCTGACCGGCACCGTCACCTGCACCGCGTACGCCGCGATCGACGTGACCATCGTCTGGACGCTCGCCGACGGCGACGTCATCACCGACACCGTGGCCCGGCTGGCTCCCGGCGAGGACCCGCTGACCTCGACCCTCCAGCAGGATGTCACCGACGTGGCGCAGGCGGTGCAGGTCGTCTGGCTCTCCTTCACCGACGAGGGTCGGGTGGGGAAGTGGCAGGACACCTGGCAGATGGGGACAGAGCCCCACAATCTGGGCCGCCTGACCCTCATTGAGTCGCGCCTCGTCGACTGACTCTCTTCGAGCCTTTTCGAAGCAGGCGGTCCAGACTCGCGGGTCAGCTCGCCGTGGCTGCTGCTCGCGCGGCGGTTCGCCGTCCCGGGGGGCGAACGGCCCCGATCTCGATCTCGCGGATACGGTTCAGATCGAGTTGGTGCGCACCTTCGCCGAGGCGGCGCGTACATCGCGAGACCTCAGCTTGTGCGCTCGATCACGGATTCGGGCGTGAAACCGCGGACCATGGGCGGGCTGTCAGCTCCATCCCTTGTGGACTGACTGGGTGGTGAACGTGGCACATTCTGGTGACCTTGACCCCCTGGAAGGTGTCGTACCTTCGTTCTAACGTTGATCCCATGGGCGGGCTGTTGGCGCAGGTGGAGGCGGATGTCGCCGAGCTGGTCGCCGGTCCCCTGTGGACACTTTCGGACACCGAGATCACCGACGAAGTCCGCCGAGTTCATGCGACGATCCAGCAGCTGTCGGCCCGGCTACTCACGTTGATCGGCGCGGCGGACAGTCGCGAGATCCCCTACACCGCAGGTGCGACCGGCACCGCGAACTGGCTGACCTATCTGCTGGCCATGCGGCATCGCGATGCCGTCGTGTGGACCAAGCTGGCCAAGCTGCTGCCCGAGACGCCCGTGGTCGAGGAAGCGCTCGCCGCCGGGCGGGTCACTGTCGAGCAGGCGCGGGTGATCACCAAAACCGTGCACGACCTGCCCTCAGCCGTGGGTGAGGTGGGTAAGGCGAAAGCCGACCAGGCGTTGACGAAGCTGGCGGTCGAGGATCGGCTGCGACCGGAGACGCTGGAGAATCATCGGTCGCAGATCCTGGAACTGGTCGCACCGGAGATCGCCTTGGAACGCCTGCGCCGCGATCTGGAACGCGCCGAACGATCCGCCTACGACCGGCGTGACTTCACCCTCGTTCCCTATGGGGAGGGGGAATACCGGTGCGCGGTGTCCTCGATTCCGAGATGGCTGCGATCGTGCGGACCGCGTTGGATCCGTTGTCCGGACCACGCAAGCCCGCACCCACCGCTGCGGCTGCCGCACTGCCCGATGCCACGGGCAATTGTGCCGCTTGCTCCCCTAACGATGGCCCCGGCGCTGGCGGCAGCGGTGTTGCGGGCTGCGCTTGCGGCCGTGCGGGCTGCGCTGACGTCGGCGCGGATACACGAGGCGGTGTTGCCGGCTGTGCTAGTGGCGGTGTTGCCGGCTGTGCTAGTGGCGGTGTTGCCGGCTGTGCTAGTGGCGGTGTTGCCGGCTGTGCTAGTGGCGGTGTTGCGGGCTGTGCGGGCGGAGGCTGCGCGCATGGGGGCGGTGCGGGTGCCGGCGGTGCGGATGCGGTAGAGGGCGATCGTGCGTCGGGTCGGGTGCTGCCGGGTGAGCCGGATCTGCGCTCGGCCGGCGCCCGGCGGGCTGACGCCCTCGTGGAGGTGTGCCAGCGGATCATGAACGCAGGCGAGCTGCCCGACAACGGCGGCGAGAAACCTCACCTGACGATCACCCTGCCCTGGGACGCCCTCCAAGCCAAGGTCGGCGCGGGCTTGCTCGACACCGGCGACCTGCTCACCCCGGAGACCGTGCGACGGCTCGCGTGCGACGCGATGATCATCCCAGCCGTGCTCGGCGGTGACGGCCAAGTGCTCGACGTCGGCCGCGCCCGCAGACTTATCGACGGCCCGCTGCGGCGTGCGCTGGTGTTGCGGGACAAGGGCTGCGCGTTCCCCGGCTGCGACCGGCCACCCCAGTGGTGCCACGGGCATCACGTCCGATCCTGGGCAGACGGCGGAACCACCTGCCTGGCCAACTCAGTGCTGCTCTGCGGTTTTCACCACCGCGAAATCCACCACGGGCACTGGGAAGTCCTCATGCGACCAGACGGCTTCCCCGAATTCCTCCCGCCCGCCTTCGTCGACCCGCAGCGAAGACCAGTCCGGAACACCCTCCACACGAGACGGTGCTGAGTATCAGGGGGCGTACGCCGAGAGGACTGCTTTCATCGAGCCCATGCCGTACTTGTCGACGTCGCTCGACATGGCCACGACCTCGGCGACGATCGGGGTGACCTCGATGCCTTCGGCGTACGCGCGGGTGCAGTAGTCGCGCAGGGTCAGGATCTCGTCGCGGGTGTCGTCGCCTTGGTCGACCAGCGACAGGTGGATCAGCCGCGCCCGGAACTCCGCCGCCCCGGTCCACTCGTAGGGCAGGTGGGCGCCCCAGCGGAAGTAGCGGTACCGGTCCAGCAGCCGGCGCAGGGCTGCTCGATCCGGTTCGGTGCTTTCGGCGTACAAGCTGATGAGTGACCTGAGGACGCGCTCAGCCGAGGCCCCGGCGGGGAGGTCTCGGCTGGGCGTGGACGCCTGGGCGATCGGCCGGAAGCGGTCGTCGAGCCGGGCGATCTCGGTTTCCAACTCCTGCATGGCGGCAGGATATGCGGCTGTGTCAGAGCCGGCAGCGTGTCAGAGCCGGCAGCGTGTCAGAGCCGGCAGCGTGTCAGAGCCGGCAGCGTGTCAGAGCCGGCAGCGTGTCAGAGCCGGCAGCGTGTCAGTGCCAGTTGCTGACCTTGACGTCGTCCGGCGCGGGCTCGCCCTTGCCGGTCTCGACGAGCCGCTTGAGGCTCATCAGGAAGGTGGCCCACTTGGTGGAGCAGTGGTTCATGAACTCCACCTGCTCCGCCCAGCCCTCGTGGCGGAAGAGGATGATCGTGAAGTCGTCCTCCTGCTTGAGGTCGAAGCGGACGTGGGTGCCGATCCATTCGGCGGGGCCGTCGACGACCTCCCACCGGACGAGTTCGTTCGGGCGGGTGTCGAGCACCTTCATGTCGAAGCCGCCTTCGGCGAAGCGGAACTGGAGGATGCCGTCGTCGGTGACGGTGGTTTCCTCGGTCCACCAGGCGGCCAGGCCCTCGACGGTGGTCAGGGCCGAGTAGACCTCGCTCGGGCCGGAGATCACGCCGACGCGGTGCAGGATGTCAAACATTTCCCTACCTCTTTCTTGTCGGAAGGTGTGCGGCATCGGCGTCACCACCAGGCGTGGCGTCGCTGATGCTGCGGGTTGGGGTCAGTCGAGCTGGCGTTGCAGGGCTGCCAGCGGCCCGTCCCAGTCGCGGGCGAGTGCCCCGAGGAACTGTTGAGCGATCTTCATCGGCGCGGAGTCCACCCGGTAGCGGACGCGGCGTCGTTCGCCGGGCTCGGCGACGACCAGACCGGCCTCGGCGAGCAGGCCGAGGTGCTTGGCGATGGCTTGCCGGGTGATCGGCAGGCGCAGTGCCAGGTCGGTCGCGGTGGCCGGGCCGTGGGCCGCGAGCGCGGCGAGGATGCCTCGCCGGCTCGGGTCGGCCAGGGCGGTGAAGACCTCTTGCGCCACCGCCTCCAGGTCAGTGAGTTCCATCGAGGTACGCGACGAGTTCGCCCAGCTCGCTGGTCCATCCCTCGTTGTTCGCCGAGTACGCCTTCTTGTACTCGCCGTCGGGGAGTTGTGCGAATCCGGTCTCCACCATGGTGAGGGTAGTGCCGGCGTCGCTGGGTTCCAAGGTGAACTCGACGTAGGTGCGGCGCGGGTCCTCGGCGGGCAGCCCGTAGATCATCCACGTGTAGCCGAAGACGTGCGGCGGTTCGACGCGTTCGATGGTGAGCGTGGCGACATCGCCGCTGTCCCAGGTGAGCTTGGCGTGGCCGCCGACGCGGAGATCCACCTCGGCCTTCTGGCCGAACCAGGTGCCGAGGCCCTCGGCGGTGGTCAGCGCCTGCCAGACGCGCTCGGGAGCGTGGTTGAGCTCGAGGGTCCGCTCGATGCGGTCAGGGAATGCCATGACTGTTCTCCTCTGCCGATGCTTGCCGACGATTGCCGGTGACTGCCGCTGACTCTGTATTACGACTCTGTCGTACGACAGGTTATCGCAACTACTTGGTTGCTATCAACGTTATAGCAACCTACCGGTTGCGTCAAGGCGCGCTGTCGGCGCGGCTTCGACGCCGGATACGGAGTGGGTCTCAGTGTGCTGAAAGGCCAGCTCAGGCCCTCGACCGAGCGCATGCTGGAGACGAACGCGGTTACCGGCGGCTGTCGCCGCATGGATTCGAGAAGGGGGAGACGGATGCCCACGTTCATGGACGTGCACACCGGGTTCGTCAACGCCACCGCGGAAGACCTGCGGAAAGCGCATGAGGCCGATCTCGCGGTAGAGGCCGACGAGATGGTGCACTTCGAGAAGGCATGGCTCGATCCGATCTCCGGCAAGGCGTTCTGCCTGTCGACCGGACCGGACAAGGAGGCGGTGATGCGCGTGCATTCGAAGGCCGGGCACGCCACCTCCGAGGTCTACGAGGTGCCGATCGAGGTCTGATTCTGCGACCTGCACCTGTGTGAGACAGGCCCTCCGGGAGAAATCCCGGAGGGCCTGTCACATTCGCGCGCCCCGGCTCGTCAGGGTTTCGAACGACGAGTTGAGCGACGAGTTGAGCGACGAGTTGAGCGAATGGAACAGGAGCAGATCATGACGACGATTCTGGTGACCGGGGGCACGGGGACGCTGGGCCGCCAGGTGGTGCCGCTGCTGCGGCAGACCGGCGCGAAGGTACGGGTGCTGAGCCGCAACGCGGCCAACGGCGATGTGGTCGCCGACCTGCTGACCGGGGAGGGCGTGGCGGACGCCGTCGACGGAGCGGAGATCGTCCTGCACCTGGCCGGTGCGCAGAAGGGCGACGACATCGCCACCCGCAACCTGGTCGCGGCGGCGCGGACGGCCGGCGTACGCCATCTGGTGTACATCTCGGTGATCGGGGTCGGCCGGGTGCCGCTGGCCTGGCTGCGAATGAAGGAGGCGGCCGAGCAGGCGGTCGGGGAGTCGGGCGTACCGTGGACGATTCTGCGCGCTGCGCAGTTCCACGACCTCGTCCGCACGACGCTGCGAGGGATGACGAAGTCGCCGATCGTTCCGGTGCCCGGCGGGCTGCGCTTCCAGCCGGTGGACGCCCGGGACGTCGCCAAGCGCCTGGTGGAACTCGCACTCGGCGAGCCGTCCGGACTCGTGCCGGACCTGGCCGGGCCGCGCGTCTACGACATGCGCGAACTGATCGCCGGCTACCTGCGGACGACCGGCAAGCGGCGGCTGCTCCTGCCGGTCCGGATCCCCGGCGCGGCCGGGAAGGCGTACCGGAGCGGGGCGAACCTGACCGTCACCGGCGCGGACCTCGGCTCGCGTACCTGGGAAGAGTTCCTGAACTAAGTGCAATATCGTGGACGCATGCCGCGCGAGACGCTGACCAGGGACCAGAGCAGCCTGGCCGCCGACCTCGAAGGCGTCGACGCCGTAGACGTCGAGTCAAGCAGTGCCGTAGGTCAGGGCACGAAGGTGGGCAGGAGCGCGCGGACGTAGCGTTCGGCGGCTTCCCGGCCGACCGGCCGACCCTGGTAGTGACTGAGAAAGGCCTGCTGGAAGCAACAGCCCAGGAGCAGATCGGCGGCCGCTTTCACGTCGGCGTCGGTGCGTACGCGGCCCGCCTGTTGCTCGCCCGTCAGGTAGCCGGCGACCGCTTGATTCACCTTGTGCGGGCCGGCGCCCCGCTGGGTCAGCCGTGTCCGATGCGTCTCGAACACTCGGTGCTCGGCGAAGATCGAGCCCAGGAGTGGGAAGTTCTCGTGGTAGAACGCCATCGCCGCGGTCGCGATCGCGATCAGGTTGGCCTCGACCGTGCCGCTGCCGGGTTTGGCCGCCAACGCGGCGTGCAGCGGCGGAAAGCCGGGCGACCGTTCCTGCAGTACGCCGAGGAAGATCTCCTCCTTGTCGGCGAAGTGCTTGTACAGCGCGGCTTCGGAGAACCCGGCCTCCTGCGCGATCGCCTTGGTGGTGGCCTTGCCGAGGCCGCGTTCGCGGATCACGGTCAGCGCCGCGTCGAGGATCACGTCCCGGGTCTGCGCCACGGCCGCCTCCACGTAACTGGGTTTGACAGGTGAGTGTTCACTAACCATCATAGTGGTTAGTAAGTGCTCACTAACCACGGCTCACAACAGCAGACTGGGGAGAGGCCATGAAGATCACCGTTTGCGGCGCCACCGGGCGGATCGGGCAGGAACTCGTGAAGCGGGCGCTGGTCGACGGCCACGACGTCACCGCGATCGTTCGTGACCCGAGCCGGTTGCCCGTCCGCGCCGACCGCCTAGATGTGGTGGTGGCCGACGTCTTCGACGGAGAGGCGATCGCGCCCGCGATCAAGGGGCGCGACGCCGTCCTCTCGGCGGTCGGCCCGCGGCCCGACGGTCCCACCACGGTGTGCAGCGACACCGCCGCCGCCTTGCGCTGGGCGCTGCGGGAGACCGGCGTACGCCGGCTGATCGTGGTCTCGGCGTCAGGGCCCTATGTGGACGGTGGCGACGATCCGCTGACCCGGTACGCCGTCAAGCCGGTCCTGCGCCGGGTGCTGCGCGAAGGCTGGGCCGACCTGGTGCGCGCCGAAGAAGTCGTGCGGTCCAGCGGGCTGGACTGGACGATCCTGCGGCCGTCCCGGCTGACCGACAAGCCCGGGACCGGCCGCGTACGCCGTCGGCTGGACCGGAATCTGCCGCTGGGCATGTTCACGCCCCGCGCCGAGGTGGCCGTCGAGATGCTGCGCGTACTGCGGGATCCGACGACCTTCGGGCACTCGATCGCCCTCGCTCGCTGAGTGCGGCGGAGGCGGAGGGTGCGTGCACGGCCCTGGGCGCCGTGCACGCACCGGTTGTTCAGAGGATCGAGCTGGCGCTGACCAGGAACCCGTTGCCGGACGGCGCACCGGCCGAGGTGAAGCAGTTCACGTCCCGGACGACCACGTCAGGTGACCCGAAGTTGCCCCAGAAGGTGTTCATCCCGCAGAAGTCGGGGGTCGTGCCGAACGCCGTCACCTGCACGGTGTTCGGCGTGAACCCGATGCGCGGGAAGGTCACCAGCGACAGCCCGGCCCCGGCGGCGACGACGGTGTTCGCGCTCAGCCCGACGATCGAGTTGAAGTTCGTCGTCGGCGGGCCGACCGGCGGCACGTTCAGCACGTAGCCGAAGTACTTCGGCGGGATCGACGCGCCGTAGAGCGACACCTTGTACTGGTACGTCACGGTGAACGCGGTGTTCATGAAGGCCCCGGCCGAGTCGAAGCAGAAGACCATCACGTCCTGGCCGGTCGCGGTGGACGACCACTTGGCGATCTTGCAACGGGCGCCGGTGCCCGAGTTGACCGCGGTCGCCTGGAGGCTGCCGTCGATCGGCCCCCCGGTCACCAGGCCCGGGAACTGCACGAAGTACTGGCCGACCGGTCCCGGAGTCACGGTGTTGCCGGCCCCGGACGAGTTGTACTGATTGACCACCGTGCCCGTGGCGCTGCTGAAGGCGTACCCATATGGTCCGAAGCCGCCGAGACCCGACGCGCTCGTGAAGAACGCGCTGAAGCTGGTGGGGTCGAGGAACCCGCCGGCCTTGTAACAGCGGAGGTTGACGATCTCGTCGGAGAGCGAGATCCCCCAGGCCTCGACCTGGCACCAATGCGGGACCGAGTTGACGGCCGTGACGTGCACGACGCCGCCCGAGGCCGCCTGGCCGGGGAATCGCACCTGGTAGCGACCCGCGGGCGCGAGTGGGGTGACGGTCGTGGCGGCCGGCCAGGTGCCGAAGCCGACGATGCTCGCGGCGGGTGCGTTGTAGAGCACCCAGCCCTTGCGGTCGGGGACGGCGGCCTGGCTCGGCGCGGTGCTGACGGTGACGAGTGCGAGCGTGGCGGCTACCGCGGCCGCCAGCCGGAACAGTGTGCGCTTCATGAAAGCACATCTATATAAAAGACAGATGTGCGTCAATGTTGATGTCGCGATTCAGTCTGTCGGGAGATCGGCGTACGACGATGCGCGTTCTTGGTCGGACAGCTTCGCGATCGCGTCCATGATCTTGTCGGTGACCACTCGGCGCGCCTGGTTCGCGGTCTTGCCCTCGGAGCCGTCGAAGTGCAGCGGCTGTCCGAACCGGACGGTGATGCGGCCCGGCCGGGGAATCCGCGCGCCGACCGGCAGGATGCGATCGGTGCCGCTGACCGCGACCGGCACGACCGCCGCGCCGGTCTCCAGGGCGAGCCACGCCACCCCGGTACGCCCACGGTAGAGCCGCCCATCACGCGACCTGCTGCCCTCCGGGTGAATGCCGAACGCACCGCCCTTCGCGAGGTGCGCGGCGGCGACGTCGAGCGAACCGAGCGCGGACCGGGAGTCGGTGCGGCTGACCGGGATGGCGTCGGTCCCGACCAGTGCGGTACGCATCAGCCAGCCGAGTGCGCCCCTGCGGACGAAGTACTCGCTCTTGGCCATGAACGCGACCCGGCGCGGCGACAACGGCGAGATGAGGAAGCTGTCCAGGGCCGAGATGTGATTCACCGCGAAGATGACCGGGCCCCGGCGCGGCACGTTGTCGCGGCCCTCGACGGTCGGCCAGAACGCGAGACGGAGCACCGCGGTGGCGATGGGGCGTACGGCGGATTGCAGCAGCACGTCAGGCTCCCAGTGCAGTCTCTTGTGCGGTCGGTTCATCGGCCGGCCCGGTGGCTTGGCTGGGGGCTTGGCTGGGGGCTTGGCTGGGGGCTTGGCTGGGGGCTTGGCTGGCGGCTTGGCTGGGGGCTTGGTCAGCTTGGCTGGTGGCTTGGTCCTGAGTTCCGAGGTGGGCGCTGACCGCCGTCCGGAGCAGGGTGTCGACGTCGTCGGCGCCGGCGGCCAGCTCCAGGCTGCCCCACAGGTGCAGTTGGGCGATGCCCTGCAGATTGGCCCAGAGCGCGGCGGCCCGGCGGCGGGCCGGCTTCGCCCCCGCCCGCTCGGCGAGGCGTACGAGGACGTCGAAGAGCGCGAGGCTGTCCTGGCGCAGCCCGATCTCGTTGCCGCGCAGCAGGTCGTGCCGGAACATCAACTCGAACATGCCGCGATCGGACGCGGCGAAGGCGACGTAGACCCGCCCGATCTGAAGGAGCTGCTCCGCCGGGTCGCCGCCGGCCGAAGCGACCGCGCTGATCCGGCGGTCGAACTCTCGGTAGCCCTCGCGCGCGATCGCGCCCAGCAGCCGCTGATGGGTCGGGAAGTAACGGCGCGGGGCACCATGGGAGACTCCGGCCCGCCGGGCGATCTCCCGCAACGAGAGCGCCTCGACGCCCTCCTGCCGCAGCAGTGCCACGCCGGCCTGGACCAGCCGATCCGGCAGGTTGTCATGCATAGACACTGTCTATCACGGGTGCGTAGACAGTGTCTATTTCGGCTCGGGGTGTCGGGCCGTTCGCCCGCTCTCTTATGCCCTTCGATCTGGCGCGGATCGGCGGCTGTCGTACTGCGGCGGAATACTGGGACCATGCGGATCCGGATCGAGGGGCGGAACCTGCCGGGACGGCCGGGCGTCGCGGTCGGCGTACAGCGGCGGGACAAGCCTGCCGAACTGCTCGGGGTGCAGCCCGGCGACGCTGCCCAGGTCGCCTGGGAACTGACGGCCACGGCGGCGAAGGTCGTCGACGGCCGGCTCGACGTGCGCGGGCCGCACATCCAGGGCGGGCCCGGTCAGCGGTTCGTCTACCTGACCTGGCTCGGCTCCGACGGCGTCATGTTCCGGCGGGCGAAGCTGTGGCTCGACGGGATCGACCCGGCGACCGCCGAAGCGGCGCTGGCCGCCGGTCGGCTCACGGCTCGGCTCGGTCTCACCGATCCTGCCGGTGATCCGGTGTGTGCGAGCGTACGTCCGCCGCTGATCAGCTGGACCGTGGACTGATCCCAGCTGCGTCGCTTTGGTACTGCGTCGCTCGGTACCGCATCGCTCGATCGTGGACGGTCTGCGCTGGGCGGTGACACATTCGGTGCCTTTATCGCCTAATCCCCCCAGCGGGAGACCGATCCTGAGGCATACCGTGGACGCATGAACACGCTGGCAGACGCGGAGGGGCGCGTCGCCGTCGCCTGCGGTGTCACGCCGATCGAGTACGCCGTCGAGATCCCGGGCTTCGGCGGCCGGACTCGCGTACTGGAGTCTGGATCGGGTCCGGTCCTGGTGCTCCTGCCCGACGTCGCGACGGCGGCCTCGGTGTGGCTGCCGCTCATGGCCCGGCTCACCGGGCATCGGGTGCTCGCCGTCGACCTGCCCGGCTTCGGCCAGGCCGAGCCGACGGACTATCGCACCGTCTCCCACCTGCGTGGGTTCGCCGTCGGCTTCGTGCACGGGCTGCTGGACGCGATGAGCCTGGAGGCGGTCGCCATCGGCGGCAACGGCGTCGGCGGATTGTGGGCACTGTGGACCGCCGCCGACCGGGCCGAGTGCGTACGCGCGATCGCGTTGCTCGGCGCACCCGCGTGCACGGCCGGGACGTCCGTGCTCACGCCGCGGAAGCTGAGCGGCTGGCCGATGACCGGTCGCCGGAGTGGCGGGCAGGACCGGTGGGCCCGGCTCGGGCAGTCCCCGGATCGGCTGCCGGACGGCTGGGCCGAGCTGACCGACGCCGTGGCGGCGCGGCCCGGCTTCGACACCGCGTTCAGGACACTGTCCCGGGCGACCCACGCCAGCGGCGGCTACGGCGCGACCGACTTGGGACGGCTTCCCCAACCGGTCGGCCTGCTGCTGGGCGAACGCGATCCGCTGGCACGGCTCGACACGCTCGGCACGATCGCCGACGTGATCAGCGGACCGGCGATCCACGCGGGCGGGGCCGGTCACCTGCCCTGGCTCGACAACGCACCGGCTGCGGCCGAAGTGCTGGGGGCGTTTCTCGCCGAGACCGACTCCGCTCCGGCGCACGGGCGCTCGGCCGACCGGGCGGCGAAGGTCTGGCCGGTTCCCGCGCCGAGATCCGCGACCACGGGTTCGGGCGCTCCGGTCGCCGTCAAGCCGGACAAGGACGGCGGATGATCCACATCCCGAAAAGTGTCGCTGTCGGGTCGGGATCCGACACGGAACGGGATGTAGATCATGACCCGCCGCCTTGCTACGGCTCGGGGAAGTCGGGCGTGGACGCTCGGAGGAAGTCGGGCTACGGCTCGGGGAAGTCGGGCGTGGACGTTCGGAGGAAGTCGGGCTACGGCTCGGGGAAGTCGGGCGCGCTTCGCTTCCGCTTCGGGTAGAACCGAGGGCGGAGGTGGTGACATGTACGAGGATCTACGCGACCAGGTCGTCCTGATCACGGGCAGCTCACGGGGCATCGGCGCGGCCATGGCGGTCGCGTTCGCCGAGGTCGGCGCCCGAGTCGTGCTGCACGGACGGGACGAGGTCGCGCTGGACGGCGTACGCCGTCGGGTCGAGCGGGCCGGTGCGTCCGCGCTGGTCGTGACCGGTGACGTCACACGCTCAGCCGCTCTCGCCGCGATGCGCGACCGGATCAACGCCGAGGTCGGCCCGGTCGACGTGCTCATCACGAGCGCCGGCAGCAGCAAAAGCCGCCCGACGCCGATCGAGGAGATCGACGAGGAGGACTGGCGCGCCGACGTCGAACGCAACCTCACCTCGACGTTCCTGACGGTCAAGTGCTTCCTGCCCGACATGAAGAGCCGAGGCTCGGGGGTCGTCCTCACGCTGTCGTCGGCCGCGGGACGTCGTGCGAGCGCGCGCACGCTGGTCGCGTACGGGGCGGCGAAGGCGGGCGTGCAGATCTTCACGCAGGACCTGGCTGCCCAGGTCGGACCGGCCGGAATCCGGGCCAACTGCATCGCGCCGGAGACGATCCTGACCGAGACCAACGAGAAGTGGATCCAGGGCGACCAGCGGCAGATGCTCATCGACATGCATCCCGTACGCCGCTTGGGCACGGTGGACGACGTCGCCCGGGCCGCATTGTTCCTCGCGTCGGCGGAGTCGGGCTGGATCAGCGGTGTGGTGCTCGACATCGCGGGCGGTGCGACCCTCGTCTGACCAGTGACAGTAGGCGGTTCCGGTGGCGTACCGGGCGGGGCGGTTCTAGGGTCAGGCCATGGGGGAGAACCTGGTAGCCGTCAATGACGTGCACTTGTGCGTCGAGGAGCTCGGCGATCCGGCCGACCCGTCGATCCTGCTGATCGGCGGCGCGTCCAGTTCGATGGACTGGTGGGACGCGGAGTTCTGCCGCCGCCTGGCCAGCGGTGAAGTCACTGGAGAAGTCAACGGAGACGCCACCGGAGAAGTCAACGGAGACGCCACCAGGGCGAAGGACGGTCTGGGTGGCCGGCACGTCATCCGCTACGACCACCGCGACACCGGCCGGTCGACGGCGTACCCGGTGGGCGAGCCCGGCTATGGCAGTCGGGAGCTGCTGGAGGACGCGTCGGCGTTGATCGAGCGATTGGCCGGCGGCCACGCGCACGTCGTCGGAGTGTCCATGGGCGGCGGCCTCGCCCAGGACCTGGTTCTACGCCATCCGGAGCGGGTGGCGTCGTTGACGCTGATCTCCACCAGCCCGATCGCCCGACGTGATCCGGCCGTGCCGTTGCCGCCGATGGCCGCGCGGTTGAGCGGGGTGTCGCTGCCCGACCCGGACTGGTCCGACCGCGAATCCGTCGTGGAGTACTACCTCGCGCAGGAGGAGCTGTATGCCGGACCGTCGTCGTTCGACACCGCGCATACCCGGGAGGTCGCCGGACGGGTCTTCGATCGGTCCACCGATCTGGAGGCGAGCGCCAAGAACCACTGGATCGTGATCACGACCGACGACGAGGACGACGCGCCGCGCGACTTGGGCACGGTGACGGCCCCGACACTGGTGATCCACGGCGACGCCGACCCGATGTTCCCGGTCGCGCACGGTGTGGCGCTCACGGCCGAGATCCCGGGCGCGACGTTGCTCGTCCTCGACGGCGGCGGTCACCAGGTACCGCCGCCCGCCACCTGGGATGTCGTCGTCCCGGCGATCCGGCGGCACACCTGTCGCGAAATGAGCTGAACCCCGGCCACAACCCGCGACCCGGCTGCCTCAGTCAGACTCTTGACGGAGGGAGTCGGATGCGCGAGGACGACGAACGCGGGTACTCGCAGTTCGTGCAGGGCCGGGTGACGGCGCTGCAACGGACGGCGTACCACCTGTGTGGCGACTGGCATGAGGCGCACGATCTGGTGCAGGCGGCCCTGATCCGCCTGTATCGGCACTGGCCCCGGGTCAGCGCGGCCGACTCGCCTGACGCGTACGTCCGCCGGATGCTGGTGAACGTCTTCCTGGACCAACGCCGCGGCTGGTGGTCGCGGCACGTGCGGCCGTTCGGCGACCCACCTGAACTGCCCGCGAGCACCGCGGATCCCGCGGTTGACCTCGTCGTGGACCGCGCCGTCGATCTCCAGGCGGCGCTCGTCCGCCTCTCGCCCGGCCAACGCGCGGTGCTCGTCCTGCGGTACTGGGAAGGGCTCGACGTGGCCGAGACCGCTGCCGCCCTCGGCTGCTCGCCGGGCACCGTCAAGAGTCAGACGTCGTACGCGATCACGGCGCTACGCCGGCTGCTCCCCGAGTACGCGAAGGAGACCCGGTGAACGACCAGCAGCTCACCACCCTGTTCGCCGAATCGGACCTGAGCGGGCAGCCCGACCTCCCGCCGGATTACCTTCCGGGGTTGCTGGCCAAGGCGCGCCGGTCGGCCCGGCAGCGCCGCCTCGTGACGATGCTCGCCGCCGCGGCCGCCGTTCTCGTCGTCCTCGGGCTGACGGCGGTGATCCGTCCACATGCGACCGGATTGCCGCCCGCCGACCGAACCCCGGGTACGCCGACCATCCCGGACCGCATCGCGCCGTACTCCCGGCTCACCAGCGACGTGTCGGCGAGCCCGCCCGGCCGCGCACTCATGATCTACGAGTACGGCAACGGCGAGCTGTTCAACGAATGGCAGTCACTCGCGCTGAGTGCGGACGGCGACGTCTATCGGCAGCTCGGCGCGGTCGCCGACGGTCGCCAATGGCTGCTGTCGCCGGACGGCCGGACGGTGATCCTCGCCGAGTCGAGGCGAGCCACCGCTGCGCTGACGCTCCTGGACCTCACGGCCGCCAAGGTACGCGAAGTGCCCCTGCCCGGGCCGATGGGCGTCGTGCTGCTCGCCGTCTCGGCGGACGGCCGGAAGGTGGCGTACTCGACGGCGCCGTTGCCCGAGGACATGAGTGCGGATAACTCCATCGAGTTTCAGAACGCCCAGCTCGGCAAGTTGTCCATTGTCGACCTGTCAACCGGCGAGGTCATGGCGGTTCCGGATTTCCAGCCGGTGGTGGCGGCCGCATTCGCGCCGGACGGCCGGCGGCTGGCTTTCCAGGCCAAGCGGAAGATCTGGATCATGACACTGGGCGGACGCCTGGAGACGCCGGTCGACGTTCCCGAGGGCTGGGGCATGGCACCGCAGAACGCCTGGTCGGCCGACGGCACCAGGCTGGCGACGACGCAGTGGCGGACCGAGCTGGGGCAGACCCGGGACGACACGACCTTGAGCGTGTACGTCGTGGACTCCTGGTACGGGTACGGCGTCGTCGACCTGGCCACCGGCCGGCATCGGAAGATCAACGCCGACACCGACACGTTCCTCGGCTGGCGCGATCGCGACCACACGATCGTGTTCACGCCCAGCGGCGCGGACAACGGGGGCGACGAGATCGCCGAGGTCACCCTCGACGGCGGTACGCGTACGAGCCTGACCCGGTTCGACGCCGGGAAGAGTTGCGAGCTGGGCACGCAGACCTGTCAGACCTATCGGCTGACCGTCGCGGCGGGGCTGCTGCCCGACCTGACGACTCGTCCGGCCGGCACCGCGCATCGGGGGCCGTGGCCGACCTGGGTCTGGCTCGTGGTCGGCATCCCGTTGCTGCTCGTCGCCCTGATCACCGGGTTCGTCGTCCAGCGGATCCGCCGCGCTCGCCGTCGGCGCGCTCAGGTTCCGCCGACTCAGCTCCCGCCGACTCAGCTCCCGCCGACTCAGCTCCCGCCGACTCCGGAACCGCCGGCTTCGCACCCGTCCGCAGAGTGATCGTCCGCTCCGCACCCGTCCGCTCAGTGATCGTCCGCTCAGTGAGCGCCGGCTTGGCGATCGTCAGCGGAAACATTGTCCACTGTGTACGCCGCGCGGTCGAAGTCGGCGGGGTGGCCGTGTCCGTTCAGGTCCCACACCCACAGGCCGGCGAACGCACCGGTGAACCCGAGCGACCGGATCTGGTCCACGTCGAACTCCACCACGTGTTCATCGGAGACCACGGTCGCGTCGAGCATCGGACCGATACGCTGCCACTCCGTCTCGGTGGCGTACCAGCAGGTCAGCTCGGCGTCGTCGAAGCGCAGCCGGAGCCGGACCGGCTCGGGACCAGCGGCTGCGACGGTCTCGGCGTGCACGGTCAACCGACCCTGATCCCGTGTGGCCACACGCAGTACGCGGGCCCCGTCGTCGTCCGCCGTCAGGTACACGAAATGCCAGTTGCGCGTGTTGTAGTACGCCGTCAGCCCAGCGAGCTGCTGGAACGCCGTCGGCTGGAAGTCGACGACGGCCTCGAAGGTAGCCTTCGGCTCGGTGACGCGCCGGGCGACGAGGCTCGGCCCGACCAGGCTCTGTGGCGACCGGCCGCCGCGGATCCGCAGGTGTGACGGCCGTTCGGTCAGCGACAGCCAGTTCGGATCGGGAAGGCGGCGTAGCGTCGACCACTGTGGACCGAGCCGCGTGGAGTCGAAGTCGTCGACCTCTGTCACGACCGGCCACGCGGCCGTAGGCCGTTCCGCAGCGGGAGCAGCCGCGGGTTCCCCAGCGGGCGCAGCCGTCGGCTCGCTGGCGGGAGGGACCGTCAGGGGCGGCAGGCCGCCCGCGACGACCGGCCACCCGTCGTCCGTCCACTCCACCCGGGCGAGCGCGGTCTCGCGGCCGAGGATGCACGGCCCGTGTACGCCGATCGGCCGGGCGACCAGGTACGCCAGCCACCATTCGCCGTCGCCGGCCGGTACGAGGCTGCCATGCCCGGCCTTCTGCAGCGGCCAGTCCGGGCGGTGCTTCGCCGTGAGCAGCGGGCTGTCCGGGTCGCGTTCGTAGGGGCCGGTGAGCGTACGCGAGCGGGCGACGGTCACCTGGTGTTCCCAGCTGGTGCCGCCGTCGGCGGTGATCAGGTAGTACCAGTCGCCACGCCGATACAGGTTCGGTCCTTCGATCCAGCCGGCTTTCGGCGGAAGCTGGATGCGTTGCGGCGTACCGACGAGACGCCGTTCGGCCCGGTCGTAGCGGGTCGCCTCCAGCCCGGCCGAGCCGCCGTACCCGGGTCGCCAGTCGTGCACGAGGTTGATGAGCCAGCTCTCGTCGCCGTCGTGGAACAGCGACGCGTCGAAGCCGCGCGCGTGCAGCAGCACCGGCTCCGACCACGGTCCCTCGATCGTGGGTGCGGTGACGAGGTGGTTCGGGCCGTCGGTGAAGCCGCCCGCGTACGTGGAGATGTTGCTGTAGACGAGATGGAACAGGCCGTCGGCGTACGTGAGATTCGGCGCCCACACACCGCCGGAGTCCGGGCAGCCGGTCAGGTCCAGCAGCCGGGTCTCGTCGAGGATGCCGCCGATCGCCTGCCAGCGCACGAGATCACGCGAGTGGTGCACGCGTACGCCCGGGTACCACTCGAAGGTCGACGTCGCGAGGTAGTAGTCGTCGCCCACGCGGAGGATCGAGGGATCGGGGTGCGATCCGGGCAGCACAGGGTTGGTCGATCTCGGCACGTGTCGAGCGTACTGGCCCCGGCCGGGCGGCCGGCCCAGCCGGGGAGCGCCATCTCAGGCCGGGGTTCCGGGCCGGCGGGACCGGGCCAGGGCCAGCCCGCCGAGCACCGTCGCGACCAGGCCGATCGCGAGGGCGGCCCAGCCGCCGACGACGCCATAGCCGGTTCCGGGTCCGCCCTTGGCCAGGCCCACCACGAACCCGCCCACGATCAGGCCCGCGGCTCCGGTGGCGAGGGCCAGCATCGCGCGGCGGCGAGCCGCGGCCGGGCGGATCAGCGCGAGGACGCCCAGCACCACGCCGGCCAACGCCAGGAACGCGGCCGCGGTGCCGAAGAGTCGTCCAGTCGTCAACGTGTACGCCGCCACAGCGGCCGTCGTCTGAGTGTTCATGGTGGGAGCATCACGCCACGGCACGGTTCCGTCATCCGGCGTACGCAGGCGCAGCGCACTGCGGCACCGGTGGCAGCCGCCTGCCGCGTACGCGGCAGTGACCCGATCGGCTACCGCGTACGCAGTAGTGGGGAGGTGCTTCGCGCGGAGGGTTCGTCGGCGGGAACCTCCGGCTACGCTGCGCGCATGGGTACCCGACGCGCTCGTGTTCCGGCCGGGGTCACCGATGCGGCGATCGCGGCCGGAGTCGCCGTGACCCTGCTGATCGCGGGCCTGTCCGTCGATCGCCCCGCCCACTACGCGGAATACGCCGGGCTTGCCTACGTGCTGCTGGCCGTCAGCGGCCTCGTCCTCTTCTTCCGCCGCCGGAATCCCCTCGCGGTCCTCGTCCTGACCGGCTTGTGCGCACTGGGCTACCAGGCGCTCCAAGCCGACGTGGCCGCCGTCGCGTTCCTGTTCGCGGTGTACGCGGCCGTCCGCGCCGGCCACCGTCTCGTGACCGTCGTCGCTGCGGTGCTGATGCTGATCACGCTGCCGATCGCCGTCCTCCTCAGCTCGCCGGAGATGCCGGTGCGGGCCGCGCTGGCCCATTCCCGGGGCGCATTGGAGATCGCGTGGATCGTCGCCGCCTTCGCGGCCGGTGAAGCGCTGCGCCAAGCCGAGGCGCGCGCGGACGAAGCCGAGCGTACGCGCGAAGAAGCGGCGCTGCGCAGGGCGAACCAGGAGCGGCTGCACATCGCACGGGAGCTGCACGATTCGCTGACCCATCAGATCTCGGTCATCACCGTGCAGGCCACCGTCGCCGTCCACCTCGCCCGGAAGCGGGGCGAAGCGGTGCCCGACGCGCTCGTGGCGATCGAGCAGGCCGGGCGGGAGGCAGCCCGGGAGTTGCGGGCGACCCTGGAGGCGTTGCGGGACGACGGAAAGGCGTCGGCGCACGGCCTCGATCAGATCCCTGAGCTGGTGGAACGCGCTCGGACGAGCGGGCTCCTGGCGACGCTGACCGTCGAGGGTCAGCCGCAGAGCCTGCCGGTGGCGGTCGACCGGACGGCGTACCGGATCGTGCAGGAGTCGCTGACCAACGTCGCCCGGCACGCCGGCGCGGCCACCGCCTCGGTACGCATCGGCTACCGGCCGGGTGCCCTCGCGATCCAGGTCGACGACGACGGCAGTGCCATGCCGGCCGCCCCGCCGACGCCCGGCGTCGGATTGCTCGGTATGCGCGAACGGGTCAGCGCGCTCGGTGGGCGGCTGCGGGCCGAACCCCGCGTCGAAGGCGGGTTCACCGTCGAGGCCGAGCTTCCGGTGGATCACGCCGCATGAGGGGGCCGGCATGATCCGCGTACTGCTGGCCGACGACCAGCCGTTGATCCGAAGTGGATTCCGTGCGCTGCTGGAGGCCGAGGAGGACATCGAGGTCGTCGCCGAGGCGGCGAACGGGATCGAGACCCTGGCGCTGGTCCGGCAGTGGCTGCCCGACATCGCCCTCGTCGACGTGCAGATGCCGGGGATGGACGGCATCGAGGTGACCGGCCGGATCGCCGCCGATCCGGCCCTGGCCGGGGTGCACGTCGTCATCCTGACCAACTACGGCCGCGACGAGTACGTGTTCACCGCGTTGCGGGCCGGGGCGGCCGGATTCCTCGTCAAGGACATCGAACCCGAGGACTTCCTGCACTCTGTACGCGTCGCCGCCCGGGGTGACGCGCTGCTGGCCCCGTCGATCACCCGTCGGCTGATCGACCGGTACGTCACCGAACCGCCTCGGCAGGACGCCGAGGCGACGCTGACCTGGCTGACCAACCGGGAGCGGGAGGCGGTCGTCCTCGTGGCGAAGGGGCTGTCCAACGACGAGATCGCCGCCCGGATGGCGATCAGTCCGGTGACCGCGAAGACACACGTCAACCGCGCAATGACGAAGCTGCACGCGCGCGACCGCGCCCAGCTCGTGATCATCGCGTACGAGACGGGGCTGGTGACCCCGCGCACCGCCTAGTGCCACTTGCACCTCGGCGAGATCGTCGGGGTGGACCTCGCGGGCCGGCTGTTCGTGCGCAACCGCTGACGGATCAGAAGGTCGCGCGTTCGTGGCTGCGGGGGTCGTCGACCATCCGCCGGTCGTAGACACCGCCCTCGCGGGCGACCGCGCGCCACGGGCGGGCGGCGTGCAGGGGGAAGTGGAGCCGGGGATCGCTGTCGTCGAGGTCCACGCAGACCAGGTCCGACAGGCCGGACCGGTTGCCGGTCGCCAGCCAGTCGCCGTGCGGGCCGATGACCCCGGCCGGCATCGCGTGACTGACCTGGGCGGGCACCGACACCGACACCCAGGCGGTGGTGGTCGCGGCGTGCCCCCGGGCGATCGTCTCGAAGATCGGGTCCTCGGAGTACGAGGAGAACAGGATGCAGTCGACCCCGGCTTCGGCGTACGCCGTCCACAGCTCTGGAAAGTTGACCTCGATGCACAGCAGCAGACCGAAGGTGAAGCCGTCGACGGTGAAGGTCACCGGCTCCCGGCCCGGGGTGAAGAACTCGTCGACCTCGGAGGCGGACAGGTAGCGCTTGTCGTACCGGTTGACGAGCACACCCTGGTCGGAGATGACGTAGAGGCTGTTGTGCGGCCGGTTCGGCGGGGTCAGTCGATGATGCGAGCCGGCCACCACCCAGAGCCCGAGGCCGGCGGCCAGCTCCGCGATCTCGTCCAGCTCGGTCCCGAGCGGCTTCCAGTCGATGTCCCAGCCGCGGTAGTACGGCTTGTCCCCGCCGACGTAGCCGCTGACCGCGCCCTCTGGCATGTGCACCAGCCGAGCGCCCTCGTCGTACGCGCGGCGCATCAGATCCCGCAGGGTGGCGCCGTTGGCGGCTGGATTGATGGTGACCGGGCTCTGTACCGTTGCGATCCGCAGGCGGCGAGGCATGGTTCAGGGTAGCCGGTGCGGCGTCCAGCCCCGGCTGACGAGACCGATCAACTGGGGTGGAGTGGACTTGCGTGCCATCGCCCTGAACAGCAGATACATGGCGACGAACAGTACCCATCGACCCAATTGAATGAGAAAGGTCACACCTGAGTTTCCACAACCGAGGGTCGCCGAGTAGTCGTTCAGCGAATGGATGACCATCACCATCACGATGGCCCCGACACCGCCCCACAATCCCTTACGGCCGATGCCCCGCTGGTACGCGTACAGGTGCCACAATCGCCAGGCGATTGCGGCTGCGATGCCGGTCCAGAACCAGTGCAGCGGCGAGACGGTGAAGATGCGGTAGATCTGAGCCGTGACCACGGAGTCCACAGTGGGCGATGCCGTCTCACCGCCGCAGAAATCCGGTCCGGAAGCGTTGGCCGTCGCGTACGCGTACTGCGTGGTCTCCGCGATGGCGAAGCCGAAGCCGGCGGCGAGCCCGATGGCTGTGCCCGCGCGGGGATCGCGGTACTTCCCGAGCGCGAAGAGCGCGAGCGGGACGAGCAGCTTGGTGCCCTCTTCGACGAACCCGACGGTCTTCGTGGCGAGCGCGGCGCCCCCGGCGTCGAGGAGCACGGCGTTGATGTTGGCTGCGAGCAGGAGCGTCGCGCCACTGGACGCCACGGCCACCGCGACGATCTCGCCGGGGCTGACGACGTCGTCGAGGTCGAGCTGCCGCGCCGCGAACCGGTAGAACGCCCAGCAGACGGCGGCCATCGCGAGGAAGCTGGTGACCGCCATGACGCCCGTCGTCGCCGTGGCCCGGTACGCCGCCGACCCGATCAGCAGGATGGGCAGGACGCCGAACGCGATCCAGGCCCAGCGACCCCAGAAGCGGCCCCGGAACCAGTGGCCCCGATCGGCGACGGTGCCTCCGGGGCTGACCTGAGGAGTCCATGCCCGCTCGTCCCACAGCCGCGACCGCGGACCCCGGTACGCCGGATCGGGGTGCCAGCCGGCGGGCGGTGTTCCCGGTCGATCCGGGGCGAACCGGTACGCCACCACCAGCCCAGCGACGAGCAGCAGCAGCCCGGCCAGATCGACGACGTACGCCATACGGAGATCATCGCGTCAGCCACGCTGGTTCAGGGGGCGATTTGCCCGATTATCCAGCGTGGCCGACGCGATGATCATGAAGCCTCAGCCGAGGAAGTCGGCGAGGCGCTTGGGGAGGTCGCCTGCGCCGGGCTCTTCGGACGCCCACGCGACGAAGCCGTCCGGGCGAACGAGCAGCGCGCGTAGCTCGGAGCCGGCCGCGTTCGCGGTGACCACGGTGAGGCGGTCGGCGTACTCGCCGGCGGCGGCCCGCAGCTCGGCGTCGTCGGAGAAGTCGAACAACACGGTCCGGCCCGCGTGCAGGTGGTCCGGGAGGCAGCTGCCGTCGCTGAGTTCCAGCTCGGGCGCGCTGCGGCCGGTCAACGGGTGGTCGCCGGCCAGGTCGTAGTGCTGCCAGACCCCGGAGATGCGCTTGGCCAGGTAAGTCGTGCCGTCCACAGTGCCGGCGAGGTCCTCGACGACGGCCCGGATCGCGCGGGCGTGCGGATCCGGCCGCATGATCGCGATCTGGGCGCGCGTCCAGTTCAGCACCCACGCGCCGATCGGGTGGCGCTCGGCGGTGTAGGTGTCCAGCAGACCTTCGGGCGCCCAACCGGCGATGGTCGCGGCCAGCTTCCAGCCGAGGTTCATCGCGTCGCCGACCCCGAGGTTCAGCCCCTGCCCGCCGAACGGCGAGTGCACGTGGGCGGCGTCGCCCGCCAGGAGCACCCGGCCCTGCCGATAGACGGGGACCTGCCGCGCGTTGTCGGTGAACCGGGTGCAGGTCTTGATCCCCGTGACGGTCACCGGCACGCCGGTCACGCGGCGTACCGCGCCTTCCAGTTCGGCCTCCGTGACCGGGCTGGTGCGGTCGGTGGGCGCGCCGCCGAACTCGGCCACCAGCACCCGGCCCGGCATCGGGCCGAAGGCGTACACCCCCGTGGGGGTGATGTGCCAGCCCGGCTCCAGGCCGTCGGTGTCGGTCATCTCGGCCATCGCCTGGTACGCCGTGATCTCCGGATCGGTGCCGGGGAAGTCGAAACCGGCGAGCTTGCGAACGGTGCTGCGCCCGCCGTCGCACCCGGCGAGCCAGCCGGCCTCGAGCACTCCCTGGTCGGTGGTGATGACGACGCGGTCGCCGTGATCCTCGAACGAAGTCAGCGTGACGCCGCGCCGGATGTCCACGCCCAGCTCGATCGCCCGCTCCTCGAGAATGGCCTCCAGTTGCTGCTGGCCCACCATGCCCAGAGTGCCGAGCCGGGCCTCGCCGGCGATGTCGGGGTCGGCCGGGTCCAGGTTGTTCCCGTCGAGCAGGAGGCCGCCGAAGTGGCCGACGAACTTGACCGGCCGCTGTTCCGGCCGGCCTGCCTGGGTCTGCTGAACGCCGGGCTGTCCGGCCGGCTGGTCGGCTTGTTGCGCGGCCTGCTTGGCGGCGGCGGCTTCGGCCTGCATGCGGCGGAACTCGGCCATCCGCGCCAGGGTGGCCTCGCGGGCCTCGGCCAGCTTGGGCGACAGCCCGCGTCGGTCGAGCGCCTGCAACGTGGGGTGGTTCAACGCCCCCGCCTTGATGGTCTGGTCGATGTCGGTGCGGCGCTCCAGCACCGTCACGCGGACGCCGGCGAGGCCGAGTTCGCAGGCCAGCATCAGGCCCACCGGACCGGCTCCGGCCACCACTACGTCCACCCGCTCGTGCAGCTCGCTCATGATCGTCCCTCCCGCAGATCTTGCTTTCACTAAAAACATACTGTCGCAGAAATTTTTCTGCAAGTAGACTTTTCCGCATGAGTGCTGAGCCGGGTGAGTCGGGGTCGCGTGAGCTGGGACTGCGGGAGCGCAAGAAACGCCAGACGAGGGAGATGATCTCCGGGATCGCGACGGGGCTGTTCCTCGAACGCGGCTTCGACCCGGTGACCGTGGCCGAGGTGGCCAAGGCGGCCGACGTCTCGGAGAAGACGGTCTTCAACTACTTCCCGCGCAAGGAGGACCTGTTCCTCGACCGGCTGCCGCAGCTGAGCGAGATGGTCACGGCCGCGGTGAAGACGCGGGACGCGAAGCAGAGCGTCGCCGCGGCGGTCCAGGGGTTGCTGACCGAGCTGGTCGCGCAGCGCCACCCGATCAGCGGGTACGCCGACCCGGGGTACACCCGCTTCTGGCAGGTCGTCATCGATTCGGCGGCGTTACAGGCGCGCGCCCGGGAGTACGTTCAGGAGCTGGAGGATCTCCTCGCGAACCTGGTCGCCGAGGCCGAAGGCGGCCAGGCGGGGCAGTTCCGGGCGCGGTTCGCCGCCGCGGCCATCGTCACGGCGTACCGGACGGTGTTCTTCGACGCCGCCCGCCGGATTCTGTCCGGTGAGGACCATCAGGTCGTCACGGCCGAGCTGCCGAACCAGTACGCCCGCGCGTTCCAGGCCGTCGAGCGGGCGCTCGACGGCCTGTAGGGAACTGCACTCAGGCGGTGCGGATCTCAGGCGGTGCGGATCTCAGGCAGTGCGGAGCGGGGTGCGGCCGGCGTACCGGGCGGCCTCGCCCAGCTCCTCCTCGATCCGGATGAGCTGGTTGAACTTGCTCGTGCGGTCGCTGCGCGACAGCGATCCGGTCTTGATCTGTCCACATGCGAGGCCGACGGCCAGGTCGGCGATCGTGGTGTCCTCGGTCTCGCCCGAGCGGTGGGACATCACGACGCCGTAGCCCGCGTCCTGGGCGATGCGTACGGTCGACACCGTCTCGGTCAGCGTGCCGATCTGGTTCACCTTCACGAGGACCGCGTTCGAGATGCCGTCGGCGATGCCCTGCCGCAGCAACGCCGGGTTGGTGCAGAAGACGTCGTCGCCGACGAGCTGGCACCGGTCGCCGAGGGTACGCGTCAGCTCGGTCCAGCCCGCGAAGTCGTCCTGGGCCACACCGTCCTCGATGGACACGATCGGGAACGCGGCGGCCAGCTCGACCAGGTACGCGACGTGCTCCTCGACGGTGCGGGTGCGCTGCTCACCGGCGTACGCGTAGACGCCGTCCCGGAAGAACTCGGAGGCGGCCGGGTCGAGGGCGATCGCGATGTCGACGCCGGGCTTGTAGCCGGTGTCGGCGATGGCCTGGGTGACGAAGGTCAGCGCCTCCTCCGCCGTACGCAGATCGGGGGCGAAGCCGCCCTCGTCGCCGACGTTGGTGTTCTGACCGGCCTTCTTCAGCGCCCCCCGCAGCGTGTGGAACACCTCGGAACCCATGCGTACGGCGTCGAAGAAGGACTCGGCGCCGATCGGGGCGATCATGAACTCCTGGAAGTCGAGCGGGTTGTCGGCGTGCGCTCCGCCGTTGACGATGTTCATCAACGGCAACGGGAGCAGTGCCGAACCGGCGTCGAGGTAGCGGTACAGCGGCTGACGGGCGCTCGCCGCGGCCGCCTTGACGACCGCGAGCGAGACGCCGAGGGTGGCGTTCGCGCCGAGGCGGGACTTCGTCGGGGTGCCGTCGAGGTCGATCAGGATCCGGTCCAGCCCGGCCTGGTCGAGCGCGTCCAATCCCCGCACGGCGGCCAGGATCTCGCCGTTGACGGCGTCCACGGCCCGGCGTACGCCCTTGCCGTGGAACCGGCCGGCCTCGCCGTCGCGGAGTTCGACGGCTTCTCGCGTACCAGTGGAAGCGCCGGAGGGGACCGCGGCGCGGCCGAACGAGTCGTCGTCGAGCCGGACGTCGACCTCGACGGTGGGATTGCCGCGGCTGTCAAGGATCTCGCGGGCGTGGACGGTGCTGATCGTGGGCATGCGTCTCCTCCTGGATCGGATGGCAGACGTGGTCGACCGCGTTGTCGGTCACGATGGCGTTGTCGGTCACGATGGCGTTGTCGGTGACGATGGCGGGGAGTCGGTCGGTTCCCAGAAGGAACTTAGCTTCTCAGTCCGGCGAAAACCTATCACGCGGCATCAGTTGGATCTTGGGCCGCCTCCTCGGTGGGGAACTGGACGAGACTGATGAGCCGGGGGTGGCGACCTGGTCCGGGCTCGTTGCGCGCCAGCGGCGCGATGACGTTCTGCAACTGATCCGCCAGCGCGGTGAACTCGTCGTCGGTGAGCCAGAAGATCCCCTGGCGATAGCCGACGCGATCGGCGTACGGGTCGGCGCCGGGCCGGTCGAGGTAGGCGTTGAACTCCGCGTGCACGGCCGCCATCGCGGCGGCGAAGCCCTGCCGGTGGTCGTCCGGCGTCATGGACTTCCCGCTGTCGGCGCTGAGCGTCGGCCGATCACGGCGTAGGCGGTAATAGCGCTCCACCGCGCCGCGTACGCGTTGCTCGTCGGCGACCTCGACGACGCCGCCCTCGATCAGCAGCGCCACGTGCCGGTAGACCGACGCCTTCGGCACGTCCGGCACGCTCTCGCACAGCTCGGCGGTGGTGCGTACGCGGTCGCCGGACAGCGCGTAGACCAAGCGCAGCCGCACCGGGTGGAGCAGCAGGTCAAGGGTGTCCATGGCTCAACGATCTCATATCTGCTACCTTTAGCAAAATTAAGAAAGGTTGGGGGAGGGTTCTCGTGAGATCTCTGGAAGAGCTGAGCCGGCTCGACGACGCCATCGGCTCCGCACGAGTGGTGGCCATCGGAGAGAGCGCGCACTACAACGGCGAGTCCTACGAACTGCGCCACCGGCTGCTGCGCTACCTCGTCGAACGCCATGGCTTCACGGCGTACGCGATGGAGTCGGGCTTCCCGGAGGGCTGGCGCGTCGACGACTGGGTACGCGGCGGCGAAGGCGACGTCGGCACCGTCCTGGCGACCGGCACCACCTCGCTGATGGGCCTGTGGCAACCGATGCGGGCGCACCTGGAGTGGATGCGGCAGCACAACGCGGCAGCGGAGCGGCCCGTCGGCTTCTACGGCGTCGACCTCGGCGGCTCCAACGCCTCCCTGGTTCCCGGGCTGGACGCCGTGACCGCGTACCTGGGCGTGGCGGATCCCGAGTATCAGGTGGACCCGCAGCTCCGCCAGACCGCGGCGGCGTTCGGGGCCGCGTCGCCGTTCTCCCTGCAGCAGGCCGTCGGGGCGCTGCTCAGCCTGCCGGTCACGACGAGGGACGCGATGACCGCCGGGCTCGCCGACCTGACGGCTCGGCTGGTCGGCCGCCGTCTCGCGTACGCCGAACGCACCGGCGTCGAGGCGTACGAGCGGGTGCTCCAGACGATGCGCCTGACCGTGGCGATCGACAGTGCGGCGCGTGCCCTGACCCGGGGCGACCAGCAGTCGGTGATGTACGCCCGCGAAGCCGCGCAGGCGGACACGGTCGAGTGGATCCTGCGGCGCGAGGAGCGGATCGTGCTGGCCGCGCACAACGGGCACGTACAGCGCTGGCCCATGGTGATGCCGGGCTTGCCGCCGACCACCTCGCTCGGGCAGCATCTCGCCGACCGGCTCGGCGAGGACTACCGGGTGATCGCGACGACCACCGGGGTGGGCGAGACGCTCAACACCGAACTGGACTTCTATGCCGGCCGGCTGTTCGTCGAGCAGGGTCCGCCGGAGCCGGGCAGCCTCGACGCCGTCCTCGACGCGCGCGCCGACACCCGGTACACCGACTCCCCCTACGCCGTCGACCTGCGCCGGCTGTCCACTGCGGAGGAATCGGCGATCCGAGCCGCTGCGCGGCAGCGGTTCGGCGCGTTCTACGAGGACCTGGACCCGCTGGCGGCGTATGACGTGCTCGTGCACCTGCCGAAGGTGACGGCGGCGGTGCCCGACCCGGAGGCGGTGGCCGCGTCGCCGGACGAGGTCCAGCAGGTCTTCGCGGCCTGGGCGGCCCGGCAAGCCGCCGCTCAGTAGGCCGCTGCTCAGGCTGGGCGGGCCGGCTCTCAGCTCTCCTCGACGAAACGGGAGACCCTGGCTTCTTCGGAGTCGAGCGCGTCCTGCGCCCGGGTCAACACCCGCGAGCTGTAGATGCCCAGGGTTCGGGCGGTCAGCAGCTCCCGGCGCTCGATGCCGAGGATGTCGGTCCGCAGCTGGACGTACTGCTCGCGGAGGCCGACCATCGAAGCCGTCGCGCGGGCGGCCGGGCGGGTCTGGCGTACGGCGAGTTCCTGCCGGGCCCGGTCGAGGATCTCGGGGGAGTACGGCGTGCCGTCCGGCATGCGCAGATCGGGGTCGTCGACGTGGGCCAGGGCCGCCGCCGACATCTGGGTCAGCAGATCGCCGAACTCCTCCCGGTCGGCCGCCCGGTCGTCGCCGGGCACCTGCGCCTTGCGGATCACCCAGGGCAGTGTCAGGCCCTGGAGCAGCAGCGTCGTGATCGCCACGATGAAGGCGATGAGCTGTAACTGCGGCCGGAACGGCGTATCGGCCGGGAGGGTCTGCGCGGCCGCGACGGTCACCGCGCCACGCATACCCGACCAGGCGAGCACGACGCCGCCGCGCCAGCCGAAGTTCTCCGCCACCTGGAACTTCAGGTCGCTCTTGCGCTGGGCGAACCGGACGCTGAACCGCTTCTTCTGCCGCTCGGACAACTCGTCGTTCTGGATCATCTCGTCGAGCCGGGCCTGCACCGCGTCGACCCGGGGCTGGGCGGCCTCGGCCCGGCTCGCGTCTCGATGCTGCCCGGCGACCAGCGGCACGACGTAGACCATGCGCGCGCCGATGGCGAGCACGGAGGCGAGCAGGCCGATGCCGACGGTCGTCGCGATGCCGGGACCGGAGGCGTGGGCGTCGTCCAGCACGGTCTTCAGTTGCAGACCCATGAGGAGGAACAGGCCACTCTCCAGCAGGAACGACACCGTGCTCCAGTTGATCGCCTCCGTCACCCGGTCGGTGGCGCGCAGATAGCGCGGGCTCTGGTGGCCGGTGACCACGCCGGCCACGACGACGGCCAGGACGCCCGAGGCGTGGATCGCCTCAGCGGGTATGAACGCGACGAAGGGCAGGACGAAGGAGATCGCCGTATTGAGGATCGAGTCCTTCAGTAAGGCGCGGACGCGGACGTTGAGCTGGCCGATCACGACCCCGACGACGGTCGCCGCGACGACGGCGTACAGGAAGTCCAGGCCGATCGTCCAGAAGCTGACCGCCGCCGTCGTCGCCGCGATCGCCGAGCTGAGCAGTACCAACGAGGTCGCGTCGTTGACCAGGCCCTCGCCTTCGAGGATGGTCAGCAGCCGGGAGGGCAACCCGAGTCGCCGGCCGACCGAGGTCGCCGCCACCGCGTCGGTGGGGCTGACGATGGCGCCCAGGGCGAAGGCGTACGCGAGTCCGAGCCCCGGCAGCAGCGCGTTGAACAGGAAACCCGCGCCCAGCGTCGTCAGCACCACGAGGACGACGGCCAGCCCGGCGATCGCCTTGAAGTCCCGCCGGAAGTCCTGGGCGGGCATGCGCACGGCGGCTGCGTACAACAAGGGAGGCAGGACCCCGGCGAGGACGAGCTCCGGCTCGATGACGATGTGCGGCACACCCGGCAGGAAGCTCAGCGCCGTGCCGACGACGACCTGGCTCAGCGGCGCGGCGACGCCGATGCGGTGGGAGAGCGCCGCCACCACGACGATGCTGACGATCCCCGCGACCGCGACCAGGGTGAGTTCCATCGGTCCTGATTGTGCGGGTGATCTCGGCCGGGCACGCGCCGCGACACTCGTGTCAGTGCGGTTCCGTCGCGGCCAGCGCGCAGACGGCGGCCGCGTCGGTGGGGGAGATGTCGAGGTGACGGGTCAGCCAGGCCGGTGTGTGCCCGTCCCGCGCCATCGTCCAGGCGATGAAGGCGGTGGAGGCGGGCAGGTGCGCGAGCTGATCCCGGGCCTGGTTCGGCAGGCGTGTTCGCAGGTCGTCGGGGGTCGCCTCGGTTCCGTCGGGCGGCTGCCGCTGAGCCGGAACCGGTACGCAGTCCGCTGCGCGCAGCACGACGGCGTGCAGTGCGTAGGTGTGCCACAGGGCGACCACGACGTGAGCGTATGCCCGCATAGCGCCGATCGCGTGGAACGTGGCACAGAATTCTGGCCGCCGGGTGACGACCCGCTCGTGATGATCTCGCGGGTGACGGCCGCGTCAAGATTCTTGACGATTTCTTGACGCCTCCTCCGGCGACGAGCCGGGTTCATCGGTACGCCTGGCGGTATTGTCCGGCCAGGCGTCGCCGATCATGGCGAGCCGGACGTCGAGGGTCGAGGAGACGACGCGCGTGAGCGAGCAGCAGGCGGCGGGCCACGATTCCGGCGGGCACAGTGCTGGCGGGCACGGTCCCGGCGCGGGAGACGTCGTCCGGCTCGGGCTCGTGGTCGGCGCGCTCGGCGTCGTCTTCGGCGACATCGGCACGAGCCCGATCTACACCCTGCAGACCGTGTTCAACCCCTCGGACCCGCATCCGGTGCCGGTCAGCACCGACAACGTGTTCGGCGTCGTCTCGCTGGTCTTCTGGTCGGTGATGACCATCGTGACCGTCACGTACGTGCTGCTGGCCCTGCGCGCCGACAACGGCGGCGAGGGCGGCATCATGGCGCTGATCACGCAGTTGCGCCGGTGGAGTTCAGGGGTCGGCGGGCGTACCGCCGCGATCCTGGCCGGGCTCGGCATCTTCGGCGCGGCGCTGTTCTTCGGCGACAGCATGATCACGCCGGCGATCTCGGTATTGTCGGCGATCGAGGGCGTCAAGACGGTCTCCCCGTCGATGGAGAACCTCGTCGTGCCGATCACGGCGGTCATCATCATCGCGTTGTTCCTGGTGCAGCGCCGGGGTTCGGGCGCGGTCGGCCGGCTGTTCGGCCCGGTGATGATCGTGTGGTTCGTGGCGATCTCGGTGCTCGGCATCGCCGGGATCACCCACCACCCGGACATCCTGCGGGCACTGTCGCCCACGTACGCGATCGGCTTCCTGGCCGGCCACTTCCACATTGCGTTCTTCGCACTAGCCGCGGTCGTGCTGTCGGTGACCGGCGCCGAGGCGCTGTACGCGGACATGGGTCACTTCGGCCGCCGGGCGATCACCCGGGGCTGGCTGTTCCTGGTGTTCCCGGCGTGCGTACTGAGCTATATGGGGCAGGGCGCGCTGATCCTGCAAGACCAGAGCAACATCAGCAGCCCGTTCTTCCTGCTCGCGCCGGGGTGGGCGCGGTTGCCGCTGGTCGTCCTCGCCACCGCCGCGACCGTGATCGCCTCGCAGTCGGTGATCACCGGCGCGTTCTCGGTGGCGTCGCAGGCGGCGCGGCTGGGCTACCTGCCCCGGCTGCGGATCGCGCACACCTCCGAATCCACCATGGGGCAGATCTACGTGCCGTGGATCAACTGGCTGCTGATGGTCTCGGTGCTCACCCTCGTCTTCGCCTTCCGCAGTTCGGCCGCCCTCGCGTTCGCCTTCGGCATGGCGGTGACGGGCACCATCACGATCACCACGTTGCTGTTCTTCTACGTCGCGAAGCTGCGGTGGCGTACGCCGACCTGGTTGCTGGCCACCGGTGCGGCGATCCTGCTGACGGTCGACCTGCTGTTCGTCGGGGCGAACCTGACCAAGCTCGTCCACGGCGCGTGGCTGCCGCTGCTCATCGGCCTGACCGCGTTCACCATCATGACCACCTGGCAACGTGGCCGCCAGATCGTCACCACCGAACGCGAACGGCTCGAAGGCCCGCTCCAGGCCTTCGTCGACTTCGTCCGCAGCGGCAAACCGTTCACGCGCCGGGTTCCGGGCACCGCGATCTTCCTCAACCGGGGCAAGCAGACCACGCCCCTCGCGCTCCGTGCCAACTACCAGCACAATCATGTACGGCATGAGCACATCGTGATTCTGGCGATCGAGACGGAGCCGGTGCCCCGCGTACCGGACGATCAGCGGATCACCGTCGACGACCTCGGGTACGCCGACGACGGCATCATCCACGTGACGGCCCGCTACGGCTACATGGAGCCGACGGACATCCCGGCGCTGCTGCGCAAACTGAAGCCGGCCCAGTCCGAGGGCGAACTCAAGATGAAAGAAGCGTCGTACTTCCTGTCGAAGATCGAGCTGCGGATCGGCAAGAAACCCACCATGGCGCCGTGGCGCAAGCGGCTGTTCATCGCGACCTCCTACATCACCGCGGACGCCGCCGAGCACTTCAGTCTGCCGTTGGATCGCACCGTCATCATGGGCTCGCACGTCGACGTCTAGGCCGCCGGCTGATTTCCCTGGCCCGGTAACAGATCCGTAAGGTCTGAATTGTCGGAGTTGGACTACGCTGAGGACGAGGACGCGTACGCGATCAGCGAGGTGAGCACGATGGCCGCTAGTGAACAGGCGATCGAGGAACTGTCGGGGAAGATCTTCTTCGCGGCGCTCGGGGCGACCGAGATCTGCAACGTCTACCTGGGTCACAAGACCGGCCTCTATCGCGCGCTGGCCGATCACGGGCCGCAGACCAGCGCCGGGCTCGCCGCCCTGATCGGCGCGGACGAGCGCAACGTACGCGAATGGCTGCAAGCGCAAGCGGTCAGCGGCCTGGTCACGGTGTCCGGTCAGGATCTGCGGACCGCCGAGTTCGCCCTCGTCGAAGGCGGCCGGGAAGTGCTCGTGGACGAGCTGTCCCCGGCTTACGTCGCGCCACTGTCGCAGGCCGCCGTCACCGCCGGCCGGATGATGTCGCGGCTGGTCGATGCCTTCCCATCGGGCACGGGCGTCGCGTACGCCGACTATGGCCCGGACGCGATCGGGGCGCAGGCGGCGCTCAACCGGCCGGCGTTCGTCAACGAGCTCGTCGCGTCGTGGCTGCCGGCGTTGCCCGGGGTAGCTGACCGGCTCGCCGACCGGTCCCGGCCGGCTGCCGTCGCCGACTTCGGCTGCGGCAGCGGCTGGTCGTCGATCGAGCTGGCCAAGGCGTACCCGCACATCACCGTGACCGGGTTCGACGCCGACCCGACGTCGATCGACGCGGCGATCAAATCGGCCGACGACGCCGGAGTGGCCGACCGAGTCACCTTCCAGCTGCGGGATCTGGCGCAGCCGGTGGACGGGCAGTACGATGTGGCCTTCCTCTTCGAATGCCTGCACGACTTCGGCTACCCCGACCGGGTGCTGCGAACGGTCCGGGCGGCGACGCCGGAGGGCGTGGTCGTGGTGATGGACGAGGCGGCCGACGACGTGCTGGTCGCCCCGACCGAAGACCCGGTGCAACGGTTCTTCGCCAACATCAGTCCGCTGTGGTGCCTGCCGCAGGGCCGCGACGAGTCCGACATGGATCCCATCGGCACGGTCATTCGCCCGGATCGGCTGCGGGAACTGGCCACCGGCGCGGGGTTCGCCGAGGTCGAGGTCGCGCCGATCGAGCACCCGTTCTTCCGGTTCTACACGCTCGCCTGAGCCCGCCGCCCCTGGGCTGGTGATGACGCTCTGCCGATGATGATCCGCCGGCAAAGGATGACGCTCTGGCGATGATCAGCGCTCCGGCATACTTGCCGGGTGACGATCAACGCGACGCCGCTGCGGGAGCGCACCCGCGAACAGGACCGGGTGACCTTCACCGAGCTGTTCTTCGACCTGGTCTACGTCTTCGCGGTGACGCAGCTGTCGCATCTGCTGCTGAGCAACCTGAGCTGGGCCGGCGCCGTGCAGACGGCGATGCTGCTCGTGGCGGTCTGGTGGGCCTGGCAGTACACGACGTGGTTCACCAACTTCTTCCACCCCGACCGCCGCCCAGTACGCGTTGTGCTGTTCGCGGTGATGCTGGCCGGGCTGGTCATGGCGGCGATGCTGCCGGACGCGTTCGGCGGGCACGGCGCGGATCGGGGACTGGCCTTCGCCGTGGCGTACGCCGTGATCCAGATCGGCCGCACCGGGGCAGCGGTGTACTTCTTCCGCGACATGCCGGTGCAGCGCGCCAACTTCCTGCGCATCCTGTTCTGGAACGCGCTGGCCGCGTCGGTGTGGATCGCGGGCGGCTTCGCGCACGGCCCCGCCCGGTACGCCCTCTGGCTGACCGCGATCGTGCTCGACCTCGCGGGGCCGCCGCTGCTGTTCCCGACGCCCAGCCTGGGCCGATCGCGCACCACCGAATGGGACATCTCCGGTACGCATTTCGCCGAGCGCTGCCAACTCTTCCTGATCATCGCGCTGGGCGAGTCGATCCTCGTGACCGGGGCGACCTTCAGCTCCCTGCCGTTCACCTGGGACCGGCTGCTGGCGCTGGTCATCGCTTTCCTCGGCGCGGTCGCCTTCTGGTGGGTCTACTTCGACCGCAACGCCGAGATCGGCAGCGACGTCATCGCCCACTCGACGGACCCTGGCGCGTTGGGGCGCAACGCCTTCACCTACTTCCACCTGCCCATCGTGGCGGGCGTCATCGTCAGCGCGGTCGGCGACGAACTGGTCATCGCGCATCCGCTCGGCCACTCCAGCTGGCCCGCGATCGCGACGATCCTCGGCGGCGCGGCGCTGTTCCTCGCCGGGCACGCGCTCTACAAATGGGCGCTGTCGCGGCAGCTCTCGCGCATACAGCTGGTCGCGTCCGCCGTGCTGATCGCGGTGATGCCGATCGCGCCGCAGCTGCCGCCGATCGTGCTCGCCGGGCTCGCGACAGTGGTCGTCGCCACCGTGGCGATCCGCGACAAACGCCGCTAGCCGTCGCCGGTGGATGATGGTCGCTAGTGCACGGAGACGGCGGCTTCCGCGGTGAGCGCCAGGAACGTCAGCGACTCCTGGAGGTACAGCTCGATCACGTTGCCGTCGTGGGCCAGGTATCCGATGGACAGGTCCTGGCCGAGATGCAGCTCGTAGTCGCCGCCGCGGGTGGACACGAGCAACGCGCCCGCCAACGCCGGCGCCCAGATGATCTCGCCGTCCTTCAGCAGCCGGGCGAGGTGCTGATGGATGGGATACCCGTGATCGGTCGTCTCCGCGACCGCCGTGTACGCCTCGGCCGACAACAGCAGGCTGTAGGGCCCGGCGACACCGGCGAGCCGCAGCGCGCTCATCGCGCGGGCGACCGTGTCGGGGAACTCCTTGACGTCGGCGGGCATCGGCAGCGGCGCGTTCGAGCTGAACGGGCCGATCCCGACGATCCCGGCCGCCGACGAGCCGTCGAAGATCGTGCGGTCCTCGGCGAATCCGATGCGCTTGGCGGCGTCCTTGACCGGCTGCCAGTCGGAGTCCTTCGCGCCGCGTTCGACGTCGTCGACCGCCTGCCGCGTGACGGTGAACGGTACGCGCAGCTCCACGACCGGCTGCGCCAGTCGCTGCCGGGCGATCACCCCGTCGAGCTGGGCGTCGAGGTCACGGAGATGACCGGTGCCGACGGCGGACAACGTCACGCCGGTGGGGCCGACGACGTCGACCACCCGCCGTCCGCCGACGTTACGGGTGAACGTGCGGCGTGCCTCCGCCTCGATCTCCGCCCACGCGGCCTCGGAGATCGGGGCGAGTTCCCGGTGCAGGTTGTTCATGACTGTCCGCTCCCTTTCAGGCTCCCGATCGCCAGCGACCCGGCGGTCGCGCCGGGACTCGGCTCGGCGGGCTCGCTGATCGTCGTCCGCAAGGCCAGCCGGGCGGTGCTCTCGGCGGGCGGATCTTCGAGGAACTCGGCCGTGGGCACGAAGAAGAGGTTGCCGGTGACCGCGGTGGAGAAGTCCAGGATCCGGTCGTGGTTGCCGGGCGGGTTGCCGAGGAACATGTTGCGCAGCATCTGCTCGATCACGTCCGGCGTGGCGGCGTACCCGATGAAGTAGGTGCCGAACTCGCCCTTGCCCACCGAGCCGAACGGCATGTTGTCGCGGACGATCTGCCGCTCGGTGCCGTCGGCGTCGGTGATGGTGTTCAGCGCGACATGCGAGTTGGCCGGCTTCACCTCGTCGGGCAGCTCGATGTCGCTGAGCTTGCGGCGGCCGATCACCCGTTCCTGCTCCTCGACCGGCAGGCGGTCCCAGGTCTCCAGGTCGTGCAGGTACTTCTGCACGACGACGTAGCTGCCGCCCGCGTACTCGGGGTCCTCGTCGCCGATGGTCACCGCGGCGACCGCCGCCGAGCCGGCGGGATTCTCGGTGCCGTCGACGAAACCGAGCAGGTCCCGCTCGTCGAAGTAGCGGAACCCGTGGACCTCGTCCACGACGTCGGCGTACCCGGTGAGGCGCGCCATGATCTGCCGGGCCAGCTCGAAGCACAGGTCAAGACGTTTGGCTCGCAGATGGAACAGCAGGTCGCCCGGCGTCGAGACCGCGGTGTGGACGCTGCCCGTCAAGGCGACGAACGGGTGCAGCCCGGCCGGCCGGGTCAGCCCATACGCCCGGTCCCAGAAGTCCGCGCCGATCCCGACGACGCAGCTCAGGCCGGCCTCCGGCGCGCGGAACCCGACCGCACGCGTCAGCCCGGCGACGTCGGCGAGCACGTCGCGCATCTCGTCTTCGACGCCGGCCCGCACCGTGACGACGAGGAAGATCGCCGCCTTCGCCGGTGGCATCAGCACTGTCTGTGGTTCGAGAATCGTCATCGGATCACCCTTCGGATCATCCCCGGCCAGCCTATCGGCGCGGCGGCGGTTCAGCCGGGGAATGCCGGACGAGATCCATCCCATTCGGCGGGCCACTGTGCGGGGATTGGCGCTTGCCCGGCCGGACGGCGGGGCAGACTGTGAAGTCATGATCTTCGCGCACATCAGCGACACTCACTTCGACGGCGGCGAACGGGCCCGGCTGCGTGCGCGGCGGGTGATGACCTGGCTGCGGGGGATGCCGCTGGACGCGATCCTGGTCAGCGGGGACATCGCCGATCACGGCACGGAGGCGGAGTACGAGGAAGCCCGGTCCGAACTGGTCGCCGAGGTTCCCGTGCTGCTCCTGCCCGGCAATCATGACGTACGCGCGGCGTACCGCAAGGTGCTGGGCGGTAATGGGGCGGGCGATGGGGTCGACCAAGGAGCTGGCGGTGAGCCGATCAACAGCGTGCACCGCGTGGGCCGGGTCTTGTTCGCGCTGTGCGACTCCAGCATCCCGGGCCGGGACGACGGGCTCCTCGCGCCGGAGACGCTGGCCTGGCTGCGCGAGGTGCTCGCCGGTGCCGACCGGCCCGTGTTCGTCGGGCTGCACCATCCGCCGATCCGGCTGCGGCATCCGCTGCTCGACTCCATCATGCTCGGCGAGCCCGACGAGTTCGAGGAGCTGATCCGGCGCTCACCCGGCGTCGTGGGGGTGCTCGCCGGTCACGCACATTCCGCGGTGGCCTCGACGTTCGGCGGACGACCGTTGCTCCTCGCCCCGGGGGTCGTCTCGACGACCCGGCTGCCGTGGGCCACGCCGGGCGAGCTGACCTGGGCGAACACCGTCGACCGGACGGATCCGCCGGGGGTGTCGTTCCACGTGCTCGACGACGACGGTCGCCTGGCGACCCACTTCCGCATCGCACCAGAGCCGGCCTGACGGAACGCCGGCCTGACGGAACGCCGACCTGATGGAGCGCCGGCCTGACGGGAGATCCGGCCCGTCGGGCGGGAGAGCCGGGCGCCCTGTCCGTGGGGCGCCCGGGCGAGTCAGCCTTAGGCCGGCATCGTCAACCTCCTCCTGATGCGACGGACGGCCGGTTCCGTCCCGCGAGGCCAACGACCCCGAACCGCGGTTCGGACGGCCAGTGAGGGGGAGATCACCCGCACGTGGAGTGCGATCGGGCCCTACGGGTGACGTCAAGCGTCGGGGGTCGGGTGACCGCGCGGGCGGCGCATCCGGCGGGTCACCGGCTTCTGGACGGCGCCCGTGCTCACGAGGTGGTCGTAGATCGCGTCCCGGTACGCGACGACCGCCACGACCAGGTCGGAGGCCAGTTCGAGATCCGCCTTCGTGAGCTCGCCGCCTTCGCTGGCGGCGAACGGGGTCAACATGATCTCCATCAGCCCGGATCTGACCCACAGCATCGGCGGGCCGCCGTCCTCGGTGTCGGTCCGGATGATCGCCTCCGAGCCGAGGCGGACCACAACCTCCAAGGCCGAGGGCTCCCGCACGACGTCCTCCGGTGTCCTGCCAGTCGTGTTGCCAGTCGTCTTGCCAGTCGTCTTGCCCGGTGTCACGGTGACCAGCCAACCAGGTACGCCGGCCCACCGACACGGTGACAACGTGGCAGAAAGGTGGCATCCCCGTTGCACGGGGTGTCCTGATCTGCGTAAATATGCAAGACGGTTGGGGGTGAGGGGTGAAGCGCCGCGCGTTGGCCGAACGTCGCAAGATGATGGGGTTCAGTCAGGAGGATCTGGCCGCAGAACTCGGCGTCGACCGGACCACCGTCCTCCGGTGGGAGTCCGGCGAGACCGAACCCCAGCCGTGGCATCGGCCCCGGCTGGCCAAGGCGCTGCAGCTGCCCGTCGAGGACCTCGCCGACCTGCTCAGCGGCCCGCCTTCGGCGTACGCCCCGGGCCTGCCGCCGGCCCGAACGCTGTCCTTCGAGGACGAACCGTCACGGGAGTTGTACCGGCGTGGGTACGGCTTGCTGGCGCACGGCGACCGGGAGGGCATCGGGGCGGCCGAGGCGCTGCTCGAACGGGCGGTCCATCACGATCCGACGTTCGCGGGGGCCATCGCGGCCCGCGGCTACACCCGATGGCGGAAGTACTTCGCGGGCTGGTCGGACTCCGGCGAGGCCCTGCAACGCGCACTCCGGGACGTCGAGGCGGCCCTCGAAGCGGACCCCGGTTCGGTCATCGCCCAGATCACCTTCATCCGCGCCTGCTGGGACATGGGCTGGCACGAGCACGCCCTGCGGGCCGGCCGCTCGGTCTACACCCGGCACCCCGACAGCCTCGACGCCTCGGTCGCGTTTGCCCGCGCGCTGACCAACGCCGGGCTCGCCGACGTCGCGCTTCCGCTGGTCGACTCGGTGCTCGCGGCCGACCCCACCGACCTCGCCGCCCAGAAGCTGCGGATCTGGTGCCTGATGCTGCTCGGCCGCTCCGCCGACGCGGTCGAGACCGCGAGCGCGTACCTGCCCGGTCACCCCACCGACGCGAACACACGCTGGGCGGTCGCGCTGGCGGCGTACCACTGGGAAGGCAGCGGGGACCTCGCGGCGCGAGTGGCCCGCGAAGCCGTGGCGGCCGATCCCGAGGACGTGACAGTGTGGACGCTCCTGGGTTACCTGAGCCCCGGGACCTGGGCGGAAGCACTGGACCGGCTCGGCGCGACCGAGCCGAACAGCCGGACCGCCGCGTGGCTCGCGAACATCCACGCGGCCGCCGGACAGCGGGAGACGGCCCGCCGCCTGGCCGACGACCTGCGGGCCGCCCACCCCACGAACGGCTACATCATCTATCGACTGGCCCACGTGTACGCGGAACTGGGGCAGACCGAGCCGGCGCTGTCGTGCCTGCGCGCCGCGATCGACCTGGGTTTCCTGTCCGTGCAGCTGCTTCGCCGCGAAGCGGACTTCGGCCTCGCCTCGCTGCGGGGAATACCCGACTATGAGACGCTCATCCGACAGCTCGACGACAATGTGGAGCGATGCCGACGGCAGTACGTACCTTGGGGAGCCGCGAGATGAGCTTGGCCAAGAGTGACCGTGCCTGGATGTCCGGCCTCGCCGGCGAAGGACTGGTCACCATCGGCGACCCCCGGCTGAAGGTGCCCGTCGCGGCGATCGACCCGCCGTCGGAGGCCCACGACCTGCTGGACGCGATGGTCACGCGACTGCGATCGCTGAACGGCGCCGGCCTGGCCGCCCCGCAGGTCGGCGTCTCCGCCCGCGCCGTCATCGTCGAAGTACGCAAGACCGACGTCTTCCCCGACCGGCCCGAGACGCCGCTCGTCGAGATGATCAACCCCGTGATCGTGCAGCGCACCCCGGCCGACGTGCTGGGCTGGGAAGGGTGCTTCAGCGTACCGGGGATCATGGGGGTGGTGCCCCGGTCGTTCTCGGTCGTGGTCACCTTCGCCGGACGAGACGGCACGGTCGTGAACCAGGAATTCACCGGGTACGCCGCCCGCGTCGTCCAGCACGAGGTCGACCACCTCGACGGGCACGAGTTCGTCGACCGGATGAGATCGATGGCGAGCCTCACGACCGTCCAGAACTACCTGGACCATCGCCGCGACGACCCCTCCTGGCTCACTGCTTGACCCCTGTCGGGCTCTCGCGGCCCGGCTTTCGCGGCCCGGCTTTCGCGGCCCGGCTCGCGGCCCGGCTTTCGCGGCAGGGTTTTGGCGGCAGATCACGGATATGCATGGAATCTTTGGCCAAGATCGCATGCATATCCGTGATCTGCTGCCTTCAGCGCGCCAGCGCCAGCGCCGAGCGGGGAGCGGGGGTCAGCGCCTAGCGAAGCGCGCGGCGGGGGTGAGGGGGTCAGCGGAGCGCGGCGGCGCCGGCGGCGGCGTACTTCTCGTCCAGGTCGCCACTGGGCGCCCCGCCCACGCCGATGGCGGCGATCGGCGTACCGTCGACGACCACGGGAACCCCGCCACCCAGGAACAACGTGCCGGGGATGTCGCGGATGGACGGTCCGGTGCCCCCGGCTCGGCCGGCGAGCGCCGAGGTGGGCTGACCGAACGACACGGCGGTGAACGCCTTGCGCTCGGCTGACTCGTCGGTCTGCGGGCCGGCGCCGGTGCTGTGGAGGGCCAGCCGGACGACGCCGGAGCGGTCCATCACGACTACGGAGACCTTCTGGCCGTCCTTCGTCGCGGCGGAGAGAGCGGCCTGCGCGGCGCGCAGGACGGCGTCGTCGGTCAGCGTACGCACTTCGACGGTGGACCGGACGGACACGGCGGGGACGGCGGTGACGGCCGCGGCGGTGCTGGCCGGCAGTGCGATGCCGAGGGCTCCGGCGGCGGTCAGCGCGCCTGCTCCGACGGTGAGGGCGAGACGACGGCTAATCTGCATGATCCCATTCCTTTCGAACGACTGACTCCGAGCGACTGACTCCGAGCGGCTGACTCCGAGCGGCTGACTCCGAGCGGCTGACTCCGAGCGACTGACTCCGAGCGACTGACTTCGCAGCGGCTGACTTCGGGCTGGCTTTCCAGTGCCTGTTTCGAGCGGCCGGTCCGGCGGAACGTCCGGCCGACGGATTCGAGTCTTGCCGGGAAAGGGCGGCCCCACCTGCGGCGGTAGATGGATCGCGGCATCCATCGAATGGTTGATGGCGGCGTTCGGCGCGGCCGTAGGGTTGGATCATGCGCGTCTGGATGCATGCCGGCTTCTACCTGTTGCTCGCCTCGTCGGCGGCCAGGTACGTGGCTCGGCATGGCTGGAACGCGCCGGTGCTCGGGCTCGCCGCGTTGCTGGCGGTCGCGTACGCCGTCGCTATGGTGTGGCGGCCGGTCTGGCGGCCCCGGCGAGTAGGTCTGCTCGTGGTGGCCGCCGTCTGGCTGGCGATCGTCCTGGTCGCGCCCAGCTTCGCGTTGTGTGCCGTGCCACTCGTCTTCGTCGCGTTGGACGACTACTCGCCCCGGACCGCGGTGACGATCATCGCCGTGCTCACCGCCGTGGTGGTGCTCTCGTTCGTCCGGCTCAACGGCTGGCATCCCGACGTCGGGCTCATCGCCGGCCCGGCCGGGGTCGCGATCATCACCACGGCCGCGTACCTCCAGTTGGCCCGGACCAGTCAAGCGCTGGCCGAGAGCCGACGCCGGGCGGGCGCGCTGGAAGAGCGCGCCCGGCTGGCCCGTGACCTGCACGACACCGTGGCTCAGGGGATGTCCAGCGTGAATCTGCTGCTCCAGGCGGCCGACCGGGCCTGGCCCGCGGACGCCGCGCAGGCGAACCTGCGGCAGGCGATGACCGTGAACCGGGAGACCCTCGGCGACATCCGGACGGTCGTGATGGATCTCAACTCGCTCCAGGGCCGTTCCCTGGAACAGGCGATCGCCGACGTCTGCGCCGGCGTTCGCGGCCCCGGGGTCCGGTTCGCCGTCGACGGCGACCGGTACGCGCTGCCGGAGTCCACCGCCATGACCTTGCTGCGGATCGCCCAAGGCGCCCTGGCCAACGTCGTCGAGCACGCCCACGCGCAGACAGCCGCGGTCACCTTGAGCTACCTGCCCAACGAGGTGCGGCTCGACGTCGTGGACGACGGGGTCGGCTTCAACAGCGCTCATTCCGGTGCCAGGCCGCCGGCCGGTCCGGGCCGAGGGTTCGGGCTCGAGGCGATCGCGCGCCGGGCCGAGCTGGCCGGCGGCCGGGTGACCATCGAGTCCGAGCCGGGCCGGGGCACGGCGATCGCGGTGGCGATCCCGGCGGAGGGAGCCTCCTCATGAGACTGATGCTGGTCGACGATCATGTGGTCGTCCGGGCGGGCCTGCGCGCGCTGCTCGAATCCCAGCCGGGCGTCGAGGTCGTCGCCGAGACGGGCACCGGCGAGCAGGCGGTCTCGCTGGCCGCCGCGCTGCATCCGCAGGTCGTCCTGATGGACCTCCAGCTCGGCTCGGGCATCGACGGCGTCGAGGCGACCCGGCGGCTGCTCGCCCTCGAACCCGCGCCCCGGGTCCTGGTCCTGACCACATACGACAGTGACGCCGACGTCGTCCGTGCGATGGCCGCCGGGGCGGTCGGCTACATCCTCAAGGACATCGCGCCCGACGACCTGTTCCGCGCGATCGGCGACGCGGCCGCTGGGCGTACCGCGCTGTCGGCCGCCGTGGCCGGTCGGCTCGCCCGTCAGGTGCACCAGCCGGGTGTCGCGTTGTCCGCCCGGGAGACCGAGATCGTCACTCTGCTCGCCGAGGGCCTGACCAACCAGCAGCTCGCCCGCCGCCTGCTGATCAGCGAGGCCACGGTCAAGACCCACCTGGTCCACATCTTCAGCAAGCTCGGCGTCGACTCGCGTACCGCGGCGGTCACGGAAGCGGTCAACCGCCGCCTGATCACCCTGCGAGGCCGCCCATGAAGCGCCGTCTGATCATCCTGTTCGCGGTCCTCGCGGCAGTGCTGTCCCTCACCGTCGTCGCCCTGCAGAAGGAGAAGACCGAGATGCCCCCCTCTGCCGAAAACCTGCTGTCCGCAGCCGCCTCCGGTGACACCGCGACGGTACGCCGAGAGCTGGCGGCCGGCGTGCCGGTCGACGTACGCGACGGCCATCGGCGTACGCCGTTGCTGCTCGCGGCGTTGAACGATCACGTCGACACCGCGAAGGCGCTGCTGGACGCGGGGGCCGACGTCGACGCCCAAGACGACCGCAACGACAGCGCATGGCTGGTCACCGGCGTCACCGGCAGCGTGGCGATGCTGGAGACCCTGCTTCCGGCCGGACCGGATCTGAACCTGCGCAACCGGTTCGGCGGGATCTCGGTGATCCCGGCCAGCGAACGCGGCCACGTCGACTACGTACGCCGAGTCGTCCAGACCGGCATCAACGTGAACCACGTCAACGATCTCGGCTGGACGGCGATGCTGGAAGCCGTGATCCTCGGCGACGGCACCCGGCCCTACGTCGAGATCGTCGGCATCCTGCTGGATGCCGGAGCCGATCCGGCCATCGCCGACAAGGACGGCGTCACGCCGTTGCAGCACGCCACGGAGCGCGGCTACACCGATCTCGCCGCGCTGCTCCGGCCCCGCGACTGAGCTGCCGGTCGGCCTGCCTCACTCGCCTGCCCCATTGCCTGTCTCAGTTGCCTGTCTCAGTTGCCTGTCTCAGTCGCCTGTCTCAGTCGCCTGCGTCAGTTGCGGGGGAGGACCTTGGCGATCTCGGAGAGCGCCGCGTTGAGCGCCTGATATTCGCGGTCGCCGATCTGATCCTCTTGGTGGAAGCGCGTCAGATGCCGGGCCGCGTCGGTCAGGTCGCTCCACGCCCGCCGGTTTCGGCCGCTGGCCGCGTCCCGGGCCAGGTCACGCAGATCGCCGTCGAGGGTGTCCGCCGCCTCGCCGTCGATGCGATCGGCCCGGTCATACGACGCGACCAGGTCGCGGGCGGCCGCGATGAGCTGCGCGGCCGTCTTCTTGGCCGGGGTCGGCGACGGCTTGCGGGTCGGCGACGGCGAGATCTCCGTGGCCTCCGGAGTCGGCTCCAGCACTTCCTCTTCGGTGGGCTCGGCGGCGACGGTCGGCCCGGCGACCGGCTGCTTCGGCTCCGGTGTGCCGCCCGACAGCAGCAGCCCGGTGAGGATGCCCAGGACGATCGCCAGGACGGCGGCCCCGCCGATCACGCCGAAGAGCCACCGGTTGGACGAGCCTTCGGCGGCGTGCCGTCCCGGTTGGGTGGTCGGCAGCATCTGCGTCGGCGGATCCTGGTCGTACGCCATGTCGCAGATAATGCCCGGCCGCCCCGGTCCGACGAAACCCGTGACACCGGCCCGTCCACACGCAGTGGCCCACCTGGCGGCTGGGCGTGCCCCGGCCGCGTACGCTGCGCGGCATGACTGACCTGGTAACCCGGTATCTTCAGCTCGGCCTGCGGCTCGGCCGGGTGGAGGAAGGGCTGGTCGACGTCTATTTCGGGCCGCCCGAGCTGGCCGAGGCCGTCGCCGCCGAACCGGCGCCCACTGCGGGCCGGCTCGCCGTCCAGGCCGCCGAGCTGCTCGCCGACCTGCCGGACGGCTGGCTGCGTGACCAGGTCAGCGGCGTTCGGGCGTACACGGGAGTGCTGGCCGGCGAGCGGCTGACCTTCGCCGAGGAGGTCGCGGCCTGTTACGGCGTACGCACGGAGTTCACCGACGAGTCCGTCTTCGCGACCGCACACGAGCAGCTGTCGGAGTTGCTGCCGGGATCCGGCCCGCTCGGCGATCGGTTCCGCGCCTGGCGTACCAGTCAGGTGCTGGAGCCGGACCGCGTCGAGGCGTTGGCGCGGGCGGCGATCGAGCTGGGCCGGGCTTGGACCGAGCGGCTGGTGGAGCTGCCGCCGGGCGAGGGCGTCGAGCTGGCGCTGGTACGCGACGTGGCCTGGTCGGGGTTCAACGAGTATCAGGGCGACCTGCGCGGGCTGACCTCGATCAACCTGGATCATCCGCGGACCGCGCTGGACACGCTGCATCTGGTGTTGCACGAGACCTACCCGGGGCATCAGGCCGAGCGAGTGCTCAAGGACCACCTTCTCGTACGCGGCCAGGCTGACCTCGCGGAGACGCTCGTCCTGGTGCCGACCCCCCAGTCGCTCATCAGTGAGGGCCTGGCCGAGCTGGCGCTGGACCTGGTCGTCGACGGGCCGGGTGGGGCGGAGTTCACGGCTGCCCTCGGCGTCGACGTGCGCCACGCGCTGGCAGTGGAACGGGCCATCCAGCCGTTGCGCTGGGCCGACGTCAACGCCGCCATCATGCGGTCGGACGAAGGTCGGTCCGACGATGAGATCCGCGCCTACGTACGCCGCTGGGGTCTGCTGGACGAGGAGCAGGCCGAACACGTGCTGCGGTTCATGAGCGCGCCCGGCAATCGGACATATCTGGCGGTCTATCCCGCCGGTCGGGAGCTGTGCCGGGGCTATGTGAACGGTGACCTCGCGAGGTTCCGGCGGCTCCTGACCGACCAGGTACGCGTCAGCGACCTCGACGATCCGCGTTGATGATCAGCATTGACCCGTCGCCTTGTCGGGTTAGTCCCGTTGTATCCGCTGTATGACCGCTCTACCGTGCATTCATGGAGAAAACGCCGCTATCCCCCAAATTGGATGCCGCTTTCGACCAGATCGACCTCGCCCGGCGCGGCGCGATCGACCGCACCGCGATCCTGCACCAGGCCGGGCGCGTCCTCAGCGCGTTCGGCCAGGAGACCTCCACCGCCCGTGGGCGGGAGACCGTCGCCCTCTACGGCTGGTACTGGGACTGCCTGTCCGCACACGCGGGCGTACCCAGTGACGGGCGCATGACGCGAGAGGAGTTCGGCGCGGCCTTCCAAGGCGCGTTCATCGACGGCGAGAAGTTCGCCGCCGTCTACACGCCGATGGCGCTCGCCACGATCCGGCTCGCCGACACCGACAACGACGGCTACCTCGTCCCGGCCGAGCTGGCCCGGCTGTGGCACGCCATCGGGTCGTCGGTCGACGACATCACCGGCGCGTTCACCGCCGTCGACGCCGACGGCGACGGCCGGCTCTCCGTCCTCGAAGTGCTGGACGCCATCCGCGACTTCTACACCAGCGACGACCCCGCGTCGCCGGGCAACATGCTCTACCGGCAAGTGGCGCCCACGGCCTAGTGCCGGCCGCTCCTGGCAGGTGGCGCTGGCGGCATAAGGCCGGTCGCCTGCTCCTGGCGGCGGCTTATGGCCGGTCGCCGAGCGCCAGCAGCACCTGCCGAAGCGCAGCGATCGCCGCTTTCCGATCGGGCTCCGGCACGGCCGCCAGTGCTGTCGCCTGGGCGGCGGTCGCCGCGCGTACGGCTTCCTCCGAAAGCTGGACGCCCGGTTTCGTCAGGCGTACCCAGGAGCTGCGGGCGTCGGCCGGGTCGGCTTCGCGGTCGAGCAGTTTCGCCTCGGTGAGCCGGCGTACCAGGTTGCTCGTGCCGCCCGAGGACAGCATGAGCCGAGTGGCCAGATCGGACGGTCGCAGCCGATAGGGGGAGCCGGACGCACGCAGCACCGCGAGGATCTCGTACTCGGCTTTGGTCAGGCCGAGCCGGGCCAGTTCGGCGTTGACCTTGTCGCCGAGGATCGCCGCGAGCCGGGCGGCCCGCTTGGCCAGCTCCAGCTCTTCGCCGACGACGCCGGGCAGCTCCTGCGCCCAGGCCGCGGCGATCTCGTCCGTGGAGTCCCTGCTCACGCCCTCGATGGTAGTGGAGGGTTGCGGCCCGGTCCGATCATGAAGTATCTTTCAGAAAAGCTTTCTCGAAAGGTATTATCGTGCTGCTTCTCAAGAACGCCCACGTGGTGCCCGGTGACGGCGCGCCCGAACTGCTCGCCACCGACGTCCTCGTCCGCGACGGCGAGATCGCCGCCGTCGCCCCGAACTTAGCCGCGCCGGGCGCTGAGGTCATCGACGCCACGGGCCAGGTGCTCATCCCTGGATTCGTCGACACGCACCGCCACGTCTGGCAGGCGCCCCTGCGCGGCATCGGCCCCGACCTGACCCTGCCCGGCTACTTCGAGGTCGTCCTCGGCCGTGCACTGTCCGCGTACCGGCCGGAGGACACGCACCTCGCCGTCCGGCTCGGCGCCGCGGAGGCGCTCGACGCGGGCATCACGACCGTCCTGGACTGGAACAACACCAGTCACGCCGAGGCGGTGGCTGACGCGTACCAAAGCCTGGGGATGCGCGCGGTCATCGCGAGCGACCAGCCCCGCGCAGATCTCACGGGTACGCTCAGCGCAGCGCTCGCCATCCTCGGCCCGGAATACGGCCCAGCCGACGAAGCCGAGGCACTCCTGCGCCGGGCGCGGGACCTGGGCATCCTCGTGACGATGCACATCGGCGGCGGGCGTACGCCGTCAGCAGTGTCGCGAATGGACGAAGCTGGCCTGCTCGGCCCCGGTGTGCATCTGGTCCACCTGAACTCCGTGACCGCCGACGAGGCCAAGCTCCTCGCCGACACCGGTGCCGGAGTCACCGTGACGCCGCTGGTCGAAGAGCTCATGGGCCACGGGGTCTCGGCGTACGGCCGGCTCGCCGACGCGGGCTGCCGACCCGCACTCGGCGTCGACGTGGTGGTCAACTCCGTGCCGGACCTCTTCGAGGTCATGCGGGCGACCCTACGAGCCGAGCGTACGCGCGCCGTCCCGAGCGCGTCCGCGCCGATGCTTCCGGCTGCGCGCATGCTCGAAGCGGCCACGGTAGACGGGGCACGGGCGCTCGGCCTGAGCGACCGGATCGGCACGATCGCCGTCGGCAAACGAGCCGACCTGGTTCTCCTTGAGGGGCTCACCCACCTCGCCGGAAGCGCCGACTGCGCCGGTGCGGCGGTAACGTCCCTACGGCCCTCCGACGTGGACACGGTCATCGTCGACGGCCGCGTCGTGAAGCGTTCCGGCCGGCTCGTCGACGTCGACCTCGCCGCCCTCCGCGCCTCCGCCGCCGACCTGGGACGCCGCGCCCTCGGCGCGCCAGCCGCTCGCTGATTCCTGTGTTTTGCCGAGCGTTGCTGCTCGCTGAGTCGTGCTGCTCGCTGGATCCGGCTGCTCACGCGGACCGGCTGTTCGTTATCGCCCGCTGCTCGCAGGTCCAGCTCTTTGGTGGTCTGTGCACCCGTGGTGTGTGATTTCCGGCCGAGTAGCAAGATCATGCTCCGATGGTGTGCGCTCAAGGGCCGTTTCGCGTATACGACAGGCGCATGATCACGGAGTCCGACACGAAACCGCAGATCATGGGCGCACTACGGCGTTTGTCGCTTGTGGACTGACTGGGTGGTGAACGTGGCACATTCTGGTGACCTTGACCCCCTGGAAGGTGTCGTACCTTCGTTCTAACGTTGATCCCATGGGCGGGCTGTTGGCGCAGGTGGAGGCGGATGTCGCCGAGCTGGTCGCCGGTCCCCTGTGGACACTTTCGGACACCGAGATCACCGACGAAGTCCGCCGAGTTCATGCGACGATCCAGCAGCTGTCGGCCCGGCTACTCACGTTGATCGGCGCGGCGGACAGTCGCGAGATCCCCTACACCGCAGGTGCGACCGGCACCGCGAACTGGCTGACCTATCTGCTGGCCATGCGGCATCGCGATGCCGTCGTGTGGACCAAGCTGGCCAAGCTGCTGCCCGAGACGCCCGTGGTCGAGGAAGCGCTCGCCGCCGGGCGGGTCACTGTCGAGCAGGCGCGGGTGATCACCAAAACCGTGCACGACCTGCCCTCAGCCGTGGGTGAGGTGGGTAAGGCGAAAGCCGACCAGGCGTTGACGAAGCTGGCGGTCGAGGATCGGCTGCGACCGGAGACGCTGGAGAATCATCGGTCGCAGATCCTGGAACTGGTCGCACCGGAGATCGCCTTGGAACGCCTGCGCCGCGATCTGGAACGCGCCGAACGATCCGCCTACGACCGGCGTGACTTCACCCTCGTTCCCTATGGGGAGGGGGAATACCGGTGCGCGGTGTCCTCGATTCCGAGATGGCTGCGATCGTGCGGACCGCGTTGGATCCGTTGTCCGGACCACGCAAGCCCGCACCCACCGCTGCGGCTGCCGCACTGCCCGATGCCACGGGCAATTGTGCCGCTTGCTCCCCTAACGATGGCCCCGGCGCTGGCGGCAGCGGTGTTGCGGGCTGCGCTTGCGGCCGTGCGGGCTGCGCTGACGTCGGCGCGGATACACGAGGCGGTGTTGCCGGCTGTGCTAGTGGCGGTGTTGCGGGCTGTGCTGGCGGAGGCTGCGCGCATTGGGGGCGGTGCGGGTGCCGGCGGTGCGGATGCGGTAGAGGGCGATCGTGCGTCGGGTCGGGTGCTGCCGGGTGAGCCGGATCTGCGTTCGGCCGGCGCCCGGCGGGCTGACGCCCTGGTCGAGGTGTGCCAGCGGATCATGAACGCTGGCGAGCTGCCCGACAACGGCGGCGAGAAACCTCACCTGACGATCACCCTGCCCTGGGACGCCCTCCAAGCCAAGGTCGGCGCGGGCTTGCTCGACACCGGCGACCTGCTCACCCCGGAGACCGTGCGACGGCTCGCGTGCGACGCGATGATCATCCCGGCCGTGCTCGGCGGTGACGGGCAAGTGCTCGACGTCGGCCGCGCCCGCAGGCTGATCGACGGCCCGCTTCGGCGTGCGCTGGTGTTGCGGGACAAGGGATGCGCGTTCCCCGGTTGCGACCGGCCACCCCAGTGGTGCCACGGCCACCACCTCAAGGCTTGGGCAGACGGCGGAACCACCTGCCTCGCCAACAGCGTCCTGCTTTGTGGCTTCCACCATCGCGAGATCCACCACGGGCATTGGGAAGTCCGGATGAGACCCGATGGCTTTCCCGAGTTCCTCCCGCCCGCCTTCGTCGACCCGCTTCGAAGACCGGTGCGGAACACCCTCCGCCGAAGATGCTGAGATCGGTGTTGTTGCGGGCGGGCCTGCGCCGGCCCGCCCTGCTCCGGCCGCCGCAGCGTGATCGCGGTACGACGACAGGGTCCTACCGCGTATTCGTCGCCGTTCCCGCGACGGCTTGCATCGCTGCCAGCATTTGCGTCGCTGCCAGCATTTGCGTGGCTGCGAACATTTGCGTCGCTGCGAACATTTGCGTCGCTGCGAACATTTGCGTGGCTGCGAACATTTGCGTGGCTGCGAAGATTTGCGCCTCGGCGAGGGTCCGCCGCTCACCGACGGGTGTGCCACATCGCGATCAGGAGGCGATGTGATCAGGAGGCGGTGTGATCAGGAGGCGGTGTGATCAGGAGGCGATGTCTAGGGCGGCTCCGTAGAGGCGGGACACTCGGATGCGGATGACGACTCGCCGGTCGGCCACGAGCTGCTGGAGGAATTGCTGCTCGGCGGCGGGATCGGCGAAGCCAGGCGTCATCGCCAGCAGTTCCCGTCCGACCGCGTCGCCGGGTTCGGCGGAGGGTGGGGAGACTTCTGCTTCGCCTTCGGCGACGGCGTACGACCAGACGGTGGGGCCGGTGACGTGCAGGGCGGTCCGCGGATCGCGCCGGAGTTGGCGGACTTTGAGGCGGTCGGCGGTGGACGACACGCGGATCATCCGTTCAGGGGCGCTCCATCGGTAGAGCACTGTGGACAGATGCGGGTGGCCGTCCCGCTTGACGCTGGCCAGGATGCCGAACCGTTGGCCGTCGAGGAGCTGAGCGGCCTGCTCGTCGCTCAACGGGGCCGGCGGCGCTCCGCTCATGGCCAGAGTTCCGTGGGTACGTAATGGGTGTCGTACAGCTCCTGGGCTTGGAGCAGATCGTCCCAGCTCGCCTCGCCGGCGTGGACTCGGTCGAGCAGGCGGAAGTAGTCGGCGCGCGGCGTACCGGGGGTGAAGACGCACAGGAAGTCGGCGTCGTGGCCGGGCGCCGGTGCGTACGCATGGGGCATGTAGGGCGGCACGAGCAGGAGATCGCCCTCGTCCAGCGTGAGGATCTCCTGGCCGAGCAGGACGCGCAGCCGGCCGTCGATGACGAAGAACAGCTCGTCGCAGTTGGCGTGGAAGTGCGGCGGGGTGCCCGGTGTGCCGTCCCGCAGGGTGGTGCGGTGGCTGGTGAGGACGCCGCCGGTCGCTTCAGCGTCGGCGAGCAGCGTGATGACGCTGGACGGGTCGCTTCTGAGGATCTCGGCGTCGGTGTCGCGGACGAGCACGCCGCCGCGGAGCAACGCGAACGCACTGCTGAGCTGGGTGAAATCGGACACGAGGGCCTCCGGGGACGAAAACAGGAGACGAGACGTTCTGTCTCGCGTTGAACTGTGCCTGGGACGATCCGAGTTGTCAAGACGAGACGTATCGCCTCGCGAGCGGTAGAGTGATGGTCCGTGAGCCGTCAACCCGATCCGAACCGGCGCAACGAGCAGTCGCGGCAAGCCATCGTGACCGCCGCTGCTGACCTATGCGCCGAAGTCGGCTTCGCCGCCGTCACCGTCGAGGCGATCGCCGCCCGAGCCGGCGTCGGCAAGCAGACGATCTATCGCTGGTGGCCGTCGAAGGCGGCGGTGCTCCTGGAGTACATGGAGCGCGAACGCGAGCGGGCGGCCGGCTTCCCGGACACCGGCGATCTGGCGGCCGATCTGCTCACGCAGACGACGGCGCTGCAGCGGCTCTTCGACTCCGACGCCGGCGCGGTCTGGCGTGGGTTGCTGATCGCCGCGCAGTCCGACGACGTCGCCGCCGATGGCGTACGCGCACTGCTGGAACAGGCGATCGTCGAGGCGAAGCAGCGCCTGACGAAGGCGCAGGGAACCGATGAACTGCGGTCCGACGCCGACCTCGACATGGTTGTCGAGATCATTTTCGGCCCGCTGTACCACGCTTGGCTCCTCCGAACTCGGCCGCTGCCCAAGGCGTACATGTCGGATGTGCTGAAGCTGGTGTTCGAGGGTCTGAAGCCGCGGGACCGACCGCTGATCCGCTAGCCGAGCAGCATGCTGTAGTCGGCGGCGGTCAGCGGGCCTTCCGACAGGGACCCGTCCCCGCGCGGTACGCCGACCGGATGCCCGTCCCGGGTGAACACGACACCGTGGATGTCTCCGCGCGCGGTCAGCGTGCAGACGAGCTGGGCGTATCCGAGCGCTTCGTCGGCGCGGCCGTTGCCGTCGACCGGGGCGGTCAGGGTCAGCTCCACGCGGTCGCCGGCGACGGAGAACGCCGCCACCACGTTGGTGCCGCCGAGCGCGGTGGACAGACCGGTGTCGCGTTCGGTCTGCGTCGGGCCGACCTGCAGGGCGTTGATCAGCTCGTCGACTGTCGGCTGGGCGTCCACTCGCCGGGTGACCGAGACCAGTTTGCCGTCCAGGACGAAGTACAGCATCTCGGTGAGGCGACCGGTCGCCGTCGTCGCCGGAGTCGACGGCACGGGCGAGCTGAGCCCGGCGAACGGTCCGGGCGGCGGCGACACACTGCGCGGTTCGGACTCGGCGGGCACGCCGCATCCGGTGACACCGACTCCGGCGACCAGCAGGACGGCGAGGAGGGCTGAGGCTCGTCTGCTCACGCCAGCCTCCCGTCGGGCTCTTCGGGGGACAGGTCTATCTCCACATGGAACCGGGCGCCGCCGCCGGGCCGGTCGGTGACGGTCGCGTCGCCGCCGTGAGCCAGGGCGTGCTGTCGGACCAGGGCCAGCCCGAGGCCGGTGCCGTCGGAGTCGGCGCGGGCGTTCGCCGCCCGGCCGCGGACGAAGCGGTCGAAGATCGAGATCCGGTCGGCAGGCGGTACGCCCGGACCCTCGTCGTCGACCTCCAGCCAGCCGGTGCCGGCCGTGCCGCCGAGGCGTACCGCGGTCGGGCCGCCGCCGTGGCGTACGGCGTTGTCGAGGAGGTTGGCGATGATCTGCTCGAAGCGGCGCGAGTCGACCGGCCAGACCGGGGTGAAACCGGGTTCGGCGACGGAGACGATGCCGGGATCGAAGCCCTTGCGGGCGACGACTTGGCGGGCCAGCTCAGCGACCTCGGTGAGCCGCCGGTCGGCGGGCTGATCGGCGCGGGCGAGTTCGAGCAGATCGGTGACGAGCGTCTGGAACCGTTCGACTTCGTCGGCCACCAACGAGGCGGCCTGGGCGGACCGCGGATCGAGCTGGTCGCGGCGGCGGGCCAGCACGCTCGCGGCGGCGGCCAGCGTCTGCAGCGGCGAGCGCAGCTCGTGGCTCACGTCGGCGGCGAACCGGCGATCCCGTTCCAGTCGGGCGGCGAGCTGGTCGACCATGCGGTTGAACGACGTGGTGAGCCGTTCGAGGTCGGGTTCGGTCGCCGGATCCAGCCGGGCTGTGAGGTCGCCTCCGGCGATGTCGCGCGCGGCGTCGGCCACCACTCGCATCGGCCGCAACACGCGGCGGCTCGCGTACGCGCCCAAGGCCGCGCCGGCCGCCGTCGTCGCTGCCGCCACCAACGCCAGCACCAGCGACATGACGCGCAGCGTCCGGTCGAGCTCCTTCATCGAGTCGATCATGTAGAAGCGGCTGCCGTCGGGCAATGGAATGCCGATCGCCCAAGCCGGGCCGCTCTCGACGCGTACGCGTTGCACGGCGGTGTGCCCGGAGCCGACCAGGGATTGCAGGTCGGCGGGCAGTGCCTTGGTGTACCCGGTGTCGGCGGTACGCGAGTAGAACCGGCCGTTCCGGTAGATGATCGCGTGGCGGCTGCTGCCGGTGTCGAGCGTACGCAGCACTTCCTGGACGTCGGGGTCGTCGTCGGCGGCCAGCCCGGCGTTGACCACGTTGGCGTCGAAGTACGCCGCCCGCAGCGCCGACCGCTCCCGTCCGCTCAGCAGCGTCTGCCGGGTGATCTGGAACGACGCGATCGCGATCGTCGCCGAGATGACGAGCGCGCCCAAGGCGAACGCCGCCGTCACGCGTACCCGCAGGCCGGGCTGCCGGAGCCGCCTCATCGCTGCAACTTGTAGCCCAGACCGCGCACGGTGACGAGGTGCTTCGGCGCCGACGGCTCGACCTCGATCTTCTGCCGCAGGCGCCCGACGTGGACGTCCACCAGGCGTTCGTCGCCGAAGTCGTACTCCCAGACCCGTTCGAGCAGCTGCTGGCGGGACAAGACCATGCCGGGATGCTCGGCCAGCTCGCACAGCAGCCGGAACTCCGTGCGCGTCAGCGCGACCGGTTCGCCGTGCAGCGTGACTTCGCCGGCCAGCGGCAGGATGGTCAGCTCGCCGAAGATCAGCGTCGGCATCGCCGTGGCGGCGGCCCGCGCCCGGCGGCGCAGCGCGCGCAGCCGAGCGGTCAACTCCTTGACGGCGACCGGTTTGACCAGGTAATCGTCTGCACCGGCCTCCAACGCGGCGACGATGTCGTGGGTGTCGCTGCGGGCGGACACGACGACGATGGGGACGTCGTCGGCTCGGCGAAGCTCCCGGATCGTGTCGAACCCGTCCAAGCCGGGCAGCATCAGGTCGACGAGGACGGTGTCGGCCGGGTTCTTGCGTTGCCGGGCCAGGCCCTCCTCGGCGGTCGGGGCGCCCTCGGCGGCGTAGCCCTCGTCTTCGAGGGCCAGCACCAGCGACAGCCGGATCCGGTCGTCGTCTTCAATCACCAGCACCGAGGCCATGCGGGCCATCATGCCCACCGGTCGCGCCGCTGACCAACGCCGAAGCGGGCGTATGAGACCTGATCGGCGGTTTGTCACGAGACTGTCATGGTTTGGGGCCGGGGTCGCCACATCCGTTTCCCAAGGTCGGAGCGTCAGAAGAGGCAGAGGTCAGAAGAGGCAGAGGTCAGCAGAGGCAGAGGCCGATAGCCGGAGGTGGGGACGATGGTGCGTGGTTCGGTGAGCCGGATTCCCGTCGTCGAGCTGGTCGTCACGGAGGAACTGGACCTGTGGGCGTTGTCGCGGCTGACGAGGCTGCTCGACGACGCACTGGCCGTTTCGCCGGTGGAGATCGTGCTCGACCTGGAGCAGTGCCCGTATCTCGACGCCGCCGCCATCGGGGTGCTGCTGGAAGCGCATCGGCGGGCCCGCCTCGACGGCGGGGTGCTGACGCTGCGCGCCCCGTCGGAACGGCTTCGGCGCAACCTGCGGCTGGCACGGGCGGATCGGGTCCTGCATGTCACTCCAGCTGAACCGGACGGCGCCGTCCCGCCGGGGGAGGCGCCAGATGCCGCGGCCTGAGACGTTCGACCTGGTCACGCTGGCGCACGCGCTGCCCGCCGAGGTGGTTGCCGCCGGCTGGCTACTCCGGCGGCGGGCCGCCGATCCCGCGGCAGGTTTCGCGGCGGCGACCGGCGAGCGCGACGGAGTCTGGGTCGCGCTGCACGACGTGCTGCCCCGCGATGCTCAGGTCGCGGGTGCCTGGCTGACCGGGCTGTTCGCGCCGAGCTCGGACATCGAGGAGTACTACCTGGGACAGTGCCGGGAGACGTTGCTGCCGCTGATGCACGAGTACGGTCCGCCGCCGCAGTTCCACCAGCCGTGGCAGGCCGCGTACCGGCGGGTCAATCATCGGTACGCCGTCGTCGCCGCCCGGCTTGCCGCCCCGGGCGCGGTCGTCTGGATCCACGACTATCACCTCCTGCTGGTGGCGGGCTATCTTCGCCGGGCGCGGCCGGATCTGCGGATCGGCGTACACCTGCAGGCGCCGTTCCCGCCGGTGGAACGGTTCCTGCGGATGCCCATGCGGGACAAGGTCATGCGTGGGCTGCTCGGCGCGGATCTGCTCGGTCTGCCGGACGCGCGGTCGGCCGCGAACTTCCTCGACGCGGCGCACGAGGTGACCGGGCTGCGCCGGGGCGACCGGCTGCTGCTGGCCGACGGGCGCATGGTGGTCGCGACCGCGTTCCCCCCGTCGATCGACGCCGCCCGGTTCGCCGCGTACGCCGCCGATCCGGGCGTTCGCGACCGTGCCCGGGACCTCCGCGAGAGCCTGGGCGATCCACGGACGGTGCTGCTGTCGGTCGGCGCGCTCGACGAGCACGAAGGAGTCGAGCGACGCCTCGACGCGTACGCCCAGCTGATCGCGGAGGGCCGGGTCGATCCACTGACGACGGTGCTGGTGCATGTGGCGGCGGCCGGTTCCGAGGCGGCGCACCCGGCGGCCGTGCAGGAGCGGGTGGATCGGCAGGTAGCGCAGATCAACGGGATGTTCTCCCGGCTGGGGCACCCCGTGGTCCACTACGTCCGGCACGAGCTGGACACGGCCGAGCTGACCTCGTTGTACCTGGCGGCCGACGTGCTGCTGGCGCTGCCGTTGCGGCAGGGCGCAACGCTGGCCGCCAAGGAGTACGCCGCCACCCGGCTCGACGACACGGGACGGATCGTGCTGTCGGAGTTCTCCGGGACGGCGGCTGAACTGCCGGAGGCGGCGATCGTCAATCCCGAAGACCTGATCGAGGTGAAGGACGCCATCTGTGCCGCGATCGAGCTCCGGGCCAAGCCGGACGACGGGATGGCGGCGATGCGCCGGCGCGTACGCGAGCACGACGCGCCGAAGGCGACGACCGCGTTTTTGGACACATTGGACGCTGTGACCGCGTATCGGGTGCCGGACAAGGCTCGGGCGACGTGCGCGCGGTGATGTGGCGGCTGCTCGCCGGGGTAGGGTCGGTGATGCTTCCGTACGCTCCGGACGAATCGCTGCCCAAGGAACTCGCGATCGCCCGAGCGATCGCCGCCGTGCCGCATCCGGGTGGCGGCGTACGCGAATGGACGTTCGCCGACGCCACACAGGCGCACGGTTGGTGGCTGGTCGTCCTGGAGGAACGCCGTGCGGTCCACGTCGTCGAGGTGTGCGCCCGGACCGGCGACGTCCGAGTAGTCACCTCCCGCGCCGCGATGCCGCCCACGGGTAACCGCAACAGGCCGTGACACGGCCCATGACCGGCCCGAGCCGGCCAGCCCAGGCCAGGCCCTAGGCGTTCAGGTACGCGAGCACGGCCAGCACCCGGCGATGCGAGTCGTCCGAGGGAGGCAGGCCCAGTTTGGCGAAGATGTTGCCGATGTGCTTCTCCACCGACACCGGGGCGAGCACGAGGGCGGCGCAGATCGCGGAGTTCGACATACCCTGCGCCACGAGGTCGAGCACCTCTCGCTCGCGTGGTGTGAGCGCGGTGACGCCCTGGTTCTGGGCGTTGCGGGCGAACAACTGGCGGACCACCTCGGGGTCCATCGCGGTGCCGCCCGCGGCCACCCGTTCCACCGCGTCGAGGAAGTCGTCGAGCGCGGTCACCCGATCCTTGAGCAGGTAACCCACCGCGCCCTTGCCGTCGGCGAGCAGTTCGGCGGCGTACGTGCGCTCGACGTATTGGGACAGGATCAGCACCGGTGCCGGGCGCAGCCGCAACGCCGCCCGGATGCCTTCGTCACGATAGGACGGTGGCAGGCGGACGTCCACGATGGATAGATCCGGTTGGTGCTCGGCCACCGCTTCGAGCAGCGCGTCGGCGGTGTCCACCGCGGCCACCACCTCGTGGCCCGTGCCGGTGAGGATGCTGACCAGGCCGTCGCGGAGCAGCACGAGGTCTTCGGCGATCACGATGCGCATGGGATCTCCGCTCTCAGGCGGGTCGGCCCGCCGGGTGGACTGGTGACGATGAACGTGCCATCAAGGGCCTCGATCCGGCGGCGCAGGCCGTCGAGCCCGGAGCCGGCCGGCTCGGCGCCGCCGGTCCCGTCGTCGGCGACCTCGACGGTCAGGTGTTCGCGACCGCTCGCGGCGACGTGGCGGGCGAGGACCGAGCAAGAGGTCGCTGCCGCGTGCTTGACCGCGTTCGCCAAGCCTTCCGCGACCACGAAGTACGCCGCCGACTCGACCGCCGGAGACAGCCGCTCGGGCGTCTCGATCGTGACGGCGACCGGGATCGGGCAGTCCCCGGCGAGCGCGCTCACCGCGGCAGCCAGTCCCCGGTCGGTGAGGATCGGCGGGTGGATGCCGCGGACGAGTCGGCGCAGCTCGGCCAGCGCCTCGTCGAGCTGACGGCGAGCGGTCGCGATCCCGTCCAAGACACCGGCGCCGTCCGGAGCCGGGGCGGCGGGAAGCGTGCGCGCCCGGCGTTCGGCCAGGGCGAGCGTCATCCCGGCCGCGACGATGCGCGCCTGGGCTCCGTCGTGCAGGTCCCGCTCGATCCGGCGTAGTTCGGCGGCTTGGGCGTCGACCACCCGGGCCCGGGACGCGGCCAGCTCCTGGGCCCGCCGGACGAGCCGGCCGTGCTCACCCGGGGCGAGCAACGCGACCGCCACCCGGGCCTGCGCCGACGCCAACTGCCGCACCAGCCACATCGCGATCGGGATCAGGGCGATGCCGACCGCCGAGATCAGGAGACGGCCGCTGTGCGTACCCATGGCTTGCTGGATCAGTGGATGCGCACGACGCTCCGGGACCGACCAGGCCCACGCTGGGGCGATCACGGCCGCCGCCGTCACCACGGTCGTGACCACCGCGATGATGCCGAGGGTCAGGCCGACCGGGAGGAGTACCGCGAACCAGACCATGTCGCGCCAGGTCGCGGGTTGGGCCGCGACCTGGCGGACACGGGCTCGGCCGGTGGCGGTGACCGGGAGGTACGGCGGGGTGATCGGGGCGCCGAGGACCCACGCGGCCCGGCGGCGTTCGAGGTCGGCCAGGTGGCGGTCGAGCCAGGTGACGGCCAGGAAGACCGGCGCGCCCAGCGCGGTGACCGCCCCGACCGCCATCAGCAGGGTCGTGGCGAGCGTCCAGACGAACCCGGCCGGCCCGGCGACCAGACTGGTCACGAGATAGGCGAAGGATCGGGCGGTACGCACCGGGTGGAGTGTAATGCGGGTGATCATTGCGCCGGCCATGTTGCTTCGGGCGGCGAATCGTCCGTCGAAACGACGTGGCCGGCGCATTTGATCACACCTCTCTCAGATGGGGCGGACGGAGCGGAGGACTAGACGTGCGGGTAGGGTGCCGGCGGCTAGGCCGAGCAGGCCGACCACGGCGAGCAGACCCCCGTACGCGGCCGGGTCGACGATCAGCCGCAGCGTCCCGTCCTGGGCGGAGCTGAACGCCGCGACCACGACGGTGGTGACCGCGATGCCCAGCGTGAGCCCGACGGCTACGGTCAGGACGGCTTCGCGGGCGGTCATCCGGCGGATCTGCCCGGGAGTCGCGCCGAGCAGCCGCAGTTGGGCCAGCTGCGCGCGGCGAGCCGCCGCGGCCACCGCGAACGTGTTGACCACCGCGATCGCGGTGAAGCCGAGGGAGACCGCGATCATGATCTCCCAGGCGCCCTGCCGTTCGTCGGCGTCACCCGACGCCTCCGCCTGCGGCGGGACGACGTGCATGCCATCGAGCGCCAGCGAACCGTGGAAGACGACCGAGGTCACCACCCCGCGAGGATCGTGCGCCGCGACGAGATCGGCCGGGGCGAGCAGCTCGCCGAAGCCACGGTTGTTCGCGAAGACGCCGGTCAGCTTCAGCTCGGTCGCGTACCCGTCGGGCAGCCAGACCCGGACGGTGTCGCCGACCTGCCACCCGTTGGCCCGCGCCAGATACTCGCTGGCCGCCAAGCCGTTCGAAGCCGACGCCAAGCCGTTCGAAGCCGACGCCAGCCCGTTCGAAGCCGACGCCAGCCCGTTCGAAGCGACGCTGCCGGTCGGACCGGCGCCATCGGGCAGAGTGCCAGCAGTGAAGCCCAGGTCCAGGACCGGCTTTCCGTGCTGCTGGATGCCATAAGCCGCGTAGTCCTCAGGCTTGCCGCCCTCGTCGACGATCAGCCGCGACGGAAGCAGTGCCGCGTAGTCGCCGTCGTCGGGCAAGGCCGACAGCGGCAGCACGCCGGTCGCGACCGAGGCCGACGCCGTACGCCGCGCTTCCTGAGCGGCCGCGAGATCGGCCGACAGTGCGCTGTTGAGCAGCATCGGGGCGTTGACGGCGACCATCAGGGCCAGCGGGACCGCGACCGAGGTGACGCGGCGGTTCTCGGCCCGGGTGAACGCGCCGGCCAGCCAGCCCGCGATGCCGGTCAGCCCGGCCAGCCGGGACAGCAGCCCCCCGAGCAGCCCGACCAGCAGCGGACCGGCCGCGCCGACCGCGCTCAGCAGCAGGGCGCTGGAGATGAACGTCATGCCCATGCCGAACGGGCCGTCCAGCGGCACGACCGCGAGGATGACGAGCGCGCCCGTGGCGCAGACCACGGCGGTCAGCGTACGGAACACCCAGCCGGTCCGGCCTTCGACGAGGGTCTCCTGCAGAGCCTGGGCGGGGGCGATCCGGATCGCCCGGCGGGCCGCCACCCGGGCGCTGAGCTGAGCGACCAGGACGGTGACCGCGATCGCGGCCAGCAGGACGCCGACGTTGACGCTCACCGTGAACTGTGGCGGCACCGCACCCAGCGTCCGGAACCGGGCGGCGATGACCTCGGCGGCCACGACGCTGAGCGGACCGCCGACGAGTGCCGCGACGAGCGTGACGAACAGAGTCTCGGCACTCAGCAACCGCCACAACTGGCGCGGCGTCGCACCGGTCGCCCGCAGCAACGCCAGCTCGCGCAGCCGCTGCCGCACCGTGAGGGCGACCGTGCCGGTGAGCACGAACACCGTGGCGAACGAGGTGATGCCGATGACGAAGCCGAAGATGGAGATCGCCCCGATGTAGTCGGGCAGCGCGGTGGGCAGGTCCGCCCGGACCTTGTCCTGTCCTTCGTAGACGGTGTCGACGCCCAGCGCCGCCTCGACCGAGTCCGCGGTCGCCGAGCCGGTGACCGCGTACGCCGTCGGGCCGGTCAGCCCGGAGACCGCCGAGACCTGGGAGTCCGCGACGAACACGGCCCGCTGCTCGTCGAGCCGCTGGGCCAGCACACCCGACACGACCACTCGGTGCGACCCGGTCCGGCTGACCATCAGGAGCTGGTCGCCGGGGTGCAGGCCGAGCGACGGGTCGACGGCGATCTGCCCGGACGCGGGCGCCGTGCCGGTCTGGAGGGTGAACGGCATGAGAGCGGCGCTGGCCCAGCCGTGCCCTACGGCGTCACCGGCCGGCTTTCCATCCATTGTGGTCAGTGCGATCGGGAAGGCGTAATCGGCCGACACCTTCGTGACTCCCTGCAGCGCGGCCACCTTGCCGGCCCAGTCGGCGGGTAGGGCGGGCGCACCGGCGAGCCGCTCGGTCTTGGTCTTCGTCTTCTGCTTGCCCTTTCCCTTGTCCTTGACGGTGGTCAGGCTGACCTGGCGGTCGCCGCCGACCATGAGATCGGCCGCGTCGAACCGGTGCGTCGTGGGGCTGGCGGTCAGCACGGAGAACAGCAGCAACGCCGCGCCGCCGATGAGGGCCACCGCGAGGACGGCGGCCACGAACGTGCCGAGGAAGGCGGCCAGGCGGCTGCGCAGCCCGGCGAGCGCGAGCCGGATCACTTGGTCACCGCCATCATCTCGGTCGCGATCAGCTCGGCGGTCGGCTCCGGCAGGTCGCGGACGATCCGGCCGTCGGCCAGGATCACGGCCCGGTCAGCCCACGCCGCGGCGGCGGGATCGTGGGTCACCATGATCACCGCGGTGGCGTACTCGTCGACCACCGAGCGCAGCAGCGCCAGCACCTCGCGGCCCGACTGCAGGTCCAGGGCGCCGGTCGGCTCGTCGGCGAAGATCACCGCGGGCCGCCCGGCCAGCGCGCGGGCCAACGCCACGCGCTGCCGCTGCCCGCCCGACAGCTGCGCCGGCCGCGCGTCCTCCCGGCCGGCCAGACCGACCTTGGCCAGCACCTCGCGCGCCCACGCGCGATCCGGGCGCACGCCGCACAACCGCTGCGGGAGCAGCACATTCTGCTCGACCGTCAAAGCATCGATCAAGTTGTACGCCTGGAAGACGAACCCGGTGTGCTGACGGCGGATCACGGTGAGCCGCGGCTCACGGAGCGCACCCAGTTCCTGTCCGGCCAGGCGTACCCGGCCGGCGTCGGCTCGATCGAGCCCGGCCGCGCATTGCAGCAGCGTCGACTTGCCGGAGCCGGACGGGCCCATGACCGCGGTGAACGTGGCGGCCGCGAAGGACAGGGACACGCCGTCGAGGGCGCGGGTGGTGGTGTCGCCGCTTCGGTAGGTGCGGCGTACGTCGGTCAGCTCGACGACGGGGGTTGTTGTCATGATCATGATCTTGTCAGGGCCGGGGCCCGTAACCGACACGGCCACCAGGCGTCTTCGGTGGTATGGCCAGCCATAGGGTGTCGTTCCCGGCCCCGGCGAGGCCGCCCGGCGGTACCGTACGAATCATGGCCTCGCGGCTGCTCCCGCTGGCCGCGACCAGGCGACTGCTCGTGGCGGTCGTGCTCGGAGCGGTGGCCGGGGTCGTCGTCGGCGTGCTCACCACCGCGTCGATGGGCGTGCTGGCCGGCGTCGCCGTCGCCGGTGCGCTGTTCGTCGTGGCGGGCTGGCTGGTGCTGTGGCCGATGGACGCCGCGACCACCCGCCGCAACATGGCCCGGGAGGACTTCAAGCCCGTGCCGGACGAACTCGTCGTCGTGCTGGCCGCGCTGGGCGGGCTCGCCGCGATCGTCGTGCTGCTGATGATCGGCGAGTCGCGGAGCACCGACCGGCACGCGGCCGCCGCGGTGGCGCTCGCCGGGGTGTTCATGGCCTGGGCCAGCCTGCATCTCATGTACAGCGCGCGGTACGCGCACCTCTACTACACGCGGAACGCGCGCGGGATCGACTTCAACTCCGCGGCCGAGCCGACGTTCCGCGACTTCCTGTACTTCAGTTACAACCTCGGGATGACCTACCAGGTCTCCGACACCGACGTGGCGAGCCCCCGCATCCGGGCCGTCGTGTTGCGGCACACGCTGCTGTCCTACGTGTTCGGCACGGTCATCCTGGCGACCACGATCAACCTCGTGGCGTCCGGCTTCACGAGCTGATCCGGCTTCATGAGTCGGTCAGGCTTCACGAGCTGATCCGGTTTCACGAGTTGGTCAGTCACATCGAACGGGGGATCGAGATGAGTGGTCCGGAGTCTTCGCCGTCTCTGGAGTCTTCGCCGGTGGACGAGCCGGCGAGGGAACCGTCGCAGCGGGATTATCACCACCCGGCCGCGGGCTGGGGCGCGGCGGTGAGCGTGGCGAAGGTGCTGGCGCACCAGCACGAGATCCCGAACGGCCCGAAGATCATCCTGAAGATGAACCACGAGGACGGCGGCTTCGACTGTCCCGGCTGCGCGTGGCCCGACGACCGCAAGGGCCTGCGCATGGACATCTGCGAGAACGGGATCAAACACTCCACCTGGGAGATGACCCCGAAGCGGGTGGGCCGGGAGTTCTTCGCCGCGCACTCGGTCGCCGAGCTGTCCGGCTGGAGCGACTTCGCGCTGGAGGACGCGGGCCGGCTGACCGAGCCGATGGTCTACGACCCGGCCACCGACCACTACGTCCCGATCAGCTGGGCGGACGCGTTCGCGCTGGTCGGGCGTACGCTGCGCGGGCTGGACTCGCCGAACCGGGCGGCCTTCTACACCTCCGGCCGGCTCGGCAACGAGGCGAGCTTCCTCTACCAGTGGTTCGTCCGGGAGTACGGCACCAACAACTTCCCGGACTGCTCGAACATGTGCCACGAGGCGAGCGGGGTCGCGCTGCACGCCTCGATCGGCACCAACAAGGGCACGGTGGACCTGACCGACTGGGAGTCCACGGAGGCGCTGATCCTGCTCGGGGTCAACGCCGCCTCCAACGCCCCCCGCATGCTCACCTACCTGGCCAAGGCGTACCGGCGGGGTGCGATGATCGTGCATGTCAACCCGATGATCGAGGCCGCCGCGACGCGGACGATCGTGCCGCACGAGATCGTCGACATGGCGCTGTTCCAGACGACCCGGACGAGCACGCTCAACGTCCAGCCCCGCATCGGCGGGGACGCCGCGCTGCTCCGGGGCGTGGCCAAGGCGCTGCTGGAGGCCGAGCGCACCGATCCGGCCGCGATCGACCGGCTGTTCCTCGAACGGCACACCCAGGGCTTCGACGAGTACCGGGCGGCCTGCGAGGCGACGCCGTGGGACGAGATCGTGCGGCAGTCCGGCGTACCGGAGCGGCAGATCCGGCTGGTCGCCAAGATCTACCGACGGGCGCGGGCCGCCATTATCGGCTGGTGTCTCGGCGTGACCCAGCAGGAGCACGGCGTCGACACCATCCGCGAGATCATGAACGTGCTGCTGTTGCGGGGCAACATCGGCCGCGAAGGCGCCGGACCCTGCCCGATCCGGGGGCACAGCAACGTTCAGGGCAACCGCACCTGCGGCATCGACCATCATCCGACGGAGGCGTTTCTCGACCGGCTCGCCGCGGCCTGCCACTTCACACCTCCCCGGGAACCCGGGCTCGACGTGGTGGGCACGCTCGACGCGATGCACGACGGGGGCGTACGCGTCTTCGTCGGCATGGGCGGCAACTTCGCGCTGGCCACCCCGGACAGGGCGTACGCCTTCGAAGCCCTGCGCCGCTGCGACCTGACCGTGCAGGTCTCGACGAAGCTCAACCGCAGTCATCTCGTGCACGGCGCGCAGGCGCTGATCCTGCCGTGCGTGTCGCGGACGGAGAAGGACTACCAGGCGACCGGCGTACAGGCCATCACGGTCGAGGACTCGATGAGCATGGTGCACCTGTCGATCGGCCTGAAGGAACCCGCCGCGTCGACGTTGCTGTCCGAGCCCGCGATCATCGCCGGGATGGCACGGGCCAGCCTGCCGGACTCCGGTACGCCCTGGGCCGACCTGGTCGGCGACTACGACCTGATCCGGGACTACATGGCGCACACCCTCGACGGCTTCGAGGACTTCAACCGCCAGGTACGCCAGCCGCTCGGCTTCCGCATCCGCCAGCCCGCCCGCGAACGGGTCTTCCTCACCGGCAGCGGCCGGGCCGAGTTCTCCGTCGCGCCGCTGACCGACGTGATCCCGGCCGACGGGCGGCTGATGCTGAGCACCGTCCGCTCGCACGACCAGTTCAACACCACGATCTACTCCGCGGACGACCGTTATCGGGGCGTCAAGAACCTGCGTACGCTGCTGTTCATGAACCGGGCCGACATGGCCGACCGGGAACTGGCGGAGTTCGACCGGATCGACATCACCAGCATCGCCCGCGACGGCTCCCGCCGGACGGCGTACGGGTATCTCGCGGTCGCGTACGACCTTCCGCCCGGCTGTGCCGTCGGCTACATGCCGGAGCTGAACGTGCTGTGCGCGATCGGCGACTTCAGTACGCAGAGCCGCCAGCCACTGATGAAACACATCGCGGTGGAGGTGACCAAGGCCACGCCGCGGTGAGCCACCGGCCGCCGATTGGACTTCGACGCGGACGGCCAGGGCTGCCATCGTGAAGCCATGATCAGCTTTGGCGCGCTGCTGGGCGTGGCGACGGTGGCGCTCGGCATGGTGCTCACCCCCGGCCCGAACATGATGTACGTCGTCTCGCGCAGCATCGGCCAGGGCCGCAAAGCCGGGCTGATCTCGCTCGGCGGCGTGGCCGTGGGCTTCATCGTCTACATCGTGGCGACCGCGCTCGGGCTGTCGGCGCTGTTCGCCGCCGTTCCCGAGTTGTACCTCGCGGTGAAGATCGCCGGTGCGCTCTACATCGGCTGGCTCGCCTGGAAGGCGCTGCGTCCCGGGGGAGTCTCGGTGTTCACGCCGGTCGAGGTGCAAGCCCACCCGCCGCACAAGCTCTTCCTGATGGGGCTGGTCACGAACCTGCTCAACCCCAAGGCCGCCATCATGTACGCGTCGATGATCCCCCAGTTCCTCGACGTGCCGGCGGGCCACCTGTTCTGGCAGAGCGTCCAGTTGGGCGCCGTGCAGTTCTGCGTCAGCATCGCGGTCAACGCCGCGCTGATCCTCGCCGCCGGCACGATCGCCGCCTACCTGGCGCGCCGGCCGAGCTGGCTGCGGATCCAGCGGTATGTCACGGGGACGCTGCTGGGCGCGATCGCGGTGAAGCTGGCGACGGACACGAGCCGTCCGGTGCCCGCGTAGCCCGGCGTCTCCCCATGATCAGCGGAGTTTGCGCGGTGTCATAGCCCCACGAGAACTCCGCTGATCATGATAGAGCGTCAAGAGTGGACGGTGAGGACGATCTTCCCCGTCACTCGGCCGCTCTCGCTGAGCCGGTGCGCCTCAGCCGCCGATGCCAGCGGCAGCACCGAGGAGACCTCCGGCCGGAGTGCGCCCGCCTCGACCAGCGCGACGATTTCGCGCAGCCCGGCGTAGTCCGGCTCGACGAGGGTGAAGTGCTCGTCGGGCTCGGTCAACCGGATCAGCCGTCCACCGGCCCGCAGTACGCGCTGCGATCGCGAACCGTAGTCGCCGCCGACGGTGTCGAGGACGATGTCGATATCGCGGACGACGTCGGCGAAGTCGACCGCGCGGTAGTCGATCACCTCGTCAGCGCCGAGCCGCTTCACCAGGTCGTGCTTCGCGGCGCTGGCCGTCCCGATGACGTACGCCCCGCGCGCCTTGGCGATCTGCACCGCGAGGTGGCCGACGCCGCCCGCCGCCGCGTGCACGAGCACCCGATCCCCCGTACGCAGTCCGCCGGTCTCGATCAGCGTCTGCCAAGCGGTCAGCGCCGCCAGTGGCAAAGCGGCCGCCTCGATGTGGCTGAGCCCGGCCGGTTTGCGGGCGAACTGCCGGGCGGGCGCGGTCACGAATTCGGCGTACGCCCCGGCCTGCCGGGGGAACCACGGCATCCCGAAGACCTCGTCGCCGGGCCGGTAGAGGGTGACGCCCAGGCCGACCTCCTCGACGACGCCGGAGACGTCGTAGCCGAGGATCACCGGGTCGCTCCAATAGCCGGCCCCCGATGTACGCGACTTCCAGTCGGTCGGGTTCACTCCCGCCGCGTGGACCCGGACCAGGATCTCCGTCGCGATCGGCGCCGGCCGCTCTACCTCGATCATTTCCAGCACTTCGGGGCCGCCCCAGGTCCGGGCGCTCACCGCACGCATCTTCATGCGGTCCAGCTTGGCCAGCGAGGGACGGCGTCACGAGTGGCCAGATGGTCACCTTCCGATATGATCCGGCCATGGCTGCTCCGCATCGTGTCGCCGTCCTCGCGTTGCCCGGTGTCATCCCGTTCGAGCTGGGCATACCGTCCCGGATCTTCGGCGCGGCGAACGACGAGGGCGCGCCGCCTCGCTATGAGGTGGCCGTCTGCACGCTCGACGGCGGCCCGGTTCAGACCGAGGCCGGCTTCGGCATCACCGTCGACCACGGGCTCGAGCTGCTCGCCTCGGCGGACACCGTGGTCCTGCCGCCCTTTCACCCGCTCGACGCTGTCGCCCCGGGTTCGCCGGTGGCCGCCGGCCTCGCGTCTGCGCTCGCTTCCCTTCCGGCTGGTACGCGCAAAGTCGCGATCTGCACCGCGGCGTACGCGTTGGCCGAGTGCGGGCTGCTCGACGGCCGCCCGGCGACGACCCATTGGCATGAGGCGGCCGAGTTCCAGCGGCGTCATCCACTGGTGAAAGTGGATGCCGGAGTGTTGTTCGTGGACGACGGCGACGTCCTGACCTCGGCCGGCGTGGCGTCCGGTGTGGACCTCTGCCTGCACATCGTCCGGCGCGATCACGGCAGCGACGTCGCCGCGCAGGCGGCCCGGCGGTGTGTGGTGCCGCCGTGGCGCGACGGTGGGCAGGCCCAGTACGTCGAACGCCCGGTGCCCGCGGAGTCGGGATCCGGCACGGCGGCGACCCGGGAATGGGCGCTTCGCCGGTTGGCGGAACCGTTGTCGTTGCAGCAATTGGCCGTGCATGCGCGGATGAGCGTACGCACCTTCACCCGCCGGTTCCGGGACGAGGTCGGGCTGACCCCGGGGCAGTGGCTCATCCGGCAGCGGGTCGACCACGCCCGGGGTCTGCTGGAGAGCACCGATCTGCCGGTCGAACTCGTCGCCCGGCGGTCCGGCTTCGGCACCGCGCTCTCGCTGCGTCAGCATCTGCGAGCCGCGGCCGGGGTGTCGCCGGCCGACTACCGGCGAACCTTCCGGGCGAGGGATTCGGCGCATCACGACGTGTCGGTGGGTGCCGATACTGTGCGCCCGTGACCGAGACTGCGGAATTGAACCGTGAGCGCCCCCGGGAGGACGCCGGTGAGCGCGAGACCCTGATCAGCATGCTCGACTTCCTGCGCGCGACGGTGGTTCTGAAGGTCAGCGGGCTGACCGACGAGCAGGCGGCGAGCCGTTCGGTGGCTGCGTCCGCGTTGACCCCGGCCGGGCTGGTCAAGCACCTGACCGGGGTGGAGCGCTACTGGTTCAGCATCGACTTCGCCGGGCACGACCTGCCCGAGCCCTGGTCGGCGGAGAACTCTGGAGCGTTCGCCGTCGAGCCGGGCGACACGCTGGCCGACCTCGTCGCGGCGTACCGGGCGGAGTGCGCGCGGTCCAACGCCGCGGTCGCCGACGCCGACCTCGACGAACGGGCGCACGCCGACGGCAACTCCTTCACGCTGCGCTACGCGTTCGCGCACATGATCGAGGAGACCGCCCGGCATTGCGGCCATCTCGATCTGCTGCGGGAGAGCATCGACGGCCAGACCGGCCAGTAATTCCATAGGCGGCAGTCGGGTCCGGCTCCGTACGGTGGTCGGATGGCGATCTCGATACCGGTTCTATGGAGCGGAAATCTGCCCGAGACCCTGGCCTTCTACCAGGTGCTGGGCTACACGGTCACCTACGAGATGACCCGCCCGTACGCGTACGGAGTGGTGGAGCGCGACGGCTTTCAGCTGCACTTCGGACCGACCCCGAAGGGGGTGACCGCCGAGGAGGCGTACGTCGGCTGCCTGATCATGGTGGACGAGGTGGCGGCCTGGCATGCCGAGTTCAAGACGGCGCTGCGTGGGCATTACGGCCGCATCCCGGCCCGGGGTACGCCGCGGATCACGCGGTTCCGCCCGGGGCAGACGCGGTTCACCGTGGTGGACCCGGTCGGCAACTCGGTGATCTACATCCAGCAAGGCGAACCCGACTTGGAGTACGGCGGCTCGAAGGAGTTGACCGGGCTGGCCAAGGTCCTCGACAACGCGCGGATCTTCCGGGATTACAAGAACGACGATGGGAACGCCATCCGGGTGATCGAGACCGGGCTGCGCCGGTTCGGCGACACGGCGCCCGCCGTGGATCGGGAGCGGGCGCTCGCGATGCTCGCCGAACTCCAGTCCGAGTCCCAATCCGCATCTCGGTCAGCGCTCGACGCCGCGGACCAGCCTGAGGACGCCTGAGGGCACTGGCACTCCTCGTGCCACATTGGCGGAAAGTACTTGCCTAGGAGGAAACGGCAGGGCTATTTTCCCCTTAGGCAAGTACTTTCTTTCAGGGGGAGGGCAGCATGACCGAGCACATGCGACCGGACGAGGCCGCGCAAGCGCTCGCCCAGGTACGCGCCACGCAGGAGCAGGTGATCGGGATGTCGATGATCCCGATCTGGTTCTGGTGGGCGATCGGCGCGCTGATGGTGGGGTTCGCGGCGGCGATAGAATCCGGCGACGACACGATCATCGGGATCGGCGTCGTGGTCTTCGTCGTCGGTCTGACGGCCAGCGTCGGCTGGGTGGTGCGGAAGGCTTTGCGCGTACAGGTGCGCAACGATCTGCTCGGGCTCCGCGGAGCCGGGCTCATCGCCGGTTTCGTCCTCGGGACCGTCGCGGTGTCGCTCGCGGCCGGCTTCGCGCTGGAGGCGGCCGACGTCGCTCATCCGGCGACCTGGGGAGAAGTGGTGACGGCGATGATCCTCGGGTTCGGCGGTCCCTGGCTCAACCGGGCGCTGCGGCGGATCATGATCGAGCGGTCGGGCGGCGGCCGATGACCAAGCCGGGGAGCCCCTCGGGTGAGCCGCCAGGAGTGCGGTCAGCCAGATTCGACGAGCTGATCCACGCGCCGACCCGGCTCGCGATCGTGTCGTTGCTCGCGGCGTCGGAGTGGGCGGACTTCAAGTTCATCCGGGACACCGTGAACCTGTCCGACTCGGCGTTGTCCAAGCAGCTGTCCACCCTGGAGGACGCCGGGTACGTCGAGATCCGGAAGGGCTTCGTCGGCAAGTGGCCGCGTACCTCGGCGAGGCTCACCCGGGCTGGCCGGACCGCCTTTGACCGGCACGTCGCGGCATTGCAGGAGATCGTCGCGCGGTCGGGCGCGACGATCCTCCCGCAGTAGCGACGAACTGCTCAGCGCTTGAGCAGCTCGCGGAGCACCTCGGCGATCTCGGCCGGGGCCTCCTCCGGCATGAAGTGCCCGTACGAGACGGTCCGGTGGTCGAGGTCGGGCGCCCAGGCCCGCCACCGGGCGGCGGCGTCGAAGCCGAGCGCGGCACCGAAGTCCTGCTGGAGGACGGTCACCGGCATCCGCAGCTGGTTGTCCGAGTCGCGGTCGGCCAGGTCGTCCCGGACGTCGACGGTCGCGGAGGCGCGGTAGTCGGCGACGATCGACGGGACGGCCGCCCGGCTGGCGTCCAGGTACGCCTGGCGTACCGGAGCCGGGATGGCGTCGGGCCGACCGGCCCAGCTGTCGAGGAAGTGGCCGAAGAAGGCGTCGGCGCTCGCCTCGATCATCTGCTCGGGCAGGCCCGGCGGCTGCGCCATGAGATACAGATGGAACCCGATCGCGGCGGTCGTGCCGTGCATGACGTCCCACATGTCGAGGGTGGGCAGCACGTCGAGGCAGGCCAGGTGGGTGATCGTGGCCGGATGGTCCAGCCCGGCACGAAAGGCGACCAGCGCGCCGCGATCGTGCCCGGCCAGGGCGAACCGGTCGTGCCCGAGGGCGTGTGCGACGGCGACGACGTCGGCGGCCATGGTGCGCTTGGCGTACACGGTCTCGGCGGCTGGACCGCCGGTGCGATCGGCGGCCGGATCGGCGGTGGGCTTGTCGCTGGCTCCGTAGCCGCGCAGGTCGGGCACGATCACGGTGTGGTCGGCCACGAGGTCGGCAGCGACGTGCCGCCACATCAGGTGGGTCTGCGGGAAGCCGTGCAGCAGGACGATCGGCGGCCCCGATCCGGCGTACGCGACATTCAGCCGGACGTCGCCGGAGCCCGGGAGCTTGGCGTACTGGAAAACAGGAAGCAGTTCGTTCATGGCTCCACGGTGCGGCGCGCCGATCAGCAACGGATAAGCAGCGCTACGCTGCGCCGGGTGCGGGTCGATTTCGGGGTGCTCGGGCCGGTGGCGGCCTGGTCCGGCGAGCACGACCCGGTGGCCCTGCGAGGTCCCCGGCATCGGGCGGTGCTGGCGCGGCTGATCGTGGCGCGGACCCGGATGGTCCCCCTCGACGTGCTCATCGACGATCTCTGGCCGGTGCCGCCGGAGAACGCCGCCGCCTCGATCCGGACCTTCGTCGCCGACCTGCGCCGGGCGCTGGAACCGGACCGGCCACCGCGTACGCCGGCGAAGCTGCTGGTCACCGAGGGCCCCGGGTACGCCTTGCGAACCGGCCGGGACACCGTGGACGCCTGGCGATTCGAGGACGCGGTGACGACGGCGGTCAAGAGCGCCCCGGCGATCGCGGCCGAGCAGCTGGAACGGGCGCTGACCTGGTGGCGCGGCCCGGCGTACGCGGACTTCCCGGACGAGCCGTGGACCGGGCCCGACCGGACGAGGCTCAACGAGCTGCGGTCGCAGGCGGTCGAAGGGCTGGCCGAGGCGCGGCTGGATCTCGGGCAGGCGGCGGCGGTGCTCGGGGACCTCGACACGCATACCGCCGAGCATCCGTGGCGGGAGAACGCGTGGCGGCTGCTGGCACTGGCGCTCTATCGGGACGGGCGGCAGGCCGAGGCGCTTGCCGTGTTGCGGCGCGCTCGCGCGATGCTGGCCGATCAGCTCGGGCTCGACCCGGGTCCGGAGCTGGCCCGGCTGGAGGAAGGCATTCTGCGCCACGACTCGGGGCTGCGGCCGCTCGCCGGTCAAGTGTGGAGTGCCGCCACCACCGCGTTCGACCGCGCGCTGGCAGCCGACGCGCGGCTCCGACTGGAATCCACTGTGGGCATTCTGCGGGGGCTGGCGGTCACCGGCGGCGAAGGCTTGCAGACGGCGCGGGAACATCGCCTGGCCGCGGTCGCCGCCGCCGAGCAGCTCGGCGACCCGGAGCTGACCGCGCGGGTCATCGGCGCGTACGACGTGCCGGCCGTGTGGAGCCGGGTCGACGACCCGGACCAGGCCGCGCGAATCGTCTCCGCGGCCCGGCGCACGCTGGTCGCGCTGCCCGCGGACGCGCCGGTCGGTCCACGCGCGCGGCTGCTCGCGACCATCGCGGTGGAATCACGAGGGGTACGCGAGCCGCAGCCGGCCGAGTCCGCGCGGGAGTCGGTGGCGCTGGCCCGCGACCTTCAGGATCCCGGCGTCCTCGTCTTCGCGCTCAACGGGCTGTTCATGCAGAGCTTCGGCCGCTGCGGACTGGCCCCGGTACGCGACGGCATCGGAGCCGAGCTGATCGAGGTGTCCGCCCGGCACGGCCTGCCGACCTATGAGGTCCTCGGGCACCTGGTACGCCTCCAGGCGCGCAGCGCACTGGGCGACCTGCCCGGTGCGGCCCGGTACGCCGATGCCGCCGACGCCCTGGCCGAGCGGCATGATCTGCCGCTCGTGAGGGTCTTCACGACCTGGTTCCGGGCCCTTCGTCAAGCCGCTGATGACCCGGACGAGGCCGAGCACGCGTACCGGACGGCGGCCGCGACGCTCACGGACGCGGGCATGCCGGGGCTGTCGGTGGGGCTGCTGCCGCTGGCGCTGCTCTGCGTACGGGTGACGCACGGGCGCCCGGTCGGCGACCTCGTCGATGTCGGAGGCGGCTGGGGACCTTACGCGCCGTGGGCGTACCCGCATGTCCTGCTCGGCCAGGAGGAGCCCGAGCGCGCTCGGGCGGCGCTGCGCGGGCTGCCGGATCCGCCCGCCGACCATGTCCAGGAGGCGCTCTGGTGCCTCGCCGCGCGGGCGGCGATCGCAGTGCGGGACGAGGAGCTGATGCGACGGGCGTACGCCGCGTTGCTGCCCGCGGACGGCGAGATCGCCGGGGCGGGCACCGGGCTGTTCGGCTTCGGCCCGATCAGCGCGGAGCTGAATGCCCTGGTCGCAGCCATCGGGTGATCCACCGGGATCGCACGGGTTTTCCGCCGTGTCGTGATTGACTCGGCCACAATGTCACGCTCTGCTAGTAAATGACTACTTTGTGTGATTGCGCGTGATCTGGGGGGACCATGGGCCTGCACGGTGCGAATTCTCGACGGCCGTTCCGGCATAAGCGCACCATCGCGCTCGCCTGCGCGCTGGGGCTCGGCATCGGCGGCACCGTCGCCTTCATGGGCGTGGCGTTCGGTGCCTCGGGCACCCTGACGAGCCAGTTGGTCCTGGTGAGCAGCGGCAGCCGGCCGTTCGACCCCGCCTCGGGACCGGGCAAGGACGACTCGCCGATCGACGAGGTCGTGCGGACCAGCGACACCGTGACCTACCGCGTCGACCTGTCGAGCCGCGGCACTGTGGACGAGGCGACCGCCACGCTGGCCGTCGCCGGGCCGGCGAGCTTCCAGACCGTGCCGTCCCTGTGCACGAACCGTGACGACGCGATCAGCCGCGACGGCAAGGAGATCAGCTGCGACATCGGCGCGCAGACGAACCAGACCAACGGCGTCGAGTTCAGCCTCAAGGTCGACGGTGACGCCGCCAACGGGGCCGAGGTGAAGACCACTGGGACGGTCTCGGGGCAGGGTGTGGCCGCCGTGCCGGCCGGGGAGTCCACGGTGGTCGTCTCGGCCGCGCCCGAGTGGGACCTCTCGGCGACCGAGGCGCAGCCGCTGATCACCGGGGGCGCGCGCGACGGGGTCTACGGCAACTTCATCGCCTTCCCGCTTGCGATCCTGCACCGGGGACCCGGCGTACGCGGTGTGGAGGCGCTCAACCCGGCGCTGTCGTTCGGCGTCGACCTGAGCCACCTGTACGAGGCCGAAGCGCCCGGGACGGGCGACTGGCAGCTGGTCGGCTGTTCCCCGAACGGCGTCGGCGACCCGGTGTTCCCGTCCTTGCCGGGGACGCGAGACTTCGGCACGCCCGCGACCATCGGCTGTACGCGGACGAACGACACGGTGGACGTGGTGCTCGACGGGCTCGACACGAGCATGAAGCAGACGCCGTTGCACACCTACGGCAACCTGCCCCTGCCCTTGGAGACCACGTACGCCTTCGCCGGCAAGCTCATCGTCTTCATTCCGGGCGACGACCTGCTGAAGTTCGGCGAGTCCAAGCAGGGCGTCAACTTCCTGCGGCTGCGTACCGAGCTGCCCCGGCTGGCGGTCAAGAGCATCTCGGGCGCGCTCAACGAGGGCGACCTGCCGGCCAACAACGCGGCGAGCACCGAGCTGAACGACGCCGCCGCCGGGGAGATCGCGACCCTGTTCGGCTCGGAGATGGCCAACGGCGACGCCACCATGGTCGCGCCGGGCCGGGAGACGCCGCTGGACCGCAAGGGCAAGATCACTCCGGGGACGAAGTACACGGTGCAGGTCGTCTCCAAGAACCTCGGCACGGTCGCGCACGGCGAACCCGGCCGGGTGTGCGCGGTCTTCGACAACGCCGTCCAGCAGCCCACCGGCCAGTACGCCGCGGTCGCCGCCCTGGCCGACGGCGGCAAGGAGCCGGTGCCAGGAGCGCAGCTGTCCTGGGGTGTCGGGACCGAGCCGGTCGGCCCGGCGAGCGGCTGCGGCGACGAGGAGGCCACCTGGTACCCGTCGCTGGACGCGGTGCCCGGCGGGGCCGCCGAGGTCGACCGCGCCCGGTGGATCATCACCGAGCCGCAGCCGGTCGGCTCCTACTACCGGTTCGTGCTGGAGGAGAAGATCTCGCCGTCGGCCACCGACGGAACCGAGGTCAAGACGTGGGGCCGGGCCAGCTGGGCCGGTCGGCACGGCGGCGCGGAGGAGCGCCCGGCGCCCGACGACGTCAGCGCGGTCGGCCCGATGTCGGACCGGATGATCGTGCTGGCCTCGGCCGCGCGGGTCACCGTCAAAACAGCCGAGACCGGCGACAGCGCCGAGCGCCCGTCCGACGATCTGCAATCGGTGCAGCCGGACCAGCCGGTGCGGTTCATCGTCCAGGCCACGCTGACCGACAGCACCGCCAAGGTCGGCCGGGCCTGCCCGGTCAGCGTCGACGTGACGATCCCGGCCCAGGTACGCGTCGTCGACGCCGCCGCGAGCCTCGCCCCGACCGCCACGAAGAAGCTGCCCGACGGGTCGACCAGCCTGCGCTGGGACCTCGGCGAACGGCACATAAACGAGCTGCTGCCCGCGATCGACCTGCGGACGAGTGTCGCCAAGGACGTCGCGGCCGGGCACGACCTGACCGCCGTCGCGACGATCTCGACGGCCTGCGACGTGTCGCCGGCCGAGGACCGGACGGCGTCGCGCTCGCTGACCGTCACCGGGCAGGGGGCGTACCGGGTGGTCATCGAGGCCGCCGCGCCGGCCGTCGCGGTCGGCGACGACGTCTCCTTCCTGCTCAAGGAGACCAACGCCTGGACCAGCCCGGTCCGGTCCAGCGACCTGATCATGAAGGTGCCGGCCAGCGGCGACGTCGCGAACACCGCCGTCACCGGCCCGGTCGTGCTGGAGAAGGTGCAGCCCCCGGCCGGGGCCACCGTCCGGTACACCGCCGTCCCCGGCGACGGGATCGACCTGGACGTCAACGACAAGACGAACCAGCCCGGCGGCGAGACCGCCTGGTGTCTCGCGGACGAGTTCGGCCAGGAGCGGTGCCCCGAGAAGATGGCGGCGGTCACCGGCATCCGGGTCAGCTCCAGCACGCCGCTGGCGGCCAAGGGCACCCGGGTGACCACTGTGGTCCTCGACGCGCCGCAGTCCAAGGACGCCGAGGAACTGGGCGCGGTCTTCGGGGCCAAGGCGGACGGGCTGGCGCTGCCGGTTCGGTCCAACGACCTGACGGTACGCATGCTGGCCGGGTCGGTCAGCGGTCGCGTCTGGCGTGACCTGGACCGCGACGGCGTACGCGACGACAGCGAGCCCGATCTCGCCGGGATCCCGGTGAAGCTGACCGGCAGCCCGGAGAACTGCGCGACGGTGGACCGCCGTGCGACGACGGACGCGCAGGGCCGGTACCGGTTCGCCGAGCTGTGCCCCGGCACCTACGAGGTGGATCTCGACGCTCCGGCCGGGTCGAAGTTCACGACCGAGAACGCGGTGACCGATCCGCAGCGCGACTCCAATGTGAACGCCGCGGGCACGTCCGCCCCGCTCGCCGTACGCCGGATGTTCGTCGCCGCACCGACCGGTCAGCAGCTCAACGACGTCAGCGACCTGCCGGCGGTCGACGCGGGCCTGATCACCGAGGCGGCGACCCCGACCCCGACCCCGGCGACCAGCGGCGGCGCGCCGGTGCCGACGACCGCGCCGGGTGGGTCGGCGACGCCGTCGACCGGCAGCAGCGTCGACCCGGTCGGAGCCAGCTCGACCGCAGTGGCCGCGCCGACGTCCGGAACGACTCCGGGCAGCGGCCCGTCCGGGGCGACGCCGTCCGCCGGCAGCCTGTCCGCCGGGGCGACGCCCGGAGCGAGCGCCACCGGCGACCCCGGCGTGAGCACGATGGAGGCGCCGGCGTCCCCGTCGGTCACCGACGGCTCGTCCACCGGGACGGACGGAACGGGATCCACGACCGACGGCACCGACCCGAGTAGCTCGTCGGCTGCGACGAGCGGAGACGACCTGCCGCACACCGGTACGCCGGACTGGCTGTGGCCGAGTGTGTTCACCGGGATCGCGGCGGTCCTCATCGGCTCCGTGTTGCTGGTGATCACCCTGCGCCGGCGGCGCTTCGAGTGACATCCTGACAAGTCCCGCACCGACAAATCCCGCACCGACAAGTACCGCGCTGGATCAGGGACCAGGGTCGAATCTTGACCGATGATTCGACCCGGATCCCTGATCTCGTTCCATCCTGATTGCCGCAGGTGGAACCGTGTTGCGTGATGGTGCGGGTGGGTGCTCAGCCAGCTCACCGGCTGTGGATCTTCGTGATGATCTTTAGTCGCCGATTCGTTAGCGGCACATGCGGCGTGGCGTCACCACATAAGGCGAGCCCTCGGCAGATTGCTGTGGTTTGTGAAGACAACACCAATCCGCGCCGAGGGCTCGCCTGCTGTCTACCAGGTCAAGCTGAACCTGTCGAGCGCCACCGTCACCGCCGTCGTCCGGGCGATCACCCTCTACCGCACCACGGTCGGATCCCGGTGGCGTAAGAAGACCGACTATCAGGCGGCGCTGATCGTGCTCGGGCACCTGCGCCACGACCAACGCCTGGCCGACCTGGGCGGTGGCAACGACGTGTCAGCGTCGACCGTGCGTCGCTGGGTCCAGCAGGTCATCACGATCCTGGCCGCCCGAGCACCCCGCCTGGACCGGGTCTTGCACCGCGCCGCACGCACCGGCGTCGAATATGTACTGCTCGACGCCACCCTCATCCGGTCCACCCGCCGACACGGCCCGGCCGGACGCAACACCTACAGCGGCAAACACCACGCCCACGGACTGCAATTCACGGCCCTGGTCAGCCCCGCCGGACACCTGCTATGGCTGTCCAAAGCCCGACCTGGACGCACCCACGACGCCACCGCCGCCCGCGCCGACCGGCTACCCGCCCAGCTCCAGCGCTCCGGCCTGGCCGCCATCGCCGACCTCGCCTACAGCGGCCTGGCCAAAGACGCCAACCACGACCCCGACCAGCCGATCATCATCACCGGCCGCCGGCCCCACCCCAACCGGCCGCTGACCGCCACCGAAACCTTCACCAACCAGGTCATCAACGCCGAACGCGCCGCCAACGAGCACCCCTTCGGCTACCTGAAAAACTGGCGCATCCTGACCTGCCTGCGCATGCGCCACCGCAACGCCACCAGACTCCTGCGAGCCCTGATGATCCTCACCCAGATCGAAAACCCACGATGAACCCACCCGGGCAAAAGATCTCCACAAAGATCATCGGGTGGTGAGCTGCCCCCACAGCCCACCACCCGAATCACGCAACACACAACCACCTGCAGCGTTCAGGATGAAACGAGATCCCTGATCCAGCGTGGCGGCGTCCAGCGCGGCGGCGAGAAGGATCAGGCGGCGACCGGCGTACGCCGGAAGACGACCGGGGCGAAGGCGGCGGCCAGGCACAGCCCGGCGATCGGCATCAGGTCCAGCGTGACCGGCGGCAGCAGGATGCCGACGATCACCAGGACGGCGCTCCACCACGGCAGCTTGCGGGCGATCGCGGCCGCGACGGCGAGCACGATCAGGCCGAGGAAGAACAGTTGCGGGCCGACGCTGTAGAAGGCGATCGTGACGCCGGGGATCGAGCTGAACGAGTCGCTCAGCGACGACATCTCGGGCTTGTCGGCCGCCATGAATCCCTCGACGATGTCCGCTCCGAACTGGACGACCGAGGCCACCAGTCCGACCAGGGTCACCCCGACGATCGTGGTACGCCACCACGACGGACGCAGCATCCGCCCCAACGCGAGAACCACGGGCGCGAACAGCACCAGGCCGATGATTCCGGCGAAGTGCGCCGCTTGCCAGTCCCAGCCGGGACCGTAGACGCCGTCGGCCTTCCCGATGAGGCGGAGGACGCCGTAGAGGGCGAGGAACAACGGCGCGGCGACAAAGGACGGCTTCACGAAACTCATGCGCTTGATCTTGCGCGGCGGACGACGACCGCGCCTCCAGGCGTACCCCTCATTGAGACCCCGAGTTGCCCCCGAGCCGTGACCCTGAGATCGTGCAGCGGTGATCATGGCCGAGCAAGCGATGAATCAGATCAATCGCGCGGTGGGCGCGATCGTTCGCCTGCTGGGGTTCCCGGGCTCGCGCGGAGTCTGGAGCCGGATCACCGACGACGGCATCGCGGCGATCGGGACCACCCGAAGCGTCCGAAGCTCGCAGCGCACGATCTATGCACAAGTAGCGATGGGTGCTGTCCCGCGGGCCTGGTGGGAGTATCGCAACCATCGGTTCGCCCAGTGGGGTGAGCCGCCGATCCCCTATGACGCGGACGCGGTCACCTATGACATCGGGTTCGTGGAGAGTCGTCGGCGTCCTGAGGGCGCGTTCTATCACATGAAGTTCCCGCCCAACGGCTTCCGCTGTACCACGCAGGACGAAGTCGACCACGCCATCGAACTGCTGACCGGCGCGGCGGCCGTCCTCGCCGAGACGGCGATCGACCTCGTCCGCCCCGGGCGCTATCTCGAAGAGCTGAGCGCCATTCCGGATCGGGAAGTGGGTTTCTGGGAGCCGTTCGTCGTGTTGCTGGCCGAACGCGGCCCGTCCGCCGATCTGGACGACGCCATCGAGGAGATGCGCGGGGCTTACGACGCACACGGTTCGGCGCGACCTGACGACATCGTCGCGTACGCCCGGACCAGGGCGGCCAGCCGCTAGCGATACTCCCGCGCGCCGGACGCGGCGCGGCCGCACCGCAGGACGGTACGCCGGGAGTGGTCAGGCGATGCCGAGGGCGTCGAAGGCGGCGGCGACGGCCGGCCACAGTTTGCGCGGATCCGTCCCGGCGATCTCGTGCCCGGCCGTGAAGCAGGCCAACGCGACCTGGGGTGCGAGCGTCGCGGTCGACGGCTCTGCGCCCTGTTCACGGAGGATCTCGGTGAGCAGCTCGGCGAACCGCCGGCGTTTGCGGGCGGCCCGATCGGTCAGCTCCGGGTTGTCGGCGATCAGCTGTTCGCGTACGCGGTAACGGCGCGGATCCTTTGTGGCCGCGGCGCTGACCGCCTCGGCGACGTCCCGGAGCGACACCAGCGCCTGCGCCAGGGTGGGTTCGCGGCCGGTGCTCGCGTCCCGGTATCGCCGCGTCACGTCGTCGAGCCAGTCCTGCTCGTTCGCGAAGACGACCTCCTGCTTGTCGCCGAAGTACCGGAAGAACGTGGTCCGCCCCACCTCGGCCCGATCGGCGATGTCGGCCACCGTCACGACCGGGTAGCCGCGCTCGGCGAACAGCGCGTACGCCGCCTCGATGATCTCGTCCCGGGCGCGTTGCTGCTTGCGCGCGCGCAGATTCAGCTCGGACACCCACGCAGTCTAGCGAGTGGTACGTCATCCGTTATGGTACGCAGTACCAATTGGGTCAACGTTCCAATTCTGCTCAGTCAGGAGTACGTGATGCGTGCAGTTCAGCTCACCGAGTTCGGCGGCCCCGAGGTCGTCGCCGTCCGTGACGTGCCTGATCCGAGGCCGGGACCCGGCCGGCTTCTCGTCCACGTCAGCCGGGCTGGGGTCAACTACGCGGACTCCTTGCTCCGGGAGAACGCGTACCTCGGCGCCACCGCACTGCCGCTGATCCCGGGTGGCGAAGTGGTCGGCCGGACCGAGGACGGCCGCCGGGTCGCCGCGATGATGACCGCCGGCGGGTACGCCGAGCGGGCCGTGGTTCCGGAGCACCAGGCGTTCGCCGTCCCGGACGAGCTGGACGACGTCGCCGCGGTCGCACTGCTGGCGCAGGGCCTGACCGCATGGTGGCTGATCCATCGGACCGCGGGGGTGACGCCGGGGGACAGCGTCGTCGTCCACGCCGGGGCGGGCGGCGTGGGCTCGCTCGCCGTGCAACTTGCCAGGAACGCCGGAGCCGGCCGCGTCATCGCCACCGCGAGTACTCCGGAGAAACGTGAGCTGGTCCGATCGCTCGGCGCGGATGCCACAGTGGACCCGGCCACGGAGGACCTGACCGCGGCGCTCCGGGCGGCGAACGAAGGCCGTCCCGTCGACGTAGTCCTGGAGATGATCGGCGGGCGGGTGACCGGGCAGAGCATCGACGCGCTCGCCCCGTTCGGGCGGCTGGCCTTCTACGGCATGGCCAGCCTCGTCGAGCCCGACGCGGTCTCCCCGCGCGCTCTGCAGCGTCAGTCGGCCACGGTCAGCGGCTTCTGGCTCATGCACGCCTTCGCCCGGCCGGATCTCCTCGCTCGGGCGTACGCCGACCTCGCGGCCCAGGTCGTCGGCGGTGAGCTGAGGATCGTCTCGGGCGGCGAGTTCCCGATGTCCGAGGTACGCGAGGTTCATGCGGCGCTTCGGGGGCGGCGTACGACGGGGAAGGTCGTGCTCGACCCGAGCCGCTGACCTGAGTCGCTGCCCGCGAGGCATAGGCCCTGGGAGGCATAGGCCCGGGAGGCTTGGACCCCGCCGCCGGGAACGGTGGGGGCCAAGGGCAGTGGTGTGAACGTTCACATAGGCGTCAGTCAAGATAACGCTGTCTCTAGTGGACTGTCGTGACTAGAGGCCGATCATCGCCTGGCCGTGCGACCGCGTCCACGCGACCGGTACGCCGTCCAGCGCCAGCAGGTTGTACGCGGAGTCGTCGGGCGCGGGCGGCGCATCCGGGACGAGTTCGGGGATGTCGTTGGCCAGCCAATGGCCGGGCAAGTCCTGGACGACCGCGCGGAACGACGGCCACCGCGACGGCGGCACCTGGTAGAGCACCGAGGTGTGGAAGACGACCAGCGTCGCCCCGGCCGGGGCCTGCGCGGCGAGCGCGGGCAGCGCCTCGACGAGGTCACCGCGGACGAGCAGCGGCGGGTCGGCCGCGGCGATCTCGGCCGCCTGGCGCAGCCGGTCGCGCCGATGCAGGTGGTCCGGCCAGATGAGCGCGTCGAGCCAGGCGACGTCGGCCGGATCGGTGACGTCGAGCGGATTCAGATCGATCCCGGCTCGCCACACGACCTCCGGCCGGGTCGCCGGCGGCTCGATCCCGGTGAGCGTGCTCTCCAGCACCGGTACGCCGTCGCCGAGGGTGTCAGACCCGTAGCGATAGCTGTAACGATCGGGGTAGAGGCACAGCCCGGCGGACGCGCCGACTTCCAGCAACGCCAACGGCTGGGGGAGCGAGGCCAGGATCGGCAGCAGCACCGCGCACCGGCCGGGCTCGTTGGTCTGCGTCGCCCGCTGTCGCATTTCCGCCTCGATCGCGGGCCACCGGCCGACGGTGAAATCGCGGAAGGCCACCGGATCGCCGACCGGGCCGCCAAGGAGGCGTACGACGCCGAAGAGCAGTTGGGGCTGGGTCTGATCAGGAATCAGTCGCAGCAGAACGGGGTCGGTCGCGATGAACGAGCCGAGCCGCTCATAGACGGGCGACACGCCGCGCGCCTCGGATTCGGCGAACTCGGCGTAGATCTCCGCCACGCCCATGGGACCCCTCCGCGATGCGCGATCTCATATATGAGATAGTCCTCGCCATGCCTGAAAGCCTGACCCGCTCCGGTGACACGCTACGCCGCATCGGCACCCTCATCCGCGACGCCCGCCGCCACCGCGGCTGGTCCCAAGCCCGCCTGGCCGAGGCCCTCGGCACCAGCCAGAGCGCGATCAACCGGATCGAACAGGGCAACCAGAATCTCAGCCTCGACACGCTCGGCCGCATCTCCGAGGTCCTCGACTCCGAGATCGTCTCGCTCGGCCACTCCGGCCCGATGCACCTGCGGATCGAGGGCGGGCGCAAGCTGTCCGGCAGCATCAACGTCAAGACCAGCAAAAACGCCGGGGTCGCGCTGCTGTGCGCGTCCCTGCTCAACCGTGGGCGTACCACGCTGCGCAAGGTCGCGCGGATCGAGGAGGTCAATCGCATCCTCGAGGTCCTCGGCAGCATCGGGGTCAAGCACCGCTGGCTCAACGACGACAACGACCTCGAGATCACCCCGCCCGCGCGATTCGACCTCGACTCGCTCGACGTCGCGGCGGCGCGGCGCACGCGCAGCATCATCATGTTCCTCGCCCCGCTCATGCACGACCACGGCATGTTCTCCCTGCCATACGCCGGAGGCTGCGACCTGGGCACGCGAACCGTCGAGCCGCACCTGATCGCGCTGCGCCCGTTCGGCCTGGAGGTGAAGGCGACCGGCGGTTTCTACCACGCCGACGTCGACCCCAGCGTGCACCCGTCCCGGCCGGTCGTGCTGACCGAACGCGGCGACACCGTGACCGAGAACGCACTGATGGCGGCGGCCCGGCGCGACGCGGTGACGGTCATCCGCAACGCCAGCCCGAACTACATGGTGCAGGACCTCTGCTTCTTCCTCACCGACCTCGGCGTACGCATCGACGGCATCGGCACCACGACGCTGACCGTGCACGGCAAGCCGATCATCGACTCCGATGTGGACTACGCGCCGTCGGAGGACCCGATCGAGGCGATGAGCCTCATCGCCGCCGCCGTCGTCACCGAATCCGAGATCACCGTACGCCGCGTGCCGATCGAGTTCATGGAGATCGAACTGGCGCTGCTGACGGAGATGGGACTCGACTACGACCAGACCGACGAATACTTCGCCGCCAACGGGCGTACGCGTCTGGTCGACGTGACCGTGCGACCCTCGCACCTGCGCGCCCCGATCGACAAGATCCACCCGATGCCGTTCCCCGGCCTGAACATCGACAACCTGCCGTTCTTCGCCCTGATCGCGGCGGTGGCCGACGGATCGACCCTGCTGCACGACTGGGTCTACGAGAACCGGGCGCTGCACCTGACCGAGCTGACCAAGCTCGGCGCGCGGGTGACGCTGATGGACCCGCACCGGCTGCACATCACCGGTCCGACGCACTGGTCCGGCGCCGAGGTGGTCTGCCCGCCCGCGCTGCGACCCGCGGTCGTCGTCCTGCTGGCGATGCTGGCGGCGAAAGGCACGTCGGTGCTGCGCCACGTCTACGTCATCAATCGCGGTTACGAGCAGTTGGCCGAGCGCCTCACCGAACTGGGGGCGAGCATCGAGACCTTCCGCGACATTTAAAAAGTTAGCAGAGAACTCGCCCGAGGGGTATCGGGTCGATTGCTGAGTGCGCAGCTCACGGGCCAGTCGTAAGGTCTGCTCTGGCCGCCGGAACTTCTGGTGGCCAGAGAAGGAGTCTTGTGACCTACCCGCGTGCCCTCACCGAACTGTTCCTGTAGGACGAGCCGAGGGCGAAGGCCCGTAGCATCAACCCTCCGGCCGGCGAGCCCCGGCATGCCAAGCGGATCGCCCTCAAGGCGCGCCGCCGGCAGACCCGGGACCTAGGTACGATCTGACCCTTCGACGAGCCCGGCCCACCCTGCATGCGTGGGCCGGGCTCCTCGGTCTCAGCCGGGCCGAAACCACCGCACCTCAGGCATGATCGACGAGCCGCCGCAGCAGTTGATACCTTCCGGCGGTGAGCCTCCCCGACCTCGCCGTCGCCACCGTCGCCGGCCTGCGTACGCTCCTCGACTCCGGCGAGGTGACGAGCAGCGACATCGTCGCGGCGCACCTCGACCAGATCCGGCGCTACGACGGAGTCTTCGGCGCGATCCGCTGCCTGGCCCCGGACGCGTTGGAGCAGGCGGACTTCAGCGACCGCGTACGCCGGGAGGAGGGCGCGCGCAGCCCGCTCGAGGGCCTGCCGGTGCTGGTCAAGGACAACATCGACGTCGCGGGGCTGCCGACGACCGGTGGCGCGCTCGCGCTGGAGCACAGTGTTCCCCTGCTCGACGCCCCGATCGTCGCCAAGCTGCGGTCGGCCGGCGCGGTGGTGCTGGGTAAGACGAATCTGTCCGAACTGGCGAACTTCCTCACCGAGGACATGCCGTCCGGCTACTCCTCCCTGGGCGGGCAGGTACTCAACCCGTACGACACGGCGCTCACGCCGAGCGGCAGCAGCAGCGGCTCCGGCGCCGCCGCAGCCCTCGGATACGCGCCTTTGACCGTCGGCACCGAGACGGACGGCTCGATCACGAGTCCGGCCGACTTCCAGAGCCTGGTCGGGATGAAGCCGACGCTCGGCCTAGTCAGCCGGACGGGCATCCTGCCGATCGCGCCCAGTCAGGACACCGCCGGGCCGATGACGCGTACGGTGGCGGACGCGGCGGCGTTGCTCGCCGCGATCGCCGGACCGGACGTGGCCGACTCGGTGACCGCCGCGTCGGGCGGGGTCGCCGAGGCCCTGCAGAACCTCATGTTCGACGTACGCCACCTGCGCGGCGCGCGGATCGCCGTGGTCCAGTCCGACGACGCCGAGTTCCCGCAAGCGGCGCTGGCGGCTTTGCGGCGGGCTGGAGCGTCTCTAGTGGATGTGTCGATGCCGGAGAGCGGGCACGACGACGAACTCGCCGTGCTGCACTACGAATTCGGTCCCGCCGTCGACCAGTACTTGGCCGGGCTCGGCCCGGACGCGCCGATGCGTACGCTCGCCGACATTCAAGCCTTCAACGTCCAGAACGCCGACGTCGCGCTCAAGTTCCGGCAGGTCCACGTGGACACCGCGCTCGCCGTCGAGCACGTGGCGCAGCGGTCGGCGTACCAGCAGGCCCGGTCGCGGGACCTCGCCGTCGCCGTCGAGAGCCTCAACGCCGCCCTCGGCGACAACGAGTTCCTCGCCTTCAGCGGGGCGTCCGGTTGCTCCTGGGCGGCCCGTGCCGGCTGGCCCAGCATCGTGATCCCGGCCGCGTACGCCGAGGACAATCGTCGTCCCAAGGGAATGATGTTCGTGGCGCGCCCGTGGGGCGACGCGCGGCTGCTCCAGATCGCGTACGCCGCGGAACAGGTGCACCCGGTGCGGCGTACGCCGTTCGAGGTGAACCCGGCGGCGTTCCGCAACCTCTAACCGCTACGCGCGCCTGCGCCGTCGGATGCGGAATAGTCCGATGAGGACGGACAGCCCGGTGGCGACCGCGACGCCGGCCGCGATCGGGATCGGTGCCCAGAGGCTGCCGGCAGCCGCCTCGGCGATGATCGGGGCGGATGAGGAGACGCTTGCCGACGGCGCCGGGTGCGCCTCCTCCGGTGTCACGAGGTGTCCGACGGAGGTGCCCGACGGCAGGCTGAATCCCCAGTCGAGCAGCGCCGCGCCCTGTTGCCAGCCGCGCTGCGGCTTCGGCTCCGCGCCCATGAGCGTCACGACGAGCCGGCGGCCGTTGCGTTCGGCCGCGCCGACGTAGGTGTGCCGCGCCAGACTGGTGAACCCCGTCTTCCCGCCGAGCGCGCCGGGATAGTTGTAGATCAGCTGGTTCTCGTTCTGGATTTGGAAGCCCTTGTGCTTCGGCGGCTGAGCCGGGATCTGCGTACGCTGTGTCAGCGCGTACTTGCGGAAGGTTTCGTTGCCGAAGCAGACCCGGGCGATCAGCGCCAGATCGTACGCGCTGGTGAACTGGCCTTTGCCGTCGTAGCCGGACGGGGTCACGGCGTGCGTCTGGAAGGCTCCGAGCTTCTCCGCCTCGGCGTTCATCCCCTGTACGCCCGCCGCCACGGTGCCGCCGCCGAGCCGGGCCAGGACGGTCGCGGCGTCGTTGCCGGACTGGAGCAGCAGGCCGAGCCAGAGCGTCTCGATGCTGTACTTGCCGTTGGTGACCAGGCCGACCTTGGAACTGTCCCAGGGGACCTGCTTGAGATCGTCGGCGGTGACAGTGGCGATCTGCGCCGGGTCGAGTTTGTCCAGGTACGTGGCGGTCAGCAGCAGCTTCTGCACACTCGCCGGCGTGCCGTACTCGTGCGCGCCACACGCGCCCAGGACCTCGCCGGTGTCCAGGTCGGCCACCACCCACGAGATTGCGGTGTTCGCGGGCGGGCTGGCCACGCCGGACGGGACGACCAGACCGGGCGAGGCGAGCTGCTCGCCGCCGAGGGCCTTCTGCGCCGCGTTGTCCGCCGGCGGGGTGGGCCGCTTCGGGCGGGAGACCTTGGGGGCGACGGCCTTCGGACACGGGATCGGGGCGTTCGCTGACGCCGTGGCAGTCGTAGCTGTCGATGGCGTGGCGGTCGGTTCCGCCAGCGCGGCCGACGGGGTGCTCCAGGGGACCGCGAGGGCGGCGGTGGTGAGCACGACGGTCAGGCGGCGTCGGGCGGAGGAACTCATGGGGCGCAACGGTAGCCGGTCCGGCTGGATGCCGCATGCACACCAGGGGACCCGCAAACCGGTAGATCACGGTTATGCAGGACCTCCCACGCCGGGGGAGGCCTGCATAACCGTGATCTGCACCCGACAGAGCGGGGGGAGCTAGGCGGTGCGGGCTTGGATTCGCTTGACGAACCAGCCGTTCCAGACTGACAGCAGCACCATCACGGCGATGAGCATCGCGCTGGAGGCGGTCACCGCGGCGTCGGTGGACAGCGAGTAGATCACCGGGATGCGCCCGACGGCGTCGGCCAGCAGGCCCGCACCCCAGACCGCCGACATGATCCGGAAGTTCCGCCGGAACCCCGGCAGATCAGCCCACTTCTGCTCGAACTCCGCGATCTCCTCGGGCTTGCCCTCCCGCATCCGGAGCGCGGCGTGGTAGATGAGCGGCTTGCCGACGAAGCAGCTGATCACGAAGGCCAGCCCGGCCGCGCCGGTGACCAGGGACTCCTTGGCGAGCATGAACTTCGCGTCGCCGGTGAGCACCGAGAGCAGCAGGCCGATGCCGAACACCCCGACCATCACGGTGGCGAAGACGTCGAACTTGCGGGAACGCAGCGCGACCCAGATGACGCGGAGGAGGGCGACGACCGAGCCGGCCAGCAGGGCGACGTAGTCGTCGGCGCCGAGCCACTTGGCCACGAAGTACGCGCCGAGCGACAGGCCGACGTCCCAGACCAGGGACAGCAGGATCGCGGCGGGGCCGTTGGCGGTGGGGCGGCTCATCGGACTTCTCCTTCGAGAGCGGTGGCGTCGGCGATCCAGGCGCCGTGGAATCCGGCCGGTACGCGGCGCGGCAGGTGAACGGTCGCGACCGGTCCGGCGGCCACCTCGGTGGCGTCGTGAACCAGCAGCCGGGAGGGTACTTCGGGGTGATCGTGGGTGGCGATCGAGACGAGCCAGCCGGCGTCCTCTGCCGTCTCTCCAGAGGCGGCCACGAATACGGCCTCGCCGACATGCCAGCCGTCGCCTCGGGCGTCGACGTCGGCGGCTCCGCTCCTCGTGTCGTATTTGATCACGGCGTCGCCGCTCACGGCGTACAGCCACTGGTTGGGGCGGCCGGTGCGGGCTTCGTTGTGGGTCGGGAACTCCACCTCCCGATCGTCGAGCTGCTGTTCGCGTACCCCTGAGGGAGAGATGGACCACCGGTAGAGCCGGTGGGCCTCGCGAGGCGTGTCGTCCGCGGTGCCGCCGATGTCTCCCCAGAGGCCCTGAAACGCGGACCGGGAGTAGCGGACGGCGTCGAGCACGACCTGGCCGTTCTCCTCGCGGGCGTTGCCGACGTGGAAGACGTAGCAGGGTCCGATCTCGTGCCAGGTGACCGTGCCCCCGGTACGCGGCATCAACCCGATGCGCGCGCCGTAGCTGTCGCTCCACCGGTACGGCATGGTCTTGCCGACGAGCGCGAAGTCGAAGACGGCGGGCAGGTCGAGCCACACGAGGTAGTTCTCCGTGATGGCGAAGTCGTGCATCATCGTCGGCCCGGGGACCTCGATGGGCCGGCTTTCGACCAGTTCGCCCGTGGCCGACAGCCGGTGGTAGGTCAGGAACGGCGGCAGCGCGCTGTAGCCGAAGAAGTGCAGCTCGCCGGTGACCGGGTCGGTCTTGGGGTGGGCGGTCATCGCGGTGGTGAGCCGCCCGCCGAAGTCGCAGTAGCCGATGGTGTTCAGCTCGCGGTCGATCTCGTACGGGAAAGCCTGCTCGACCAGGGCGAACAGTCGGCCGGAGTGCTCGAGCACCGAGGTGTTGGCCGGGCCGCCCCGATAGTCGAGGGTGCCGTCGGGGCGGACGAAGCCGACGTCGGTGAACTTCACCCAGCGGTTGCGGTACCACTCGGCGCGACCGTCGCGAAGCCGTACGCCGTGCAGCATGCCGCTGCCCATGAACCAGTGCGGCGCGAATTCGCCGGGGCGGGGGTTGGGGCCGTTGCGGAAGTAGCGGCCGGACAGCTCGGTCGGGAGTGCCCCGGTGACCACCAGGTCGGTGGCGTCGGTCTCGTCGGGGACCGGAGCGGTGAACTCGTTCATATGAAGAGGCTGACATGTCAGGCTCGACATGTCAACGCCAACATGTAAGGCCCGTCATGTAAGCTTCGGACATGTCACTGAGGCACGCCTTGCTCGGACTGCTGGCCGACAGCCCGCAGACCGGCTACGACCTGACCAAACGGTTCGAGGAAACGCTGTCCGGACACGCCTGGAACGCCAGCCACAGCCAGATCTATCCGGAGCTGAAGCGGCTGCTGGGCGACGGGCTGATCGAGATCGTCGGCGAGGGCTCGCGCGGGAGTAAAACGTACGGCGTGACCGCCGAGGGCCGGGCCGAGCTGCGCCGCTGGATGTTCAGCCCGCTCGGCGACACGCCGCCGCGCAACGAGTTCGTGCTCCGGCTCTTCCTGCTGTCCTCACTGGATCTCGCCGACACTCGTGTACTGGTGGGCCAGATGGCGCAGGCCAGCGACGTCGAGGTGGCCGGGCTGACGGAGGCGATCGCGACGATCGAGCGGTTCACCCCGCCCGGCACCCGCCCCGGCTACGCCCGGTTCGCCGCCGAGTTCGGCCGGCGCTACTACGAGCTGCAGAGCGAGTGGGCGCGGTGGGTGCTCGCGGAGTTGGAGAAGGCTAGCTGACCGTCGGCTCCACCGGGGTGGCCGCCCAGCTGCCCAGCAGCCGCAGGCGCTCCTCGGTCGGCGATCCCGCCTCGGCGATGTAGGTGACCAGCAGATGATCGGGGTCGCCGGGCAGCGCGAACGTCTCGTAGGCGAGGTCGAGGTCGCCGACCACGGTGTGCCGCAACAGCTTGCGCCCGTGCGTCTTCTCCCGGACCGCGTGCGCCGCCCACAACTCCCGGAACACCGGGTCCCGCAGGGACAGCTTGCCGACCAGCGCGGCCAGCTGCGGGTCGCCCGGGTGCAGGCCCGCGTCCCGGCGCAGGTAGGCCACCGTCTCCTCGGCCACCGCGGGCCAGTCGCGATAGAAGGTCCGCGCTCTCGGTTCCAGGAAGGTCTGGTACGCCACATTCCGTGGCCCGGTCATGTCGCTGAATCCGGCGACCGCGTCGGCCAGCGCGTTCCACGCGACGAGGTCCATCCGGCGGCCGAGCACGAAGGCCGGGACGGACTCCATTAACTCCAGCATCCGGCGCAGTTCCGGCCGTAGCTTGGCGGACTTCACCGGGGCGGCCTGCTTGGTCGGGCGTACCAGGTTGCGCAGGTGATCCCGCTCGGTGGGGTCCAGCCGCAGCACCCGGGCGATCGCGTCGAGGACGGCGTCCGAGACACCGGCGCTCCGGCCCTGCTCCAGCCGGGTGTAGTAGTCGACGCTCACCCCGGCCAGCTGCGCGATCTCCTCCCGGCGCAACCCCGGTACGCGTCGCCGCCCGTAGTCGGGCAGCCCGGCCTCGGCTGGGCTGATCTTGGCGCGGCGGCTGCGCAGGAACTCACCGATCTCTTGCACGCCGACCAGTCTGCCTCAGCCTTCCTCATTCATCGTGGCTGTGCTGATCCTAGGACTGCCAGACCTAGGTTCAGCTCGCCCCTGGGTAGTCCCCGGGAACCGTCGCAGGCTTTCGGCATGACATACGAACTGGGAAATCGCACCGCCGTCGTCACCGGAGCCGCCAGCGGCATGGGCGCGGCCACCGCCGAACTGCTCGCCGCTTCCGGCGTACGCGTCGCGCTGCTGGCCCGCCGGGCCGACCGGATCGCCGGGCTGGCCGAGAAGATCGTGGCCGACGGGGGACAGGCGATCGCGGTCGCCACCGACGTCACCGACAGCGCCGCCGTCACGTCCGCCGCCGACGCGGTACGCCGGGCGTACGGGCGAGTGGACCTGGTGGTCAACGCGGCCGGAGTGATGCTGCCGAACCCGATCGCCGCCGGTCGCGAGGACGAATGGCAGCGCATGATCGACACCAACGTGACCGGCGCGCTGCGGGTCATCCGGGCGTTCGCCGGCGATCTGATCGACACGGCGGCCGACGGCCGGACGGCCGACCTGGTGAACATCTCCTCGATCGGCGCACACGTGACCTTCCCGGACTACGCGGTCTACGGGGCGACCAAGGCTGCGCTGACTCATCTGTCGGCCGGTCTGCGTACCGAGTTCGGTCCCCGTGACGTCCGGGTCACCAACATCGAGCCCGGCCTGACCGACACCGAACTGGGCCACCACATCGACAATCCGACCCTGAGCCGGCAGCTCGGCGGCATGTTCGAGGCGCTGGGCGGGCTGTCCGCCGCCGAGATCGCCGACCTCGTCGCGTACGCCGTGAGCCGTCCCCGGCACGTCAATCTGCGCCAGCTGGTGGTGCTGCCGACGCGTCAGGCGTGACTCGGGGTCGTCCTGGCGAACCCCACGTCGGCGGCCTCACCTGGCGGTAGCGTGAGCCTTACGTCGCCTGGCCGGCCAGCCATTCGCCGACGCGGGGGAGCGCTTGGGGGCCGCTGTCCCGTTCGACGTCCGCCACCAGGTCGGCGATCGACGTGGCGCGCAACGACGCCCGCCACGCGTGGTCAGCCCGCAGCCTCGCCCGGTGCACCGAGCAGAGCTTCGTGCACTGGTCGACTGGGGTCGCGAGCGGGCCACGCTGCCGAATCTCGGTGCACAGGAAGGTCGACCCCGGTCCGTCGATCGCCTCGACGACGTCGAGCACGGTGATCTCCGTCGGCGGCCGGGCGAGCGGAGGTACGTCATGAAAATCGTCGTCATCGGGGGCACGGGACTCATCGGCTCGCAAGTGGTGGGCATCCTGCGCGATCAGGGTCACGAGGCCGTCGCGGCGTCGCCGTCGTCCGGCGTCGACAGCACCACCGGGGAGGGACTGGACGACGCGCTCGCGGGCGCGCACGTGGTCGTCGACGTCACCAACCCGCCGGTGTTCACGCCGGACGGGGTCATGGCCTTCTTCACCGCGTCCGGCCGGCACCTGGCCGTGGCGGAGGTCGCCGCCGGCGTACGCCACCACGTGGCGCTGTCGATCATCGGCCTCGACCGGGTCGGGGACGAAGCCTTCTACCTGAAGGCCAAGGCCGCCCAGGAACAGCAGATCCGGGCGTCCGGGGTGCCGTTCACGATCGTGCGGGCCACCCAGTTCTTCGAGTTCCTGAAGGGGATCGCGGACTCGGCGACGGTCGGCGACGAGATCCGGCTGACCTCGAAGACGCTCCAGCCCCTCGCGGCCGCCGAAGTCGCGGCGTACGTCGCCGAGGTGGCGGTGGGCGAACCGGTCGACGGCGTCGTGGAGATCGCCGGGCCGGAGCGCATCCCGCTGGCTGATGCCGTCCGGCGACGGCTGGCCGCGCTCGGCGACCCGCGCAAGGTCGTCGACGACGACACCGCGCCTTACTTCGGCTCGGTCATCGGCGACGACACGCTGGTGCCGGGGAACGAACCGCACCGGTCGGCGAAGACCACCTTCGCCGAGTGGCTCGCCTCCCAATGACCGGTGCGTCGCCGCGCCGCCGCGGGGTGGGCGCGGTGGGGTGGGGGTTAGGCGGCGTGGCGTTGCTGGACGGTGACCTGCTGCCGGTACGCCATCCGCACCGGCAGCGGGTGCACCGTGGCGAGCGGGCCGTCCTCGGCGACCTCGTCGGCCGGCCCGCCGAGCCGCCACGGCTTCGGCTTACGGTCGGCGGGCGGCTCGCCGAATCCGCGCCGGTTCAGCATCAGGAGCAGGGCGTACCCGGCGAGCACGAAGCCGTGCGACAGGATGCGGCTGACCTCGACGCGGCCGATGACGGCGTCGTTGACCGTGAGTAGCGTCAGCACGGCGACGAAGGCGGTCATCACCGGCAAAAGTCCGCCGGGACGCGTACGCCGCCAGGCCAGCCAGGCCAACGCGGCCCCGATGGCGACGTTCCAGGCGGCCGACTCGTGCCACAGATGCCCGGAGGAGACGGCGGCCACGACGGGATCGTGCGAGTGCGAGCCACCCGCCGCGAGGCTGCTGATCTGGGCCACCCCGAGCAGGAACTGCGCGAGGCCGACGGCCAGCAGGGCCAGCCGCAGCAGGCTCGGCAACCGGGACGGCGACGGGGACGGCTTGGGGGCGGCGGCGATGACGGCCGCCAACGCGTCCTCAGTCAGTCCCGGGGTCGGCAGCGAGATCGCCGTACGCGTCAGCCGGTCGAGTTGCTGGACCCGCTCCCACCAGGCCGAACACTCGGCGCACCCGGCCAGATGCCGGTCCGCCTCGGCCGACGGGCGCACGTCGCCGTCCATCGAAGCCGACAGATTGTCGCGGGTGAATTCGCAGGCCGGTGCCACTCCCATGGCATACATTGTCGCCGTGGTCACCCGGTTGGTTCCCGGTGTGCCCAGGTTAACCGGCTACCCTGGCGGGCGTGCCTGACGACGACGCTCACCTGACCGAGCTGGCGCTCGCCGCCAAATCCGGTGATCAGCAAGCCGTCGCCCAGTTCGTCGCGCGTACGCAGCGGGACGTCATCCGGTTCGTCGGCTATCTGGGGAATCCCGGGGAAGCCGAGGACCTCGCCCAGGAGACGTTCATCCGGGCGATGAAGGCGTTGCCCACGTTCGAGGCCCGGTCGCCCGCGCGTACGTGGTTGCTCGCGATCGCCCGGCATACCGTCTTCGACCACCTGCGCGCCCAGTCCCGCCGGCCGCGCGCCGCCGCCGTCGAGGACTGGACGCTGGTCGCCGATCTGACCCAGGCCGGCACCGGTCCGCGGTTCGACGAGCAGGTGCTGCTCCGGCACCTCGTCGCCGGGCTCGACGACGACCGCCGGGAGGCGTTCGTCGCCACCCAGATCCTCGGCCTGTCCTACGAGCAGGCCGCCGACGTGCTGGGCTGCCCGATCGGCACGATCCGGTCCCGCGTCGCGCGCGCCCGGGACGATCTCGCCGCCGCGCTCACCGACGACGGGGATCGACGCCGCGGCCTGCGCGCCGTCTGACGCTCACCAACTATCGCGTGGCCCTGCTCCGGCCCGGCTGGCCGGCGACCGCGGGAAGATCGGCGGCTGCCGACGATCTTGGCGGTGTGGCGCCCACGAATGGCGGCGGCCGACGATCATGGCGGTCGCGAGGGCCACGAATGGCGGCGGCCGACGATCATGGCGGTGTGACGCCCACGAATGGCGGCGGCCGACGATCATGAGGGTCGTGAGGGCCAAGAACGGCGGCGGCCGACGATCATGGCGGGTGACGCCCACGAACGGCGGCGGCCGACGATCATGAGGGTCGCGAGCCGGCAGCGCTTCGAGCGACGGCCGCGATGAGCGAGTCGTTTTCGGGTGCGGCCCCGCCGGCGGCGGTGAATCGCCGACGGGTGTAGCTGTACGCGAGGCCGCTGTCCGGATCGGCGAACGACTGGGCGCCGATCGCTCCACTGTGGCCGAATGCGCGGGGGCCCAACGTCGGGTACCGGAGGCCGGTCGCCTCGAAACCGAGCAGGAAGTGATCGGATTCGCCGGTCACCAGATCCGTGCCGGGCGTTTGGAGAGTCGTGAACTCGGCGACGGTCGCCGGGGTCAGCAACGGTGGCCGCCCGTCGAGGCGGCCGATCGCGGCGGCGTACATCTTCGCCAGGCCGCGCGCGTTCCCGACGCCACCGGAGGACACCGGCCCGAGGGCGCGTACGCGACGGGTGTTGGCGAACTCGACGAGGTCGGTGGGGGAGTCGGCGTGCAGATTGAACGCGATGCCGAGCAGGCTGTGCGGATCGATGCCGGCTCCGGTGGACGGCGCCTGCGACGGCTGCACCGGACGGTAGCGTGCTTCTTCGCTTTCGGGCAGCCCGAGGTAGAAGTCCAGCCCGTACGGTCGGCGTACGCGGTCGTCGTAGATCTCCCGGAGGGACCGCCCGGTGGCTCGCCGGACCACCTCGCCGGTCAGCGCCCCGATCACGAAGGCGTGGTATCCGTACCCTTCGCCGGGAGTCCAGAACGGCTTCTGGTTCGCCAGCCGCGCGGCGATGACCTGGTCGTCGGCGAGCTCCTCGCTGGAGAGCCCGCCGTCCACTCCGATCAGCCCGGAGCGGTGGCTGAGCAGCTCCCGAAGGGTGAGCGAGTCCAGGGCGAACTCCGGCCAGTAGGCCACGACGGGGCGGTCCAGTTCCAGGACGCCGTCTTGGACGAGGAGCGCCACGACCAGGTGCGCGGCGCCTTTGGCCGACGAGTAGAGGCCGGTCAGATCGTCATGGTCCATCCCGGCGGTGAGGTCCACCACCATCCGGTCGTGGTGGTACGCGACCAGTTGGGCACCCAGCCCCGGCTCGGCCGCGACGGCTCCGAAGAACGCGGTACGCACAGCTCCGAAGCCGGCAGCGACGTAGCCGGCGGCGATATAGTCAGCCATGTCGGAAACTGTACTTTCATGGCGGTCGTCGGCACTTTCATGGCGGTCGTCGGCGGCGCGCTCGAAGAACGCACGACCGTCCTACGGATATCGTTCATGATCATGGAAGACCTCCAGCCGATCGCGGCCCACCTCGCCGAGATCCCCGGGGTGGTCGCGGTGGCGCTCGGCGGCAGCCGGGCTCGCGGCACGCACCGCCCGGACTCCGACATCGACCTCGGCCTCTACTACCGCGGCTCGCTCGCCGTCGACCGGTTGCGCTCCCTCGCCCGAGAATTCACGGGTACGCCCACCGAAGTGACCGAGCCCGGCGGATGGGGTCCCTGGGTCGACGGCGGTGGCTGGCTGACCGTCGACGGGTGGCGGGTCGACTGGATCTACCGCGATCTCGATCGCGTCCGGCACATCGCCGACGAGGTCCGGGCGGGCCGATACGAAGTCGCCGTCCAACCTGGACATCCCCTGGGGTTCTACTCCCACGCGTACGCCGGTGAGGTGGCGCTCGGCAAGATCCTGGCCGACCCCGCCGGCGAACTCGCCGAACTCAAGACGCTGCTCTCGGCGTATCCGTCGAAACTGGCGGAGAGCTTGGTCCACGGACTGTGGGAGGCCGATTTCCTGGTGGGCTCGGCGAGGTACGCCGTGGCCGGCGCCGATCCCGCCTACGCCGCGGGCTGTCTGTTCCGTGCGATCGGCGTGCTGTGCCAGGCGTTGCATGCTCACGACGGAGCGTGGCTGATCAACGAGAAGGGCATGGTGGCCGCGACCGGACGGCTGCCCTCCGCCCCGCCGGGCTTCACCGCGCGGGCGCAGGCGATCTTCGCGGCGATGGACCCGCTGGAGCGGGCCGTGGCCGACGCCGCGACCTTGACCGCCGAGGTCCGCTCCATCGTGGACACGACCGGCTAGAGCAGGTTCCCGCAGGCGAGCGTCGCGCCAGGGCGGTCGGCGGTCGGCCGTTGATGCACGCTGACCTGCTTGATCCCGGGCAGATGAGCCACCGGCGTCAGTCGTCCACAGTCGAACGTTCGCTCGTGGAAGTCGGCCTGGAACGTGGCGGGCATCGTCACGGTGCTGGCCTGCTGGGCCAGCGCGGGGTCGCCCTTCAATCCGTCCAGCATCTTTCGCTGCGCGTCCTCGCTGCTCTCGAACTTGACGCTGTCGACTCCGTCGAGCTTGGACAACGCGGACTCGATGGCCGCCTGCTGGTCGGCTGTGATGTCGGGATCCAGGAATACCAGGACGGTGAACCGGTGGTTCGTCGCGAGCCGCCCGGTGAGGGCGAGGGTTCCTGTCGCGCCCACGACGCCGACCAGGAACGCCACCGCCACGCACACGGGAAGCAGCCATCGGCGTCGGTGGACAGGTCCCTGGGGGCTGGGCGCGGGCTCGTCGGCAACAGGATCAAGAACGTCGGACATGAAGGCCATGTCTACCAGTCCGTGGGGCATTCCGTGGCCCCCGCCTGCGGTGCCATCATCACGACGTGAGTCAGATCTTCCGGACGGGTGAGGCCATCCTGTGGTTCCCGTCGAATCGCGTCGCGCGACTGTTTCACTCGCTGACCGAAGTCCTCGTCTCGGTCGCCGGACGGCCCGCCGGGATGGACGACACCGGCGCCGACGAGTACGAGATCGACCAGGAGGTCTTCGAAGCGTTCGTCAATGAGCTGGCGCGGCAGTATCTCGGATCCAGCCACGTGATCATGCGGTCGATGCTGGAGGGTTACCTGGCCACGGCGTTGGTGCTGGTGGAGCGGGCCGGCGGCAGCGTGGCAGCGCTGTCCGAGGCGATCGGCCTCGATCCCCGGGACATCTCCGTAGGGCCGGGCGGCATCGGGGAACTCGGGGACGTGGAACGGTTGCGGCAGCTGGCGGCAGTTCACGCTCAGGCGATGTCGCGCTGAGCGCGCGGATCCAGGAGCGGCGAAGGCGGGTTTTTGACACCTCTACTGTGCACGGTGATACTACGTGCTGCGTACTACGCGCGACGTAGTATTGCTCAGGGCAGGGGGAGGCGTGTCGATGTCCGGACTTCCGGGGTTCGGCCGGTTCTCGGAACCGGCGCTGCTGATCCTGATCAGCCTCGCGAACGGACCCAAGCACGGGTACGCGATGCAGGACGACATCGCCGAGATGGCCGGCGACCGGCCGGGGCCGGGCACGCTCTACGGCGCGGTACGCCGGTTGGAGGAGCAGGGCTTCGTCGAGGCGCTGCCGGAGCAGGATCGGCGTAAGCCGTACGGGATCACCGATGCGGGACGGCAGGCGTTGCAGGCCGAGCTCACCCGGATGCGGTCGATGGCCTCGACCGGGCTCCGGCGGCTGGCGGTCTCATGAGGCGGGCGCTGATCATGCTCTATCCGCGGACGACCCGCGAGCGCTACGGCGCCGAGATCCTCGAGCTGCTGCACGAATCCCCGACACCGTTGCGTGACGCCGCCGATGTCGGCTGGCACGCGCTCACCGAAAGGATCGAGCACATCATGACCGTGGCATATCGCCGGTACGCGGCCTCGTTGGCGCTGTTCGCCGTCCTGGCCGTCGGCTTCGCGCTCACCCAGCACGCGCTCATCTGGTTCGGCATCGTCTACCAGGACCCGGCCACCGGCGCCGGCCTGGATCGGTTGGGCACCGGCGGCACACTGCTGGCGCAGGCAACCCCGTTATTCGTCCTCATAGGACTCTTCGCGGAAGCCGTGCGCTGGGGACGGCGAGGTCGGTGGAGTCCCGGCGTACTCGGTGTCGTGCTGACGGTCGCGGCCGGGGTGGCCGTCGGCGACCTGCTGCTCATGCTGATTCGCGGACCGGTGGATGGGGAGCGCGTACGCAGCGCGCTGGTCGCCCCGATGGTCTGGGGCGCCGGGATGGCGCTGCTCGTGGTGGCGTACCGGGCGATGCGTCGCCGAGAGGTGCGATCCGCCGGGCTCGGCGCGGCAGCCGGTGCGGTGGCGCTCCACCTGATCGTGTTCAGCATGCCGGTGCTTCACGGTGAGACGCACGGCCACACGCTTCGTCAGATGGCGTCCATCAGCCTCAGCTCTTATTGGGACCAGTTGACCACCCTGCCGCTGTACGCCGAGGACGGCAGCTATGCCGGGCTGGTGGACATCCGTCAGTGGTTGCTGATTCTGGCGGCGGGCTTCTGCTTCGGTCTGCTGCGGGGACCGTCGGACGCCACGCAGCCGGTCCCGGTGGCCGCGGTCGATCCGGTCGCCGCGCGATAACCGCTGACCGGATCAGCTGAGCGTCGCGACGGGGGCGCTCAGCCAATTTTGATTCACGGTCTTCACTGGATCAGGCGGAGTCCATAGACTCTCGGCGATGCATTCCCTCATCCGGATGGAGACCCCATGCTAAGACGACTCGCCATCACCCTTGGCGCGACCGTCCTCGGCGCCGCCGCCCTGGCCGGCCCGACCCCCGCCGCCGCGGACACCCTGCAGGCGGCCAGTCTCACCGCCACCATCGCGCTCAGCAACTGCTCGGCGTCCCTCGTCCGGTATCCCACCTCCGTGGACACCGACCGGGCGATGATGCTCACCAACGGCCACTGCTACGAGGGCGGCATGCCCGGCGCGGGGGTCGTCCTGACCAACCGCAGCAGCACCCGCTCCGGCACGCTGCTCAGCTCGACCGGCAGCAGCCTGGGCACCGTCCGTGCCGACCTGATGCTGTACGCGACGATGACCAACACCGACGTGACGCTCTACCGGCTGAACACCACGTACGCGTCGATCAAGACGAGCTACGGGGTCACCGCGTTGACCATCTCGGCGTCGCACCCGACCGCCGGCAGCAGCATGTTCATCCCGTCCGGGTACTGGAAGCAGATCTGGAACTGCTCGATCAACGGCTTCGTCGGCACGCTCCGGGAAGACGCGTGGACGTTCCACGACTCGATCCGGTACGACCCCGACTGCGACACCACGCACGGCACCTCCGGGTCGCCGATCGTCGACCTGACCAGCGGCCAGATCGTCGGCATCAACAACACCGGCAACGACAGCGGCGAGATGTGCACGCTGGACAACCCGTGTGAGGTCGACCCCGACGGCACGACGCACGCGTACCAGGGGCAGAGTTATGGCCAGGAGACCTACTGGTTCACTACCTGCCTCACCTCGGCGAACGCCATCGACCTGAACAAGGCCGGCTGCCTGCTCCCCGGCGGCACCCCGCCGACCGGCAACACGGTCACCGTCACCAACCCGGGCAGCAAGACCGCCACCACCGGTACGCCGTTCAGCCTCCAGATCCAGGCGACCGACTCCGACACCACGCAGACGCTGACCTACACCGCCACCGGGTTGCCGGCCGGGCTGAGCATCAACGGCTCCACCGGTCTCATCAGCGGTACGCCGACCACGGTGCAGACGTCGTCGGTGACCGTCACCGCCAAGGATTCGACGAACGCGAGCGGTTCGGCGACGTTCAGCGTCGCGGTCGGTTCGCCCGGTGGGTCCTGCTCCGGCCAGCTCCTCGGCAACGCCGGCTTCGAGACGGGCACGGCGTCGCCGTGGACCTCGTCGTCCGGTGTCGTGGACAACAGTTCCAGCCAGGCGGCGCACTCGGGTTCGTGGAAGGCGTGGCTCAACGGCTACGGCAGTACGCACACCGACACGCTGCAGCAGGCCGTCGCCATTCCGGCGGGCTGCAAGGCGACGCTGACCTTCTACCTGCACATCGACTCTGCCGAGACCACTACGTCGACGCAGTACGACAAGCTCACGGTCACCGTCAACGGCACCAGCGTGGCGACCTACTCCAACCTCAACAAGGCGACCGGCTACGTCCTGCGCACCGTCACCATCTCCGCGTACGCCGGAACCACCGCGACCCTGAAGTTCACTGGAACCGAGGACTCCTCGCTCCAGACGTCGTTCGTCATCGACGACGCCGCCATCACCCTTAGCTAGGCCGAGCCAGCTAGGCCCGTTCCATGATCAGGGTCATTTCCATGCTGACATGTCAGCATGGAAATGACCCTGATCATGCCGCCCTCAGGCGTCCCGCCGGTGAAGGACCACAGCGGCGAGCAGTAGCGACCCGGCCGCCCAGCAGGCCAGCACGCCCAAGCCCTGCCACGGCGTCAGCGGCAACGTCGACAGCTGAGTGGTCGCCTGCACGGACAATCCGGCGGTCGGGGTGATCTGCTGCAGGTGCCGTTTCCAGCTGGGACTGGAGACCGCCTGGGTGATCAGTGGAATCAGGTAGAGCAGCCCCAGCAGTACGCCGATCGACGCGGCGGTCTCGCGTACCACTGTGGACAATCCGAGCGCGACCAGCGCGATGAGCACGAGGTAGAGCACGGAGCCGGTGGTGGCGCGGAGCACTGCTCCGTCGGACAGCGACAGCCGGGCGAAGCCGTGGGCGGCGGTGAATCCGCTGCCGGGCAGCAGCAGCCGACCGGCCAGGAACGAGCCCGCCACGGCGAGGAGCCCGGCCGCCCCGATCGCACCGGTCACCACGATCGCCTTGGCGATGAGCAGCCGCAGCCGGTTCGGCACGGCGGACAGGCTCACCCGCAGCATGCCGGTGGCGTGCTCGCCGCTGATGGTCAGGACGGCGAGGATCACGACGACGGCCTGGCCGAGCTGGACGCCGGTGAAGCTGATCTTCGCCGGATCCTCGGGACAGCCGGTGCCGCCGCAGGTGATGGTGGCGGCGGCCGCCGTGCCCACCCCGACCGTCAGCACGACGATCGTCAGGAGCAGCCACGCCGTGCCCGGCGACGTCCGCAGCTTCGTCCATTCCGCGCGCAGTGCGTTCGTCATACGTCCCTCCGGCGTACCAGGAGGGTCGCGGCGGCCAGCGCGATCGCGGTCCAGCCGCACAACACGGCGAACCCGGCCCACGGCACGAGCGGGAAGTACCCGTTCACCGGCGTGTAGATGTTGTCCACCTGCGCGTACTGCGGGGTGCTCTGCTGCACGGCGAACGCGGCTGCCGGGGTGAGCCGCAGCAGCCACTGCCCGGCCCCGGCCGGTAGCACCGTCATCGTCAGCAGATAGGGGAGCACGATCGCGACGATCGCCGTGGTGACGGCCGCCGCGCTGTGCCGCACGATCATCCCGAGCGCCAGCGCGAGCACCGCGGACACCGCGAGCACCGCGGCGGTCCCGACGATCACCTGCGCCTCGGTGACCGCCGACGCCGCGTGCACGTAGACGCCGTTGGCGCGTAACACTTTCTGCCCGATGACCACCACCGCCGCCACGCCCGGCAGGCTCGTCACAAACGTGACCGCGCCGATCACCACGGCCTTCGCGGCCAGCGTCCGGCCCCGCCGGGGATTCGCCGCCATAGTTGTACGCACAAGGCCGCGACGGTATTCGGCGGTGATGAACATGGCGCCGACCACGACCACGACGATGAGCCCGGCGAAGGTGCCGACGAGGGTCTGCGTGATGGTGACGCCCAACCCGGCGGCCCCGGCGACGGCGGGCGCGATGTCGCCCGTGCCGCTGACGGTGAAGCGGCCGCTGTCCTGCGTGGCCCCGCCGGCATTGTCGTCGGCACCGCCGATGATCTCGCCGCGCCAGCCGCCGCTCGGCGTACCGGTGACCGCCACGTTCTCGAACACGCCGGTCGCTTGGGTCGGGCCGCCGGACGCGCCGGACATCCCGAACGCACCGCTGGTCGCGGCGGAATACTGCGGAGAGGTGGCGAACAGGCCGACCTCCACGGTGTCGGGCAGCCCGCTGAGATCAGCGGTGCCGACGGTCTGCCAAGCGGACCCGTCCGCCGAGACCTCAGCCCTGACGGTGTCACCGGTACGCGTGAGCCGCAGCCATTGCGGTGTCGGCGTTGATGTCGGCGTTGCAGCGGGTCCGGCGACGTCGTGTGTGTAGTCGTACTGGAGGCGTACGCCGTGCGTGCCGGTCAGCATGACGGCCGCGTACGCCGAACCCGGGCGGGTGCCGTCCTTGAGCAGCAGGCCCGCCTTGGCCCAGGGGACCAGACCGGGGCGACCGGCGGCCGCTCCCTTCGCCGCGCTCGGCCCGGCGCCACCGGACTGCTCGGCGCTCGGGTCCGGGTCGTCGGGCAGGATGCCGGTCAGCGAGGTCAGCTGGGCGGCGATGGTCCCGTCGCCGGTCATGGGCTGATGCATGAAGGTGAAGGCGTCGGTGACCTCCTCGCCGCCCGGCCCGACCGGCAGACCGCAATCGGCTCCACAGGTGCCCTGCATGCCCGGCATGATGCCCAGGCCGACGATCGCGGCCGACGCCACGATCATGGCGAGCACCCAGCCGCGTACGGTGCGGAACTTGGTCCATTCGGCACGCAGCGACCTCATCGGGCCACCTCGCCCGCGCGGTATTCGACGGCATCCCGAGTGAGTTCGAGGTACGCCTCCTCCAGGGTGGCCCGATGGGCGGTGACCTCGGAGAACACCACCTGACGGGCGTTCAGTGCGGCGACGACGTGCGGTGCGGCGAGGCCGGTGACGCTGAGCGTGCCCGGCTCGGCTGCCGCGACGTTCGCCCCCGCCGCGGCGAGCACTCCCGCCGCGTTCGCGTCGTCGGTGCGTACGCTCACCCGCCCGTCGGAGATGGTCGCGCGCAATCGAGCGACCGTGGTGTCGGCGAGCACCCGCCCCCGGCCGACGACTACGACATGATCGGCGGTGTCCTGGAGTTCGCTCATCAGATGGCTGGAGACGAGCACCGCCCGTCCCTGCTGGGCCAGCTCCCGCAGGAAGCCCCGCATCCAGATGATGCCTTCGGGGTCCATGCCGTTGAACGGCTCGTCGAGCATGAGCGTACGCGGATCGCCGAGCAACGCGGCGGCGATGCCGAGCCGCTGGCGCATGCCGAGGGAGAAGCCGCCGGCGCGGCGGCGGGCGGCCGAGCCGAGCCCGGTCAGCTCGATCACCTCGTCCACCCGGCGTACGCCCAGACCTTGGGAATGGGCGAGCCACAGCAGGTGATTGCGGGCGGTCCGGCTGGGCTGCAATGCCGAGGCGTCGAGCAGCGAGCCGAGCTGGGTGAGCGGCCGGGACAGGGTCCGATACGGCTGGCCGCCGACGAGCGCGGTCCCGCCGTCGGGCCGGTCGAGCCCCAGCACGACCCGCATCGTGGTGGACTTCCCCGCGCCGTTCGGGCCGATGAACCCGGTCACCCGCCCGGCGTCGACGGCGAAGGTCATGCCGTCCAGCGCTGGCTTCGAGCCGAACCGTTTGCGCAGCCCGTCGACGACGATGTTCTGAACTGTCATGAGGGCAGTTCTACGGATCGACCGATAACACGACCCGAACCGTCGCTGTCATACCGCTGTTAGGCGGCGCGCTAGCTAGGTGAGGCCGGCTTGCGCAGGCCGAGCCAGATCAGCACCAGGCCGACGATCGCCACGATCGGCCCGATCACCGCCCACATCGTCTCGCCGGTCATGCTGCTGCCGCCGAGAACGCCGACGCCCTGCACCGTCCAGGTCGCGCCGGACAGCGTCAGCAGGATGCCCAGAATCAGCCAGACCCATCGCATAGGCCGACGCTACGCTCAACTGCGGGCCAGCACCACGATCCGGTCGGCCTCGGTGAAGGTGATCGCCTCGCCCTTGTCCGGATTCAGGCGTACGCCGAAGGCCGGGGCCTGGTCGGTCAGGTCGCTGCGGCGGTAGCCGAAGGCGGTCTCGCCGCGCCGGATCGCCGCCTCGATGACGGTGGCGAAGGTCGTCGCCACACCCGGGACGACGTACTCGTCGACCGGCTTGAGATAGATGTCGGCGCCACCGGGTTCGAACAACTCGGCGAAGACCGCGCTCAGGTGGCCGTTGCGGGCCAGCTGGGTCAGCAGCAGGCTGATCATCTTCTGGCTCACCACGAAGTCGTCGGCCCGGGTCACCTGGGCCAGCCGCCGGTTCGCGTCGTCGTTCAGCTCGCCGACGATCGCGTACGAGGCTCCGCCGCGCTCTTTGATGTCGCGCAGGTGCAGCAGGGTCACCAGGCTCCGGGCGTCGGACTGGGCGGCGTCCAGTTCGTCGTCGGCCAGCACGACGACGTGCTCGTAGCTCGCCGGGTTGAGCGCCTCCAGCGCGCGGCGGTTCGTCGGATCGCAGCGCGAGGTGCTCACCGACAGATGGCGTACGCCGTCCACAGTGGTGTCGACGTCGAGCCGGGTCGCGGCGACGTGCAGCGTCGAGCCCTCGGTGAGGTAGCGGTCGAGCAGCCGGACGATCGTCGGCCCCCGGTCGTTCCAGCCGAGGACGAGGGTGTCGTCGGCGACGGCGGTGCTCTTGCCGTTGCCGCTGATCGCCGACGTGTCCACTCGGTAGGGCTCCAGCGCCAGCCGGATCGCCGCCCGGTTCTCGGCCAGCTGGATCAGCTCGTCGCCGTCCTGGAGCACCGTGGCGGCCTCCGGGTTCACCTCGACGCGCCCGTCGTTGTGGCGTACGCCCAGGACGGTGCTGGTCGCGTACCGCTGGAGAATCGAGGCGTAGGACAGCCCGGACAGGGACGGTTCGGCGAGCATGTGCAGCTCGACGCCCTCGAAGCCGAGCAGGTCGGTGCAGACGGCGGACAGGCCGGGGTGCCGCCGCGACTGCACGAGCAGGCGCGCGGTGATGTCCTCGGCGTCGATGATGGTGACCTCGGTGCCGCCGGCGAGCGTGGCGGCGGGCATGTTGCCGGTGTCGCGGATGACCGCGACGGACGGCGGACGGCCCTTGGGCCAGTCGAGCTGGCGCAGCGCGAGCAGCGACTTGACCACCTGGATGTCGGGGCTGTCCCCGGCGGGCGAGGGCATCATCACGACGCGTGCCTCTTCCGGCCGCACGATGCGCAGATCGGCGGGGTCGGCCGGGTTCCCGGTGCGGCACACGAACCGCACATCGCCCGCGTCGCCGACCTTGTCGCGCAGCTCGTCCTCCATCGCGACCTTGTCCCGGTCGGCCAGGATCGCCACGGTGGTGCGGCCGGACTCCGACAGCGACAGCTCGCGGATGATCGTCGGCAGCTGATCGGACCAGCCGAGGACCACGGTGTGGCCGCGTTCGATGACCTGCGACCGGCCCTTGCGCAGTTCGGCGAGCCGGTCGGACAGACCGGTCGTCAGTACGCCGACGAACGCCGACAGGATGAAGATGCCGCCGACGGTCGCCACGAACATGAACGCGATGTAGAGCGGCTGGTCCTCGGGGTCGCCGCCGATCGTCCCGGCGTCCAGGGCATGCAGGAAGTTCTGCCACAGCGCGTCACCGGGACCGTGCACAGCAGACGGTGTGAAGACCAGCACGATCCCGGCCAGCACGACCACCAGCCCGACCGTCGCCAGGCCGAGCAGGCCGGTCAGTGCGGGAGTGCCCCGGGACATCAGGTTGTCGAACCAATACCGCAGCCGAGCCGAGATCACGAGGGGCCTCACATCACGCAAAGGGGGTGTAGACGGGTGATGCTATCGGCCGCTGAAACGCGGGAGTGTCGGGCAGGCGAACGCATGTCCGATGATCTTCGCTAGGGTCGGCGCATGACCACGCTCGAAAACCGGCCCGGTACCGCCCTGCTCGTCGTCGACGTGCAGAACGGTGTGATGTCCGACGCCTACGAGCGGGACCGGGTCGTGGCGACCATCGGGCGGCTGGTGGATCGCGCGCGCGACCAGCATGTCCCGGTCGTCTGGGTGCAGCACAACGACGAGTCGCTGGTCGCCGGCGGCGAGCCCTGGCGGATCGTCCCCGAGCTGTCGCCGAAGGACGGCGATCCGGTCGTGCAGAAACACCACGCCGATTCGTTCGAGGCCACCGGCCTCGACGAGCTGCTGGCCGGCCTCGGTGTCGGCCGGGTGCTCGTCACGGGTGCGGCGACTGACGCCTGCGTACGCGCGACGCTGCACAACGCGCTCGCCCGGGGCTACGACACGACGCTCGTCGGCGACGCGCACACCACCGGGCCGCTGCCGGACGGGCTGGGTCTGCCGTCGCCGGATCAGGTCATCGCGCACACCAACTTCTACTGGGCGCAGCAGACAGTGCCCGGTCGGGTCGCGGCGACGGTGCCGGCGGACCAGGCGATCAGTGCAGGGCGAGTTTGAGGATCATCAGGACGATCCCGAACAGCCCGGCGGCCCCGGTGACGATCACATGCGGCCAGCCGGTGACGCCGCGCCGGCGTCCGGCGATGTAGCCCATGAGGAACAGCCAGGCGATGGTGAAGCCCATCGCGATGGTCAACGCCGTCCGGGTGTCCGCGCCGAGCAGGGCCGCCGCGATGAGCACGATCAGCGGCGCGTACGAGGCGCGGATCAGCGGCAGCCCTTCGCTGAACGAGTGACGGACGTCGGCCCGGGTCAGGTGATGGCCGTGGGCGTACGCGCCCAGCAGGTCGGCGTACCGCTCGGCGAGCCAGTAGACGAACACCGTGACCAGCACCAGCACGACGACCGTGAGCACCGAGTCCTGCGGCGCGGCCGCCATGACCGAGCCGCTGATGATCGTGCCGTAGATCGCGGCCGCCTGGTGCCGGGGCGATGCCTTCACGCGCCCATTTTCCTGGATCGCCGGTCGGTATAACGGCAGATCACGGATCTGCCCGCGATCTTGGCGGCGGCCTGCCCGCACATCCGTGATCTGCCGCGATAGGGCCTACCGAGCGCCCTCGGTCAGCGCCTTCGCCGCCAGGTCGGTCACCTCGTGCTGGTACGCCTTGTCGGCCGGCTTCCGCAGCAGGTAGATCCGGGCGAAGATCGCGCCGAGCACCAGCGAGTGCACGACTTCGGCGTCGACGGGCGTACGCAGGTCGCCGCGGCGCCGGGCCTGGTCGAGAATCGTCTCGACGTACGCCCGTTCCTCGGCGACGAAGGTCCGCATGAACCGGTCGGCGACGTCGTCGTCGGCGGTGACGTCGGCGAGCAGCGCCGGGAGGGCGGCCCGGGTTTCGGGGCTGCTGAGGCTGCGGGCGATCCCGCCGACCAGCCAGCGCAGGTCGGTACGCAGATCGCCGGAGTCGGGCGGCGGGTCGAGGGTGCGGCCGTGGACGGCGGCGGCGAACACGAGATCCTGCTTGCCCGCGTACCGGCGGTAGATCGCGGCTTTGCCGACGTTGGCCCGTCCGGCGACGAGGTCCATGGTCAGCGCGCCGTAGCCCACCTCGGCCAGCAGCGTCCGGGTGGCGGCCAGGATCGCGGCGTCCACCCGGGTGTCGCGGGGGCGGCCGCCCCGTTGTGGTTCGTCCGTCATCGTGCCATCATACGGAACTATGAGTTCCGAAACTGTCAGTTCCGAAATGGCTGGTTCCGCAACCCTGCTGAACGACCTGCTCCCGGAGTACGCCTTCCACTCCCGCTACACCCGGATCATCGCCGCCGATCCGCCGACGGTCTGGGCGAGCCTGGACGAGATCCCGCGCCGGCGGCTGCCGGTGACCGGGCTGCTGATGGGCGTACGCACGCTCGGGTCGAAGCGGCTGCGGTCCGGCCCGCCGATGCTCGCCACAGTGGACGGAGTCGAGCAGGTACGCGGCGCGGTCGCGAAATTCTGGCGGCTCAAGCCGGAGCTGGCGAAGATACCGCCGGGCCCGGGCGCGTTCGTGTCCTTCGACGAACCGGGCTGGGCCAAAGCCGCCATGTCGCTGCGGCTGGCGGCGACGGAGGCCGGCACCGAAGTCGTCGTGGAGACCCGGGTGCAGCCGACAAGCCCGGACGCGGGCCGCCGATTCGCCCCATACTGGCGGCTCATCAAATTCGGCGGCGCGGGCCTGATCCGGCTCGAACTCCTCGGCGCACTGGCCTGGACCGCCGAACGCCGCCGCCGCTGAACTCGGCCACTCGGAGTGCCTCCGGCCTGGACCGCCGAACGCCGCCGCCGCTGAACTCGGCCACTCGGAGTGCCTCCGGCCTGGACCGCCGAACGCCGCCGCCGCTGAACTCGGCCACTCGGAGTGCCTCCGGCCCGGACTGCCGAACGAAAGGCCAGAACCTGCAACAAACCTGCAAACGCATAGCCTTGAATTTCGGAAAGCGCTTTCCCTAGGCTGGGCCTGTTTCGAACGTATTTCGATCTGTCATCGGCCGCGCGAATCGGCCAGTCTGGAAAGGCGAACGGAGATGCGCCCACTACTCCGATGGAAACTGCCCATGGCCGCGGTCATGGGTACGCTCGCGGCAGCGGCGACAGTCGTGATCGGACTGTCCAGTCCGGCCGTCGCGGCCACCCTGTTCAGCGACGACTTCAACGACGGCAACGCCAGCGGCTGGAGCACCAGCGGCGGGACCTGGTCGGTGGTCACCGACGGCACGCCCGCGTACCAGCAGAGCGGCACCAGCTCGGATGCGCGGGCTCGAGCCGGCACGAGCAGCTGGACCGACTACACGGTGACCGTGAACGTGAAGCCGACCGCGACCAACGGCACCAACCGTTTCGTGGCGGTGCTGGCCCGGGCCCAGTCGTCGACGAGCTACTACTACCTCGCGCTGCGCAGCAACAACACGGTCGAACTGAAGAAGCTCGTCAGCGGTTCCTCCACGACCCTGGCCTCGGCTTCGCTGACGTTCACCCTGAACACGACGTACGCGTTGAGCCTGCAGGTCGCCGGCAGCTCGTTGCGGGGCACCGTCAACGGCGGCACCGTCCTGACGGCCACCGACACGCAGTTCGCCAGCGGCCAGATCGGCGTGGCGACGTACTACGCCAGCGCCCGGTTCGACGACGTCGTGGTGACCGACGCGGCCGGCCCGTCGCCGAGCGCGACGACCGGCAGCCCGACCAGTTCACCGACGAGCAGCCCGACCAGCAGCCCGACGGTGAGCCCCACGACCAGTCCGACGACCGGCGCGGTCTACGTGGCGCCGGGCGGCACTGACAGCGCGGCCGGCACGCAGGCCAACCCGACGACGCTGACCTCGGCGCTGACGAGGATCGCGGCGGGCGGCACGATCTACCTGCGCGGCGGCACCTACAACTACTCGTCGACGGTGACGATCGCCCCCGCCAACAGTGGAACCTCCAGCGCCCGCAAGACGCTGTCGGCGTACCCGGGGGAGACGCCGGTGCTCAACTTCTCCGCGCAGACCGAGGACTCGGCCAACCGGGGCCTGGCGCTGAACGCGAACTACTGGCGGGTCTACGGCCTCGTCGTCGAGCGGGCCGGCGACAACGGCATCTTCGTCGGCGGCAGCAACAACATCATCGAGCGTACGGTGACCCGGTTCAATCGGGACACCGGTCTGCAGCTGTCCCGGATCGCCTCCGACACGCCGCAGGCGCAGTGGCCGGCGAACAACCTGATCCTCAGCGCCGAGTCGCACGACAACGCCGACTCCGACGGGGAGGACGCCGACGGCTTCGCGGCCAAGCTCACCGTCGGCTCCGGCAACGTCTTCCGGTACGCCGTCTCGCACAACAACATCGACGACGGCTGGGACCTGTACACGAAGACCGACACCGGCCCGATCGGCGTGGTGACCATCGAAGACTCGCTGTCCTACAACAACGGCACGCTGAGCGACGGCAGCCAGGCCGGGGCGGGCGACCGCAACGGCTACAAGCTCGGTGGCGAGGACATCGGGGTGAACCACATCGTGCGGCGCAGCATCGCGTACCACAACGGTAAGCACGGCTTCACCTACAACAGCAACCCGGGCTCGATGACGATCTCGAACAACGTGAGCATCGACAACGCCGAGCGCAACTTCAACTTCGACGCCGGAACGTCGGTGTTCCGCACCAACACGTCCTGCCGGTTCAGCAGCGGGACCAACGACCGGATCATCGGCGACTCCGACAGCTCCAACCAGTTCTGGAGCGGCACGAACGGCTCCCGCTGCACCACCTACAGCGGCGCGCTGGGCTGGTCCTACGCCTCGGACGGCCACCTCGTGGTGACCTTCCACGGCGTCGTCGTCACGCCGTAAGCGCCTAACGCCACAGTGAGGGCGGCGATGCTCCGGGCATCCCGGAGCACGCCGCCCGCCATCGCTTCAGCGAGGCTCGCAATCGGCAGCGGCACGACTTCGATGTCCACCTCGTCCGGGTCGCCGGGCGGCCGCTCCGCGAGTTCGATCAGGTCCGTGGCCAGGAAGACATGCATCCGCTGATTCATCCACCCCGGCGCGGAGAACAGGCACGCGACGAACTCGCAGTTCCGCGCCTCGAAGCCGGTCTCCTCGGCCAGCTCCGCGAGCGCCTGCTCGCGCGGGTCGATCCCGGCGGGGATCTTGCCCATCGGGACCTGCAAGACCCGCTCGCCGACCGCCGGCCGGAACTCGCGGATCAACACCAGCTCGGTCCCATGGACGGCGACGATCGCCACGACGTCGGGAGTCATCTGGTACGCCGGACGCACTGCCCCGATCTCATCGCTCATCGGGCAGCCCATCGGGACGGCTCAGTCCCAGGAGACGCAGGAAGCGTGCGGACTTCGCTCGGCGCGGTGCCGCCAGCCCCGGCGGCTAGGTTGATCTCCGGAGGCTGGCGTACGTTACCGGGCTGCGGAAAGGTCGCTGGCATTCCGGAGATCACTTCGCAGACTGGGTCAGGCGCGCTCGTACTGGTTGATGACGATGCGGCCGTCGGCCACGGCCGAGTTCACGAGCCGCAGGTTGAGCCGGTCGGTCGGGTGTGCGAAGAGCGGGCGGCCGCCGCCGAGCACGACGGGGTGGACGGCGACGTGGTATTCGTCGATCAGGCCGTGCTCGGTGAGCGCCGCGGCCGCGCCGATGCCGCCGGTGAGCAGCAGGTCCCGGCCGTCCTGCTGCTTGAGCTCGGTGACGGCCTCGGCCTCGACCACGGCGGTGGTCCAGTCGTCGCCGGCGTACGTGCGGGACAGGACGATCTTCGGGGTGGCCCGCCAGAACGGCGCGAATCGCGCCACGTGCGCATCGTCGGAGATCTGTTCGGCGGTCGGCCAGAAACCGGCCATCATCGCCCACACCACCCGGCCGAACAGCAGTGTGTCGACCCGGTCGTCCAGCTGTTCCGAGTACGCCGCCAGCTCCGGTCCCATGACGGGCCAGTCGAACTCGCCGTTCGGCCCGTCGACGAACCCGTCGACCGAGGTGTGCACCCAGTAGATGACCTTGCGCATGATGTCGGCTCCTTCCAGCCCTACCAATTGTTCGCTGTCGAACCTGGGTCGGAGCCGGAACGGGGTTCTCTACATCCGCGCCGAAGATCTTTTCCGGAGGGCGACGGCGTCCCCGGCGGGCTGGCCAGCGACCAGCGTACGCAGGAACGTGGCGGCCGTGGCGAGTTCGCGAGCGGAGCCGGCCGCGGCCAACATGCGGTGGAGTTCATCCTCGATCGCGGCGACCTTGCGGGCGAGGCGTCTGCCGGCCGGAGTCAGGCTCAGCTCGACCTGCCGCCGATCCTGTTCCCCCGGTACGCGACGCACCAGTTCCGCGCTCACGAGCCGGTCGACGAGGCGGCTGGGGTTGGTGCCGCTCTCGCAGACGAGCAGTTCGCCGAGGCCGGACAGGGTGAGCGGCTGCCGGTCCTCCAGCAGGCGCAGCACTTCGGCCTGGGCGGGAGTGATGCCGTGCGGGCGGAGCGCCTGGGCGAGCTGCCGGTTCCCCTCGCGCTGGGCGGCCAGGATCAGGTAGCGCAGTTCCTCAACGGGTGTCACGGCATTAGATTACACGACATGTATTTGTGAGGGCCGTCTCACTCTCCCCGGCAATGTGTGACACGACATCTAATGACGCGTAACGTAACCCTCATGAGTCTCATCGGCACGAAGGCAGGCGACATGAAGGCAAGCGACATGAAGGCAGGCGACATGAAGGTCTCCGTCATCAGCACCGGCAGCGTCCAGATCCGCCCGCAGCACGTCGGCCCGACCCGCCAGCCCACCTACCTCTGGCTGATGGTCACGGCGCGCGACTGGACACCGCCGCGGCCCATCAACGCGTACGTGATCGAGCACCCCGAAGGCGTGGTGCTCTTCGACACCGGGCAGGACATCGCCTCGACCACCGATCCGGCGTACTTCCCCGGCGGTCCCACCCGGTACATCTACGACCGGCTGGCGAAGTTCGACATCTCGCCTGATCAGACGCTCACGGCGGCCCTGCGACGGCTCGGGCACGGACCCGGCGACGTGCACACGGCGATCCTGTCCCACCTGCATCAGGACCACATCGGCGGACTTCCGGAACTGGCCGGATCCCGGATTCTCGTCAGCGCCACCGAATGGGACGACATGCGAAAGCCGTTCGCGGAGCAACGCGGCTTTCTGCGTACCCATATAGAGGTGCCAGGGCTGCGCTGGGAGCGAGTGGCCCCCGAGGCGCTGGGCGACGCGGAGCTGGCGCCGTTCATGACCGGGCACGACGTGTTCGGTGACGGCGCGCTGATCGTGCTCCCGACCCCTGGGCACACCGCGGGTTCGCAATCCCTGCTGGTACGCCGTCCCGGCCGCGCGCCGCTGCTGATGGTCGGGGACCTCACCTACGACGCGGACCTGCTCGCGGCCGGGGAGATCCCGGGCGTCGGCGACCGGAGGGCGATGCGGGAGGCCGTGGCGATGGTCAACGAGTTGCGGCGGCGCATCCCGGATCTGGTCGTGCTGCCGGCCCATGATCCCGGTGCGGCGCAACGGCTCGCCGCCGCCTGAGCCGGACGTGATCAGGGTTCACCAGCAGGTCATCCAGATTTCCGGGCATCGGCATCCCTCGGTACGCCAGGTCGCAGAGGCTGGACTTCCCGATACGTAGGGAGACCGTGCGGTGTCATCCGTGTACTGGCTGGCGCGCTCGGGCATCGCCGTCGTGGGAAGAACGCCGCGCCGGTTGAGGCATGGTCTGGCCTCCACCGTCACCTCGGCGAGCTACCTCGGCTGGCGGTCCAAGCGCCGGATCACCCAAGAGAACATGGCGAAGGTCCTCGATCTGCCGGTCGCCGATCTTCGCGTGAAACGCGCCGCGCTCGCTTCCTGGTTCAACTACGGCCGGACGGCGGCGTCGCTGATCTGCCTGCCCTACCTGGACATGCGCGACGTCGAGGCCACCTCGCAGGACCTGACGCAGGGCACGACCGGGGACATGACGTGGCAGGACTGCGTCGCGACGGCGATGGCCCCGGGCAAGGGCGCGATCATCACCACCGGCCACTTCGGCAGCTGGGACCTGGCGGGCGCGGTCGCCGCCCGCCACGTCCCGCTCTCAGCCATCGCCGACACCTTCAAGGACCCACAGCTCAACAGCCTGCTCCAAGGACATCGGCGAGAAAAACGCGTCGACATCATCCCGATCTCCAACGCGGCCCGCCGGGCCATGGCGGAACTGGTCGCGAGCCGGGCCGTCGCCATCGTCATCGACCGGCCGGTCACCCGGGAGCGCGGCGTCGAGGTCACGTTCTTCGGCCGGAAGACCTACGTCCCGATCGGCTCCGCCGCGCTGGCGGTCAAGACCGGTGCGGCCATCCTGCCGGGCTATTGCTGGTACGCACCAGACGGCGGCTACTACATCCGAGCGTTCCCGCCGATGTTCCCGCGACCGGTCGGTGACACCGCGGAACGGCTGCGCGAAGTGCAGCGCCTGACCCAGTACATGTTCTCCTGCCAGGAGGAAGTGGTACGGCACAGCCCTACGCAATGGTTCATGTTCCGCCGGTTCTGGCCGCCGGAGCCGGCGGCCATCGCGGCCGTCTAACACTGTTGTGCGCTCGCTTCGCGGCGGCGGCGCAGCATGCGGCGTGGCGGGTCCACGAACCAGCTCCATGCGCACTGCGCCACGTACGCGCCCGGATTGAGCCGCTGGGGCTTCTGCTCCTGCCCGCCGGCCCGGGTGGTCCGCCCGATGACCGCGGCGCGCAGATCCGCCGCGGTCGCCCCGGTGAACTGCGTGTACCCGGCTCCGACGTGCTGCCAGAAATGGGCGTCGCTGGAACCGATCTCGGCCAGCCCCCAATCCGCGTTCGCCGTACGCACCGCCGCCCGCTGCGAAGCGTTCGCCGGGCTCGGGTTGTAGATCTCGATCCCGTCGATCTCATAGCCGGTGCTCAGCAGTTCGTCGATCTTCCGGCGACCCAGGCTCGGCACGAGCCTGCCGAACGGGTGCGCGACGACGACGAGCCCGCCCTGCTCCTTGATGGCGTCGATGCTCTCCTGCACCGGGCGCATGGGCTTGGGCGCTTTGCGTACGAACAGACCAAGGAGGTGACCGCTGCGGGTGGTGACCTCCACTCCGGCGATCAGCTGGATCGGCGACGCGGCCTCGGCCAGCACGTCCTCGACTCGGCGTACGCCGTCGAGGTGGTCGTGGTCCGTCACCGCGATCACCGACAACTGCTTCTCGACCGCCGTACGCACCAGCCGGGCCGGGCTGATCCAACCGTCCCCGAGGTTGGTGTGCAGGTGGAGGTCGGCTCGACTCACGGTTCCCTTTCGCGTCCCCTTCGCGGCAGATCATGGTTATGGATGCTTCCCGTGCCGGTTGAAGCCTGCGTAACCGTGATCTGCAGCCCATGGGTCGGCGGGGTTACGTCCGGAGGTAGGAGGCGCCGTTGAGGTCGATGATCGTGCCGGACGCCCACTCGGCCAGCGGCGAGGCGAGCCAGTGCACGGCGGCCGCGATCTCCTCGGGCCGCGCGACCCGGTCGAACGGGCTCTGCGCGCGGACCGCCGCTCCGGCGGGCGAGGCGAGGTATTCGGTGACCATGTCGGTCTCCACGAAGCCCGGCGCGACGGCCGCGACGGCGATCCCGTGGCGGCCGAGTTCGACCGCGAGCGACTGCGTCAGCGAGTTCAGTCCCGCCTTGCTCGCCCCGTACGCCACATGCTCCGGCTCGCCCCGGAAGGCGCCCCGCGACGTGATGTTGATGATGCGCCCGCCCTTGTCGCGCATGTGCCGGGCGGCGCACCAGATCGCGTTGGCCGGGCCGACGAGGTTGGTGTCCAGCGTGCTACGCCACTGGTCCTGCCAGTCGGCGTACGAGGTCTCGAAGACGGGATGCGGCGCGTAGACCCCGGCGTTGTTCACGAGGACGTCGAGCCCGCCGAGCGCTTCGGCCGCGCCGTCGACCACCGCGCGTACGGCGTCAGGGTCGGCGAGGTCGCCCTGTACCACCACGTGACCTTCGCCCGGCAGCGTCGTGCGTACCTGTTCGGCCTGGTCGGCCGACCCTCGATAGTGGACGGCCACGCGGTCGCCGTCGCGGGCGAACGCCTCGGCCACCGCCCGTCCGATTCCGCGGGAGGCTCCGGTCACCAGAATCGCGCGTCCAGTCATGCCGGTGATCATGCCGCAGGGACGGCCGCGGTCTGCAGACGGCTTGACGCGGTGAGAGCGGCGGCATATCGTTTCTCGATATCCATATCGTTTTTCGATACTCCGGGGAGGGTGTGTCATGGAAGAGCGGAAGTGGGGGAACTGGCTGCGCGGGCTGGGGGCGATCGCCACGTTCGTGCAGATCGCGGCGCTGTGCGTCGCGGTCGCGGTGCTGGTCATCGCGTTCATCCCGAAGTCGCCGGTCGCCGTCGAGCTGCCGACGTCCCTGCTGCCGGCGTCGCTGTCGTCGTTCGCGTCGCCGGCTGGGTCGCCGGATGCGTCGCCGGATGCGTCGTCGGCGGCGAAGGTCGTGCCCGGCGTCGAGATCGATCCAGAGGGCACCGTGATGGTCCGGGTGACCGATCCGTCCTTGGCGCAACGGCTGCTGTATCTGGTGACGGTCCTGCCGGGGCTGCTGCTCATCGCCGAGATCGCCCGGCGGCTCGCGGGGTTGCTGCGGATCGCGCGGGAGCAGGACCCGTTCTCGTCGCGTACGGCGAAGGACCTGACCGTGCTGGCGAAGATCACCGCGTTCGGCGGCGCCGGAGCGTGGGCGGTCGCGATCGTCGCGCTCTGGGTGCTCTCGACGACGGTCCTGCGCGACGGCGGGGCGTTCGTGTCGACGCCGCCGTTGCTGCCGTGGGTCTTCGTGGCGTTCATCTTCGCCGGGTTCGGTCAGCTCATCGCGCGCGGCGTAGCGATGCGGACCGAGCTGGACACGGTGATCTGATGGGGGAGTCGGCCGAGCATCGCATCGAGGTCCACCTCGACGAGGTGCTCGCGGCGCGGGGGATGACGCTGGTCGAGTTGTCGGCGATCGTCGGGGTGACGGTCGCCAACCTCTCGATCCTCAAGAACGGCCACGCCCGCGCCGTACGCTTCAGCACCCTGACCGCGATCTGCGACGCCCTCGACTGCAGCCCCGGCGAGCTGCTGACCGTGACCAAGCCCACGTGATGTCACAGCCGGACGGCGCCGTCTCGTCTCGAGGGCATGGAAGCACGATTGAACCTCACCGAAAGCCCGGTCGCGGCCAAAGTCCTGCGGCACTTCTACACGGCGGCCAAGACCCTCGCGGACTCGAATCTGCCGGCCGCGACGCAGAACCTGGTGATGCTGCGGGCCAGTCAGATCAACGGCTGCGGATTCTGCACCGACATGCACTTCAAAGATGCGATCCACATCGGAGAGACACCGGTACGCCTCAACCTCGTCGCGGCCTGGCGGGAGTCGACGGTGTTCACCGAGGCCGAACGGGCCGCGCTGGAGCTGACCGAGGAGGCGACCCGGATCGCCGACGGAGCCGGCGGAATCGGCGACGACGTGTGGGACCGGGCCGCCAAGCATTACGACGACGAGCAACTCGGCCTGCTGGTACTGGTGATCGGGCTCATCAACGCGGCGAACCGCATGAACATCGCCGTGAAGCAGCCCGCCGGCGACTACCGGCCGGGCCAGTTCGGCTGAGCCCGTCCCTGCCTAGGGCCAAGCACACGGCCGTGCGGAGGGCGGATCAGGGATCTGGGCCGAATCTCGGCGGAAGATTCGACGCGGATCCCTGATCCAGCGAAGACGGGAAGAAACTGACGGCGGTCATTGACTACCGGTCTAGACCGGAATATCGTCCGTCCATGCTTCGTCATCGACGTCGTTCGTTTCTTGCCGGATTGCCGGCACTACTTCTGGTCGTGGCCGCCACCGTCGTAGGTGGAGTGAGCCCGGCACGGCCCGCCCAAGCGGCCGGTCCGTATCCGAAGTCGATCGACCTGGGCCGCCCGCCGGTCAAGGGGGTGACGGCGGCGGGTGGTGAGACGGCGCGCATGTCCGACGGCAAGGTCCGGACGTGGCTGGCGATCAGCGGCGCTCCGGCCGAGGGCGATCCGGCGTACCTGGCCGAGGTCGACCCGTTCGCCGGGAAGATGGTCGCCCGGTATCCGCTGGGCGGAGCCGAAGGCGCCTGGGGTGTCTCGGTCACCGCGGACGGCAAGTACGTCTACGTCACGACATACGGCGAAGGCCATGCGTTTCGGCTGACCTACACCGGGCGTACGCTCACCGACCTGGGAGCGCCCTCGGCGGGGACGAGCTTCCTCTGGGAGGGCGACACCGACGACCAGGGCAACCTGTGGGTCGGCACGTTCCAGGGATTCATCAAGCCGGCTCCGGCGGGCCTCCTGACGAGCTGGTCGCCGGGGTCGAACTGGACGACCCGCGACAGCTTCGGCGACACCTATAAGTACGTGCGCTCAGTCGAGTACGCCAAAGGCAAGGTCTACGCGGGGCTCGGGCAGTTCACGCGGTTCGTCCGGTACGACCCGGCGACCGACACCCATGTGGACATCCCACTGCCACCCGGCGTTCCGAACGACATGTACACCTATCAGCTCGACGACGCGGGCGACTACCTTTACGTCTACTTCGTCGGCGGGACGTCGTCGGCGAAGGCGTGGCTCTACGACCTGGTGACCCAGCAGTGGGTCCGCGAGATCCCCGGGTACGCCGGTCCGACCGTCTCCGACGAGGGCAGCGACGGGCTGACCTACCTCGCGATGTCGGGTGAGCTGGTGGGCTACGACGCCGACACCGGGGCGGTGACCCACACCGGCTTCGGCATGGGCGCGCCGAAGGGCATCCAGCGCGTGGTGGACCCGGCGACCGGGCACGAGATGGTGGTGTCCGGGCAGGCCGACGGTTCGATCCTCCGCTACGACCTGGTCACCCACACCGGTTCGGCGGTGAACTGGGTCGACGTCGGCTTCCAGCCGGTGCTGACCTCCTTGCGCTCGCTGGGGATCGGTCCCAACGGCTGGGCGTACCTGGGCGGGTATTTCGCGGGCGGCTTCGCCGGGTACGACCCCGACGCCGAGGCGTGGCACGAGTACCGCTGGGCGCATCAGGCCGAGGGCATGGCCAGCCACGGCCGCAAGCTGTATCTGGGGGTATACCCCAACGGCGCGCTCTACGAGTACGACCCAGCGTTGCCGTTCGACTCCGCCAATCCGCGCAAACTGTTCGACCTGCAAAGCTACGGTCAGGAGCGGCCCTGGACGGTGATCTCGGCCGGGAAGTACGTGGCGGTCGGCACCAGCCCGAAGAACTCCCAGACCGAAGGCGCGGTCACGCTGTACGACCCGGCGACGGGTGCGGTCCGCGTCTTCAACGGCATCGCGGGCGCGGGCGAGATCAGCTCGCTCGTCTACAAGAACGGGGTGCTCTACGGCGGCACGCTGAACTGCTGCACCATCGCGCCGCAGAGCAGCGGCAAGATCTTCGCCCTCGACGTCGAGACCGGAACGAAGCTCTGGCAGGCCACGCCGCTCGCGGGTGAGCTGGGCGTCAACGGGCTGGCCTTCGGCTCCGACCCCAACGTCCTCGTCGGCGTCACCGCGGGCAAGGCGTTCCGCTTCAACGTCACCACGCGCCAGCTGCTCAGCAGCACGACGCTGGTCGACTACACCTGGACCACGAGCTTCAACCCGCGCGCGGTCAATCTCACGTTCGACTCGCGGGACGGCTACCTCTACGGCACGGCCGTGGGCACCTTCCTCAAGCTCAACCCCACCACGCTGGTGAACTCGGCGCCGGCCGGCATGAAGGGCGGCCTGTTCGCGGCCTCGAGCAGCAGCGGCCGCAAATTCGCCACCCAGTCCGTCGCCGTGGGCACTCACACCGAGAACCACCTCATGATGACCCAGTGGTACGGGCGACCGGCCGCACCGGTCATGTTGTCCGGCGCCACGAGCGACGCCACGATGAGCCGCTGGACCTCGACGATGACGGCGTTCCAGTCGGGCCAGGGCTGGATCCAGGGTTCCGGGTACGACCTGTCGAAGGTGGGTGACCGGCTGGTCTCCGGCGACTTCACCTGCGACGGCGTCGACGATCTCGCGGTCGGCTTCGACACGGGCGGCGCGCTGCGGTTCGACGTCTGGGACGGCACGGCGCTATCGGCCGGGCCCAAGGTCTGGGGGACAGCGGCGGTCACGCCGTCATCGGTGGGCAACCGGATGGCCGCCGGGGACTTCGACGGCAACGGCTGCACCGACCTCGCGCTCTTCGAGGCCGTCAGCGGGACGACCGGAGCCCGGATCCACCGGTTCCTGTCCGACGGGACGGCGCTGACGAAGACGACGTCCGGCGACTGGAGCGTGGCGAGCGGCTACGACCTGGCCAACGTGGCCGGCCGCTTCGCTGCCGGCGACGTGGACCGGGACGGTCGCGACGACTTGATCACGGCGTACTCGTATGGCACGTATTTCCGATTCCATGTCTGGAACGCCGCGACTGGCTACAGTGGACCCAACGGCTATTACCAGTCCGGCGGATTCGATCTCAACAATGTGGCGGACCGGATGGTCGTCGGGGACTTCGACGGTGACGGCGACGACGAGCCCGCACTGTTCTACACGTACGGGGGCAGTCACGCCCGGCTGTTCCGGTGGACGGCGAGCGGTACGCAGTTCACCCTGGCCAGCCCGGACTGGGAGGTCACCTCCGGATACACCCTCAGCGAAGTAGGCAATCGGATGGCGGTCGGAGACGTCGACGACGACGGACGCGAAGACGTCATCGTGGCGTACGACTATGGGCCTGATTTCCGTTATCACGTCTGGCTGAGCGGATGGTCCTACACCGGCCCGGCGGGCTGGTACGACTCCGGAACGTTCGACGTGGACCTCGCCGGCGGCCGAGTGGTCATGGGCGTCTGGTGATCCCGCCGGCCCGGCCTCCCCGGGGTCGTATGTCGTCGCCGACGCGGTACGCCTGCTGCGGGCAGCGCTGACGGCGGCGCGGTCACCACGGATGTCCTGGGCGGCGAGGTTTCGGCCTCGCTGTCCAGGGCACACCGTCGGCATGCGGGAACGTCATTCTCAGCTCACCGTCGGCGACGCCTCGATCCACGTGGTCGAAGCGGGTCCGGCCGGCGCGCCCTCGTTCGTGCTGCTGCACGGCTGGCCGGAGAGTTGGCCGGCCTGGCGGCCCGTGATGGCTCGGGCCGAGCCGGACGCCCACGTCGTCGCGGTGGATCTGCCGGGCGTGGGCGAGTCCAGCGGATCGACCGGTGGTACCAAGCGTGACCTCGCCCGGACCGTGCACGAGCTGGTCATCACGCTCGGGCTCGAGGATGTCACGCTCGTCGGGCACGACGTCGGCGGCATGATCGCGTACACGTACTGGCGGATGTTCGGCGACCTGGGCCGGGCGGTGATCATGGATGTCGCCGTTCCTGGCGTGGACCCCTGGGCCGAGGTCGAGCGCAACCCGAGGATCTGGCACTTCGGCCTGCACCAGGTTCCCGGGTTGCCGGAGGAACTGGTGCGCGGCCGCCAACGCGCGTACTTCGACTTCTTCTACGACGCGTTGGCGGCCGACCCCGCCCGGATCGAACCCGAGACCCGCCGGGCGTACGCCGCCGCGTACGCGTCCGACGCCGCCCTGACGGCGGGTTTCGACTGGTATCGCGCCTTCCCCGACGACGCGAAGGACAACGCGGACACCACCGAGGTACGCACGCCGCTGCTCTACCTACGCGGTGACCACGAACCCGGCGACCTCGACGCGTACGCCGCCGGCCTGCGCGAGGCCGGAGCATCCACTCTGGAGTGCGCCCTGATTCCCGGCGCCGGTCACTTCGCCCCCGAGGAAGCGCCGGACGCCGTCTGGTCGACCGTCAGCCGGTACGCCGGGCGAACTCGGCGGTCCAGTTGACCTCCCAGGTCTGACCGCCGTCCGGCGAGAACGACTGTTCCCAGCGCGGGTGCTCCGGGTCCACGGCCGTCCACCGGTAGCGGACCCGGATGGCCTGACCGTTCCAGGTGTCGTCGCACTCGAAGGTGCCGACGTTGTCCTCGAACCGGCCGACGACCGGCTCGTCGAGCATGCCGCCGGAGGTCTTGGACGCCCACCAGATCCGCCAGGTCTTCTCGTCCGGGTTGTACAGCCGCAGCGTGATGCCTTCGAGATCGCGCTCCGGCGATCGCAGGACGTCGAAGACGCCGTTGCCGTCCAGGAGCACCTGGCAGTCCAGGGTCGCGTCGAATCCGTACCACTCGTCGCTTCCGTCGAGGATCTTGACCAGGCGACGCTGGTGGCTGGTCCAGGCTCCGGTGAGGAAGTCGAAATCCGTGTTTCGCATGTCTGGAGACGTTAGGGGCGTACCCCTGACATGTTCTGTCAGTGGTTTGCGGGAGACTGAGATCGTGCGAGCCGATCGTCTTGTCGCCCTCCTGCTGCTGCTCCAGTCGCGGGGGCGGCTCAGCGCGGCCCAGCTCGCGGCGGAACTGGGTGTCTCGGTCCGCACGGTCTATCGCGACACGGTGGCGCTGAGCACGGCCGGCATCCCGATCTACGCCGACCCGTCCGGTTACCAGCTCGTCGCCGGGTATCAGACCCAGTTGACCGGGCTGACCGCCGACGAGGCGCGCGGGCTGCCGCTGGCCGGGCTGCCGGGGGCGGCCGCCGCGCTGGGGCTGGCCGAGGCGGTCGCGGCCGCCCAGCTCAAGCTCACCGCCGCGCTCCCGCAGGCGCTGCGCGAACGGGCGACCCGGATGCGCGAGCGATTCCATCTCGACACGCCCGGCTGGTATCAGGACGCCGACAACTGCCCCTACCTGGCCGACGTCGCCGACGCCGTCTGGCAGCAGCACCTTCTCGACGTCGAGTACGAGAACTGGAAGGACGTCGCCCAGCACCGGCTCCAGCCGTACGGGCTGGTGCTCAAGGCTGGCAAGTGGTACCTCGTCGCGCACGCGCGCCGCGGTGTGCGTACCTTCCGGGTCAGCCAGATCCGGGCGCTGACCGTACTGGCCGAGCGGTTCGACTGGCCGGTCGGGTTCGACCTGGCGGCGTACTGGCAGGAACATATTCAGGATTTCCGCGCGCGGCTGCACCGCGGCGAGGCGCTGGTGCGGCTGGACCCGGCGGCGGTCGACAACGTGCGCCATTTCCTGGGCCAGGCCGTCGCGGACGCGGCGGCGGCCGGTGAGCCGCAACCGGACGGCTGGCTGCTGGCCCGCCTGCCGATCGAGTCGGAGACCCACGCGACCCGCGAGTTTCTGCGCCTCGGCCCGGTGATCGAGGTGCTCGAACCGCTGACACTGCGCGACCGGATCGCCGCCACCGTGGCCGAGCTGGCCCGCCTCTACCGCTGACCTCAGCTTTCGACTATCCGCCCTATGGCGATACGCACGGTGACCGCGGTCACCGTGCCCTCTCACGCTCCGTGATCTTCCTGTTACCGTTGGATCAATGACCGACTATGACGCCCTCGCCGACGTGGACGTGGAGTCGTTCGATCGGCACCTCACCACGCTCGAGAACAGCCATCCCGACCAAGGCGCCGTCGGCGTCCTCGCCCTCGACGTCGAACTGCGCACCGCGTACCGGCGGGCGCTGGTCGCCCGGGACGAGGCGGCGGCCTTCCTCGTCGACCGGTACGACTGGTCCTACTCCGACACCGCCAAGGCGACCTGCGGTCACCGCAGCCACGCCGAGCGCATGCACGTCGTGGTGGACTGGACGCGTACGCCGGACCAGCTGGAGCGCCCGGGTGTGCTGCTCACCCGCTACCAGCACCTGTCCGTACGCCTACGGCAGCTGATGACCCGGTCGCACACGCTCGCCACCCGTGCGCTGCCGAGCGCCCGGATCGAGCCCTACCTGCCCGATGATCCCGTCGAGCGGGTGGCGCACTGCGCCCAGTGGCTGCGCTTCCTCGACATGTACGCCAGCTCCACCCTCGCCGCCCGCCACCTTCACGGGGCGATCCTCGTCCGCCACCACCACTGGGGCCTCGACCACGTCGCGTCCATCGCGCGGGCCGACGCCGGGCAGATCGCGGTGGCCGGAACGGCGGCGCAGCACAGCCCACCATCCGATGCGGACAGTGCCCTGCTCCGGGAACTGGCCGGCGTAGGGGACGTGCTCGCCTACAACTCCCGGCGACTGTCCGCCGCCGGAGCCGAGGCGGTCCGCGACTGCCTGAACGCCGGCGTGCCGCGCCGGGTCATCGAGGCGTACGGCGGCGCACTCGCCGCCTGAGGCGTCACTTGCGGGCGTGGATGCGTTCGATGGAGCCCGCCTTGAGGCGTTCGGCCTCGACGACGTCGAACCCGGCTTGGCGTACCAGCGGAAGCTGACGGCGCGTGAAGTGTTCGCCGGCGGCGCGGATGGTGAGCCGTTCCAGGAGCCACTGACCGGCCCGGATGGGCGGCCAGGTGCTGCCGATGTGGTCGACCAGGAGCAGGTCGCCGCCGGGTCGCAGGACGCGCCGCATCTCGGCGACGGCGGCGGCCGGCCTCGGGATCGTGCACAGCGAGAACGCGCAGACCACGGTGTCGAACGAGTCGTCGTCGAACGGCAGGTGCTCGGCGTCGCCTTCCCGCAGATCGGCCGGCATGCCGAGGTCGGCCGCCCGGCGGCGGGCGTACGCCAGCATCTCCGGACTCAGCTCGATCCCGGTGACGGTGACGCCGGGCCGGTAGTGCGGCAGATTGCGGCCGGTCCCGATGGCGACCTCCAGCACCCGGCCCGAGGCCCGTTCGCCGAGCCATTCCCGGGCGCCGGTGAACCAGATCCGCTCGAACAGCTGGATCTGGCGGTCGTAGCTCGGCGCGGACCTGTCCCAGACCCGCTTCTGCCGTGCGGTCGGCGTCTCATCCATGGTTCCCCAGTGTGTCACCCGACCGCGCGGTCGAGCCGACCTAGCGCGCCGACGGCGGCCCGGCGTACGCCGAGAGGCATCAACGCGGCGCGTCCGGGGATGCGAATGCCGCCGGTCAACGCGACCCGCGTACGCCCGTCGGGCGCGGCGGTGGCTGCCATGCCGAGGAGCAGGAACCGGCTCTGCGCCCAGAACCACCCCGGCCGGTGTACGCCGATCAGCCGGGCGCGGAAGCCCCAGCGACTGCGGGCGAGGAGTTCGAGGTGCTCCCCGTCGCGGGCGATGACGCGTACGCGGTGCATGTCGGGTTCGATGAGGCCGAACGAGCCCTCGAAGTCCGACAGCACCGCCCAGACGTCGTCGAACGGAGCGGCGACGACCCGCTCGGTCACCGCGGCTCCGCGTACGCCCGCCGCGAGCGCCCGGAAGCGCGCGATCTCGTCGAGGCGAGCGGTCGGCCACTGTGGAGCGTCGCTCATTCGGTCCACGCCTTTCGGAAACTCGCCCGCGCTCGGGCGAGCCGGGATTTCACGGTGCCTTTGGGTACTTCGAGCATCGCCGCGACGGTCTGTTCGTCGAGGTCTTCCAGATCCCGGAGCACGAGGATCGCCCGGTGCTCCGGGGAGAGCCTGCGCAGCACGTCGTGGACGTCGGCGGCCAGCTGGGGATCGCCCCTGGCCGGAACCGAGGTCAGGTCGGCCGGCACGCCGCCGTCGCGCCGCGCGACCCGGACCGCTTCGCGGACGGCGATCGCCCGGACCCAGCCCCGCAGTGCCTCGGGGTGCGTGAGACCCCGCAGCCCCCGGAAGACCGCGATGAGCGTCTCCTGGGCGGCGTCCGGCCCGCCACCGAGCGCGATGGCCCCGCAGATCCGGCCGACGTACGGCGTGAGCCGGTCCAGCAGGCCCACCATGGCCAGGGTGTCCCCGGCCTGGGCCCGCCGGACCAGCGCCGGCTCGGACGAATCAGTCACAAGCGGAAGGCTCTCACCCGCATCGGCGTGCCGCCCCGGGCGACCCGGAACGCCACGAGCGCGAGCAGTGCGCACAGCGGCAGGTAGAGCAGCACGTTGAGCCAGCGGAAGACGGCTCCGTCCGTGGGACTGCCGAGGCCGACCGCCCAGGCGAGCCGGGGTGGCACCTGCACGGCCGTGCCCACGGCGACCGCCAGCGCGATCAGCCGGGCCAGTCGTCCGGTGCCGCGCCACAGCGCCACGGCCGCCACCGTCAGCGCGAGCGCCAGCGGAATCAGGATCCGCGCGGTGAAGGGCGCCGGAAAGCCCAGGACCGCCAGCGACAACGCTCGTTCGTCGACAGCGGGCCAGGTCGCCCCGGTCAGCCAGTAGACATGCAGCGCGGCGTCCACGCCCAGCACGCCGGCGGCAAGCCGCCTGGCCCAGCGCGTCCAATCGGTCGGCAACGTCTCGGTCACGGCCGTCTCTCCCCTCACGGTTCTCCGATGTCACCGATCCAGAGACGACTTGTACGCCGAAGGTTCCGCGTGTGACGCAGCGCACGCCGTGTGAGACTATACCTAGAACTACTATGCATCGCACTGCCATGCATGCTACTTCTAGGGGTAGTGCTCCGGCCGCTGGGCCGAAGCCGCCCTGCGAAAGGAGCCGAACCGTCATGCGCCATCTGAGGAAGGGCCTGCTGCGCAGCCCGGTGATCGCCGTGGCCGGCGTCGTCGCGGTACTGGCTGGAGCCGGTGTCGCGGGCGCGACCGACTGGCTGCCGGTCTTCCAGACCGAGCGGATCGCGCCGGTCAGCGTGTCCACAGCGGAACTCGTCCGGCTGCCGGACCTGACCGGTTTCGGCGAACTGACCGTGACGGAGAAGCCCGCCGTACGCGAAGTCGCCGGCGCCGCTGCGGCGCAGGCGGCCACCGGGCTGACCGTCCCGCGTGTGAGCGCGCTGCCCAAGGGGGTGCACGGCGTACCGGTGTACCGGGCGGGCGGCCGGGCGAGCGCGGAGTTCACCTTCTCCGCGGCGAAGACGGCGCAGACCCTGGCAGCGGCGGGCAAGTCGGCGCCACCGGCCCCGGCCGGGCTGGACGGCAGCCGGTTCCGGCTGGTCGCCGGGCCCGGGCTCGCCGCGACCTGGTCGACGTCCGGCTCGATGCCGTCGCTGATCGTGGCGCGGATGGTCGCGCCGACGGCGTACGCGTCGGGGATTCCGTTCGTCGCCGCCCGGGACTACCTGCTGTCCCTGTCGCTGCTGCCCCCGGAGGTCGCGGCGCAACTGCGTACCTTCGCCGGCGACGGCACGACACTGCCGTTGCCGATCTCGGCGGACTCGATGACCAGCTCGTCGGCGGACGTCGGGGGCGTACCGGCCACCGTCGTCACCACACGCGACGGGGTCCTGTCGGCGGTCGTGTGGACCGATCACGGCGTCGTCACCGCCGTGGCGGGATCGCTGAACGCCGACGAGGTGCTCGCCGTGGCGCGGGGACTGCGGTGACCGCGGTGACGACCGTGTCCGCCGCCGAGCCCACCTCGGTCGGCCAGTCGCCCGACGGCACCGCCGTCTGGTGCTCCGGCCTGCGCAAACGCTATCGCCGCCGACTCGCGGTGGACGGCGTCTCGTTCAGCGTCGGCCGGGGCGAGGTCGTCGGCCTGCTGGGACCGAACGGCGCGGGGAAGACCACGGTCATCAAGTCGCTGCTGGGGCTCGTCCGGCCGGACGCGGGGGAGATACTGCTGCTGGGCCGACCGGCGACCGAGCCGCCGGCCCGCGCCCGTGTCGGCTACCTGCCCGAACTCTTCCGGTACCAACCCTGGCTCACCGCGGCCGAGGTGGTCGCGTTGCACGTCCGGCTCGCCGGGATCGGCGTACCGGTGGCGGAGCAGGACGCCTGCCTGGCCACGGTCGGCCTCGGCGATCGGCGGCAGGATCGGGTCGGCGGCTTCTCCAAGGGCATGCAGCAGCGACTCGGGCTCGCCCTGGCCCTCGTGGCCCGTCCTGAGCTGGTGGTGCTCGACGAGCCGACCAGCGCCCTGGACCCCCTCGGCCGCGCCGACGTCCGGGACATCGTGCTGGAGCTGAAGGCCCGGCAGGTCGCCGTCCTGCTCAACTCGCACCTCATCGGCGAGGTCGAACGGGTCTGCGATCGCGTGGTCATCCTCGACCACGGCAAGGTCGCCGCCGCCGGTACGCTCGCCGACCTGCTCGGTCAGCGGGAACTGCGACTCCGGCTCACCGAGGTGAGCGAGGCGGCGTACGCGCGGCTCGCGGCCACCGGCCGAGTCGTGCGGACCGCCGACGACTACGCCCTGGAACTGCCGGGCGACACCGACGTCACGGCGGCCGTGCCGGACCTGGTGACCGCGCTCGTCGGATTCGGCGTACGCGTCCACGCGGTCGACCTCGGCCGGATCAGTCTCGAACAGCGGCTGCTGGACATTCTGCGTACCGGGAACGGCGAGGAGCCCCGATGACCGTCCACACTGTCCTGACCATCGCCGCCCTGACCCTGCGAGAGGTGGCTCGCCGCAAGGTGCTGCGGGCGCTGGCGGTGCTCACCGTCATCCTGTTGACGCTGAGCGGCTGGGGCTTCTCCCGGATCGACGCCGAGTTCGGCGGGCTCACCAGCGGCGAGGCCCGGATCGCCAGCGGCGTGGTGCTCAACCTGGTCATGTTCGGCCTGAGCCTGATCGCCGCGCTCGGCACGGCGTTCCTCGCCGGGCCGACCCTGTCCGGGGAGGTCGAGTCGGGCATCGCGCTGGCCGTTCTCGCCCGCCCGGTCCGCCGCTTCGCGGTCCTGCTCGGCAAATGGCTGGGCCTGGTCGTGTTCGGCTGCGGGTTCGTGATCGCGGCGGGCCTCGCCCAGCTGCTCATCGTGCGGTTCACCGTGGGCTACTGGCCGCCGCAGCCGGTCGTCGGACTGCTGCTGCTCGCCGCGCAGACGACGGCGCTGCTGACGCTGGGTCTGCTGCTGTCCACCGCCGTCTCCCCTATGGCGTCGGGGATCGTCGCGGTCGGGCTGTTCGGTTCGGCCTGGGTCGCCGGCGTGGTCGGCGGGATCGGGCAGGCGCTGAACAACGACAGCGTCGCGCGGGTGGGCTCGGTGTCGCAGATGATCCTGCCGACCGACGGTCTGTGGCACGGCGCCATGTACGCCTTCCAGGACCCCGCCCTGCTCGGGCCGCAGATGCTCGGCAGTCCGCTGGTCAGCCAGGCACCGCTGACCGGGGCGTACCTGGGTTGGGCAGCGGTATGGGTGGTGCTGGTCCTCGGCCTCGCCGGGCTGGCCTTCCAGCGGCGGGACCTCTGACGCCGCGTTACGGTCGAGGCATGTACGCCGAGACCCCGGCCCGCCTCGGAGTCCTCACTCCGTGGGTCGCGTGCACTTGGGTGCGTCGCGTACCGGCGGCGGCCGGGGTCTCCGCGCTCGTCGTGCCGGACGGCTGCGTCGATCTCCTCTGGATGGACGGGCGGCTGCAGGTCGTCGGCCCGGACACGCGTCCCCGGGACGTGCCGCTGACCCCGGGCACGTCGATCGCCGGCATCCGGCTGCGGCCCGGGGCGGCTCGCCTGCTCACCGGCAGTACGCCGGTCTCGGCGCTGACGGACGAGCAGGTGGACCTGACCGACCTGTGGGGCGGTACGGCGTACAAGCTGATGGAGCTGATGGAACGCGAGCCGGAAGCCGCCCGTGTGCTGGAGGAGACGCTGGCCCGGCGCGTCGCGCGGCACGCGCCCGAGCCGCTGGTGATGGCCGCGGCGCGGGCGCTCGATCAGGCCGAGCCGCCGCCCGTGCCGAGCCTGGCCGCGGACCTGGGGGTGTCCGAGCGCAACCTGCGCCGCAAGGTCGTCGCGGCGGTCGGCTACGGGCCCAAGACGCTGGAGCAGGTGCTGCGGTTCGGGCGGGCGAGCCGGGCGGCGGCCGACGGCGTCGAACTCGCCCGCGTGGCGCACGACGCCGGGTACGCCGACCAGGCGCATCTGAGCCGAGAGGTACGCCGCTGGTCAGGGCAGCCGGTTCCACGCCCGCAGGGTGTGTAGCCGCTCGATCGTGACGCCGGGCCGGGCCTCGCTCTCGGTGGTGGGCGCCCAGCGCCGCCAGCTGATCTGCCAGCCGCCGTCCGGCTGCTGATCCGCAACCAGCCTGTCCAGACTGGACGACATCTCGGCGTCGGTGAACCAGTGCGCGGCCACACTCTCGGGCCTCGGCGCGAAGTCGTACGGGTAGTGGAACTCGGTCTCCGCATAGCCGGGGACGACCCGCTGCCCCTGGAACAGCTCCTGCTCGCGGACCAGTTCGCCGAGCCGGTCGGCCGCCTTCGCCGCGCGTACGCGGTCGGGCACGTGGTCGAGGAACACCACGCAACAGTGAACTTCGTAGGGATGGGTGGTGGTCATCGCGTCGAGCCCAGCCCAGCAGAACTCCGTCGCGGCGGTGAGCCAGGGCGCCGTCACACCGTGCTTGAACAGCAGCCCGGCGATGCGGGCGGTCGGCAGCAGCCCGCCCTGCGGCTCGGTCGGCGGCTCGATCCACGGCGGATGCGGAAAGTCGCGCATCGTAGGCAGCAGCGCCGGGAGGCCGCCGTCCGCCGCGGCGTGTCCGCCCAGCCAGCGGATCATCGGCTCGGCCCGCTGTTGGTCCAGTGCGTCGATCTCGTCCAGCAGCCGCAAGGCGGTCATGACCGTGAGCGGCTGCGGCAGCGGGCCCTTGATGTCCGGTTCCAGGCCGTACGCGTACGCGCCGTCAGCGGTTTCGTAGGCGGCCAGGGCTGCTTCGACTCCCTCGCTTGCGCTGCTGCCGTGAAGGAAGTGCTCCAGCCGGCGCTGATCGAGTACGCGGCCGGTCAGCCAGATGAAGTCGGCTGCTCGGCGTACCTGCGAAGTGCTCATATGCCCACCGTAAGCAGACCGGCAGGGGTCGTCTTGAAGGAATCGGCCAACCAGCCCTGGGGCCTTGCGTTGATCTAGGCGAGGAATGGCTGCCAGGGCGACCATTTCTCGCCACGATCAACTGCCCAGGAGTCCACGAGCAGTCAGCTCCACCGTGCTCGATGACGTCTGAAAATGGCTTTGGTGATCTTCCGGTGTCGCGCTAGACATGGCGCGTGTGTTATGAAGAGACTCCAGCCGTCCCGCCGCTCGACGAGATCGTCCTGACCAGCGCCGACGGCAGCACTTTCGGGGCGTACACCGCGAGGCCGGCCCACCCCACCGGGGCCCGGATCGTCCTGCTGACCGACGTCGGCGGTCTGCGGCCCGTGGTCGGCGATCTGTCCCGACGGTTCGCTGAGACGGGCGCGGTCGTCATCGCGATCGACTACTTCGGGCGTACGGCCGGAACCGGGGCGCGGGGCGAAGACTTCGACAACGATCCGCACGTCGACGCGCTGCGCCGGTCCAATGTGGTCGATGACGTCCGCGCAGCGCTGGCCCACGTGGGTGGGGAGGGCCCGGCGTACACGTTGGGCTTCTGCCTCGGCGGCGCGATCGCCTTGCACGCCGCGACCGAGGATCTCGGTCTGGCCGGCGCGATCGCGTTCTGCCCCTACCACGGGGCGATCGGGCAGGACGAGGCGCTGCCGGACGACTTCGTGGCCGGCGTACGCTGCCCGGTCCTGGGCCTGTTCGGCGAACTGGACAAGCCGGTGCCGCCGACGGTGGCGGCCGCGTTCGAGAAGGCGCTCGCGGAGGCGGGCAAGGATCACGAGATCGTGGTGTATTCCGGGCAGCCGCACGGTTTCTTCGAGAAGAACCACTTCGGCGAGGCCGGGCACGAGGAGGCCGCGGCGGACGCGTTCGAGCGGGTGAAGGCGTTCCTCGCCCGAACCGCCTGACCTGACGTCCCAGCAAGAAGGGTGGTGCCGAGACCGGCGCCACCCTTTCTCGTCGAGGGCTCGGGGTCCTGATGCGGACGCTGTGTGACGGAGTCACGACGCAGGAGCTCTTGAGTTCTCCTCCCAACGGGGATAGAAAGTCATCCGGACGACCTATCCGGATAGCCCACTTGGAGGTCCGGCGGACCCAACGACGGTGCCGCCGAAGACAAATGACCGAGGGGTCGCACGTCACACACCACGGGACTGGTGCAATGGCGAACGCACTTCGAAGCCGGCCCAGCCGGCCGTCGGGCCGCAAGGCGCTGGCGGCCGCTGCCGTTCTGCTGCTGGCCGCCGCTTTCACCCCGCCGGGCGAGCACGTGCTCGGCATGTGCCACCGGTTCCTCGACTTCTACGCCGGGGTCTTCTGCCTGGTCGCGCTGTCGATCACGGTGATGGCCGGGCTCGCCGCGACCGATCGGCTGGTGCTGCTCGTGCGGCATCGCGTACTGCTGCAGGCGGCGCACCGGTCGACCGCGACGGCGGCCGTCGCCTTCCTGTTCTGCCACGTCGTCGTGAAGGTGATGGAGGCGCACGTCGGCATCCTCGACGTGGTGCTGCCGTTCTTGGCGTCGCGGCACACGGCCGTCATCGGGCTCGGCACCCTGGCCGGATACGGGCTGGCGATCGCCGCGTGGACGGGCGCCGTCCGGGGCCGCTTCGCCGACTTCGCGCACCCGTGGGTGTGGCGGGCCGTGCACAGTTGCGCGTACGCGGCTTGGCCGATGGCCATCGTGCACGGGCTCACCTCCGGTCGCTCGCCGGCCACCTGGGTCACCGTGAGCTATGTGGTCTGCGTACTGCTCGTCGGGGCCGGGCTGGCGGTCCGGCTCAGCGTCCGCTGGGGCCGCCGGCTGCGTACCACGCCCAAGGCGCAGACCACCGGGTCGCTACCGCGCATTCCGGTCGAGGTCCCGCTGCCGCCGCCGGTGCAGCGCCGCACCGTGCGCGAGCCTGTCCCACTCGCTCCACTCACGACCGTCCGGCGGCCCGCGAGTTCACCGCTCGCAAGCCCGCCGCCCAAAAACCCACCGCCCGCGAGGCCGCCTGCCAGCGCCGCGCCGGTCAGCCCGCCCGCCGCGCCGGTCATTCCGGCCCAGCCCCGCAAGGCGTTCGAGACCGTCTCCGACGACGAGTACTGGGCCGTGCTGCGCGGAGAGGATCTCTCGTGAGAAGACTGCCCGAGGTCGCGGTCATCGGACCTCGGCGGCTGACCGCCGGACTCGACCGGCTTCAGCGCGTCGACATGCGTACGCACAACGAAGTGCACGGCGGCCTCCAGCCGTTGCACCTCGACAGCCTGACCGACCTGGCGGAACTGATCGAGCTACGGGGCCGGGGCGGGGCAGCGTTCCCGTTCGCGCGCAAGCTGCGGGCGGTGGTCGCGTCGGCCCGGCGTACCGGGGCCGGCACGGTCGTCGTGGTCAACGCGACCGAGGGGGAGCCGGCCAGCTGGAAGGACAAGATGCTGCTCACCCGGGCACCGCATCTGATCCTCGACGGCGCGGCCCTGGCGGCGTACGCCCTGCGCGCGACCGAGATCGTGATCGGCGTCGCCGACGACGGGGTCAGCAGCCGCTCGGTGCTGACCGCGCTCGCCGAACGCAGCATGCCGACCACGACCCAGGTCGTCACCGTCCCGCACCGGTTCATCTCCGGCGAGGGCGGCGCACTGGTCCGGGGGATCAACGGCGAGGTGCCGATCCCGCCCGGCCGCAAGAGCCGTGCCAGCGATGCCGGCGTACGCGGCCTGCCCACCCTGTTGTCCAATGCGGAGACCTATGCGCAGCTGGCCATGGCGGCGCGCCTGGGGCCGGACGGTTACAGCCGCCTCGGCACTGCCACCGAACCCGGAACGGTGCTGCTCACCGTCGGCGGTGCGGTGGCCACGCCGCACGTCGTGGAGGTTCCGCTCGGAACACCGCTCGCGGACGTGCTCGACCTGTGCGGCGTACGCGCCGGTCCCGGCGTACTCGTCGGCGGATTCCACGGAAAGTGGATCACCGCGCGGGCGGCGCGATCGGCGCGGATCTCCCGCGAGGGCCTGGCGGCCGTCGGCGGAGTGCTGGGCGCGGGGATCATTCTGCCGTTGAGCGCGGACACCTGCGCGCTCGGCGAAGCGGCCCGGGTGGTGCAGTATCTGGCCGGCGAGTCGGCCGGCCAGTGTGGACCGTGCCGGATGGGGCTGCCCGACGTCGCCCGCGCGCTGACGTCGCTGACCGTCGGCGGGGGAGCGGCCGCCCGCGACACCGTACGCCTCGCGGCCGGGGCGGTTCGTGGTCGCGGCGCGTGCAGCCACCCCGACGGGACCTCCCGCTTCGCCGTGTCCGCCTTGGAGACGTTCGCCGAGGATCTGGCCGCCCACCTCGACGGCGACGGCTGCGGGAACCCGGTCAAGGGCATCCTGCCGATTCCCGGCGACGACGCGACCGGCGGCCGGTTGACGGTCGACTGGACCCGGTGCGACGGCCATGGGCTGTGCGCGCATGTGGTGCCCGAGCTGATTCGCTTGGACGCCAACGGTTTCCCGGCGTTCCCCGACACGGCGGTGCCGCAGTGGCTACGGCCGGGGGCGCGCAAGGCGGTCGCGATGTGCCCGGCGCTCGCCCTGCGCATCAGCAAGAATTGACGGTCGCCCTCACCAGACGAACGGGATCATCCGCTTCCGGGTCGCGGCGAACGCTAGGTATCGGTCGCCCAACGCCGTGACCAGCGCCCGTTCCTCCACCCGGATCCGGTACGCGAGCCCGCACATCGCGACGGCGGCGAGGGTCAGCAGTCCCCACCCGTTGGCGAAGGCCGTGCCCAGGCCGAGCAGCACCAGCAGAGTGGCCGTGTAACTCGGATGGCGCAGCAGCCGATAGGGGCCGGAGTCGATGATCGGCTGGGTGTCGGTCGTCAGCACCGTGAAGGTGAAATAGCGGCCGAGGGTGCGGAAACACCAGATGCGCAGACCGGCGCCACACCAGAGGACGACCAGGCCGAGCCAGGCCACGATCGGATGGATGCCCGCGAGCACCGGACCCGGCGTAAATCTCGTGACGGCGGCGCCCGCGAACGCTCCCGCGGCGGCGGCGAGCTGGACGAGCAGGCGGCTGCCCCGGTCGTCGGCGGTGGCCTCGCTGCGGCTCCGGAAGCTCTGCCGGACCTCGAAGGAGTACCACAGCAGCCCGGAGGCGACCATCAGCAAGCGCGTCACGCCCACACAGTAGTGCTGAATCGGCGGCGTCCGGCCGGCCCGCCCACCCGGTCGGCCGGACGCCGCACGCTTAGCGCCCGTGTCGCCGGGGCGCGCCCTTGCCCGCGAGCATCAGCTCGTGCTGCAGGTCGGTGAAGGCCGGCTTCGGGTTCAGGTTGACGTCGTAGATGCAGGCGTAGCCCTCGCCGGTGAACCAGCCGGGCACCCACGAGTTGGCGTCGCCGAAGCCCCATACGGTGAACGAGATGCACTCCTTGACCTCGAGGCAGGACCGCAGCATCTGGACGTACTCGTAGGGCTGGGCGAACAGGGCCAGGTTCGACGTGGGCACCTGCTCGGTGGCGTTGTCGACGAAGGTACGCACGTCCGCCTCGGTGATCGCGACCTTCACGCCGAGGCTGGCGTACCGGGACAGGGCGGCGGTCAGCCGGGGACCGGAGAAGCCGTACTGGGTGTCGAGGTGGCCCTGGTTGCCGATGACGTCGATCGGCACGCCCTGCGCGAGCAGGCTCTTGGCCCAGGCGTACACGGCGTCGGCCTTGGCGTTCGTGCCGTCCTCGCCGCCGATGTTGTAGTCGTTGTAGACCAGCAGCGCCTTCGGGTCGGCTTCGTGCGCCCAGCGGAACACGTCGGCCAGGATGCCCTCGCCGAGGTGGGACACCCAGAAGTTGTCGCCGTTGATGCCGCTGGGCAGCGGGTGTGCGTCCCAGGAGTTCGCGAAGAACTCGTTGGCCACGTCCCACTGCCAGATCTTGCCCTTGAAGTGCGTCACCTCGTCGATGACGTGCTTGCGCAGCAACGCGCGCAGCTCGTCGTTGTCGATGCTGCCATCGGCGACGCCGCTGGTGAGCCAGCCCGGCAGCTGGTTGTGCCAGACCAGGGTGTGGCCGCGGACGAGCTGCCCGTGCTGCTGGGCGAAGGTGACCAGGCGGTCGGCGGCCGACCAGTCGTAGACACCCTGGACGCGCTCGACGGTCTCCCACTTCATCTCGTTGCCCGGCGTCACCGAGTCGAACTGGTCGCCCGTGATCTGTGCGTACGCCGGGTTGTCCAGCTCGAACGGGGTCACCGCGGTGCCGATCCGCAGGTTGATGCCGGCGGCGAGCGCGCGCAGCGAATCCGCGGGCGGTTTGGTGCGGTCCAACGAGGTGCCGGACGCGGTGGCGGTGCCGGCGGTCAGCACGGTGACCATGACCGCGGCCCCCGCGAGCAGCAGGTTGCGCATTCTCATGCTTCGACCTCCCAGGCCGAACGATGCCGATGAGGGTTCCGGAAAGGTGACCACCATGTTTCAGATTGCTTCCGGAAAGTTTCGGCGAATATAACGGCGGTCGGCCGACTGCGTCAACAGCCGTCGATGCACCGGGGCTTCGGGAAAACTTCGGCGGGGCCGGTAAATCCGGCGAGGGCCGTTCGTCGTCATGATGGGAGGCCCGACCGGGGCCGGAAAGGCAGGATGGCACCATGGCGAACTATCTGCTGCTCATCTACGGCGACGAGCAGAAGTGGGCGAGCATGAATCAGGACGAGTGGGCCGCACATCACCAGAAGCACCAGGAGTTCCAGGCGGCGGCAGGCGTACGGTCGCTGGGCGGCAAGCAGCTGGCCGACTCCGCCACCGCGACCACGCTGCGGTCCGACGACAGCGGCGCCATGACGTCGACCGACGGCCCGTTCCTGGAGACCAAGGAGGTCCTCGGCGGGTACTACCTGATCGAGGCGGCCGACCTCGACGAGGCGACCGCGCTGGCCGCGCTGCTGCCCGAGGTGTACGCCTCGCACAGCGGCGTCGAGATCCGTCCGGTCGTCTGATGCCGTGGAGGCGCTGGTGACCGCCTCGACTGGGGAGCCCCGGTGACCGTCGAGGTCGCCGTGGCCGAGGCCGTGGCTGAGGCGCACCGTAGCGAGTGGGCCGCCGTGCTCGCCGCTACGGTGCGGCTGACGCGGGACCTGGACCTGGCCGAGGAGTGCGCGCAGGACGCGTTCGCGAAGGCGTTGCGGACCTGGGCGCAGGACGGGATTCCGGCTCGGCCCGGCGCCTGGCTGACCACGGTCGCCCGCAATCGGGCGCTGGATCTGCTGCGGCGCGAGACCACGCTGCGACGCGTACTGCCGTCGCTGGTGGTGCCGGACAGTGTGCCCGGCCCGGAGGACGCGCCCGAGCGCCCGGCGATCGACGACGACCGGCTCCGGCTCATCTTCACCTGCTGCCATCCGGCGCTGGCGCGCGAGGCCCAGGTCGCGCTGACGCTGCGGCTGCTCTGCGGGCTGTCGACCGCCGAGGTCGCCCGGGCCTTCCTCGTGTCCGAACCGACGATGGCCACCCGGGTGTCGCGGGCGAAGAAGAAGATCGCCACCGCGCGCATTCCTTATCGCGTACCGAGTCGGGAGGAACTTCCGGCCCGGCTCGGCGCGGTCCTCGAAGTGCTGCATCTGCTGTTCACCACCGGCCACACCACGCCGATCGGCGCTCAGCTGGTCCGCCAGGATCTCGTCGACCGTGCCATCGGCTTGACCCGGCTCGTCGGTCACCTGCTGCCCGACCGCGACGAGGTCGCCGGGCTGCTGGCGTTGATGCTGCTCAACGACGCCCGCCGGGAGACGCGCTTCGACAGCGAGGGCCGGTTCGTGGCACTGCCGGACCAGGATCGCTCCCGCTGGGATCAAGCGAAGATCGCGGCGGCGACGGACCTGCTCGCCACCTCGTTACGCCGCCGCCCGACCAGGTACGCCGTCGAAGCGGCGATCGCGGCGGTCCACGCCGAGGCGGCGACCTGGGAAGCGACCGACTGGACCGAGATCGCCGGGCTCTACGACGTGCTCGGGAGTCTGTGGCCGGTCCCGGTCGTGGCGCTGAACCGTGCGGTCGCGATCGGGATGCGCGACGGGCCGGCGGCTGGGCTCGCCGCGCTCGACCCGTTGCTCGCCGAACCGGCGCTGGCCACGTATGCGTACCTCAGTGCGGCTCGGGCGGACTTCCTGCGTCGCCTCGAACGCTGGCCGGAAGCGGTTTCGGCGTACGCGGAGGCGCTGGCGCTGACCGACAACGACGTCGAGCGGGTGTTCCTGACCGGCCGACTCGCCGAGGTCCGCGCGAACCTCGGCGAGTAGCGGCAAGCGTTCGCATGATCAGACGATCCGGCGGCGGACCCACCAGAAGCAGAACGCGCCGAGCAGCACGGCCAGGCCGACGAACAGTCCGGCCTCCGCCCACTGCAACGGCCAGAAGTGACTGTCCGGGTGATAGAGCACGTCCTGTCGGAGATGGAGCGAGGCGAGCCACTCCTTGCATGTGGTCGGGGAGGCTTCCGGGCCGCACGCGCTGAGGTCGGCGGGACCGGTGAAGGTGCTCCCGTCGGGCAGGATGGTCTGGTTGCCGACAGTCCAGGCGTTCGCTGTCTCCGCGCCGACGACCGTCATCTGGCCACTGCTGGGGCTCAGCGACAGACCCTGAACGTTGTCAGCGGTCAGCGCGATCGTGTCATGTACGGGCGGGACGAGGTGGGCACGGACCCATAGCGGCATGGCCACTACCGAACCCACGTAGAGCGCCAAGGTCAGCGCGATGGCGGGAACCACCTTGCGCAGGAGCATCCCGGTGGTGACCCCGAGCAGGAAGGCGAACAACGCGTACGCGACGGGCAGGATCCCACGCGATCCGAACAACAGCGGAATGACCCGGTCCTGGGAGGCGGAGTCCACCCGCTGCGACCAGACGGTCACCGCCCAACTGAGCAGGCCGGTCGACGTGACCGCGATCGCGACGCCCGCCGCGAGCCGGACCGCGAGCCACCGCGTCCGGGTCACCGACTGGTTCCACACCAGACGGTGGGTGCCGCTCTCGAGCTCCCGGGCGATCAGCGGTGCGCCCCCGAAGATGCCGAGGAGCAGCGGCAGCAGATACATGGCGCCCAGCGCCGCGAGATACGTCGGGAACGCCGCGCTGGCGCGGAAACGGGCGAGGAACGTGGACACCACGCTCTCGCAGCCGCTGTGACAGGCCGCTACTTCGGCGTACAAGTCGGTGATGATGCCGGCGGTGACGAGCAGCAGGACGCCGAACGCGGCCAGTGCCGCCGCGGTGATCACGGTCTGGGACCGGACCTGGCGCCAGGTGAACCAGATCATCGGACGGCCTCCTCGGCGGGTTGGGTCGTGGCCTGCGCCATGTACGCGAGGACCAGGTCTTCCAAGCTGAGCGGATCGACGGTGAACGACCCGGGGTGGAGCGGGCCGTCGGCGCGGACGAGGAAGGTCGACTGCCGCTCGACGTGGCTCTCCTCGATGACCTGTACCCCCTGTGGCAGACCGGTGCGGTCCTGTCGTGGGCCGCTGAGCCGGAAGTGGCCGGCCAGCAGGTCGTCGACGTCACCAGCGACGCGGATCTGGGAGGCGACGAGCACGACGAGGTAGTCGCAGACGCGCTCCAGATCGGACACGAGATGCGAGGACATGATGACGCTCGCCTTGTGCTCCGCGGTGAAGCCCATCAGTCCTCTCAGGAACTCGCGGCGGGCCATCGGATCGAGGCTGGCCACCGGCTCGTCGAGGATGAGCAGGTCCGGCTGCTTCGCGATGGCCAGCGTGAGCGCGAGCTGGGCTCGCTGTCCGCCCGAGAGCCGGCCCGCCTTCTGCTTCGGGTTCAGCCCGAGCTGGGCGATGCGCCCCTGCGCGGCCGCCTGATCCCAGCGCGGATTGGCGGACGCGCCGAAACGGAGGTGCTCGGCGACGGACAGGTTCGCGTAGGTGGGGGTGTCCTGGGCGACGAATCCCACCTTGGCCAGCTGGTCGGCGCCGGCGGCCGGCCGGCCGCCCAGGACCTCGATGGAGCCCGACGTCGGCATCAGCATGCCGGCCGCCAACTGCAGCAGGGTCGTCTTGCCGGCGCCGTTCGGGCCGACGAGCCCGACGACGCGCCCGGCCGGGATGTCGAGAGTGCAGCCGGACAGGGCGAGATGCCGCCCGTACCGCTTGGTCAGACCCACTGCCTTGAGCGCGGGTTCGGTCATCTGGACTCCTCCGTGGGGGTATGAAGCGTGGTCGCGATGAGGGCCTCGATGCTCTCGTCGGCCAATCCGGCGGCGCGTGCCTTGCCCAGCCACGCCTGAAGCTCCGCACGCAGTGCCTCGTGCGCGACCATCGACTCGTCGGCCAACGTGCGGACGACGAACGTGCCCACGCCGGGCTTCGCGGCGACGAGACCCTGGTACTCGAGTTCGCGGTAGGCCTTGGAGACCGTGTTCGGGTTGATCGCCACCTTCGCGACCACCTCCTTGACGGTCGGCAGCCGATCCCCCTCGACCAGCAGCCCCAGCCGCAGGGCCCGCCGGACCTGCTGGATCAGCTGCAGGTAGGGAGCCACTCCGGACCGGCCGTCGAGGTGGAACTCCATCATCGTCACGCCTCATTTCACTAGTTAGCTAGTACTATAGGAATAGACCCCTGGGGGCCGTCAAGAGCGAATCGATCCGGTTGGTTCTACGCTTCGACCGTGCATACCCCCGACCCTCTTGTCGACGTCCTCGCGGCCTTCCCGGAGCTGCGTGCCCTCGGCCGTACAGCCACTCGGCTTCATCCCCGCCCGGGCAAGGTCGGGGTGGCAGACAGTCATATCGGCGGGCCGTTGCTCTGGCCGGCCGCCGAGCCCTGGCCGGTGTGCGACGACCCGCACATGGGGATGACCGAGGTGCCGATCCCGGCGGATCTGATCGACCGGTTGCGCGTACTGGAGAAACAGCGCGTGCAGGCACACGTGATGGCTCCCGGCGAGATGGAGCTGCACAAGGAGATCGAGCGCGTCGTCGGCCCTGGCTACATGGGTTTCGGCGGCAGCGGCGATGGACCGGTGGTCGGCCATCGATGGGGACCGCGTACGCCGCAGGAGCCGACGCCGCTGGTCGCCGTCGCGCAGCTGCGGGCTGGGGACGTCCCTGACCTGCCCCGCCCAGGTGGCGCGGACCTGCTGCAAGTGCTGTGGTGCCCGTTCGAACACGCACAGGATCGGCTGACCGGGCCCGCCGTGCGGCTGTACTGGCGGCAGCAGGCCGACATCGACATCGCCGGCGTCCTCGCCGAGCCGCCGACCGGCGAGGTGGACAACGAGGACTACCTCCCGGAACCGTGCCGGCTGCATCCCGAGCAGATCGTCGAGTACCCGTACTCGCAGGAGCTGCCCGCCGACCTCGAAAGCCGGCTCGACGACTGGGAGCACGACTACGAGGATCTGGTCATGGCGCCCGGCTGGAAAGTCGGCGGGTACGCCAGATGGAACCTGACCGACCTGCTGCCGACGCCCTGCCCCGAGTGCCAAGGACCGACGACCCTGCTGCTGGTGATCGACTCGAGTGAGTTCGACGGCGGCACGTATGACCGGTGGCGGCCGGTCGAGGAACAGCACATCACTTGGGAGCACCCGGACCGGCTGACCGTCCAGGAGCCGACCGGCGTGATGGTCGGGCGCTACGGCTCCCTGCGCGTCTTCGTCTGTCCCGCGTGCCCGGGTGCGCCGTTCCTGGTGGACATGCAGTAGCGGCGGACGCGACCTAGACTCTCCGTCCCGTGAGGTGCGCTCGTACTTCGGCTGCGCGGGGATCGTCGCGGGCGGCGAAGATGCGCTCGGCGCGCTGCCAGCAGTCGCGGGCCGCCTCCGGCTCGCCGGAGGCGGACCAGGTGTGGCCGAGTTCGGTGAGCAGAGTCGCCTGCTGCCACACGTCACCGAGGTCTTCGGCCAGCCGCAAGCCGCGGTTGAAGTGGGCCGCGGCGCGGTCGTACGCCGCCATCGCGTGGTAGGTCTCGCCGAGACTGCACAGCACGATGCACCGGGAACTCCTGGGCGCCAGGCCGTCCTCAATGGTCAGTGACTCGGTGAGATGCCGCAGTGCGGCGACGAATCGGCCCTGGTCGCGGGCGACGTTGCCGAGGTTGTTCAGGGTCAGGGCCTGGCCGCCGCGGTCGCCGATGGCACGCTGGATGGCCAGTGCCTCGCGAAGCCGGCGGGCGGCGGGACCGAGCCGGCCGGTACGCCGATGGGCGATGGCGAGGCTGTTGAGCGTCACGGCCAGCCCCCGTTGATCCTGCGTCCCGGCCCGCAACGGCAACGCCGCCGCCAGGAACGGTGCGGCGTTGGCCGGCTGGCCCAAGTCCAGGTGCGCGTGGCCGAGGGCGGTGAGCAGCCGAGCCTGCGCCGCCTGATCGCCGCATCGGCGGGCGGCGACCAGCCCGGCCCGGTTGACCGCGATCCAGTCGTGGGTGTACTTGGCTGCCCGGTAGAAGGATCCGAGCGCCACGGCCAGCTCGCAGACCAGTTCCGGGTCGGTGCCGCCGGTCGTGAGCCGGCGCAGGGTGGCTCGCTCCTGCTCGCCCCACGCCAGCGCCTGTTTGGCGGACGAGAAGACGTCGCTGGGCCAACTCGGCTCCCGGTATCCGGCCGGGTCGAGAGCGGCCGTCATGCCCGTGATCATGCGTCGGTACCATGTGGACAGTCGCTGGGCGGCGGCCGGTGAGAGGCCGTCATCGTCGGCCGAGCGCAGCCGCTCCGCGGCGAAGGCGTGCACGAGATCGTGCAGCCGATAGCGTTGCGGTCCGGTGTGTTCGACCAGGTGCCGCCGGGCGAGCAGATCCAGCCGGGACGCCGCCTCGCCGACCGGTACCCCCGCCAGGGCGGCGGCCGCCTCAACCGGCCAGCTCTCGCCCGGATGCAGCGACAGCACCTGGAACAGCTCCCGGGCGCCGGGGGCGAGGTCCCGGTAGGACCATTCGATCACCGTCCGGATGGCGAACTGCGGGTCTCCCTCGGGCGACAAGAGGTCCAGTCGCCGGGTCTCGTCGCGCAGGCCGGCGACGACGTCGGCGATCGGGTCGTGGCCGTTGGCGGCACGCTCCCCGGCGATGCAGAGGGCCAAGGGCAGCCCGCCGCACAGGTCGACCAGTTCGGTGCTGTCGGGTCCGGGGCGCAGCACTTCGACCGGCGGTCCGGCGGCGTGCGCGGCCCGGATGACGTTGTTCACCAGGCGCAGGGCGGCCTCGTCCGCGAGCCGGCCCAGCCGGATCCGGGTGGCGCCGTCTCGTCCGACCAGCCCGGCCAGCGTGTCCCGGCTGGTGACCAGCACCAGGCAGGAGTCGCTGCCGGGCAGCAGCGGCCGGACGTGTTCGCCGTCCCGGGCGTTGTCGAGGATGATGAGCAGCCGGCGATCGGCGCACAGCGTACGCAGGAAGGCCGAGCGTGCGGGCAGGTCGTCCGGCATCGCTGAGGGGCGTACGCCGAGTGCGGTGAGCATGCCGGTCAGCGCGACGTCGGCCGAGATCGGCCGGTCGGGGTGGAAGCCGCGAAGGTCGGCGTACAGCTGCCCGTCGGGGAACTGATCCTTGCGTTGGTGTGCCCAGCTCGCGGCGAGGGCCGTCTTGCCGACGCCGCCCGGCCCGACGATCGCCACGATGCCCCCGGCCGTCCGGTACGCCGTGTCGAGCAGGTTCAGCTCCGTCTCCCGCCCGGTGAAGTGGCGATACGGCGCCGGTAGCTGTGCGGGCACCGTAGTGGTGACGCTGGCGGCCTGCCCTCGGGCCAGTGTCCGCCACGCCTGCCGCCAGCGTTCTACCTCGACCCACGGCGTCTGCGGCGTACCGCTGTAGCGCAGGCAGGCGGTGACGAAGGCGGCGACGAACTCCCAGCGCGGCAGCCGAGGCAGGCCCTTGCCGCTCAGGATCCAGGAGACCGTCGTCGGCGGCAGCGCCTCGGGTCGCTCGGCGTGCTGCTGGAGTTTTCGGAGGGACGGGTTACCCGACCAGACCCGGAAGCGGGCGAGGACGGTGACGAAACCGTCGGCGGTCGTCGCCGAAGCGGGATCCGGCGGATCCACAGAATCCATAACGGACAGCCCCCCGAGCTGTGCAATGTCGTGCAATCTGTTGCCGCACATTCTGCCATCGATCTTCAATATTCCCAATCATCAGTTCCTGATCGGAGGGCTTACATGGTCGAGGTGATGCGACGGGCCGGCGATGCCGTGCTCGGACTGTTCCTGCCGAAGGCGGAGGCCGGCGCGTGCGACCCGGGAGCGGGTTCGTCCTGCGGCACCTGTACGTGTCTGCGTCAGGCCAGCGGCGCGTACATCTGCTACAAGAACGTCTGGAGCTGCTACACCGAGTACTGCTACGTCTCCAGCTCGCGCTGCTGATCCACACCGGCGCCGCAGGCGACTGCGGCGCCGTCCCTGCCTTTGTGCCCCCAGCCTTGTGTCCCGCAGCCCTGTTTTCTGACGCGAACCGGAGACTCACGATGATCACGGTCCTCTCGGCCGCCGTGGCGATCCTCGCCGTGGTGGTGACGCTGAACCTGCTGCTGACCTTCTCCCTGATCCGGCGGTGGCGGACGACGAGCGGCCCGGTCGACCCCGCCGCGTACCGGCCGTCGGCAGGCGCCCTGGTCCGGCCGTTCCGGGCCACCACGCTCGACGGCGCACCATTCTCGGAAGCCGATCTGCGCCACGGACGGCATACCTTGGTGTTCCTGTTGCCGAACTGCGGCGGGTGCACGAGCCTCGTCGAGGAGGTCCGCTCAGCGGTCGTTCCGGGGCTGGTGATCGTCATCTCCGGCGCCGGCACCGATCCGGCCGTGCAGGAGATCCTCGCCGAGCTGCCCGAGACGACGCGAGTCGTGCTTTCGCCGCTGGGCGACGCGGCGTCGGAGGGCTTCCAGGTGTCGACCTACCCGACCGTGCTGGAGGTCGCCGACGGAACGATCGTGCGGGTGCGCGCGTCGCTCCTGCCTGCTGCGCACCTCGTGGACGCGGCGTGACCGGTCGGTCGCCTCGGCGGGCCGCCGTGGCTGCCCTGGCGCTGGCCGGGCGGGCGGCGGCTGGGCCGCTGATCGCCGCGGCCCTGGTGACGGCGCTGGCCGGGATGGGACCGGCCGTCGCGGCGTGGCTGAGCAAGCTCCTCATCGACGGGCTCGCCGGTGCGACGCCGGCCAGTCCGGCCCGGCTGGCCGGGCTCGCCGCCGCAGCGGCCGCGGCGACCGGGGCAGCTCTCGCGCTGGGCTACGCGGCCGGGTTCCTGCACCGGCGAGCCGAGGCGGCGATCGCGCACCGGGCCCAGGCCGAGATCTACCAACGGGTCAGCGGCTTCGGCGGGCTGCGGCGCTTCGAGGATCCGGCGTTCGCCGACGAACTGCGGCTGGCCACCGACGCCGCCGCAGAGGCACCGTCGGTGCTGACCAACTTCCTCTTCGGCCTGGTCCGCTCGGTGGTGACGATCGGCAGCCTGGTCGGGGTGGTCGTCGCCGTCTGGCCACCGATGGCCGCCCTGCTGCTCGTCGTCACGGTGTTCGCGGTCGTGGCCCAGCTGACGGTGGCCCGGCGGCAGGCCGACGTCGCCCGCGCGGTGATGGCGACGCATCGGCGGCGGATCGCGTACCAGGAACTGCTGACCGATCTGCGCTCGGCGAAGGAGGTACGCCTCTACGGGCTGGCCGGGCTGTTCCGGGACCGGATGCTGGGCGCGATGCGTACGGCGGTCTCGGCCGAGCTGCGGATTCAGGGCAGGTCCGCGGTCGTGCAGGGCTCGTTGAGCGGACTGGGATCGGTGGCGTTGGCGGTGGGCGCGGGGCTCGTGGCGTACCGGATCGCCGGTGGCGAGTTGACGCCCGGCGACTTCGCGCTGTTCCTGGCGGCCGCGACCGCCGTGCAGGGCGCGCTGCTCGGCATGGTCAACAGCCTGCAGGACGCCGTACGCTGCACGCGGTTGTTCGGGCACTACCTCAACGTCGCGCAGGCGCCGGACGACCTGGTCGAGGGAACTGTGCGGCCTGGTCCGCTCCGCACCGGCATCGTCTTCGAGGACGTGTGGTTCCGATACGACGAGAGTGGCCCCTGGGTGCTGCGGGGAGTCGACCTGGTCATCCCGGCCGGATCGTCGACGGGTCTGGTCGGCCGCAACGGCGCCGGCAAGAGCACTCTCGTGAAGCTGCTGTGCCGGTTCTACGATCCCGATCGCGGCCGGATCACCTGGGACGGCGTCGACCTGCGCGACCTTCCGCTCAGCTGGCTGCGCCGCCGGATCAGCGCCACCTTCCAGGACTTCCAGACCTATGAGCTGCCGGTGGGGGAGAACATCGCCCTCGGCGACGTGGAAACCATGCACGACAAGGGACGCGTCGTCGCGGCGGCCCGCGCGGTCGGCCTGCACGACACCATCGAGGCGCTGCCTGCCGCGTACGACACGATGCTGAGCCGGATCTTCGTCTTCGACGGGTCCGACGATCCCGGCGTTCAGCTGTCCGGCGGTCAGAATCAGCGGCTGGCGCTGGCCCGGTCGTTGCTGCGTACCGACGCGGACCTGCTGATCCTCGACGAACCGAGCTCCGGGCTGGATCCGGTCGCCGAACACGATCTCGCCGAGGTCATCCGCCGCACGCGCGAGGGGCGTACCGGTTTGCACATCTCGCACCGCCTCGGCACCATGCGGCAAGCCGACGACATCGTGGTGCTGGCCGACGGGGTCGTCGTCGAGCAGGGCACCCACGACGCGCTGCTGGCGCTGGACGGCCAGTACGCCGAGCTGTTCCGCCTGCAGGCGGCGAATTACCAGGCGGCGAATTACCAGGCGGCCGAGGCGGTGGCCGGATGACGGAGGCCGGACTGATCAGCGCGGCGGTCCTGTCGGCTTTCGGCGTGGTGTTGATCCTGGCCCGGCTGCGCGTCAAAGTCATCACGGTCAAGGGTCAGAGCATGGCGCCCAGCTATCAGCACGGCGATCGGCTGCTCATGCGGCGTACGCGGGTGTGCCGCCGGGACGACGTCGTGGTGTTCACCTCGCCGATCGAGATCCCGATGGGGCCGGCGTTGCTGGTCAAGCGGGTGGCGGCGGTGCCGGGCGATCCGGTACCGGAGGCGGCCCGAACCCGCATCGGCGACGCCGTGGTGCCACCAGGTCAGCTCGTGGTCCTGGGGGACAACCAGCGCAGTCTCGATTCACGAGAGCTCGGCTACATCGCGCTGGACAGCGTGGTCGGCGTCGTTCAGCGCCGCCTTGCTGGGAGTACCCCGTGAACGTGTGAATTGCGGCATATGCGGACCGGCCTGTCGATGCGGCAAGATGGCCACGTGCGTATTGGGTTGCTCGGTCCGTTCGAAGTCCAGGTCGACGGCGGCATGGTGGAGGTGCCGGGCGCCCGGCTGCGCGCGTTGCTCGCCGCGCTCGCACTGGAGCCCGGCCGGATCGTTCCGCGTACGCGGCTGGTCGACTGGATCTGGGGCGAGGAGCCACCCGCCGACGCGGTGAACGCGCTGCAGGTCCTGGTGTCCCGGCTGCGCCGGCTGCTGCCGGACGGGCTGGTCGAGGCGAAGGCGGGCGGCTACCGGCTGGCCGTCGATCCCGAGTCGGTCGACGTGAGCCGGTTCGAGCGCCTGGTCGCCGAGGCTCGCGAGGCCGACGATCCGGTACGCGTCAGCCTGCTGCGTACGGCGTTGGGGTTGTGGCGCGGGACGGCGATGGAAGGCATCGCCCTGTCGGGCAGCAAGGCGTTCGACTCCGCGGTCACCGGGCTGACCGAACTGCACGTCGCCGTGCTCGGCGATCGCGTGGACGCCGAGGTACGCCTCGGCCGCGGCGCGGACCTGGTCTCCGAGCTGACGGAGTTGGTGGCGAGCCATCCCTTGCGGGAGGGCTTCGTCGCGGCGTTGATGCGCGCTCTGGCCGAGGCGGGACGTGGGGCAGAGGCGCTGACGGCGTACCAGCAATTGTCGGAGCGGCTGGCCGACGAACTGGGAGTGGACCCGTCGGCCGAGTTGTCGGCGGTGAACACGGCGGTCTTGCGCGGCGAGATCGGCGGGCGGGCGGAGAACCGGCGCACGAACCTGCGGGCCGAGCTGACCACGTTCGTGGGCAAGGAAGAGGACGTCGCGGCGATCGCGGAGCTGGCGACCCGGCACCGGCTGGTCACGCTGACGGGCGCGGGTGGTTCCGGTAAGACGCGGCTCGCCACGGAGACCGCGCGGACGATGCTCGGCGACCTGCCGGACGGCGCGTGGCTGGTGGAGCTGGCCCCGCTCCAGGCGGGCGGTGAGCTGGCGCAGGCCACGCTGACCGCGATCGGCCTGCGGGACCAGTCGGCGGGCGGCGGGGCCCCGGGCGGTGACGCGGTGGACCGGCTGGTCGCCGCGGTCCGGGACCGGGTGATGTTGCTGGTCCTGGACAACTGCGAGCACATGATCGAGGCGGTTTCGGAGTTCGCGGACCGGCTGCTCGGCGAGTGCCGGCGGCTGCGGATCATCGCCACGAGCCGCGAGCCGCTCGGTATCACCGGCGAGGCGCTGTGGCAGGTCGAGCCGCTCGCTCTGCCCGCGCAGGGTGCGCCGGCCGCCGAGGTCGGCGCGTCGCCCGCGGTCCGGTTGCTCCGCGATCGGGCCGAGGCGGTACGCCGGAACGTCGGTTCCGATGAACGGACGCTGGCCACGATGGCACGCGTATGCCGGGCGCTCGACGGGATGCCGCTGGCGATCGAGTTGGCGGCGGCGCGGCTGCGGACGATGTCGGTGGAGCAGTTGGCGGATCGGCTCGACGACCGATTCCAGCTGCTCACCGGCGGCAGCCGGACGGCGCTAGCCCGGCACCGGACGTTGCGCGCGGTGGTGGACTGGAGTTGGGACCTGCTCAGCGAGGCCGAGCGGGACCTGCTGCGCAGGCTGTCGGTGTTCGCCGGCGGGGTCAGCCTCGAAGCGGCCGAACGGGTGTGCGCCGACGGCAACGACGCCCTCGACCTGCTGACCGCGTTGACGGAGAAGTCGCTGCTGCTCGCGTACGGCGAGGACGAGCCACGCTATCGGATGCTCAACACCATCCGCGAGTACGCCGACCAGCGCCTGACCGAATCCGGCGACGCCGAGTCCGCGCGGCGGGCGTACGTCGGATATGTGGTCGAGCTGACCGAGACGGCTGATCCGCATCTGCGCCGGGCCGAGCAGCTCACCTGGATGTCCAAAGTGGAAGCCGAGCACGACAACATCAGCGCGGCCCTGCGTCTGGCGATCGCCGAAGGCTGGGCAGAGGAGGCCATGCGGCTGGTCGGCGCGGCGGGGTGGTACTGGTTCCTCAGCGGGCATCGGGCCGAGGGCACCGAGCTGAGCATCGCCGGGGCCTCCGTTCCCGGTGAGGTGTCCGCCGAGGTACGCGCGTTGGCCTGCACCATCGTCACGCTCTTCGTCAGTTCCGGCGCGGCCGGCGACCAATACCAGGCGCAGCAGTGGATCGAGGACGCCTACCGATACACCGAACTCAGCGGGTCGACGCATCCGCTGCTCGCGTTCGCCCGGCCGCTGGAACGCATGCTGCGGGAACCGGCCGACTTCCTGCCGGCGTACGAGCCGCTGATCCACGACGCCGATCCGTGGGTGCGGGCGCAGGCCCGGCTCACGCGCAGCCGGCTGCGGCTCGCCCTCGGCCGCGAAGTGGACCAGGTGGACGACGACATCGAAGCCGCCCTCGCCGAATCGCGGGCGCTCGGCGAACGGTGGGGGATCTCGGGAGCGCTGACCTTCCTGGCGGATCGGCTCGGCCCGCGCGGCGAGTTCGCGGCGGCGTGCGCGTACTACGAGGAAGCGGCCGCGGTGCTCGTCGAAGTGGGCGGGACCGAAGAGGTGGTCAGCATCCGGACCCGGCAGGCCCAGCTGTATTGGCTGCTCGGCGACGAGCGGGCCAGCCTGATCACCCTGGCGGAGGCGGTGCGGGCGGCCGACGGCATCACCTGGCCGGACACCCTGGGCGAAGTCGCGCTGGCACAAGCGCAACTCGCGCGGTTCCGGGGCGAGGCGGACCAGGCGCGGGAGCATCTGGCGACGATCCGCATGCGGCCCGGCGACGACACGAGCGGCCTGTACGTCCTGCTCCAGGACGTGCGCGGCTACCTCGCCGAGGACCTCGGCGAGGCCCGCGCGTACCGGGCCGGGGCGTTGCGGGCGGCGGTCCAGCTCAGCTATCGGCCGATGATCGCGCAGGTGCTGGTCGGGATCGCGGATCAGGCCGCCCGGCAAGGACAGGACGAACAAGCCGCGCGACTGCTCGCGGCCAGTGAGAACGTGCGCGGAATGCCTGATCGTACGCAGCCCGACGCCGCCCGGATCGGCGAGGAAGTGCGGCAGCGCCTCGGCGAAGCCGTGTTCGCCGAGGCGCTCCAGGACGGGCGGGACCGAGACTGGCAGGAGCTGGCCGAGATCACCCTCGCGAGCTGAGCGACGCGTCGGCGCGGTGGACGACGATGTCTCCACCACCGTTGCAGCGTGCGCGTACCTTGACCGTCCGGCCGGACTGGTCGTCGGCGGCGTCCAGCAGGTTGCGGACCCGGCCGGTCGGGGTGTGCGCGTCCAACCGGACGGCAATGCCCGCCGGTACGCCGACCTCCAGCTTGCCGATGGCGGCGGACAGGTCGACCGGGCCGCTGCCGAGTCGGCCGACGCGGATGTGCCCGGTGGCGGTCTTCGCCTTGACGGCCGCGTGCGCCACCTCGACGGTGATGCCGCCGACGGACGAATCCGCCCGCAGCTCACCGCCGACCTCGCCGATCCAGATCTCGCCGCCGACGGTGGTCACCTCCGCGTCACCGTCGATGCGGCGTACGCGGACCGCCCCGTTGGCGGAGACGTCGGCCGAACCGGTCACGTGGTCGACGGTCACCCGGCCGCCGGACGTCTTCAGGCGTACCTCCGAAGCCTGCTCGACCCGGATGTCACCGATGGCGTTCTTCAGCCGGCACGAGCCGACCACACCCTGAACGACGTATTCGCCCTCGGCGGTGTTCCCCTGAACATGCGAACCGGCCGGCAACCACACCAGTACGCGTACCGAGCCGTAGCGGCTGGCGAACGCCGTGCGCAGCTTCGGGTGCTTGACCTGCAGCCTGCCTTGGGCGTACTCGATGATGACCTGGTCGGCGGCCTGGATGTCGAGCGGCCGGGTGGGATCGATGGGCTGGACCTCGACCACGGTGTCGGCGCGCTCGCCGGCAGCGAAGGTGATGTCGCCGAGGACGATGTCGACGGAAGCGGAGATCGGCGCGGGAGTCTCAAAGGTTGGCATGGCGATTACGATCGGCGGCCGTCCTGTCACGGGACTGTTCCCAGGCTGTCGCGAGCGCTGACACATCGTCTCGGAGGCCAGGTAGGGTGTGCCGACCACCCCTGGAGGACTCGTGCTCAACTGGCTGACCTCGGCTGCGTTCACCTTGTTCGGCGCCCCGACCACCTGGGGCGAGCTGCTGGGGTTCGCAACCGGTGCGTGGTGTGTCTGGCTCGTCGTGCGTCAGCACATCGCCAACTGGGCGGTCGGCATTCTCAACGTGCTGCTGCTCATGGTCGTGTTCTGGTACGCCGGCCTCTACGCCGACGCCGGGCTGCAGATCCTCTATGTGGTGCTGGGTTTCTACGGCTGGTGGCAGTGGGTGTACGCGGGCCAGTCGCGCAACGCGCTGCCGGTACGGCGCACCTCGGGTCCGGAATGGCTGAGCTTGCTGACGGCGGGCGTCGTTCTGACCGCTGCATTGGCCTTCTTCCTCGACCGTTACACCTCGTCCACGGTTCCGCTGGCCGACGCGCTGACTACCGCGTTGTCGCTGCTGGCGACCTATGGGCAGGCCCGCAAGTTGCTGGAGAGCTGGTGGCTGTGGATCGCCGCCGACCTGATCTACATCCCGTTGTACGCGTACAAGGATCTGTGGCTGACCTCGATCCTCTACGTCGGGTTTCTGGCGTTGTGCGTACTCGGGCTGCGTGCCTGGCTGACCGATCTGCGTACGCCTGCCCCGTCGTCGGCCACGGCGGTCTGACGGTGTTTCGGCACGGAATGGTGGTCGGCAAGTTCTACCCGCCCCACGCAGGCCACCACCATCTGATCCGCGCCGCTGCCGCGGCCTGCGCGCGCGTCACCGTCGTGGTGGCGCCGTCGAGTCAGGAATCCATTCCACTGGACCTGCGGCTGAACTGGCTGCGGCAGGTGCACGCCGACACCGGCTGGGTGCGGTTCGCCGGGGTGATCGACGACCACCCGATCGACTACGCCGACCCGGACGCGTGGAAGGCTCATTGTGAGATCTTCCGATCCGCCCTCGACACGGACGACGTGGACGCGGTGTTCACGTCGGAGGCATACGGGGAGGAATTAGCGGCCCGGTTCGACGCGACCCACGTCAGCGTGGACCCCGCCCGATCGGTTGCGGCCGTCTCTGGAACCGCCGTACGCGCTGATCCGGTGGCGTACTGGGAGCTGCTGGCCGAGCCGGTGCGGGCCTGGTTCACTCGCCGCGTGGTGGTCGTCGGGGCGGAGTCGACCGGCACGACGACGCTCGCCCGAGCGCTTGCGCAGGCGTTGCGGGATCGGGGAGGAGTGTGGGCCGCGACGAACTGGGTGCCCGAATTCGGCCGCGAGTTGACCGAACGGAAGCTGGCTGACCTGCGTCAGTGTGACCCTGAGGCGACTGTCTTCGACGTCACCTGGGACCGCGACGACTTCATCGAGGTCGCGTACGCCCAGAACGCCGCCGAGGACGCCGCCGCGCGTACCGGGTCGCCGCTGCTCGTCTGCGACACAGACGCGTGGGCGACAGCCATCTGGGAGGAGCGCTACCTCGGCTCCACCTCACCCGAGGTACGCGCCGCCGCGCGCAAGCCAGCTCTGTATCTCCTGACGGACGAGAAGGGCGTGCCGTTCGAGGACGACGGGCTGCGGGACGGAGAACACCTGCGTACGTGGATGAACGAACGCTTTCGCGCCGAGCTGCGCGGCTGGGGCGTACCGGTCGTCGAGGTCACCGGAACGCCAGAGGTCCGGCTCGCCGCCGCGCTGGCCGCGTGCGACGAGCTACTGGCCCGAGGGTGGGATCTGGCGGATCCGCTCAGGCCGCCGGCTACGCCCTGAGCAGGCTTGCGTCGCACCAGTGCCGGGCCGCGTCCAGTCCTGGGAACTCGCGATGCGCCTGCGGCAGCAGACCGCGCCGGTTGACGTCGGCCACCACCGTCGTCATCCCGTAGGCGGCCAGCCGCTCGATCAGCGTGCCGAGCAGGTGGACGGCGACCGGGTGTAGCCGGCCGACCCGGTCGAGGTCGAGGACCAGCAGCCGGCCTTGGGTGGCGTGACCGGCGACGTCGCGGGTCAGCGCCTCCGCCGCGGCGAACCCGAAGTCGCCCTGCAGGCCGCGGACGAGGAGGCGGTCGCCGTTCTCGGTGAGGTAGACGGCTGACGCGGTGCGCGCGGGCGGTCGCATGAGGTGCAGGCCGAAGCGCGCCGACAGTTCCTCGCACGCCGCGATGCCGCGGACGCTCGTGCCCCGCTCGTCCAGCGGCGGGCTGAACAGCCCGATGCCGAGCTGCGCGGGCAGCGCCCCGGTGATCCCGCCGCTGACCCCGCTCTTCGCGGGCAGACCCACCCGGAGCAGCCATTCCCCTGCGAAGTCGTACATCCCGCAGGTCGCCATGACGGTCAGCACGTGCGACGCGGTGTCGCGGGTGACCACCTGCACGCCGGTCACCGGGTTGACCCCCCCGTTGGCCAGGGTCGCGGACATCACCGCCAGATCGCGGGCGGTCACCTGGATCGCGCACTGCCGGAAGTAGCGCCGCACGCTCTGCTCGGCGTCGGCCCGCAAAGATCCAGCGGTACGCATCAAGTAGGCGATCGCGCGGTTCCGGTCGCCGGTCTCGACCTCCGACTCGTACGCCCGCTCGTCCACCCCGAGTACGCGCCCGGCGAACGCCTCAAGCCCGGCCAGGATGCGGGGGAACCCGTCGTCCACCAGCGACGTGGTCAGGATCGCCCCGGCGTTGACCATCGGGTTCGGCGGGCGGCCCGTCCCGGGCTCCAGCCGGGTGGCGTTGAACGCCTCTCCGCTGGGCTCCAACCCGACGCGGCTGACGACCTCGTCCAGCCCACGATCGGTCAGCGCCAGCGCGTACACGAAGGGTTTCGAGACGGACTGGAGGGTGAACGGCCGGTCGGCGTCGCCGCTGGCGTACACGTGGCCGTCGAGCGTGGCCAGGGCGAGCCCGAACCAGCCCGGCTCCGCGTGCGCGAGTTCCGGGATGTATTGGGCCACCTGGCCGTCGGTGACGCCGACGAGGCTTTCCCGCAGCGCGTCGAGCAGATCCGGGATCGGATTGAGAGCCACCACAACGTCCAATTCGTCGAAGTAGCCCCAGCCGCCGCAGGGGTGTGAGCAGACTATGGACAGTTATACCCGATGACGCAACCGATCCCCGGGTGTACGCGTCGAAGGCCCCGTGAACCCGCGTGACTTGGTGTACCGGCTGCTTACGGTGGCGGCCGCGGTCGCCGCCACCGCTCCGGTCTGGCCCGTTCTCCAGCCCGGCGACCCGATCGCCGACGAGCTGCTCGAACCGGTCGAGGTCGCAGTGCTCGTCCCGATGGTGTTGATCTTCCCGATCGCCTGGGCATTGCTGGCCCGGCGCCGTGCGTACGCCTGGCGTGTGGGCCTGGCGCTGGCCGTCTGGGTGCTGGCCTGGTCGGTCTGGACTGTCTCCGCCGGCAGCTACGCCAGCCCGCCCACGATCGACGACGGACTTCGGTGGCACCTCGTCGGGGCCGGACTCCTCGTGGCGGGCGCGGTCGCGTACGAGGCGAAGCGGCTCGCGCACCTGGGCGCGCGGCTACTGCCCGGCGCACTGGTGTGGCTGCTCGGCGTGACCGTGACGCTCGCGGTCCCGGTCGTCGGGGCCGAGACAGTGCCGCCGAGCGACACGGTCCTGCCCCTGCCGGCAGGCATGACGGTGGTGCACGAGGAGACCGGGTGCACCAATGCCTGCACGCGCCGCATAACCGTCGAAGGCACCGGTACGCAGGCCGAGCTGACCCGTCGCCTCGGCCTCCACCTCGAACAGACGAAAGGCTGGCGGGCCACCTGGTTCGACTTCGCACCGCCGCAGTTCCAGTGCCGTCACGTCGGCTGGCTCAACCCGTACGACACCTGCGTCGAGCTGCGGACGACCGGGTCGGCCTCGACCGTCGAAATCTGGCTGGCGACGTCCAACGGCCGCGACAACATCGTCTACTGACCGGGGGTGAGCACCAGAAACTCCGGAGCACCGCCGTCTCCGGCTGGCTACTATGCCGGGCGTGGCGGAGTTCGTGCACATCACGGCGGAGCGGTCGGCTCGGCGGATCGAGCGCTCGGGCATCGCCGCGCGTAGCAGAGGGCGGATCGGTATCCGTGGCGTGTACTGCATGCCTGTGTTGCCGTCGTTCACCCTGACCTACCAATGGGTACGCGAGCTGCGCCGCTGGCATCCGGGTGTGCTCGTGGCGGTGCATCTGCGGCTGCCCGACGACGAGCCGGTGGCCGTCGGGCGATACAGCGAACTGCCGCGAGAGGTGAGCGCGGCGGCAGCGATCGCGGCGGTACGCGGCCTCGACGATCCGCGCGGGTACGAGGTATTCGTACCGCGCGCGATCACCGTCAGTGAGATTCGGCGCGTACGCGGAGTTCCGCAGGGTATCGGCTGGCGGTATCAGCCGTCCGCGCGCGGCCGGCGTCCCTGTACCTGCCCGGCGTGCCTTCAGCCCGGAACGTACAAAGTGGACCGCCTTCGGCGCCGATTCCCCTACGACGACGACCCGCCCGCCCGGCCGAAGAGCGAGCTGATGGCCCGGTTGCATGCGGCGGAGTCTGCGGACGAGATCATCGAGGTGCTCTACGAGCTGGGCAGGAAACGACGTGGTGGCGCGGAGGAACTCGCGTACCTGGCCGACCATCCCGATCCCGACGTTCGCGACACCTTGGAGAGCGTTCTGCGGGTGTACCGGGGGAGTGTGGCTCGCCACCTAAGGGAACGTCTCCAGCGGGCCGCCGACGAAGTGTGACGGTGTGGCCCGGGGAGGCCGCACCGTCGGGGGCTGGTTCAGAGGCGACCGACGGCCGTCTCGGCGAGCTGCTTCGAGGCCGCCACGGTGTCGTCGACGGTGGTCGCGCCGACCGACAGCGTCAGGTACTGGCCCTTGGCCCAGACGTGGGTCTGGCCGATCGCCTGGTTCTGGAACGTGTACGCGACGTCGCCGAGCCCTTCGACCTTCACGGCCCGGCCGCGGAACACCGACTCCAAGATCGACGGATCGAAGGTGCCCGGCTCGACGGCGATCTGCACCAACTTGGTGCCGCTGGTGTACACGCACTCCTTGTTCGTCTGCTTGGACGGCTTGGGCGAGTCGACGCCGAGCAGCCCGGCGGCGTCGGCCGGCTTCAGCAGGTCGCACGCCTTCGCTCCCTTCGCCTTGGAATCCTTGCCGGCCGTGGACGCCCCAGCGCCGCTTCCAGTGCCGGCCGTATCCGACGAATCGCCGCACCCGCTCGCGCCTGCCGCCAGTGCGACCGCAATCGTCGCCGCCGCCACCCAACGCATCGACATCAGAACTCCTAGAGAAGAGGAAGACTGGCTCGAAATCTAGGAAGTACGCGATCGCAGGGCATCGGGACGCGTACGGAAATCCGGTGCGCGCCGCGGCTCAGTACCGGTGTCCGTACCGGCTCGGTCCGCCGTGGACGCCGCATGCAACCCTCTGCGGCGGTCGACCGTCTAGGACGTGTGAGCGAAGAGACGACGGCGTGGCCGCTGCGCCGAATTCTGGCGGCTGTGGTGGAGTTCGGCGGGCTGGCGTTGTGGCTTTGGCTGTTCGCGTGGCTGCACACGTCCGCCGGCAAGGACGCGGTGGCGGCCATGGCCCACGCGAGTTCGTTGCAGGGGCTCGAACGGGCACTCGGGCTGGACGTCGAGCTGTGGGCGAATCGGTGGCTCGTCGAGTATCCGGGTTTCGCCGCACCCGCGGTGGTCTTCTATCGCTCGTACTACCTGGTGGTGCTCGGCGTACTGGTCTGGGCGTACCTGCGGCACTCCGAGGTCTATCGGCACGTCCGCCGGGCGGCGGTCGCGATGACGGTCCTGGTGCTGCCCATGTTCTGGTTGCTGCCCATGGCGCCGCCCCGGCTGGCGTTGCCGGGCATCGTCGACGTCATCGCCGAGACCGACCCGTTCTGGGGCGCGGAGACTCGGGACCCCGGCAGCGGCCAGAATCATTTCTCGGCCATGCCCAGCATGCACGTGGCCTGGTCGCTGTGGTGCGCGTACGCGGTGTGGGCGGCGGTTCGCGTACGCCATCCACGGTGGGCTTTGCTGGCGTGGGTCTTCCCGCTGCTGATGATCGTCGTCGTGCTGACCACGGGCAACCATTACCTGCTCGACGTCGTCGGCAGCGTGGCGCTGGTGGCATGTTCCGTCGGCGTGGCCCGGCTCGCCGACCACTTCACGGCAAGGACGGCTTAGAGCCGGTCGAGGTCCAGCCGGGCCAACTCGGTCCGGGAGGAGATGCCCAGCTTCGGGAACGCCTTGTACAGATGCTGGCCGATGGTGCGCGGGCTGAGCAGCAGGTGCGCTGCGATGTCACGGTTCGTGGCGCCCGTCGCGGCTAGGCGTACGACTTGGAGTTCCTGGGCGGTCAGCGCGGCGCCGGGATCGACGCGACGCCGGGTGGGTGTGACTTCCCCGGCGGCCCGCAGTTCGGCGGCGGCGCGGTCGGCCCACGGTCGCGCGTTGAGGCGTTCGAAGGCTTCGTGCGCTTCGCGCAGGTGCGGGCGGGCTTCGGCCTTGCGACGCCGGCGGCGCAGCCACTCGCCGTAGGCCAGCCGGGTTCGGGCCTGTTCGTACGGCTGGGGTGCGAGTTTGTGCAGGTCCAACGCCCGGGCGAAGTCTGCCTCCGAGTCGCGGAGCAATCCGTGGCAGCGTGCGATCAGCGCGTTCGCCCAGTCCTCGCCGGACAAGTCGGTCCAGCGCTCGGCCAGCTCCATCGATTCGCGGACGCGATCGGGTGTGCCGAGGCGTACCGCCGCTTCGACCTCGTCGACGACGAATCTGGTGCCGAAGTGTGACGAGCCGGCGGGACGTGCCTGGAGTCGGTCGAGGGCCGCCTGGTCGCGGCCCTGGGTCAGGTCGAGCATGGCCAGCGCCCAGATCGGCAGCAGGGCGACGGCCGGGGCGTTGTGGCTGACCGCGAACGCCAAGGCTGATTCGGCCAGTGGGCGGCAGCGTTCCTCGTCGCCCTCGACCGCGGCCAACCAGGCGAGCTGGCCGCGCAGGCCGGTGGCGGCGTGCGGCTGGCCGGTGTCGAGCGCGAGCTGGAGCCCTTCCTCGCCGTTGTCGCGCGCGTCCCGGTGGTGTCCAATCACGACCTGCGTGTACGCGAGATGGTTGAGCGCGAAGGGAAGCAGCCGAATCCGGCCCTCGGCCCGGCAGCCGGCGGCGATCGCGGTGGTGAGTTCGACGGCTTGATCGAGGCGGCCGCAGATGAAGGTGAGGTTGGCGGCCATCATCTGGGCCGGGACGCCGGACGTCGAAGCCTGCCGGAGGAAGCCGTCCACCATCGGGTAGCCCGATTCGAGGTCGCCGCCGTAGACGAGCGCCACGCCGCGGGTAAGGCTGACGAGACTGTCGTCGGCCGGCAGCCCCAGCCGATCGAGCAGACGGGACGCCTCTGCGGCGAGCGCCGGATCGCCCGCGGCCCAGATGTTGTGCGCCGCGGCCATGAGCATACGGGCGGCGGTCCGCGGATCGGCTTCGGCGACGTGGGTCGCGCCGTCGACCAGGAAACGAGCCGCTCCGCGTGGCGAGCCCTCGTCGTAGGCCACCGCTGCCCGGACGTCGGAGAGCCGCGCCAAGGTCACCGGATCGGTGGTCTGGTGCGCGGCGCGTTCACTCAAGTCCGCCGCCCGGCGGCCTTGCCCCGCTTCCTTGGCCGCCAGCGCGGCGGCCGCCAGCCGACGGGCCAGCTGTCCCGGGTCGGCGCTGAGCTGCGCGGAACGTTCGTAGGCGGTCGCCATCGCCGCGTAGCCGAGGCGGGCGCCGGCCCGCTCGGCCGACTGTTCGAGGGCGCCGGCGATCTCCTCGTCCGGTCCGGTCGCGGCCAGGGCGAGGTGCCACGCCCGCCGGTCGTCGCTCACCGCTCCGGCCAGGGCCTGATGGATCGCGCGGCGCTGGGCCGAGGAGATGCTGTGGTACGCCGCCGAGCGCAGCAGCGGATGGCGGAATCGCAGGACGCCACCGGTGACCTTGGCGAGCCCGGCCAGCTCGGCGGGCTCCAGCGCGTCGGCCGGGATCGTCAACGTGCCCGACGCGGCGAGGACGATGCCGAGCGCGCCGGTGTCCTCGGCGGCCGCCACGGCGAGCATCTTCCGGGTGGGGTCGGGCATGCGCTGGATCTGCCCGGCGAAGGCGTCGAGGAGCCGATCGGTCAGCGGGAGCGGCCCGGCGAGTTCCAGCTCGCCCGCGCCGGCCGCCTTCGACAGCTCGATGAGGGCCAGCGGGTTCCCGCCGGCCTCGGCCAGCACCTGCTCCCGCAGGTGGGCGGGGAGCCCGTCGTTCAGCAGGAGTTCGGCGTCGTCGCGTACCAGTCCGCCGAGGCGCAGCTCGGGCAGACCGGAGGTGGGGAAGGCGGCTTGGTCGTCGCGCGCGGCGATCAGCAGGGCGACACCTTCGGAATGCAGCCGACGGGCCGCGAAGAGCAGGGCCGAGGCCGAGGCTTGGTCGAACCATTGGGCGTCGTCGACGACGGCCAGCAGCGGGCGGTTCTCGGCCAACTCCGCCAGGAGGCTGAGGGTGGCCAGCCCGACCAGGAACTTGTCGGTCTGACCCAGCGGGGCCAGGCCGAACGCGCCACGCAGGGCGACGGCCTGCGGTTCGGGCAGCGTGTCGAGCCGGTCGAGGGCGGGTCGCAGCAGCAGATGCAGGGCGGCGAAGGGCAGTTCCACCTCGGTCTCCACGCCTGCGCCGCGCAGCACGGTGACCCCGTCGGCGGCCTGAGCGGCGTACTCGAGCAGCGCGGACTTGCCCAATCCTGGTTCGCCTCGGAGCACGAGGACGCCGCTGGTACCGGTTCTCGCGTCGGCCAACAGCGCCTCGACGGCCCGGATCTCCTCCGCACGTCCTTGCAGCATCACGTATCCCTCGTACCTATTCGCGGATCATGAGTCACCTTACTCATTCCTTCTGAGGTGGCCGAACTTAGCGTTCTGCGCAGTCGATCTGAGCAAGGAGTGCGAGATGACCGCGCTGAACGGCAAGACCGCCCTGGTGACCGGGGCCTCTCGCGGCATCGGCCGGGCGATCGCGCTGCGCCTGGCGGTCGACGGCGCACTGGTCGCGGTGCACTACGGCCACGACGACGAGGCGGCCGGGCGGACGGTGGCCGAGATCGAGCAGGCCGGCGGGCGAGCGTACGCGGTCCGGGCTGAGCTGGGCGTACCCGGCGAGCTGGACGCTCTGTTCGCCGGGTTGGCCTCGGGTCTGGCGGGGCGGCCGCTGGACGTCCTGGTCAGCAACGCCGCCCTGGCCACGGTCGGTTCGTTCGCCCACACCACCGAGGCGTCGTTCGACCGGCTGTTCGCGGTCAACGTCAAGGCGCCCTTCTTCCTCATTCAGCGAGCGCTGCCGGTGATGTCCGACGGCGGACGGGTCATCTGCGTCTCCTCGGCGGCCACCCGGGTGGTGTCGCCGGAGGTGGCGTACGCGATGACCAAGGGCGCGATCGACGTGCTCGTCCGGAGCCTCGCCCAGGAGGTCGGCGTACGCGGCATCACCGTCAACGCGGTGGCTCCGGGGCCGACCGTCACCGATTCCTCCGGCTGGATGCTCGCCACGGCGGCAGCCGAAGACCGCCTCGCCGCCGCCAATGCGCTCAACCGGGTCGGGCAGCCGGCCGACATCGCGGCGGCGGTCGCCTTCCTGGCCTCCGACGACGCCCGCTGGATCACCGGCGGCGTACTCGACGCGAGCGGCGGCTACTTCCTCGGCCCCCGTAGCTGACCTCGCCTGTTCTCCAAAGGAGTCACGACATGTCCATCACCTTCTCCGAGCAGGACAAACTCACCATCCGGACGGCGGCGTACGGCGCGGTGTCGCTGCTGGCGGCGGCCGGGGGCGCGGGCGGCACGCCGCACCGGATCGCGGCCGAGGGCTCGATCTCGCTCGCCTCGGCGACCGGCCCGGTCGGCGGGGTGCTCGCCGACAAGAAGGCCGGGGTGTATCTGAGCGGCACCTCGGTGGCCGACCTCGCGGCGCAGGTCCTGCCGGCACTGTCGGCGGCGATGAACCTGCTCCGGGAACGGGCTCCGGCGGAGTCCGACAACTTCCGCAGCACCGTTCTGGTCGCCCTCGAGGCGGCGATCCGCACCCAATGGCGCGAGCCCGGTCCGGCGATGGCGCAGGTGACTCGGGAGATCACCGGCGCGCTGGATCGCTCATGACAGCGCGCGGGCCGCCCGTGACAGCCCGACGACGGTCCCATGACAGGACGGCGGCCGATCGTAGTCACATCGCAAACGAAGCAAGCACGCCAACAAAGGAGAACGAAATGTCCATCACCTTCACCGCCGACGACAAGCAGACCCTGCGGACCGGCGCGTACGGCGCGGTGTCCCTGCTCGCCGCGGCCGGCGCCGTCAACGGCTCGCCGCACAAGATCGCCACCAGCGGCTCGATCGCGCTGGCCTCGGCCACCGGCCCGGTCGGGCACGTGCTCGCCGAGAAGAAGGGCGGCATGGACCTGAGCGGCAAGTCCGTCGCGGAGCTGGCCGACAAGGTGCTGCCCGCGCTGACCGAGGCGATGAGCCTGCTCAAGGCGCAGGCCCCGGCCGAGGCCGACAACTACCGCGGCATCGTCCTGGTCGCCGTCGAATCGGCACTCGGCGACAGCAAGCCCACCCCGGTCCTGGCGGACATGACCCGCAAGATCACCGCGGCCCTCGACGCCGCCTGACAAGCGCCCACACTCTCGCCCGCACTCTTCAGTGCGGGCGCTTCCTTTTCGGCCGACGGACCGGTCCCGCCGGCCGGGTGTCTTCGGTTACCATCAGCGCCGCATCGATATACGGGGAGGTGCAGATGGTCCGCCGGGCTGTCGTCCTGATTCTCATGATCTTGGCCGGTACGCTCATCGCACCGGCCGCCGCACAGGCCGCCACCGCCGGGGCGGCGCCGTTCTTCGTCGTCTACGGCAGCGGAATCGGCACCTCGATCGGGCGTGGTTCGCCGACTCGGGTGCCCATCGGCGTACAGGCCTGGGGGTCGACGCCGATCACCAATGCGGTCGTGACCCTCGACGCGTCGGCGATCTCGGCCCGCGTACGCGTCGTCGGCGCGGACGGGCCGTGCACGTTCACTAGCACCAAGATCACCTGCAAGTTCGGGACCGTGTCGAAGTCCAAGAAGACCGCGTACGCGATCTTCCAAGCCGTGGCGGACGCCCCGGCGGGCCGGGCAGGCACCGTCAAGCTGCATCTGACGGGCAGTCCGACGCCGACCGACCCGAACGCGACCGGATCCATCACCATCGCGGGCGAGGCGGACGTGGCCGATATGGCGATCTCGTCCACGACGCCGCGCGGCGACGTCGGCCAGGTCGTCACCGTCACCACGACGATCCGCAACAACGGCCCGGGAGTGCAGCCCTGGATCGTGCTGAGCGCGTCCCGCATGCCGCCGGGCATGTCGTACGCCGGTGGCTCCGGCTGTGTGAAGGCGGGCACGTCGTTCTCGTGCCGCAAGGAGAACATGGCGGTCGGATCGACGGCCACCGTGAAGCTGTCGCTGCGCATCGACCGCTGCGACAAGGGGTACGCCCTCGGCTATGAGGGGCCCGGTGAGAGCACCAGCACCGCGTTGTCGGACCAGAACCAGTACAACAACAACTTCCGCCTGAAGATCACCGTCAACGGGTGCTATGCGAGCGGGTCCTCTGGATCGTCGGGTTCCACGACGTCGCGTACCTCGCCGTCACGATCGCCGTCGAGTGCCCCATCGAGTACGCCGTCGGCCAGTCCTTCGGTGTCGCCCACGCTGTCGCCGTCCGCCACAGCCGACGGTGCGTTGGTGGTGGCGAGTGCCGACGAGACCGACCCTCCGCTGGTCGAGGCGAGCGCGGACGAGCCGAACGATCACGACGGGTTCGTCGTCGGTGGACTGGCCGTGTTCGCCGTCCTGATCGCCGGAACCCTGTTGGTGCTGAGCCGCCGCCGCGGCCCGGCCGAAGAGGCCCGCTGACAGCGGGATAGTCGACAAGAGGCCCGCTGGAGACGATCTCCAGCGGGCCTCCGCGTGCCTGAGGCCGTTACGCCTCGATGACGCCGGCCTGGACGGTCACCCAGCTGGAGCAGACCGAGCCACCGCCCGAGTAGTCGATGACGCAGATGCGCATGATCAGCTTGCTGGTCTCGTAGTAGTTCTTGTTGCAGACGCCCCAGTTGCCGTAGCCCAGGGAGTTGATGCACTTGCCCTGCCGGTACAGGTCGCCGTTGGCGGTCAGGTAGTTACGCCAGTCGGCGACGGCCGACATGCCGTCCTTGGCGGTGTCCTGCACCCACCACTTGTCGCCGCTCTTCTCGTAACAGACCTTGGCGCCGTCGATGGAATAGCAGCTCAGAACGGTGTCGACGGTGGCGGCGACCGCGTGGTCGTTCTCCGGAGTCGGCGCCGCGCTCGCGGCGGTCGGCGTGACCAGGGTGGCCACCACGGCCACGAACAACGTCACTGCGGCATAAGCGATTCGTCGCATGGCTTCCCCTTATTCCGAGATCTGCTTGTACTGACAGCCGCTTCCGGTCGTGTCACCGGAACCGTCCACAAGGCACACCCACATGTCATAGCCGCCGGCGGCTGCCTTGACGTCATAGGTGAAGCTCTTGCAGGCGCCCGTACCGGAGCCGTTGTAGAGCGTCGCCACCCGGTCGCCGGCGTAGTAGAGGGAGCCGCGTACGCCGTGGCCGTCGGCGTACAGGTCGCACACCGTGAACTTGTCACCGTCGTCGTGGAAGCTCATCGACGCGACGTTGGTGAAGCTGTTCGTGATGTAGATGGTGATGTCCGGGGTCGCCGCGGCCTGGGCGGTGCCGGGCATCAACACCGCCGTGGCGAGCGCGGTGGCCGCGGCGAGTATGCCGCCCCTGAGGAATCGCTGCAACGCGTCGCTCCAATCTGGACGTTCGATCGATCTTGTGTGGCATCTTGCCCGCAAGATCATTGACCGTCAACCGGAACGGCCACCCGAATATCGTCTGATCGGACAGCTCTCCGCGTGATGATCATCGCGCCAGCCATGCTGTTTCGCCGGACATTTCGCCGCTCGATACGACATGGCTGGCGCAATGATCACGCCAGCCGCGCTAGCTCTGCGGGTTGATGGTGTCGAACGGCAGGCGCAGCTTGAGCTGCCCGGCGATCGGCACGTTGTGCGTACGGATCTCGGTCAGCTCCTCGGCGGTCAGCGCACGGCCGTAGATCCGGAACTCGTCCAGGTCCCCCTTGAACGTGTTGTTCAGGCCGTCGACGCGGCGACCCAGGAACACGCTGTTGATGCCGAACTCCTTGCCGGTGGTCACCGAGCCGCGGGGCGCGGCGAGGTCGACGACGGTCGCGCCGTCGATGTTCACGGTGACCCGGGTCGCCGTGCGCTGCATGGCGACGTGGTGCCATTTCCCGTCGTTGTACGCGCCGGGGATGGTGATGTTCGCGTCGCCCTGGCCGGTGCCCACGACACCCCGAATGCGGTTGCTCGCCGGTTCGGCGCGCAGCCAGATCTGGGCGGCTCCCGTACCCACCTGGTAGCACCACCAGATCACGATGCTGCCGGAGGTCTCGGTGTAGCGGAACCACGTCATGATCGTGAACTGGTCGTCACCGAGGTCGAGGGTCTGGTTGAACGGCATCTCCACGTAGTCGTCGACGCCGTCGGCCGCGAGCCCGGTGCCGTACCGGCCTTCGCCGAGGGTGGGGTTGCCGCGGACGTACGCGGTGTTGTCGTAGCGGGGCGACGCGTCCGGCGTCGTCGGGCCCGGCGCCGGTGCCGGCGGCAGACTCGGCGGGGTGCCGTTCGGGGTGTCCAAGTACGCCTCGTTGAACCGCACGAACTGGATGACCTCGTACAGGGCGGCCACGCCGCTTTCGTAGAGCACGCCGGCCACCGGTCCCAGAGCCGGATCATCGGAGATCTTGACCAGGTCGGAGTATCCGCCCGGACCCCAGCTGATGACCTTGCCCTCCTGCCAGGTCTCCCAGGTCTTCGCCTCGTCGAACGAGGAGCGGATGGTCAGCGCCTCCCGCTTGCCGGGGTTGGCCGGGCCGGAGAACAGGATGCGGTTCTGCGCGTCGCCTTCGTCGGTGGCGGTCAGACGCAGCAGCGAGCCCTGCACGACCGGCATCGTCAACGCGGGAACCATCTGGAACGGAGCGTCATAGCTGGCGCCGCCGTCGCTGGAGATGGCGTACGCCCGCGTGCCCTCCGACGTGCCTGCCTCGCGCACGTTGACGTAGATCCGCCCGTCGGTCAGCTCCACCAGGGTGGACTCGTTGACGAAGATGTCGTCGGACACGCCGCCGGCGCTGGCGCCGAGGTGCCAGGTGTCGCCGCCGTCGTCGCTGTAGCCGAGGTGGATTCCGGGGACGCTGCGCCCGTCGGGTCCGACCGATTCGTGGTTGGCGCTCATCACGAGGCGTCCGGCGTGCGGGCCGCGCTTGAGCTGAATGGCGTGCACCGGGCCGGTGGCGTACCAGGCGGTCCACTCCGGCTGCAACAGCTCGGACATCTGCCGCGGCGCGCTCCAGGTCGCTCCGCTGTCGTCGCTGATCTGGAGGAACGGAACCCGGCCGCCGCTGCCGGTGCCGGGGTTGTGCGTCGTGAACAGCACGACTCGGCCGGTGCGCTCGTCGACGATCGGCATCGGGTTGCCGTGCGTGTCGCCGTTGCCCTTGGAGACGACCTGGAGCGGGCCCCAGGTCTTGCCGCCGTCGTGGGAGCGCTTGAGCACCAGGTCGATGTTGCCGCGGTCGTCGCAGTTGCTGACCCGGCCTTCGGCGAAGGCGAGCAGGTCACCGTTGGTGGCCTTGACGATCGCGGGGATGCGGTAGCAGAAGTAGCCGTCCGTCTTCGCTGTGTAGACCGCCCCTTCCTCGTGATACGGCTCGGCGGCGTACGCCGTCCCGCCGGTGAGCAAGGTGGCCGCCGCCATCGTGGCGACCACGGCGACGGAGAGCAGTCTGCGATGTAGTCGGTGGTCTCGTTGTCTCGTCATGAAGCGGGATACCTCCACTTGCCGGCGCTGAACGCGGAGCGGGTCGAGCGCGGGCTCAGGAAACATGGACGAAATGTTCGGACATCCTACGTCCCATGTCCGAAGTACCACAAGGCCCTGCTCAGGGCATTGATGACGCTGATCCCGAGGGTCGGGCCATCGTTGATCACCGAAACCGCTCGGAGGCAATGTTATAGCTGGCCAAACCCTGTACTGACCCATCACGCGGCATCGTGGGTCGCATGTGGACAGAATTGTGAGCACCTGTTGACGGCGCTGACATCGAGAGGCACACTCGTCCCCAACCTGGGGAGGAGATCCTATGTCCTATGTCCAGAAGATGCTGCTAACCGCCGGTACCGTGCTGGCCCTGGTTCTCAGCCCGACGAGTCCCGTCACCGCGGCCGAATCGGCGCCACCGCCCGACGACTGGGTCGGGACCTGGTCGGCGGCGGCGACGGGCACCGTGCCCAATCTGCCCACCGGGTACGCCGACCGGACCATCCGCAACGTGGTGCACACCAGCGTCGGGGGTTCCGGCGTACGCGTCTCGCTGACCAACGTCCTGAGCAGCGTGGCGGTACGCATGGACGCCGTGACGGTGGCCGTCGCCGAAGCGCCCACCACACCCGGCGCGGTCGCGGGCACGATGCGATCGCTCACCTTCGGCGGCGCGTCCGCGGTGAGCATCCCCGCCGGTGGCGAGGTGCTCAGCGACCCGCTCCCGTTCGCTGTGCCGGAAGATGGAAACCTCCTGGTCAGCGTGTACACGGCCGCGCCGTCCGGGCCGGTCACCTATCACCAGGTGGCCAATCAGACCTCGTACCTGTCGGTGGCCGGCAACCACGCCGCCGAGGCGGCCGGTGCGGCGTTCACCAGTGCGATCACCTTCTGGCCCTATGTCAGCGGGGTGGATGTCCTCGGGCAGGCCGAGGGCGCCGTGGTCGCGTTCGGCGACTCGATCACCGACGGGAACGCCTCCACCCGGAACGCGAACCACCGCTGGCCGGACTACCTGGCCGACCGGCTGATCGCCGAGCCCGGCGCGACCAGGCTCGGCGTGCTCAACGCCGGTATCAGCTCGAACCGGTTGCTGTCCAACACCTGGAACCCCAACGCGATCTCCCGGCTCGACCGGGACGTCCTGACCGCGCCCGGCGTGCGCTCGGTCATCGTCATGCTCGGCATCAACGACATCGGCGGCCAGCCCCAGCATCACGAGCCGTCCGAGATCATCGCGGCCCTGCGCCAGATCGCGGCCCAGTCCAAGGCCAAGGGGCTGCGGATCACCGGGGGCACCCTCACGCCTTTCGGCGGGTCCAGCAACTACACCGAGGAGCTTGAAGGGGTACGCCAGGCGGTCAACGACTTCATCCGTACCAGCGGTGTCTTCGACGCGGTGGCCGACTTCGACGCGGCGCTGCGTGACCCGGCGACGCCCACCCGGCTGCGGGCGGACTTCGACTCCGGCGATCACCTGCACCCCAAGGACGCCGGCTACCAGGCGATGGCCGCGGTCGTCGACCTGGACAAGCTCACCGGACACCCGGCCGGCCGCTGGGCGAGCACCTGGCAGACCGCCATGGCGCGGACGACACCGGGCGCCGACCTCGGCCTGCCGAACCAGTCGATCCGCAACGTGGTGCACACCAGCGTCGGCGGCGACGCGGCGCGCGTACGCCTGTCCAACGCGCTCGGCACGGCACCGGTCCTGATGGGCCGGGTCACGGTGGCTGTGGCGTCCCGGTCGGACGGACCGGACGCGGTCGCGGGCACGATGCGGGAGGTGACCTTCGGCGGCTCGCCGTCGGTGACGATCCCGATCGGCGGCGAAGTCCTCAGCGACCCGATCTCGCTGAGCGTTCCGGCGGACGGGGATCTGCTGGTGACCGTGTACACGCCGGTGGAGTCCGGCGCGGTCACCGAGCATCCGCGGGCGTACCAGACGTCGTTCATCGCGACCGACGGCGACCACGCCGCGGACGAGCAGGGCACGGCGTTCAGCAAGCCGACCACCGCCTGGTACTACGTGACGGGAGTGGACGTCCAGTCCAACCTCTTGCACGGCACCGTGGTGACCTTCGGCGACTCGATCACCGACGGCGACCGGTCGACAGTCGGTCTGAACCAGCGCTGGCCCGACATCCTGGCGGACCGGCTGGCCGCCGAGCCGGGGCCGACCAAGCTCGGCGTGGTCAACAGCGGCCTCAGCGGCAACCGGATCCTCGACAGCAGCACCGGAACCGGGATCGGCGGGCCGAACGCGTACGCCCGGTCGTCGCGGGACATGCTGACCACGACCGGGGCGCGAACGGTCATCGTGCTCGAAGGCGTCAACGACATCCTCAACCTGGCCAACCCGGACCCGGAGACCTTGAAGCTCGCCCTGAAACAGCTCGCCGCCCAGGCGCACGCCCAGGGGCTGAAGGTCGTCGTCGGAACCATCACGCCGATCAAGGGATGGCGTTCCTACACCGAGGCGCGGGACGGCGTACGGCAAGAGGTGAACGCGTTCATCCGCACGAGCACGGACTTCGACGCCGTGGTCGACTTCGACGCGGTGGTTCGCGATCCGGCCGACCCGCAGCAGATCAACCCGGCCTACGACTCCGGTGACCATCTGCACCCGTCGGACGCCGGATACCGGGTCATGGCCGAGGCCATCGATCTCCGCACACTGCGGTAGGACCGGTCGCTCCAGCGGCCTGGCCGGGATCGCTCGGGTCCCGGCCAGGCGGTGCGGCTACTCGTACACGTAGCGCATGGCGCACTTGATCGGCGTCGTGTCGGACGCGCCGTCGACCAGGCAGACCTTCATGTAGTACGCGTTGCCGGGCTTGATGTCGTAGGCGAACTTGACGTTGGTGCCGTTTCCGTTGCCGTTGTAGATCGACTTCAGCGTCGTGCCGCTGCCGTCGATGAGCGAGCCGCGTACGCCGTGCCCGTCGGCGACGCGGTCCCAGACGGTGAAGATGTCGCCGACGTCCTCGTGGGTCATCGACCCGGCGTCGCCGGTGCTGCCGACCCGCTGAACGACGACGGTGGCGTCGATCGACGCGTACGCCGGGCTGCCGGCTCCGAACGCGACCGCTGCGGTGAGCGCGCACGCGATCGTGGCCAGCGCCGCTGATCGTTTTCTCACTGATCTTTCCTTTCGAGGTCGGTTGCTGCGGCTCGAAAGGTATCGGCGTCGGCTTGCAGGGGAATTGAATCGGAGTTGAATCAGCAGGTCAGAACGGATCGGCTAGGCACAGGCAGCGACGACTGCGTTGCCGGCGTCGCGCATCGCCGGCGACGCGATCACCGCCTTGAGCTTCGCCTGCTCGCTGTCGGAGCTTTCGCCCGCGACGATCGCCTGCTCCACCGACACCTGGTACGCGGTGATCTTCGCCTTGAGCTTCGGGTCGGCGGCGAGTTCGGCGGCGGCTCCGAGCGCGGCGTGCAGGGTGGTGATCGCCGCCATCAGGTCCCGGGTGGCCTTGGCGAGGTCCTCGTGGAAGAGCCCGCTCTGCACCAGGACGGCCGACACCGGCGACAGCGCGTCGGCGGCGTTCTGGCGAGCCGTCAATGCGGCCGCGCAGGCCGGTACGAGTTTTCGCCCAGCCGAATTGGTCGCCGACACCACCACGGTGGACGTCGCGGACGCGACCGGGCTCGCGACGGCGGAGGGTTCGACGGAGGTCGCCGGGGTGACCGAGGTGGCCAGGGGGACGGCGGCGGAAGGTCTGTCGTGGGTGCACGCCGCTGCTCCGGCCAGGGTGACACCGGCGAGGGCGACGCCGAGCAGGCGTCCGATCGTGCGTGGCATGGGAACTCCTGTCCAGATCAGAACGGGCCGGATCACAGTGCGAGCATGGCTCGGGCGGCCAGGCCGAAGCCCAGCACGATGATCACCGAGCCGGTCGCCTCCGCCGGGACGGTCAACCGGCCGAGCCAGGCCCACCGGTCGCGTACCCGCAAGAGGAGCAGGCCGGCGGCGGTCAGCGTGCCCGCCATGCCCAAGCCGTACACGATGATGAGGACGATGCCGAACCAGAGGCGGCCCAGCGCCGCCGCGCCGAGCAGGACCACGAGGGCGGTGGGGCTCGGGACGAGCCCGCCGGCGACGCCGAGGACCGTGAGATTGCGGCGGCTGCCCGGGTGGTCGTGGTGATGGTGGTGGTGCGCCCGGTGATGATGATGGTCGCGCCGGTGGCGCAGGGCGTTGATCAGGATGCCCAGCCCGACGACGGTGATCAGCACGCCACTGACCACGCCGAGCCATTGGAGGACCGATTCCGCGGCGAGTCCGGCGAAGGTCGTGGTGGCCACGCCGAGGATCAGCACTCCGGCAGTGTGGGTGAGGGTGACGATGCCGCCGACGATGAGCGCGTCGCGCCGGCGTCCCTGGCGACCCGCGAGATAGAGGGCCATCACGGTCTTGCCATGGCCGGGCAGGGCCGCGTGCGCGGCGCCCAGCAGGGCAGCCATGAGCACGGCGAGCAGCAGAACGTGCGGCGCGGGGTCGCCGAGGACGCCTTCCAGCCATGCCTCACCGCGTTGCAGCCAACCCTTGTCCTTCGAGGCGGCCGGGGGAGCCTCGGCTTGCGGCGACGCGTCCGAAGTGGCCGTTCCGGCTACGGCCAGGGTCTTCACCTGCGCCGAGCGCTCGTACGGCGGCAGTTGCGCGGGCAGCGCGACACCATCGCCGGCCAGCAGGATCTGGCTGGCGCCGGTGCGGTCGGCCAGATAGCCGTTCACCACGGCGACGTCGGTCGCCGCGCCGACTGTGGCTGGTGCCGACAGCTTGCAGGTGAGCAGGCTGCTTGGGATGCCGGACGCGCCGATCTGTTTCAGCTCCTGCGACTGCACGGTCCACTTCACTGGTACGCCGTCGACGCGGGTGTCGAACTTCGCGGCGAAGGCGGTGCAGTCGGGGGTGATCTGCTTCGCCGCCACCTCGCCGATGTCCAGGGCGGCGACGACGTCGACGCGATCGGGATGGATCGTCACCTTCACGAGGTGGTCGATCGAGAACGGGGTCAGCGGGTGAGCGGCGAGGGCTGCGCTGAGCAGAATCGTCGGGATCACGGGACACCCTCCGTGGCGGTTGTCGGCGCGCGCGATGAACGGGGTTGGTGAAGGTGCGGCGGAACACCGCACCTTCGAGGTTCAGACCTCTTGTCGCGGGGTTCAGCTGATGCGGGTGACCTTCACGGCGTCGGCGATGATGTATCCGGTGCCGGCCGTCCAGCGGCTGACACCCACCTTGTTCTCGTCACCGGCTGACAGCGTGAAGTTGCCGAGCGACACCCATTTGCCGCCGTTGGCCTGTTGGTTGATGTTGACGACTTGGTTCCCGCTCGGCGTCACGACGATGTAGGGGGTCGAGTTGTTGTAGCCGGCGTTGGCCGAGTACCAGACCGCCACCTGATAGGTGCCCGTCGCCGGGATGTTCACCTTGTACCAGGCCGGGTCGCTGGCCGAGACGGGGTCGGCGAAGCGGTAGTCGGCGCCGTACCGCTGAGCCGAGTAGGTGGACGTGCCCCAGCTCGTGCTCGCCGTGAACCGGTCCGCCGTCGTGTTGTCGACGATGGTGCTCCACGCTTGCGGAACGGGGTTGATGTTGCTGAGGACGAACTGGTTCGCCGCATCGGTCTTGTAGGTGTTCAGATACGGCGAGTACGTCTTGACGTCCAGCGTGTTGGCGGTCGGGTTGAACGTCATGACCCGCATGAAGCTATTGGGGTCACGTGTGGACGGGTCCTGGTAGTCCGCCTGGATCTGGTACACGGTGTTCCCGTTCACCCCGGCCTGGGGGATCACTCCGGCGTTGACGTAGTGGCCGGAGAAGGTGAACCGGAAGTTCTTGTGCTTGCTGACCAGGTTGGTCCAGAGCTTGGTGCCGTTGCTGTCCTTGGTCGTCCCGTTCTGATAGGCGTGGGTGACCAGGATCGCGTTGTGGTTCGGGTACGCCGAGACGACGGAGTTCGCCCAGGTGATCTCGGCGTCGCTGGGGGCGTACTTCATCGCCAGCACGAGCCAGTCCACGCCACCGGCGGTGAACGTGTGGTAGGCGTTGTCGTTCTGTGCGGCGGGGTACGTTCCACCGAACGACGGCAGGCTGGTGAACTTCGAGCGGGGATAGTGGCTGTTGTAGATCGTCGCCGCCCGCGTGGTCGTCGAGTCCAGGTCGTGATTGCCCGGACCGATGATGTAGGGGACGTCGTCGGTGGGCAGGCCCATCGCGCTCTTGCTGTTGGCCCACTGGGTCGGCTGGTCGTGGTTGTCCACGACGTCGCCGACGTGGAGGACGTACTTGATGTTGCGCGCGGTCTGCTGGTCGGCCACCCATTGCATCTGCGCCCGATACACCTCCGGCCAGTACTCGGAGGCGAACTGCGTGTCGGGCAGCATCACGATGGTGAAGTTCTCGGCGGCGGCCAGCGCCTGCGCTTGAGCAGGCGCTCCTTGGCCGTACAACACCGCCGTCAACAACAGGGCGTACGTGGCACCCAAGGCACGGGTGACCTTGGTGATCCTCATTCCTACCTTCCTTCCTCGGTCGGTGAAGCTGAACCGTGGCGCGGCGAGGCGGGCGGACCCGGGTCGTGCAGGTGGTCTGAACCGTTGCGGCACTTGGCATGGAAGTCGCCTCGCTGGCCTCGGTGAGAGGGTTTCGAGCCCTCTACTAGACCGTTTGGAGGAAGTTTCAAGGCGGCGTGGCCAGTACCGCAACAGTGAAAAAGTTATTGATTTACATTTGTTATAGTGTGATCGTTACACGTTCACGGCCCTGGTGGCCGCCGCGGGGCGGATCATCCAATCTGGATCCGAGCGGTGTCGTAGTCTCGATGACCATCGAGTTGTGGACGCGGGCGCTCTTGGTCGTCAGGCGCAGCACCGTACGGCCGAGTCCCGCGGGCAACGCGGACACGAGCCGGGGACCCTGGACCAGCCCGCGAAGGCGTTGCGTACCAGGCGGCCCGAGCGGTGATCGCCTTCGGCGGGATCCAGGACTGCACCGCCCAGTTCCCCGACGTGCCCGAGGCCGACCTGCGGGCGGCGGCCGCCGCCGGCGCCTGCGCTGCGCTGGGCGTACAGGTCCTTGGGCAGGCGTGATTTATGCAGCGAGTTGAACGAATGCTCCGATGATCGCCCCGTACGCGACGTGCGCGATCAGCATCACGACCGGTGTGCTCAGCCCGTAGTTGAGCATGAGGAATCCGGGGGTCTCCAGTTGCGCTGCCTTGGGTGCGCTGGTGTACGGCGTACCCATGCGGGGGTGGACCAGCGGCAGCAGCACGGTCACGATCGCGGTCGCGGCGAACAGCCCGTGCAGGAGACCGAACAGCGCGCCCAGCCACCAGCTGGCGTACCCGATGGCGGCGAACACCGCGACGTAGAGGAGTGCGAAGACCAGACCGTTGACGAAGTGGATCAGGTAGCCGATCGCCTTCGCCAGCGATCGGTCGTCGGTGAAGATCGTGCCGAGGAGGAACGGCAGGTCGGTCCGGGTGAGTTTGAGTTCGTTGGCCATTCGCATCGCGGTCGTCAGCAGCACCGTGCCGACGAACCCACCGGCCAGCGCCGCCCAGACGTTCATCCCGCGTCTCCGTGCATCGCGTCGGCGATCGCGCCGGCCGCGCTGATCAGGGCCAGATGGGACAGACCTTGCGGCAGGTTGCCGAGGAACGCGCCCGTGCCGGGATCGATCTCCTCGCTGTAGAGGCCGACGTCGTTGGCCAGTCCGACCAGTTCGTCCATCAGCGGCACCGCCTCGTCGGGCCGTCCGAACCGGGCCAGCGCCTCGGCGAGCCAGAACGAGCAGGCGAGGAAGGCGCCCTCGCCACCGCGTACGCCGTCCTCGGACAGGTATCGGTAGACGTAGGGGCCGTGCCGTAGTTCCCGCTGAACGGCGTGCACGGTGCCGGCCAGCCGGCTCGGTTCGGCGGGCCGGAATCCGTTGAGCAGCCCGAGCAGCACTCCGGCGTCCAGGTCGGCGCTCCCCGCCGATCGGACGTAGCTGCCGCGGCGCGTGTCGAAGCACTCGCTGTCGATGAACTGCGCCACCGCCGCCCGTTCGGCCAGCCACTTTTCCAGGCGACGGTTCGGGATCAGACCCGCCAGCGCGAGTTCGACGGCGGCGTCCAGCGCGACCCAGCACATCATCTTGGATTGGGTGAAGTGCTGCGGTGCGCTGCGAACCTCCCAGATGCCCGCGTCGGGCTGCCGCCAGACTTGGCAGACCAGGTCGGCGATCTGCGCCAGCCGACGGCCGATGTCCGCGTCGAGCCGGCCGATGCGGGTGGCGTACCGGCGGGCGGTTTGCAGCAGTTCCCCATAGGTGTCCAGTTGCAGCTGCCCGGCGGCGGCGTTGCCGACGCGTACCGGGCGGGACCGGCGGTAGCCGGACAACGGCAGCGTCCGTTCGCCGGCGTGCGGCCCGCCGTCCAGCCGGTACAACACGCGCAGCCGTGGATGCGTCAGCTGCGAGGCGTGCATGAGCCACCAGAAGTAGGCGATCGCCTCGTCGGGGCAGTCGAGCTGGAGGAAGGCGTTCAGGGTGAACACGGAGTCGCGGATCCAGGAGAAGCGGTAGTCCCAGTTGCGTTCCCCGCCGATCAGTTCGGGCAGCGAACAGGTGGCGGCTGCGGCGACGGCCGCCGAGGGCGCGAAGACGAGCAGCTTCAACGCCAGCGCGCTGCGCAGGACCGCGTCGCGCCACGGGCCGTCGTAGGGGCGCTGCCCGGCCCACTCGCGCCACACCTGCTCCGTGCGTACCAGCCGGTCTTCGCATTCCCCGCGAGTGGGCAGCACGAGCGGCTCCAGGTCCGCGTAGCTCAGCGCGATCATCGCGCCTGGTCCTGGCGTCAGATCCGCGCGGCCGTGGATGGTCCCGTCCGTGTGGCGCGGCGTTCCCGCGCCCCAGGCCGAGACGGCGAGTGCCTGTCCGTGATGGCTCGCGATCAAGGCATTTGCCCGAGCGTGTACGCGTGGAGCAGCCGACGCGTAGCTGAAACGTGGTTCGACCGTCCACTCGATCGGCACCGTGCCCGCGACGCAGGTGATCTGCCGGACCAGCTCGCGGGCCGGCCCCAGCGGATGGTCGTCCTGCAGGGTGAGCGCGTCGGTGACGACGACGGTGCCCGACTCGGTGGTGAAGGTGGTCTCCAGCACGTTGGTGCCGGGTCGATAGTTCCGGCCGACGCTGAACGACGTCTCCGGTCGGAGCTGGAAGCTCCCGCCGCGCTCGGCGTCCAGGATCGCCCCGAAGACGCTCGGCGAATCCAGGTCGGGCCAGCTCAGCCAGTCCACCGCGCCGTCCGGAGCGATCAGCGCAGCAGTACGCCCATCGCCCACCACGGCGTAGTCCCGCAGCGCCGCGTAGCCGTCTATGCGCCCGGAGTCGGCCGCCATCACCGGCCACTACCCAGGTAGCGAGCCCTTCAGTCGGGCCCGCCGGTGGCGGAAGAATCGGACATCTCGCCCAGCTGGTCGCAGCCGCCTACTCTGCGGGGGTGAGCTACGTGCGGTGGAGCAGTCCCGGCCGGCCCCATGACTACGACTCGGCGGTCTACATCTACGACACCGACGACGGCGTCGTGTGCTTCTCCTGCGTCCGGTATCCGGCTGACGAGGCCGGCGACTACCCCAGCCATGTCGAGGCGACACCCGGCCGGATGATCGAGCACGTCCGAGCGCACATCGCCGCCGGCGACGCGGTGCCCGACTTCGTCATCCCCGGCCTGGCCGACGCCGAACGCCGGTGGTCGACGCCGAGCTGACGCGCAGCCGCCGGGGTCGCGCTCCGCCTAGCTCCAGTCACGATGGACAGGCGACGTTATCCTTGCCTCGCATGCTGATCATCGAGATTCAGGGGAGTTGATGGCCGTCCCGCTGCCGAACCTGACGCCGCTGGCCGCGCACGATCCCCGGTCGGCCGGACCGTACCGGTTGCTGGGCCGGCTGGGGCAGGGTGGGCAGGGGATCGTCTACCTGGGTCTGGACGGCGGAGACCGGCACGTCGCGGTCAAGATGCTCAGCATCGACCTGGAGCAGGATCCGAGGGCCAAGGCGCGGTTCGCCAAGGAGATCGCCGCCGCGACCCGGGTAGCCGCGTTCTGCACCGCCCAGGTCCTGCTGGCCGATCTGGACGCCGAGCAGCCGTATGTGGCCAGCGAGTTCATCGCGGGCCCGACGTTGCACCGCCAGGTGCGCGACCACGGCCCGGTCACCGGCAACGCGCTCTATCGGCTCGCCGTCGGCACCGCGACCGCCCTCGCGGCGATCCACCAGGCGGGGATCGTCCACTGTGACTTGAAGCCCGACAACGTCATCCTGGGCGAGGACGGTCCGCGCGTCATCGACTTCGGCATCGCGCGGGCGCTGAACACGCACACGCTGACCGGCAACGTCATGGGCACGGTGCCGTACATGGCGCCGGAGCGCTTCCACAACGCCGACGTCGGCCCGCGGTGCGACGTCTTCGGCTGGGCGGCGACCATCGCGTTCGCGGCGTCGGGGCGCGGTCCGTTCGGCCACGACTCACTGGCCACCGTGATGGCCCGCGTCCTGCACGAGCCGCCGGACCTGGCGAACCTGTCCGGTCCGCTGCTGGACCTGGTGGAAGAGGCGCTGGCCAAGGACCAGTACGCCCGCCCGACCTCGGAGCAGTTGCTGCTGCGGCTGCTGGGCCGCGCCGACGCACCGGCCGTGGTCGAGGAGCCGCTGGGCACCGTCCTCAAGGCAGGCAGTGTCGCGGCGACCGCCGTGCTCCCAGCCTCACCTCCGGGCGCTTCCATTGCGGCGTCGACCGTTTCTTCGGAGCCGGGCGGTCCCGTTGCGGCGTCGTCCGGGGCCATGGGGCTGGGCGCTTCCGTTGCGGCGTCGTCCAGGAGTGTGGGGCTGGGCGCTTCCGTTGCGGGGGCTTCCGGGGGGATGGGGCCGGGCGCGCCCCTTGCGGCGACACGGCCGCAGCCGAGCGTGCTGCCGGTGCCGACGACGGCCGCGGTGCCGGTGCCCTCGCCCACCCAGGTGGCCGTCGCGCCGGTCGGCGGGTTTCGGCGCCTGCTGCGGCAGCTGGGCGACCCGATCGGGATCTCGGCGGCGATCGTCCTCGGCGCGGTCGGCTTCGCGGCGATCTACATCGCTTCGGCGGACGCCGCGCGCTCCGCGACCACCGGTGCGATCGCCGCTGGAGTCGGCTACTTCGTGCGGCTGGCCGTCGCACTAGCCATGGACCGCGACACCGGGCGGGACTGACACCCGCGCCCCCGCGATACTCAGCCCCGAGACGCTCAGCCCCGAGACGCTCAGCCCCGAGACAGTCAGCCCGCGACAGAGGAGGAACGCATGGCATCCGGCCGCAGATGGCTCCCGGTGACCGTCGCCGTGGTGGTCGGGCTCGCGGTGATCGCGGGTTCCTACCTGTACGTACGGCTCGACACCGATCGCAGCGACTGCGTGGCGCTCGGCATGGTCTCCTCCACCGAGAAGAACGATCTGGTCGCGGAGCTGGCCGGGCGGTACAACAAAAGCGGGCGGCGCTTCGGCGGGCAGTGCGCGAACGTCACGGTGGCCGGGCTGAACTCCGGTCAGGCGATGGAGGCGCTGGCCGGGGACTGGGCCACCGTTGCGGGCGGCATCCCGAAGCCTCAGGTGTGGTTGCCGACGTCGAGCCTGTGGACCGGTCAGCTGCAACTGCGCGACCGGGCGGCCAAGCGGCCGGAGCAGACTCCGGGGGAGTACCCGTCGATCGCCAACAGCCCGCTGGTCATCGCGATGCCCGCGACGAAGGCTCGGGTGCTGCAACAGCGGGGCGAGCTGGGTTGGGGCGACATCCTCGGTTTGTCCGGCGACGAGGGCTGGGCGGCCTTCGGCAAGCCCGAATGGAAGCGGTTCACCTTCGGCAAGGACAACCCCCGGCTGTCCACCTCGGGCCTGGCCGCCACCATCGCGACCTACTACGCGGCGACCGGAACCTCCAGCGATCTGATCGACGCCGACGTACGCGCACCGCAGGTGACCCAGTTCGTCCGCCGGATCGAGGCGAACGTGTCGCACTACAGCGACGACGTCGTGGACCTGCTGAAGTCGCTGGCCGCCGCCGATCTGTCCCCAGTGGACGAGGGAGAGTCGGATCTGAGCGCGGTCGTGACGCAGGAGGAACTCGTCTATCTGTACAACGAGGGCCAGCTCAGCCCGCGTACGGCGGACAAGCCGGGGGAGAAGCCGCACGAGCCGTTGGTGGCGCTGTATCCCAAGGAAGGCACGTTCAACCTCGATCACCCGTACGTCGTGCTGCCGGGCGCTTCGACCGCGCAGCAGAAGGCGGCGGCCGACTTCCTGGCGTTCCTGCAGGAATCGCCGCAGCAGCGGGCGTTCGCCGGGCTGGGTTTCCGCGATCACCAGCAGGTCGCCTCGGCGGAGCTGACGAAGGTGGTCGGCGGCCACGAGACGGACAAGCGCCCGTACTTCAAGCCGCCGTCGCCGACCGTGGTCCAGGGCATCCTGGACAGCTGGTCGACGCTGCGCAAGAAGGCGAACATTCTGATGACCATCGACGTCTCGGGCTCGATGACGAACCAGGTCAGGTCCAAGACACGACTGGAGATGGCGACGGAGGCGGCGAAGAAGGGCCTGGCCCTGCTGAACTCGGCCGATCAGGTCGGGCTGTGGTCGTTCTCCTCGGAGAAGCAGGGTTCGAGCGCGGCGCCCTATCAGCAGCAGGTGCCGCTGTCCCGGCTGGACCTCGGGCATTTCTCCGACCGGCTGAGTGGGCTGCGTCCCGGTGGCGCGACCGCGCTCTACACGACCATCCGCGCCGCCCACTCCTACATGCTCGACCATTACGACCGTACGCGGATCAACGCGGTCGTGGTGCTGACCGACGGCGAGAACGAGTACGCCAGGGACAACAAGCTGGCGAACCTGCTCAAGGACGTCGCGCTGGACCCCGACCGCCCGGTGAAGATCTTCTGCATCGCCTTCGACAAGGGATCGGACCTGGCGACCTTGGAGGCGATCGCCAAGGCCGCCTCGGGCAAGGCGTTCGACGCACGGGACCCGCAGCTGATCGACGACGCGTTCGTCAAGCTGCTCAGCAGTTTCTGACGACGGCTCCCGACGCTGCTCAGCCGAGGGCGAACCAGGGTGTGCTGCTCTCGGCGACGACCCGGTCGTCGACCAGGATCCAGGCGGCGGCGCGGAGCCGTCCCTGGCTGAGCAGGATGTCGCACCAGTGATAGTCGAAGCAGTACGCCTCGCGTACTGCGGTGCGCCGGTCGTCGGACTCGCGGACGACGGCCACCTCGATGACGACCTGTCGTTGGCCGGCGAGGTGGTCCAGTGATCCATAGCCCTCGAACCGGGCCCAGGCGGCGCCCTGGCGCGCCGAGTACCGCAGTTCGACCTGACCCAGGTTGAGCCGTCGCTCGTGCCAGGCGATCTTGCGGGCGATCGCGGTCGTGGCGTCCGCACCGCAGCCGGCGGCCTCCGGTTCGGACCCGTCCGCGACCTCCTGCTCAGGCAGTGCCGAGAGCAGGATCGGCGTGTTCGCGGCCCGCTGGCGCATCTTCTCCCAGCGCGCCTGCCACAGCCCGGGGTCACCACCGCAGGCCCGCACGATGGCCAGCACGACCGGCAGGCTCGGTGGTTTCTTGCCCGCAGTCGCCTCGGCCAGCGTCGTCCGCGAATAGTGCGTACGCGCGGCGAGGTCGCGGTAGGTCAGCGAACCTTGTGCCGCCTTGAGGGTACGCAGCTCGGCAGCGAACGCCGCGACCTCGTCGACGATCTCGATCGGCTTCTCCGGACGGCCCACAGTCCATATTGTCATGTACGCGTACCCGGGTTGTCCGGTAGTTGTCCGGTGCCCGCTCGAAACCGTTCCGCCAGCGGGAACCCGCTCGTAGCGTGCTGCACGTGACCTTGACCGATCCGCGACCGGCCCGTCCGGCCACTGTGTCCGCCGCCCTCGTCCTCGCGCTCATCGCGGCCACCCTCGACGTGCTGACCGTCGTCCTCGGCTGGCTGACCCTCCAAGGGCAGCTCGACGCGATCGACGAGCTGATCGGCAGCCGTACGCGCGGCGGGTCCGACAGCGACGTCGACGCGATGACCTCGGGTTACGTGATCGGCGTAGCCTTCAGCTCGCTCGTGCTGTTCGCCTTCGCCGCCAGCTATCTGATCAACGGCATGCTGGCGGGTGCGGGCAAGCAGCCCGCCCGGGTCCTGCTCTGGGTGACCGCCGGTCTGGATCTGTGCTACTTCGGCTGCTCCACCGTCTCGTCAGGGATGCCGACCAACGCGGAGTTGTCCAGCGGCGGCACGATCACCGGGACCGAGGTCGCCGACGCGATCGCGCAAGCGCAGCCGGCCTGGATCCAGCTGCTGCAGATTCCAGCGACCGTGCTGTGGGCCGTCAGCTTGCTGATTCTCGTCGCGGTGCTCGCCGCGCCGAGTAGTAACCGGTACTTCCGCCCGGCCCCGGCCGCTCCGGCGTACCCGCCTCCGGTTGCGTGAGTGGCCGCGGAGCTGTCTCCGCGGCCACCCGATGCGATCCAGTGATCACATAGGACAGCTTCAGCAGCGCGGATCCCGAGCGCCCGCAATGTCATGCGCTCACTCTTTGCCACGGGGTTGTCCATTTGCGGACCGTAGGGGTTGACCTCGTCGAGGGTGACGTTGACGTGGTTGTAGTTCATCTGCCCGTTGTTCAGCTCCGGCGCGTAGGTGACTGTGCCGCCCGCGGCTCGGATCGCACCGGCCGTGGTGACGCGCATCTTGCCCCATCTGAGTGCGGCGGCGGCTTCCTCGATCGCGATCTGGGGCGGCGGCGACCGCCTCCTGAGCTGCTGCGGCCGCCCGGTCCGCTTCATTTCGGCTTCGCGGCTGCTTCAGCCGAGGCCTGACGGTGACGACGCCCGATGGCGGCCGCCGGGTCGGTGATCATCGGCCGGTGTGCTGATCGCCCGCAGGCCGCGACGCGGTCTACGCTGGGAGTGTGGAAGAGGCCGGACGCCGTAACGACATCGATGGCCGCGAGCTGACCCTGGCTGGGGCGGAGAAGTTGCTCGCTCAGCGTGAGGAGTTGGCGCGGCAGCGAGACGCTCGGTCCGACGAACGGGATCGGGAGGCCGACCGGCGCGATGCACATGCCGATCAACGCGAGGTTGATCTGGAGGCGCGCTCGTCTCGTGCCGACGAGCGAGACGATGAGGCCGATGATCGGGATGAACTTGCTGCGTTGCGCGAGCGGGACCTGGCTGTCCGGGAGTCGGCGGCCCATCGGCGAGAAGGCGGTCAGGCCGCACGCGAGCGGCAGGCCGATGACCGCGACGAAGCGATGAACCGCCGTGAGGCCGCGATAGCGGCGCGGGAGTCGGCGGCGGATCAGAAAGAGATCGACGCTGAACTCGCGCAGTGGGATGACCTGGGCTGACTTTGCCCAGGTCATCGGTCCTACGGGCGTAGAGCCAGTTTGCCGACGGTCGTTCGGGCCTGGAGTTCGGCAAGCGCTTTGGGGCCGTCGGCCAGGTCGAACATCGTCGGCTGCGTGGGTCGCAGGACCCCGGTGGCGATCAGCGCGAACAGTTCGCCCATGACCTCGCCGAAGACGTGCGGCGCGGTTTGGATGAGGATGCCGAGGTTGAAGCCGATCACGTGGACCTGGTGCCGGTAGATCAGATCCCAGTTGCTCAGCGTCGCGTCGCCGCCCGCGCTGCCGATGACCACGACGCGGCCGGTGACTCGTTTCGCCGACGCCAGACTGGCCTCGAAGGTGGTGCCACCGGCCGATTCGAGCACCAGGTCGACGCCCGCCCCATCGGTCAGCCCTAGCACGTGGGCGGCGAGGTCTTGGCTGCGCGAGTTCACGACGTGGTCCGCGTTATCGAGCAGGTGGTGCTTGTCCGGCGACGCGGCGGCGATCACCGTGGCGCCGTAGTGTTTGGCCATGATCATCGCCGCTTGTCCGGTGGCTCCGGCTGCGGCATGGATCAGCACCGTCTGCCCGGCAGCGAGCCCGCCCAGTGGCCGCAGCGCGGCCATGGCGGTCGGGTAATTCACGGTCAGCCCCAACGCATGCTCGTCCGGCCAACCTTCCGGCACCGGCAGCACGGCCCCGGCTGGTAGGGACATGTACTCGGCGAAGGCGCCGAGTCCGAAGACATTCGTCCCTACCACATGGGTGCCTGGGGTCAGCCCGATCACCGCGCTGCCGACCGCGACGACCTGGCCGGCAGCCTCGAAACCGGCCAGGTACGGCGGCTGCGGGCCGTTGGCGAAGGCGCCGTACGCCTGAGACAGATCGGCGAAGTTGATCCCGGCGGCGGTCACGCGGATCAGCACCTCGCCCGGTCCCGGCTCCGGCTTGGTGGCATCGGTGATGAGTCGCAAGTCCTGGGGACCGCGGAGCGAGGTCTGCTGGAGGGCGCGCATACGAGACTCCTTCGATTATTTTTCGAACGACCAAAAAATATTGGCAGCGCTCACCGCGCCGAGTCAAGGTATTCTGGATCGAACGACAAATATCTAGGGGTTCAGGCATGGCTTCTCGTGGCAGACCGCGCGGATTCGACGCGGACGTGGCCCTGCGCCAAGCGCTGGAGGTGTTCTGGGAACGCGGTTACGAGGGGACCTCGTTGAGCGACCTGGCCGGGGCGATGGGGATCGCCTCAGCCAGCATCTACGCCTGCTTCGGCAGCAAGGAGGACCTGTTCCGCCAGGCCGTCGCGCTGTACGGGACGCTGTCCGGCGCCGCGCCCCGGCGGGCGCTGCGTGACCAACCGTCCGCGCGGGTCGCCATCGAGGCGATGCTGCGCGCCACCGCCGACGAGATCACCCGCCCGGACGCTCCGCGTGGCTGCCTGCTCGTGCTCGCCGCGCCCACCGGGGCGGTGGAGAATCACCGGGTACGCGATTTTCTGGCCGAACGGCGGCACAGCCAGTTCGAGGCCATCCGCGAATGCCTGGCCGCCGACGCGGAAACCCCGGCCGCCGATGTGGACGCGATCGCCCGGTTCTACACGACCGTGGTGCACGGCCTGTCGATCCAGGCCCGCGACGGCGCCACCCGGGCCGAATTGGAGACGGTCATCGCCTGCGCTATGGCCGGCTGGGAGTCGCTCCGACGCCGTGCAGCAGAACCCGATGGAAGTAGCGGGCGACGTCCAGCGAAGTGAGTGTCCCGCGCGGGTCGTACCACTGGTATGCCCAGTTGCACATGCCGAACAGCGCCATCGAGCTGAGCATCGGATCGCCGGTGACCAAGCCTTCGGTGCGACCGCGCTCGAACAGCCCCCGGACGGAGTCGAAGTACGCGTCGCGCGCCGCCAGGGCTTCCCGCCGGGAGGCGTCCGGCAGTTCGCGATGATGCTCGAAGAAGACCCGGACATAACCGCGGTGCGTACGCATCAGGTCGCAGATGTCCACCATGACGTCGAGCAGCAGATCGGAGACGTCGCGGTCGTCCCGCTCCAGCCGCTGTCGCTGCCGGCCGAGCAGGATGGAGATGAACTCCTCGTGGATCGCGAGGAGGATGCTGTCCTTGCTCGGGAAGTAGTGGTACAGCGTCGGCTTGGCGAGCCCCACCGCCCGGGCGATGTCGTCCATCGAGGTCAGGTGATAGCCGACGTCGTCGAACAGCTCGGAGGCCCTCAGGACGATCTCGGTACGCCGGTCGTCCGCGGTGCGCGGCCGACGCGTACGCGACGCGGGGCGAGCCGGTCGTGAAACGGTCATGTGATCTCCTCGAACTGGGCTCCGACGTGCCATGGTAGGCCGCGCCGTCGGGCGGCGAATCAGGTCTCGTCACGAGCCCAACGCGGCGACACCCTGTCCGTCGGCGACGCGCAGGCCCAGCTCGACGAGCGCGGCGGACGCCTCTGCCATGCCGGCCGCGTCCGATCCCAGGTGCTGGCCCTGGAGATGGCGGAAGTAGATCGACTCCATGATGACCGCGAGCTTGAGACAGGTCAGCGCCAGGCATACGTCGAGGTGGTCGCCGTCGACCGGACGGAGAGCGGTGTACGCGCCCAGCACGGCGGCGCGATCGCCGAACCCCGGCCGGTCGGTCACCCCGAGCGCCACCGGTACGCGTCGTCGCAAGGTGTCGCCGGGCTCGGTCCAGTAGACGAGCAGGAGCGCGAGGTCGCACACCGGATCGCCGCGGGTGGCCATCTCCCAGTCCAGCACTGCGCGTACGCGGGCGGTGTCGGGCGCGAGGATGAGGTTGTCGAGGCGGTAGTCGCCGTGCACGAGTGTGGCCGGCCGGTCGGCGTACGCGTCGGTGCGGTCGGCCAGCCAGCGGGCGAGCCGGTCGAATCCGGGCAGGTCTCGTACCTTGGTCCGCTCCCATTGGGCGGTCCACAGCGCGGCCTGGCGGCTGAGGTAGCCGGCCGGTTGCCCGAAGGTCTCCAGGCCGGTGCCGGTGAGGTCGGCATCGTGCAGCGTGGCCAGCGTCCGGACGAGGACTTCGGAGATCGCCGCGGCACGCTCGGCGGAAAGGCCGGCGCAGTCCGCCGCCGACGACAACACGACGCCCTCGACGTGCTCCATGACGAGGAAGGGCGCACCGATGACGGACGCGTCCTCGCAGAGCAGATACGGCCGGGCGCTCGGCACCGCGGTACGGTCGAGGCCACACAGGACGCGATACTCGCGGGCCATGTCGTGTGCCTTGGGCATCACATGGCCGAGCGGCGGCCGGCGCAGCACCCAGGACCGGGTGCCTTGGTCGATGCGGTAAGTGAGATTACTGCGGCCGCCCGCGAGCGACTGGGCCTGCCATGGTGCCGCCGAATCCACGTCAGACAGATGTTCGCCCAGGTACGCCGCCAGCCGATCGAAGGGCAGACCTGGCAGGTCTGCCTCGTCAGTCATGCGACCGCTTACCGGGTCGGGCCGCCTCGTATCGCCGGACCGCACGACGGGCCACCGCCCAGCGGTGCGCCTCGGACGCGCCGTCGTAGATGCGGAATGGGCGTACCTCGGCCAGGAACCGCGCCAGCGGCAGGTCGTGGGAGACCCCCTGCGCGCCGCACAATTGGACGGAGCGGTCGACGACGCGGCCGACGGCCTCCGAGACGAACGTCTTGGCGATCGAGGTCTCCTGGTTCGCCCGGCTGCCCTGGTCGAGCGCCACGGCGGCGGTGCGGATCAGCGCCCGGGACGCCGCGAGGTCGATCTCGTTGTCGGCGATGAGGTGCTGTGCGAGGCCGAGATCGGCGAGCCGGCTGCCGAACAGTTCCCGGTCGACGACGTAGCCGAGCATGATCTCGTGCGCGCGGCGGGCGACGCCGAGCCAGCGCATGCAGTGCGTCAGGCGAGCGGGTCCGAGCCGGACCTGGGCGTTGGCGAAGCCGCGATCGACCTCGCCCAGCACCGCCGACGACCGAACGCGACACCGCTCCAGCGTCACTTCGCAATGCCCGCCGGTGAACCCGGCGTCGATGGTCGGGATGTGCCGGCCGACCGTCAGACCGGGGTTGCCGGCGTCGACGAGGAACATCGTCGCGGCGTCCGCGCCGGTGCGTGCCATCACGATGAAGAAGCCCGCTCCGTCGGCGCCAGTGATGAACCACTTCTGGCCGTCGATCACCCAGTCGTCGCCGTCACGTACGGCGGACGTGGCGAGCGCGGTGGGATCCGACCCGGCACCGGGGGCGGGTTCGGTCATGGCGAACGCCGAACGGACGTCGCCGGCGGCCAGCGGCCGAAGGTACTGCTCGCGTTGTGCGGGTGTGGCGACGTGTTCCAGCAGCGTCATGTTGCCCTCGTCGGGGGCGGCGCAGTTCAGCACGAGCGGGCCGGGCAGACTCCGTCCGGCCTCCTCCAGCACGTCGGTCTGGCCGAGCATCGACAGGCCCAGGCCGCCGTACTCGGTGGGGGCCGACGGGGCGAACACGCCCGCTTCGCGAGCCGCTCGGCGAAGTTTCACCAGTATTTGGGGATCGGTCTCGACGGCGTGTTCGACCGGGATCACCCGATGGTCGATGAACTCGCGGACCCGCGCGGAGAGGCTCTGCGTACCGTTCGCGTTCACCTCGGGGCCTCCTGGTCGCTCCGGTCTTCGCGCGTGCCGTCGACCGATCAGTTCTTCAAGGTACGCGACCGACCGCGCGGTTGGCTAGATGCCCGCATGATCGGCGCATGTCTGTCCACTTGCGATGGACTGCTGAGCAGTGTGTTCGCTCTCATCTGGAAACCTCGACTTTGTCGAGGAGGTTCATCGGCTGGTACCGACCGACCGGACAGTCGGGAACCGGGCGGGCCTTGTGGTCACCGAGCCGGTGTGCTGTCATGCGATGCGCGCGTGCAAACACATCGATGCTCGCCTCGGCGGGCCGATCGCAGGAGGAGCGAAGCGTGGAGCCACTCGGCGGGCGCGATGTCGTGCCCGGCCCACCCCGGTGACCACGGCCATGGTGGAAGCCGTCGCCCGGCGACGATTCCGTGGGTACGTGCTGGCCGCCCCGATCCTCGTCACCGCAGCCGACCTGGCGGCGACGCCCACAGCTACCACCGAGGACCTGCTCGGCCTCAACGACATCAGGACCGCGGTGGCGCTGCCGGCGTCCCGGCTGATCTCGATCGAGGTCCACCCGGACGGGACGGTGACGCTCGTGGTTCCGCGAGCCACCTCGAGGGAGGCGCTCGCAACGTCGGTCACGCTGATCACGCAGGAGCTGTCCGTGCCGCGGGAGCGGGTCGACGTCGCGCTGGGCGATGCGCTGCCCGATGCGGCGTACCACCAGGTGACGACCGTGCGAGTCGCTGTCGCGGTGGCGCGTCGGCGCCTGCTGGAGGCCGCGTCGGCCGCGTTCGGCTCGCCCGTCGCCGACCTGCGGCTCGCCGCTGGAGCGGTCGCCGATCGCGGCGGCCACCGACTCGACCTCGGCGCCCTCGCGGCGAAGGCGGCCAGCACGAGCACCGTCGCCGTGGCGGTGGAACTCGCCGGCTAGGCGGTCACCGGCGGTCCGCCGGGCGGGCCAGCCAGCTCGGGTCGAGGTCGGGCGATGGCGGGGGAGCGCCAAGGTCCGCGGGCTGGTATCCCTCGGGATAGCCGGGATACGTGCGGTTTCGCGGTGCCCGGGTCAGTTTGCTCTTGGTACGCGGTGGGAGCAGCCGAACCGCAGAGGCCCGCGTACGCAAGCTGCCGTTGACCGTCGCGGACACCCAGCGCGGCGCGGCCGGAAAGCCGAACGCGGTACGCAGTTCGACGGGTAGCAGCGCCAACACTCCGAGCCGGGCGGCGCGGCGCAACGGCGCGGGATACCAGGACGCGAACAGGTCCAGGGTGTACGTGCCGACGCGCTCGTTGGTCGGGTCATACCGGAACTTCGTGCGCTCGTACTCGCGCTTGAAGTCCCAGAACGCGTCGAAGTCGTCCGGTACGTCGTGGATGCCCATCCGAGCACCGACCGCGCGGTAGTAGTGGAACGCGGCCAGCCGCTCGTGCTCGTGCAGCGGTCGCCAGCCGAAGCGGCCCAGCCAGTCGATCGGCTCGTAGACGAAGGTGGACAGCACATAGCGCATGTCGTCGTTGGAGATCGCGTACGCGGAGTGGGCCCGGTTGACCGCGCGCAGCGCCTGCTTGCCACGTGGCGAGTCGTACCCGTGCTCGACCATCTCGGCCATCAGCAAGGCGGTGTCGTCGTACCGCTGTTGCGGGCGGAGCCGGAACTCGCCGGTCGCGTCGAGCAGCGCCGAGATGCTCGGTACGCAGTACGTGCGGAACAGCGCGAACTCCAGCGCCCGCTGATAGTCGAACGGGAACTCGAAGCCTGTCGAGATCCGGTAGATCTCGTGATGGTCGTGCAGGGGATCGAGCGCCTCGATGCGACGCAACCATCGGTACCGACCGCCACCAGCCATCGCGACCACCTCGCAAGCAGGGTCGGCAACGACGCCGCTCGTGTCAAGGGCCGTCGGCTGTCTATCCTCTGCCCCAGGATCCGGCGCCGCCGGCTTCGAGTGCCGCTGCGCCAGCGAGACATCAGTGAGACGCCAGCGAGACATCTGCGAGACGCCAGCGAGAGGACGCCGTCATGGACGCGAACAAGGCTCGGGCCCGTTTCGCCGAACTGCGCCGACAGGACGGCCGGGTCTCGGCCGCCGAACTCGACGAGATCTGGGCCGCGTTGGACACGGTCCGTCCCGAGGAGATCTTCGGCGAGTGGAAGGGCGGCGAGTTCGACACCGGGCACCCGATCAACGGGCAGCTGGACCAGGCACGGTGGTTCGGCAAGACCTTCGTGAGCCGCAAGGACGTCAAGCCGCTGATCTGCCGGGACGACGACGGCGAGTTGTACTCCAACAAGGCGCTGGGCAAGGGCGAGGCCAGCTTGTGGACGGTCGAGTTCCGGGGTGAGTCGACCGCGACGATGGTGTACGACGGCCAGCCGGTCTTCGACCATTTCAAGCGGGTCGACGAGCGTACGCTCATGGGGATCATGAACGGCAAGCACTTCGCCGACGACGGCCCGTTCTTCTACTTCGTGCTCGAGCGGGTCGCCTGAGCCCGGCCGTGCGGAGGAGTCGATCATGCAGATCCGAGCTGCCATCACGGAGAATCCGGGCGGGCCCTTCGTCGTTCAGGCGGTGGACCTGGAAGCGCCCCGGCCCGACGAGGTCCTGGTCCGGATGACCGCCGCGGGTGTGTGCCACACCGACCTCGGTATGCAGGCCGGCTGGCCGCAACGGCGTACCCCGATGGTCTTCGGGCATGAGGGGGCCGGTGTGGTCGAGGCGGTCGGCGAGCAGGTGGCGGGTCTCGCGGTGGGTGACCACGTCTGCCTGACCTTCGACAGCTGTGGCCGGTGTGAGCAGTGCGTGGCCGGCCACCCGGCCTACTGCCACTCTCAGCGGATCTTGAACACCGCCGGGGGCCGGGCCGACGGCAGCACTCCGCTGTCGCGCGACGGCGCGCCCGTGTTCGGCGCGTTCTTCGGCCAGTCGAGCTTCGCGACGTATGCGATCACCCACGCGCGCAACACGGTCCGGGTGCCCGCCGAGTTGCCGCCTGCCGTGGCCGCGCCGTTGGGCTGTGGCGTGCAGACGGGCGCCGGGACGGTGGTCAACCGGCTGCGTCCCGAGCCGGGCAGCTCGCTGATGGTGATCGGGGCCGGCGGGGTGGGGCTCAGTACGCTCCTGGCCGCCGTCGTGGTGGGCTGCGATCCAGTCATCGTCGTCGAGCCGGTCGCATCGCGCCGCGCGCTGGCCACCGAGTTGGGCGCCACGGCCGTCCTGGATCCAACAGCGGACGGCGACTTCGTCTCCACTGTGCTCGATCTGACCCGTGGCGGCGCGCAGTACGTCGTGGACACCACCAGCCGGTCGGACGTGCTCCGGCAGGCCGTCGCCGCCCTGCGGCCGAGGGGTGAACTCGCCCTGCTCGGCATCGGTGCCAAGGTCGAGTTCGACGTGATGAGCCTGCTCACCAAGGGCGTCCGGGTACACGGGGTGATCGAGGGGGATGTGGACCCGGCGCGCTTCATCCCCGAGCTGGTCGGTCTCTACCAGCGCGGCCTGTTCCCCGTGGATCGCCTCGTCACGACGTTCGCCTTCGAGGACATCGCCGCCGCCGTGGCCGGGATGCGCGACGGCACGGCGGTCAAACCCGTGCTGACCTTCGGCTGAGGACGGTTCCGCCCGCGGCGGTCTCAGCTCGAAGTCGATGGATGGCAATCACCTCGAACATGCCCTCTTGCCGGTCGAGTCACCCTCCTCTATGTTAATAGAAAATCACATGACCGGATGACTTGAAACCTGCTCGTATCGTTGCCACAAGCCGGTGCTCAAGGCAACGTCCGGCCGACCGGTAGGTAGGTGCGCGAATGCAAAATCTCAGCAGAAGAAGCATCCTGACCCTCGGTGCCGCGCTGGGTCTGGTAGCTGCGACGGAAGCTCCGAAGGCATGGGCGTGGTCGTCCGCCGACTCGATCGCCGGGACCGACACGGTCACCGACCCGTGGGACGTCTGGGACGACGCCACCGACCCGCTGCTCGCCTCGCTGCTGGACAGCAATCAGATCCCGGGAGTCAACACCGCGTTCCAGTCGTGGGTCAAGAACGGCGACCCGTTGCCCAGCGGCCTGCCCGCCCAGCTCACCAGCTACCTCACGACCTACAACAAGCTGCCGTCGTGGGCGGACCAGGCCAAGCTGGACCTCGCCGCCCAGTTCAACAAGCGCATGAGCATGTACCTGTTCCTGCTGTACGGCCTGGGCAGCGGCATCATGAGCACGGTGATCCCGCGCGAGGCCCGCAACGTCTACTGGTCCGAGGGCGGCGCCGGCATGAAGATGCGGGCGGCCAAGACCTTCACCTACGGCTACGACCTCAGCGCAGTCGACGCCTTCAAGCCCACCGGCCACTTCGTGGTCACCTCCACCAAGACCCGCCTGACCCACGCCGCGGTGCGGCACCTGCTGCCGCAGTCGGCGCAGTGGCGGGCTGTCACGGACAACCCCATCCCGATCAGCAACGGCGACATCCTGATCACCTTCCACAGCCTGGGCACCTACGTGCACCGCAAGCTGCTGGAGTGGCGCAGCTTCGGGCTGAAGATGTCGGCGGCGGAGGAGGCGGCGTACCTGCACATGTGGCAGGTCGCGCTGCACCTGCTGGGCGTGCGGGACGAGTTCATCCCGGCGACCTGGGCCGCCGCGGACGAGCAGTCGCAGTACGTGCTGACGCCGCTGCTCGGCGCGACGCCGGAAGGCATCGACCTGGCCAACATCCTGCTGAACCTGACCTCGTCGGTCGACCTGGGCGTGACCAAAGGATTCCAGCGGGAGTTCTCGCGCTACGTGCTCAGCGACAAGATCGGCAACTGGCTGAAGCTGCCGCGCGATTTCATCTCGCGGGGCGTGATCGAGGTCGGCTGGCCGGCGTACGTGCTGTTCCGTGAAGGGCTGTCGCCGATCATGCCCGAAGGGTTTTCCCTCTTCGACCAGTTCATCCGCGGCCTGGCGATGCTGTTCCTCAACAACGGCACGTCGACGAGCTACACCCCGATCACCATTCCGACGGGGAACCGGCCCGGCGCCTGAGCCGATGCCGGTTCAGGAGTCTGACCGTTCAGAGCGTCAGGGCACCGGTCACCAGAGCGGTGACCGCGTCCCGATGGCCGGGCGCGTCCTGCCAGCGCAGTGCACGCCCGGCCTCCACCACCACGCCGAAGCCGGCGTGGACCAGCAGCCGAGCCTGCCGGGAGTCCAGCTCCGGGCGTACCGTCCGCAGCTGGTGCTCCCAGACGGCGATGTGTTCGCGCTGGGCGAGGATCACCGGCCGCTGGAGATCCGCCGGCAGGCCGGCGACCTCGGCTTCGGCGACGCTGTTGAGCGCGTTGTGCTCGAAGCAATAAGCCACGTACGCCGCCGCCAGCGCGACGACGGCCTGCCGGGGATCGGTTGCCTGATGGAGGCTGCGTTCCACGGCCTGTTCGAGCAGTGCCGCCGCTTGCAGGCAGGCGGCGACCAGGATGTCGACCTTGCCGGGGTATTGCCGGTAGATCGCCGACGGTGCGAGCCCCACCGCCTGAGCGATCTGCGCGTTGGTGACGTTGGCGAACCCGTCCCGGGCGAACAACGGGATGGCCGCCGCGAGGATCTCGGCACGCCGCGTACGCGGCACAGGCTGGGCGGGCAGTTCGACCTGCCGCGCGGTGCCGGCGACCGCCGTCGGATCGGTCGCGACGACCTGGGTCGCGGAGGCCAGCAACAGTTCCTCGGTACGCCGCTGGGCGATCGAGGTGTGGTGCATCGTGATGGACCCGATCACGCCGAGGGCCGCCACGGCTCGCAGACGTTCGTCGGGCAACGGGTACTCGCGCCGGACCAGTTCGGTCACTCGGCCCACGACGTGCCCGAACTTCGTCCGCAGGCGGCGTCGGTCCTCGCGTTCGAGGTAGCGGGCCTCCCACCGGTAGAGGCCGCCCGACGCACGGTGCGAGACGGTCACCCGAGTGAGGGCGACGAGCACGTCCCGCAGTTCCGCCGCAGGGCCCCAGTCGTCGACCGCCGCGACGAGCTTGTCCACCATGATGTTGGCGCACTCGGCGAACAGGGCGTACTTGTTGGGGAAGTGCCGGTACAGCGCGGCCGCGCTGATCCCCACGACGGCGGCGATCTCCTCCATGGACGCCGCGTGATACCCGCGTTCGCTGAACACCTGACCGGCCGCGTCGACGATGACCTGCTTGCGGTTGCGCGGTCGGGTGGCCGCCGTCGGCCCGGTGGTCACAGCATCCCTCGAGCCGACGTGGGCGGACACAAGACCATGCCTGCTAGTCAATCACAGCACCCGGTACGCCCTCGAAGTCCCGGCCGGGGTCGGCTGGTTCAGGCCTGCAGCACCGTGAGGGCGAGGCGGGCTGTCTGCTCGTCGTAGCCTGCGGCGCTGTCGAAGCGGCCGAGCCGGCCGATGTCGGTGATGACGTTGAGCACGGCGTGCACGAGTACGCGCGCGTCGGCGACCGGCAGCTCCGGGCGTACGGCGACGACGAGTTGCACCCATTCCTCGACGTTCGAGCGCTGTGCTCCCCGGAGTTGGTGGCGGTCCTCGTCGGGCAGGTTGTTGTTCTCCGCCAGGTAGACCGCGACGAGATCGCTCTGCGCGAAGGCGAAGGCGGCGTACGCGTGCACGACTCGGTGCAGGGCGTCGACGGGATCACTGGCCTCGGCGATCGCGGCGGTCGTGGCGCCGCCGAGGCGGTCGGTGGCCCGGTAGTAGGCGGCGGCGAGCAGGTCGGCCTTGCTGGGGAAGTATCGGTACACGCTGGAGGCCTGCATCCCGGCGGCGCGGCCGATGTCCTCGACCGCGACGGCGTGATAGCCGTGGCGGTGGAACAGCCGGATCGCTTCGGTCAGCAGCAGTTCACGGCGCGACGACGGGCGTACCGGTGTGGTGGGTGGCGTGGTCTGCTCCGACGGCGGCGACTGGGGCGCGTCCGCCCGTAGGAGCGTCCAGGCGATCCGGGTGAGCAGTTGTTCGGTGCCGGTCGCCGTGGCGCGGTGGGTGGATACGCTGCCGAACGCGCTGAGCGCGGCGTTGACCAGGAGGTCGGCCTGCCCGGCGGTCAGCTCGGGCCGTAGTTCGCGCAGGGGTCCGGCGAGGCGGCCGACCAGGGTCGCCAGGATGGCGGCGAACTCGCGCCGATGCTCCGAGGTGAGGTAGCGGCGTTCCCATTGGTAGAGCCCGGCCACGCGCCGCTTGCCGACGGCGACGCCGGCCAGCGCGGCGAGCTGCTCGTTCAGGACGCCCTCGGCGGTGGTCGCGTGCGGGTCGGCGGTCGCGGTGAGCAGCGCGCCGACGACCTCCCGGGTGGCGTGGACGAGGATGGCGTACTTGTTGGGGAAGTGCCGGTAGACGGCGGGGCCGCTGATGCCGACGACGGCGGCGATCTCGTCGACGGAGACGCGGTGGTATCCCCGCTCGCAGAACAGCTCGGCGCCGGCCAGCGCGATGCGGTCCTTGCGGTCCTTCGGCCGCTTGGTCGCTACGGGGGCTTCGCCGCTGGCTGCTGGTCGCACCCGTATACGTTAGCGCCACCTCGCGGAAAGGTCGCGACAGCCAGCCGACTTCTCGCCCGCTATTGATCGGCAGGGTCGAGGGCGGCCAGCGGGCTTCGGGCACCGGGATCGCTTGACAACCGGCGGCGGGCTCAACGAAAGTTAGGCTGAATTCGCATTCGGGTGAGCAGCAAGGAGCTTGGCCATGACGACCGAGGCGTTCATCTACGATGCGCTGCGCACACCACGCGGCCGGGGAAAGCCGAACGGATCGCTGCATGGGGTTAAGCCGGTTTCGCTTGTCGTGGGTCTGATCGAGGAGACCCTGCGGCGGCTGCCGAGCCTGGACCCACAGGTGATCGACGACATCGTGCTCGGGGTGGTGTCCCCGCTGGGCGATCAGGGATCCGACATCGCCAAGACCGCCGCCCTCGTCGCGGGTCTGCCCGACACGGTGGCCGGAGTGCAGCTCAACCGGTTCTGCGCGTCGGGCCTGGAGGCGGTGAACGTCGCCGCGCAGAAGGTGCGGTCGGGCTGGGAGGATCTCGTGCTCGCCGGCGGCGTCGAGTCGATGTCCCGGGTCGCGATGGGCTCCGACGGTGGAGCCTGGGCGCAGGACCCGGAGACCAACTTCGACACCGGCTTCGTGCCGCAGGGCATCGGCGCGGACCTCATCGCGACCCTCGACGGTTACGACCGCGACGTCGTGGACGGATACGCGTTGCAGTCGCAGGCCCGCGCGGCGAAGGCGTGGGCCAACGGCTACTTCGCCCGTTCGGTGGTGCCGGTGCGGGACCGCAACGGGCTGACCGTGCTCGATCGTGACGAGCACATCCGGGCGGACTCGACTGCCGCGGGTCTCGCCGCGCTTCGCCCGTCCTTCGCCGGTCTCGGCGAGAAGGCGGGCTTCGACGCTGTGGCGTTGCAGAAGTACCACTGGGTCGAGGCCATCAACCACGTCCACACGGCGGGCAACTCGTCCGGCATCGTCGACGGCGCGTCGCTGGTGGTCGTGGGCAGCGAGGCGGCCGGGAAGGCCGCCGGCCTGACGCCGCGGGCGCGCATCGTCGCGACCGCGCTCAGCGGCGCGGATCCGACGATCATGCTCGCCGGTCCGGCCCCGGCCACCCGCAAGGCGCTGGCCAAGGCCGGCCTCACCGTGGCGGATCTGGACCTCGTCGAGATGAACGAGGCGTTCGCGGCCGTGGTCCTGCGGTTCGTCGCCGACATGGGCCTGAGCATGGACATCGTCAACGTCAACGGTGGAGCCATCGCGATGGGACACCCGCTGGGAGCCACCGGCGGCATGATCCTCGGCACGCTTCTCGACGAGCTGGAGCGCCGCGGTGGTCGCTACGGGCTCGCCACGCTCTGCGTCGGTGGCGGCATGGGCATCGCGACCGTCATCGAACGAATCTGAGGAGTCACGAATGGTCAACACAATCCGGTGGGAGCGCGGCGACGACGGCATCGTGCTGCTCACCCTCGACCACCCCGGGCGTTCGGCGAACGTGATGAACGACGAGTTCGGGGCGAGCCTCGTGGCGACGGTGGACCGGCTCGAAGCCGAGCGCGACCAGATCACCGGCGTGATCCTCACCTCCGCCAAGAAGACCTTCTTCGCCGGCGGCGACCTGGACTCCCTGATGCGGCTGACGCCGGCCGACGCCGAGTCCTCCACTGCCAACACCCGTATGCTCAAGGACGCGGTGCGTCGGCTGGAGACGCTCGGGCGTCCGGTCGTGGCCGCCGTCAACGGGTCGGCCCTCGGCGGCGGGCTGGAACTCGCGCTGGGCTGCCACCACCGCGTCGTGCTCGACAACCCGGCGATCGAGATCGGCTTTCCCGAGGTCACCCTCGGTCTACTGCCCGGCTGCGGCGGCGTCGTGCGTACTGTGCGGCTCCTGGGGGTGGCTGACGCACTGCTCAACTGGCTGGTACGCGGACAGCGGCGCCGGCCGCAGGACGCCCTGGCGAACGGGCTGGTCGACGAACTCGCCGCCGACGAGGCAGCGATGATGGCCGCAGCCCGAGCGTTCATCGCGGCGAACCCCGACGCGACGCAGCCGTACGACCGCAAGGGTTACAAGATGCCCGGCGGAACTCCGTCCACTCCGGCGCTCGCCACGCAACTGCCGGCGATGGCCGCCATCCTGCGGCAGCAGCTCAAGGGCGCGCCCTATCCGGCGCCGCGCAACATCCTGGCCGCCGCCGTCGAGGGTGCGCAGGTCGACCTGGACACCGCGTTCACCATCGAGGGCCGGTACTTCACAGAACTGGCCACCGGCCAGATCTCGAAGAACATGATCAAGGCGCTCTTCTTCGACGTGCAGACGGCCGGGTCGCGCGACCGCGGCGAGGGTCATCCGCCGATCCAGCGGGTGGCGGTCATCGGGGCGGGCATGATGGGTGCCGCGATCGCGTACGTGTGCGCCCGTGCGGGTATGCAGGTCGTGCTCAAGGACGTGACCGTCGAGGGGGCGCTGCGCGGCAAGGCGTACTCGGTGGGTCTGCTCGACAAGGCGGTCGCCCGGGGTTTGTCCACACCGGACGATAAGGACGCGCTGCTGGACCGGATCCACGCGACGGACGACCTCGCGGACCTGGCCGGCGTCGACCTCGTCATCGAGGCGGTCTTCGAGGATCCCGCCCTCAAGCACAAGGTGTACGCCGAGATCGAGCAGGTCGCACCGGAGGCGTTGATCGCGTCCAACACGTCGACCCTGCCGATCACCCTGCTCGCCGAAGGCGTCAGCAAGCCGGACGAGTTCGTCGGGCTGCACTTCTTCTCGCCGGTGGACAAGATGCCACTGGTCGAGGTGATCCGCGGCGAGCGGACCAGCGAGGCCACGCTGCAGCGGGCGCTGGGCGTCGTGCATCGGCTGCGCAAGACGCCGATCGTCGTCAACGACAGCCGCGGCTTCTTCACCAGCCGGGTCATCGGCACGTTCACCAACGAGGGCGTGGCGATGCTCGCCGAGGGGATTCCGGCGGCCAGCATCGAGCAGGCCAGTAGCCAGGCCGGCTACCCGGCGCCGGTACTCGCGTTGATGGACGAGCTGACGCTGACCCTGCCGCGCAAGATCCGGCAGGAGACGGCGGCGGCGACGGTCGCCGCCGGTGGCACCTGGCAGCCGCATGCCGCCGACGCGGTCATCGACCGGATGATCGACGACTTCGGCCGGCCCGGACGTTCGGGCGGCGCCGGGTTCTACGACTATCGCGAGGGCAAGCGGGCCGGGCTGTGGCCGGGACTGCGGGAGAACTTCGGCGGGACGAACCTCGACACCCCCTTCGAGGACCTCAAGGAACGGATGCTGTTCATCGAGGCGGTCGAGTCGGTGAGATGCCTCGAGGAAGGCGTGCTGGACTCGGTGGTCGACGCCAACGTCGGCTCGATCCTGGGCATCGGCTACCCGGCCTGGACCGGCGGCGTGCTGCAGTACATCAACCAGTACGAAGGCGGGCTGCCCGGCTTCGTCGCCCGCGCGCGGGTGCTCGCGGAGCGCTACGGCGACCGGTTCAGCCCGCCCCGGCTGCTGGTCGAGAAGGCCGACCGGGGCGAGCTGTTCGAGTAACGCGTCAGAGCCCGGCGGCGAGTCGTTGGGCGTTCATGTACGCGATGGCCTCCACGGAGATCATCGGGTTGACGCCCAACGACGCCGGGAAAGTGGACGCGTCGGCGAGGACCAGGTTCGGGACCTCCCAGGTGGCGCCGTCAGGCCCGGCGGCCGAGGTCGCCGGGCTGCCGCCCATCCGGGCCGCGCCCATGATGTGCAGGGCGGCCATGGCGATCTGGCCGGGGGCGGTGCCCAAGGAGTCGGTCTGCCGGATGAAGTCGTCGATGGAGCTCGTGCCGCGTTCCCAGATGGTGCCGCGCTGGTGGCCGGAGAAGAGCCGGCGGGCGCCGGCCGCCTCGACGATGCGGGCGCCGCCCTCGATCCCGGCCCGCATGTGCGCCGCGTCGTACGCGGACAGGCGATAGTGCACCACCGGTTCGCCGTCGCTGCCGACCTTGACCTGTCCGCTGTCGCGGTCGCGGGTGATGATGCCGACCCCGCTGAGGTTCGGCAGCGACCGCATCTGGTCCAGATGGGCCTGCGCGCCGGTCCAGCTCATGAACGACACGGCGGTGGCCGGGTTGGTGGCGGCGGTCTCGTAGATGACGCCGTACCCGTGGCCGTCGAGGTCGGCATGCTCGGTGGAGTACCGGGTCTGGATGCCACCCTCCCACGGCCGGACTTCCTCGTCGAATACGCCCCACACGCCGGTCGCGGGGTGCAGATGCAGGTGGCGGCCGATGTTCGGGTTGGTCAGCCCCGACCGGCGGAGCAGGGCCGGCGTCTGCACACTGCCGGCCGCGGCCACCACGGCACGGGCGTGGATGATCACCGGATGCCCGTCGGCGGTACGCCCGACGATGCCGGTGGCCCGGCCGGCTTGGAGGGTGACGGTGCGTACGTCGACGCCGACGACGAGCCGCGCGCCGGACTGCTGGGCGTCGACCAGCCAGGTCTTGGCGGTGGACTGCTTGGCCCCGAGGCGGCAGCCGAGCCCACACCGGCCACATTCGACACCGTTGTCGCAGCCGTCGACGTTGCGCGGCATCTCGTCGACGTGCCAGCCGAGCTTGGCCAGTCCGCGTTCCATCAGTACGTCGCGGGAGGAGATCTGGCCGTGGTCGCGGTTGACGCCGAGCCTTGACCACACCGCGTCGAGGCTGCGGTCGTATTCGTCGGTGGCGAACTGCGGTACGCCCAACGCCGCCCACTCTTCGCGTACGCGGGGCGGGGTGCGGAACGAGGTGGTGTAGTTGACGACGGTTCCACCGCCGAGGCACTGCCCCTGAAGCAGGCTCAGCTGACCCTCGGCGGTGGCGGCGGGGCCGGGTGCGTACAGGCGGGAGAGCCCGGACAGTTCGCCGCCGTCGAAGTCCTTGTCGTCGTAGTACTCGCCCTTCTCCACCACGATCACGTTCAGCCCATGGCCGGCGAGGACGGCCGCGGCCGTGCCGCCGCCGGCGCCCGACCCGACGATGACGACGTCACAGTCCAGAGTGGTCGCCCCGGCCGGGCGAAGGGGAGTCAGCGGGGGCTCGGCGGCGTCGGCCCGGGTGCCGAGCGGGCCGGGATAACCGATGGCGTCCCATAGCGGCGAGTGACCGGTAGCTCCGGGTGCCATGTAGTAGGACAGGGTGGCGGCGCCCTTGAGGGCCTGGAAGATGGCGCGTTTGCGGGTCATGCCCGACTCGGCCAGGGCGAGCAGCATCCGCTCGCGGCGCTGCTGGGTCTGCTGGGAGAACCGTCGCGCGCCGCCGCCGAGGAGCAGTTGGGTGGCGGGGGAGTCCCAGACGTTCAGCAGCTGGCAGAACTGCTTCACCTCAGCGGTACGCGGATTGTGCAGGACCAGCGCGGCCATGATGTCGACCGCGCCGATCTCGCTGGCCGAGGGCAGGCCGGCTCCGTCGCCGGGGGCGAACGTGTCGCAGATGCTCGCCAGGGCGGCGCGCTGTTTGACGGACAGTTCCATGCTCTGTCTCCATTCAGGAATGGCCGGCGAGTGTGTCGAACACTCGCCGGCCAGGAGCTGATCGTGGATTACTGCAACTGGTCGGACAGCCCGTAGGTCTTCGCGATGATCTCGCGCTGGATCTCGCTGGTGCCGCCGTAGACGGTGGACACCACCGAGGCCCGGACCAGGCGTTCCATGTCGTACTCGGTGGCGTAGCCGTAGCCGCCCATCATCTGCATCGCGTCCAGCGTGACGCGGCGGGCGGTCTCGGTGGCCTTGAGCTTGGCCATCGAACTCTCCCGGGGCAGCACGGTGTCCGGGGCCCGGTCGACCTGCGCCGCCGTGTCGTAGACCAGGAGGCGGGCGCATTCGATCTCGGTGGCCAGGTCGGCCAGGCGGTGCCGGATCACCTGGAACGAGCCGATCGGCTTGCGGAACTGGCGCCGGTTCTTGACGTACGCCACGACGTCGTCGAACGCGCGCTGGGCGGTGCCCAGCATGACGCTGGCCAGGATCAGCCGTTCCATGTTGAGCCCGGCCATCAGCTGCCGCCAGCCCTGATCGAGCTGGCCGACCACGGCGTCGGCCGGCAGTACGCAGTCGGCGAAGTAGAGGTCGTTGACCTCCCGGCCGCCCATGGTGTCGATGCCGGAGACGGTCAGTCCGGGTGTGGTGGCGGGGACGAGGAACATGGTCAGCCCGTTGTGGTCGCCGGCCCGCCCCGACGTACGCGCGACGAGCAGGATGTGCTCGGCGAGATGGGCGTTGGAGCACCACGTCTTCTGGCCGTTGACGATGAATCCGTCGCCGTGGCGCTCGGCGCGGCAGCTCAGGTTGGCCACATCGGAGCCGGCTTCCGGCTCGGACATCGCCACCGCCTCGATCGCGCCCTGGGCCACGCCGCCCAGGATGAGCTTCTTCTGCTCCAGCGACCCGAATCGCTCATAGGTCGCGGCGACGATGATCGACGTGGTGAAACCGCCGATCGGGGCCATCGCCCGGGCGGTCTCCTCCAGGAACAGGCACAGCTCCACCATGCCCGCGCCGCCGCCGTCGAACTCCTCCGGCAGGGACAGGCCGAGCCAGCCGAGGTCGGCCATCTTGCGGTACAGCTCTGGGCTGTGGTTCTCCCGGCCGCCATTGGTCAGTTTCTGCCGCTGCTCACGGGTTCCGGCCTCGCGGCGGCAGAAATCCTGCACCGCCGCGACGAGTGACCGTCGCTCGTCGGTCCATTCCACAGCTGTACCTCCAGCGTCGCTCAGGGGTTGACAGCAAGGCTAGACTATCGAATATCAAATGTCAGGAGGCCGCCGATGACGTCCCTCGTTGAGCACCCTCGTCGGCTCCACGTCGTGGACCCGATAACCGGTGAGTCCCGCGCCGACTACGACATCGCCGACGAAGCCGCGGTGCACGCGGCCGTCGAGCGGGCACGCGACGCGGCCGGCTGGTGGGCCGGCCTTCGGGCGCGCGAGCGGCGGCGGCACCTGTCGGCGTACAAGTCGCTGATCGCGAGTCGGATCGACGAGCTGGCCGAGCTGATCCGCGCGGAGACCGGCAAGTCGCTCGCGGGGGCGCAGCTTGAGGTGATGCTGGCGGTCGAGCACCTGGACTGGGCGGCGCGCAACGCCCGGCGGGTGTTGAAGCGGCGGTCGGTGTCCTCCGGCATGCTCGCCTTCAATCAGGCCAGTTCGGTGACCTACGTGCCGTTCGGCGTCGTCGGCGTGATCGGGCCGTGGAACTATCCGGTCTACACGCCGATGGGAGCCGTCTCGCACGCGCTGGCCGCCGGCAACGCGGTGGTCTTCAAGCCCAGCGAGTTCACCCCCGGTGTCGGGGTGTGGCTGGCGCAGTGCTGGAGCGAGCTGCTGCCGGACCAGCCGGTTCTGCAGGTCGTCACCGGCGACGGCGCGACCGGGGCGGCGCTGTGCCGCGCGGCGGTCGACAAGATCGCGTTCACCGGATCGGCGGCGACCGGGCGTGCCGTGATGGCCGCCTGCGCCGAGCGGTTGACCCCGGTCGTCATCGAGGGCGGCGGCAAGGACGCGCTCATCGTCACGGCCGACGCCGATCTCGACGCCGCCGCCCAAGCCGCGGTGTTCGGCGGTCTGGGCAACGCCGGGCAGACCTGCGCCGGAGTCGAGCGCGTCTACGTCGAGCAGGCCGTGTACGAGCCGTTCGTGGCCAGGCTGGCGGAACTCGCGCGGAAGGTCCGGCCCGGTGCCGAACCGGAAGCGCCCTACGGGCCGATGACCACGCCCACGCAACCCGGCATCGTGCTGCGCCACATCACCGACGCGATCGACCGCGGTGCGCGGGCGCTGGTCGGCGATGCCGCCTCGGTGCGGCCGCCGTTCGTGGAGCCGGTGGTGCTGACCGACGTCCCTGAGGACAGCGCGGCGGTCACCGACGAGACCTTCGGCCCGGTCCTGGTGGTCAATCCGGTGGTCGACGCCGAGGAGGCGCTGCGCCGGACCAACGCGACCGCCTACGGTCTGTCCGGTGCGATCTTCACCCGCCATCGCCGTCGTGGGCTGGCTCTCGCGGCGCAGCTTCGGGCGGGCGCGGTGTCGGTCAATTCAGTGCTCGGGTACGCCGGTGTGCCGTCGCTGCCCTTCGGCGGGGTGGGCGACTCCGGCTTCGGACGGGTTCATGGCGCCGACGGCCTGCGGGAGTTCAGCCGGCCCATGTCGGTGACCTGGCAGCGGTTCCGGCCGCCGATCGACCTGATGACGCTGCAACCCGCGGCGTCGGCGATGCGTACGTCACTGGCGATGTTCAGGTGGCGGCACGGTCGCTCCACACACCCAGCCCGTCGAGATGCTTGACCAATCGCTCGGCGCCGTCGGTGAAGTGGCGGGCCATGATCGGCTTGACGGCCGCCGGGTCGTGGGCCTCGAGTGCGATCAGCAGCGCCTCGTGGTCGGCGATCATGGCGGCCCGCCATTCCGGGTTGGCCGCGTAGAACCGCGACGGCGTGTAGCGCGTCACCGTGCGCAGCAGCCAGGACAGCTTGCGCGCGTCGGCCAGCCGGTTGATGCTGCGGTGGAACTCGAACTCGAGCTGCTCGACCCGGCTGATCTGCCGGGCCTGAGCGGCGCGGCGCAACCGCTCGTGCTGCTGCCGCAGGTCGTCGAGCTGGTCCTGGGTGATCGTGGCGGCGACCCGGGAGGCGAGTTCGCCGGCGATGTCGCCCTGCAGAGCGAACACGTCCAGGATGTCCTGCCGGGACAGTGGTGCGACCACGTGGCCGCGACGCGGCTGCAGCTCGACCATGTCCTCCGCGCGCAGCATCAGCAGCGCCTCGCGTACCGGGGTGATGCTGAGCCCGGTCTCCTGGGCCACCTCTTCGAGCCGGATCCGCTCGCCGGGGCGCAGCTGGCCGGACATGATCCGGTCGCGCAGCAGGCTCGCCACCGTCTCGGACAGCTGCGGATATGAAACGTCCTGACCCTTGCTCCGCTCTGCCACGGACGTAAGAGTATCAAATGTCAAATGTCGTAAGGATGCGCCGATGACCATATCCCTGCCGGCGGCCGAACCGGCCGGAAGCGGTCTGCGGGCCGCCACCCACGCCGGCGTACGCACGATCTGGTTCGACCGGCCCGATCGGCGGAACGCGATGACGCTGGACATGTTCCGCACCTACTACGCGGCGTTGCTGGCCGCCGACGCAGATCCGGCGGTACGCGCGATCGTCGTCACCGGCGCGGGCGACTGGTTCTGCTCGGGCGCCGACCCGGAGTCGTTGCACGCGCTGCTCGACGGCGGCAACCGCGATCAGCTGATGAACGAGTTCGGTTTCGAACCGCATCTGCCGATGACGCTGGGCACCCCGATCGTCGCCGCGATCAACGGCGGAGCGGCCGGCCTCGGCCTGGTCCACGCCCTGTACGCCGACATCCGGTTCCTGGCGGCGGAGGCTCGCCTGGCGACCGCGTTCAGCCGGCTCGGCCTGATCGCCGAATACGGCAGCGCCTGGCTGCTGCCCCGGCTGGTCGGCGTGGGCAACGCGCTGGATCTGCTGGTGTCCGGCCGCAAGATCGATGCGGCGGAGGCGCTGCGGATCGGACTGGTGCAACGAGTGCTCCCACGCGACGAGGTGCTGGCCGAGGCACAAGCGTACGCCGCCGAGCTGGCCGCGTCCTGCTCGCCGGCGTCCATGGCGGTGATCCGGCAGCAGGTGTGGTCGGGGCTGGAGACCGGGGCCGCCGTCGCAGCGGCCGACGCTACCCGGCTCATGACCGATTCCCTGGCCGGGGAAGACTTCGGCGAGGCGCTGGCGAGCCTGGCCGAGGGGCGTACGCCCCGCTTCGCGGCGAGGTCCGGCTCATGAGCGGCCCGCTGACCGGAGTCCGGGTCCTGGAACTCGCCGGGATCGGCCCGGGTCCGTTCGCGGCGATGCTGCTGGCCGACCTGGGCGCCGACGTCGTCCGCGTCGACCGGCCGGAGCCGGGCGCGCTGCCGGCCGGTGATCCGCGGGCGGACCTGCTCAACCGGGGCAAGCGGTCGGTCGTCGTGGACCTCAAGCATCCCGACGGCGCCGAGGTGGTCCTGGAGCTGGCCGATCGTGTCGCGATCCTGATCGAGGGCTGGCGGCCGGGGGTCGCCGAACGTCTCGGGATCGGGCCGCAGACCGTGCTGGAACGCAATCCGGGCCTGGTCTACGGGCGGATGACCGGCTGGGGACAGGACGGGCCGCTGGCCCGTGCCGCCGGTCACGACATCGGCTACATCGCCGTCGCCGGGGCGCTGCATCCGATCGGCCGCGCGGGCGGCCCGCCGCAGATCCCGCTCAACCTCGTCGGCGACTTCGGCGGCGGGTCGCTGTACCTGGTCGTCGGCTGCCTCGCGGCCCTGCACGTGGCGCGGACGACCGGCCGGGGGCAGGTCGTCGACGCCGCCATCGTCGACGGGACGGCCCACCTCACCACGCTGTTCACCGGAATGCTGGCTGGCGGGGCCTGGCAGGCCGAGCGCGGCCGCAATCTGCTCGACGGCGGCGCGCCGTTCTACGACGTCTACGCCACCGCCGACGGCGGGCACATGGCGGTCGGCGCGCTGGAACCGCAGTTCTACGCCGAGTTGATCCGGCTGCTCGGACTGGCCGACGCGGAGCTGCCGGCCCAGCACGACATCTCCGGCTGGCCGGTGCTGCGTACGCGGTTCGCGGCGGTCTTCGCCGAACGCACCCGCGACGAGTGGACCAAAGTCTTCGAAGGCACCGACGCCTGTGTGGCACCGGTGTTGTCGCTCGCCGAAGCACAGCACCATCCGCACCTGGTGGCACGGGGGACGTTCGAGGACCGGTTCGGCGTACGCCAGCCAGCGGTGGCACCGCGCTTGTCGCAGACACCGGGGACGATCGGCGGCCGCCCGCCGATGCCAGGGGCGGACACCGAAGCCGTGCTCGCCGACTGGGGCCTCGGCACACACTCAGCGCGCTGGTTGGGCAACGGCGCCGTCAGCCAGACACCAGGAGCGCACTGATGCGGATCGCGACACCACTGGCGTACGCCACGGACCCCCGGGGCGGCGCGGACGAAGTGGCCGCTTGGGAGCAGGACGGCCTCGACGTCGTCTGGGTGTCGGAGGCCTACGGCTTCGATGCCCCGACCATCATGGGCTACCTCGCGGCGAAGACCACCCGGATGCAGATCGGCTCGGCCATCCTGCCGATCTACTCCCGCACCCCGGCACTGCTCGCGCAGACGGCGTCCGGTTTGGACGCGATGTCGGGCGGTCGCGCCATCCTCGGCATCGGCGCGTCGGGGCCACAGGTGATCGAGGGCTGGCACGGCGTCGCGTACGACCGGCCGCTGGCGCGGACCCGTGAGGTGATCCGGATCTGCCGGCAGGTGTGGCGACGCGAGACGCTGGTCAACGACGGCATCTACCAGCTGCCGCTGACCAAGGGGGAAGGCACTGGACTCGGCAAACCGCTGAAGATCCTCACGCACCCCGTCCGGGACCGCATCCCGATCTACGTGGCGAGTCTCGGTGACAAGAACGTCCAGATGACCGCCGAGCTGGCCGACGGATGGCTGCCGTTCCTCTACGATCCCGAGCGCGCGGTCGACGTCTGGGGCTCGGCCCTGGCGGCAGGCGGGCGTAAGCGGTCCGCCGATCTCGGGCCGCTGGAGGTCGTCGCGGGCGGTCCACTGGCCATCGGCCCGGATGTGACCGGCCTGCGCGACCTAGCCCGGCCGCTGATCGCCCTGTACGTCGGCGGCATGGGGGCCAAGGGCCGCAACTTCTACCACGACCTGCTGTGCCGCTACGGCTACGCTGCCGAGGCCGACCGCATCCAGGATCTCTACTTGGCCGGCCACAAAGCCGAGGCCGCCGCCGCGGTTCCGGCGGACCTGCTGGAACGCGCCAGCCTGATCGGCCCGGAGAGCTACGTACGCGACCGCGTACAGGCCTATCGCGACGCCGGAGTAACGATCCTCAACGTCACGCCGCTGGGGACCGACCCACGGCGTCTCATCGCAGCAGTGAAGGACATGGCCCGATGAACCGCGACATCTTCACCGCCGACCACCTCGCGTTCGCCGAACTGGTGCGTGCCTTCATCGACAAGGAGATCACCCCGCATCACGATCGCTGGGAGACCGAGGGAGTAGTCGACCGCAGCGTCTGGCGGGCCGCCGGTGCCGCCGGTCTGCTGGGCTTCTTCGTCGACGAGCGGTACGGCGGCGGCGGGGTGGTCGACCAGCGTTTCAACGCCGTCCTCACCGAGGAGTTGGCTCGGGCGGGCGCGAGCGGCCCGGCGTTCGGCCTGCACAACGACATCATCGGGCCGTACCTCACGGATCTGACCACGGACGAGCAGAAGCAGCGGTGGCTGCCGGGCTTCTGCTCGGGCGAGCTCATCACGGCGATCGCCATGTCCGAACCCGGTGCCGGCAGCGACCTGCAAGGCATCACCACCACCGCGGTACGCGACGGCGACAGCTACGTCCTCAACGGGCAGAAGACGTTCATCAGCAACGGAATCCTGGCCGATCTGGTGATCGTGGTGGCCCGTACCGATCCCGCAGCGGGGCATCGGGGGATCAGCCTGCTGGTCGTCGAACGGGACACACCCGGGTTCGAGCGCGGCCGGAACCTCGACAAGATCGGGCAGAAGGCGCAGGACACGGCCGAGCTGTTCTTCTCCGACGTACGCGTACCGGCCGCCAACCTCCTCGGCGTCGAGGGCCAGGGCTTCGCGTACCTGATGCGCAACCTGCCCTACGAACGGCTGTCGATCGCCGTCGCGGCGCTCGCGGGGGCCGAGACGGTGTTCGAGCAGACCCTCGCCTACTGTAAGGAGCGCCAAGCCTTCGGCCGTCCGATCGGCAGTTTCCAGCACAACCGGTTCGTCCTAGCCGAGATCGCCACCGAGCTGCGCCTCGGCCGGGTGTTCGTCGACCGGTGCCTGGTGGAATCCACGCTCACCGCGGAGACTGCGGCGATGGCGAAGTGGTGGTGCACCGAACTGCAGAAGCGCACCGTGGACCGCTGCCTGCAGTTGCACGGCGGCTACGGCTACATGCGGGAGTACCCGGTGGCCAAGGCGTACTTGGACGCTCGGGTGCAGACGATCTACGGCGGCACCACGGAGATCATGAAAGAAGTGATCGGCCGGTCGCTCGGCCTCTGACCCTGCGCCACGGGGCCGGCACGAGCCGGCCCGCACGCGTTCCTCTGACGACATCCCGCCGCGGCGGGCGGGGCGAGCCGCGACTTCCGGAGGGCCACGCACGTAACCGGGGCCCGGAAAGGTGTCCAGCCCTCCGGAGATCGACAACGCCGTGGCCGGCGAGGCCAGCCATGGCGCGGGAGGGCTAAGCGTCGTAGAGCGTGTCGATGTTCTCGCTGTACCGGTCGACGATGATTCGGCGGCGCAGCTTCAGCGTCGGCGTCAGCTCGCCCGTCTCGGCCGTCCAGCTCGACGGCAGCACCCGGAAGGACTTGACCTGCTCGGGTCGCGCCAGCTGGGCGTTGGCGGCGTTCACGGCAGCTTGGATCTCGGCGAGCAACATCGGGTCGGCGGCCAGGCCGGGCAGGTTGGGTTCGGCGATGCCCTGCGAGCGCGCCCAGAGCGGTGCGACCTCGTCGTCGAGCACGATCAGCGCGGTGACGTAGGGCCGCCGGTCGCCGATCGCGACGGCTTGACCGATGAGCGGATGCGCGCGCAGCAGCCCTTCGATGCGAGCCGGCGAGATGTTCTTGCCGCTCGAGGTGATGATGAGTTCCTTCTTGCGGTCGGTGATGGTGAGGAAGCCGTCCTCGTCCATGACACCCACATCGCCGGTGGCCAGCCAGCCGTCCGCGTCGGTGACTGCCGCCACGGTGCCGTCCGCACGCAGATATCCGGCGCACACCAACGGACCACGGACCAGGATCTCGCCGTCCTCCGCCAGGCGTACCTCCATGCCAGGGTTGGGTCGCCCGACGGTTCCCGTGCGAAAGCGCCCGGGGGTGTTGATGGTGGCGGTGCCGGTGGTCTCGGTCATGCCCCAGACTTCCAGCACGTCGACGCCGAGACCGGCCAGGAACCGCAGCACGTCGACCGGGATCGGGGCCGCGCCGCTGCCGGCCCAGACCATGCTCTGCAGGCCCAGCATCGTCTGGAGGGGCCGCAGCACCGTGGCTTCGGCCTGCTCCACACGCGCGGCCAGCTCCTCGGGCACCGGCTTGCCGGCGGCGCGCAACTCGTACGCCTCCAGCGTCACCGCGCTCGCGGCGGTGAATGCCTCCCTGACCGCCGGTTCGGCGGCACTCACCTGTGCCTGTACGCCGGCGGCCATCTTCTCCCAGATCCGCGGTACGCCGAAGAACGAGGCGGGACCGACGGTGCGCAGCGCCGGGATGAGCTTGGTGGCGTCGGGGCAGATGGTCACGTGGCCCGCGCGGTAGATGGGGTTGTAGATGCCCAGCATCCGCTCGGCGATGTGGGCCAGCGGCAGGTACGCCACGGTCGGCGCGTGGTCGGGAACCGTCACGGTGGCTTCGAGGACCACGGCTTGGTAGATGACGTTGTGGTGGCTGAGCACGACGCCCTTAGGGTCGCCGGTCGTCCCCGACGTGTACAGCAGTGTCACCGGCTGCTCGGGCCGGATCTCGCGCCACCGTCGTTCGAAGGCGCCCGGATCGGCCTGGTGCGCGGCCCGGCCGCGGGTACGCAGCTGGGCCAGCTGCACGGTCTCGACGGTGGTGTCGCCGGGGTCGGTCTCGTCGACCAGCACGATGCGGCGCAGGTTGGGCAGGTCCGGCAGGATCGAACGCCAGCGGGCCAGCTCGGCCGCGCCTTCGAGCACGAGCACCTGGGCGTTGCAGTGCCCGGCCAGGTAGCGCAGCTGATCGGTGCTCAGCGTCGGGTAGACCGTCGCGGGGACGGCGCCAAGGTGCACCGCGCCGAGGTCGATCAGCCAGTGTTCCGGCCGGCTGGACATCATGATCAGCATGTGGCCGCCGGGCGCCAACCCGATCTCGGCCAGGCCGCCGGACAGTTCGGCGACCTCTTCGCGCAGCTCCGCCCAGGTACGGGTGTCGTCACGGTCGAGTGTGGTCAGCGCGGGCCGGTCGGCGTACTCGGTGGCGTTGCGGTGCAGGAGAGCGGGGATGGTCTGGTCGGCAGCGGTCTTCGCGCATTGAGCGGCAAGCGTGTCAGCAGTGTCCATGGGGTACTCCTTCAACCGTTACCGGGCAGGTGTTGGTGGAGTGCGGCCCGGCGTACCCCTCAGGTGCCGTCGAGGGCGCTGCGGCCTCAACGGCACTGTAAACGATGACTAACTTTCTGGGAAGACGCTATCCGTAGCACTTGCTTCGGGATCGACTTTGCGTCGGGAAGGGTGAACGAGAACTAACTATCAGCCGGATTCCCCACGCAGCACCCGGATCTGCCGGGCGACCGCGGCGAAGCGGTCGGTCGGTGCCAGCAGCGCTCCCAGGTATTCGAGGGCCTGCCCGGACAGGTCGGCACGACGGGGGCAGAGGAACGAGAACATCCAGATGTGGGCGCTCGCATCGGGCATCGACACGGTTTGCCACGATCGGCCGGTCAGGTCCTCGTAGGCGTCGGCCAGCTCGTTCACGCAGTAGGCCAGGGACAGCGTCTGGTCGCCGGCCCACTCGTCACGGAGCCAGTCCTGGAAGTTCTGCGCCGCCTGATCCACCTCCCGATGGCTGGCTTGGCCACGCACGATCCGGTTGACGAGGAGAGCCTGTGGCTCACTGTGCGCCATGCTGCGTCTGTCCTTCCTAGACGGTGCTGAGGACGGCGCGGCGGGGCAACCGTCCGGTCCACCATACGAAGGCGGCCCCGGCGGCCCGATCATGACGGCAGCAAGCTGCCGGGCAATCATGACCGCGTCGCCGGGGCGTCGTGGACGCAGATCGGTGCCGCGCTCGGCACCACAGAACAGTCCGCCTGGGAGACCCACCTCCGGTGGCTGACGGAGCAGGAGGAACCTGACGACTGACGCCGTCAGTCGATGGTGACCAGGGTGCCGGAGAGCCGGGCCCGCTCCGCGGCGAACACCGCGAGGTGCGAGTTCAACGACTCGGCGGGTCCGCTGTGGATGCTCGATGGGTCGCCGGAGGCGACCGCCGTGACGAAAGCGCTCATCAGGGCGTCGTCGCCACCGCCGTGCCCGCCGGCCGCCGTCGCGTCGCCGACGACCTCCGTCGGCACCTCCTCCCAGGTGTGGGTGAGGAAGTCGAACACCCGCACCGTCTCGCCGTCGCCGACGAGTTCGCCGCGCGTGCCGAAGATCTGCGTCTGCCGGTGCGTGTGCTCGCTGAACGCGGTCATCGTGAACGTCGCGGTTCGCTGACCGGCGAACTCCAGCGAAACCACCTGGTGGTCCACCACGTCGTTGTCGCACGCGTACACGCAGCGCCCGTAGGGTCCGGTGCGCAGCGCCTGCTCGATGGAGGTCTCGGTCGGCTCCGGGTCGAGGACGGTCAGCGGCCAGCCGGTCGCACCGGCGGCCAGGTAACGGCCGTAGATGCGGGGCGCGGAGTAGGCACAGCCCGGCTCCACCGCACAGTCCAGGCAGCGGTCCGCCGCGCCGGCCGGCTGGTTCTCGCGAGTGAAATGGGCGAGTCCGCCGAAGCTCGCCACCCGGTGGATCGGGCGGCCCATCACGTACTGGAGCCAGTCGATGTCGTGCACCGATTTGGCCAGCAGCATGAAGCTGGACTCGGCGGTGTTGCGCCAGTTGCCACGGACGAACGAGTGAGCCTGATGCCAGAACCCGACCGGCTCCAGGTGATGAACGTTGATCACGTCCCCGAGACGTCCGGAGTCGACCACCTTCTTCACCGTCGCGGTGTAGGGCGTGTACCGCATCACGTGGCAGACCGCGAAGAGCACACCTGCCTTCGTCACCGCGTCGACCACTTCCCGGCACTCGGCCTCGGTCGGCGCGATCGGCTTCTCCAGCAGCAGGTGGTAGCCGCGGGCGGCCAACGCCAGGGCTGGGGCGGTGTGCTCGCGGTCTGGGGTGGCGATGATGGCTACGTCCGCGATCCGGCCGGGCTGGGCGAGCAGTTCCTGCCAGTTGCGGTACCGCGCATCGGCCGGAACCGCGTGCCGGTCGGCGATGGCGTCCCGGTACGCGTCGCGGGGATCGGCGACGGCGACCACCTGGGCGCGGTCGGGATGGTTCGCGACCCATTGGGCGTAGCTGCTGCCACGCCCGCCGGCGCCGAGGATGGCGATGCGTACCGGAGCGTTCATCTCAAGTCAGCCTTTCACGGCACCGATCAGGATGCCCTTGGCGAAGTGGCGTTGCAGGAAGGGGTAGAGCACGACGATGGGCAGCAACGAGACCACCAGGATGGCCATCTGGAGGGACTGCTGCGGTGGCGGGATCACGCCGGTGATCTGGCTGCTGTCGACCCCGATGGTGGACCCGTCGACCACGTACGTGCGCAGGACCAGCTGTACCGGCCACTTGGTGGCGTCGCTGATGTAGAGCAGCGCCGAGAAATAGTTGTTCCAATAGGCGACGGCGTAGAACAGTCCGACCACGGCGATCACCGCCTTGGACAGCGGCATGACCACCCGGCGCAGCATCTGCCACTCGCCGGCGCCGTCGATGCGCGCCGCGTCGAGCAGTTCCTGCGGCAGGTCCAGGAAGAACGACCGCATCACCACGACGTTGAAGCCGTTGATGAGCGCCGGGACGATCAGGGCCCAGTACGAGTTGAGCAGGTGCAGCTCTTTGACCATCAGGTAGCTGGGGATCATGCCGGGCGTGAAGAGCAGGGTGAACAGCACCATCATCAGCAGCGGCTTGCTGCCGAAGCTGCCCGGCCGGGACAACGCGTACGCCAGCAGGGTGGTGCAGGCGAGGCTGAGCAGCGTGCCGACGACGGTGATGCCGACGGACACCAGCAGCGCCCGGGACACCACGCCACCGGCGAAGATGGCCCGGTACGCGTCGAACGACGGCCGCTCCGGCCACAGCACCAGTCCGCCGGCCTGGCTGACCTGCCGGTCGTCGGCCAGGCTGGTGGAGACCACCGCGATGAACGGCATCACCACGACTGCGCAGGCGATCAGCAGCAGCAGTCCCTTGGCGGCGCGGGCGGGTATCGACGCGGGGGTGCTACCCGGACCGGCCGCGCGGTACCGCCGTCCGGCGGCCCGGCTGATCACCGCCGGCCGCTTGTTCGCCACCGAGCTCGCGCTCACGATGTTCTCCTCTCGTACGCGACTATTCCGGGCCGTGGCCGTCACTGGTAGACCCCGCGCTCGCCGAACATGTGGGCGATCTTGTTGGCCGTGAGGACCAGGCCCACCCCGATGACGCCCTTGACCAGCCCGACGGCCGCGCTCGCGCCCCAGTTCCCGGCTATGACGCTGTTGTTGTAGACGTAGGTGTCGAGCACTTCTGAGGCGTCGACGCCGACCGCGTTCTGTTGCAGCAGGATCTGTTCGAATCCGACGGTCAGCACGTCGCCGAGCTTGAGGATGAGCAGCAGGACGATCACGCTGCGCAGCCCGGGCAGGGTGACGTGCCAGAGCTGGCGCATCCGGCTCGCGCCGTCGGCTGCGGCGGCTTCGTAGAGCGACAGGTCGATGCGGGAGAGCGCCGCGAGGAACAGGATGGTTCCCCAGCCGGTGTCCTTCCAGATGACCTGGGCGGTGATGAGTTCCTTGAACATGTCCGGGTTGCCGATGATGTCGGGGCCTTCGATGCCCTTGGTACGCAGCCAGGTGTGCAACAGGCCGGAGCCGCCCAGCATCTGCTGGAAGATGGCCACGACGATGACCCAGGACATGAAGTGCGGCAGGTACAGCACGGACTGCACCACTCGTTTGATCCGTTCGGAGGTCAGCGAGTTGAGCACCAGGGCCAGCGCGATGGGGACCGGGAACACGAAGATGACCTGGATCAGCGCGATGATCACGGTGTTGAGCAGCGCGTTGCGGAACGCCGGGTCCCAGGTGACGATGACCCGGAAGTTGTCCAGGCCGACCCAGGGCGCGCTGGTGATGCCGAGGTAGGGCTGATATGCCTTGAACGCGATGACGTTGCCGAGTAGCGGCACGTAGTGGAACAGCACCACGACCGCGGCACCGGGGGCGGCCAGGGCCAGCAGCATCCAGTCGTGGCGCAGCCGGGTACGCCAGGTGCGCCGGCGGCGTGCGGCGGGCGGCGATGGTGGGGACGGAGCCGAGTCGGCCGTCTCTGCGGTTGCCGGCAGTGCCATGCCACCCTCCTCAAGGTCTCGGGTTGTGGATGTAGCTGTGGTCAGTGGATGAAGCTGGGTGACGCGACCCGGGCGTGGGTGAGGCATCGGGTGTGCGCGCCTTCGGGGAAGACCACCTCGGGGGGATCGGCCAGTTCCTCGATGGGGCGGTTCGGGTCGGCGAGCCACTCGCGGAGCAGCCGGTCGAGGTGCTCCAGCCGGGCCAGCAGCCCGCCGTAGCGGCGATCGACGACGTCCCAACCGAAGGGCTTGTTGCGCGCGTGCCAGGTGTCGCGGTGGACGGCGTGCAATCGCCGGATCCGGTCGGTCAGCCGGGGCAGCAGGGTGTCGGCGATGTCGCGGATCTCGCCGTGATCTCCGCGCCGGTACGCCGGTCCGGTCCGCAGGTGCAGGTCGGCCTTGTCGGCCAGGGTCTCGGCGAGGGCTGCCGGGAAGGCCAGCGGCGCGTCGTCGGCGCTGCGGGTCGCGGCGGCGGAGAGCCGGTCTGCCAGCGCCCGGTAGTGGTCGGGCAGCTCGTCGGGCAGGGTGGCGGTGAGGAAGCTGAGCACCGGATCGTGCCACAGCAGCCATTTCCCGGCGTTGCCGGTCCAGCGGGCCGCCGCCGGGTCGGACGGCAGCGCCGTCACCGGGGGCAGAACGTCCACAGCGGACGCGGCGATCCAGTCGTCGAGCGAGATCCCGGCCGAGCCGAGCAGGTTCGCGGCGATGTCGTCAGATGAGCCGGCCGCAAGACTGGGAACAGCGCGTACATAGCCCGCGTCGGCGAAGGTCTGCACTCCGGGCAGCGCGGAGTACAGGTCGCACTCCGTGCCGTCGTTGCCCCACATGGTGACGACGGCCTCGGTGAGCCCGCAGTCGCGGGCGGCGGCCATGCCGGCGGAGATGGTGGCCAGCGATCGGGGCAGCTGCGCCCACATCCGGTGGTGGGTCCACACGCCGGCGGCGAACACCGGCGGGCCGCCGAGCGAAGTGCGGTGCTTGCCGATCCAGTTCCGGTAGAAGGCCGGGTCGGTGTGCTCGTAATCCCAGTACACCAGCCCGACTCCGGGCGGCATCGCGTCGGTGACCCAGGCCGGGATCTCGGTGGCCGGGTCGTAGTAGTCGCCGGTCGCCGAGCCGAGCCGGAAGTACATGTCGCTCCAGATCATCGGGCTCAGCCCGCGCTGGGCGCACATCGCGCTGACCTTGGCGAGGTGCTCGCTCAGGATCTCGAACGGGGGTCGGTCGCCGAAGCGGCTTCGATAGCCGCCGGTGCCCACGCCGTGCGCCTCGTCGAGTCCGATGTGGATTCGGTTGCTGCGCAGGGGGCTGGTGGCGGCGTCGAGCATCCGGCCGATCAAGGCGTACGTGTCGTCGGCGCCGGCCACGATCACCCGGTCGGTGTCGCGCAGCGCGAAGTATTGCGGCCACTGCAGCAACTGCTCCAGGTGGCCGAGGGTCTGCACGCAGGGGATCACCTCGATGCCGAGGCGGTCGGCCGCGTCGTCGATCGCGCGCAGCTCGTCGGCGGTGTAGCGGCCGCGTGCGTACCCGATCATCGGCTCGTCCGGGACCGAGTAGGTGTCCTCCAGGTAGAGCCAGAGCTGGTTGACGCCCATCAGCGCGTACCGGCAGAGCAATTCGAAGATCGTGGCCGGGCGCAGCACGGCGTTGCGGGAGACGTCGAGCATGACCCCCAGGGACTCGAACTGGGTGCCGGCTTGGTGGGGGTTGCCGCCGGCCAGCGTGCCCAGGGCGCGGTACGCATCGCACGGGCGGTCGTAGCGGATGTGCCAGCCGGCGCCCTCGGCGGTGGTCGCGTAACCGCGGACGAGGTCCGGGTCCGGAGTGAACCGGACGGCCGGCTCGCCGGGTCCGGCGGTACGCATCCGGTGGGGGAACGCCTGGACGAGGTCGCGCAGCCCGCCGGACAGCTCGGCCGGTGGATCCGCCTCGACGTGGAGCATGGGGGTGCCTTCCGTGGGGGTGGTGGGGCGGCCGGGAAGGGCGCCGCCCCACCTAGTGGATCTTTCTATACCCTGGTCAGGACGGCACCAGAGATGGTGGGCAGGGTGATGGTGCCGGTGTACGGGTTGCCGTGGGTGTCGACCCAGTTGCCTGTCGGGAGCGTCACGGTGGCCGTGAGCGTGGACGACGGATTGACCAGGACGAGGCCCTGCTGGTAATTGCGCGTCCAGGCACCTGACGCGGTCAGCTGGGGGTCGCACATGGCCTTGCCGATGTTCAGGTACAGCTCGGAGCGGTCCAGGAACATGCCGTACTCGTTCCGGCCGGCCAGCGTCAGCAGCGTGTCCCGCTCGCGGACCAGGAAGTAGTTCGCGATGATCCAGTCGACCTGCTTCTGGTCGGCGTCGGCGAGATGCGGGGTCGTGGTCATGCTGATGTCCACGACAGGCTTGGTCTTGACCACGCTGCGGTACAGCTGGAAGGTCTGCGACCACTCGTCGTCGGCGATGTTGGCGTCCCGGGAGCGGGTGAAGCCGCCCTCGTGCAGCCACAGGTCCACCAGGTTGACGGCAGCGGCCGAGGCGGTGCGCTCGTAGGGGTTGACGCCGAGCGGGCTCACGTTGCCGGCCGCGGCGACGCCCACCGAGTGCAGGCGGTTCACCAGGTATTCCAGCCAGTTGAGCACGGTCGTCGTGTACGCCGGATCGTCGAGGTCGCCCGTGTACATGTCGACCCAGGCGCCGGTGGCGTCGTAGCGGCCCTTGGCGTGCAGCCAGTTCCACGGCACCACGTTGTCCAGGGCGATGAGGGTGTAGCCCTGGTCGATGGCGGGCTGGATCTGGTTGTCCCAGTACCACTCGCGTACCAGCGGGTTGTCCATGTCCAGCGGCACCGACTTGCCCGTGCCCAGGTACGCCGGCGTGACTCCGTCGGCGAGGTACAGCACCCAGTCCGGGTGGTTGGCCTGCCACCAGGTCAGCGGGCGTACCGTCCAGCCGAAATCGCGGACGAGCGGCAAGTATCGGCTGCTCACGGTGCCGGCGGGCGGGGTCGGCGAGCCGGAGCCCCAGATGTACGCGACGTTCTTGCCGGCGTACACCGACGGGTCGGGCACGAGCGAGTCGAAGATCTGCGCTCGGGAGATGCCGGTCTCCGCGCCCTGCGGCAGGTTCAACACGGTCGACGCGGTCAGCTTCTTCTTGGGCGCGGCCTGTGCTGCCGAGGCGACGCCGGTCGAGGCGAGGGCCGCGGCGGCGAGCGCCGCGACACTGATGAAGTTTCTGCGCTTCACAACGACCTCCTGGGGATCACTTGCGGGATCACTTGCCGGACTTCTGCCATGCGTCGGCGTACTCGCCGCGGATCTTGTCGCCGTAGGTCTTCTTCCAGGTGGACACGCCCTCGTCCCAGTCGGACAGCGGCTTGCGCCCGGTGATGATGTCGGCCTGTAGGTCGAGCATCTTCTTGTCCAGCACCGCGCCCTGGCTCTGGTCGGTCGCCGAGTAGAGCCCGGCCAGCGGCCACGCGACGGCGTTGGACAGGCCGGCCTGCTCGCCCTCGTACTCGGTCTTGGTGATGTCCGGGAAGCCGGGGGCGTAGTGCACGACCGGGCAGGCGCCGATGTACAGCGTCGGCACGGTCACCTCGGACTTGCCGGTCGCCGTGGTGATGGGGTCGGTGCCCTTGAGCGTGAAGTCCCAGTCCGGCAGGCCGTAGAGCCGGGTCCGGTGCTCGTCGGTGCCCCACGGCGCCTGCAGCCAGTTGAGGACCCGCAGGACCTCTTCGATGCGCGCCTTGGAGCCCTTCTTCAGCCCGGTGATGGAGAAGATGGCCGGGCCGAGGTAGGTCTTGGCCGGGCCGCCGCCGTCGAACTTGGGCGGCTGGATCGGGGCGATCTTGCCGGTGGGCACCGTGTTGCGTACCGACACGGCGACGTTGGACCAGGTGGAGACGCCGACCAGCAGCTTGACCGTGCCGGAGGTGATCCAGCTGATCTTCTGCGCGCTGGTGGCGGAGAACGAGTCCGGGTGGAACAGCCCGGCCTTCCACATCCCGGCGACCACGTCCAGGGCCTTCTTGTACTCGGCCGACTCGTAGTCCTTGGTGAACGTGCCGCCCTCGTTGGCCCAGCCGTTGGGGACGCCGAGCATCTGGTTGACGAAGGTGACCGCCGAGGGCATCGAGCAGGTGGCCCACTGGTTGGCCCGGGGGTTGGCCAGCTGCTTGCACAGCTCGACGAACTCCTGACCGCTGGTGACGTTCAGGGACAGCCCCATGCCCTCGATCAGGTCCTGGCGGGCGTAGGTCATGACCTTGATGGGCGGATTGTGCAGCGGCACACCGTAGATGCCGCCGTTGTAGACGGTGCTCTGCCAGCTCTCGGTGGGGATGTTGGCCAGCGCCGGGTAGTTCTTGACCGCGTCGCCGCTGAGGTACTCGGTCAGGTCCTGGAACTTCGCCGCGAGCAGGCCGGGCAGCTGCGGGGTGTTGGTCCGGATCTCCATGGTGTCGGGCAGGTCGCCGCCGGCCATGACGGTCTGGAACTTGTTGACGTAGTCCAGGGTGGGCGCGCCGTTGATCTTCAGCTCGGCGCCGAGCCGCTGGTTGAGGTTCTGCCAGTACTTGTTGCTGTCCACCGGGACCGGCGGGGTGTTCATCGTGCACAGCGCCTGGATGGTTCCGCCGCGGGCGGGCGCCTCGGTGGTGAACTTGGGCGGGTTGGCGGGGTACGCGAAGTACGCGGGCCGCGCCCCTTCCGCCGTCTGCGGGAGGTCGGCGGGTACGCCGGTGTAGGGGACGAGGGTGGGCAGCTTGACCGCGGCGTTGGCCGCGCCGCCGGTGGCCGTCCCGTCCGTGCTGCACGCGGCGAGCGCGCCGGTGCCGATCGTGCCTGCGATCGCGGCGCTCACCACGCCGCGCAGCATCGTGCGTCTGGAAACTTCAGTCATGTGCGACTCCCTGTGCGAGTAGTCGTCAGCAACGTGTGCCGTGCGAGCAATGCAATGAGCCTGCAACCGCTTGCGGCAATCGTCAAGACCTACGGACGCACAAGATTCATTAGATGGCTGTTTTCCAGGTACCAAGCCGAGAGCAAACGGTTGCTTTAGGAGGTACGCGGGTGGTTACGACCCGATTCGCAGATCGCGCCCGGCGAAGCTGGGGCGCAGGTCGGCCAGCGCGAACCGGGCGGCCAGCCCGGGCACGACGTTGCGCCACTGGGGCACCGGACCCGGTGTGTAGGGCGCGGCCAGCAGATTTCGGGGCTCGACCGGCGCTTCGGTCAGCTCCACCCCGGACAGCCGGGACTCCAGCGCCCCGGCCAGGTATCCGTAGAACGTGGCGTCGCCGGCGGCGTACAACCGCAGCGGGCCGGCCTGGCGCAGCCAGGGATGGGACTGGACGAAGTCGACCGCGCGGAGCACGTCGAAGATCCGGCCGGCGGCCAGGCTGTCGTCCAGCCACAGCAGCTCGGTGAACATCCGATAGCTCGCGCCGAAGTAGCCGTCCTCATCGGGCCAATTGCTGGACGGCCGGGGCCGCAGTGTGCCGGTGCCTCGCACGTCCAGCACCAGCACCACCTGCCCAGCAGCGGCCTGGGCGGATATCCAGTCCGTCCGCTCGGCCAGCTCTCCGGTGCCGTCCGGGAACAGCGCGAGGGTGACGCCGCTGGGGGGCGACTCGGGGTGGACCACCACCGCGGCGTTCCACAAATCGGCTTCAGGTCGCCAGAGCGCGTGGCGTACGTCGGGCCGGTTGTCCACCGAGGGCCAGCGGGTGAAGAACTCCTCGGGCAGCTCTCGATGGGCGTACACCCTGCCGCGTAACCATTCCAGCGCCGCCGCCGGGTCGGCCGGTTCGAGGTGGAACTCGTGCGACTGCGCCAGATGCGGCTGCGGCGGCGGATCGCAGGCCAACTCGGCGGCCGTCAGCGGCACCGGATCGGTGTCGTCCGGCACCCGCCCGTCGCCCAGTTCCCGGACGAAGAACGCGGTGGCCGCCTTGGCCAGGTCCGGATGGTACTGATGGGTGGCGGGCACCCGGGCCAGCGCGAGCCGGTCGGCCGCGTCGAGCAGGCCGTAGACGCGCCCGGCTCGGCGTACCGTGTCCAGCGTTCCTTCCAGCGGGAAGAAGTCGTACTCGACGGCCAGCACCAGCACCGGTCGCGGAGCCATCGCGATCAGGAAGTCCTCGTGGTCCAACCCGGCCTGGCCCGCGCTGGGCAGCACCTGTTCGGCGTCATGCGGCGCGCCGCTGCGCAGGAACGCGCTCCGACTGGTCAGGTAGGTGCCCGGGGCGGCCGCGGCGAGCCGTGGCTCCACCGCCATCAGCAGGGCGGTCAGCGTGCCGCCGCCGCTGTTGCCGGTCATGCCGATGCGGGCCGGGTCCACCTCCGGACGCCGGCACAGGTAGTCGATCGCCCGTTGGGCGTCGTGCACGAAGTAGCGGCCCACCGAGTGCCCGGTCCACCAGCTGCGTACGCCGAGGTCGGTGTGCTCGAAGATGCCGGCTGCGGCCGGGCCGCCCGGACCGATCCGTTCGCCCTGCCCGACTGGGTCGATGATCAGCGCCACGATGCCGTTGCGGGCCAGCCGGGCGCACACCGCCTGATACGGCGGGTACGCCTTGGCCTGCTCGCCGTGGCCGCACACGAACAGCACCGCACCGGTCGGGCCGGTCAGGTCGTCCGGCAGGTACAGGTTGGCCGGCAGCTGGGTGCCCGGCCGGGTCGCCAAGAGCAGCCGGTGCACCTGGTATCCGGCCAGCTCGGTGACGCCTACCAGCTGGGCGGGCACGTCGTCGCCGGTCGGCAGCAGCCCGCCGAGCGCGGCCGTCACGGTCGCCCGGATCTGCTGCTGGCGCAGTGTCACCGCGGCGGGATCGGCGAGCGCGTCGTTGACCGCGCGACCGCGATCGATCGACGCCAGAGCCCGGCGGTACACGTGCTGCTGGAGGTCCAAGGGCGCGTCGAAGGCTCCGTCCAGATATGGACGGAATCCGGGGATCGGGCTCATCAGACTGACGGAGCCGGGATGCTCACGGGTGTCTGCGGCAGGAACGCGGCCGCCTCGCCGGGCGCCGGGCCGGTGGAGCCCCGGATCACCAGATAGGTCTCCAACTGGACCACCGCCGGGTCGTCGCCAGTCGCTTCCACCGTGCCGTCCAGCACGTCCAGCAGCAGGTCGACCGCCGCCGTCCCGGCCTCGGCGCAGGGCACGTGCACGGAGGTCAGGGTCGGGTACGCGACGCCCGACAGCGGGCTGTCGTCGATGCCGATGACGCTGATCTCGGAACCCGCCCGCCAACCGCGTTCGGCCATCCGGGCGAGCACGCCGAGCGCGATCAGATCGTCGTACGCGATGACCCCGGTGACGCCGCTGCCGTGCAACAGGTCGGCCGCGCGTACGCCCGCCTGCACCTGCGGCTCGAACGGGCCGTACTCGATGAACTCCGCGCCGCGTTCCTCGCAGACGGCGGCGATGACTTCGCGGCGTCGCTGGTTGGACCAGGATCGGCGGGGGCCGGCGAGGTACCCGATCCGGCGGTGGCCCAGCGCGGTGAGGTGCTCGACCGCCTGGCGCATGCCGTCGGGGTTCTCGATCAGCACCGCCGGAGCGCGGGGTACCTGCCGGTTGACGAACACGGTCGGGCCGAGCTTGCTGATCTCGGCCATCTTGGCGTCAGCCGCCCGAGGCGAGACCATGATCAGGCCGTCGACCTGCTTGCTCATCGCCCGCGCGCGGGTCAGCTCGTCGGCGGCGTGCTCATCGGTGTCGCCGAGCACCACGGCGAGATCCTTGGCCGCGCAACGCTGCTGCACCGCCTTGATGATCGGCGGGAAGAACGGGTTGGCGATGTCGGGCACGATCAGCCCGATCGTGCCGGTGCGGCCCAGGGACAGCGACCGCGCGACCCGATTGGGGGTGTATCCCAGTTCCCGGGCGATGCGCTGGACCCGTTCGCGCGTACTGGCGTTGACCTTGTCCGGATCGGACAGTGCCCGGGACACCGTCGAGGCCGACAGCCCGCAGGCCTCCGCCACGTCCGCCAGGTTCACCGTCACCACGCCACCGTCCTCTCGCTTCCGCAAAGGTACCGCAATCGCTTGCACCTCACCCACCTGCCTCCGTCCGGAGCAGGTCGGCGATGTTCACCGGGCGATTGTCCTTGATCGATCGCCACACCGCCTCGCCGACCGCCACCGCGTACGCCCCGGCCTGCGCGTCGGCCCGGCAGCCGAGCGGATCGTCGCCGGTCGGCCGGAACAGGTCGGCGACCAGCAGCGGGTCGGCGCCCAGGTGTCCGGTGTCCTCGCCGTCGACCGGGTACGCCCGCCCTGCTCCGAACAACGGATAGTGCGTGATCGGGGTGCTGCCGGCCGGCGGCAACGGTTCGACGTCGTAATACAGGTCGGTCTCCAGCCGGCCGTGGGTGCCGTTGACGGCGAGCCGGTATCCCTCCCACGGCGCGGAGAACTGGATCGAGTAGTTCAGGCTCGCGCCGCCCCGGTAGCGGACGACCACCGAGTAGGTGTCCTCGATGTCGATCTCCGGGTCGTACGCGGACAGCCGCTGCGGGTACTGATCGGGATAGCTGAGCCCGACGGAGTCGCGGACCGGACCTGCGTCCGCTGCGGAAGCCGTTTCGTACCAGCGGTACGGGTCGGCTTCGGTACGCTCCGCGGCGGTCAGCTCCCGCCCGGGATTGTGTGGGCTGTCCGCGCCGAAGAAGTTCCGCGCGCCGTATGCGAAGACCTGCTCCGGCACGGCGTCGATCAGCCAGCCGACGAGGTCGAAATGGTGGCAGCTCTTGTGGATCGACAGTCCGCCCGAGCGGGCGCGGGTGCGGTTCCACCGGCGGAAGTAGCTCGCGCCATGCCGGGCGCCTACGTTCCACACCAGTTCGACGCTGGTGACCCGGCCGACCGCGCCGTCGGCGATCAGCTGACGCAGCCGCTGATGGCGGGGGGCGTACCGGAGGTTGTGGGTGACCCGCACGGTGCCGGGGCTGTCCTGGGCGGCGGCGATCACCCGGGCCGCGTCCTCGGCGCTGGTCACCATCGGCTTCTCCACGATGACGTCCAGCCCGGCGGTCAATCCGGACAGCACGTAGTCCACATGGGTGTGGTCCGGGGTGGCCACCAGGATGACGTCGGGCCGGGTCTCGGTCACCATCCGGTCGAACTGCTCCGGCGAATACCACGGCACCTTGGCGTCGACGGCGACACGGTACTGCTCCACGCGGTCGGCGTCGCGGTCGAGGATGGCGACCAGTTCACCGGCGTCGGCGTACGGGGCGGTGTCCGGGGCGATCGGCGGCCGGTCCGGCCGGCCGAGCAGCGGTCCGGCGAACACCGAGATGCCGCGTACGGACAGGCCGCACAACGCGTACCGGGTCCGGCCGGTCACCGTCGCCGGCTGGTTGTCGTCATCCACAGTGCCTCCTGATTCGCGCCCGGTCGTTGCGCGGACGCGCTGGTTCGGTGGGCGGGGCGATCACGCCAATTCCCCGTTGTCGTACCGGATCTGCCCGCCGACGATGGTCGCCACCGTGCGGAAGGCGTCGTCGAAGACGGCCAGGTCGGCCGGTGCGCCGAGGCACAGCGGCGGTGCCGATGGTGCGGGAGCCGAAGGTCCGGCCAAGACGTGGGCGGGCGTCGCGCTGGCCATGCCGACCGCGACGGGCAGCGGAACGCCGAGCGCGGTGTGCAGGTGCCAGACCATCCGGTTCAGCCCGGTGGTGCTGCCGGCGAACGAGTCCGCGCCGACCACCATGCCCACGCCGTCGGACACGACACAGTCGTTGCCCGCCAGCCGATAGCGGCTGCCGTCGGGCAGCCCGGCCCCGGCGGTGGCGTCGGAGACCAGGATCAGCCGGTCCGGCAGGCAGCGCATCGCGATGCGCAGCAGGGCGTCGGGCAGGTGCCGCCCGTCGGCGATCACCTCCGCCGTCAGCCGGTCCGAGGCCAGGGACTCCTCCACCAGTCCGGGCACCCGCCAGGGGCCCTCGCGGCGCAGTCCGGACTGGCCGCTCCACAGGTGGGTGAGATGGCTGAGCCCGGCGGCTCGGGCGGCGGCCAGGTCGGCCCCGGTCGCTTCGCTGTGCCCGGCGGCCACGACCGTGCCGTGGTCGCGGAACCTGCGGATCGCGTCCAGCGCGCCGGGCAGTTCGGGGGCCAGGGTCACCATCGCCGGTGCGGCTTCGGATGGCAGCAGCCGGTCCACGGTCTTCGGGTCCGGGACCACCAGCAGGTCGAGCCGGTGCGCGCCGGCCTGGGCGGGGGCCAGGAACGGGCCCTCCAGATGCGTGCCGAGCAATCTCGCTCCAGCACTTGTACGCCGAGAGTGGCCGGCGGCGAATCGCAAGCGGTCGACCAGATCGGGCACCGACGCCGAGGCGAGCGAGGCGAGCAGCCCGGTCACACCGAAGCGGGCGTGGCCGGCCAATATCGCGTCGTACGCGGCCGGGTCGGTCTCGTCGAAGCTGTGCCCGGCCGCGCCGTGCGCGTGCAGGTCGATCAGTCCGGGGGACAGGTAGCGTCCGGCCAGATCGATCCGGCGTACGCCGGCCGGGACGTCGCGATGCGGGGGCAGTCCGGCGATGACACCGTTCTCGATGAGCACCGCCCGGTCGTGGTGGACCTGGGTGCCGGCGATGAGCCGCGCGCCGACGAACGCCATGCGCTCGCCCCCGTTGCGCCCCGCGACCATCTGCGCCACCCTCGTATGCCGATCGGTGCTGAGCCTCCGCACCTCGGTCGGCCCCCGCTTGCAAGCGATTGCACCATCTATCACCGCACGTGTCAACGTCGTAGGGGGAGAGATGGTTGACATTGCGGCAAGCGATTGCGATGTTGTGCCGATGAAACGGATGGGACGATTCGCCGGCGCTGACGTACTCGTCACCGGCGCCGGCTCGGGTATCGGCCGGCAGATCGCGCTGGATTTCGCCGCCGAGGGCGCGCGCGTACTGGTGACCGACGCCGACGGGGCGAGCGCTGCTCGGGTGGCAGCCGAGATCGCCGCCGAGGGCGGCACAGCCGTGTCCGATCGGCTGGACGTCACCGACCAGGAGCAGGCCGGCGCGGTGCTGGCCGCGCACGGCTGCCCTCGGATCGTGGTGAACAACGCCGGGGTCGCCAGTGACACGCCGTTCCCCCGGCTGCCGCGCGCGGAGTGGGATCGCGATATCGAGGTGGTGCTGACCGGCACCTTCCTGGTCTGCCAGACCTTCCTCCCGGCGATGGCGGCCAACGGCGGCGGCGCGGTGGTCAACGTCGGCTCCATCAACGCCAGCGGCTTCTTCGGCAACGACGCGTACAGCGCGGCCAAGGCGGGGCTGGAGAGCCTGACCCGCAGCCTCGCGGTGCGCTACGGCCGAGCCGGCGTACGCGTGAACCTGGTCGCGCCGGCCACCATCGCCACCCCGATCTGGCAGGAGCGGATCGATCGCGATCCGACGCTGCTCGAACGGCTCACCAAGTGGTACCCGCTGGGCCGCGTCGGGACCCCTGAGGACGTCGCGGCGGCGGTGATGTTCCTGGCCGGTCCGGAAGCCGGCTGGATCACCGGCACCGTGCTGCGGCTGGACGGCGGGCTGATGGCCGGTGACGCGGCGCTGGTCGACGAGATCCTCAGCCGCGACTACCTGATGTGAACGCAATTGCGGCAGCGGTTGCGATGAGCATGCAGGTGATTGCTGCTCGGCCGTCCGTCGCGACAGCATGGGTGCATCTGAAATTGCTGCAACCGCTTGCACTCATGGCGGGCCGTTAGTTAGCCTGGCCGGACCCACCCCTCGATCCCGTGGAGGAACGTTGTCCGCAATCCACCATGTCCGTGCCGGAAGCCTGCAGGTGAAGGTCTTCGAGACCGAGCAGGCGATGGCGGTCGCCGCGGCCCGGCACACCGCCGACGTGATGCGCCGTGCCGTGGCCGAGCGTGGTTCCGGCCGGATGATCGTCGCCACCGGCAACTCGCAGATCGCGTTCGTCACCGCCCTCGCGGAGGAACAGGTGCCCTGGGACCGGATCACGGTCTTCCACATGGACGAGTATCTCGGCATCGAGGCCGATCACCCGGCGTCGTTCCAGCGCTGGATCCGGGAACGCGTCGGTGAGCGGATGCGCCCGGCGGCGGTCGAATACATCAACGGCAAGGCCGCCGACGCCGACGCCGAGTGCGACCGTTACGAGGCGCTGCTGCGGGCCGAGCCGATCGACCTGACCTGCATGGGCATCGGCGAGAACGGCCACCTGGCCTTCAACGAGCCCGGCGCCGCCGACTTCGACGACCCCCGCTGGGTACGCCGGATCAAGCTGACGCCGGAGTCGATCAGCCAGCAGGTCGGCGAAGGCCACTTCGCCGATGCCCAGTCGGTGCCGCACACGGCGATCTCACTGTCCATTCCGGCGCTGCTGGCGTCGCGTACGGTGCAGGTCGTGACGCCGGACGCGCGTAAGGCGGCTGCGGTGCGCAACACCTTCGTGCAGGAGATCAGCCCGGCGTACCCGTCGACGATCCTGCGCACCCGGGACAACGCCACCCTGCTGCTGGACCGCGCGGCTGCCAGCGCCTCCGACGAGCTCATCGCCGAGCTGGCACTCCGGGTGTCGTAACCGCCCGCCCAAGACAGCGGTGCCGTCGCGGACGCGCGCGACGGCACCGCTTCCGCGTTGGGGAACCGCCTACTGCGACGCCGATGCGGAGCCGGTCAGCAGCTGCGGCGGGACGAAGCCGGCGTCGGCCAGCCGCCACCACAACTGCTCCGGGATCGGCCACCGGTACGCCTCGTCGTTGCGTACCACTTCGGCGGCCGAGCGGCAGCCGACGACGACGGAGTGGACCGCCGGGTGCAGCAGCGGCAACTGAATAGCCGGAGCGGCCAGCGGGACCTCGAACTCGGCGCAGATCGCGGCGCATTGCTGCGCGCGGGCCAGGATCTCCGGTGGCACGGGCCGGTAGTGGAACATCGCCTCCGGGGTGGGGTCGGCCAGCAGCCCGGTGTTGAACACGCCGCCGACGACCACGGCGGTGCCGGTGCGCTGGCACAGGGGCAGCAGTTCGTCGAGCGCGTCGTGATCCAGCAGTGAGAAGCGGCCTGCGATCAGGACCACGTCGACCTCGAACTCGGCCACGTACGCGGCCAACGGCGCGCAATGGTTCATGCCGAAACCGATGGCCTTGACCAAACCTTCGTCGCGCAGCCGCCGCACCGCCGGGTACGCCGATCGCCGCACCTCGTCCGGGAAGTCGTCGGGGTCGTGCAGGTAGAGCACGTCGACGCTGGACTGGCCGAGCCGGGCGAGGCTGGACTCCAGTGATCGCCGGATGCCGCGTTCGGTCCAGTCGGGCACGACCTTGGTCGGGTGCTCGCCGGGTTCGTCGGTCGGTTCCAGCAGCCAGCCGGTCTTGGTCGAGATCACCGGCTCGGCGATGCCGGCGGTGGGCAGGAGCCGGCCGAGGCGTTCCTCGGCAAGGCCGTGCCCGTACCGGGGAGCGGTGTCGAAGTAGGTGATCCCGGCGGCTGCCGCTGCCGCAATGGTCTCGGCAGCGCTCTGTTCGCCGACCGCGGTGAACAGGCCACCCAGCGGAGCGGTGCCGAGCCCGAGGCGGGGCAGCGTGATCATCGGTCCTCCCACGGCGTCTGCACCATCGGCGGCACGGCCCGCAGCGTCAGGGTCAGCGTCAGGCGTACCTGGGTCTGGGCGGGCAGCCGCACGGTCACGTAGCGTCCTTCGACCGGCTGCGGCGCGTCGTCGTCGACGCCGACCGTACGCAGCTCGTGCTCGGCGTACGTGCCCGCCTGCACGACGACCGAACGTGGAGTGCCGCCGACGTTCACCAGGTCGACAACGGTGTGATCCGGGCTGATGTCGCTGACGAGGGCGGCGACGTCGTCGGGCAGCCCGGGCCGGCGCAGGTCGGCGTCGTGGTAGCGCACGTGCAGCTGGGCCAGCCCGCCGTTGTAGAGGATCTGCGGCGAGCCGGTCGTCAATTGCAGCAGCGCTTCGGTGACGATCGGGTTGCGGTCCTGCCAGTGGTGGATGTCCAGCGCGCTCGGGCCGGTCGCCGGGTCTACCGGGTCGGCCTCGATCGCGGTGACCTTCGCGTCGCAGGTCTCCAACGCGCTGCGCAGCATGCGCTCGGGGAATCCGGGGTTGCGCCCGGCGAGGAACTCCCACCAGGGTTCCTCGTGCCCGGCCTCGTCCTTGAGTCGCTGGGTGTGCACCGTCGTCCAGTCCCAATTGGACAGCTCGCGCAGCCGCTCGACCCGGTCGTGGTCGGCGGAGTCCCGGCTGAAGTGCCACAGCGACACGGTCAGCTGGTTCGGCAGGACGGTGAAGTCGAACCAGCCGCTGTCGTCGTGGCGCTGCGGGACCATGAACGTGGTGTCCGCAGGCATGGCCGCCAGGTGTGGCCGCCACCGGCGGCCGAGCGTGCCCATCTGGTCGGCCGTGCGCTGCTCGCCGTGGCGCATGACGGTGTCGAGCGGGTTCCGGGCGATCTCCAGGTAGCCGTGGTCGCCGGTGACCGTCGCGGCGTTGAGCGCGCCGACGAGGGCCGCCATGCCGACCGAGTGCACCCCGTGCGGCCAGGCCCAGCCGTAGTGCCCGCCGTACCAGCGGCCGTCGAGGTACTCGCCGACGACCCCGGTCAGCCCGGCGTTGTCGGGGATCACCTCGTGGCCGGACAGCCGGTCGCGCCAGGCTCCGGCGTACTCGGCGACCCAGTCGGCATAGCGGCGGTCCCCGCTGAGCAGGTACGCGTTGGTGACCAGGCTGGTCGAGGCGAGGTTGACGAGGGTGTCACCGCGGCCCATGCGGTCCCACATCGCCCGCCCGTACGCCCGCGCCCGCTCTGGTGATCCGGCGAGTTCGTCGAACGGGGCCGCCTCGTCGATCCAGTCCAGCGGCAGGCCATAGGGACGCAGCGCGAGACTCCACGGGAAGTACGCCTCTTCGTCGCTGAAGCCCCAGCGTGGTCCCTCGGAGCCGTTGTGCGGGGCGCGGATGACCCGGTGCTCGGGGTCGTAGTTGGGGCCGCCGGGCAGGTAGAAGTCGGCGAACCGGGTGGCGAGCGTACGCAGGTCGGCGTCGTCGGGCCGGGCCAGGCACAGCCCGTAGAACAGCAGCATGCCCTCGCCCTGGTGGAACCAGTCGTAGCCGCGTTCCAGCCGCTCGTGGAGCATGCTCATCTCGGCCAGCTGATCGGTGACGGCCTGCCAGTGCCGGTGGGCGGCGGCGAGGATGTCGGCGCTGCCGCCGAGCAGGTACAGCGTGGGCCAGTTGAAGAACGGCTCGTAGAAGTCGTCGACGCCGTCCCGGCCGTCCAGACCGACGCCGAGGGTGTCACGGAAGATCAGCCGGCCGGCGCCGTCGGTGTAGCGGCCGGCGAAGGTGCGCCACGCCTTGTCCTGCACGGCGAACAGCTCGCGCTCCAGGATCGCCCAGGTGGGCGGGGCGGATGTCGTGCGGGTCGCGGTGACGGTGGGGACCGGGGGCATGGACGAACACCGGCTCTCTAAATCGCTCATCGATTACCGATGTATAGAATCATGGAGCCGGTGGCGCCCTGTCAACACGCGTACGCCCTGGCGAGAGGGGAGGAGCCGGAGTGATCGACTGCCACGTTCACCTGTGGGACCCGGCCGACGGGCACCCGTGGATCCGGCCGGAGTCGCCGCATTTCCGCGCGTTCACCGCGGACGACCTGGCGGCCTCGGGCGCGGATCCGGTCAAGCCGGCTGACCAGGCGGCCGACGACCCGGCCGCGTCGATCGACGGTGCGATCCTCGTCGAGGCGTCTCGCGGCGACGTGGGCGAGACCGACGCGCTGCGCCGGCTGTGGCTGGACCATCCGCAGATCATCCTCGGTTACGTCGCCAACCTGCACCTGCACGCCGACGACGGGACCAGCCGATTCCGCGATCTGCTCCGGGAACTCGCCGAGACGCGGCCGCACGGGATGCGGCTGGGCGGCCCGCGGTGGGAGCAGACCCCCGAGGCGGCCCGCGCCCTGATTCCGGTGCTCGCCGACGAGGACGTGGTGCTGGAGCTGAATCTGGGGCGCGACGCGGTCCGGGTCGCCGCCGACGTCGCCGCCCGGCATCCGCAGCTCACGGTCGTCGTCGACCATCTGGGCAACCCGGCCAACCTGCTGACGGAGGACGCGTCCGGCTGGCAGGCCGACGTCACGTACGCCGCCCGCCGACCCAACGTCGTGATGAAGATCTCGGGACTGCTGACGCAGCAGCGCGGCGTACCCGTGGAGAAGGTCGCGGACCTGGCGCGCCACGTGGTCGCCGAGTTCGGGCCGCAGCGGTGCCTGATCGGGTCCGACTGGCCGATCTGCCTGCCCGCCGGTACGCGGACGCAGTCGTTGCGGCTGGCCGAGCGGGGCTTGGCGGGGTTGTCGTCGGCCGACCGCGGCAGCGTGCTGCGCGGCACGGCCGAGCGGGTCTACCAGGTCGCGTCCCCTGCGCGTGGGTTGACAACGATCGAGCCGCTCTGCTTCGATTCGACTGATGATCGATAGGCGATGAGAAGGACCACGTCGGCCCCGACGTCGTACGCAGCCCTGCCCGGATCTATCGATACCGGTTAAGCGATGGGGCGTTATCATCGGCAGTGGATCCGGTATCTCATGATGGGGAACTCATGGCTCCGAAGCAACCAGCGAGCGACGCGCCAGGCGGATTCGCCTCCACCCTGGACACCAAGAAGGACCGGCTCCGGCACACCCTGATCTCCGACCGGGTGTACGAGCTGCTCCGCCAGGCGATCGTGGAGGGCGAACTGGCCCCGAACGAGCGCGTGGTGGAGTCCGAGATCGCGCGGCGGCTCGGCGTCAGCCAGGCCCCGGTGCGCGAGGCGGTCAAGCAGCTCGCCCGGGAGGGCCTGCTCACGCACATCCCCCGGCGCGGCAACTTCGTCGTCGAGATCTCCAGCCAGGACGCCGAATACGCGCGCCAGGTACGCGAGCCGATGGAGCGGCTGGCCGCCCAGCTGGCGACCGGCCTGATCACCGAGGAGCACCTGCGCGAGCTCGGCGAGCTGGTCGATCAGATGCACCGGGCGGTGGCGATCAACGACATCAGCCGCTTCCGGGACGCCGACATCGCCTTCCATACCCTGGTCAGCCAGGTCTCCGGCAACCACTTCCTGGTGCGGATGTGGGAGCTGCTCGAACCGAGCCTGCGTGCCCTGCACGCGATCGCCGACCCGCTGTTCGAAGGTGACTGGCACGCGATGGCCGACGAGCACGGCCGGCTGGTGACGCTGTTGCGCGACGGGGACGCCGACAAGGCAGCCGAGGCGTTCGCCGCGCACGCCGCCGGTCGCGCCCCGGTGCCGGATCTGCGCTCGGGCAAGAAGCCCGCGAAGGCCAAGACCGCCGAGCACGTCTGACGAACACGCGAAGGTGCCCCGGGCCGACGCGGCCCGGGGCACGTGTCTTTCCAGGGTCAGCGACTCGCGCCCGCGGTCCAGGCGGCTGCGCCATATTGGTACGCACCGCAGCTGGGCACGGCGTCGGTGGAGCCGTCGGTGATGCCCGGCAGCGCGATCGCACAGTTGCGGGCGGGGGAGGCGTCGGTGAGCCGGTAATCGTGGTTCGCGGCGCCCACGAACAGTGGATCGATCTCGTTCGGCAGGTTGTTGGACAGCACCATGCCACCGTCGGTGGCACCGGTCAGCCCGCGGAAGGTCCCGAGGTTGTTGTAGACCTTCGTCCCGGTGGACTGGTTCGGTCCCTTGACGTAGAAGAACGTTCCGCCGCCGACGTTGTTGTAGACGCCGTTGTTGCAGGAGCAACTGCCCAGGCCGTTGAGCATGACGGTGCCCTCGGCGTTGCCCCAGCCGACGTTGTTGGCGATGACGATGTTGCTCTGCCCGTTGTCGGCGTACACGCCGGTCACGCCGAACGAGGTGACGCCCTTGCGCGGCGCTGGATCGTGCAGCACGTTGTGGTCGATCGAGGTCTGCAGCATGTCCGAGCCGCAGCAGGTGTACACCGCCGCGACGTCCAGGCTCAGCTTCGCGTACTGGGAGATGTCGTTGTACGCGATGCTGTCCGGTCCGGGCGTACCGCCGATGGCGTTGTCCCACTGGAGGTTCACGCCGCTGCGGCCGACCCGGTAGATGGTGTTGTGCCGGACCGTCTGGCTGTTGCCCTGCACCGCTACGCCGGCCGCGTACGTGCCGAGGTAGTCCACGTCGTGGATGACGTTGTTGATGGCGCTGTTGCGCTGCCCGCGCAGGGCGATCCCGTTGCCGGCGCTGTACGCCAGATCGCTGTTGACGACCTGGTTGTCGGTGCCGTTGAGGACGATGCCGGTGTCGGCCACGCCGCGGGTCACGGTCGAGCCGCAGTCGGTGGCGCCACGGGTGATGTCGGTGTAGTGCGACAGGTACTTCGCGGTGATCCCGTCGATCACGATGTTGGTGCTGCTCACCCCGGTCTCGATGCTGGCGGCGAACAGGTCGACGCCGGTGACCTTTATGTAGCTGGTGTTGCGCAGGTCGAAGGCCAGCTTGCGGGTCTTGGCCGCCACGGCGTGCTGGTTGAGGTCGTCCTCGCTGTAGAGGTACAGCCGCTTGCCGGCGGCGTCGTAGAACCAGGTGCCGGGGTTCGCCAGCTCGCCGATCTTGCCGGTGAGGGCGTACCGGGTGTCGTTGGGGACGATCTTGTGGATGCAGGGCGGCGCGATGTCGAGGGTCACCGAGCCGACGTCGGAGGAGGCCACCGAGCCGGTCGCCGTGATGTACCAGTAGTTGGTCTGCACCCGGGCGCCGGTCCAGTACCCGGCCGGGCGGGTCAGCGCCGGGTCGACGATCGTGGCGGCGGCGCTGCCGGTCTTGGCGTACTGGAAGGCGGGGTCGAGCAGCTCCAGGCCCGGGTGGGGCCACTGCGCCTCGACGTCCATCTTCTTGTCGGTGAAGATCTGCACGGTGGTGACGTCGGCGCCCAGGTCCACCGCCGTGCTGTAGACGTGGCCCGCGGCGACCGCTGCGCTGAACGGGGAATCCTGGGCGTACGGGTCGGTCTGCGCGATCTGGTCGACGTCGGCGCTGGTGACCGGCGCCCAGCCCGACACGGCGGTGGTGCCACTGATGGTCACGGTCGCCCCGGGCGCGGGACGGTAGGTGATCGGCTGCCCGGCGGTGCCGGAGCGGGCCGGCACGACCGACTCCTCGTAGGTGCCGGACATGATCAGGCAGGTGTCGCCGGGCACCATGACGTCGGCGCACTGCTGGATGGTCGGGAACGGGGCGGCCGCTGACCGGCCGGCGAACATCGGCCTGCCCCATTTCCCGACGTAGTAGGTGGTGCCCTGATGGCCGTGCGCGGCGGCCGGCACGGCGGGAAGGACGACTCCCACCGTGGCCAGCACCGCTACGACCGATTTCCACGTGCTGACTTTCATTGCCTATCTCCCGTCCCGGGTGGATGGATGGTCGACGTGCGATGAACCTTCAGATCAGCCCTTCACCGCTCCGACGGTGAGTCCGCTGATGATGTGGCGCTGCATGTAGATGAAGAAGATGACCACCGGCGCGATCGCCAGCAGCAGGTTCGGGAAGACCTTCGTCAGGTCGGTCGAGTACTGGCTGATGCCGGCGTAGATCGCGGTGGTCACCGTGTACCTGCCCGAACCCGGGCTCAGCAGGATCTGCGGGCTGACGAAGTCGTTCCAGATGCCGATCGAGTTGAGGATCAGCACCGTGACGACGGCCGGCCGCATGAGCGGGAAGATGATCGTCCAGAAGGTACGCAGCCGGCCCGCGCCGTCGATCATCGCGGCCTGGTCGATCGAGCCCGGGATGGTCCGGATGAAGCCGACGAACAGGAAGATGCTGACGGGCAGCGTGGCGGCCACGTCGTGGGCGATCAGGCCCGCCACGGTGTTGGCCAGCCCCACCGACCGCAGCACGTAGATCACCGGGATGATCAGGGCCGCGCCGGGGATGAAGGTGCCGGCCAGGAAGTACAGCATCACCAGTTGCGTGCGCTTCTTGAGGCTGCGGGCGATGGCGTACGCCGCCGGACCGGCCATCAGGATGCACAGGATGTCGACGACGACCACCAGGAAGAGGGTGAACCCGTAGCCCTTGATCACGTTGTACTGCGGGCTGCGTATCGCGTCCATCAGGTGCTTGACCGTGAGGTCGGCCAGCGGGAAGGAGAACGGGCTGTTGAGGATGTCTTCCTGCGACTTGAAGGTGTTGACCACCAGCAGGTAGACCGGCACCGTCATGACCACCAGCAGGAACAGCAGCATCAACGGGCGTACGGGGGAGCGCCGGGTTCGTCCGGTCGGGGCAACCGCCATCTCGTCTCCTAACTCGCCACGTCCGTGTCCTGCCGGTTCCGCAGAGCGGTCACCACCAGGGCAAGGACGGCCGACACGACCATGAGGAAGACGGCTTGGGCGGTGGCGTACCCGACCTTGGTCCCCTCGAACGAACGGGCCAGGATGACGTACGCGTAGGTCTGGGTCGCCCCGGCGGGGCCGCCGCCGGTCAAGCTGACGACCAGGTCGTACGCGCGGATCAGGCCGATGAGGTTGAGGACGGTGGCCACCGTGACGACCGGCGCGATCATCGGGACGACCACCCGGCGGTTGGTCTGCCAGCGGCTCGCGCCGTCGATGGCGGCGGCCTCGATCAGTTCGGCCGGAACCGTCTGCAGGGCCGCGACGAACAGCACGACGTTGAATCCGAAGCCGGCCCAGACGATCACGCCGATGAGCGTGATGAGAGCGAGCTTCTCGTCGAACAGGAACCCGATCGGGTCGATGCCGAACTTCGCCGCCGTGTTGTTGATCGCCCCGTTGGTGCCCAGGATCGCCGACCACAGGTAGCCCAGGATGAGGGCACTGATGACGTGCGGATAGTAGGCCAGCGCCCGGAAGAACGAGTTCGTCCGGGACGAGTCCTTCAGGGCCAGCGCGTACGCCAGCCCGCCGCCGATCATCAGGACCGTGCCGCAGACGGCGACGATGGTGGTCACGTACCAGGCGCTCTGGGTGTTCGGGTCGTCGAACAGGTGCGTGTAGTTGTCCCAGCCGACGAAGGCGGCCTCGGAGAAGCCGTTCCAGTCGGTCAGGCTCAGGTAGACCGCCACCCCGACGGGCACGATGGTCATCACCGTGTAGAGGACGACGGACGGGGCGAGCAGGCCGGTGGTGACGGCTCCGGCCCGGAAGCGGGCCCACCGGCGGCTGTGGGACCGGCCCAGGCGCGACCGCGAGGATCGCGCCTGGGACCGGGTTACTTCTGCGAGTTCCACCACTTGTCCAAACCGGCGGCCACCTGCTGCGCCGAGGCGTTGCTGAACAGCGACTGGACCTGCGTGTTGAGCTCACCGGAGTAGCCGCTGATCGGCTGGCGCTCGCCCGCCTTGACCAGCACCGACGGCGAGCCGTCGAGGATCTGCTGCACGGCCGTGCCCAGGCTGGACATCTTGTAGGTGAAGCCCTTGCGCAGGTTGCCGTCCGCCGCCAGCTGGCTCTCGATCGCGGTCGGGTCGGTGGTCAGCCACTTGACGAACTCGATCGCCTCGGCCTTGTGCTTGGAGGCGTTGGCCACCACATACGGGTTGGCGATGTTGCCGACCTGGCCCGACGGGTACGCGCCGTCGGTCGGCATGGTGAACACGCCGATGTCGTCGCTCTTCTTGGCCGTGTCAGCTGCCGGGACGAAGAACGACCCCATGACGTACATGGCCGACTTGCCGTTGAGGAAGTTGGTCTGGCCGTCGGCGTAGGTCAGGCCGAGCGCGCTCTTCTCGAGGTAGCCCTGGCTGATCCAGTTCTTGTAACGGCTGAGGTACTTCTCGTAGTCGCTGCCGGCGAAGCTGACCGAGCCGGCCTTGCGCTTGGCGTACCAGTCGGCGTCGGCCGTCAGCACGCCCGAGTCGGCGACCAGGGTGAACTGGCCACCGGGAACCCACTGGCCGGCGGTCTGCAGCGGCGCGTATCCGGCCGCCTTGAGCTTGCCCATCGCGTCGGAGAACTGGTCCAGCGTCTTGATGTCGGTCGCGGTGAGGCCCGCCTTGGCGAACGCGGCCTTGCTGTAGAACACCAGCGACTGGATCTGGACACCGACGCCGACGAGATAGCGCTTTCCGTCGATCGCGTACTGGTCCACCAGCGGCGTGTCCTTGACCCAGTCCTGGTCGGACAGGTCGGCGAACAGGCTGGCGTTCTCCTTGGTGGGGGTGATCTGCTGGGCGATGTCCGGCGGGTCACCGGCCGCCAGGTCCTGGGTCAGCTTCGCCGCGGCCGAGATGGTCCCGGTGAGTTCCAGCTTGACCGTGACCCCGGGGTGGGTCTTCTCGTAACCGTCGAACAGGGTGTTCCAGTACTGCTCGGTGAGGTTCGGAGTGATGTTGACGATGACGCGCAGCGTCGTCTGCCCGGACGCGTCGTCGGAATCGGAGGAGCAGCCTGTCGCGGCCGCCATGACCACTGTGGCCGCGACCGCCGCCGTACACGCTCGGCGCCAGAGTCGTCTCATGTCTCCACTCCATTACGTAGTCGTAAATAATCGATAGTCGAGATGTAATCACGCGTTCCCGGGAAGGTCAATACCTCCGGGACCCGCTGCCCTCGCGTGACCAGCGCACCGCGATCCGGCCTCGAACCCCAGGCTGGAGGCTGGTCAGGGTCAGCCGGGTCACCCGCTCGCCCCAGCTGTGGCGCAGCAGGGGATCGTCGAGGTCCTGGTGGTCGAGCGACGCGGCGGCGAGGGTGGCGTCCCAGGTCATCCGCAGCCGCCGGCCGGGGTCGGGTTCGACAGTCGCCCAGCCGTCGCCGACCTCGACCCGACCGGCCAGCACATGCCGCAACCGGACCTGGTCTGCGGTTCCGTCCCAGGCGTCTGCAACCTCGAGGTACGCCGGGTGCGTGCCGTCGGAGCGTACGAGCCGGACCTCGCGCCGCCAGCTGTCGAGCAGTCCCGGCGGGTAGACGGCGCCCAGCTCGGCCCGAAGCTCCGTCACGTCGCCGCCGGATGATTCTTCGAGGTCGACGACGACTGCTCGCGCGCCGTGCTCTTCGCCGAGGCACTGGCCGCCGCCGACGTCGGGCACGTTGTGCCAGGCACTCTGGAACGGCCAGGCGTCATAGCGCCGGGGTCCGAAGGTGGCCGCGGTGTACGTCGGGCGGCCGACGTCGACCACCACCGGCTTCCCGTCCAGCGCGACCCAATAGGTGCCCACGTCGAGGTGGTTGTGGTGCTCGCCGTTGTGGCCGCCTTTGACCGCGACGGTCAGCCCGTCCGGGCGGCCCGCCGACTCCCGTGCCACCAGCACCTGCGTACGCGCGAACCAGGTCTCGCGCACTAGCCATGGTGGCTCGCTCGCGGGGTCGGCGAGCGCCCGGTGCCAGTCCGGGTCGGCCAGGGCCGTCAGTGCTCGCCCGAGCCCGGTGATCGGATGCGTCACCTGTCCCGAGGCGCGCCCACCTGCGGCGGCGTACGCGGCTGTCGGCGGCAACCCCCACCGGACGGCCCACTGACGGGGCACGTGCCACGGCTGTTCGCCGGACAGCCGGGCCGAGGCGTCGCCGACGTTGACGTACCAGTCGCCGCCGAGGTGCATGCGTTCCGGGTAGCGCAGCAACGCGGCCAGGATCGGCAGGTCGCGGGCGTCGAGCCGGTCGCCCCCGGCCTCGGCGAGCAGGTCGAGCGCCTCCATCAACCGGCACGGCCCCTGCCACCAGTACGCGATGCCTTCGTCGATGCTGCCGTCGTCGGGCAGAGCGGTCAGGTAATGGTCCAGCCCGCTGACGATCAGGCGTACCAGATGGGCTCGGCGCGGCCGGTCGTCGCACAGAAACAGCGCGGCGGCCAGGACCGACCCGTGGATCCATGGGTTCCAGTTGTTGGCCGTGCCGCCGAGGCCGATCCACGGCCAGTCCCGGACCTGTTCGAACGGGCTGAGTACCCGGCGATCGACTTCCCGGCGCAGCCGTCGGCGTAGGCCCGGCGCGCGCTGATCCAGATGTGGCCCGAGTGCGTGGTCGGCCCAGGCGAACAGCGACGCCATCTCGGCCGCGCCAAGGTCGAGGTAGGGATCGTCCGGGTCGGGGACGATCTCGCCGCGGGCGGCCGTGTGGCGATCGTGTGCTGCCCAGCACCAGGTGCTGGCCTCGGCCAACGCCATGAGCCCGTCGACGACGCCGTCGAGATGCGGGCAGGCGTCCGGTGGGGCAGTGGCCGACGCGGTTTCGCCGGTGAGCATAGCGGCCAGCACCAGCCGGCTGACCCGTTCGCGCAGCCGCCGCACTGTGCCCTCGTACGCACCCCGGTCGCCGTCGCGAAACGCCCGCGCCCACGCGCCGGCGGACAGCACCGGAGCTGGTTCGGCCAGGGCAGCAGTGGCCGCCGCTAGTACCTCTTGCCGCACCCGGGGATCGATCGCGTCCCAGGCGGACCGGTCGGTGACGTCGGGAACGGCGATGCCCCGGCCGGGTTCGGCCACCGCGTACGCCAGCTCGTCCGGGTCGTCGGCGTCCAGTACCCGGGCCAGCCGGCGTCGCAGTGGCCCCGGATCAATCATCGTCGCGGAGTATCAGCTCGACGACGGGCAGCAGGACGTCCGGTCGGGTGATCGGCAGCGTCAGCGTCAGAGTCCCGGCGTCCTGCCCGGGCGGGGCGAGGTTGTTGTGCTCGTGCCGAGTGCCGTCCAGCTGCTGGAACCGCACCTCGGACCCGTCGTGCAGCAGTTGGGCGTACCGCACGCGACCGGCCAGCCCGGCCAGGTGGACATGCTTGAGCGGCCACGACAACAGGTGCAGGTACAGCCGGTTGCCGACCTGGGTGTACAGCGCGTTCGACGGTGCTTCGAATCGGCTCGGCCCGGCGTCGCGTACGGCGCGCTCGTGCAGCGACATCCAGCCGGCGAAGGCGTCGAGCGTCTGCCGGGCCCGGGGATCGACTGCGCCACGGCCGGTCGGGCCCACGTTGAGCAGCAGGTTCCCTCCGTACGCGACGGACTGCACGAGCATCCGGACCAGCATCGCGGGGTCCTTGTAGTCGTGGTTGTCCCGGTCGTAGCCCCACGATCCGTTGAGCGTGTGGCACGCCTCCCAGCGGACCTCGACTCCGTCGCGGGTCAGCGGCCGGTCGGGCTGGTACTGCTCCGGCGTCACGTAGTCGCCGGGGATGCCGAGCCGATCGTTGACCAGGATGTCCGGCTGCAGTTCGCGTACCAGTGCCATCAGGTCCTCGGCGCCCCACTCGGCCGGACCCTTCTCGGCGTAGGTGAAGTCGAAGAAGAGCAGGTCGATCTGGCCGTACGCGGTCAGCAGCTCGCGGACCTGGCCTTGGAGGAACTCGCGGTACCGCGCCATGTCGCGCGGCTGGGCCCGCGCGGCCTCGTCACCGCGGTCCGGATGGTGGCTGTCGATGGTGAAGTCGGGATGGTGCCAGTCGAGCAGCGAGTAGTAGAGGCCGACGCGCAGCCCCTCGGCCCGCATCGCCTCGACGAACTCCGCGACGAGGTCCCGGCCGGTGGCCTGGACCGAGGTGTAGTCGGTGAGCCGCGAGTCGAACAGGCAGAAGCCGTCGTGGTGCTTGGCGGTGAGAACCGCGTAGCGCATCCCGGCGGCGCGGGCGGCCCGGGCCAGCTCACGCGCGTCGAACAGGTCCGGCTCGAAGTGGTCGAGATAGCGGTCGTACGCCGCCCGCGGCATCGCCTCACGGCTGCGGACCCACTCGTGGCGGGCCGCCATGCTGTAAAGGCCGAAGTGCACGAACAGTCCGAAGCGTGCCGCCGTGAACCAGTCCTGGGATGCCCCTAGCACCGGATTCTCCTCTCCGACGTTTGACAGTCCCCGTACCCTAGCTGTTACATCTACTATCGATAGACGATACATGGTCGCAACATCGCGCTCCCGCGGGGCGCAGAGGGGGCAGCACGCAATGAACGCGAACGGGCATCAAACGGCCGGAACGACCGGGACCTACGAGTCGATGGCGGGGCCGCTGGCGTCCTCGTCCTTCGTCCGGCCGACCGACCGCATGGTGGCGGCCCTCAACGACGTCAGCTCGGCGACCGCCTGCGCCAAACTCCACCAGCTCGGCATCACCCGGACCTTCATCGACGGCCCCGTACCGCTGCACCGCACACCTGACATCCACGTGGTCGGCGGCGCGGTCACCCTGCAGTTCATGCCCCAGCGCGAGGACGTCTTCTCCGGCGCCGCGCAGGAGGACGCCGAGCGCAAGACCGCCCTCTGGCGGGTACTGGAGACCATCCAGCCCGGCGACGTGCTCGTGGTCTCCGCGCAGGCCAGCCACTTCACCGGCTGCCTCGGCGACATGCTCGTGCGCTACTTCAAGCTCCGTGGCGGCGCGGGCATCGTCGTCGACGGCCGCGTACGCGACGCGCCCCGCATCCGGGCGCTGGGCGTACCGGTGTGGTGCACCGGCACGACACCGCACTACGCGTCGCAGACCGAGCTGTTCCCGTACGCCTTCAACGTCCCGGTCGGCGTCGGCGGAACCCTGGTGACCCCGGGCGACCTCATCGTCGCCGACGAGGACGGCGCCGTGGCCGTGCCGCAGGACCGCGCGATCGCGCTGGCCGAGGACGCCCTCTCACACCAGGACCGGGAGGCGTTCGCGCGCGATCGGCTCGACGCGGGCGGCCGACTGTCGGACTACTACCCGCTCACCGGGCCCGGTCTCGCGGAGTACCTGGCGAGCCAGCCGACATCAGACAACGGCCAGCCCCGATAAGCGAAAGAGGGCGGAAGGAGTCTGCCTCCTTCCGCCCTCTTCGTTAGAACGGCCACTGCTGGCGGGATCCGCTCTCGATGAGCGGAATCATCGCGAACGCGGCGTCGGAAAGCCCGCCGAAGGTGTGCCGGTTACGAGCCGACGGCGCATGCGCGACCCGATATCCCGCCAGGTTCCAGGTGTATACCGGGACCTCCGCGGGCACCGCGGCCACGACATCCGGCGCGTTGTGGGCGTACGCCTGCTCGTCGGTCAGGATCACCACGCGGTCGTGTCGGTCGTAATGCGTACGCACCGCCTTCTCGGTCTGCGTGCCGCCACCGTAGAAGTACCCGCCCTCCTTGAAGCGGCGTACCGCCGCCAGCACCGACTCGCCCTCGCGTGCCGGGAACACCTTCGCGTCGTTGGAGAACGACACCACCGTCGCATCGTGGGCCCGCGCGGCCAGCGCGAGCCCGAACACGGTGGCCGCGTCCCAGCAGCGCAGCGTGCCGTCCGTGCTGAACGCGCTGTTCATCGACCCTGACGTGTCGATCAGAATCAAGGTCCGCGCGTCCAGGGCCGGAACGTTCGCCAGCGCATGCTGCAAAGCCTTCTCCAACGGGTACGCCCACCGCAGGCTCGGCGCCGCGTTGAACGCCGACAGGAACCGCATCGGCAGTACGCGCGACCGGGCGACCTCCACCGGGTCGGCCAGCTTGGCCGCCACCGTCTCAGCCACCGCGTCGCTGACGTTGACCTGGTCGAAGTTGCGCAGGTTACGCAGCAACGCCAGATAACCCATGCTCGGGATGATGGCCTTCCACGCCGCCCCGTCCATGGTCGTCTGCCGCCACCCGGCCAGCGACTCCCACGTCATCCCCGCCGCGTCCAGCATCGCCGGGTCGGTGACCGTGCGTCGCTGCTCGACCGGCAACGCCATCAACTCGGCCCGCGCCGCCAGCATCGTCAGCGACTCCGGCACCGGGTTGTCCCGCTGATGACGCCGGTCCAGCGCATGCCGGAACAGGTCGCCCTGCCGCGCGTCCTTCGCAATCGGATGGGTCAGGTCGATGACGTCGCCGAACCGCACCGCAGCCTTCTCGGAGTCGTACTTCAGCAGGCTGCGCTCGTGATAGAGCCGCACCGCCGCATCGGCGACGCCGCGCTTGACCGGCTTGGGCAGGCTGCGCCCATAACGACCCAACCAGTACGCCAGCGCCTCACCCGGTTCGTCCGCCCGCTGGAGCGCCGAGTCGACGACGGCCCGCGAACCCGGAATCCCAGCGGCGACCTGCGCCCGCGCACCTTCCAGGGCCGCGACCACGGACGCCGAGCGCAACATCGCCCCAGTACGCAGCCATGCCACGAACCGGGCGAACCACTCCGGATCGGCGACCGCGACCGCCGCGACCAGCGCCCGGAAGCGCTCGTCCCGCTCGGTACGCCCCTCGTAGAAGGTGTGCTCGCCGACCATGTTCGACACACCCAGCAGGAACAACTCAGTACGCGGCTCCCGGAGGAAGCCCGGAGCGCCCTGGGCTGTGACGACGTGACCGGGCCGGTGCCGGCTGGTACGCAGCTTGAGATTGAACTTGGCCATCACGTCCCCCATGACAATGACGCGGGGGAGATGCGACGAGACCGCATACCCGAGATCGAGGTCGGCGACGGGTAAAGTCCGCTGCTCTTCCGTTGAGCTATCAGCCCGAAGGCTTCGGGGGATTCGAACCCCCAACCCGCGGAGCCGGAAGTAACCGTCACCTGCGCACCGAGTATGCGGTGTCATCGCGCCTCCCGAGATCGAGGTCGGCGACGGACGGGCTCTTCACCGGGGCACGAAGCCCCTCCAAGATGAAACCGTCACCTGCGCACCGGGAGGTGCACGAAGTACCGTATGCAGCGCCGCCAAGATCGGCAAAGCAATTCCGCCAAGGGCGCGATTCTGCTCGCCCCGGGGTCGCCCAGCATCTACGCTCGTGCATATCGCTGCCGGCTCTGCGGAGGTGCACCATGTCGAAGAGGACCAACAAGCGCCGCAATCGGCGCAAGCGTAAGGCCAACCACGGCCGTCGTCCCAACGCCTGACGGCCGCTGCGGTTGGGCGGATTTCGCACCGCCCAACCGCAGTCCTGATCGCTAGGCGACCGTCTCGATCTTCACGCCCCAGAGCGCGGTGACCCGGGTGATGTCGGTGAACCACACCTGGGCGTAGCAGTTGCTGACGCCGAACCGGACGTTGCCGCACGAGATCGCGGTGTCGCCGCCGTAGATGACGCCGCGCGCGTTGACCCGGCCGTCGGAACGGTTCTGGTACACGGGGCCACCGCTGTCGCCGCCGACGTTCGAGGCCACGGTCGAGCTGGAGTTGCCGGCCCGCCAGCCGTGGCAGGTGCCGCCGTTGGCGCACGTCCACGTGAGGATCGTGGCGTTGTTGACGATCAGGCCGCAGTGCTCGCCGGAGTTCGCGCCCGAGGTGCACACGGACTGGTTCTGCACCGCGCTTCCAGCCGACGCCACCTTCAGGTGGTAGCGCGAGTTCGAACTGGTGGCGTTCCACGGCCCGCCGTGGACGTAGCCGCCGGTCCCGCCGATCGGATCGATGAGCATGGTGTCATCGGTGTTCTGGATGTCGACGTCCGCGCCGCCATTGGTCAGCGCGCTGTGCGCGCCGTTCTTCCACGCGAGGTTGCCGTCGTCGTCGCAGTGCCGAGCGCCCAGCAGCCGCCCATAGCCGTCGGGCATCAACACCGCGAAGGCGTTGGAGCAGAAGAGATACGGGTCGAGGTCGTTGGGTGGGACGAAGCCGGGCGCCTCCATCATGCCGCCGCCGTACCAGGGATCGGAGTCGTTCTGCCGCCCGGTCGTGCCGGGGGCGACGCCCGCCTCCTCGGTGACCGGCAGGCCGGTCAACCGCTGCGCGTCGTTCGTACGCATGGGTGCGCGCAGCGAGTTCGAGGCCGCCGGGTCGACCCCGATGACCAGCCCGGAACCGTCGTCGGCACCGTACACGTAGGAGATCGGGGCCACCGTTCCGGCCTGAGAAGCCGCCAGAAGCTGCTCGCTCTTCTGGACCAGCTCCTCCTCGCTGAACTTCGCCGGCACGATGCGTACCGTCAGGCCCGCGACCTTCTGGCCGTCGAACGCCGCCACCGCACCGGGCACCGGCTCCTTCCACAGTACGCGCAGCTCACGCTTGTTCTGAACCGCCGACATGCCGGTGTAGCCGGGTACGCCCCGCTCCGACAGTCCACGTACGACGGCCGCCGCCTCGTCGACGCTGTCGCTCCACGCCAGGTCCGCCTTGGCGTTGTTTGCGATCGCGGGTGCTGCGACCACGATGGCCGGGCTGATTCCCAGTGCTGCCGCGCACAACGACGCAGCGACAGCTGATCGCCACGACTTGGACATTCTGCCTCCCCAGTAGAAGTCCGCAATTCGGAACTGTGGAGGCTAGCAGGGATCAACCGCAAGATCTACCTACATTGGATGGATCTATCCATAATAGTCAGTCGCCGATCGTGGCCGAGGAGCAGTGCGACGACGAGCGTGAGCGCCCCGATGACTCCCCAGACACCGTGTACGCGTTCCCAACTCGGGTCGTCCGGCGCGATGAACAGCCTCACCTGATCTCGGAGCAGCACTGCGGCGAGCACCAGGAGCAGCAGGCCGGGGGCGGCGACCAGGCCGCCGTGCTCCCCGTCGGTTCGCCGCAGGCCGAGACAGGCCAGCGCCAATGCCAGGGCCGTGAGCGCTGCTGCTTCGACGGCCAGCCCGCCCCAGGGGAAGAGCGGGCGCTCGTCCGGATTGAGGACGAGGCGGCTGAGCGCGGCGGCGGCGGTCCAGGTCGTGCCGCCGAGGAACGCCGCCGGGAGGACCTTGACGGTACGCCGGATCAGGGCTCCCATCGGCACCACGACGGTGGTTCGGGCGGCCGGGTCGTCGAGGGTGAAGCCCACGCCCAGGGCTACGGCGACGGCGGCCAGCCGGGTCAGCAATGCTGCTCCGGGGAGACCGATCTCCACGTTCGCCAGCAGGGTGATGGCGACCGTCACGAGCGCGATCGCGGAGCCGGCCAGGACGGGCGCCAGTGCGGTGAGGGTGACCGAGCGGAGCAGAAGCGCCGTCAGGAGGCGTGCGCGGGTCAGCATCCGGCGATCTCCGAATAGTCGTCCGGGCTGGTCGGCAGGTGGATGCCCAGCAGGTCGGCAGCCTGTTCCGCGGACGTGTCGGCTGCGCTCAACTGGTCCCAGCCGGCGATGATGCGCTCTGCGAGGTCGGCGGGTGGATGGTCGACGAGTGCGAAGGCCAGGTCCTGACCCTGGGGCTCGAACGCCAATCCGGCTGCCGAGCCCAGGAGCGGCAACGTCAGCGGGCCGAACGAGCGGCGGCGCAGCGACGCCAACGCGTCCGCCGTTCCGGGGGTCGCCTGCGCGGCCAGCCACACCACGAGCATGGCCCGCGCGCCGCAGACCATGGTCAGCCGGGGCTGATCGGGCACGGTGCCGACCACTGCGCGGTAGGCGAAGGATGCGGCGAAGGCGAGTACGGCGTCGCTGCCTCGATCGCCGCCCGCTGCGCCTTCACTCCAGTCGGTGTCCACGGTCACGGCGTTCGGCGTACCGGCTGCGAGGTCGTCGGCGGCCCAGTCGGCCAGGGGCGGCAGGGCACTGGGATCCTCGGAGGAGGTGACGACCGCGCCAGAGGGGAAGACGCGCTGTCGCACGGCGTACGAGTCGGTGGCGATGGTGGGTGGCGTGTTGCGCAGGACGCCAGCGGTGACTTGCGCCCACTCGCCGACGCGGCTGGTGAAGTCGGGGAAGGCGCAGTAGGTGATGTGGGCGCGGGTGTCGCAGGTCTGGTAGGCCGCCGGATGGCGGGTGTAGGCGGCCTCGCGGTCCTTCATCGTCGCAGACCCGGCGCTGATTTGGAGGATGCCGGTCACGAGGATGCCGACGAGGGCTACCACCGCTACGGCGCGCGATGCGACCGGACCGCGTGGCGACGGGCTGCGCAGTCGCGACACCAGCAGCGCGGCCACCGCGAGCAGCGCGGCCCAGCAGGTCAGCCAGAGCAGGTGCGTGCCGGCGGGCCGTTCGATGAGAGGTGTCGGCAGGGGCGAGGCGTTCTCGTTCTGGTTCGCGATCAGGCTCAGCCAACGCCACGCGGCGGTGTCGTTGACGGCCGCCGTGACGGTGACCGCGGCCAGCCCGACGATCAGGAGCGGGGCCGCCGCCGCGGACCTCGTGATGGTCGAGGCCAGCACGCCGGCGCAGCCCGCGAGAAGCACACAGGCCGGTCCGGCCAAGACTTCCAGCGGCCGCACCTCCCCGGCCGCGCCCGGCTGGGCCGCCAGGTAGGCGATGCGCAAGGCAGACAGCACCAGGGCACCCAGCACCGCCGGCACAAGCGACAGCAGATGGGCGCCGGCCCGTGCCACCCGGTCGACGACGAGCACCTGGTACGCCTCTTCGGCGCCGTGCCGCTGGGAACGCAGAGCGGCCTGATTCGCGGCGAGCAGTACGCCCGCGGCCGGCAGCAGGAGGAGGAACTGGCTGGACCAGGAGGCGTCGTGCAGGACGGGGAATCGGTGGGCCGGGTCGCCGATGGCCAGGTCGTAGAGCCATGGTGCGAGGTAGAGGGCTATGGCGACGAGGAAGGCCGGATGACGTAGCAGACGCACCGCCTCGACGCGGGCCAACGCCGGGACGGCGGACTGCCGACGTCTCGGCGAGGGCGTGTGCTCGGAGTGTGCCTCGACGAGGCTCGACGGCGCGCTCACCGGACGGTACCCAGGCTCGCGGCGGTCTTGCCTTCGAGAAGAAGCAGGTAGCCGTCTTCCAACGTAGGGGTGGCCAGGGCCGCGCCCGGCGGCGGATCGCCGATGTTGCGGAACACGCCATCGCCCGTACGCCAGCCCGCAAGCGCGGAGCCGTCGCGCTCGTTGCTGGTCCAGACCCGGTCGGTGGCGACGGCGACCAGCCCGGCGGGCGGACCGTCGAACGAGGTGACACCGGAGTCGAGCACGATCACGCGCCGGCAGAGCGCGGCGACGTCGTCGGTCTGATGGGTCGACAGCAGGACGGTTCGGCTTTCGCCCAGCTCGGCGATGAGTTCCCGGAAGCGCAGCCGCTGCTCCGGGTCGAGACCGACCGTGGGCTCGTCGAGGATGAGCAGGTCCGGTTCGCCGAGAATCGCGGCGGCGAGGGCGACCCGCTGCCGCATGCCCCCGGACAGCGCCTTCATGCGCTTGTTCTGCTGATCGGCCAGCCCGACGACGGCCAGGACCCGCTGGACTTCCCGTCGGCGCGCGGCGCGGTCGACGATCTCCTTGAGGATCGCCACGTAGTCGACGAAATCCCGGGCGGTGAACTGCGGATGGAAGCCCGGGTTCTGCGGCAGGTAGCCCAGCCGTCGCCGGATCGCCAACCGGCCGGTGGCCTCCCGAGGATCGTGGCCGAGGACGGACAACTCGCCGCTGTCCGGTGCGAGCGCGGTGGCCAGCGTACGCAGCAAGGTGGTCTTGCCGGCACCGTTGGGGCCGAGCAGACCGGTCACCCCGCCGTGGAGCCGGAACGAGACCTGATCGAGGGCTCGCCGGCCACGGAAGCTCACGGACACCTGGCGGACGTCCGCCGTGCTGGGTTCGTCGGGCATGGAGATTCTCCTGAACAAAGAGGGGACTGACAGACGCTCTCTTGGGCGAAGGGACTCAGAGACGCTCTCTTGAACGAAGGGACTCAGAGATGCGTGATCAGGCGGGACGGGAGAGCAGTCGTTCGAAGGCGTCGCGACGCCAGGCGAGGTAGCCGGCGGCGGCCCCGGCGGCGGCGAGCAGAGCGACCTGGCCGACGACGGTGAGCACCAACGAATCGCCGCCGCTGCTGGCGACGACTACGACGGCCAGCCAGCCCGCACCCGTCGTCCACGCGGCGGTCATCGGATTCAGGTGCGCCGACAGCGACAGCAGGACGAGTGTCACCGCGAGCGAAGGCACGAGCCAGCCGAACAGCGCGATGCCCTGAGCGGGGAAGGCGAACGTCATCAGGCTGGTGAGCGCGGTGCTGGCGACGAGCACGGTGACGCTGCGGAACAGGATCAGGCGCAGGCTGTGCAGGGGCAACACCAGGCCCAGTTCGTACATCGGGTCGACCGACGGGCCATAGGACAGGGCGACCCCGGCCAGCGGGATCAGTGGCGCGGCGGCGAGCAGCAGCACCGGCCCCGAATCGCCGGCCGACAGTCGTGCCGCGAAAACCATGAGCAGCAACGTGAAGGCCGACGAGAGCAGCCACGAGCGCCGGAGCAACGGCGTCGCCAACGCCAGGCGTGCCATGTGTTCCGGTACGCCGATCCGGATGACCATCCGTTCGGCGAAGCTGCGCCGCGGCGCGTCGAGGGCGTCCAGCACCCGGCTCAGCCCGGCCTCGACGGACTGCTGCGGCACATATCGGCCGAGCGCGGTACGGCATACGCCGCATCGGTCCACGTGCTGATCGACGGTCTGAAAGGACTCGGCGGTCGAGGTGCCGGCGGCGTACGCGGCCAGCAGGGTGGCGCTGGGGTGAGCGGCCGCATCACTCGACGTGGCGGCGTTGGGGTGCGGGTCGTGGGTCATGCGAGCTCCTCGGTCAGCCGCCGCCGCGCCCGCAGCGCTCGAGTCTTGACCGTGCCTTCGGGGATGTCGAGTCGCGCCGACGCTTCCCGGGTGGTCAAGCCGTCCAGCACCGTCGCGGTCAGCACATCGCGTAACTCCGGTGGCAGCTTCTCCAGCGCCGTGCCCAGGTCGCCGTGTGCGAGGCCGGTCAGCACCTCATCCTCGGCCGAGTCGCGTCGCTCATCGTCGCCGCGCAGTCCGAGGAGCAGATGCGTCAGGCGTCGGCGTGCGCTGTTGCCGCGTACGGCATCGGCGAGGCGGCGTGAGCAGATCCGCCACAGCCAGCCGCTGACATCCGCGCCTTCCTGCGGCCGGAACCCGTCCGCGGTACGCCACACGCTCAGGAAGGTCTCCTGAACGACGTCGTCCACCAGCGCGGTATCCGAGCAGCGGTGACGCAGCTTCAGCGTCAGCCACGGCGCGTAGTGGCGGTAGAGCAGCTCGAAGGCGTCCCGGTCGCCGCCGGCGACGGCGATCAGCAGCGCGGCGTCGCGCCGAGCCTGATCCGTTTCTTCTGCCACACCAACCACATCGCAGCGAGATCGCCCATCGGTTCACGATCGACCGAAAAAAGTCTGATCATCCTGCCCGATGGTGACAGACCTCGGAGAAAAGTGGGGTGTCCGGCTACCTCGAGCCGGACACCCCACTGCTGCGTCAGCTTGCCGAGATCAGCCCTTCTGTCAGCCGGGCATCGCGGAAGACGAGCTTGGAGTTCTCGTCGGCGGGGTCGCCTTCGCAGTCGACGACGACCTTCTGCCCGGACTTGAGCTCGTTGAACAGGATCCGCTCCGACAGCGAGTCCTCGATCTCCCGCTGAATGGTCCGGCGCAGCGGACGGGCACCCATCACCGGGTCCCAACCCTTCTTGGCCAGCCACCGCTTCGCGTTCCCGGTCAACTCCAGCGTCATGTCCTTGTTACGCAGCTGAGCCTCGATCCGCTTGATCATGATGTCCACGATCTCGAGGATGTTGTCCTCACTGAGCTGGTGGAACACGATCGTGTCATCAATACGGTTCAAGAACTCCGGCCGGAAATGGTTCTTCAGCTCGTCGTTGACCTTCTGCTTCATCCGCTCATAGTTCGAGTCCAGATCATTACTGGCCGCGAACCCCAACGACACCGCCTTGGCGACATCCCGCGTACCCAAGTTCGTCGTCAAGATGATCACCGTGTTCTTGAAGTCCACGATGCGCCCCTGACCATCGGTCAGCCGACCGTCCTCCAGAATCTGCAGCAACGTGTTGAACACATCCGGATGAGCCTTCTCGATCTCATCGAACAACACCACCGAGAACGGCCGCCGGCGCACCTTCTCCGTCAGCTGACCACCCTCGTCATAGCCCACATATCCGGGCGGGGCGCCGACCAGACGCGACACCGTGTACCGGTCATGGAACTCCGACATGTCCAGCTGGATCAGCGCATCCTCAGACCCGAACAGGAACTCCGCCAGAGCCTTCGACAGCTCCGTCTTACCGATACCCGACGGACCGGCGAAGATGAACGAGCCGCTGGGCCGCTTGGGGTCCTTCAAACCCGCCCGCGTACGCCGGATCGCCTTGGACACCGCCTTGACCGCGTCGATCTGACCGACGACCCGCTTATGCAGCTCGTCTTCCATCCGCAGCAGCCGAGCGGTCTCCTCCTCGGTCAGCTTGTACACCGGAATACCGGTCCAGTTCGCCAACACCTCAGCGATCTGCTCATCGTCGACCTCACTCACCACATCGAGGTCGCCGGCCTTCCACTCCTTCTCCCGCTGAGCCTTCTGCTGCAGCAGCGTCTTCTCCTTGTCCCGCAGCTGCGCGGCCCGCTCGAAGTCCTGCGCGTCGATCGCCGACTCCTTGTCCCGACGCACCTGAGCGATCTTCTCATCGAAGTCCCGCAGGTCCGGCGGAGCAGTCATCCGACGGATACGCATCCGCGCCCCCGCCTCATCGATCAAATCGATCGCCTTGTCCGGCAGATACCGGTCAGAGATATACCGATCGGCCAGATTCGCCGCCGCCACCAACGCCGCATCGGTGATCGTCACCCGATGATGCGCCTCATACCGATCCCGCAACCCCTTCAGCATCTGAATCGCCACCTCGAGCGACGGTTCGTCGACGCGTACGGGCTGGAAGCGTCGCTCCAGAGCGCCGTCCTTCTCGAACGACTTGCGGTATTCGTCCAGCGTCGTCGCGCCGACGATCTGCAGCCGGCCGCCCGTCAGCATCGGCTTGAGGATGTTCGCCGCGTCGATCGCGCCCTCGGCGGCGCCCGCGCCGACCAAGGTGTGCACCTCGTCGATGAACAAGATGATGTCGGCCCGGGTGTGGACTTCTTTGACCACCTTCTTCAGGCGCTCCTCGAAGTCACCGCGATACCGGGAACCGGCCACCAGAGCGCCCAGGTCCAGCGTGTACAGCTGCTTGTCCTTGAGCGTCTCCGGCACCTCGCCCTTGACGATCTTCTGCGCCAGACCCTCGACCACCGTCGTCTTACCGACGCCCGGCTCACCGATCAGCACAGGATTGTTCTTCGTCCGGCGGGACAACACCTGCATGACCCGCTCGATCTCCTTCCCCCGACCGATCACGGGGTCGAGCTTGCCCTCCCGCGCCGACTGGGTCAGGTTACGACCGAACTGGTCCAGCACGAGACTCGACGATGGAGCCGACTCGCCCTGGGAGGTCGCCGCCGACCCGGCACCGTCGTCCTGACCGGACAGCAGCTGGATGACCTGCTGGCGTACGCGGTTGAGGTCGGCCCCCATCCGCGCGAGGATCTGCGCCGCGATGCTTTCCTTCTCGCGTACCAGTCCCAGCAGGATGTGCTCGGGGCCGATGTAGTTGTGGCCGAGCTGCAGCGCCTCCCGCAGGCTCAGCTCCAGCACCTTCTTGGCACGCGGGGTGAACGGGATCTGCCCGCCGACGGCCTGCCGGCCTTGACCGAGGACCTCCTCGACCTGCTGCCGGACCCCTTCCAGCGAGATGCCCAGCTTCTCCAGCGCCTTCGCGCCGACGCTCTCACCTTCGTGGATCAGGCCGAGCAGCACGTGCTCGGTCCCGACGTTGTCGTGGTTGAGCATCCTGGCTTCTTCCTGGGCCAGCACCATCACCCGACGCGCCCCGTCGGTGAACCTCTCGAACATGCTCATCAACGCCTTTCTGACGGCTGATCGGACGGCGCTGAGTCGGAGCCTCTTGGCCCCGCCGGGCGGGGGCACGGGCAGGCGCTCTGCCCGAGGTCTAGGTGAACCGCGCGGTTACTCGGCGCCCTGGCCGGCCAGCACGAGCAGCTCTTGAGGTGGGGCGAGGACGTCGTCGAGCACCTCGCCGGCGAGTCCGTGCCGGCGGACGGCGTAGGCGACCGGCGGCCCGGCCGGCTCCCACACCGCGCCGACGATCGTCGCGGGCCGACCGGACAACATCACGACCCGAGTCCCCGGGACGTGGCCGCTTCCGCCGGCCACGAGCAGCGCGTCCAGGGTCTGCCGCGCGCCGTCGATCCGAACCTCCACCAGCTGCGCGGCAGGCACGGCGGCGGCGAGCCGCTCGAATCCCTCGTCGAGCAGGAGGCGGACGGCCCGGTCCAGCCGCGTGCACGCGGCGTCGAGCACCGTCTCGTCACCGGACTCCGCCTGCCAGGCCAGATCGATCGCGCTCGGTTCGAGGTCCGGCCGTTCGTCGATGACCAGCTTGTACGCCGTGAGGAGCAGTTCGTGCCGCGCCGCCCCGCCGTAGAGGGTCCCGACGTCGGGGCCACCGTCGCGGGGTGGGAACCGTTGGACCAGGTGAGCTGCGCGGCCGTGGGGGAGGTCGGCGGCCAGCCTCGCGTCCGCGACCCGTTCGGCGAGCGTACGCCGAGAGCGCGCGGCGTCGGCCGGATAGAGGGTCCGGCCCTGGTCGGCGGTGGTCGTCCCAGCGGCCAACCGGCGCGCCGCGATCGTGTAGGAGACGCCGGTGCACGCCGCGTGCAGCCGGATGGCACGTTTGCGGGCTCGGCCGGGGACAGACTGTCGACGGTGCCGGTCGTCGTTCGAGGGCTGACTGTCGTCCATGAGAACCTCCGGCGAGGGCTCACGCTCCCCGCCGAACAGCGACGCGGGCAGCATCGACGGCATTCGGCGCGCTGAGTCGGAGCCTCTTGGCCTCGGGTGACGGGCGGCGTGAGCGTCCCGTCGGGCTCGGGCAGGCGCACTGCCCAAACCGAGCATAACCCGAGTTCGCCACGGTGCCGTCCGGAGTTACGCGCAGGGCGTACAGGTCATTTCCTCGTCGCCAATGGACGGTCGCACCGACTCAGCCCGTCCTCATCGAGGGGCGGCCGCGCGGATCGTGGCTTCCATGATCGGCCAGGGTAGGCCGGGTGGCAGCAGGATGCTGACGATGTCGACGGCGTCGTCCCAGCGCTTGATGTCGCCGCGTACCTGCTCGCTCGAACCGTAGACGGCGAGCTGATCGAGGACCGGCTGCGCGGACGGCGGCACCATGGCCCGTCGCGGGTTCGGGCGTGGATTGGCGGCGATGATCTCCTTCACCTGTTCGGCGTAACCCTGCTCGGCGACGGATCGGGCGTAGACGTCGCCCATCGCCGTCAGATACCAGGCGGCGCAGGCGGCGGCGATGTCGCGGGCCAGGCCGGGGTCCTCGGCGGCCACGGCGATCGGCCCGCTCGCGACGGTGAGCCGCGCCAGGCCGGGGTCGTGGTGCTCGCGTACCCGTGCGAGCGCGGCAGCCCAGGAGGCGAGACCGTCCCGGGCCGCGAGAGCCGGGATCCAGCCGTCGCCGAGTTCGGCCGCCACTCGCGTGGTCTGTGGCCCCAGGGCCCCGATCCAGAGGGGCACCTCCGGCGCCGCCGTCTGGTTCAGCCGCAGCGAGTGAGCCTGCGGGGCACGGCGCAGGGCGGCGGGCTCGCCGGAGAGCAGCGTGCGTACCTGCGTCACGACCTCACGCAGCTTCGCGGCCGGATGCTCGAAGGGCGTGTCGTGGAATCCCTCCGCGAGCGCCTTGGTGCTCGCGCCCAGGCCCAGCGCGTACCGGCCGCCGCTGACCTGGTGCAGGGTGGCCGCGGTCATCGCCAGGGTGGCAGGCGTACGCCCCCAGATGGACAGGACGGCCGACGTGAGGTGGATTCTGTTGGTACGCAACGCGATCTCGGTGACCAGGGGTGTCGAGTCCAGGCCCCAGCCTTCGGGCACCGCGAACGTCTCGTACCCGAGTTCCTCCGCCAGCACGGCGGCATCGAGGATCACCTCGCGTCGGGTCTCCATCGGCGTGAGTCCCACGCCGCGCCGGATCGTCATCGCGCTTCCTCCTTCGTGCGAGCGGGAAGTTCGACCCAAAATGTCATACCTTTGAGGCTAGGGCCTGCGCGCCCTCGTGGGCCATCGAGTGAAATACGGGGCACACTGCCCGGTTTGCGGGGTTAACCGGGTCGCCCACGGTGCCGGGTATCCGGGAAACGACCGAGACGTCAGGGCTGCCGGCGCAGCCGCTGCTCGGTCACCCAGGCGGCGATCTGTGCCCGCGAGCTGACTTCCAGCTTGCGCCGGTGCCCGATCCCTTAGCTCTGGAGCAGGCGGGCGACCGCGGTGACGTGGCGCAGGTCTGAGCCGCAGCAGCCGCCGAACACGGTGAGCGACGGGAGTACGCCGCGCAGCGCCTGGTAGCCCTGGGCGAAGTCCTGGGGATCGCCGTCGTCGAGGGTCTCGGCGGCGTCCAGCTCGGCGTGACTCGCCCGGGACGCGTTGCAGCGCAGCCCTCGGATGCGGTGAGAGTTGTCGAGGTCGCCGAGGCCGGCCGGGAAGTGATCGGGGTGGGCGCAGTTGACCATGAAATAGGCGGCCGCGCCGTCGGTGGCCGCGTCGACCTCGGCGATCGCCTCGCCGAGCGGCTGACCGGTCGGCAGGCAGCCGTCGGTCTCCAGGGTGAACGAGACCACGATCGGCAGGCCGACCGCAACGGCCGCGCGGACCGCGCCGATCGCCTCGGACGACTGGGTGAAGGTCAAGGCGGTCACCATGTCGGCGTCGGTCTCGGCCAGCCACCCGATCTGTTCGCCGTGGTACGCCTGCGCAGCCGAGGCCGGGATGATGTCGTCGGGCGCGTACGCGTCGCCGCGCGGCCCGATCAGCCCGTTGATCAGGATCGGCCCGGTGTTCCCGGCGAACTTGTCGCGCAGCCCGAGCGCGAAGTCGACCGCGGCGACGTTCGCCGCCCGGAGTTCGTCGCGGCTCTGGCCGAGATCCTCGGCCCAATGAGGGTGCGCCTTCCAGGTCTGCGTGTCCAGGACGAACCCCGACCCCGTGTCCCGGGCGAGCGTGAGGAAGCCTTCGAGGTAGCGGGTGAGCGCGGCTCGTCCGGACGGGTCGGGCAGCAGGGTGTGCGCCGCGAATTCGGGGATCGGAACACCGTGGTTGAAGATCAGGTCGGTCTCGAGTCCGGCGTCGGTGAGAAAGGTGCCGCCGTCGAGCGTCGGGAGGTGGTCGCGGTACATCGCCATGAACGTTTCCCCTTGCCGGTCAGGTTCGCGCAGTCGTCCGTGGGATGACACGACTTCGCCTTGGCTGCCATGCTCGTCTCTCTCGCCCGCCGCAGTCTCGACGGGCGGCCGATGCATTTCCTACGGAGTTCCTACGGATGCGGGACGTGACTCTGCTCGTCGACGGCTGGCAGGTGCTGGTCGCTGCGCACGAACTGCGTCGCGGAGCCGTCACCCGGCGGCTGGAGCCCAAGGCCACTCGTCACCACAGTGGACGGTGGCGAGCGCGTGCACATCGACGATCGGCTCGCCTTCGCCGAGCGGACCGGGGCCTATTGGTGGACAGGCGAGTTCCGCCGCGTCCGCGACGACGTCGCCGGCGATCATCGGTGACGTCAGGTTCGTGACGCCGTTCGCGCTGATTTGCGACCGTCAGCGGCGACCGTGCTTCCTACGATCGAAGCGGTGTTATATCCGAGTTGCTGCCCGGTCGCGCCGCGTACCGGTTCTTGGCCCGGCCGCCCCGCGTACCGGACGGGGGGAAGCGGGAGGTTGACCGGTGGAAGACGTCGATGATGTGCGCGAGCTGGTGGAGCAGCGGATGCGCGCCACAGGATTCGAGGAGTCGATCCTCGATCGAGTCATGGATCTGCTCGACCGCTTCGACACCGATCGGGAGAAGCTGTTCGAGGAGATGCTCGACAAGCTGGAGACCCCCGGTTACGACGGCTTGCGCGACCGCTGGGCCACCAACTGCGAGCAGGCCAAGGCCCTGCTGGAGCGGCTCGAGGAGGACCTGACCTCCATCCTGGAGGACAGCCAGGCCAACGCGATGTCGGCCGACGAGCGGATGGCGGCTGTCGGCCCACGCGACTTCCTCGCCGGCGAGCGCAAGATCTGGGAGCAGGTGGCCCGGCTCGACGTCCCCGACGCCGCCACCCTGATGAGCAAGGTCCTGGAGACCGACCTCGCGATCATCAAGCAGGCCGAGGAAGACCTCAAGCAGGCGCGGAGCAGCGACCAGATCGTCGAGGCGATCCTCGTCAAGAACTTCGCCACCATCACCGACAAGGCCAAGGCCCTGCTCGGCAAGTACGTCCAACTCCCCACCGGCGTCGCGCGGTTGTTCGTCCTCTTCATGAAGGACCCCGCCACCAAGGCTGCGGCCACCGAAGCGATCCAGGCGTTCGAGAAGCTCGCTGGGGAGAACTTCGAAGCCGCCAAGCAGAAGCGCGCCGCGAAGGAGACCGTACTCAAGAACATCAACCTGCTCACGAGTGCTAGGGAGCAGCTCGACGAGGAATGGATCGACAAGCTCTTCGCGCGCGGAGCCGAGGCCGCGGCGAGTTGGCGGGGCGTCGGCCAGACCGGTGACTACAAGGCGACCGACTGGGAATGGGTCAAGGAGAACGTCCTCGACCGAGGGCTCGACACGCGCGCGGAGGCGGCCAAGGAGCAGTCCCGCAAGCTCTATGACGAGCTGTACCCGACGTTCATCGAGGAGAGCACCAAGGCGTTCGCCCAGCTGACCGACGATCCGGCGACGTTGGAGAAGTTCACCGACGAGCTGAAGAGCACCTTCGAGTCGTTGGAGGACCTGCTCGACAACGAAGCGGACTACGCGGCGGAGCTGGCCGACGGAGACTACAAGCAGACCGCCAAAGCCATGGTGGACCTGGCGACGGTCACGATCCGGGCCGGCTGGACCATGCTCTTCGAGAAGACGAAGGCAGCCGACGACGAGGTGAAGAGGTAGCCCGATGACGGACTTCTTCGTAGCCTCCGTGGACGTCGCCGGAGACGGCAGCCGGGAGCAGCCCTTCCACGATCTGTGGCTTGCCCTGCGGGCAGCGGCTCCTGGCGACCGCATCCATCTCGCGGCGGGCACCTACACCGGTCGCGGCGAGCGATCCTCGTGGTCCGTCGACTGCCCCGACCTGACCGTGCTCGGCGGCTACAGCCCGGACTTCGCCACGCGCGCTCCATGGCGTACGCCGACGATCCTCGCCGCCCGGACCGGGCTGCGCGTCCCGCATGAGTCGAACATGCTGCAGGGCATGGGCGACCACGACGGGCTCGTCCTGGACGGGCTGTTCTTCGACGCGGCCGGGCGCAACGAGTACGACGACAAGGGTGGCCTGCTTCGGACGCCCTATGGGGACGGGCCGATCGTCAGCCTGCGCGGCGAACGGATCACCGTGCGCAACTGCGTGTTCGCCAATGGCAGCGCGGGCGCGGTCGAGATCGGCGGCGACGCCGGGGTGTTCGAGAACAACCTGGTCGTCAACTTCCTCGGCCTGAGTCTGCTCACCGTCCGCGACAGCGACGCCGACGCACCGACTGTGGTCCACCACAACACGTTCTGCTTCGCCCACGACAACACCGACCCGCCACGCGGGTCGGGCGGCGACCGCGCCATCGGCGTACGGGTCAGCGGCGCCGCGACGGTCGCCGACAACGTCTTCGTCGGGTGCGGCAACGCCGCCGTCACGTGCCTTCGCGACGTCGGCCAGGTCGCGGTCGACCGCAACCTGTTCTTCGCGTCACTGCGCGACATCGTCCGCAGCCGCGTCTCCGGGGCCGAGGCCGAGGTCACCGAGGAGTACGCCGAAGAACTGGAAGACGTCGGCCTCCGGTCGGCCGCCGGGAACATCGTGGGCGACCCGACGCTGACCGGCCTGCCGACGGGATGGCTCGACGCGTACACCATGGACACGGCGGCGACCTACGCCCGCCCGCCGCTGGCTGCCCTGAACGCGCTGCGGAAAGCCGCCGGTCTCGGCGAACTTCCGTCCACTGTCGACGCGGATGCCGATCGGCCGCTCATGTGGTTGCTCACTACGGCGGAGGTGCTCGCGATCGGCGTCGGCGCCCCGCAGGGCAGCCACCCGGCCGAACTGCCTGGCGCAGAGCCCTTCACCCCGCTCGCGGCAGGCCGGACCTATCAGCCTGTCGAGTGGGCGCAGCTCTACCAGGCCGATCCGGGCCTCCACGGTGTGGCCGTCGAAGTGCGGGCCGGCGTGGGCTTCGACCAGAACACGCAGATCATCCCCGAACTCGCGGAGACACACGTCGGCGTCGCTGTCTACGAGCCTGGCACCGACAACACGCCGTGGTGGGCGCTCGCCCCACGCTACGGGCGGGTCCACCACCAGACCGAGGACGCCATCCGGTATCCACGTGGACTGGACGTCGAGTCGACCTACCTGCTGCGCGGCACCTATCGGACCGATGTGACGCCCGGCGGAAGACAGACGGTCACGATCGTCCTCGACGCCATCGCACCGGTGATCGACATCCAACCCTCGACGGCGCAGCGTCCCACCGGCCGAGACTGGTTCGTGCGCGCCGGATCGTCGGGCGGCGACGGCGGACGCGAGACACCGTTCCGCGATCTGTTCCAAGCGCTGGAGAAAGCCGCCGAAGGCGACCGCATCCTCGTCGCCGAGGGCGACTACACCGGCCGCCTGCGGTCGGGCACCTGGCGTATCCCGGTACCCAACCTGACCCTGCTGGGCGGCTGGGACGCCGAGTTCGGCGTACGCGATCCTTGGCGTCATCCCGTGCGCTTCGTCCTCACCCCGGAGACCAAAGCCAAGGGCGTCTTCGGCGATCCGGTGCTGACCGTCGAGGACTCCGGCGAGGGCCTCATCGTCGACGGGTTCGTGTTCGACGGCTCGACCTACAACGCGTACGGCGACGACGGCGCGCTCGACGTCGGCAACTCGCAATCGGCGGCGCTGCTCGACCTGCGCGGCGGCAACGGCGGCATCACCGTGCGCAACTGCGTCTTCGCCAACGCGGCGTACTGCGCGGTGCAGCTCAGCGCGGCGTACGGGACGTTCGAGAACAACGTCATCGTCAACACGAGCGGCACAGCAATCCGCCTCCGCGCACCAGGGGCCGGGCCCTGGCGCGTACGCGCGAACACGGTCCTCTTCGCCGCCGACCCGACCGGCCGGGCCTCGACCGGGCAGTCCACGAGCGGGTGCCTGCTGGACATCTCCGGCCGGGGCGTCGTCCGAGTCGAGTCCACCGTGCTCGCTTTCGCCGACAGCATCGCCGTGCGCGCCACCGTGCCGAATCAGAACCTCGTCCTGGACGGCAACGTGCTCGCCGCCAACCTGTACGCGGACATCTACGACGGCGGCAACGTCCTCGTCGACGCCGCGAACCGGGACCGCGCCCTGCTCGACGCCCCGTTCGGCGGGCAGACCGGCACCCGGTTCGAACTACCGGCACTTCCAGTCGACCCGGCGTACGCCCACGAAGCCGTCGGCCGCCTCGCGGCACTGGCCGCCTCGATGCCCAAAGACGGTCTCCACGCCGCCGCCGCGGCACTCGGCGTCTCCATCGCCGCGCCGACGGCCGAGGCGGAGCCCGAGCCAGTCGCACCACCCGAACCGGCGAAAGAACCGTCGGTGGCCGACCTCCTGGCCGAGCTGGGCCGGGCACGGGAGGCGTTCGAAGCGAAGGACGCGCCTCCGCCACCGTCGGACGCCCCGAAGTACTGCCCGGTCTATCCGGTCGCAGCGGCGCTGAAGCTGGCGCTCGAAGCCCCGGAGGACCAGGCCGGGGCGCGCGCGATGCCCGTCTCCTGATCGCCGGATCAGAACTTCGGCAGGGGTCGGACCTCGGTGCTCACGCGTTCAATGTGGCCGGTCGCTTCGTGTTCAGAAGGCGGCGATGGTTGCCGGAGCTCGTTCGGCACGGCAGAGTGCACGCAGCACCGGGGTGGGACCGTGCTTCCGGACCGCCAGCCGGGTCAACAGGTCGATGACCGGATCGGTGATCTCCGTCGGCAACCGTGGGGTCGCGACGCCGACGCTCACCGCCAGGTCGTCGAGGTGGACGGCCAATTCGACCAGCCGCGTACGCAAGAAGTCGTCCAGAGTGAGCGCCCACTGCCAGGTGGGGAGCCGGACGCGGCGGAGGGTGGGCGTCTCGGTGAGCAGCTGAGGCAGCCGCGCGACGGCGGCCTCGACGCGGGCGGCTAGAGCAGCCGGACCGTCTTCGGCGGCCTGCGCCGATCCTTGCCGGATCCGACGGTGGGTCGGGCTGTCCGGGCCTTCCTTGATCCAGTCCACCCGGTCGTAGTAATCGGCGAGGGAGATCGGGTCGTCCTCGGGTTCCGCCCAGGCGATGGCCTTCTCGGCGAAGAAGATCTGGCCGGCTAGATGACCGGCGAGACCGGCGACCGAGTGCAGCTTCACTGCGCTGGGCTCGTCCCAGGCGGCGGCGATGGCCGGATGGGCCAGCAGCGATGCGGAGGTCTGTGCGGCACGGACATAGGCGCGCCGGACCTCGCCCAATGTCTGGGAACGCACGACCCGATGGTGGTTCACCTCGCTGTCCGGTTCCAGGCCGAAGCGTTCGTCCCCGGGATAGAGCCGGGCCGTGTCGTCGTCGGCGTCCGCGAACCGATGCGAGGCCGCGACGTCGGCCCAATAGGTGATCAAGGTGAAGTGCGCCCGGTCCTTCTCGTCGCGGCGCAGGACCGTGGCGTCCTGGAATCCATGGGTTGCCTCGGCCTCGGCCACGCCGGTCGCCAGCAGGTGTTCGTGAAAGGCGTCGCCTTGGTCGGCCGGGACTGAGCCCGACCATGTCCGTGCGATTGTCATGAGGCATCTCCTTGGAGGTCTCGGGCACTGGCGGGTCGTGTTCCGGTCCTGGGGTTGTCGCGTAGGCGGGCGAGGGTCACCTCGGCAGCGGCAAGGTCCTGGACGCCCAGGCCGACCAGCTTGCAGATGGTGATCTCGTCGGCGTGCCGTCGTCCGGATGGCGCCCCGGACAGAAGTTCGCCCAACTCGTCCAGGTCGTTCGCGCCGAGCTTGGCCTGAGCGAGGTCGCCGTAGATCGCGGCGAGCGCACGGCTGTCGACGACCAGCCGGTCGGCGCGCTGGAGGCATCCGGCGGTCAACTCCACTTTGGCCGGACCGTCGGCTCCGACTGCCGTGATGTGCACGCCCGGGGTGAGCCAGTGCCCGTGTACCAGCGGCTGTGTGCTGGCGGTTGCGGTGACCAGCAGATCGACCCCGGCACAGGCTGATCTCGGGTCGGGCACCGTGGCGACCCGCAGATCAGGGCGCCGGCGGTACAAGGCCGCGACAAGCTTCGAGGCCCGGTGGGGGCGGCGGCCCCAGACGCGGACCTCTCTGACGGGCCGCTCGGCCGCGGCCGCCAGCACCTGCAGGTACGCCTGTGTTCCGGTGCCGAGGACACCCAGCACGGCGGCGTCGGGACGGGCGAGCGTTCGGGCGGCCAGGGCGCCGGTGGCGGCAGTACGAATATCGGACAGATGATGTTCGTCTTCCAGCAGTGCCTGCAGATCCCCGGTGGCGGCGTCGAAAGCCGCGATGATCCCGGCTCCTGCCGCACTGCCGCGGCGCGCTCGTTCGGCGAACCACGTGGCGACTTTGACCGTGAAGATGCCACGCCCGGGTAGCCATGCGGACTTGACATGGACGTCGCCGTCCGGGCCGGCCGGGGCGAACACCGTCACCGGTGAATCGCCGAGCCCGGCGCTGAAATCGACCAGTGCGGCCGACACCGGCTCGATGACGTCTTCGAATCCGACGGCGGCTCGAATCGCGTCCGGGCCGTAGTGCTGGAGTGTCATTGGGGCAGCTCTCGCAGACTGCCCTCGCCGATCAGGACGACATCGCCGCCGACTTCGACCGATTCGATGTCTTCGCCCTGGCCGTGCGCCGCGATCGTCATCGTGCTGGGGCGGCCGGTGAAACGGCCCTGGCTCAGGGTGGTCGGCTCGCCGTCGCCGATTCGTCCGTGGCGACGCAGGAAGGCGGCGGCACAACCCGCGCCGCTGCCGGTCGCCACGTCCTCCACGACGCCGTCGTTGTTCCAGTGCCGTCCTTCCATCGCCGCCACGTCGAGCAGGTACGCGAACTGCGCACCGACGGCGGCCAACGGCTCGGTGAGATCAGCGATGATCCGGGCGCGGCTCAGGGCCTCGCCACGGATCGGCAGCACGAGGTAGCGCAGGCCGGTGGACACGACCTCCGGGGGAAGGCCGGGGGTGAGGTCGTCCGGATGCAGCGAGAAGGACGAGAGGATGCCAGCCACCTCAGGGCGGCCGAGGAACGATGCCGACCCCTGGTCGAGGCGACCGGCGTATCGGCCGGGTTCGTGCCTGCGGGTCGTCACGCGAACGGTGCGAGCCTTCAGCCTCAACGTCCACGTCTGTTCGTCCGCGGTGCTGTGCAGCGCATGGAGCACCCCGGCTGCGCCGATGACGGGGTGCCCGGCGAAGTCCAGCTCGTCCAGAAGGTCGAAGACTCGGGCCGACCAGACCGGGCCGTCCTGCGTCAGGAAGATCGATTCGAAGTGCCGCAGTTCCCTGGTGATGTGGGCCATCTGCCGCCCACGGAGCGCCCCGGCGTCGGGAAACACCGCGAGGCTGTTGCCGCTGTACGGCTGGGTGGTGAAGACGTCGACGTGGTGATATCGCACGATAACGACAGTAAGCGGGAGCGTAGTTCATGGGAACTAGGCGGTTCAGGTTACCGGCTATAGGTTTTGCTTATGGCTCACGATCTGGAAACCGGGCTGTTGCGCGCCTTTCTGACCGCCGCTCGGGCACGCAGTATCAGCCGGGCGGCGGCTTCGCTCGGACACAGCCAGCCTGCGTTGAGCCAGCAGCTGCGCAAGCTCGAACGGCTGGTCGGCGAGCCGCTGCTACACCGCTCCGCGACCGGCGTGGCGCTCACTCGGGCCGGCGAGACGCTACTGCCGTACGCCGAGCGGATCTTGGCGTTGTCCGCCCAAGCGCTGCAGGCACCGCGCCAGGCTCTGACCGGGCACTGTGGAGTCGGGTTGATCGAAGACCTCGCCGCGGCGCCGTTGCCGCAAGCACTCGCCGACTTCGGTCGGATCCATCCCGGCGCGACCCTCGAACTCGTCAGCGCCCCCGGCCCCGCTATGCGCGACGCGTTCGCGACCGGTCGCGTACAACTGGCTCTCTGCGACCCGGTGCACCTTCCGGAACCGCCACGCTGGACGGTCCGGTTACCTTTGGCCTGGGCGGCCGGACCCGGCGTCGACCTCACCGTCGACCCGCTTCCGCTGGTCCTGTTCTCCCAGCCCTGCAATTGGCGCCCACTCCTGCTCGATGCGATCGAGGCCGCAGACCGCACCTGGCGTATCGCTTTCGAGAGCACGAGCCTCGCCGGCGTCAAAGCCGCCGTTCGGGCCGGGCTGGGGGTCGCCGCGCTCCTCCCGGTCAACCTGGACCCCGGCACGGCGGTCGCGGGACTGCCGGACCTGCCCGATGTCGAGCTGGGCCTTGTCCGCAGGTCAGGCACCGAGGGCGACCTCCTCATCGACGCCGTCGAGGCCGTCCTTCGCAGCCTTGTCTGACCGCGCCGAATCGGGACCTACGGGTCGCCGGGGCTGACCAGGCCGGTCTCGTAGGCGAGCACCACTGCTTGGGCTCGGCCGCGTAGCTCGAGCTTGGCGAAGATTCGCGCGACATGTGTCTTGACCGTCGCTTCGCTGAGGGTCAGCTGGTGAGCCAGTTCGGTGTTGGACAGGCCGCGGCCGAGGAGTGTCAGCACCTCCAACTCCCGCGGGGTGAGCGCGGAGAGGTCGAGGTGGGCGGCGGGCGGCGGTTTGCGTTCGCCGACGTGCTGCTCGCTGGCGGCGAAGCGCTGGACGAGCCGGCGGGTGATCGAGGGGGCTAGGAGCGCGTCGCCGGTGTCGACCAGCCGTACCGCCTTCGCGAGATGGTCGGCGGTGACGTCTTTGAGGAGGAAGCCGCTGGCGCCGATGGCCAAGGCGGCGTACACGTATCGGTCGAGGTCGAACGTGGTGAGCATGAGGACGCGGCAGCGGGGGTTGTATTCGAGGATGCGCCGGGTGGCTTCGAGTCCGTCCATGACCGGCATCCGGATGTCCATGAGCACGACGTCTGGGCGGAGTCGCCGTTCGGCCGCCACCGCGTCGGCTCCGTCGGCGGCTTCGCCGACCACGTCGATGCCTCGGGCGGTCAAGATGAGCCGGAAGCCGGTGCGGATCAGCTCCTGGTCGTCCACGATGAGGACGCTGGGTGGCGGAGTCGGCTCCGCGGCGTACGCCGGATCCCCCGGTGTCGTCATCCGGGGTCCACCGGGATGCGGGCGCGGACGCGGTATCCGCCGCCGAGCCGGCGTCGTGCGTCGAGGTCTCCGCCGTAGACGGCGACACGCTGCCGGAGACCGAGCAGGCCGCGCCCGGCACCCTCACCGCCGCCCGTCGCCCGGTTGCCGGTCGGGTTGCCGGTCAGCACGCTCGGGCCGGTGTTGAGCACCTCGATGCGTACGGAGCGCTGGGCGTAGCGGATCGTCACCTCCGCCTTCCCGCCGGTGCCGTGCTTCAACGCGTTCGTGAGGGCCTCCTGGACGATGCGGTACGCGGTGACGTCGATCCCGGCCGGCAGTGGTCTCGGCTCGCCTGAGATGCGTACGTCCACGGGCAGGCCGGCGAACGCGATGCGGTCGATGAGCGGGCTGAGGCGGCGCAGGCTGGGTTGTGGCGCCAGGCCGCTGTGGTCGCCGCTGTCCTCGTCGTCGCCGTCGGCCGACGGGGCCAGCAGCCCGAGGAGGTGTCGCAGCTCGGTCATGGTGTCCCGGCCCGCCCGTTCGACGGCCGACAGTGCCAGTGCGGCCTCTTCCGGTTGGGCCGCGAGTACCTCGCGGGCCGCCGACGCCTGGACGATCATGAGGCTGACGTTGTGGCTGACGATGTCGTGGAGTTCGCGGGCGATCCGGGCCCGTTCGTCGTCGACGGCGGTGCGCGCTGCGCTCTCGCGTTCGCGTTCGAGGAGCCAGCCCCGTTCCTCCAGCGCGCGGCGGTGGCGGCGATGTGCGTACCGCAGGGCTGCGCCTAGCCATGCGGCGGCCGCGACGGCCACCGCGAGGGCGACAACGAGCCATAACGTTGCGGTCTGCACGCCACCACTGTCGCAGAACCCGGGCGGGCGCGGCATCCTTCGCGGTGTCCAGCCGCGTACATCTCCGGGATGACGGCGCCGGCTGGTTGCATCGTCGGGACGATGTGGTGCCGGTACGGACGGCCATACCGTGCTGCCATGACCAAGGAGACCTGTGTGGTGCGAGTGGACGGCATACGCAAGGAGTTCGGCGACACGATCGCGCTCGACGGTCTGTCGCTGGAGATCCACGCCGGCGAGGCGGTCGCGGTGATGGGGCCGTCCGGCTGTGGCAAGTCGACCCTGCTGAACATGATCGCCGGGCTGGATCGGCCGACGGCCGGGACCGTGGAGGTTCACGGAGAGGACCTGGGACGGCTGAACGAAACGAAGCTGGCGTTGTTCCGCCGGCACCGGATCGGCATGATCTTCCAGTTCTTCAATCTGCTCGACGATCTGTCGGCATTGGACAATGTGGCGCTGGCGGCGCAGTTGGCCGGCACCGCGGCCGGGCCGGCGCGTACGCGGGCGCTGGAGCTGTTCGACGAGTTGGGGATCGCCGACCGGCGCGATGTGTACCCGGCGGCGTTGAGTGGTGGCGAGCGGCAGCGGGTGGCCGTGGCGCGGGCGTTGATGAATCGTCCGGCCCTGTTGCTGGCGGACGAGCCGACCGGCGCGCTGGACAGCCGCGCCGGGGAACAGGTGATGGACCTGCTGTTGGATCTCCATCAGATCGGTCAGACGCTGCTGATCGTCACGCACGACGAGCGGCTCGCCACCCGGTGCGCGAGCCGGTTGATCGAGTTGGCCGACGGCCGGATCGCCAACGAGCGCACCCTGGATCGAGTATGAGCGCCGTGTGGCGGGCGGCCCGGGCCGCTATCCAGCGGCGGAGGCTGCAGACGTTCGTCATCGGACTCGTCGTTCTGATGTCGACCCTGACGATCGTGATCGCTCTCGTGCTGCTGGACGCGTCCTCGGCGCCGTTCGACCGGACGTTCACGGCTCAACAGGGTCCGCATGCGGTCGCGGTGTTCGACCCGACCAAGGTAACCGACGCAGAGCTCACCTCTCGGCGTACCGGTGTGGCATCAGCCGCGGGGCCGTTCCGGCAGGCGCTGCTTGACTTCCGCGAGGGTGACGGACCTGGTCCGCACGGGCTGTTCACGGTCGTGGGCCGCGGTGACCCGGGTGGGCCGGTCGACCGGCTGGACCTGTGGCGGGGGCGCTGGCCGACCGGCCCTGGTGAGGTGGTGCTCAACCTGCCCCCGATGAGCGGCGACGACCCGCAGGAACTGCCCGACGAGATCACGCTCGGCGGCGTGAAGTTCCTGGTCGTCGGCCACGCGTACAGCCTCAGCCAGACCGCGGACGCATGGGTCACGCCGGAGCAGATGACGGCGCTGAAGCCGACCGGCGTGCAGATGCTCTACCGGTTCACCGGGGACGTGTCGACGAAGGCCGAGGTCGAAGCGGCCGTCGCCGCCGTCACGAGCGGACTGACGGCGGACGCGTTGATCGCCGCCCAGCCCTACCAAGTCGTCAAGGACAAGATCGCCGCCGACATCGCCGTCTACGTGCCGCTGCTGGCCACGTTCGGCGTGCTCGGGCTCGTCGTCGCAGTGGTCATCGTGGGCAACGTGGTCAGCGGCGCCGTCGTTTCCGGGTTCCGGCACATCGGGGTGCTCAAGGCGATCGGGTTCACGCCGCGACAAGTGGTCGCTGTGTACCTCGTCATGGTGTCAGTGCCCGCCGTTGCCGGCGGTGTCCTCGGTACCGTCGCTGGAGCGTTCGCGGCCCAACCACTGCTCAGCGATGGGTTCGAGGGGCTCGGCCTCGGCGGCGGCATCGGTGCTGCCGGCTGGGTATGGGCGGTTGCGCTGCTCGGCGTGCCGACCCTGGTCGCCGTGACGGCGTTGGTGCCGGCGTTGCGGGCGCACCGGCTGTCGGCCGCGGAGGCGATCAGCGCCGGGAGCGCGCCCCGGACCGGCCGTGGCCTGCGAGTGCAGCGCCGCCTCGCCGGTACCCGGTTGCCTCGGGCGGTCAGCCTCGGGCTCGGGCTGCCGTTCGCTCGGCCGGGCCGCACGGCCTTCACGGTCGTGGCCGTCCTACTCGGCGTCACCACGGTGACGTTCGCGACCGGCCTGGCCGACACCCTGACGCGGGTCGCCGCGATCGAGGACCGGTCGTCCGGGCAGATCGCCGTCCAGCCCTCCGACGGCTCGATCCGGATCAGCGGCGAGGGCCGGCTGTCCCCGCAGGATGCCCCGCAGGTCACCGGCCGGACCGACGCGCAGGTGGAGGCTCTTCTGCGTGGCCTGCCGAACGCGGCCCGGGTGGCGGCCATTCTGGGGATGCCTGTGCCCGCCCTAGGGCAGACACAGCCGTTGCGGGTGAATTTCGTCCGCGGCGACTACGCGTCCATGGGCTACCAGGACGAGTTGACCAAGGGGCGCTGGGCGACCCGCCTGGACGAGACGGTGGTGTCGTCCGAGCTGATGCGCGAGCGCGGGCTGACGGTCGGCGATCGATTCACGCTGGAGCTGGACGGGCGGCGTACCGAGCTGACGATCGTGGGCGAGACGATGGATGGTGCCATCGGTCCGCCTGCCGCGTTGGTCGACTGGCGGGTGCTGACCGAACTGGCCCCCGACCGTGTCGTGCGGCCGTGGGAGGTGTATTACCAGGTCCAGCTGGTTCGTGGTGGCAGCGTCGCCGCGTACGTCGAGGCGGTCCGGGCGGCCGACCCAGGAATCGACGCGTGGGACACCTCCCAGCAAAACGGCCTCGAGGTGGTGGTCATCAGCTTCTCGGCGGTGCTGGCGCTGCTGCTGTCGACGGTCGCGGCGCTGGGCGTCTTCAACACGGTGGTGCTCAACGTCCACGAGCGTCGCCGCAGCCTCGGCATGCTGAAGTCGATCGGGATGACCCCGCGTCAGGTGGTGGCGGTGGTATTGACCTCGATGGGGCTGCTCGGGGCGGTCGGCGGCCTGCTCGGCCTCCCGCTGGGGATCGTCGCGCACCGTGTGATCCTGCCGATCACCGCCGACGCGGCGCGGGTCGCCATTCCGAGGGCGGTCCTGAACATGTGGCATGCGCCGACGCTGGCCTTGCTGGTCGTGGCCGGGGTGCTGATCGCGCTCGTGGGCGCGCTGGTTCCGGCCCGCCGTGCGGCCCGGCTGAGGATCGCGGAGGTGCTCCACAACGAGTAAGCCGCAGCGGACAGGGCCGGGTCACCCCACGTGACCCGGCCCTGCCGGTCGCGGAGTGCATTGACTGTTGTGAGTGCAATCGCCGGTACTCGGCGATTCGGTAGTGGCCTGGCGGCATGGCTGCGATGATGACCTGGGAGAATCCCTGCTGCGTTGTGTCTACAGGGGCAGGAGTTGATGGCGATGAGCCCGTCGGAGGAGGCGGTGTCCTTCACCGATCTGGCGCTGCGGTCGGAACTGCTCAAGGCGCTGGCGGATCTTGGTTACGAGGAACCGACGCCGATCCAGCGCGAGTCGATCCCGCCGATCGCGGCGGGCAGCGACGTGCTCGGCCAGGCGGCCACCGGCACGGGCAAGACCGCGGCCTTCGCGCTGCCGATCCTGCAACGGCTCGCCGACGGTGATCGGGGTGTCAACCCGGCGGCACTGGTGCTGGTGCCAACCCGGGAACTGGCCATTCAGGTCTCCCAGGCGTTCCACCGCTACGGCCGCGACCTGGGCGTTCGGGTGCTGCCGATCTACGGCGGGCAGCCCATCGGGCGGCAGCTCCAGGCGCTGCGGCGCGGCGTGGACGTCATCATCGCCACACCGGGCCGGGCCATCGACCACATCAACCGCGGCACGCTGGACCTCGGCGAGGTCACGACGGTCGTGCTGGACGAGGCCGACGAGATGCTGGACATGGGTTTCGTCGAGGACATCGAGGCGATCCTCGACGAGACCAGCGAGCAGCGGCAGACCGTGCTCTTCTCGGCCACCATGCCCCCGCGGATCGGCACTCTGGCCAAGCGCTACCTGCGTGACCCGGTCCGCATCGAGATGGGTCGGCAGGAGCCGGCCCGTGGCGAGGCGCCGAAGGTCCGCCAGAGCGCGTACATGGTGTCCCGGGCGCATAAGCCGGCCGCGTTGGGCCGGATTCTCGACACCGAATCGCCGGCGGCGGCGATCGTCTTCTGCCGCACGCGCGAGGAGGTGGACGAGCTCACCGAGACGCTCAACGGTCGTGGTTACCGCGCTGAGCCGCTGCACGGCGGGATGAGCCAAGACCAGCGCGACCGGGTGATGGCCCGGCTGCGGGCCGGCACCGCCGATCTGCTCATCGCCACCGACGTCGCCGCGCGCGGCCTCGACATCGACCTGCTGACGCACGTGGTCAACTACAACGTGCCGTCGGCCACCGAGGCGTACGTGCACCGCATCGGTCGCGTCGGGCGCGCGGGCCGTGAAGGGGTGGCGATCACCCTGGCCGAGCCGCGCGAGCACCGCATGCTCAAGACGATCGAGCAGGCCACCAAGCAGCGTTTTACGATCGAGAAGCTGCCCACGGTCGCCGATCTGCGTACGCGGCGGCTCGAGATGACCCGCGCCGCCGTGCAGGAGAACCTGATCGCCGGCGACCGCCTGGAGCGGTTCCGCGTCGTGGTCGAGTCGCTCGGCGACGAGTTCGACATCGTCGACATCGCTCTCGCGGCGGTGCAACTCGCCCATGAGTCCAGCGGCAACGAGATCGACGAGCAGGAGATCCCCGACCAGTCCGACGCGGTCAGCCGCAAGGCGCGGCACGAGGAACCCGAACGACGTGGCGGCAAGAGCGCCAACCGTTCGACCGCGGGCACCGTCAAGCTGTTCTTCGGCCTTGGCCGGCGGGCGAACATCCGTCCTCAGGACCTCGTCGGTGCGATCGCCAACGAGGCGGGACTCAGCGGGCGCGACATCGGGGCGATCGAGATCTCGGACCGCTTCTCGCTGGTCGAGGTGCCCGCCGGGGCGGCCGACGACGTGATCAGCGCGCTGCGCAACAGCACCGTCAAAGGCAAGAAGCTCGTGGTGCGACGGGAGTCGTTCGCCGCCCGGAAGCGGAACAGGTAACCGCAGCCGCGTCAGTCGAGGGTGCGAGCGGGGATCTATCACTCCGATCTGGCGAACCCATCATCGGATTGCGTCGGCCGACCTCATCGCCTGGCTCCCGCTGATGGAATCGGGGTGCCGCAGTGACCGGTGTCCGGGCGGAGTAGGCGACATGAGGTTCCTTTGTGGCCTCGCCCGGTAAGGGTGCGTACGTGCTCCCGTTGGACTCGGCGCTGCTGCGGGAGCAGCTGCTCCGGCAGGTGGAAGAGGGCTTGTCGAGGGCCCTGGACGCGGCCCGGCGCGCCGGCCTCGGCCGCGAGGAACTCATCGATGTCATGGACGGGCTGATGCGAACCGAGTCCGAACATGTCTGACTTCACTTCGGACAGTTGCCCCGACGGTCTGGCGTTCGCCCTGCGCGGCGTGGATTGCGGTAGGCGACGGCTTCGCGCTGCGGGACGTGAGCTTCGAGCTGCCGACCGGATATGTGATGGGCCTGACCGGTGCCAACGGTGCGGGTAAGACGACCACGATCCGGTGCTTGCGCCGCTTCAGTAACCCGCGGACGGGGCCGATGAGAACTACGATGTCTCCGTACTGGTGATCGAGCGGAGCCATCCCTTCCGCCCACAGGTTCGGAGGCGTCTTGAAGCTTCTGCTCACATCCGGCGGCGTCACGAACCCGAGCATCCACCTGGCGCTCGAGCAGCTGCTCGGCAAGCCGGTCGCCGAAAGCCGCGCCCTCGTCGTCCCGACAGCACAGTGGGGCCACCCGATGTGCGGTCCGGCTTCGGTCCGGGGCCTGGTGGCCGCAGAACCCGATTTCCGGCACTTCACCGGCCTGGGCTGGGCGTCGCTGGGAGTCCTCGAACTCACCGCGCTGCCGACCATCGGCCAGGAACGATGGGTTCCGTGGGTCAGGGAGGCCGACGTGCTCCTGGTCGACGGTGGTGACGCGACCTACCTGTGCCACTGGATGCGAGAGTCCGGGCTGGCCGACCTGCTGCCCTCGCTGCCCGACACGGTCTGGGTCGGAGTGAGCGCGGGCAGCATGGTGATGACGCCCCGGATCGGCGAGTACTTCGTCGAGTGGGCGTCCGCGCCGGACGATCGCACCCTCGGCGTCGTCGACTTCTCGATCTTCCCGCACCTGAACGCCTTTCCGACGAACACCATGGCCGACGCGGAGCGGTGGGCCGCCGGGCTCGGCGTCCCGGCGTACGCCATCGACGAGCAGACGGCCATCCAGGTCGTGGACGGCTCCGTCGAGGTGATCTCCGAAGGCCAGTGGACCAAGCTCGGCTGACCGTCGCCCGGCACCCTGACCAGCTTCGATTGGCCGACGGAAGGGAACGCCGCCGCCTACGGCCCGACGGGTGGCTTCTTCAACGCCGAAGGCGCGATTCCCTGGTAGTGGCGAGCTTCATCGTCGGACGGGAACCTGGTTCGCGTCGATGGACGCGCGATCGTCCTCACTGAGACCCGCGGCTGCCAAGATGCGTTGCACGATGGCGTTCTTGCCCGCGCCGTACTCGTAGACGTCCGCCGCTTCGGCGCCCACCCGCCGCTTGACGTCGCCGTACTCGTCGCGAAGCTGCGGATCGGCCCGCAGGGCGTCGCGGACCGCCAGATGGTTTCGCAGCGACAGCGAGCCCTCGACAACGACGTAGGTGTTCGTTCGCGCCAACCGCTCCGGGGCGTCGAACGCCCAGCGCTGGGGGATGCCCAGTTCGCCGAGCGGGGTGAAACCACGAGCAACCAGGACCGCCGACGCCGCCTCGACGTGGGGTGCGGAGACGACGATGTCGCAGTCGATGACGGCCTTCGCGGCCAGGCCTGGCACCGAGGTGCTGCCGACATGCTCGATCGCGACGACAGGCACGCCCGCGGCGGACAGCGCCGCCTGGTACTCCGAGCGCAGCGCCGCGAACCGCTCCGCCCAGATCGGGTCATAGTCGACGACTTCGATCATGCGGCGACTGTACCGCGCCGGCCTGGTGCAGTCGCGTCGCGCCAGATCTGCCAAGGACCCAGTTCGAGAGCGATCAGCGGCCGGGGAGGCCGGCGAGCGCTTTCGAACGTTGGGCGACCAGTTCGGCGTAGGTGCCGTCGCGCTCGGCCCAGCGGTGCATCAGCACCCCGTTGACCAGGATCTCGTTCGGGGTGGGCTGCTCAGCGAGCAGGTCCGTCACCTCATCGAGATAGTCGTTGAGAGCGAGGGCGTGGGGATTCGTGCTCGCGATGTCCGGGTGGCTGGCTACGGCCGGCGGCACCAGCTCGGCGACCTCGACGCCGGTGCCGGCGAGCTGAGCGCGGAGTGCCTCCGTGTAGGCGTGCACGGCTGCCTTGGACGCGCCGTAGGTGGGTGCGATCGGGAATGGCAGGAATGCGATACCCGAGCTGACCGTGATGATCGTGCCGGCGCCGCGTTCGATGAGGTACGGGGTGAACGCGTCGATCACCCGGATGGTGCCGAGCACGTTGGTCGCCATGGTGGTCTCGGTACTGGCGAAATGAGCCGGGTCGCGGAGGTCCTCGACGAGCATGACCCCCGACATCGTGACCACGACGTCCAGGTCCGGGTGATCGGCGAGCACCCGGTCGCGGGCCCGCAGCACCGACTCGGGGTCTGTGACGTCGATCTCAACGGTGGTAAGGCCATCGATCGGGGCGTTGCGGCGTCCGCCGATGATGACCGTGCTGCCGGCGGCGATGAAGCGACGGGCCAGGCCCAACCCGATGCCGGAGGTGCCGCCGACGATGAAGACCGTGCGATTGGTGATGTCCATGCGAGCCATGCTCCAGCCGGACCGCCACGGCTGGGCAGTCTCCGCTGATCCAGGGGTGTGGCAGGACCCCCTCGGGCCACCGGCTCCGGACTATCGTGGCCTTCGTGAGCAGCGAGAACGCGACCAACCGGCTCGGGGCGTACCTGCGGGCTCGGCGAGAGCTGATCACGCCGGAACGGGCGGGGATCCCGGCCGGCCTCAATCGTCGGGTCAAGGGCCTTCGGCGCGAGGAGGTGGCGCTGCTGGCCGGAATCAGCCCCGACTACTACCTGCGGTTGGAGCGGGGCCGCGATCGAAACCCGTCGCCGCAGGTCCTGGAGGCACTGGCCCGGGTGCTCGAGCTGGACGACGTCGAGCGTGAATACCTGCTCGGCCTCACCAAAGCCCGGCCACGAGCCCGTCTTCGCCGCCGCCCGACCGAACGGGTCCCAGCCCGGCTGCACCACTTGCTGGCCGCGATCGGCGTACCGGCCTTCGTCGAGGGCCGTTCATTCGACGTGCTGGCGTCGAACCCGCTGGCCGTCGCGCTGTCTCCGCGCTTGAGGCCAGGGGAGAACCGGCTGCGTTCGCTGCTGCTAGACCCCGAGGAGCGGGCGTTCCATCAGGACTGGGAGGCATCCACCGCTGGGTTCGTCGCCGCCTTCCGCAAGTCCGTCGGTGACGAGACCGACGATGCCCGCATCGTGGAGCTGGTCGGTGAGCTCTCCCTGGCCAGCGAGCGCTTCCGGAGACTCTGGGCCCGTCACGACGTCAGCGAACTGGAGGGCGGCTCGATCACCGTGAACCATCCGGTCGTCGGCAGCCTGCGGCTGAATCGGGACAAGCTGCCCGCCGACGAGGTGATCTTGGTGATCTACTACCCTGACCAGGGCTCGGAGAGCGCGGCGAAGCTGCGGGTCCTGGCCTCGCTGACGGCCGGCTCGACGGTCTGATCCGCGACCGATCAGCATGGCGGCTGTCGACTCGGGCTATCCGATCATTTCGATCGACAACAGGGAGATTATCGAACCTCAGAACTACTGATCATCGATGTTATATATTCACCTTTTGGTTACCGTTCGTACACCTGGCGTCGGTTAGCTGCCGATCATGGTTGCGGAGATCAAACCGAGCACGGATCCGCCGCTGCTGGAGACTTCCGCCTCGGAGCCGAGCTTCCGTGCCAGGCGAGGACGCCGGCGCCGGGCTAGCCGCGAGGCGGCGATCTTCCTGGCATTCGCCTTGCCCAACCTGGCGCTGATCGCCGTGTTCACGTACCGCCCGCTCCTGCTCAACATGTATTACTCGACGTTGGACTGGACCCTGGGCGCGCCGACGGCCAGGCCGGTGGGCCTGTCCAACTACCTCGACTTCTTCCAGTCCGCGGAAGCGGGACAGGTCTTCCTCACGACGGCGGTGTTCACCCTCGCCACCGTCTTCCTGTCGATGGCGCTGGGCCTGATGGTCGCGCTCGCGCTCAACCGCAGGGTCCGCGGTGCCGGGCTGGCCCGCGCCACGGTGTTCTCGCCGTTCGTGCTGTCCGGAGTCGGCGTCGGCCTGGCGTGGCAGTACATCTTCGACCCCACGGTCGGCGCGCTCGGTGCGATCCTGCGCAGTTTCGGTATCGCCAGTCCGCAGTGGTTCAACAACGAGACGCTGAGCCTGGTGATGGTGGTCCTCGTCTACGTCTGGAAGAACCTCGGCTACGCCGCGGTGATCTATCTGGCCGGTCTGCAGTCGATCTCGTCCGACGTCCTTGAGGCCGCCGCGATCGACGGCGCGAGCGCCCGGCGCAAGTTCTTCTCCGTCGTGCTCCCGCTGCTGTCGCCGACCACCTTCTTCCTGTTGGTGACCAGCACCCTCAATTCGCTGCAGGCATTCGATCTGATCCGGGTGATGACACCGCTGGGCCGCGGCACGACGACGCTGATCTACGACGCCTATCTACGGGCGTTCGGTGGCTACAACCAGGCAGGTTATTCGGCGATGCTCTCGACGGTACTTTTCGGCTTACTCGTGATCCTGACCCTGTTCCAACTGGTCTTCCTCGAGCGGCGGGTGCATTACCGGTGACCGCTGACTCCCGGCCGCTGTCGCGCCGCAACCTCGTCGCAGCCCTGGTGGCCGACTACCTGCCGATCATGCTTGCCATCCTGATCGTGGTCCTGCCGCTGGCGTACCTGATCCTGTCGTCGTTCAAGTCGCCCGCCGACGTCATCACGCAGAAACTCATCGTCCTGCCCGATCCGTGGCATCCGGCGAACTACAGCGAGGCGGCGCGGATCGTGCCCTTCCCGCGGCTGTTCCTGAACTCGACGATCGTGACCGTGGTCGGCGCCGGGATCAAGGTGCTCCTGGCCGTCTTCACCGCGTACGCCCTGGTGTTCGTGCGCTTCCCGGGCCGCAAGTACGTGTTCTGGGCGGTGCTCGCGACGCTCATGGTGCCGCCGCAGGTCAGCGTCGTTCCGAACTTCGTGTTCGTCAGCGGCATGGGCGGGCAGGACACCTACTGGGGCATCATCCTGCCCGGGCTGGCGACCGGATTCGGCACCTTCCTGCTGCGGCAGAGCTTCCTCACGCTGCCCGCGGAGGTGATCGACGCCGCGCAGGTCGACGGGGCCGGGCACTGGCGACGGTTGTGGCACATGGTGGTGCCCATGGCGGCGCCGAGCATCGCCACGGTCGCCCTGGTCAACATCGTGTTCGAGTGGAACGACTACCTCTGGCCGCTGGTCATCGTCTCGGATCCGCAGATGATGACCCTGCCGGTGGGGCTGACCCTGTTGCAGAACAGTGAGAACTCGGCGGCCTCCTACGGCATCGTGATGGCCGGCACGGTCATGGTCCTGCTTCCCGTCCTCGTGGTGTTCGCCGCCTTGCAGCGCCACATCGTCACCGGCTTGACCCAAGGCAGCGTCAAGGGGTGACTTCCGTCCCCATCGATCAGGAGGTGCACCGTGTTCCCGTCGGGTCCCGCCAGGCAATCAGGTGAACTGAGCAGAAGAGGGTTCCTCGGCCTGGCCGCCGCAGGGCTGTCCGCGACGGCGTTGTCCGCCTGTAGCGGCCCGTCGACCTCGTCCGGCACAACCTCTGACAAGCATCAGCAGATCGACTTCACCGGCGTCAAACCCGCCCGTGAGATCACCTTCTGGTCGTCGAACCCCGGTTCCTCCCAAGAAGTCACCCAGCAGATCATCGACGCCTTCCACCAGAGCCAGTCCGACATCCGCGTACAGCTGGTGACCGCCGGCTCGAACTACGAGGACATCGCCCAGAAGTTCCAGGCCGCCCAGGCCGGCGGTAAGCTGCCCGACCTGGTCGTGCTCTCGGACGTGTGGTGGTTCCGCTACTACCTGCAGGACTCGATCATTCCGCTGGACTCGGCGTTCACCGCCCTCAACTGGGACACCAGTGACTACCGGGAGCAACTGGTCTCCGACTACAAGTACGACGGCGCGACGTGGGCGATGCCGTGGGCGCGGTCCACGCCGCTGTTCTACTGGAACAAGGCCCACTGGGCGGCCGCCGGACTGCCTGACCGGGCGCCGACGACCTGGACCGAGTTCGCCGAATGGGCTCCCAAGCTGAAGGCCGCCAACGCGGGCATCCAGAACGCGTTCCAGCTGCCCGCGCTCGCCGGGTACGCGGGATGGAGCTTCCAGAACAACCTCTGGGGCTGGGGCGGCAGCTGGTCGGCCAAGGGCGCCTTCGACATCACGTGTGACAAGCCCGAATCGGTCGCCGCGTTGCAGTTCCTCGCCGACGCCGTCTACAAGAACAAGTGGTCGGGCGTGGCGGGCAAGGACTCGACCAACGACCTGTCGGCAGGCGCGGTCAGCGCGACGGTCGGCTCGACCGGCAGCCTGGTCGGCATCCTCAAGGTGGCCAAGTTCGACGTCGGAGCCGGATTCCTGCCCGGCGGCCCGGCGGCGACCTCACCGGTGTGCCCGACCGGCGGCGCCGGGGTGGGCATCCCGAAGAAGATCAAGCCGGAGAACCAGCTCGCCGCCGCGACGTTCATCAAGTTCCTCACGTCGCCGGAGAACACCCTGAAGTTCGCGCAGGCGACCGGCTACATGCCGGTACGCAAGTCGGCCGATCCGTCGTCGCTGATCGCCAAGGCGCCGCAGTCGAAGGTGGCGATCGACCAGCTGGCCGCCACGCGCAATCAGGACTGGGCCCGGGTGTTCCTGCCGGGAGCCGATCAGGAGATGGCGAATGCCTGCGCCGCCATCCTCACGAAGAACGCCGAGGTTCAAGGCGAGATGACCAAGCTCAAGTCCAAGCTTGAGGGCATCTACACCTCGCAGGTTCAGCCGCACCTGAAGTGAGCCCCGGCGTCGGCGGCCGGTCCACCGGACCGGCCGCCGACGCACAGCCGGCCGAGCTGAAAATCCGGCCATATCCGGCCATATCCGTCCATGAGGCGGTGCTGATCAGCCCGGGCCGGATCCTCCGATACCGCGCAGTTCCTCGTCGCCTGAAGTCTGGGACGAGCGCGGGTGACGGGTCATCAGCATCGTTGTTCCGCTCATGCTCGCACGTGCGCCCCCGAACGGGCTGCCGGCGCGGATGGCTGTGCGGTTTTCGCGGATTCGTTGGGTGCGGACGGCCGCGCAGGACAACTAGAGTCCGCTCCAGATCGATCACGGTAAGTGCTTTTGGTCCAGATCGCACAACGCGCGAAAGCCAGAGGTTGGGCGCCCCGCCGGTACCCCGGTGACCGATGCAAGGTCCCTTTTGCGTTGATTGGAGCGCAACATCTGGCTCACGTGAACGTTCTCGGAGAGGAACACCATGAACTGGAAGCGCACCTCCGCGATGGCCATCGCGATCTCGCTCGCCGGCTTGACGCTCGCTCAGCCGGCGTACGCGGGCAACTCCAGCATCACCCAGTTCTGCAGGGACAACATGTACGTCCTGACGTACAGCGGTAGCTCCAGTGACAGGCCGATGTGGTGCCGTGTCCAGGCTGGACCGGCGGCGGCCTTCGGCTACACCGGGCCCGCTGACGGATACCCCGGCGTCAACACCTGGATGGGCGTCCAGCGATACCTGACTCGCAATGGCGTCTACAGTGGTCCGGCCGACGGCATCCCCGGTACGAACACCTACAAGGGCATCCAGCTCATCGCCCGGAACGGCGGCTATACCGGCCCGATCGACGGCGTCCCCGGCCCCAACACCTGGCGCGGCTTCGACATGGCCATCCGTGTCGGGTGGTTCGGGCTCTGATCGCCGATGGGAGGGTGCCGGGCCGATGGCTCGGCACCCTCCCACTCCGCGGCCCATCGCACGACGGCGGTCCTCGATCGAGCCCGCGTACTGAACCTCCCGGTGGAAGACGTCGGCCGACGTCGCTTGGACCACCTCGGCGGACGGGCGTGGGTTCCACATCCTCAGAGGCCGTCGCAGCTGAGCCGGCCCGCCGCGAAAGAACCCGCGCCCAGGCCCATACGCCGTGGCGGGACCTCACAGGGGGAGGGGACGACGGTGACGATCGCGTACGGGAGGCCGGCTGTTTCCGGGCCGCCCGCTCAGCGCACCCGGGAGGCGGCGTGAGACCAGCCGTGGCCGTGGTCGATGACGCCGCCGTCATCCGGGAGTCGATCGCGATCCTCATGCCGGAGATTCAGGTCGTGGCAGCCGTTCCCACGGTGGAGGAGTTCATGCGGCGAAGCCCGCGGGTCGATCTGGTGGTGCTTGACCTGCATCTGGCCAACGCGGCGCAGCCCGATGTGCGGCAGGGCATCGCCGCGATCCGCGCATTGACCGCCGGCGGGTATCGGGTCTGCGCCTACAGCCAGGAGGAGCGCCGGTTCGTCTTGGCGGCCTGTATCGCGGCGGGCGCTCACGGGATCGTGTCGAAGTCGCTGTCCGCCGCCGCGGCGCAGCAGAACTTCGTCGAGGTCGCCGACGGCGGGACGGTGATCCCTCATTCGGTCATCGGACTTCTCGAGGTGTTAGTTCGGCGCAAGGCGATCACCGTGCTCACCGAACGGCAGCGTCAGGTGCTGCACGGTCGTGCCCGGGGATTCAGTTACGGGCAACTCGCCCGACGCCTCTTCACGGGCGAGAGCACGCTGCGCGGCTACTGGAAGGACATCACCGAGACGTTGTCGGACTACCTCGCATCCGCGACGCCTGCCGAGATCGAACATGCGCTCGGGCTGGCGCCCGGCGACCTGCTCGAGTTCTGGCCGGACGGGGACACGCCGACCAACTGGTGGAGCACGGCACCGGGGTAGCGAGATCCGGGGCCATTCGTGATGCCCGCCGACCGCGGTCCTGCTACTCAGCTCCTCATCAGCTACCCATCTCAACCTATCGATTGGAGGCAGGATGCCTGAACCGTCTGACGGGTCGCGGGGTGTGTCCCGGCGTTCCGTGCTCTACAGCGCAGGCGTACTCGTGCCCGGACTCCTTCTGGGCGTCCACGGCGCCGCCGCCTCGGCGGCCGCGCCCGGACGACAAGGAACGTTCTCAGCCCGTGCTTACTCGTGGCACCCGGCGGACGCCACTGGCGTCGAGGCCGCCGGAGTGGCATTCAGCCTGACGGTCGACGGTCGCCCGATGGCCGGGCGCCGGGTCCGGTTCTCGATCAGCGCCGCTGACGCCGTGAGCGGCAGTGTGTGGTTCGAGACGTCGGAAGGGCTGAAGCGCCCACTCCGACACGGATACGTCGATCTCGATCTGGACGCCAACGGAAGCGTACGCCTGGACGACCGGCTCCGGGTCGGACCCGTGCCGACCCAGAACACCGGCGCCGACCCGGTTCTGCGCGCCCAACTGGTCGGTTCCGAGGCCATCCTCGCCGTCGCCCGCATCTCGGTGGCCTGACCCATGACAACGTCCGCGGCGAGCCGTCAAGTCGCGTCGCCGCGCTGCGAACAAAGGAGTTTGCGTTGACCAGAACGGTCGCCGGGGCCGAATCGTGGGCCCGTCAGCACGTCACGGATGCCGGTGGCGGCGGCTTCTACAACGGCTACAACTGGTCCGGCATGTGCCAGGCATTGATGTTCCGGGCCTGTGCCCTGGCCGGCTCGGCACCCACCGCGTACCAGGCATATCTCGCGTCCGGACCGGACAACCATGACTACTCGGCCGCGCCCAGGGGTGCGTTCCACTGGTGGGGCGATCCAGGCGACCCCGGCCACGTCGCCCTGGACCTCGACGGCGGCGGTACCCGCTGCCTCATGGCGACCTCGCATCTGTCCGGCGGCGAGGACTTCGCCCCGGGCGGCTACTGCATCGGAACGCAGTCCGTGGCCCGGTACAACTCGCTGACCGGACTCGTGTACCTGGGCTGGACCCTCGACAACGTCGGCTCCCGGATGGCGGACGTCGGCACGCCCGGTCCGGGCGGCTCTACGTACACCCTGACGCCCGACGACCAAAAGGTCTTGCAGACCCTCGCACAGCGCGGCGGCTACACCGGGCCGGTCGACGGCGTCATGGGCGTCAACAGCTGGAAGGGCGTGCAGACCGCCGTCCGGGGATACGGCTACACCGGTCCCATCGACGGAGTACCCGGCACCAACACCTACAAGGCGATCCAGAGCCTCGCCCGCGACGGCGGCTACACCGGGCCGGTCGACGGGATCCTCGGACCCAACACCATCCGCGGGGTGGCGAACTGGCTGGCCGCGCATCCACCGTCGTCGCCGCCCGCCCCCGGCCCCGCGCCCACCCCGCCCGCGGGCAGCCTGATCTACGGCATCGACGTCGGCACCAGCCAGGCCAACCTCGACTTCCTGGCCGCCCGCAGCGCCGGATTCCGCTTCTGCGTCGTCAAGTCCGGCGGTTCCAACGACGGTACGCATCTGCCGTACACCGCGCCGTACTACGTCCGGCAGGTCGACGCCGCCCGCGCGGCCGGCTTCCTCGTCGGCCACTACTGGATGACCGGATGGGGCACCGCGTCCGGCGACGCCGACTACTTCCTCACCCGCCTGCACGACTACCGCGCCGGTGACCCGCTGATGATCGACGTCGAAGGAGTCGATCAGAGTCCGGTATGGACGGATGCGCAGACGGCGAGCTTCATCAACATCGTCAAAGCGCGCCTCGGCGCGACGCCGTTCCTGTATACCTACTCCTCGCTGCTCACCTCGCGAACCTGGACGCAGACCCAGGCGACCGGGGCGAAGCTGTGGATCGCCGACTACGGTGCGGCGGCTGGCAGCCCGCGTATCGGGACCGCCTATCCGACCTGGGCGATCCACCAGTTCAGCAGCTCTGGTTCGGTCAAGGGCATCACCGTCGACATGAACCTGGCGAAGGCCGACGCGTTCGGCACGGCGACGCTGCCACCGGCGGGGCCGAACCCGGTACCCGATCCGGCACCCGACGTCTCCCTGTCCGACGGGGTCACGCTGCAGCGCGTCGCGCAGCTCGGCGGGTACACCGGACCGCTCGACGGGGTGCTCGGTCCCAACAGCTGGAAAGGCATTCAGACGCTGCTCACGCAGCTTGGTCTCTACAGCGGCCCGGTCGACGGCGTACCGGGGACGAACACGTACAAGGGACTCCAGCTGCTGGCTCAACGCGGCGGCTACACCGGGCCCGTCGATGGCGTCCTCGGCCCCAACTCGTACGCCGGACTGCGCGGTTATCTGGCCCAGGTCGACGGGAACGTCACCATCGCCACCGCCGATGCCCAGACTCTGCAGCGGATCGCCCAGCGAGGCGGGTACACCGGGCCAGTCGACGGCGTCATGGGCGTCAACAGCTGGAAGGGTGTCCAGGCGGTCCTGTCCGCTGGCGGCTACTACACGGGCCTGGTCGACGGCGTACCCGGGCCCAACACCTACAGCGGTCTGCAGCGGCTGGCGGCCGACTATGGCTACACGGGGCCGGTCGACGGCGTACCCGGGCCGAACACCTTCGCGGCGTTGCGCTCCTACTTGACCGTGACCAGCGGCGGGCCTGGGCCGATCTCGACCGCGGACGGCATCATTCTGCAGAAGATCGGCGTGGCCGGTGGGTACACCGGGCCGATCGACGGGGTTCCCGGCGGCACCACCTGGAGGGGCGTCCAGCCCGTGCTCCGCGGATACGGCTACAGCGGGCCGCTGGACGGCGCCCCTGGGACCAACACCTACAAGGGACTGCAGACCCTGGCCGCCGCCGGCGGCTACACCGGGCCGATCGACGGTGTCATGGGCGTCAACAGCTGGAAGGGCGTGCAGACCGTGATGCGACGCTTCGGCTATACCGGTCCGATCGACGGCGTGCCCGGCACCAACACGTACGCCGCGATGCAGCGCATGGCCAAGCTCGGCGGCTACAGCGGGCCGATCGATGGTGTGCTGGGGTCCTTCAGCTGGCGCGGTATCCAGTCCTGCCTGCGGGGATCCGGCTACTCGGGTCTCATCGACGGCGTGCCCGGTGCGGGCACCTATGTGGCATTGCAACGGCTGGCTCAGATCGGCGGCTACACCGGCCCCCTCGACGGCGTCCCGGGGCCCAACACCTATCGAGCCTTGTCGAACCTGGTCTGACGCCTTCGACTGACTGATACTGGGCCGCCCGGCCGACGGCACGCATCCGTCGGCCGGGCGTCGTCGTACACAGGTGCAGCCTCAGCCGGTTGTGTACCCCCAAAAGTGGACCCTCGTCGTTGCCATGCCGCGAAAATCGCCTGGCCCGGGCGATCGTGACCGATCGGCTGAGGGTGGCCGATCGGCTGAGGGTGACCGGCATTCAGCCGATCCGTGATGTCGCGTCGAAGTCGCCGTTGAGAGCCTGTCGGGCAGCCCATCACCTGCAGTACATTGATCGGCACGCTTCGCCGGGCCTGGGCCGGCGAAGATGCGAAACAGCAGCTCACGGCCGTACTCGAACGGTTATTGGGGAGCCACGATGGCGGGGCGGAACGCACGATGGCGTGTCACTGACCTGCCGACGACCAAGGTCGGCGTCGAGCGGGTGTTCACCTACTTCATCGCCGGTGTGCGGTTGGGGACGGTCGCCCAGATGGTTCCCGCGGTTCGAGTCGGCTTGGCCTCCTCGCCCAACGACGCCGCCTATCTGGCGTGCTGGCTGGCCGCCGCGTGCGCGTCGGTCGCGGTGAGCGTGGCGACCCTGATCCGCCAACGCCCGCTGGGGGCGGTCGCCTCCGCCGCCGACTTCGCGTTGGCGTGCGCGCTGCTTGTGCTCGCGCCGCAAGTCCTGGTGGCGGGGGAGCGCTTCGGCACGTGGGTCGCCTACCAGCCCGGGTACGCGTTGTCGGTGATCCTCACAGCCAGCGGCGTACGCAGTCTCGTCCTCTGGGCCGGCAGCCTGCTCGGCGTTGTCATCTGTTACCTGGTGTACCTCGGTGACGCCGGTGCCGGGATGGCCACGACGGCGATCGGCAACGAGCTGACCTATGTCGTGTACGCGGTGGTGGCCCGCATGCTGTTCAACTACATCCGCCGCATCGCACACGATGCCGATTCCTCCCGTGCACTGGTCGCCGAGTTGGCCCGTGTCGAGGAGGAACGCCGCGCCCGGGTGCTGATGCACAACGGGGTGGCGGTCATGCAACTGCTGGCGAACTCGAGCCCAGGCGAGCCTCGCTCGGGCCTGGCCGATCTCGCCGAGGTCGAGGTGCAGCGGATGCGCGCCTATCTGCGGGGGCGCCCCAGTCCGGCGTACGAGGCGGACGGTGGCGGCCAGGTCACGCTCGCTCCGCTCGCGGAGCGCATGTGTGATCGTTTCGCCGATCTGCATGCCGATACTCTGCTGGACCTGGGCGCGACTGTGCGGCTGCCGAGGGAGGACGCGGAGGCCGTCGAAAACGCGCTGGAAAGCTTGCTGCTCAACGTCCGCGCGCACGCGCGGGCGCACAATGTCGTGGTGCATCTGGACGAGGATCTCCACGGGCGGTGGGCGTTGACCGTCAGCGACGACGGCGTCGGTTACGACCCGGCTTCGGTGGCCCTCGGTGTCGGATTGCGTGACGTCGTGATCGGTGAGCTGCAGTCCCGTGGGCTCGACGTCGCGATCGCGTCCGCACCTGGCGAAGGGACGACCGTGACGATCAGCGGCTCAGGCCTTCGGCGGGGTCGGGGTGACGGCGGGGACCGGCTGGCTGGCGCGCGGTGAGGCCCACGGTCGCGGTCGTTGACGACGCGTCGCTGATCCGCGCGTCGCTGGGGCTGCTGATGCCGGATCTTGAGGTCGTGTTGGCCACTGCGACGGTGGAGGATCTCCTGGCCTCAGCTCCCACGGTGAACCTGGTACTCCTTGACCTGCACCTGGTCAACCTCGAGCAGCAGCCCGACGTCCGGCAGGGCATCGCAGCCATCCGTGCCCTGACTGCTCACGGGTATCGCATCTGCGTCTACAGCCAGGAGGAGCGCCGGTTCGTCCTGGCCGCGTGCATCGCCGCGGGGGCGAGCGGTGTCGTGTCCAAGGCAATGCCGACCGACCGGGCGCAGCAGTCGTTCCTCGAGGTCGCCGCCGGCGGCACGGTCGTACCACAGTCCGTGGTCGGCATTCTGGAGGTCCTGGTCCGCCGTGACTGCATCACCATGCTCAGCGAACGTCAGCGTCAGATCTTGCACGGCCGGGCTCGTGGCCTCACCTACGCTCAGGTCGCCAAGCAGTTGTTCGTCAGCGAGTCCACGCTGCGTGGCTATTGGCAGGATCTCACCCGCTCGCTGTCGGAATCGCTGCGCAGCCTGACCGCTGCCGAGATTGAGCGCGCCCTGGGGCTGGCTCCGGGCGACCTGCTGGAGTTCTGGTCGCAGGACGTCACCGACACCTCCGACTGGTGGCGGATCAGCCCTCCGAGACGATCTACCCCGTGACGTAGCGAAGCCGGCCGTCGGGATCGGCGTCGTCGGCGCGAAGTCTGCGGAACCGTTGGGTCACAACGATCGCAGCGCGGCCTAGCTTGACGCCATGACGGATTTACTGGGCGACCCCCCATCGCCGGGTGACGACGCAGGCGTCTCTCGCCGCCGGCTGATGTTCGCCTCAGTCCTCGCGGCGGCGCTGGGGCCGATCGTCGCCGATCAGATACTGGGGCCGACGGCTGCCTATGCGGCCGAGACGCTGAACAACCCGTTCGCGGGGTGGCCGGTGACCGGCTCGTGGGAAGACCACGCGAGCTACTCGGCGGGTGGCACGGACTACCCGCTGAGCTACAACACGGCGCTGCCCGCGCCGGCCTCGGGCACGCTCGAATATCGCGGGTGGGTCGACTCCGGCGGGCGGCGCTCCGTCCTCTGGCTCGACACTCCGTTCAACCGGGTGCTGCCCAAGTCCGGCACGCTCATGAACGGCTCGAGCTACGAAGCGAACGGCCCGATCGTCGGTGTGGTGTTCCAGCACCAGGCATCGGTGCGGCCGAACGGCCACTACGGCCAGGGCGCGATCGTCGGCTACTCGGGAGCGTCGGCGAGTCCGGGGGATGGCGACTACGGCGGCGACATCCACCTGCACATCCATGGTGTCGACGCTGCCGGGAATCGCGTCGACTTCACCAAGTTCGTGGGTTCGACGACACAGCCAGAGATCATCAAATCGAAGGACGGGAACATGTATCTGATCTGGAGCACCGGCGGCACCGGCTACCTCGCGCTGCCCGGCAAGGGACTCGTCGGCATCAGCAGCATGCAGCACTACAACCTGCTCAAGCGGGTCATCAACTCCGACCAGACCGCCGGGCAGCCGGAGGTGTTCAACGCCACCGAGATCGCCTGGATCAACTCCTACCTCAGCGGAGTGAAGCCCTGATCCTGTCCTCACCCGACCGAGCGGCCGGTGCTGCGGGGAAGTTCAGCGTCGGTCGTTGCGGCTGTCATCCGTTGAGGAAGGCGAGCACCGCCAGCACCCGGCGGTGGCCGCTGTCGGTGACTGCGAGGCCGAGTTTGGCGAAGATGTTGCCGACGTGTTTGTGCACGGCGTTGTCGGTGATGACGAGCCGCTGCGCGATGGTGTTGTTGTCGTGCCCCTGCGCCATCAGTGCGAGCACCTCGCGTTCGCGGGGAGTGAGGGCGGCGATCGGATCCGCGCGGTGGGCGAACAGTTGCGCGATGACCTCGGTGTCCATCGCGGTGCCCCCGGCCGCTACCCGCCGGAGCGCGTCGACGAACTCGTCCACCCGGCTGACGCGGTCTTTGAGGAGGTAGCCGACGCCGCCTGCGGCGCTGGACAGCAGCTCGGCGGCGTACTGCCGTTCGACGTATTGCGACAGCACGAGGACCGGCAGCCCGGGGTGCTCTCGCCGGGCCTGCAAGGCGGCGCGGATTCCCTCGTCACGAAACGACGGCGGCAGCCGGACGTCGACGATGGTGACGTCCGGCTGATGCTCCTCCACGGCGGTGAGGAAGCCCGCCGCGTCAACCGCGATGGCGGCGACGTCGAATCCGGCGCGGTTGAGCATCAGCTCCAGTCCGGTCGACAGCAGGACGTTGTCCTCGGCGATGACTACCCGCATGGCAGCTCCAGGGTGATAATCGTCGGCCCGCCGGCCGGGCTGTCGACGTCGACGACGCCGTCGAGCGCGAGCACCCGGCGGCGGATCCCGGCCAGACCGGTGCCCAGCCGTTCGTCGGCGCCGCCCGTGCCGTCATCGGTGATCATCACCGACAGTCCGGCCACGGTGCGGCGCGCCCTGACCACGGCCGAGGTCGCGTGACTGTGCTTGGCGACGTTGGTGAGCGCCTCGGCGACGGCGAAGTAGACGACGGCCTCCACCGCCGCCGGCACCCGGCCGAGGTCGCCCAGGTCCAGCCGCGTCGGCACGCCGCACTGGGTGGTCACGGCGGTCAGCGCGCCGGCCAGGCCCCGGTCGGCGAGAATCGGCGGATAGACGGTCCGGATGACCTCGCGTAGCTCGGTCATCGCCGCCTCCGCGCTCTCGTGCGCCTCGCGGAGAAGTCCCGCCACGAACTGCTCGTCGCGCGGATCGTCGGCGAACGCCTGGCGGGCCACGGCAAGGCGCATCGCGATGGCCACGAGCCGCGCCTGCGTGCCGTCGTGCAGGTCCCGCTCGATCCGGCGCAATTCGGCTCCGTGGGCGTCCAGCACCTCTGCTCTGGTACGCGTCAGCACAGCGACCCGATCGGTGAGCTGTTCGTTCGCCGACGGCGACAGCGCCTTGAGGCAGATCCGGGCATGGGTACGCGCGATCGCCGGGAATCCCGCGTACGCCGACGCGGTGAGCAGAAGGAGTTGGAGCGGGCCGAGCGTGAGGGCCGTCGTCCAGTCGTTCACCGGAACGTCGATGAACAGCCGTGGCCGATCCGCTGGTGCGAACGCCCACCACAGCGGCGTGGCGACCGCGGCGGGCAGCAGGTTTCCGACGCACAGCAGCACGAGCAGGCCCAGCGTCACCCCGAGGACGGCGTTCACCGGCAGCCACAGCAGGTCGCGGGGGGTCGCCGCGTCGGCCCAAGGCCGTCCCGCCACTCCCACTTCGGGCCGGGCCGCCACCGGGGTGCCGAGCAGCCGGCCGGCGCGGTCGCGGTGCCGGTTCGCCCACCGGCGGGCGTACCTGGGATAGCACAGCAGCGGCAAGGCGAGCAGCGTGACGACGCCGGTGGCCAGCCGACCGAGCAGGTAGACGCCGCTTCGGCGTACCTGCACCCATCGCCGGCCCGACGTGGCCCCTGCTGTTGCTGGCACGGCGCCCAGTCTGCCCGGCGGGCACCGGCTTCGGCACTACAGCCAGCTGTACCTCACATCGGGCGGCTGAGGGTATCGGTATGCGTCGACGCGAAATCTAGCGTCGTACGCATGAGGTTGACCAGCGAAAACACGGCCGCCCACGAGGCGCAGGCGTACGCGGTGCGGCTGGAGTCGGTGTCGAAGGTGTACGGCTCCGGCAAGAACCAGGTACGCGCGCTCGACGACGTGACCGCCGGATTCCGACGGGGAACGTTCACCGCCGTCATGGGCCCGTCCGGGTCCGGTAAGAGCACCTTCCTGAACTGCACGGCCGGGTTGGACCGCCCGACGTCGGGCCGGATCATGCTGGGCGACGTGGAGCTGTCCGGCCGCTCCGAGACCGAGCTGACCGAGGTGCGGCGCGACCGCATCGGGTTCGTCTTCCAGGCATACAACCTGCTCGCGGCGCTGACTGTGGCGGACAACGTGACGTTGCCGGTCCGGCTGGCCGAACAGCCGGTCGACCCGGAGCGCCTGTCGAGCGTCCTTGCCGCGGTCGGGCTCAGCGAGCATCGCGACCGCCGGCCGAGCCAGCTCTCGGGCGGCCAGCAACAACGGGTCGCCATCGCCCGGGCACTGGTCAACCAGCCGGATCTGGTCTGCGCCGACGAGCCGACCGGCGCGCTGGACAGCCACAACGGCCGAAAGGTCCTGGCGCTGCTGCGCAGGATCGTCGACGACCTGGGGCAGACCGTGCTGATGGTGACGCATGATCCGGTCGCGGCCGCGCAGGCCGACACGGTGATGTTCCTGGCCGACGGCCGGCTCGCCGGTGAGCTGACCCGGCCGGCGGCTGAGCAGATCGCCGAGCGCATGACCCAGCTGGGGCGGTCGTGAGCCGCCGCGCGCTGTCCCGGCGCACGCTCGCGCTGGCCTGGAGCACGATCAACGGGCGCAGAGGCGGATTCGTCGCCGCTTTCGTCGCGGTGCTGTTCGGCTCGGCGGTTATCACCGCATGCGGGATCCTGCTGGAAAGCAGCGAACGCTCGGGCGTGCTCACCGAGCGGTATCAGGCAGCCGACGTGGTGGTGGGTGCCCCGCAGGCACTTCCGGTGAACGACGACGTCGACCCCCGGTACGCCGAACGAGCGACCCTGCCGGCCGAGCGCGTCGACGAGGTGGCGCGCGTACCGGGTGTCCGGAGGGCGATCGCCGACGTCGACGTCCCGGTCAGCCTCGTCACCGACGGCGGCGACGTGCTCGCCGGGCCGAGCGGCACCCGGATGCTGGGGCACGGCTGGCAGTCGACCGTGCTCGGCGCGTTCAGTCTGAACGCCGGACAGCCGCCGGCTGGACCGGACGAGGTCGTCCTGGACTCCGCGCTGGCGCAACGGGCTGGCGTCACCGTCGGTTCGCCGGTTCGGCTCGCGGTCGGCACGAATACCGCCACCTATCGCGTGACGGGCATCGTGCGGCTGCCCGGCGGCGACCTCGTCCGGCAGTCGGCGCTGTTCTTCACCGACGACCGCGCCCGGGAACTGACCGGCCAGCCCGACCGGGTCGACGCGATCGGCGTACTGGCCGCGCCCGGGGTCGGTCCCGACGCTCTTTCCGACGCGATCGAGGCGGCGGTCGCCGGCACGGTCGGCTACACCGGCCGGGAACGCAGCGAAGCCGAGTTCCTCGACCTCGGCAGTACGCGGTCGTTCCTCGGCGAGCTGTCGCTCGCCTTCGGCGGCAGCATGGTCGTGGTGATCATGATCGTCGTGGCGAGCACCCTCGCCCTGACGGTTCGGCAGCGGCTGCGGGAACTGGCGCTGCTCCGGGCGATCGGCGCCACCCCCAAGCAGGTGCTGGCCATGATCGCCGCCGAGACCACGGTGGTGGCGACGTTCGGTGCCGTGCTCGGCGTGCTCCCCGGCATCGGGCTGAGCTTCCTCTTCCGCGAAGCCTTCGTGCTGGTCGGCGCGGTTCCAGCCGACTTCCACCTGTCGATCAGCCCACTACCCCTGCTCGCGGCGACGGCACTGTGCCTGATCGGCGCTCGCCTCGGCGGCCGGCTGGCAGCGCGACGGGTGGCCCGGCTCCGGCCGATGGACGCGCTCGGCGAGGCCACCGTGGAGCCGCCCAGGCTCGGCCGGCTCCGGCTGACCAGCGGCTTCCTGCTGATCCCCGCCGGTCTCGCCGCCGGGTTCGTGCTGCCCTGGCGGCTGACCGGCGACGGGGCCGCCGAGATCGCCGCGTTCTCGGCGTTCCTGCTCCTGTTCGCGGTCGGGCTGCTGGGCCCATGGTTGCTCCGCGTCGCCGTCTTCGTGCTCGGTCCCTGGCTGAACCGCCGATCCGGCGTCGGCGGATTCCTCGCGACCGCGAACGCCCAGGCCAACTCGCGCAGGCTCGCCGCGGCCACCACTCCGCTCATCATGGGCATCACCCTGGCCGCCGGGCAGCTCTTCAGCGCCACGACCGCGCAATCGGCCGCGCAGGACCAGGCCGCGGAAAGCCTGCGCGCGACCTACGTCGTCACATCCACCTCCGCCGGCATCTCACCCGACGCGGCGGACCTGATCCGGGCCCTACCGGGCGTTTCGGTGGTGACGCCGGTGGTGCGTACCAGGGTCCTGGCGACCTTCGGCGAGTCCGACGGCCCGCAGATCCGGGCGTACTCGGCCCAGGGGGTCGGCGGCGGTCGGCTCACCGAAACCATGGATCTCGCAGTCCTCGCCGGCGACATCACGAAGCTGCGCGGCGACACGGTCGCCTTGAGCCGGATCGCGGCGGGCACCCTGGGGGCTCGGCTCGGCGACACCGTCGACCTCCACCTGGGCGACGGCACGCGGATCAGACCCACCGTGGTCGCGGTCTACGAACGAGGACTCGGCCTCGGTGACGTCACACTGCCGCACGACCTCGTCCTCGACCACACCACCGACCGCCTGGACCTCGCGCTGCTGGTCACGGCAGTCCAGGGAGCAGACACGGGTACGCTCGCCGCCGCGATGCGATCCGCCGTCGCGCGTATGCCGACCGTCCGCGTCGACAGCCGTGAGTCGTTCGTGGCCGCTCAAGGTGAAGCGACCGCGGGCGAGTCGGCGGTCGGTCTCATCCTCAACGCGGTCATGCTCGGATACCTCGCGATCGCCGTGGTGAACACCCTCGTGATGGCGACCGCCGCCCGCTTCCGCGAATACGCGCTGCTCCAACTCGTCGGCGCCACGCGGCGGCAGGTGTTCGCCATGATGCGCGGCGAAACGCGGATCATCGTGGCCGCTGCCGTACTGCTCGGTACGCTGGCCGCGGTCCCGTCCCTGATCGGTACCAGCATCGCACTGACCAGGACGCTCACCCCGACCGTCCCGCCGCTGGCGTACCTGGCGATCGTCGCAGTATCGGCGCTGCTCGGCTGGACGGCCGTCATGACGTCGGCCCGACTCGCCATGCGTCCGCGCCCCGTCGACGCGATCGGCGTACGCGAGTGAGACAACCGCCGGTCACGGCGGTATCGCGTACCAGTGAGGGAAACGGCCGGGGCCGCAGCGCCCCGACCGGCCGATCCACCGACTCGCTCTCAGACCGCGACGACGACCTTCTTCCCGCCGTGTAGCCCTTTCTCGAGGTGGCGATGGGCCTCGACGACATCGTCCAGAGCGAACACCGCGTCGACGGCGGGCCGCAGCGCACCGTGCCGGACCCCGGCGTTCAGGAAAGCCGCCATGCGCTTGACCACGGCGGCGTCGAGCGTGTGTTCGAAGCTGCGGTAGCTGAAGATTGTGATCGGCGCTCCTACCGGCGAGGGCGTGGGCCGGGCGTCCAGGAAGCCGGCCGCGACCAGCGTCGCGCCCGGGCGGGCCGCCTGGACGAGTTCCTGCTGACCCGGGCCCGTGACAAGGTCGAGCACGATGTCGACGCCGATCCCGCCGGTGTGGTCGCGGACCGCTTCGACGATGTCCATGCCGTCGGTGGCGATCACCGCGGCCGCCCCTGCGGCGAGCAGGTCATCGGTCTTCGCGGAGTGCCGCGTGACGGCGATGGGCACGGCGCCGATCTGATGGGCGATCTGCATGGCCGCCCGGCCGACGCTGCCCGACGCGGCACCGATCAGGACGTGATCGCCGGGCCGCATTCCCGCCTTCTCGACGAGAGCGCCGTACGCGGTGGAGAACCCGACCCAGATCGCGGCGGCCTCCGTGACGTCGAGCCCCGCCGGCCGGGCGATGACGCGGCTGGCCGGCAGCGTCGTGTACTCGGCATAGCTGCCCCGGACGCTCGCGTCCGGAATCGCGGCGAGGATGACCGGGTCGCCGATCGCCGGCCCGCTGACACCGGGACCGACGGCATCGACGACGCCGGTTCCTTCGACGCCGAGACGGGCGCCCGGCAGGGAGACGGGTGCCGGCAAGGCGCCGGAACGCATCATCAGGTCGAGCGGGTTGACGGCGAACGCTTCGATCCTGACGCGTACCTCGCCGACCTCGGGATCGAGGATCGGCTCCTCGACGACGTGCATGACCTCCGGACCGCCGAACTCGTCGAACACGACGACTCGTGGCATGGTGACTCCTTCGCAACTGTGCTGGTCTTCTCACAGACGACGCTACGGAGCCGTGCGTTACCTCTTGGTACCTTCGAAATCATGCAGAACGCGGCCGGGCCGGCCTTCCTCGCCGACTGCCCAACCCGCTTGGCGGTCGAGATCCTCTCCGACAAGTGGGCCGTGCTGGTGCTCTTCGGGCTCAGCCAGCAGCCGCGCAGGCATGGTGAGCTGGGCAGTCTCATCGGCGGCGTCTCGCGCAAGGTCCTCACCCAGACGCTGCGCCGACTCCAGGAGTACGGCCTGGTCGACCGCCACATCGAAGCGCCACGGCAGATCGAGTACCGCCTCACCGATCTCGGCCGGACCCTCATCGAGCCCATCGAGGTCCTGACGGCCTGGGCGAGAGACCACGGCGGTGCCATCGTCGACTTCCAGGAAGCGGCAGAAGCCGCCGCCCGATCAACGGCGGCCCGCTGAAGGATCTCCTTCAGCGGGCCGCTGGCTTGCTCTTGATGCCTGGCTCGTCTGTCAGCCGACGACCTGTTCCGAACCTTCAGGCCGCCGCCCGTCCGTCACAAGACGAAGGTGAAGGCGCCCCAGCCGTTGCCGATCTGCACCGGCGTGGAGAGTCCGCTGCCGTTGTGCGGGTAGTACCACAGGTCGCCGGAGTCGTCGACGCCAAGCACGTCGGCAGAACCGTCACCGCTCCAGTCCGCTGCGAACACCTCCTTGAACGCTCCCCAGCCGTGGCCGATCTGAACGGGAGTGCCGAATCCGCTGGCGGTGTACGGGTAGACCCACAGGTAGCCGCCGGAGTCGACACCGATGATGTCGGCGCGTCCATCGTGGTTCCAGTCGGCCCCCGAGACGTGCTTGAACGTGGCCCAGCCCTGGCCGACCTGGACCGGGGTACCGAAACCAGTGCCGCTGTGGGGGTAGTACCACAGGTAGCCGTTGGCGTCGACGGCCATCACGTCGGCCTTCGTGTCGGCGCTGAAGTCGGCGGCGATCACGTGCTTGAACCCGCCCCAGCCCTGACCGATCTGCACCCCAGGCGACAGCTGCTGCGCGTTGTTGGCGTAGTAGCGCAGGTAGCCGCCGGAGTCGACGCCGAGGACGTCGGCAGCGCCGTCACCGCTCCAGTCCGCGGCCATGACATGCTTGAACCCGCCCCAGCCCTGACCGATCCGCACGGGCGAGGAGAGCCCAGCGCCGTTGTGCGGGTAGTACCAGAAGACGCCGGACGCATCGACGCCGAGCACGTCGGCGGCGCCATCACCGCTGAAGTCGGAGACGTGGTCATCCTCGACCTGCACAGGCACCGGCAGGCCGGCGAAATCGATGTTGATGGCGGCGCCCTTGGTGACCGAGCCGCTGCATGTGTACGCCCCGGCAATGGCGCTGTACAGGCCGCCGTTGCGCCAGACTTCGAAATGCAGGTGCGGGCCGGTGGAATTGCCGGTGCTGCCGACGAAGCCGAGCGTCTGGCCGCGTCCCACCGGCTGACCCACCGAGACCGACGGAGCCTGCACCATGTGCAGGTACTTGGTGACATAGCCACTCGCGTGGGAGAGGTACACGCTGTTGCCGCCGCCGGAGGTGTAACCCGCGAAGGTCACCGTGCCCGCGTACGCCGCGCCGATCGCCGTGCCACCGTTGCCGGCGATGTCGATGCCGTAGTGGTCGCTGTCGGTACTGCCGCATCTGTTGGACAGCACACCGGTGACCCTGCCGCTGACCGGCTGAATCATCGCCCCGACCTGCGCCGCTGCGGGCTGCGCCGGCACCAGCACGAACGCGCCCAGCATGAGAGCAGCTCCGATGGCCGACCGTGCGACCGTCACGGGCTTCCTTGTCCGCATCGCATCTCCTCCGTGGGGTTCGCGCGGTCGGTTACGACTTGGGTCTGCCCTCACCCGATCCGCGCATGGAATCGAATAGTTGGAATACGGCGATCTTGTGATCGGCGGAGTGGCACGTCAAGTCCGCACAATTGAGGACTGGCGAAGCGACGAGGGCCGGCCCCCGCGGACGAACCGGGCCGGCATCCCGCTTCAAGAGCCGGCCCGGGCGGCGTTCCTCAGCTGTGCGCGCGGGTCATGGTGGATTGGTAGCCGCCGCCGGGCCAGGTCCACGCGCCGGTCGCGTTGTCGCCTGATTCGTCGAACGTGCCGCGGTAGCAGGCGGGGGAGCCCGGCTGGCCGAACCAGATGGTCAGCTCACCGCCGGTGATCTCGTAGGTGTACTCCAGCAGGTCACCGCTGCTGCCGAAATAGTGCGAGCGCAGGGTGCCGCTGTCGGCGTCGTATCCGATGTACTCGACGCCTTGTGTGGTGTGGCCGTCCTGGGTCAGATGGACCCGCTGGACGAGGAAGTGGCCGCCGGGCATCCACTCGTACGTGACGGTGCCTTCGTGGCCAGGTCCGAGGATTGTCCAGGAGCCGACGAGCGGATCCAGGGACATCAGGGCGGGATGCCGTGTGATGGTGGTGGACTGAGCGGTGTCCAGAAGCTGCTCGGTCATGATCTGTCCCTTCGTCGTCTCTGTCGATGTGGTCAGCGGTTGGGAGCGGGCCAGGGGAGCCGGTGACGCAGGCTGACCGCCAGACCGGCGGCGACCAGCCCCAACGCCGCCGGCGCGATCGGGTTGGCGCCGATCGTGACGTTGGTGATCACGGCACCGGCCAGCAGCCCGGCCAGCGCGAGGGCGGCTAGCCCGGCCAAACGCGGGATCAGCAGGCCGGCCGCACCTGCCAGCTCGCACACCCCCACCAACAGGCGTAGCCACTGGCCCCAGCCGATGTCGGTGAACAGGTCGATCATGGCCGCATCACCGGTGAGTTTCAGGACGCCGCCGACGGCGACCTGCAGGGCGAGCAGCACCTGAACCGTGGAGCGGACGATGATCGCGACGCGGCGCGATCGCGACCGGCCAGGTGTGGCGGGGGAGTTGTCGACTGTGATGTTCATGAGGTTCTCCTTGGCTCGTCTCCGATTGCGCCTGAGACGTCGGAGCCGACATGGAGTCCTCGACAGCGGCCGACAACTTTTTTGAAGATCTTTTCCGGGGCGCTCCGGCCTGCCGGGGTCTGGTATCAAGGTGGCATCCGGCCATAGTGGAGGGATCAGATGAAATACATGATCATGACTTACGGCGGCTCGTCCGACTGGGACGCGCTGGCCGGCACTGGACCGAACGCGATGACTCCGGAGCAGATCGCCGCCCACTTCACTGCGATGCAGGCATTGCAGCAGGAACTGGCCGCGACCGGCGAACTCGTCGCCGCGTTCGGGCTGTCCGAGCCTGACCGTGCACAAACCGTCGACGTCGGTACGGGCAGGCCGGTCGTGTCCGATGGGCCCTACGCCGAGACGAAGGAGTTCCTGGCGGGCTTCGGCATCGTCGACGTCGACGACCACGAGCGTGCGGTGGCATTGGCGGCCCGTTTCGCCGGCATCGTGTCGTCCCGCGTCGAGCTGCGGCCCGTCCACGGATGATCGCGGAGCTGCTGCGCGATCTCACGCCACAGGTGCTGGCGTCGGTGGTACGCCGCTACGGACACTTCGGCGAGGCGGAGGATGCCACTCAGGAAGCGCTGCTGGCCGCCGCCACCCAATGGCCGCACCAGGGAGTGCCGGACAACCCCCGGGGCTGGCTGATCCAGGTCGCCTCCCGGCGCCTGATCGATCACCTACGCAGTGAGCAGGCCCGAGGTCGGCGCGAGGCGGTACTGGCCGCGCAGATGCCGGCCGACCAGTGGCTGGCCCCGCCGGCCGACACCGATCACTCTGCCCACGCGGACGACACCGTGGCGCTGCTGATGATGTGTTGCCATCCCGCGCTGCAGCCCGCGTCGCAAATTCCGCTTACTTTGCGTGCCGTCGGCGGGCTGACGACCACCGAGATCGCCCGCGCGCTCCTGGTGCCCGAAACGACCTTGGCCCAGCGGATCAGCCGTGCCAAACAACGCATCAAAGACGCTGGCGCCACCTTCGACTTGCCTACCGGCGAGGAGGCGGAAGCCCGGCTGCCAGCAGTCCTGCAGGTGATCTACCTGATCTTCAACGAGGGGCACACCGCCAGTTCCGGCCCGGCACTACAGCGCAGGGATCTGGCCCACGAGGCGATCCGAGTGGCGCGCCTACTCGTTGACAGTTGCCCCGACCATGCCGAAACCGCAGGTCTGCTTGCTCTGCTGCTGTTCACCGACGCGCGCCGGGCAGCCCGGACCGGTGATACGGGAGAGCTCGTCCCGCTGGATCGACAAGATCGACGCAGGTGGGACTATCACGCCATCGGCACGGCCACATCTCTGCTGACCTCGGCCTTGGCGCGACGGCGACCGGGCCCGTACCAGATTCAGGCCGCGATCGCAGCCGCGCACTGTCACGCCGCCACCGCTGAGGACACCGACTGGCCACACATCCTGACGCTCTACGACATGTTGCAACGACTGGACGACAGCCCCGTCGTGACCCTCAACCGCGCGGTGGCCATCGCCATGGTGCATGGGCCACAAGCCGGGCTCGACCTCCTGGAGCCGTTGTCCGACGACCCGCGCATGCGCGACAACCACCGGTTGACCGCAGCCCGAGCTCACCTGCTCGACCGGGCCGGGGACCACGGAGCCGCCGCCGACCTCTACCGAACCGCTGCGCAGCAGACCGCCAGCGCTCGGGAGCATGACTACCTGCTGCGGCGAGCCGACGACATCACTCGCCGAACGTAACCGTCGGCAAGTGGGTCTATCGGCCCGGCAGAGGTGACCAGCCAACGCGAGGGCCAGGTCATGCCTGGCGCGCGTTGTTCACCAGCGGTGCCGGTGCAACGGTAGATTGCCAGACGTGCATGAACCCATGCGTGCCACCGACTCCGAGCGCCAACTGAACCTCACAAGAGGTGATGCAGCGGCGGCCCGATTCTGGATCGCGCGCTCGACGCTGCCTGAGGAGGACAAGGCGGACCTGTTGCGCTTCGTCGCGAGATTCCCGTGGCTGACGTTCGTCAAAGAGGACCCGGTCCTTCTCGACCGGTACGCCGAGGCCGACCAGGTCGCCCTGCCGAAGTGGTTCCGAGACGTGCGCTCGACCCTCGCGTTCGTCGAACCGAGCGTACTGATTCGCGTCGATGACTTCCAGTGGTACGACTCGCCGCGCGCGGACGATGTGGAAGAAATCTGGTACGACCTACGGCCCGGATGCGGCGGCGAGGAGGAGCGTGACCTCTTCACCAATCACGGTGGGATATTTCCGATAGGCAGCGATTGGGACGATGGCGCCACCCACCTTGGCATCGACCTGGAGAACTCCGGGGACCGGCGGATCTTCGACTTCCATGGTGAAGACCTGCTCGACAACAGGCTCAGCGGTCGACCAGTGCGCGGGTCGCTCTACCCAGTCTTCAGCTCCTACGCGCAACTGCTCGCACATGTCGTGGAACTTCGGCCTCTTCTTGGCAACTGAAGGAGGTGGTCCACCCCGTAGCCGACGATGCTGGGCCGAAAGTCAGGTGACGTCGCGGCGCATCGGAACCATGAGGGCGGCGACGGCCGCGCTCATCGCATATGCCAGGAGCACCAGCGCGCCGGCGACGGGTGACAACAAGCTGACCGGCGCCATGGACGTCTGCTGCGAGATTGCTTCGGCGAGGTAGGTGAAGTCGGTCAGGGAGGCGGTGGCGCCACCGGGCAGGAACGGGTAGAGCCGGTTCACCCCAGGAATCAGCATCAGCAGGGTCTCACCCAGGTACAGGTAGCCGATCACGACGGACAGCGCCACAACTTGATGGCGTACCAGGGCTCCGACGCCGACCCCGATCAGCAGGTAGGCCGCCATCGCGACGCCGATCCGGGCGAGCAGCCCGATGACGGTCAGGTTCGGCAAGCCCAGCGGGACGCCCCGAGCTGCGGCGACACCGAACAGCGCGATCGCTGCGGTGCCGGAGAGGATCAGCCCGAAGGCCAGCCCCGCCAAGCCGTACGCGATGAGCTTCGCCCCCAGGACCAGGGAGCGACGTGGAGCGAACAGGAACGTGACGGCCGCCGTACGGTGCCGATATTCGGAGGTGACCGCAAGGGTCCCGACGGCGGCGGGGATGAACGCGGTGTAGCCGAGGATGCCGAGAATCGACCGGACGCCGGGTTCGGTATCCAGACCGGGCATCGGTGGTTGGAAGTTCTCCGGGCCGACCAGGGCCATCGCGCCGACCATGCCGCCGCCCAGGAGCGTCGCCGCGAGCAGAAGTCCCCGCCATATCCGGGTCGCCAGCAGGCGACGGATCTCCGCTTTGATCAACGTATTCACCGGGCACCCGCCTGTGCGAGAGGGGCCGCCCCAGCCAGGGCCGGCTTGTCGGCGGTCAACTGGAGGAACAGCTGCTCCAGATTGGAGCTGTGGGTGCTCAGTTCATGTACGCGCAACCCATGCGCGGCGGCTGCGTCGGCGACGCCGGCGGCGTCCATTCCGTACACCCGCAGGCGCCCAGGGCCGATCGGTTCGACACGTGATGTAGACGGCTGTGCCGCAAGTACTCCGGCCAGGAGGTCGGCGTCCGGGCTACCGACCAGAATCGACGGCGGCCCGGCCAGCCGGGACCAGGGTCCGGCGGCGATCAGCTCTCCGTTCTGGAGAACCACCACGTCGTCCGCGAATTGCTCGATCTCGCTGAGCACGTGGCTGGAGATGAGGACCGTACGACCTTCAGCGGCCAGCCCGCGCAGGAAGTCACGCAGCCACGAGATACCTTCGGGGTCAAGGCCGTTGCTGGGCTCGTCCAGCAACAGCACCCGCGGATCGCCTAGTAACGCCGTCGCCAGGTTGAGGCGTTGCCGCATGCCGGTGGAGAACGTGCCGGTACGCCGGTTCGCAGCGGAGGCGAGGCCGAAGCGACCCAACAGGTCAGCCACGCGGCTGTCGGGATGTCCGCCTAGCGCGGCGTACACCCTCAGGTGGTCGCGGGCTGTGTGTCCGGGGTGGAAGGCGTTGGCGTCGAACACCGCGCCGACGACGCTCGAGGGGCGTTTGAGCTGAACGTATCTTTGGCCGCCGATAGTCGCCGTGCCAGTGGTCGGCGTCACGAGGCCGGTCAGTATGCGCATGGTGGTCGTCTTGCCGGCGCCGTTCGGGCCGAGGAAACCGGTGACGACACCAGGCTGGACGGTGAAACTGACATCGTTGACCGCGATGACTGGGCCGAATCGTTTGGTCAGGTGTGAGACTTCAATAGCCAGGCGCGTGTTGGTCATCGGCGTGCCCCCGTCTTGTGCCGGATCGCCTGGGCGAGGCTCGCGGCCGCCGGATCCGAGACGATCACCTCATCGAATTCGCCTCCGGATGCCGAACGGTCCAGATCCAGATGGACCCCGGGCACGCCGTGGCGGGCCGCTACCAGCTGTCGTGGCCCAGCGAACATCCCCCAGACGCCGACCTTGGTGAAGCCCGACACGACCAGGCCCCGGCGCGCGCCACGGGCCAGACTCATTGGACGCTCCACATAGGCGGCATCACGGATCGCGGCGAGAGGAATGACCTGAAGCTCACGGCCGACCCACAGCCGCTCCCACCCGCTGAACCGAATGGTGATCGCTTCTTCGGTGCACGTCATCGATGCCATCTAATGGTTTCCTCTCTCTTCCTCTTCACCGCTGGACGCCTCGGCGCTGGTGCCCACCTGCGGCCCGGCCGGTAGCAGGATGGTCGCCAGGAGGCGGGGTTGGCGTCCGTCTCCAGGCGTGTTGGTCAGTAGTGGGCCGACGAGCGCGCTGAAATCGGCTGCGAACTCGGCGAGCTCCGCATCGGACAGATGCATGACGATCTGGTGGTATCCGACGCCATCGGCGGCGAAGTCGATCCGCTCCCGCTGCAGATAGCGACTGAACTCCGCCAGCAGGCTCGACATGAACGCGGTGAAGTAGCGGTCGTGGTCCTCCGATGTGGCCGCTGCCAAAGCCGCCGCGTCTGGCGTCGCGCTCGCGGCGAGTGCATACACGCGCTCCACTGCCCCGCGGATCTTGTGTTCCTCCACCACCTCCAGCAGGCCGCTGTTGACCAGCACCGTCAGCTGCCGATAGAGCGTGGCCTGTGGGACATCGGGGAGCAGCCCGACGAGCTCGCGTGTGGTCACCCTGGCACCGGCAACCGATCGCAGGATCCGGATCCGGACTGGGTGCAACGCCAGCTCGGCCCAGCTCTCCTTCGGCATTCGCATGACCGCAACGTTATCATTCTCGATAACGAGAACAATAGGTGAGCGGCATGATCTACATCACCGCGTGATCAGGGAGCAGCCAACATGTATCGCGACCAGCCAACATGTATCGCGACCAGCCACGTGTCCTACGGCCAGGCGATCAACGTCCTCGTACCTTCGCGGATCTCTCTCTCCGCTCGGTGCGCTTGACGCCGTCCCGCGGATCTACCCTGCGGTTCCGAAGCTGAGCGGCGGCGATGACATCGCATGCCTTGGCCGACAGTCGCTGGAGCTCGTCGTCCTCGGCGATCCGCGCCATCGTCCGCTGTAATTGTGTCGACGGTCGCTCGCCGAGCTCCGTCCCGACGATCATGACCTTTCATGGCGAACGCTCCGGGCTTGGCGTACGACAGGCGTCGGCGTAGCGGGCCGGGGACATGCCGATGACGGCGGTGAAGTCTCGGACCAGGTGTGACTGGTCGCTGTAGCCCAGTTCGTGCGCGACTATCTGCCATTGCACCTCCTGCCGTCTCGCCACCCGTTCGGCCGCGTTGGCCAGCCGGTACCGGCGAATTGCCCACTTCGGGGTCACGCCGACGTGGTCGGCGAACAGCCGCTGGAGGTGCCGGATGCTCAGGTGGCACGTCTGTGCGAGGTCGGTGACCCTGATGATCGCCTCGTCGTCGATGACGCGCTGCATTGCGGAGGTCGCGGCGAGTTGCTCAGCCGACGGTGCCGTCAGCTGATTCGTGAAGAAGTCCGCCGTGAGGGCGAAGCGCTCCTCGTCGGTGGCGGCGCCCCGGACGGCGGCGGCGAATCGGGTGCAGTTCGGGCCGAACACCTCGCTCATCGGGACGCTACGGTCGGTGATCGTGCTGACTGGTGCACCGAGCGTGTCTCTGAATGCGCCTGGCCGGTACATGACGCCGAGTGCCCAGCCGTGGCCGCTGAGGTCGCGGGCCCAGGGCCGCCGCAGTGGACCGACGACCGTGGCGTCGCGCGCATCGATCACCACGTGGACCGCCGGGAGCGTCAGGAGCCGCTGATGGTGGACCACGCCGCCTGGCAGATCCCAATCGACGTGCCAGAACAGGTCGAGGTGGGCCGCGAGCGGCTTAGGTGCCGCGGATCGGCTGCGTCGGAATGCGCGCAGGCTCTCGTGCGGACGCAGGATGCCTCGCGAATCCTCGACCGCCGGACGAGCAGGCCCAAGTTGACGCGTTTGTTCAAGACCACCGACCGACTCCGGCCTAGCATCGCTGCTGGTGCCACTCCCCTGGAGGATATTCATGCCCGCAGACACCGCCCATCTGGCCGCTGTGATCGACAAGACGACCACGCTCCTGGCCGGGATCCAGCCCGCGCAACGCGCACTGCCGACCCCGTGTCCAGACTATGACGTGGCGGCGCTTACTGATCACTTGGTCGGGTGGCTGAGCATGTTCGCCGCCCGGGCCGCTGGAGCGGACTATCACGATGACCCGAGCGCATACCGATGCGGCGCGGATCCGGCCGTCGAATTCGCCACTGTGGGTCGGCAGGCCGTCATGGCGTTCGAGTCCGGTGCTGCCGACCGGCCGTTGCGCATGACGTCGTCCGAACTGCCCGGCACCGCGGTGCTCGGGATGATGCTGATCGAGTACGTCGGGCACGGGTGGGACCTCGCGGTCGCGACCGGCCAACCGGTGCCGTACACCGAATCGGAGGCGCAGGCGGCGCTCGATGCGGCCCGCGGCATGTTGCTGCCCGCCTACCGGGGTCCAGGCGGAACTTTCGGCTACGAAGTCGACGTCAGCGCTGATGCGTCTGCTGTGGACCGGTTGGTCGCTTTCATCGGCCGGAACCCCGACACAGGACGGATTTCATGACCTGAGATCACCGGTCGTCAGCTGCCCGATGGGGCGCGGTGGGCGAGCCGCTTGATCAGCAGCCCGCCCATCGTTTCGGGGATGAGCCAACCCATCCGCGCGTACCAGGCCATGGCCGTTGACGTCGCCGCCATCACGGAATGAGTAGTCCCCAGCCGCATCGTGTGCGGGAAGGACCCGGAGTCTCCAGCATCTGGCCGAAAGTTGGGCCGTTCACGGTTCCGCTGCCTGAACAACTCCAGCGGGTCATTGGCCACTCGTCGATGCCCGAGTGGCCTTTCGACCCGGCCTGCGCTGGTCATCCACGAACGGCTAGCCTTGGGTGACATGACTGCGATGCCTCGTGTGGTGACCCGCTTCGTGGCAGGCTCTGTCCACGCCTACGACTTCTCCGGGAGCCCGGCGGGGGACTCGCCGGCTGTGCCGGCCGCCACGTTTCCCGTCAGGGCAGCCGTCGAGGTGGAAGACCATGCGGTAGCGGCGAACCTACTGCGAGCGGTGTATACGACGGCCGACGAGATGGCCTGCATCGACCGCGAGGGCGATATTCTGTGGCGGCTCGGTTTCGGCGCTGGGGCACAAGAGCTGTATAACGCCAGCGCGCACTGTGCGTTCTCGCCGGCCGGGACAATGGTGTGGCTTTACCTGCCTGACGCGATGGCCGGGCGCGGCGACGGCCTGGACCATTGGCTCGCCATCGACGCCGAGACGGGGGCCATCATCGCCCGGACCGAACTCGACTGCGCCGGTCACGGCGGGCATCAGTCAGCCCACCCGGACGGCATGCACATGCTGCTCGACGTCGGCGAGGGGCAGGACGGATCACGGGTTTACCGCGGCCGTCTCGACCGGGACGTCATCGAACTGACCGCCTACCCATGGACCGACCGCAGCCTCGTGGGCCTGGCCCCGGACGGGCACCACTTCATGACCGTCCACCACGACCAGGAGGACGTCGCCTTCCACGCGTACCCCGACGGTGAGGTGCTTGCCCGGATCCCGGTGGAGTCCTTCGGCTACGACCCCGACGAGGCGTACGTCGAGTGGGCCGGTGGCTATCTCGACTCTCAAACCGCCATCGTGTCGATCGGCGGAGAGACCGAGGACGAACAGCAGTGGCACCAGCACCATCTCGTCGACGCGCGCACTGGGCAGGTTCACGGAACGCTCGACATCCAGACTCGTGACGCGTACGACCTGGAACCCCTCGGGGACGGCTCGTGGCTCAGCACCGACGACGACGGGCTCTGGCGCCACAGTCGATGACCGGCCCGAGGCGCATTCGGCCATGGGTGCCTGTCTCGGGGTCTGATGGAACACGCGGCCCAAGAATTGCTTCAGCGCACAGATCTGATGTGTCGGGCGGACGGTCGTCGGGTCTCCGCGGGTCGGGTGAGTCCGGCCATTTCAGTGGGGTGTGTCCGACTCGGTCAACCGTTGGGCGGCCAGGTGTCGGCAGGCGGTGCGGGTGGAGATGCCGAGTTTGGTGGCCACGGTAGTGGTGTCGGCGTGCGGGACTGACCCCGGACTGGTTGACGCGCCACCCTCGCGAGTCCACCTGTCGTAGCTGCGGGAAGTCGCTGTAGTGCTGCCACGCTCGGAGAGCGGCCGCTCAGCTGGACAGCCTGACTCCTTCACCCGGAGCCTTTCTGTGCTGCTTTGCGGAAGTTCGTGGGAGCAGCCAGTCTCTTGGCCGGGATGCCCTCATAGGTCCGCGAAACGGGCGGGCGACTTCACGGCGGCTGGCCGATTTGACGCAACCATTGGGTTGCGATACTTTGGGTTGCAACCAAGTAGTTGCCAATGACCGCGTCACGGACGCGTCGGCGGGAGGAGTCGAGATGACCGTCGTGGGAAACCTGCCCGAGGTGGTGTCACCCGACGAATGGCTGGCGGCCCGGAAGGAACTGCTCCAGCGCGAGAAGGAAGCGACCAGGGCTCGCGACCAGATCAATGCCGCGCGCCGGCGGCTGCCGATGGTCCGCATGGACAAGTCGTACGCGTTCGAAGGTCCGGACGGGACGGCGAGCCTCCTCAATCTGTTCGAGGGGCGTACGCAGTTGGTCATGCACCACTTCATGTTCGCGCCAGAGTGGGACGCGATGTGCCCGAGTTGTTCCTCGGCCGCCGACGGCATCGCCGGCCTGCGCCAGTTGCACGTCCGCAACACCACGCTGGTCGCGGTGTCCCGAGCACCGTACGCGAAGATCGCCGCGTTCCGTGAGCGGATGGGCTGGACGTTCCCCTGGTTCTCCTCGTACGGCAGCGACTTCAACTACGACTTCCACACCACATTGGACGACCGGGTCTCCCCGGTGCTGCTGCACTATCGCACCGAGGCGGAACTGGCCGAGGTCGGAACTCCATGGACCGGCGGACCGTGGACGGAGAGCATGCGCGGCACGGAGATGCCGGGCGTCAGCACTTTCCTGCGGGTGGGCGAGGACGTCTTCCACACCTACTCCACCTACGGCCGCGGTATCGAGGAGTTCCACAGCGGCGACCAGTACCTCGATCTCACCGCGCTAGGCCGGCAGGAGGCCTGGGAGGAGCCCGGGGGACGAGCTACTCCGCTCGGTTTGGAGGTCGGCGGTCCGAACCTGCGCCTGCCCGACGAGTACGACGTCTGACCAGGGCCCGGCCATGGATCTACAACCTCACCCCGGTGCAGTTGGGTGTTGTTGATGCCCAGTTCAGAGCCGTTGCGTGCAGTTGCGACAGGGGTTTGCTCCACATCTGCTCCACGCCGCAGGTAGGTTCCGAGCCGTCCGGAGCGACCTCCAGCCCTCAGCTGCCATGGTTAGGACCGTCGAGGTGTAGCTGGTGCTGGCACGCCTTGCGGATGAGTTCACGGAGTTCTGGCAGCCATTCGCCGCCCCAGTAATCCGGTGCGTTCCAGATTTTGCCCAGCGGCAAGGCGACAACCTCCGGCGCGTAGTCGCTGTTCACCACGACTTCCTCGACCTTCGCCGCGACCCACCGCTCGTCTGCGCGGCCGACGAGACACATCGCGGCAAGATCGTTGAAGATCACGACCGCGGCGGCGACCTGGCCGGTGGGAAGGTCGATCGCCATCTCTGCCATCGCGGCGGGCAACAAGTCGTACACCGCTTGGTCCCGCGTACCGAGACCCGCCAGCTCTCGCAGCGCCGGGCCGTCGATGCCCTCGGACAGCCATTGCGCCGCCCACCAGGGGACGCGGTCGATGTCCAGTGCGCCGAGGGTCAGCTGTGCGGCAACCACAGAGGGGGCCGGAGTTGCGTTATCAGGGACGAAGCGGCCGGTCACGGCTCCGATCATGGCAGACGAAGGTTGGCTACCCAGCGGATCGTCGATGGGGTCTGTCAACGTAGGTCGAGGAAAGTTCGATCAAGGCGCGCAGTGCCGCGATCGCCTCGTGACGGCGACCGTGGTCAGCCAGGTCGCGGTGAGCACTGCGATGCCGACCGGCAGCGCGTCGGCCTGGTCGTTCCGCCGTGTCAGCTACACAGTGGCGGTTGCGGAACGGGACTCACAAGCTGGCATCGAGCGGTTGTAGCAGCGTATGCCGCTGACGCAATGCGACGGCGACCGCGTCCGTACGCCCACGGGCCTTGCCGTCGCGAGGTTCGGTGGCGATGTCCGTCGGGGGCACGTCGACGTGACATGCCGGGCAGTTGCCGTGGTCGTCGATCTCGTTGCCGCAGGCGACGTGCACGAAACGCAGCTGGTTGGGACCGGCCACCCGGGTGCCCCACGACAGCAGGGCATGCAGCGCCGGCCAGAGGTCGCGGCCCAGCGGCGTCAGGTCGTAAAGGTGCCGCGCGGCGTGGTCGGGGTCCTGCGCACGCACGAATACGCCGTTGTCGACCAGGGTCGCGAGGCGCTCGACGAGAACGGCCCGCGGGATGTCGAGATGGTCCCGGAAGTGGTTGAAGCGCCGGACGCCGTAGAACGCGTCACGGATGATCAGCAGCGTCCAGCGCTCGCCGATGAGCTCCAGCGCCCGGGCCAGCGTGCAGTTCTGCGCTTCGTACGTGCCTGCCATGGTTCCCCAGTCTAGCTCCGAGTTCGGAAAGTAGACCCGAACCGTGGTAGCGTCGCTGGGGTTCGGAAAACGAACCTCAGTGAGCGAAGGGGAACGATGACCGAGCACAGGAACGAACCCGGGCTGCCCATCGTCGTGGTGCTGTTCATGGCGGCGGCTGCCGCGCTGGGTACGTCGACCATCTACCTGTTGCAGCCATCGGTGGCCGACGTCGCCGCATCCACTCACACGCGTATCGCCGTGGTCGGCATCGCGTTCGCCGCCGGCCCGGTCGGCTACATGCTCGGCCTGGTGGCACTGGTCCCGCTGGTCGACCGGTGGTCGCCGGCACGCGTACTCGCTGGCCAGTTCGCCGTGCTGGGCCTCGCACTGGCCGCCGCGGCCGCCGTCCGGCAAGTGATCCCACTGGCCGGCCTGATGGCCCTCATCGGTGCCTGCTCGGTGGTGGGTGCCGGGATGAGCTCGATCGCCGGCCGGCTCGCCCCCGCGCACCGGCGGGCGACCAGCCTCGGCATCGTCACCGCCGGCATCTCCGCCGGAATCCTGGCCGGCCGGATCGGCGGTGGCTGGCTGGCCGACGAACTGGGCTGGCGCACCATGCTCGTCATCGTCGCCGCCGCCTGCGGCGTACTTGCCGCATGCTGCCTCGCCGTACTCCCCACCGCGCATGGCCAGGTGACCGGGAGCTACCTGGCCGGCCTACGTACGCTTCCCGGCCTGTTCGCCCGCTACGGCGCGCTGCGGCTGGCAGCGTTCAGGGGCGCCCTGTGGTTCTTCGGCTTCTGCGCCGTCTGGGCCGGCCTGGCGGTCGCCCTGTCCCAGCCGCCATACTCCTACCCCGCAGAACGCATCGGCCTCTACGCCTTGGCCGGCCTGTCCGGCATCGCCGCCACCCAGATCGCCGGGGTCTGGACCGACCGGGCCGGTGCCCGGAAGGTCATCCTGGCCGGACTGATGCTGTCCGGCGGCGCCGCATTGCTGAGCGGCTTCATGCTCCACAGCACGGTGGCCACACTGGTCTGCCTCGCGTTGTTCGACGCCGGACTCTTCGCGGCCCAGGTCGCCAACCAGAGCATGGTGCTGGCCCTCAACCCGGCCGCGCCCGCACGACTCAACAGCGCATACATGGTGGCCTACTTCGTCGGCGGCAGCCTCGGAACGATGTTCGGCGCCGCAGCCGTCGCGTGGTTCGGCTGGACGACGACCACCTCGATCACCACCGCCGCCGTCGCGGTGGCCGCAGTGATCACGATGGCTGCCCGCCCGACCCCACCGGTCTCGCCTCGGCTGTCGGCGGCAGAAGGCGTCGCCGTCCCCCTGACAGAAGATGTCAGCTGACCGGCGTTAGCGTCCGGGCATGACCGAACAGATCACCCTGGAACATCGTGCCGACGGCCGGGCCGACTTCGACTTCTTCTTCGGCCGGTGGCACGGCGCGATCCGCAAGCTTGCCGACGTCACTGACCGGGCCTGCACCGAGTGGGTCGAGTTCGAGGCGACCTGCGACTGCGGCCCGATCCTGGAGGGATTGGGCAACTTCGAGACCGCGATCATGCACCCCGGTGGCCAGGCCGTGGAAGGGGCGACCTTGCGCCTTTTCGTGCCGTCGACCCGAACGTGGCATATCTGGTGGATGTCGTCGCGGCTGCCGGGAGTCCTGGACGCGCCCGTCGAGGGCCGTTTCGAGGGCGATCGCGGGATCTTCGAGGGCCCGGACGAGTTCGACGGCACGCCCATCCTCGTACGCTACGAGTGGGATCTGCTCAACGCCGACGAGGTCCAATGGGCTCAACGCTTCTCCTGGGACGGCGGCACCACCTGGGACGACCTCAACTGGGTCACCATGTGGACCAGGATCGTTTGATCCCGCGTCGCGGCCATCCTCCCGCGGTACCCGGCCACCGTGGTGGCCCTGATCAACAAGGCGGCGACCGAGAACGCGTCAGAACGACCCGCTATGAAACCGCGGCCTGCGCCTCCGCCTCCGCTGGGCGATCCGAACGGCGTACTCGCAAGTCCATCGAAGCCTGAAATCGACCGGCCACGGCATCTCGCCGGCAACGCCCGGGCACCCGGTGGCTCGGGCGCTGCCGGAGACACTGGCGAAGCCTGGTGTCATTGCGCACCCGCCTACGCGTGCGGAGCGGTGACGGGTTTGAACCGCGGCGAACCGCGTTTGGCCTAGCGCGAGGCTAAGCAGCAACGGGCGCGGCGACCGCGAGGAATTCGCTCTGCCAGTTCTGCATCGACTGGACCCAGAAGTCCGTAGTGCCGGCGAAGTGCCACACGCGGATCGGACTGCCCCGGCGGCTGGCGTGGCATCTCAAGCGCGACCTCGACTGCTGGTGGGGATGTATCGCCGGCACTTTCGCGGAGCGAGCGTACGAAGTGGTCGGGCCGCGCCGCCGGCACTGCGTCTGCTCGCCCGGTGATGATTGGCCCGGCGGAGCCGGTCTCGAACACATCTGACACTGTCGATTGACACTTATGCGGACCGCAGGCAGACTAAATGTAATGTTTCTGCCCGCCGATCCCAGCAGCGAAGGCACCACGGCGGGTCGATCGGAACATGCCCAGCCGGCGTCGTCCCAGACCAAGCCGGTGACACCCCCACATGGCGCGACCCGCCATGCGTCCACCACGACGGGCACGCCGCCACGCGAACCGTCCGGCCGCGCCGTGCCCGATCCGAAGGATCATGTTCGAGGAAGGAAGCGCGTGAAACCTCATCAAAAGGCGCTCGTCGGCGTGGCCGCGGTCCTTGCGGTGACCGTCCCGACGCTTGTCGCCCCCAGCCTCACCCCGCCCGCCTCCGCCGCGACGCTGACCGAGGTGACCAGCTTCGGCGCCAACCCAGGCGGCATGCGGATGCACATCTATGTTCCCGACGTCCGCCCCGCCAACGCCGCGATAGTGGTCGCCATGCACGGTTGCGGCGGGTCCGGACCGGGCTTCTACGCCAGCAGCGAGTTCGCGGCACTGTCCAATCAGTACGGCTTCATCGTCATCTATCCCACCGCCACGCAGCAGGCGGGCTTCGGCAACTGCTTCGACACCTGGTCCGACGCCTCCAAGCGGCGCGGCGGGGGAAGCGATCCGGTCTCCATCATGTCGATGGTCAGCTACGCCGAGCAGCAGTACGGCGGCGACCCCAACCGGGTCTTCGCCACCGGCAGCTCATCGGGCGGCATGATGACCAACCAGATGCTCGCTCTCTACCCCGACGTGTTCAAGGCCGGCGCCGCGTTCATGGGTGTGCCGTTCAACTGCTTCGCCAACGCCGCCGACTACCCGCCCGGCACCAGCCAATGCACCGGCGGAAGCATGGACCGCACGCCGCAGCAATGGGGCGACGCTGTCCGCCAGGCATTCCCCGGCTACACCGGCGCCCGCCCCCGCGTACAACTGTGGCATGGCACCAGCGACACGCTCGTTCCGTACCAACTGTTGCAGGAAGAGATCGAGCAGTGGACCAACGTGTTCGGCCTGAGCCAGACGCCGACGTCCACCGACACCCCGCAGGCGGGCTGGAACCGCCGCCGTTACGCCAACGCCTCCGGCACCATCCTCACCGAGGCGTACAGCATCCAAGGCGCCGGGCACAGCCTGCCGTCGACCGGAATGGCCGCCGCGGCGATCGCGTTCTTCGGCATCACCACTTCGCCCAGCCCGTCACCGTCGAGCCCGTCACCGTCGAGCCCGCCGCCCAGCAGCCCGCCACCGACAACGGGCGCCTGCACGGCCTCCTACTCGCAGATCAACATGTGGCCCGGCGGCTTCCAAGGTGAGGTAACCGTGCGCGCCGGCACCTCCGCCATCACCGGCTGGACCGTCCGTATGACGTTCCCCAGCGGTGTCACCGTTTCTCAGGTATGGAACGGCACGGTCTCGGGCAGCCCACCTACCTATACCGTCAAGAACACGACCTGGAACGGCGCGGTCGCGGCCAACGGCTCCACCACGTACGGATTCCTCGGTAACGGCAGCGCCGCCGTACCGACTCTCTCCTGCACCAGCCCGTAACCCGCCCAGGAGGTGTTGCTGCCCCGGGCCCGCAGGGCAACACCTCCTCGTGCGGGACGGCTCAAAGCGCCGTCAGCTTGGTGTACGCGACACCGGCCGGCGATCAGCGCCGAAACGGTCAGGCCGACGACCGCACCCAACCCGGCCCGGGCACTCCGCCCCATCGTCCGGTTGGTGCCACGCCACGGGTTCGGTTCAGCGTCGTGCGTACAACGGGGATCAGCAAGAGCGCCCCACCGCCCAGCGTGAGCAGGACGAAGAGACGAACCACAGCGTCGACAGCGCGCCAACGTCCGAGCGCGAGACGGTGATCTGACCGTCGCTCGCGCCGAGCGACGTGTCCGGCGGAATCGACCGGGCGGGTCTTGACCTTTTCTCCGGTTCAGAAGGGGCCTCGATGACTCACCCATCGCACCCGATTTCGAAGTCAGGCAGATAGTCGCGGCTTCGCAGGACCGGGATTGGCGTCGGAGACCTGCGGGGTTTGGGTCCCGGCGCGAAACGAGCCGAACAGCGGACACGTATTCGACGCCCCGATCAGCGATCATGGTCTGGGGCCACTCGATGACGCGTCGGCCGCGATTCGCCAGATTCCAGTATTGGGGGCTCGCGTGTCCTTCGCAGAGATGTAGCGGGCGTGCCGTCGTGCGGCCGGCATGACCATAGAGGAGTTGGCGGATGCCTCCGGCGTTAGCGCTCGCGCGATCAGCGACATGGAGCGGGGGCACAGCCGGACACCGCAGGCGCGTACGCTCGTCGCGTTGGCCGATGCGCTGGCGCTGAACGAGGCTGATCGCGCCGGGCTGATCGAACGGGCGCGGGCCGGACGCGCGGAGAGCACGGCCGGGTGGCTGCGTGTGGGTCAGCTTCCGCGCGGTCTCGGTGACTTCGTCGGGCGCGCCGACGAGCTGTCGCTGCTCACGGCGGCCGCCGATAAGGCGTCGGCTGGCGATCCGACGCCGGTGTTCGTGGTGCATGGGGCCGGCGGCTGGGTAAGACCGCGCTGGCTGTCCGAGCGGCCGAGCAGTTGCGCGATCGATTTCCCGACGGGCAGTTGTACGTGAATCTTCAGGGCATGGGTGTGACGCCGGTGCCGGTGGGGGAGGCGCTCACCCGCCTGCTGCGCGCTTTGGAGGTCAACCCCCGCACCATGGACTACGACCTCGGCAAGCGTTCCAGCCAGTTGCGCATGCTGCTGCGCGAGCGGCGCTGCCTCTTAGTTCTCGACGACGCCGGTGACGAGGCCCAGGTCCGCCAGTTACTTCCGGACACCGGAGCCGGGATGGTCATCGTGACGAGTCGGCGCAGCCTGGGCGGGCTGGAGGGCATCATCCGGATCGGACTGCCGCCGCTGTCCGAGGCAGAGTCCGAAGGCTTGCTCGAGGCAATCGCGGGGTCGGCACCGGAGGCGGAACTGAGCGCAGTGGCGGCCATGTGTGGCAACCTGCCGTTGGCGTTGCGGATCGCCGGAACCCGGTTGGCCAGCCGTCCTGGTTGGACCATGGGTCATCTTGCCCAGCGACTCGCCGACGCCGATCGGCGTCTAGCCAACCTGGCGACGGGGGACGTCAGCCTGGCCGCCGCCTTCGGTCTCTCGTATAACCGGCTCCACCAGCAGGGAAAGACCATATTCCGTCGCCTTGCCCACGTTCCCGGTCCGGACTTCGCGGTGCCGATCGCAGCGGTGCTCACCGCTACCGGGTCAACACTCAGCGATGAAGACGTGTATGCCGCCGAAGACCTCCTTGATGAGCTGGTCGACCTGGGACTGCTTCTCGCGGACGGGGCGGATGGCTTCCGATTCCACGATCTCCTGCGGCTCTTCGCTGCCGACCGGTTGCGTCACGAGGAGCTCGTCGACACGCGTACGTCGACGGAGCACCGGATGCACGACTGGCTGCTGGAGACGGCGATCGTGGCCGGGCGATGGTTCGAGCCCGGATTCGGCGCTCCGCCGAAGACGTGGCGCGGTCTGGTCTCGCTGGATACCGAGGAACACGCCAACGCCTGGCTGCAGGCGGAAAGTGACAACTGGTTCGCGGCGTTCCGAGCCGCTGCCGCCGCTGGACGTGATCAGCTTGTCGTCGACGTCGCCGAAGCGATGCACTGGGACTCCGACCGCTCCATCGACTGGCCGCACTGGCCGGAGATCTACTACTCGTCCCGGGCTGCGGCGGCGAGGCTGCCCGACCGCAGGCAGGAGATCACGCACCTGAATTACGCCTCGTGGGCCGCCAGCGTCTGTGAACGGCGGCACGCCGAGGGCGCGGCGCTCGCGATGCAGGCATACCACCTCGCCGATGAGCTGGGCGACCTGACCGAGCAGGCCAATGCGATGTATTACGTGGCCGTGGCGTGGCGTGGCGCGGGCGAGTACGCCGAGGCGGTGCCCGCCTACCGCCGTGCACAGGAGCTGTGCGACGCCGCGGACAACCATGACATGTATGTCCAGTCGTGCACAGGTGGGGCGATCGCCCTCCGTCGGTCCGGCCAAACCGAGGAGGCCATCGACGCGTTTCACCTGGTCCTGCGCGCCATCGACGAGCGGCCCCTCGCTCCGGCACCCGCCCGGGTGGCGAAGGTCGTGGCACTGGCCAACATGATCGCGGCACTAGCCGATGCGGGGCGATGGCGCGAGACGGTCGAACTCGCGGTGGTCAGCCTGCCCGAGTCCGAGGAGTTCGGTGCGCTGAGCCTCATCGGGTTGGTCCACATCGCACTCGGCAAGGCGCACGGCGCGGTTGAGGCGGTCGACCTCGCCCGGGACCATCTACGTCGCGCCCTCCGGCTCTGCGAAGAAGGCTGGAGCCACGCGGAATCCATTACCGAGGCGCAGCGGGTGCTGGCCGACCTCGACGCGCGGTGAGACGGGCCGGACCAATACCGGGTGCTCCTGGCCGTCTCGCTCTTGGTCGATATCATGACGGCGCGCCGAGCCGGCCGACTTTCCGACGAGTGAATCCGCCGTTCACTGACCCCGTTTCATCTGAACGTCGCTGGTCGGGCGGTGTTGCCGGACCGTGTGGAGTCGCGACCGTCATCATGCACATCCTCGGCGTCACCGCCCATCCCAACGTCATCCCGCTCCCGGCGCGGAAGATCAAGTCTCGGCAGGTCCTCGGCAGATTGATCCACGAATCCCGGATCGCGGCATAGTTGTGCGGATGTTCTGCGCGGGGTGGCGTCGGCGATCGAATTCGGCTGCGCCGGCCCGAAGTATCTGGACTCGCTGTCAATCGTTCAGGGATTGCGGCACCTCGGCCAGGGATGGGAACGCAGCGCGCGGCTGTCCGCCCGCCCACCACAGCCCGATCGCTAGTGCCGCTGTCGCCTCGAGATACGCCGCCCGCGCCAGCCCGCCGCACGGTGCCGGCGTGCAGCCGATCGAGCTGATCAGCGTCTGCGTCGCTGCGGCTGCTGTGGGGTGATCGGAGCAGTAGGGCACCGCCAGCGGTAGATCCTCGAACCTTGGCGGACGCAGGGTCCAGATACTCACGTGGCAGAGATTGAATGCCTTGACCACGCACGCGTCAGGTGCGGCCGTTGCGAGTTGGTGTGCCACAGACGTGGCGCTACCGGTGTTGAGCATGAGTCCGTCGCCGGTCGGCACGATGGGGTTGGTGCAGTCGATGACCGTCCGCCCAGCGAGGCTACCGGCAAGGCTGCCCACCAGTTGAGGCGCATCTATCGCAGGCACAGCCACGAGGATGGCGTCGCCGTGACCCGCGGCATCCGCGAGGGTGCCGTGCCCAGCGGCACCGATTCGTCCGGCGGTCCGTTCCGCACGTTCCTGACTGCGCCCGCCGATCACCACGCTGTGGCCCGCCGCGGTCCATGCGCCGCCGAGCGTCGCCGCCATGCCGCCCGTCCCAAGTATGCCGATCTTCACCTGTTCTGCTCCGTTCCGTTATGGGGCGGCTCGATGCCGACCACCCTGCAGGACGTTAGACAGGCCGATGCAAACCGAATGGTGTGCGATACATCGGGCAGGATTGACGCATGAGTGACGCCGCTGTCTACACCTCCGATTGCCGCGCCCGCGTGGCGTTCGAGGTCCTCGCCAACCGCTGGGACAGCGTCGTCGTGTTCACGATCGGTGCGTACGGTCCCACAAGGCCGGCGGTGCTCCTCGCCCGGATCGGCGGGATCAGCCCCAAGGCGCTCAACGAGGCGCTGCGCCGATTGGAGTACAACGGCTTGGTGGAACGCCGGCCATACCGGGAAACGCCGCCCCGCGTGGACTACGCGCTTACGGAAGCGGGCGACGCGCTGCTGGAGCCGATGCAGATGATGGGCGCCTGGGCCACCAGGTACGCGGACGCAGTCGTTGACGCCCAGGAGCGGTTCGAGGCGCGCAGACGTCCACCCCAACCCATCAGCTCGGCGTCACCGGTGAAGGCATCCAACGCACCGGTGTGATTCAGCAGCGACCACAGTGATGGCCGCCGAACACGCCAGGCCCTCTACCTCGACCGGGACACGCTTCGGCTTCTATCTACTCGTGCTACGACCACAGTCAGGCTGGGTCGAGGCGACCGGCGGAACGCTTTCATTTCGGCTGCCCACCGCAGCTTTGGGTGGCTCTCATCTGGTAGGCGGTTTACCGGTCACCGTGGACGGCTATGGCGGAGGAGCCGAGAAGGAGGATCGCGGCTTTCACTTCGCAGGTGGCTGTCGGCCCTGGTGACGAGTCTGGTCTGCGGCGTCGTGGCACGAGCTCGGACAACTCGCCGGGATCCTGGCCGGATCACCGCGATTGAGGGCCCTGACCACTAAGAGGAGGGGCCCGTCGAGACTGAACCAAATAGGAGCGAAAGCTGCGTGAAAGGCGGACTCGGTCGGAACTCGCTGGTTGACCTCGCTGGTGAGGTGCACAATCGGCGGTCATGGTGGATCGGATCCTGGAGCTGATCGGACAGCTTGACGATGACTCGACGGACGTCGCCGAGGGCGCGAAGCACGGTCTGATGGCCATCGGTCTTGATGTGATCGATCCGCTTATTGACGCGCTGCCCGAGTCGGAGTTCTACGGTCAGCTGTCGGCGATCGAGGTCTTCGAGTATTTCGGCGACGTTCGGGCAGCGGGTGTTCTGACCGAGTTGCTGTCAAGTGAGAGCTCCACGGTGCGTGAGTGGGCGGCGTGGGCACTCGTCGACATCGGTTCGCAGGAAACGGTCGCGGCTTTACAGGACGCCTACAACCGATTCCGGGCGAGCGGTGACGATCCGGACTTTACTGAGGCGGTGGCTTTGCGCCGGTCCTTGACGAGGCTGGGCGGCCGGCAGGAGGTGCTTCCACCCTTGACTGGGTCCCTGTGCCAATCGGTAGGCATCCTGGATCGAGTGTGGCCATCGGCCAGGTTGGCTGAAGTGATCGACGAGCTCGCCGCATGTAACCAGGTGGTGCTCTACCTCATGCTGTGGACGGTTACAGACCGGGGGATCTTCATGCTGTGGACGGTTACAGACCGGGGGATCTTCGGATCCGGGCACGAATCGTCTGGCTGGTGTCATGACCGGAGCTTAGGGTGGCCGGACTTGGTGGCCAGCGCACGCGACGCCGCCGTGTTGGAGTTGGCCTTTACGCGGATTGGTGACAACGTCTACGCGACCCTGGAGTGGATCGACCAATCGGATCTGTGATCTGCTCAGGGTGAGCGGCCTACCTATGGCCAGGTCGTGTCCGCCTGCAGCGCGGTCAGGAGCGGTGCCGCCAGATAGGTGGGATACACCGGGGAACCCCGACACCTCCCGTCGAGGCGTGAGCTTGCCGCAGATCCCGTCGGCAACCCGTTGAGGCGTACCAGACGTGCCGACTTGACCATCCGGCTACTGGCGATTGAGCCGTCCGAGGCCGCGGGCGGCGAACGCACGCACCTGCTCGTCGGGGTCGGCGAGCAGCCCCCGCAGGATGGGTTCGGCCGCTTGGTCGCGAAGACCACCGAGGCACCAGCCAAGGATCATCCGCACATGAGGAACCGAATCTTGAGCCAGTGGTGACAGCGTGACGAGCGCCCCAGGCCGAGCCCAGAAGGCGACCACGCTGACAGCCCGGGAACGAACCATCGGATCAGGATCATCAAGGAGCGACCGAGCTTTCTCGTCAACCCGAGCGGCATCTGGTTGGTTGGCCAGGGCCTCCAGTGCCGTCATCCGTAGCTCGGGATTGGCCAGGCCGGCCACGAGAACGGGGAAGTCGCGCGGATCGCCGAGGAGGCCGATCGCCCAAGGCGCAATCCCTCATCACCGGTGTACGCGTAAATGGCCTCTCTGCTGTCCTCTGGCTGCGCTTCGACAAGCGCCTCGATGGCGTCGGTCAACGACGACACGTCCAGCTTCCCGGCGACGCCGGCGTGCAGCGCCTCCAGGAGCTCATCGACGGTACGAACATCAGTTGTGGATACTGATCTTCGCGTGGGATGAGACTGCTCAATGTCCGGATCTGCGGATGCGTGGAGGCGGTCATCGTTCATGGCGAAGTTTGGAGGCGCGGATCACCCGGACTGTCGGGTCGGCACTCTCGGGCGTCCGTACCCGGTCGGTCAGAAGGAAATCGGGCAACGTGAACCCGGCGGTGTGTTGGCGTTCGGACAGCATGAACGTTCCGCCGCGCTTTTCGGGCTGCCATCCGTGCTTCAGGGCATGGTTGATGACGGCTCGTACGTCGGTCGGCGTCGGATACGCGCCGTCGGTGGCGCACGCCTCCCACGGTGCTGGCCAGGCGATCGATAGCAGATCCGCCTGAAGTGCTTGGCTCGTCTTTCCCGCTCCCATACCCGGAGCCGAATGCACCGGTGGCAATCGGCGCTGCTCTGTGTGTGCCGGATGTCCGCGCGCCACACGAAGATCCGGGCGCCGATTCTTATCTGCCGCATCCGCGTTCGCACGTGGGCTCACCTCACGCTGCATCTTTTCGGCTTTGCCGCGAGCTGCCAAGGCATTTACCTGCGAAACCTGCCGGATGACATCCCTGAGCGAGCGCCCACGGCGCCGAACGCAGGTGCTATTGGCATGAATCGTTGAGTTGGTGACGTTCAGATCGCGCAGCGCAGAAGCTGCCTGCCGAGCGACTCTTACTCGGGTGTGGTGAACCAGCCGATCGGAGGGGTTGCAACGTAGTCCGGACTGTGCGGCTCGGGGTGATCGCGCCACCAGCCCTCCAGATCACCGGCACCGTCGAGGGGCACGGGGCAGGCGGGTTCGTGACAGCAGCCGGCCAGGCCCGTACGGGCCTGGCATTCGCGATGCAGCGCCCACTCGGTGGCAGCTTGTTCTGTGCTGATCGGGTGTAGGACGTAGCGGCGTTGCGGCCAGGTGCCCTGGAAGTCGTCGATGTCGGCAAACCAGTACTCGCGGCCTGCGTATTCGGCGAGGCCATCGACGGGTCCGTCGTACCAGTCGTTGAACCACAGCATACGTACGTCGTGCAGGCGTGGCAGGCCGTCGAGGATCGCCCGATCGTGGATCATGTGGGTATCTGGGTCATGAGCGGCGTTACGGGCTCGGCGTGTTGACTGTCCGAGATCGGCACTCCTCCAGCGGGCCATACCGCAGTGTTGTAGCGGTGGCGCACGACATTTGCTGCTTTGAAGGTCACGGGCCGAGTTTCGGCCAACCGGTAGCCCCACACAAGCCGATATCGCAGGTCAGGTGTTACGGCCCACCCATTCGGCCTGCGTGGGTCGAGACCAGCGAGCGCGCGATGATCTTCATCCCGTGGGCCGCGACCGCGCAGCCTATGTGCTCGCCCGCTACGCCGACGAAACGCGCAGTACCCCAAGAGTACTTGTCCAGCCCGGATGTCCGGGTGAAGCGTGCATCCGTCTGGCCGCTGGGCTTCAAACCACCTGAACTGTCGGCAAGGCGACATCTGGGATTCCCCAAGGTGGCGATAAACCGGCCATACCGCTCATAGGGTCAGTGACGTCACAGATGTGCAGTGCCGGCACGTCTCCCCTCCGTCCGGCAGTCTCGGATGGAATCGGAGGAGTACGTGATCTTCAAACGCATCGGCATCATCATCGCCGGGGTGGCGGCGGGAGCCCTTCTCTTCGGCAATGCGGCATCGGCCCACGAGTGCTTCATCGCCAACCGGTCGGACCAGGGCAATGCGATGGCGCTGAATTCAGGGCGGTGGACCACCTTGACGCCCGAGGACATCTTCATGTTCGCACCGCCCGGCACCGACCAGGCATGCTTCGTCGCGTACTGGCTTTCCCACGGTGGTCCGGCGTCCCTGACGGTTCGCTCGGACAAGACGATCGGTGAGGGCAGCGCGAACCCCAACCTGGCCAACGGAAAGGGACTCGAGCACGCCGAAGACGTGTTCGGTGCGTTGTTCGGCGCCGCGGTTGGGGCCTGCTCCTAGTCGCGACGCAACCGCATGGCCCCGATTCCACAGTGGATCGGGGCCATGCGCGCACGAAGCGGTCAGACTAATTCGGGGACCTCAAGTGCCAGGGCGAGCTCGAACTCGGTGGCCTCCAGTACCTGGGTCCCCGCCTGCTCGGCAGTCCTCCGCACAGCTCTAGCGCGATCTCGCGGGTAAGCGCCAGCGCTGCGGCACTTTCATAGATCGCCGTTGACACGGCCACCCCGGACTCGCAGATGATGATCATGCAATGCCGCGAAGTCGTGCGTCCAGCGAGACTGTCACGCTCCGTTCCGTGGGAGCCCGGAGGTGAGACTCCGTCGGGCCACCCCGGCGCTTGCCCTCGATGTCCGCCAGTCTGGCTGCGGCCCGATTCGCCTGACGCGCGCTGCGCCCGCGAAGTCCTCACCAGTCGACGCCATGGCTCTAGGTGCATCGTGCGAGCCGATGAATCTCGAGGTCCCCCATACAGAAGATCGAGCTTCGCATGCATCGGTGACGAACTCGTGGTCAGCACACGTCAAGGAGGACTCTGGTCCGTCAAGAACGGAAAGTACGTAATCCTGACCTCAGTGCCGTTGCAGCCACCGATCTTCGGCGGGACCGACACGATCGCCACCGCGGCGAACGGCGACCTCGCCGCGCGCGTCACAGACCGTCGCGGCGTCTTTCTGCTGCCTGCTGAGGACGAGTACCGCCGAAGCAGTCTGATTGAACTTCCCGAGCCCTCTGTGAGTTCCTCTATGACTTGGGCTGGAACCACGCTTGTCCTCGGCACACATACCGGCGAGATATGGCAAGTCAACCCTGACGGCGATCAGATACAGCTCGCTGACGTCCACGACTTCGTCGTGGCGCTCGCTGCGACCGAGGACACGGTCTACGTCGCCGCCGGCTCGGGACCGCGTCGACTCCTGAAGTTCCCTCTGGACGTCCCATCGCAACTGGAGGATGTAGGTCAGCCCGGCGCTGTGATCGATATCAATGACATCCTTGTGAACGGCGAAACGCTTTTCCTCACTGACTTCCACAAGGGATCAGTGCTTGCGATTCGCGACTCGAAACTGCACGAGGTCGCCACGGGGCTGGCTATTCCGGGCAGACCTCCCCGTGAGATGTGCCGGGAGCGTACCGCAACTGCCGGTCGTAACTGCCGGTTCATAAATCCCGTCCGTGCTCAGGGCGGCCGGCGGCGCGATGAGGAGATCGTTCGGTGGCGGCCTCTAGGTTTCGGGGGCAGTTCCGCCGACGGCGCCGGACATCCCGGTCCGCGGCGGAGGCCAGGTCCACAACGGGAAGGAAAAGGCCATGATGCGCATCGTCGACCGCCTGATCTCGAAGGTCGTCCGCACGACGACCGCGTCCGCGTGCAGCGGCGCGGACGTCTGCCTCGGCGGTATCACGTTCTGGCGGTACTGCTGCCCGGACAGCGGCTGCTCCTACAGCTTCGTCCGCTACGGCTGCTGACGAGCCGGACCGATGAGCCGGGCGGCGCTTCGTACCGCCGCCCGGCGTACACGTTGTCGAAGGAGGAGCCCATGCAGGTCGTCATCGCCGCTCTGGTGGCGCTGGGTCTGCTCGGTGTGTTCAATCTGCTGCTGACGGCGGGAATCCTGCGTCGGCTGCGGGCCGAGGCCGAGGCGAAGGTCGCCGGCCACTCGTCGTCGGGTCTGCGCCCGGGGTCGGCCGTCGATGCCTTCGAGGTCACCACGGTCGACGGTGAGCCGATCACCGAGGAGACGCTGACGGGGACGGTGGCGTTCTTCTCGGCCGGCTGTTCGGCCTGCCACGAGCTGCTGCCGGACTTCGTCGCGTACGCGCGGGAGCAGGGGCGGCGCAACGTCCTCGCGGTCGTTGCGGGTGACGACCCGGAGACGGTGGACGCGCTCGCCGAGGTTGCCCGGGTGGTGAAGGCTGACCTGCCCGGCGGACCGGTCGCGAAGGCGTTCCGCAACACCTGGACGCCCTCGCTGTATGTCGTGTCGGGCCGGTACGTCGTCGCGGCGGGGGCCCGGCTGGCGGATCTGCCCCGCCGGCCGGCGTTGAGCGGGAGCTGACCGGAGGTGGCGACGACCCGCCCGCGCCGGCGGATCAGCGCCCGGCAGGTACGCGAGGCCGCGGCTGAGGCGGCGGCGTTGCTGTGGCGGTGCGGGCCGGTGCGGCTGTCGGCCTTCCTCGCGATGACGACGGCCGTCGCGGTCGTGCCGGTGTTGACCGCCTGGCTGACGAAGGCGGTGCTCGACCGGCTGGCGACAACGGGGGCAGCTGTGGCGGCTCCGGCCGCCGGGCTGGTCGCCGCCGGGCTCGCCACCGCCCTGCTGCCGGTCGCCGCCCGGTTCGCCCGCGAACAGGTGGGCCGGTCTGCGAGCCGGGGCGCCACCGATCGGCTGTTCGCGGCGCTGGGCCGGCAGGCGGGGCTGCGCCGGTTCGAGGACCCCGCGTACCAGGACCGGCTGCGGCTGGCCCAGGACAGCGCCCGGCGGCTGCCCGAGCTGGTCGACGGGGCGGGGAGCCTGGTCAGCGGGGTCCTCGGGCTGACCGGCTTCCTCGGGTCGCTGCTGCTCCTCAGCCCGCTGCTGACGGTCGTCGTGCTGGGCACGGCGGTACCGGTGCTGCTGGCCGAGTTCAGCCTCGCCCGGCGGCGCTCGGCGACGGAGTGGCACGTCGAGCGCTTCCACCGCCGCGAGTTCTTCTACGGCCATCTGCTGACCGGGGTCGACGCCGCGATGGAGATCCGGCTGTTCGGGATCGGCGGCTTCCTGCGTACCCGGATGATGGGGGAGCGGGAACGGGCCGATGCCGCCCGGCGGCGGGTGGACGCGCGGCAGGCCGTGGTACAGGGCGCGCTCAAGGCGGCGAGCGCGGGCGTCGCCGGGTACGGGCTGTGGTGGGCCGTCACCACCGCGCGTGGCGGCGGGCTGACGGTCGGCGACGTGTCGATGTTCGTGGCGGCGATCATCGGCGTGCAGGCCGCGCTGTCCGGGCTCACGGCCGCCGTGACCGGCGGCCAGGCGCGCCTGCTGGCGTTCACGCACTACGTCGCGGTGCTACGGGCCGAGCCCGACCTGCCCACGGTCGCCGACCGCCCGGCGCCCGCGCTGCGCCACGGGATCGTGCTGCGCGACGTCTGGTTCCGCTACAGCGACGACCACCCCTGGATCCTGCGGGGCGTCGATCTCACGATCCCGCACGGGTACGCGGTGGCGCTCGTCGGGCTCAACGGGGCCGGCAAGACCACCCTCGTGAAGCTCCTGTGCCGGATGTACGACCCGACCCGCGGGCAGATCCTCTGGGACGGTGTCGACCTCCGGGACCTGTCGCCGGCGTCGCTGCGGGAGCGGATCAGCGCGGTCTTCCAGGAGCACATGAACTACGACATGACCGCTGCCGAGAACATCGGCCTCGGCGACCTGACGGCACTGGCGGACCGCCCCCGGCTCGTCGGCGCGGCCGAACGGGCGGGCGTCCACGAGCGGCTGGCCGCTTTGCCGTACGGCTACGACACGCCGTTGACGCGTACGTTCATCCTCGGCATGGACAACGGGGACGACGGCCCCGACGCCGAGACCGGGGTGGTCCTGTCCGGCGGCCAGTGGCAGCGGCTGGCGCTCGCCCGGTCGCTCGTCCGCGCGGGCCGCGACCTGATGATCCTCGACGAGCCGAGCTCCGGCCTCGACCCGGAGGCTGAGCACGAGGTGCACGAACGCATCCGGGAGCATCGGGAGGGCCGCACCAGCCTGCTGATCTCCCACCGGCTGAGCGCGGTGCGGGACGCCGACCTCGTCGCCGTCCTGGCCGACGGCCGCATCGCCGAACACGGCCCGCACGACGCCCTGCTCGCGGCGGACGGCACCTACGCCCGGCTCTTCCGCCTGCAGGCGGCCGGATACCAGGCGGTACCGTGACGACGCCCGCGATCGTGGTCCTGCTGCTCGCCGTGGCGTCGCTGGGCGGCCTCGCCCTCGGGGCCCGGCTGCTGCTCATCCTGGCCACTGTGGATGGTGCGAGCATGGAGCCGACCCTCCGCCCGGGCGAGCGGGTCCTCATCCGGCGTACGCGCCGGCCCCGCCGCGGCGACGTCGTCCTCATGCGGCTGCCCGCCGACCCCGCCCTGCTCCTCAAACGCGTGGTGGCCGTCGCGGGGCAGCACCTTCCCGCCGACTGGGCCCGGCCCGACGTGCACGGGCTCGGCGACCGCCGCGTACCGGCCGGCTGCTACGTGGTCCTCGGCGACAACCGGCCGGTCAGCACGGACTCCCGCTACTTCGGACTCGTCCGCCGCGACCGCGTCCTCGGCGTGATGATCCGGCGGCTACCCTCGGGGGGATGAGGCTCCGGCGCGCGTACGCGGAGGCTCGAACCGGCAGCGCTCCACCGGTAGGCGGGATCGTGCTTCCTGGACACCCGGTCCGGACGAGCCCCAGCTCACCACCAGTGATGGTCCTTCCAGAAGTCCCAGGCGGCGAGCAGCGTGCCGTACCGCTGGTTGGCGTATCGGAGGGCGGCCAGGCACTGGTAGAAGCGGCGCAGGTGCGTTCGGCGTTCCAGTAGCAGTCGAACGACACGTTCGCGTCGGCGATCTGGGTGCGGCCCATCTGGCCGAGGCCGTAGGAGGAGCCGTTGACGGCGGAGACGTCGAAGCTGCTTTCGTTGCAGATGATCTTCATCATCGCCCACGCCCGGTCGCCGGAGCCCCACGAGCTGGGTACGCCGTCGCCGGTCACGTCGGCCGCGTTGCTCATGGGCCGCAGATGCACAGGTTCTCGCGACGGGTCACCCATTCCAAGGTGCGCAGCGCGTTCTGGGTCGGCCGCAGGATGTTGGCACGGTCCGCAGGCCGTCGACCGGGCCTTTGGAACTGCAGTCGGCGCGGCCGCCTGAGCAGCCGCGCCGTCAGGTGGTCGGCATGCCGGCGATCGCCACCGCGAGCATGCTCAGCCCTTGTGCGAGCGCCGAATGCCCGGCGGGTGAGATCTTCGCGGCCAACAGGTCGTCGTTCTTCTTCTGGATCGCGGCGAGCTTGTCTTCCGCTTCAGGCTGCTTGGCCCTGCACGACGGCCGCGGCCAGGGCGTTTTCGCCGACTCCGGCGGGGCCGATGTCCACAGGAGATCGACGTGCCGTCGCAGGGATCGACGGCTACGATGGAGAACGTTGCCGTAGACCACCGACGACCGCCACAGCGTCGTATCGGTGCCGGCGCTTCGGCCCCGGATCCATCTCGTCGAGCAGGAAAGGCTCCGCTGTGGAGGCACGGGCGCAGCTGCTGGGTGCGCTCTTGCGCGAGCACCGCCGGCGGGCGAACCTGACGCAGCAGCAGCTCGCCGAGCGAGCCGGCTTGAGCGTGCGGGCGGTCCGCGATCTGGAGAACGGCCGGGTCGCGACCCCGCGTCCGGAGTCGATGTCGCGGCTGGCGGCCTGCCTCGGGCTGTCGACGCTGGAAGTGACGGAGCTGTTGCGCCGGGGCCGGTCGGGGGTGCACCTCGGCGTTCTGGGACCGCTGATCATCCGGATCGGTGGATCGCCCGTCCCACCCGGCCCGCCCTTTCAGCAGACACTCCTGGGCTTGCTCGCGGTGCAAGCCGGCGAGGTGGTCGGCCGCGACGAAATCGTGGACGTGCTGTGGGGCGCGAATCCACCGCGGAGCGCAGTCGGACAGGTGCAAAGCGCTGTCAGCCGATTGCGGCGAATACTCGACGCCCCGGAGAAGCCACGGCTGTACAAGGCACGGCACGGGTACCAGCTGCGATTGGAGGCCGGTGAAGTGGACGCCGGCGAATTCGCGGCGCTCCTGGAAGCGGGACGGCTGGAAGAGGCGCTGAAATGCTGGCGCGGTCCGGTGCTCGCCGACGCACCCGACCGGTTGCGGACGCACCCCGCGGCCCTGGCGCTGGGCCGACGCCGGCTGCAGGCGGCGATCGCGTACGCCGATCGCGGCGACGCGGCCGTCGACCTGCTGCGGACGCTGTCCGCGTCGGAGCCGCTGCACGAGCCGCTGCACGCCCGGCTGGTGACGCTGCTGGCGCGCAGCGGTGACCGTGCCGCCGCCCTCAAAGCACACGCCGACATCAGCGAGCGGCTGGCCGACGAACTGGGTGTCACACCCGGTGACGAGCTCACGGTGGCGTACCGGCAGGTGGCCGGAACGGAGCACGAAGCGTGGGTACGCCCGGCGCAACTGCCCGCGCCGGCCCCGGGTTTCGTCGGCCGGTCCGACGCCCTGCGGCAGCTGGATCATTCCGGTGCGGCCGTCTGCGTCATCACCGGCACCGCCGGAGTCGGCAAGACGATGCTGGCCCTCCGGTGGGCGCACGGCGTACGAGATCGCTTCCCGGACGGTCAGCTGTTCGCCGACTTGCACGGTTTCGGCCCCGCCGGAGCGGTAGCCCATCCCGGCACGGTGCTAAGGGCCTTCCTCGATGCGCTGGGAGTGCCGGCCGCACGCGTTCCCGTCGCCTTCGAGGCGCAGGTCGGGCTCTACCGCAGTCTGCTCGCCGGCCAACGAGTCCTGATCGTGCTCGACAACGCGCGGGACGCCGAACAGGTGCGGCCGATGCTTCCCGGGACACCTGGCTGCCGCGTTGTGATCACCAGCCGCGACCAGCTTCGTGGCCTGGTCGCTGCGGAAGGAGCCGAGCCGGTCATGCTCGACCTGCTCCCCGCCGACGACGCCGTCCGGCTCCTTGCCGGCCGGATCGGTCGGCACCGGGCCTATGCCGTGCCAGGTGTGGCCGAACGCATCGCCACGCAGTGTGCCCGGCTGCCGCTCGCGCTGGCCGTGGTCGCCGCCCGGGCCGCACTGTACCCGGCGTTTCCCCTCGACCAGATCGCGGCCGATCTTCGGCCGGACGGCGGCGGCTTAGGCGACCTGGGTGACGTCCGATCGGTGTTCTCCTGGTCCTTACGGGCCCTCGGAAGTGACGCGGCCACCCTGTTCACGCTGTGCGACGCCCTGCCCGGCGCTGACTTCGCAACTCCGGCGGCGGCCAGCCTCGCGGCCTGGCCAGCCGCCCGCGCCCGCGCCGCGCTCGGTGAACTCGTCCGGGCCCATCTGGTCGTCGAGCACCTGCCCGGCCGGTTCACCATGCACGATCTGCTGCGCGCGTACGCGTCGGAGTTGCTGGCCGAAGACGAGAAGCAGATCGCCTCGGTGCGCGTACTCGATCATTATCGGGCCACGGCGATGCGCGCGGCCATGCTCGTGGATCCGCACCGCGAGCCCATCGTGCCGGTGCCCGTGGTGGCAGGTGTGCCGGTGCTCACTTTCAGCGACGCGGAGCAGGCGATGGCGTGGTTCGCCGCGGAGCACGCGGTCCTGGTGGCGGCGGTCGAGCGGGCGTGGGCCGCGGGTGAAGACGCGCGAGCCTGGCAGCTGGCGTGGACGCTGCTGGACTATCTCGACAATCAAGGGCATTGGCGCGACTGGATCGCGGTGGAGCTGATCGCACTGGCCGCGGCGAAGCGCGGAGGCGATCCGGTCGGCGAGGCATACGCGCACCGGCTGCTGGGCCGCGGTTACACCCAAATGGGCCAGTATGCGGACGCGGGCGGTCATTACGAAGCTGCGCTAGTGATGTACGGTCGGCAGGGCGACCTGCTCGGCGGCGCCCACACATCGATGGGCCGCTCGTGGATGCTGCATCTGCAAGGCCGGCATCGCGCTGCGCAACGAGACCGGTTCACGGCGCTGGAGCGGTATCGCCGCGCAGGGCACCGCGTGGGCGAGGCGCGAATCCTCAACGCCATCGGCTGGGGGTACGCGCAGCTCGGCGACTACCGGCGCGCCTTGGACCACTGTGGACAGGCGTTGGAGCTGACGCAGGCGCTCGACGACACCGCCGGATCGGCCGCCATCTGGGACAGCTTGGGCTACGCCCATCTGCACCTGGGCGAGCACACCGAAGCCATCGAGTGCCTCACCACGGCGGTGAACCTGTTCCGGCGGTCGCACGACTTGTTCAACGAGGCTGATTCGCTGACCCACCTCGGTGATGCGTACGCTGCCGCCGGTCAGTCAGGCGAGTCCCGGGCGGCATGGGAAGCCGCGGTGGCGATCCTTGATCAGTTGGGGCATGCCGATGCCGACGCGGTCCGCGGCCGCCTCAAGGACTGAGGCGGCCGCAGCGCGGACTCACTGCACGACTCGGATTGGCCCCCAGACCAGACCGCCGGCGGCGTTGTACGCGTCCCAGCGAAGGTTCTCGCCGGTCAACGCGGAGCCCGTGGAGTAGAGGATCCACAGGGTAGTTCGATTGGCGCCGGAGTTGTAGAAGTGGGCGAGATCGGTCCGGCCGTCGCCGTTGAAGTCGCCGGTGACCGCCCTGAGCTGGGTGGCGCCGTTGGCGAGGTCAGGTCCGAACCAGGTGAACACCTTCCAGACCCCCCGCCGTAGTTGTACATGGCGGTGATGTCGCCATAGCCGTCGCCGTTGATGTCAGGGGCAGGACGGCCGTCGTGTTCGCCGCGCACCAGGCGTACGCGCTGGTGACGAACCAGGTGCGGGCCGGCCAGCCGACCAGGCCCGATCCAGTGGACAGGAACCGGAACATCCCGGCGTGGCAATCGGTGTAGTCGTACAGCACACCGATGTCGTCCTTGCCGTCATGGTTGAAGTCACCGGCCACGGCTCGCATGAGAGGCCAGGCAACGTTGTGCCCGCACCGGAGTCCCACCAGATCACGGGTGGCGCGAACGACGTACCGGTGGAGATCATCACGTACAGCTTCGTCTGCGCATTGGTGAGGTCGTAGAAGGACGCCACGTCATCCTTGCCGTCGCCGTTGAAAGATCCCGGTATAGATGGGGTCTACGACCGTGTCACACCGGAGATGCGCCCACCGCCGATGATCGCGTTGCAGCGCCGCTGGGACGACAGCGGATCGTTCTGGTGATCCGCCGTAACGGGCGGAGCGGATGCTGATCATTACATTTGGAGCCGATTAGCTCCAAGAAATCGACGAAGCCATCTGAAGTAACTCCTTCAGATGGCTTCTGACCTGCTATTACTGGTGGGCGATACTGGGTTTGAACCAGTGACCTCTTCCGTGTCAAGGAAGCGCGCTCCCACTGCGCCAATCGCCCGTGCTAGTTCGGCTTCGCAGCCGGACCGAGGTGGAGACGGGATTTGAACCCGTGTACACGGCTTTGCAGGCCGTTGCCTCGCCTCTCGGCCACTCCACCGTGGCTTTCCCCTGGGTTGGGGATTCTCCGAGCGGACGACGAGACTCGAACTCGCGACCCTCACCTTGGCAAGGTGATGCGCTACCAACTGCGCTACGTCCGCAATCGGCCCGGTTCCGCGTGAGCGGCCCGCGCTGACTTGAAAGACTTTAGCGGGTCTCGGGGAGCGTTGCCAAACCGGATACCTCCTGGGCGCGTCGAAATGGCGGAGTCGCAGGTCACGAGGGGGATGCGGCTAATCCGGAGCATCGGGCCGCGCCCGCTAGCCGTGATTTCACCGAGGCCAGGCGGCTGCCGGTGGCTGGGGCGGGCTGTCCGGAAGACGTCACGATGCCCGGCAAAACGGACGTCGAGGTGATTCGGGAACCGGTGAGGGTGACGTTCAGCACGAGGGTGTCCGAGCTGGGGCGGTCCGAGCCGCCGGTGTACCAGACGAAGTTTCCGAGCCCGTAGTGAACGTAGGTCGCGCCGATGTAGCCACCGGCCAGGGGTACGTGGGCGTGCGTACCGATGATCATGGTTGCGCCGGCCCCGGCGAGCGCTTTGGCCAGGGAGGTCATCTCAGCCTTCGGGCAGTTGCTGCCTTCGACGCCCCAATGCATGAACACCACGACGACGTCCGCTTGCGCTTTCGCGTCGCGTACCGCTTGAACTGCACGGGCCCGGTCGTGCGACATGGCGACGCCGGACCGCGTGGCGCTGGGGGCCCAGGATTCAGCGAGGGTGTGGATCTGGGACATCGCGAGAATCGCGATGCGCACGCCCTTGACCGTGGTCACCCACGGTGCGTAAGCCTCAGCCTCGTTGCGGCCGGCGCCGATCACGGGCATGCCGGCCGCGCGGGCCGCGTCCAGACTGTCGGCCAGGCCGACGCGGCCATAGTCCAGCGCGTGATTGTTGCCCAATGACGCCACGTCGATCCCGGCCGCTTTCAAGGCGTTATACGCCTTGGGCGGCGCTCGGAAATGGAACTCCTTCGGCTCGGGGGTACCGCGGGTGGTGATCGCCGTCTCCAGGTTGACCACGGCGATATCGGCGGCGGAAAGCTGCTTGGCGAACGGGCCGACGGCGGTGGCCGGATTGTCGAGCAGGCTCGCCGTCTTGCCCGTGAAGTGCACGTCTCCGGCGAAGGCCAGGGTGATCGTCGGTTCCGGGCCTTTCGTCGAAGGGCTGGGCGACGGGGCCGCCGACGAGGGCGTGGCCGAGGGCGACGATGAGGCCACCGGGTCGGGGGCGGCGGTGTTGCACGCGGCGAGAGCCAGGCACACGGCGGCGGCGAGTGCGGCGAGGGGGATGCGCGTCACAGGAGCAAGATACGCCTCGGTCAACTATTTGAAGGTTCAACTAAAGCGGGCTACGATGAAGGCATGAACTTCCCGTACGACCGCTTTCTCGCCCAGGCCGCACCGCTGAGCCAGGAGCAGCGCGTCTGGACTCCCGAGGACGGGCCGATGCCCGCCCTGTACCTCGGCCACGGCGCGCCGCCGCTGCTCGACGACGACCTCTGGATGAGCCAGCTGTTCGGGTGGATGCAGGAGATGCCGAAGCCGAAGGCTGTCCTCATCGTCAGCGCGCACTGGGAGCATGCCCCGCTGAGCATCTCCGGCACAGCCGCCGGTACGCCGCTCGTCTACGACTTCGGCGGCTTCGAGCGCCGGTTCTACGAGATGACCTACCCGACGCCGGACGCGAGCGAACTGGGCCGCAAGGTGGCCGCGCTGCTGCCCGACGGCGAAGACCTGCACGAGCACAGGAGCCGCGGCCTCGACCACGGTGCGTGGGTGCCGCTGAAGGTCATGCTGCCGCTGGCGGACGTACCCGTCGTGCAATTGAGCCTGCCGACCCAGGATCCAGCCAAGCTGCTCGACCTCGGACGGCGGCTCGCTCCGCTTCGAGAGGAAGGCGTACTGGTCGTCGGATCGGGATTCATGACCCATGGCCTGCCGTTCCTGCGCCGCTCCGACTTCACCCCGGGCAACCCGCCGCCCGGCTGGTCGAAGGACTTCGACGAATGGGCGGCCGACGCGCTCGGCCGGGGTGACGTGGACACTCTGGCGGCGTACGCCTCCAAGGCGCCGGGCATGCCGTACGCACACCCGACGGTGGACCACTACATCCCGTTGTTCGTGACGATGGGCGCGGCGGCTCAGCCGGATACGCCGGTCGAGACCACGATCGAGGGGTACTTCCTCGGACTGTCGAAGCGGTCGTTCCAGGTCCGCTGACGCTGTGATTCTCCGCGTCGGTCGCGTCGGTCGCGTCGGTCGTGCACGTCGCGTCGGGCGGAGTCGGTCGCGTCGGTCGTGCACGTCGCGTCGGGCGGCTTGGCCCGGCGCGGCGTGGGATGGCGCGGTGCGGCGTTCAGCGGGTGACGGTGACGTCGGCGGTGGCGCTTCGGGTGGCGATGAGGTGCGCGTTCGCCTCGTCGCTGCGTAGCACCCAGTCCTCGGCCGCCCTCACTTCGAGCCCCTTGGCCAGTTGGCGCTCGATGAGGCCCTCGACGCGTTCGGCGGACGATTCGACGTCCACATAGACCGAGAGGTCCAGCAGTGCGCGTATGCCCGCCCAGGGTTCCTCGTCGAGCAGCAGGTAATTGCCCTCGGTGACGATGACGCGGTCGCTGGGCGCGATCGGGATCGATCCCGCGATCGGCTCGTTGAGGACGTGATCGAACGACGGCGCGTACACCGTGGACTGGGACTGCGTACACAGGCGCCAGAGCAACGCCAGGTAGCCGTCGGCGTCGAACGTGTCCGGCGCGCCCTTGCGGTTGGACCGGCCCAACCGGCGTAGCTCCTCGTTCGCCAGGTGGTAGCCGTCCATCGGAACGATCGCGCTGGTGATGCCGTGCGCGATCAATGCCTGCCAGAGGTCGCGGGCGAGCGTCGTCTTACCGGCCCCCGGTGGCCCCGCGAGGCCGACGATCACCCGGTTCGGCTTGGCGGCGACAAGCTCCAGTACGCGCGGCAGCAGGTGATCGAGCACGGGCAAAGTCTGCCACGTTCCTGAAGTTGATCAGGCGCTGGCGGAGTTGATCAGGGTCCTGCGGACACGACACGCCGGTTGATCATGGCGTTAGGTTCATGATCAACGGGACAGGGCCGGGGCGAGGCGCGGCGTGACGGGGCGAGCGCGACGGAGGCCGGGGCGCGTCAGGGGGCGGCGGGAGGGGTGAGCCCGGAGCACGCGGTGGCGCGCGACCGGACCCCGAGGATCCGCGAGGCGGCGGAGCCGCCGACAGCATAGGGAACCCCCGTCGTCCGGTTGATGTACGCGGGAACGACAGCAGCCGAGGCAACCCGCCCGGATCGCACCGTGATCCGGAGTACTTCGGTGTCGTTGGTCGCGGCGTCGTTGCGCCACCATACGAAGTTGCTCATCCCATAGTGCACGTACGCGTTGTCCAGCCACCCGTCGCCTTGCAGCACGTGGGCGTGCGTACCGACGATGACGTCGGCGCCGGCGTCGGCGAGTTGCCGGGCGAGCGTGCGCTGTTCCTTCGACGGGCACTTCTGGTACTCCGTACCCCAATGTAGGTAGACCACGACGACGTCGGCTGCTTCGGCGGCTTGGCGTACGGCATTGACGGCGCGCGTCGTATCCCGCGCCATGGCGATGCCTGAGTCGTCGTCGGTGGCTCGCCACTGCTGCCACAGCTCACTTACTTGACTCATGCCGAGCACTGCGATGCGCGTACCCCTGATGGAGAAGAGGTGGTGGTCGAAGGCCGAGGCCGCCGACGAACCCGCGCCCACCACAGGCATCCGCGCGGTCGCGGCGTCGGCGAGCGTGTCCGCGAGGCCGACCCGGCCGTAGTCCAGCGCATGGTTGTTCGCGACCGTGACCACGTCGATGCCCGCGGATTTCAGCGCGGCGAACGCGCCGGGCGGCGAGCGGAACAGGAACGTCTTGCGCTCCGCGGTCCCGCCCGTGGTCACTGCGGTCTCGAGGTTCACCATCGCCACGTCCGCGTCGGCCATCATTTTCGCGACCGGGTCCAGCTTTCCCACATCAGCGAGTACGCCGAGAGTTCTGGCCGTGAAATGCACGTCGCCGGCGAACGCGAGCGTCACCTCCGGGTTCCCGGGTTCGGCCGCCGGTGTCGGGGCGGGCGTTTGAGCGGTGTTCTCGACGGCGGCCGGGGCGCAGGCTGCGACCGTGAAACAGACGATGAGCAGGGCGAATCGGCGGAGGCGCATAACGGGAGCAACGAGCCGTCTTCGCGAGGAGATGCGTTACCGTGTCCCGCGTGAGCCGCCGACCCGCCGACGTACGCCTCGACGAGTTGCTCCGCACAGCGGTGGACGTCATCGTCGAGCGCGGGCTGGCCAATACGCGTACGGGGGATGTGGCGCGCGCCGCCGGAGTGAGCCAGGCGTTGGTGTTCTACCACTTCAGCACCAAAGACGCTCTGCTCGCCCAGGCCTTCGCGTACGCCGCCGAACGGGACCTCGCCGGGCTCGACCAGGTCGCTTCGTCAGCTGTTCCACCGGCCGAGAAGGTGCGCCAGATCATCGACCTGTACGCCCCAGCCGGAAGGTCGAAAGCCTGGGCATTGTGGATCGACGGCTGGTCGGAGGCACTGCGCAACGAGTCGCTGGAAGCGGTGTCGCGACGGCTGTACCTGCGCTGGAAGGAGGCGCTGGCCGAGGCGATCGCGGCCGGCGTCGCGGACGGGTCGTTCACCTGCGCCGACCCGGTCAAGGCAGCTTGGCGGATCACGTCGCTGATCGACGGGCTGGCCGTGCAGCTCACCGTGCACCCGTCGCTACTCGACCGGTCCACCGCGCTGGACTGGATCGCCGAATCCGTCACCACCGAACTCGGCCCCCCGCTCTAGCCCGCTGCACCCGCCCGCGCCGCTGCGCCCGCCCGCGCCGCTGCGTCCGTTAGGTGCAGATCACGGTTACGCATGCCTCCCAGGGCCTCGGAGGCATGCGTAACCGTGATCTGCAGGGAATCCCAGCGGGGAATCCAGCGAAGGGGTGTCAGGCGCTGGGTGGGCCGGGGTGGACGCCCTTGCCCCGGGGCAGCGCGGTCATCAGCAGCAGCGTGAGGGCGAGCAGACCCAGCTGCCAGCCGAGCGTGCGCTGGGTCGCCCCACCGAACACCCGCTCGCGGGCCTCCGTGGCAGCCGCGGCGGCGACCCCGGCCGTCTGCGGCGACGTAGCCGCAGCGGCGGTGACGGCCTGGCAGCTGGCGGGCACGACAGCGGTGTCATCGGCGGTCACCCGGTCGTACAGGCAGGTCTCGAATCCGGCGATCGCAGCGTCCTGCGCGGCCGGAACCGTGACGACGGCCCGGATCTGCGGCGCGACGTGGTCGACGGCCGGGCCGACCTGGCTGCCGAGCAGGCTGACGAAGATCGAGCCGAGCACGGCGATGCCGAGCGCGTTGCCGATCTGGTACGCCGTGTTGATGACGCCGGAGGCCGAACCCGCGTCCTTCCGGTCGACGCCGGCCAGGATGATGTCGGCGAGCGGGGCGACGACCAGGCCCATGCCTGCCCCGGCGATCGCCATGGCCGGGATGAGCTGCCAGGACTCGATGCGGGGACCGTGCTCGCCGATGGTGTAGACGACCCCGCCGATGCCCAGCGCCATCACGGCGGCGCCGATCATGACGGTGAGGCGGCCCAACTTCGGGGCGAGCTTCGTGGCGGCGACCGACAGCACGCCGACGCCGATGGAGAACGGCAGCGTGGTCAGACCTGCCCGCAGCGGGGTGAAGCCGAGGCCGTACTGGAGGTAGAAGGTCAGCACCAGGAAGAAGGACGCGATCCCGCCGAAGAACGCTAGTCCGGTCAGGACTCCGGCGGTGAAGGACCGGCGGCCGAACAGCGTCATCGGCACCAGCGGCGACGTGCGGCGGCGCTCGTACCAGGCGAAGAAGGCCAGCACGACCAGCCCGGCAGCCATCATCAGCCAACCCCAGAGCGGCCAGTCGTTCTCCCGGCCCTGCACGATCGGGTAGACGAACAGCAGCAGCCCGGCGGTCACCAGGACGACGCCCGGCAGGTCGAGACGTGCCGCCTGAGTGTTGCGCGACTCGCGTACCACCAGGAAGGCGATCGGCACCGCGATCGCCGCGATGGCCACGTTGATGAAGAAGATCGAGCGCCATCCCCACCCGAACAGATCCGCCTGGATCAGTACGCCGCCCAGCAACGGGCCGGAGACGGTGCCGAGGCCGGCGGTGGCGCCGAACGCGCCGAGGGCCTTGATGCGCTCGGCGGGGGAGAAGGTGACCTGGATGGTGGCCAGGACCTGCGGCACCATCAGCGCACCGGCGGCGCCCTGCAGGATGCGCGCGCCGACCAGTACGCCCGGCGTCGGAGCGGCCCCGCACAGCGCGGACGCGACCGCGAAGCCGATCATGCCGATGAGGAACAGCCGCTTGCGGCCGAACATGTCGCCCAGCCGCCCACCGGTGATCAGGAGCGCGGCGAAGGCCAGCGTGTACCCCGCGAGCAGCCATTGCACGGCGGAGAAGCTGGCACCCAGGTCGGCTCGCAGGGAGGGGAGCGCGACGTTGGCGATGCTGACGTCGAGCAGGTTCATGAACGCGCCGCTGAGCATGGTGATGAGCGCGATCCAGCGGCGCGGATCGTTGGTCGGTTCGGCGTCCTGGCTCACGGCCGGGGTGGTGTGGGACGCTAGACGTTCCATTAGGAATCTTGCCCTTCTAGTAAAGTTAGAAGCTAGGATTTCTAAAGATTAGATTTTCTAGAGAATGCGGCAGCGGAGGTCACATGTCAAGCGCCGACCGTCAGATTCGGTCCGCCGTACCCGGCGTCTCGGCGGAGGAGGCTGAGTTCGAGCAGCTCATGCGCCGTCAGGCGGTCATGTCGATGGCGCTCGGTCAAGCCGCCGCGGAAGTCGTCGGCCTCAACGCGACCCAGCTGAACTGCCTCAACCTGATCGCCCTCGACGGCCCGCTCACCGCCGGTCAGGTCGCCGCCGGCATCGGCCTCACGACCGCCTCCACCACCGCGATCCTCGACAAACTCGAGGCCGAGGGGCACATCCTGCGCGAGCGCGATCCGCACGACCGCCGCCGAGTCACCGTCACGATCAACATGGAGCGTGGGTTGACCGAGATCTCGCCGCTGTTCATCCCGCTCACGCTCGCGCGTACGCGCCTGCTCGGCAGCCACTCACCCGAGGAGACCCAGCTCATCCTCGAGTTCGTGCGCAAGAACACGGCCCTGCTCGGCGAGGCCATCGAGCGGCTGCGGGCCATGTCGCCCCGCCGAAAATCCAGCTGATACGCCGAAAGCGGGCGACCTTCGCTGGTCACCCGCTTCCGTGGTTCCTGCTTAGGTCTCGGCTCTACGCGATGACCTCGTAGCGGACCGTCATGACACCCCGGCCCGGGTTCTCGATCGAGGCGAACGCCGCCCGCGACAAGTCGATGCAGCGCCCGTCGATGTACGGACCCCGGTCGTTGATGCGTACGACGACAGACCTGCCATTGCGCGGGTTGGTCACGCGTACGCGAGTGCCGAACTTCCACGTCTTGTGTGCTGCGGTCAACTGCGACGGATCGAAGCGCTCGCCGCTGGCCGTACCCTGACCGACGTCGTAGAAGCTCGCGCCGCACGTGCCGGAGACCTTCGGCTTCTTCTTCGTGGGCGACGGCTTGGGGGTCGGCCGGCTCTCCGACCGCGACGCGACCTCGGTCTCGTGCAGGGGAGTCTCGGCGTTCTCGGCCTTCGACGGCGTCTCCGGATTCTTCGCCGGCCCGTTCGCCTGAGCGAGACCGGCAGCGCCGATGGCGGCCACCGTGAGGGCGGTGGCGGTGGCGAGGGGAACCACGAGCTGGCGACGGCGGCGGTTCAACGCGTGCCGGGCCAAGTACTGCGACTGCGTTGTGCGGGATTCGTGATCCTTGGGGGTGGTCTTTCCTGCGGCATGTCTGCCGGCCACGGAGTCAACCCTTCCTCGTCGGGGAACGATCCTCGGTCCGCCAGACAGTATCGACGACGACCGTCGCGATATCGCACTTTGCGTCCGCTGAACGATCTTCATGTCTTCCTCCGTCCCCCTCCCGAGCGACCCCTCGCTCCTCCCACCCGCCGCTTTGTCCCGTTGATCATGAACTTAACGCCATGATCAACCGGCGTGTCGTGTGCCTGGGACCCTGATCAACTCCGCGACTCCCTGATCAACTCTGCGCGCTGGCGAGGTCTCGTGCGCTGGGAAGGTCCGGGGGCTGGGGGGTCTCGCGCGCTGGTGACTCGCGCCTTGGGGGTCTCGGTCGCTGCAGGGGCCTAGCACCCTGAGCGGGCCCGGCGTCCATGGGCGATTGGTCGTTCTCGGCCGCCAGTGTCGCGACGCCGGTATGGCGCTCGGTGTCGCGCCGTCGTGTCGCCAAGATCGTCGGGAGCCGACGTTCTTGGCGGTTTGGGCGTCCAAGATCGTCGGCTGCCGACGTGAAGTCCTGAAATAGCCCCATTGTCGTCGGCCGCCGACGATCTTGTGAGCGACGAGAGCGGACCAGAAAGCAGCCGCGGACAACGGCGCGGAAGAGGGCCCGGAGAGCGGGTCGGGCCAGGAGAGCGAGGGAAGCGTGCGAGCAATGTGGACCCGGAGAGCGGGCGCGGGGTCGGACGGGACGGGACGCAGCGCAAGGTGCCCGGTTGCGGGGCGACAGTACGCTCACGCGCCGTGAGCATCCTCAGTCGCATCTTCGGCATGTCCGCCAGGCCCGAACACGACGCCGGCGTGATCTACGTCCTCGACCGAAGGCAGCAGCTCGGCTACTACAGCGTCGTCTGCCGGTGCGGTTGGTTCGCTGAGCCGGTGGATGCGGCGTACCCGGATGCGGGGGTGGAGAAGCGGATGGCGGAGGCTGCTGTCGCTCACTCGCCGGACGCGGACACCGAGGTGGCGTTCCCGTTGGATACGCCACCCGGCATCCGGTAGCCGTCAGGTCAGCCGACTGCGGCTCGGCGGGGTCGTCGGCCCATCGAGGCTTCTTCGGTGTACTGGTCGAAGAAGCGTTCGAGCTGCTCAGGGTCGTCGTCGGGGAACTGGTCGACCAGCGCGCCGATGATCTCGCCGCGCATCAAGCCCTCGTCGGAGTCGGTGATGATCCGGTCGAGCGCGGTGAACACCGCCTGCCGCAACGGGCCCTGCGTACGCGCGGTGGCGGCCGCCAGCGGCGACGGAATCTGGTCCCGGATCTCGCGGGGCGGGGACGTCTGCTCACGGATCTCGCGGGGCGACGACATCTGCTCGCGAAGTTCGCGGAACAGTTCGGCCGGCACCGCCGACACCGGTCGCTCCGGCTGCGGTGGAGCCGAGAAGGGCGGCGGGACGGAGATCGGTGGTTCGAACACGTCCGGCGCGGAGAACGACGGCATCGGCGCGGGCAGCAGCGGCTCGTCGCGGTCCGACGGCGGGCGCTGCTCGATCGGCTGGGCCGGGCGTTGCACGGGCGGCTGTGGGCGTACAACTTGGGCTGGCGGAAGCGGCGTGGCCTGGACGGGCGCGGTTTCCTTGGCCGCGGCGAGCTGGGCCGGGGTGTGCTGGTGCCAGGGCAGTACGCCGAAGCGCCGCGCGTCGGGGTGAGTGACCCGCCACGGCGGCACCACGTGCTGCTGGTCGGTGAGGTCGGGCAGCGGCTGGCGGGCGCGGCGGGCGCGGGTGAGCGCCTCGCGGGCCGTCTTGGCCGAACGGTGGTAGAGCCGGTCGGCGCGGGCCATGTCCATGGCGGTGGCCGGGTCGGAGACGCCTTCGCCGAGGGCGAGGTACCAGGCGCGGAAGGTTTCGCGCGGGCGCAACACCCAGCGAACCGGCCGGTAGCGCGGCAACGGGTCCTCGATCATGCCCGCGGCGCGTAGCCGGTCCCGCAGCGAACGGCGGGTCTTGGCACGCCACAGCACCACCGTCAGCACGGAGGCGGTCGCGTAGACCATCGCGGCCTCGGGTTGGCCGATCGCGTTGGCGTGGACGACCTGCATCGTGACCGCACCCGCGGTGACGATCCACACGAGCGTCCAAAGGCCGCCTGCGGAGTCACCGGCCAGCGCGGTCTGGTTCGCCAACAGCATCAACGCCACCGCGGTCGCCTCGATGATGAGGAAGACCACGTACCGCTCGGGGCCGTGCATGCCGAGATACAGCTCGGCGAAACCGGCCTGGCCGAGGGCGGCGCCGTAGGAGGCGGCGATGGCCACCACCGTCAGCAGCGTGTTGATCCAGAAGTTGCTGCGCTTGTCGGGTTTGAACACGGGCCATTGACGAGCGGCCCGGATGGCGGAGACGCCACCCGCGGGTTGCGGGGCGTTCCGATCCGAGTAGCGGTCGGGGGTCTCGGTCACGGGATGATCCTCCCAAGGGGCACCGACACTTGCCGTTACGTCGGCGGGGGCCGACACAACGTCAGGCATTCTGCCGGTTTCAACGAGCGAGCGCACCTCGGTGGTGCCGGTGCGATACCTTTCGGCCCGTGGACTGGAACCTGCGATCGTGTGGTCGCCGGGGGCACGAGACGTACGCCCCGACCGAGCCTGAGCTGCGTGAACGGCTGCACGCCGAGACCCCGATCGGGCGTGCCTGGCGGTGTCTGCGCTGCGGCGATTTCGTGGTCGGCGAGCCGAAGGCCGAAGGCCCGGCGAGCGACGCTCCCATCGTGCTGCGGGGCCGGGCACTGCGCGACACCGTAATCCTGCGACTACTCGCCGTTGAACGGTTCGCCAAGGGATTGGCGGTTTTGCTGGCTGCGTACGGGGTGTTCCGGTTCCGTAGCCATCAGGACGCGGTGCAGCGCGCCTTCCACGAGGATCTGCCGCTGCTGGAACCGATCGCCCAGAAAATCAACTACAACCTCGAAGATTCGTCCATTGTGCACACTTTGCGGACGGTCATCGAGGCGCAGTCGAACTGGCTGCTCTGGATCGCCCTCGGTCTGATCCTCTACGGTGCCCTGCAACTGATCGAAGGCACCGGACTGTGGCTGCTCAAGCGATGGGGCGAATACTTCGCGGTCGTCGCGACGTCGCTGTTCATCCCGATCGAGATCTACGAACTGACCGAACGCGTGACCTGGGTGCGGATCGGGGCGCTCGTCATCAACATCGCGGCCGTCGTCTACATCCTCGTCTCCAAGCGGCTGTTCGGGCTTCGTGGGGGCAAGGCGGCGTACGAGGCTGAGCGGCACGAGACCAGCCTGCTGGAGGTCGAAGAGGCGGCCGCCTGACGGTCGCGTACCCGCCGGGCCGGTGCGTCAGGTGACGGGGAGCCGGTCCACGAGCAACTGCACCCTGCGCTCGGCGTACTCGGGTAGCAGCCGGCCCGCGCGGGTCAGGGTCGCCAGGCCGTGCAAGGACGCCCAGAACACCTCGGTGAACAACCCCGGGTCGACGCCGTCCCCGGCGACTTCGCCCAGGCTCTCCATCAGCGCCGCGAAGGCGTCCTTGAGCGGCGCAGGGGTGTCCTCCTGCGCGTACGCCAGACCGCCGTCGAGCTGGAAAAGGGCGTCGTAGACCGCCGGATTGCGCGCGGCGAAGTCGAGGTAGGCGCGGGCCAGGGCGGCGACCCGGGCGCGGGGGTCGTCCTCGGCGGAGGTCGCGGCCCGCACCGCTGCGGCCATCTCCGTAGCCCCCTCCAGGGCGACGGCGCCGATGATCTCCCGCTTGCCGCGGAAGTGGCTGTAGAGGACGGGCTGGCTGTACTCGATGCGCTCGGCGAGCCGGCGGGTGGTGACCGCGTCCCAACCCTGCTGCTCAGCGAGTTCGCGAGCGGTCGCCACGATGAGGCGCTCGCGATCCGCCTGCTCTCGCTGCTTGCGTTCCTTTACCGACATGACGGAATCCTAGCACTGCTAGACAAGCAAGCAACGACACTGCTAGCGTTGCCTCGCCTGCTAGCAATGCTAGATCTTCTGGAGGAACAGTCGTGCTCAACGCACTTGAGGTCGTCACCGTCGTGATCGTCGGACTGCTGGTGGGGGTGGAGTTCTCCGTCGCCGTCATCATGAACCGGATCCTGAACGCACTTCCCGAGGACAGTGGTCAGCTCGGCCACGCCCATGGCGGCCGGATGCTCGGCGCCGTGATGCCGTTCTGGTACATCGGCTCCGTCGTCCTCAGCACCATCTGGGCGGTCGCCGGATGGCAGCACCACGGCGCCGGACTCGTCATCACCGCCGCATGCCTGCTGGTGGTCAGCGTGGTCATGTCGATCCTGCTGCTCGTCCCGATCAACAACCGGAATAAGACGTGGACCCCCGAAAACCGGCCCGCCGACTGGAAGCAGCAGCTGCGCCAGTGGGACCGCTACCACTACGTCCGCGTCGCGGTCCTCATCGCCGCCTTCACCCTGCTGGTCGTCGCCCTCGCCTGAGACCACCGCAGCCCGACGAAGATCCCACAAGGAGAAGCGCAATGTCACTGAAGAAGATCAACACCATCCTGGCCGCCGCGTTCATCCTCTTCATCCTCTGGTTCGGGACGGAGTACATCCTGAACCCGCAGACGCCGGCGCCGGGCTACGGCCTGCCGAACTGGCCGTCCGGCGACGGCGGCGGGTTCCTGATCACCAAGGGAATCCGCGACGTCGTCCTGGCCCTGGTCCTGGGCGTCCTGCTGCTGACCGGCCACCGCCGCGCGCTGGCCTGGGTGCTGCTGGTGGAGGCGCTCGCCGCGTACGGCGACATGGTCAACGTGCTGGCCCACCACGGCTCCCTGGCCACCGCGCTCGGCGTCCACTGCCTGACCGCGACACTGATGGTGGTCACCGGCCTGTCGCTCATGCGCGAGACCCGCGCGGCCGTATCGGGAACGCCTGCCCCGCAGCTCGCTGCGGTCGGCCGGCCGAGCTGACGGATGGGGCGTCGGCCCCGCGCTCATCGCCGCCCGATGTGACCTTCGTGATCGGGCGGCGGAGACCTAGGCGGCGAGGAATTCGTCGAAGGTCCGCGGCCGCCCGCCAGTCAGATGTTGTACGCGGTCAGTCGTCGCGCTGAGGGATCCGGCCGCAACTTCGCGCCACAGGTCCACGACGTCAGCAGCGAATGGGGCGGGCAGGCCGAGCCCGGTCAGCCGCGCAGTCATCTCCGGTTCGGTCAGGTCGAGCGTGTTGACGCCGAGCTTCTTCGCGATCTCTGCCTGGGTCAGCGCCTCCGGTCCGGTCAGCACGTAGGTCTCGTTGCCGCGATGCGGGCTGATCAGGAGTTCGGCGGCGCACGCGGCGATGTCGAAGGCGTCGATGTAGGAGACCCGCCAGTCGCCGGCCAGCCCGATCAGTGCGCCGTCATCGGTGAACGTTCCGGCTCCCGTACGGAAGTTCTGCATGAAGCCGCTGGGTTGGAGCAGCGACCACGACAGAGAGGATGTCTTCAGGTGTTGTTCGATCTCCCAGTGCGCGCCCTCGGCCAGCTTCCCGCCCGGCTTGGCGCCCCACACCGAGACCTTGACGACCGTGGACACTCCAGCGTCGATCGCGGCGTCGATCGCGTTGATCTGCTGGCGCACCATCGGTTGGGGCCCGTCGGTTGGGATCGCGCCACCACCGTTGAGGAACAGCCGGTCCACTCCCTCCAGCGCGCGGGCGATCGAGGCGGGATCGTCGTAGTCGCCCGCCACGACGTCGCAGTCCAGGCTGGCGGCTTGGGGATCGCGTACGAGTGCGGTGAACTCCACGTTCAGGTTGGTGAGGCGGCGCACGAGGTGGCGGCCGATCGAGCCGGTCGCGCCGGTCACGAGGATCACGGGGTCTCCTTCGCTGGAGTTAAGTCGAGGGTCCCTCGGAATATAACCTGAGGTACCCTCGACTAAGCAACCCCCGCTGTGAGGAGGACCCCGGTGCCGCGCGCTGATGCCCAACGCAACTACGAACGGTTGCTGACGGCCGCCGAGACGGCGTTCCGTGACCACGGCGTCGACGCGCCGTTGGAGCGCATCGCACGCTCGGCAGGCGTCGCCATCGGGACGCTCTACGGTCACTTTCCGAACCGTCGAGCGCTGCTCGGCGCGCTGCTCCGGGAACGCAACGAGACACTGTTCGAGCTGGGTGATCGGTTGCTGACCTCACCCGCCGCCGACGCGTTGGAGCAGTGGATTCGGGCCGTCACCGAGCATGCCGCGGCGTACCAGGGATTGGCGGCCGAACTCGTCGGCGGGGCCGACGACTCGGCGTCCGAGTTGCATGCGAGCTGCGTACGCATGATGGAGATCGGGGAAGGGCTGGCCGCTCGGGCCCGGAAAGCTGGGGAGATCCGGGCCGACGTGGCCGGGCAGGACGTGTTCGCCCTGATGAACGCGGCGGCTTGGCTGCGGGAGGCTGGATCGGCGGCGGAGGCTGATCGGATGCTCGGCTTCGCCCTTGCCGGCATGCGCCCCTGACGCGCTGCCCCGCGCTGTGCCGCGCCCGCGCTGCGTGCCGCGCCCGCTACGCCGCCCAGCTCGCCGGTTCCGTTGATCATGGAGTTCCGGTCATGACACACCGCCGAGACCACAGTCAACGCCATGATCAACGGGGAGAGTGGCGGCGGGGCATTGGCGTTCACGGCCGCGGTGGAGGTAGCTCGCGGCCGTGAACCCGTTCCGCTGAGCGGCTTATCCCGTCAGCAGGTCACCATGCTCTGCGGGTATCCGATGCCCAAAATGGCGATCCAATCCCAGCGGTACGTGGCGTACGGAGTCAGAAGCTGGCACGACGAGTACGTCCCACCGCTGTTCTTGGTCCGGACCTTCCTGGTGATGCTGCTGCAGTTCGTGTACCAGGCCCACCCGGACTGCGCGGTCCAGTCCGCTGCCCGCGTCTCGACCTTCAGGGTGCAATAGGTGGCGGCGGCGGCCGGGCTCGCTGGGCTGATCGCGACGAGCGTTCCGAGGGCGATCGCTGCTCCTAGTACGCCGGCTCGAATCTTCTTGCGCGCGTCGAGTTTCATGTCAGCTTCCCTTCGTGGTGGACGGTCGTCCCAGCCTGCCGAAGGTCATCTCGGTTGTGAACCCAACGGATCCGCGGAGTTTGGCGCGCACCGAACTGTACGTGCAGCGCACAGCGAGGGTCAGACGTTGTGTTTGAGGTAGGCGGGTTCGCGCCACCCCAGGATCGCTTCCGTCATCCGGGCGGCGTCCACGGCGGCGCGGACGTTGTGCATACGCACGATCCGGGCGCCGAGCAGGATGCTGACGACTTCGGCGGCCAGTGACCCTTCCAGCCGGGCTCCTTGCGGCCGGTCCAGCGTCTCCCCGACGAAGTCCTTGTTGGACACGGCGGCCAGCATCGGGTAGCCGACCGCGGCGATCTCGTCGAGCCGCCGGGTCAGTTCCAGGGTGTGCCGGGTGTTCTTGTTCAGGTCGTGGCCGGGGTCGATGATGATCTGCTCCGGGCGTACGCCCCGGGACAGGGCGATGTCGACGCGGTCCCGCAGGAACGCCGCGATGTCCCGGGCGACGTCGGCGTAGGACGGCCGGGGGAAGTGCGTACGCGGTTTGGCCAGGCTGTGCGTGATGATCAGTTGCGCTTGCGGGTTGGCCGCGACCAGGTCGGCCAGTGCCGGATCGTGTAGTCCGGTCGTGTCGTTCACGACGTGCGCGCCGGCGGCCAGGGCGGCGGCGGCGACTTCCACCCGGAACGTGTCGACCGAGATGACCGTTCCCGGGTGCGTACGCGCGGCGGAGAGCACGACCGGCAGCACCCGCTCGGCTTCCTCGGCCGCGGTGACCTCGGGGCCGTCGGGGGAGAACTTCACCCCGCCGATGTCGACCCAGTCGGCTCCTTCCAGGATCGCCTGGTCGACCGCCTCGACCGCGCGTTCCAGGGCGAACGTCGCGCCCTTGTCGTAGAACGAGTCGGGGGTGCGGTTCACCACCGCCATGACGGCGACCTGCCGGTCGAAGTCGAAGGTACGCCCGGCGATGACCCGGCGGGGTTCAATGAGCTCCGGCAGAAAGATCGTCACGACAAGCGACGTTACCAGCGCGGAAAGTACTGAAGCCCACCCCCAGGGTGGGCTTCAGGAGAAGAGCGAGAGCGGACGACGAGATTCGAACTCGCGACCCTCACCTTGGCAAGGTGATGCGCTACCAGCTGCGCTACGTCCGCCTGCCGGCTCACGCCGACGTCGCTCACTATACACAGCCGCGCTCAGAAGTAGTCGAGCAGGGTCGGCGCCGGTCCCGCCGTCGCCGCCTGCAAGAACGCGTCCGTCCGAGCGTCTCCGCCGCTCAGCAGGCCGGCTCGGCGCAGCGCGTCGGGCGCGGCGGCACCGGCGTACCAGACGCCGAGGGCACGCGGCCCGACGCGGACCGCCCCGGTGCCGCCGGGCTCCAGCCGCGCCTGGCCGCCGTCGAGGACCAGCCGGTACCGTCCGGCGTTCCACGGGCACTCAGCGTCGATCAGCTCCAGGTCCACGCTGCCGCTCACGAACTCCGGCCAGCCGCGCGCCTCGACCGCGCGCGCCGCGTCGACCACCCTCAACATCCACGGCTGTCGCTTCTCGACTTTCGCCAGCGGGCTCGCGAGGAAGAACCACAAGGGATCCGGGTACGCCAGCCGCAAGACCGTCGTCGGCGCGACACTGGACCACCCGCCGAACATCGCCAGCAGGGCGCTGGTCGCCTCCGCGGTCGCGGCGATCACGTCGTACGCGGTGATCCGGCCACGTTCGTCGTAGCCCGAACCACGTTCCCAGCTCGCGTACCCGTCGATCGAACCAGAAGGGCCGACGGCGACTGTGAGGCCGTCGAAGTCCTGGATGAGTTCTTCGGGGGTGGTGTCGAACAGCGGGCCGTACCGGTTCATGAGGCCGGTGCCGGTGCGGGCGACGCGGTCGTAGGCCGAGTAGATGCCGGGGACGTCGGCGACGGTCGCGGGTCGTAGCGTGAGCCCGGAGTCGCGCACGGTCGCGAGCGACGCGGTGGGCAGCGAGTACGACGTGAGCGCGCCGACCTCTTCCCAGCCGAGGCGGCGGTAGGGGAATGGCGTCGTGGGGAAGAGGGTGCTGATCGCCGCGCCGCGATCGCGGGCTCCGGCGAGCAATCGGGTCAGGACCGCCCGGCTCAGCCCGGTCCGGCGCGCCTCGGCGGCGACGGCCACCCCGGCGACTCCGGAGGTCGGCACGATCTTTCCGCCGAACCATTGTCCCTGGTCACGGTCGACGGCCTTGGCCAGCAGCCGGCCGGAGTGGTCGAACGCGCCCCAGGTGACGCGGCCGGGTTGGTCGGCGAATTCGGTCGGCATGGGCCGGTCGTGATAGCCGAAGGCGAGGCTGCCAAGTCGCCAGGCAGCCTCGGCGTCGGTCTCGGTCAGCTCCCGGAGGTCGATTTCGGCATGATCATGAGCCACCCCGTCATTATCCGGCGGCCTTGCCGGTGACGGTGATCGCCCCGACTATCCACCCCGCGAACAGCCCGTACGCAGATCCGGCCGCCGCCAGCTGCAACGCGGTGAGCAGCGATGGGTCGGCCAGGATGAACGCGGTGATGAACGCGGCGAGCGCGGCTGCGAAGATCACGGCCGCCCAACCCAGGATGAAGGCGGACACCCCACTGGCCGTTTTCGCACCGACCGCCAGGATGACCGCGACGAACAGGATGAGGAGGAGTGCTCGCAGGTCGTCCGCGAGCAGCCGCCGCATCGAACCGGCGGATCCGTCGACCGGGCCGAAAGCCCAACGTGGCCAGGTCAGGACCCGCATGAACCAACCGAAAGCCTCGTCGGGCTGGGTGTGTTTGTTCACCCATTCGACGATCGGCTGGCTACCGAACAGCAGGACGAGCAGAGCGGTGCCGATCGTTCCGGCGCCGGCGACGGTTCTCGTGCGTGCCATGTTCACTATGGTAAGGAACCAATGTGACAGATGTCGATACATGATCATGCTACGGAGATCGCCCGAACGAGTTCGGTTTCGTGAGAACCTGCTGGGGTGGAACAACTCTTCCCTGTTCGTGGCCCTGCTGATCTCTCCTCTCTGTACGCACAATCACCAGGCGTACGGGTGAACTTCATCGCGTCCGCCGACGGGTCCGCCGTCCTCGACGGGCGCTCCGGCGGGCTGGGCAACGCCAACGATCAAGCCCTGATGGGCGTCCTGCGCAAGGCGTCCGATGTCGTGCTCGTCGGGGCAGGCACCGTACGCACAGAGGGATACGACCTGGTCCAGCCGCGGATGGCGATCGTGACACGGCGGCTCGACCTCGACCCGGACACGTTCGGCGACGCGATCATCGTGACGGTCGCCGCCGCACCCGGCCGGGAGCGATTCCGCGACGTGATCCTCGCCGGAGACACCGAGGTCGACGTGCCGACGATGCTCGCCGGGCTGACCGAACGCGGTTTGACCAGGGTGCTGTGCGAAGGCGGCCCGTCGCTGGTCGGGACGCTGGAGGCGGCCGGTGCGGTGGACGAACTGTGCCTGACGATCAGCCCGGTCCTGGCCGGACCCGGCGGTACGCGCATCACCGCCGGGCCGCCGTCGCCCCCGCAACGGATGGAGCTGGCGCACCTGCTGACCGACGGCGAACTCTTGTTCACCCGCTACACCCGCGCCGCCCGCTGACGGCCGCGGCCCGCTGGCGCGACGCCCGCCCGCACGGCCAGCTGACGCCGCCCGCGCCCGCGCCGCCCGCCCGGCTGCGCCGCCCGCGCCCGCGCCGGCGCTGCCCGTTAGCTGCAGATCACGGTTACGCAGGCCAAATCCGGCCGCGGAAGCATGCATAACCGTGATCTGCACCTAACGAAGCGGGCGGCGCTCCGCGAAAGCGAAGCGCCGCCCGGTGGTGCGAAGGCGAATCAGTCGTCGTCGAGGATGGTGCCGACGGCGACCGAGTCGGTGTAGACGACCGAGGGCAGCCCGGTCACGAACAGCCCGAGTTTTTCGGTGCCTTCCTTGCGCTTGTCCGCCACGACCGGCACGGTCACCGTCCACGTCGTCTGGCCGGCGGCCACGACGGCGCAGGTCAGCACCGGGTCGAAGTCGTTCGACGGGGACGCCGTGATCCCGTACGCGACGGCGCACAGCGGCAGCGGCTGCGACAGCGGCCGGCTGAGCTTGACGGTGAACGTCAGCGGCGTACGCGTCGACCCGGTTCCGGTGCCTTCGGTGACCGTGACGTCGGCGACGGTGAGCCGCGCCCGCGACGCGAACAGCGCCACCTGCGGGTCGTGGTCGCTGACGCCGTGCGCGCCGTCGCCGTCGTAGTCGGCCGGGTAGCCGGCGTTGACGTGGGCGGCCCGCATCTGGATCAGGTCGTCGTAGAGCGGGCCGGTGACCCAGAGGTGGTCCAGCGTCTGCGCCTGGCCTTCGTACTCGTAGGAGTACGCCGACGCGGGTACGTCCGCCGCCAGCACCTCCCACAGGTTGTAGAGCCCGCCGTCGTAGAGCGCCTTGAGCTGGTCCGACGGGGTGTCGGAGTCCGAGGTCGCGATCGGGTCGTCCGGGCGTGGGAAGACGTTCAGGTCGCCGCCGTAGACGACCCGGGCGGCCGGGTCGGTCGCCTGGATGGCCTTGACGATCGCCGCCCCGTACGCCGCCTGCTCGGACCGCTGCCCGACCCGGGCGTCCGGGGTGGACGAGAAGTGGTTGCTGACCGCCCACAACGTCAGACCCTCAGCAGACCCCGGCCGGGCGGCGACGGTGAACCGGGCCACCTGCGGCGCCCGGGTGTAGACGTTCGAGCCGTCCACCCCGGTCGACGTGTCCACGTCCGAGGGCAGTTGAGCGTTGAGCGCCTTCGGGTTCGAGACATCCGTGTTGTACGACAGGTCGGCGCTGCGGTACACCACACCCGGCGTGGCGGTGAGCACCGACGCCGGAGCGGCCAGCGACAGCCGGTCGGTCCGGTAGAGGAACGCGGAGGTGATCCCGCGAGCGTCGGCCCCGTCCCGGTCGAAAGCCGTGTCGTAGACCGGGCCACCGGCTGTGGCGATCGCCAGGGCGAGGTCCTGCAGCGTGTCCGGCTTGCCGTCGGCGTTGTTCGTGTCGCCGCACACCAGCGCGCCATTGGCGACCGTGCAGATGTCCTGGTCCTCGGCCTCCTGCACGAGCAGCAGATCGGGAGAGTGCAGGTTGGCGGTGATCTGCGTGGCCAGCCCGCTCAGATGCGCCCGGTACTCCGACTCCGACGCGGGGACGTAGTCGAACGGCGGGCTGACCCCGGGGCAGCCGGAGTTGCCGGTGAAGTCACAGCCGTCGAACGGGTCGTCCCGGTAGTCGTAGAGGTTCTCGACGTTGAAGGTGGCGACCGCGAACTCCTCGTTCCGGTCGGCCGCCCGCGGCGCGGCCAGGCCCGCCGGGTCGGGACCGTCGGTGAACGCGATGGCGTCGGGCTGGATGGAGTACTTCTCGAAGTTGTACATCAGCCCGCCGACCGCGTCGGACTCGACGAGGTCGAAGTCGCTGGCCGGGGGCACCAGCGTGGTGTTGTCGTGGGCGCTGGCCTTCACGCCGAGGCTGCCGACGAGGATCCGGTTGCCGTTGCCGTCGTCGAAGAAGTGCAGCGGGTCGTTGTCCATCGGGTGCGGGTCACGGTAGACCCGGCGGGTGTACGGGTCGGCCCGCGACATCAGCGGATCGTCCCGGTCGATCAGCCAGACCTCGGAGTCCAAGGTGGACCGGAAGACGTCGCGTGCCCCGGTGACGGCGCTCCCCGCGCGTACCCTCATCTGCTCGCTCTCGTGCCGCTCCCAGAAGCGGTCCGCGGCGGCCGAGTCGGCGGGGGGCTTGGCGTCGGTGACCGCGACCTGGTCGCGGACGTCGACCCCGGAGACGAGCTTGCTGACCAGCGAGGCCGAGGTGAGCTGGGTCATGAAGAAGTATTCCGAGACGCGCGCGCGGATCACGACCTCGTCGCCCACGACCGGCACGTAGCCGCCGATGAGCGAGGTGAACGAGCCCATGAACACGAAGACGCCGTCCGAGCTGGTCGGGTCGCCGTCGGTGTCGGTCTTGCGGGACTGGAGGAAGAAGCCGTTCTGGTCGGCGCCGGCCGAGGTCCGCGCGAGGGTGCGCTGGGTGATCACGCCGCGGATGTCGTAGAGCGTCGAGCTCGTGCCGTTTCCGCTGGCCGGGGCGAAGGGCGAGCGGTCGGTGCGCGGGTTATCCGCGTCGCCGGTCGAGCCCTGGATCTCGCCCACGGTGTACACCTTGGTCACCGTGACGGTGAACGTGCAGGTCGCGGCGGACCCGCTCGCGTCGGTCGAGGTCACGGTCACTGCGTAAGAGCCCGCAGGCACGTCGCTGGTCACGGTGATCGTGGCGCTGGCGGTCCCGCCGACCTCACTGGCCGCGGTCAGACTGGTACGCGAGACGCTGCCGGCGGACGGCGTGGGGTTCACCGCGACCGCGAGGTCGGTGATCTGGTCGTCGGCGTCCACGGCGGTGACGACACGTTCGCCGCCCTGGCCCTGGCTGACGGTCAGCGTCCCGCCGCAGGACAGCGCCGCGGGCTGGTCTCCGCTGCCGTCCACGGCGTGCGCGCCGAGCCCGTCGAAGGTGTCCGTGGCGTAGCCGGTCCACTGGGCGGCCGGGTCGAACGCGTCGGTGGGGTCGAGGTCCCCGGCGATCACGGTCGCGTTGCGCCGCAGCGTGTTGTCGGCGGTGCTGGTCAGGCCGCTGCCCCACTCGGTGCCGGGGTCGACCCCGGTCTGGCCGATCGAGTCCAGCACGGTCGTGCCCTTGCGCAGCACGATGGCGTCGTCGCCGTTGTAGAGCGACGCCGTGGTGGTCTGATCGGCGACCGCGAGGATCGTCGCCGACGCGGAGGCGGCGGCCAGCACGAACACGTCGCCGTCGGCCACCGTGCCGGTCAGGTTGATCGTCGCGCCGGCGGTGGTCGCGCCGTTGAAGAAGATCTGCACGCTGTACGCGCCGGCGGCCAGGTCGATGGCCGAGCCGGTGCCGTTGAAGAACTCCAGGGCCTTGTTGTTCGAACTGCCCTCGACGTACTCCGAGATGAACAGGTCGGTGGGGGTCGCCGCCTGAGCCGGGGCCGGGATCATGGCCAGGCTCACGGCCACGGCGAGTCCGGCCGCGGCGCGGCTGATCAGGGCGCGTCTTGTGCGCACGTGGGGTCCTCCAGTGGACGCGGGGGTTACTCCCAGAATTTAAGGGCGTACGGGCCGTGAGTCCAGTGGGGAGCAGTCGACGCATGCCTTTCCAGTAGATGAATCCGAACTCGGAATCGCCTCCTTTCGCCCTGGTCACAATGTGGATAATTCCTTTGAGACATATAACTTTTTAGATATAGACAGCGACTCGCGTGAGGGATTAATCTCCCGCAATCACCTAAGGCGTTCGGACGGTACCGGGTCACCACCCGGCCGGTTCCGCGCGCCATCCGGAGGAGGAGACAGTCCGTGAACAAGGTCCTCGCACAACTCCGCCGCGGCGTAGTGCCGCTGGCCGCGGTCGCCGTCACGGCCGTGGTGACGTTCGCCGGAACCACCAACGCCGCCGCCGCGCCCAGCGGCCAGATCCGGTACGCCGGCAGCCCCACCGCCGTCCCCGGCAGCTACCTGGTCGTCTTCAAGGACGGCTCGGTCTCCACCACGGCCGTCTCGGCCAACGCCTCCCGGTTGACCGGCCGGTTCGGCGGCTCATCCGTGCGTACCTGGAACTCGGCCGTGCGCGGCTACGAGTTCGCCGGGTCGGCCACCGCCGCCGCCCGCATCGCGGCCGATCCCGCGGTCGCCTATGTTGAGCAGAACCAGTACTTCACCGCGAGCGCCACCCAGACCGGCGCGACCTGGGGCATCGACCGCATCGACCAGCGGGCGCTGCCGTTGAGCACCACCTACACCTACTCGACCACGGCATCCAATGTGCACGCGTACGTGATCGACACCGGCATCCTCACCACCCACTCGCAGTTCGGCGGCCGGGCCAGCAGCGGCTACGACTTCGTCGACAACGACAGCAACGCCACCGACTGCAACGGCCACGGTACGCACGTCGCCGGCACCATCGGCGGCAGCACCTACGGCGTCGCCAAGGGCGTCCTGCTGGTCGGCGTACGCGTGCTCAACTGTTCCGGCAGCGGCACCACCGCGGGCGTCGTCTCCGGCATCAACTGGGTGACGTCCAACGCGATCAAGCCGGCCGTGGCCAACATGAGCCTCGGCGGCGGCGCCAGCACCACGCTGGACAACGCGGTCGCCGCCTCGATCACCTCCGGCGTCACGTACGCCATCGCGGCGGGCAACAACGGCCTCAACGCCTGCAACTACAGCCCGGCCCGGGTCGGCACGGCGATCACGGTCGGCGCGACGAGCAGCACCGACGCCAAGGCGTCCTGGTCCAACTACGGCTCCTGCCTGGACATCTTCGCCCCCGGCGTGAGCATCACCTCGTCGTGGTACTCCAGCACCACCGCCACGAACACGATCAGCGGCACCTCGATGGCGACCCCGCACGTCGCCGGAGCGGCCGCCCTGATCCTGGCCGACAACACGGCGTACACCCCGGCCCAGGTGGCCGCGGCCCTCATCGCCAATGCCACGACCGGCGTCGTGACCAGCGCTGGCACCAACTCCCCGAACCGTCTGCTCTTCGTCTCCTGACCCCACCCCCTCCCCGAGGTTGGGGGGTACGCGGTGAACATTCCTGGGGTACGCCGCGTATCCGGACCGGGCGCCCTCGCTAGTGCGCGAGCGGGGCGCTCGGTCCCTCGCGTGCGTTCGCTGCCCCGCTCGCTCGGCGCGGCTCGCTGCGACGCTCGGGCTAGTCGGCGCGAGCGGTGTGGGTGGCTCGCAGGGGAGCCACCGTTCCGGCGTGCCACTCGTCGGGCAGTTCGTGCACCGCGATCCCGCTGGTCCGCAGCCCGTCGGAGTCCGCCTGCCCGGCCTGGTCCAGCGCGGCCGACAGCTGGGAGATCGTCGGGTTGTGCCCGATGAGAAGAATGGTGTGCGACTTGCCGGCCGACGCTTCGGCCGCCGATTCCTTGGCGGCCGCCGCGATCAGGTCGAGTGCTTCGGCGAGTTCACCGTCGTACAGTTCCCGCTCGTACTGCACCTTCGGCGAGCCCGCGCCGCCGAGCGCGATCGCCACGGAGTGCCAGGTCTGCCTCGTCCGCCGGGCTGGTGAGCAGAGCACCAGGTCAGGAACGTGTCCGCTGGCCAGCAGCCAGGCTCCGGCCGCGGCGGCGTCGGCGTGACCTCGATCGGTCAGGGGCCGGTCGGTGTCGGCGATCCCGCTGGGGCGATCGGCCTTGGCATGGCGCAGGAGCACGAGCGTGCGGGCGGTCATGCCGCCAGCTTGCCCCAGCCGAACGGGGTACGCATCCGGAAAACGCCAAAACGACGGCCTTGTCGCGAGAAGATGACCGGTGTGGGGGATCGCACGCTCGCCGTGGTGGTCAAGATCGATCGGATCGAGCCCTGGCTCGACGACGCCTTTCTGGATCTGACCACCCTTTGTGACCTGGGTACGGAGTTGGCGGTGACCGGTAATCGAGCCGGTTACCTGGGTTCTCGGCGGCTGCGTTTTCCGGTCCGCTTCCTCTTTCATCAGGTCAGCGACTGGGAGGTCGACGACCCTGACGGCGTACGGGCGATGCTGGTCGACGACCTGCGCTTCGACCCCGCCCTCGGGGGCATCGTGCTGACCGGGCCGCTGCCGGGACGGCTTTACGTGCGTACGCCGTGCCGTCAGGTCACCGTGCAGACCTCGGCTTCGCCGCTGCGACCGCCGTCCTGGCGATGCGTGACACCGCGGCACTTCTAGCCCCAGCGATGAACAAAACGGACTAATTTCCGCTGGTCATGTCACCTTCGGCCGTTCACCTGTTCACCCTTCGTTCACTCAGCTCGGGGTGAGCGGCTACCTGCCGCGCTTACGTTGACCGCAGTCGGAAATCAAGCGATCCGGCCGGTCCCCGCCACACCTCGGCGGGCGTGCGGCCGGCAACCCCCTCGAAAGGGACAGACGTGAAGCTCAAGCGGCACGGCATCCTCGCCGGTGTCATGCTGACCGCGACGCTCGCGCTTGCGGCGTGTGGCACTGACAACAACTCGGGTACGCCGAGCAACTCTTCTTCTTCGGCCGCCTCCGGCGACTGCGCCACGGGCAAGCTCACCGCCCAGGGTTCCTCCGCGCAGAAGAACGCCATGGAGCAGTGGGTCAAGGACTTCCAGGCCAAGTGCTCCGGCGCGACCGTCGACTACCAGGGCACCAGCTCCGGCGCGGGCGTCACCGCCTTCACCGGTGGCCTGGCCGACTTCGCGGGCAGCGACTCGGCGCTCAAGGACGACGAGCAGCCCAAGGCCGACGCGCGCTGCGCGACCGGCAAGGCGATCCACCTGCCGCTGGTGATCGGCCCGATCGCGATCGTCACCAACGTCCAGGGCGTGAGCGACCTCCAGCTGAGCCCGGCCACCCTGGCGGGCATCTTCGCCGGCAAGATCACCACCTGGAACGCGGCGGAGATCAAGGCGGACAACCCGTCGGCGACCCTGCCGGCCACCAAGATCCTGGCGATCCACCGCAACGAGTCGTCGGGCACCACCGACAACTTCACCAAGTACCTCTCGAAGTCCGCCGCCGACGCGTGGACCTACTCCAACGCCAAGGAGTGGAAGGCCCCGGGCGGCCAGGGCGAGAAGGGCAGCGACGGCGTCAGCGCCGCCGTGAAGAAGACCGACGGCGCCATCGGCTACGTCGAGTGGTCGTTCGCCGAGGCCAACGGCCTGAACAAGGCGAAGATCAAGAACGCCGCCGGTGAGTACACCGCGCTGACCAGCGAGTCGGCCGGTAAGACCATCGCCGGAGCCGAGGTCAAGGGCACCGGCAACGACCTCAAGCTGTCGATCGACTACAACACCAAGGCCGCGGGCGCGTACCCGATCGTCCTGGTGACCTACGAGATCGTCTGCGAGAAGGGCACCGCCGCCGACAAGGTCGCGCTGCTGAAGTCCTTCCTCAAGTACGCCGCCGGCGACGGCCAGACCAAGCTCACCCAGCTGGGCTACGCGGCCCTGCCGACCGAGGTCCAGACCAAGGTTCAGGCCTCGATCGCCGCACTGAGCTGACGCACCACCGCACCGCCGCCCGGCGGGAGGTCTCCTCACACCTCCCGCCGGGCACACCGCGTAGCACGACCGCCCACGAACCGACGTCCTCGTCAGGCGCCACCCGAGAGTGATGAGACGAACGACTATGAACCCTCCAACCCTGGGCTCGAACCGGCAGGATCAGCAGGATCCGAAGCCGGCTTCGACCGAGAAGGCCTCGGTCACGAACCACCGCGTGTCCGGTGGGCGTGACACCGCCGCGGTGAACCTCGGGCGCCGTCGCCGGTTCGGGGGCGGTGAGGGCGTCTTCCGCTCGCTGTCCACCGGCTCCGGCCTCATGGTGCTCGTCATCATCATCGCGATCGCCACCTTCCTGGTCGCCAAGGCGATCCCGGCGATCAAGACGGACACCGTCAACTTCCTCACCGAGAAGACCTGGTTCCCCGACAGCACGCCGTCGGTGTTCGGCATCGCCGCGCTGGCCTGGGGCACCATCGTGACGGCCGCGATCGCGCTGCTGATCGCCGTGCCCATCGCGCTCGGCATCGCGCTGTGCCTGTCGCACTACGCGCCGCGCCGCGTCGCCACCGCACTGGGCTTCCTCATCGACCTGCTCGCCGCGGTGCCCAGCATCGTCTTCGGCCTGTGGGGCCGGGAGTACCTGGTCGGCCCGGTCGGCGACCTGTCCGCGTGGCTGCATCAGTACCTGGGCTTCCTGCCGTTCTTCGCCAGCGAGGGTCCCTACGGCAAATCGCCGCTGCTCGGCTCGATCGTGCTGGCCATCATGGTGCTGCCGATCGTCACCTCGCTGTCGCGCGAGGTCTTCATGCAGACGCCGAAGATGAACGAAGAGGCGGCGTTGGCCCTGGGTGCGACCAAGTGGGAGATGATCCGCGTCGCGGTGCTGCCCTACGGGCGCCCCGGCATCATCGCCTCGGTCATGCTCGGCCTGGGCCGCGCGCTCGGCGAGACCATCGCGCTGGCGATGACCTTGAGCGCGGCCTTCAACGTGTCGTTCGACATCATCGGCGTCGGCGGCAACTCGATCGCGGCCAACATCGCCAACCGCTTCGGCGAGGCGGGCGAGACCGGCCGGGGCGCGCTGATCGCCTCCGGTCTGGTGCTGTTCGCGATCACCCTCGTCGTCAACATGATCGCCCGCGCGATCATCTACCGCCGTCGTGAGTTCCGGAGCGCGCTATGACCACCCTGTCCGCGCCGGTCACGGGCCTTCGAGCCCGCCGGCTTCCGAAGTGGGCGCCCTGGGCGGTCGCCGCCGGCTCCGTGCTGCTCAGCTATCTCATCGTGTACGCCGGGGGCCTGCTCGGCGGCGGCATCGTGCTGACCGCCATCGCGTCCGTCGTGCTCTACCTGTTCCTGCTGTGGCTGGCGGCCCGGCAGATCGAGGGCAGCCGGGCGGCGCGTAACCGCATCGCCAGCTCGCTGATCTACTCGGCGTTCATCCTGGCCTTGCTGCCCCTGCTGTCGGTGGCCTGGACGCTGGTCAGCAAGGGCATCGAGCGGATGGACGGCGACTTCTTCAGCCACTCGATGAACGGCATCACCGCCTTCGACGCCAACGGCGGGGCGTACCACGCGATCATCGGAACCCTGGAGCAGGCGGGCATCGCCACGCTCATCACCGTGCCGCTCGGCGTCGGCGCCGCGATCTACATCGTGGAGTACGGCCGGGGCCGGCTGGCCAACATCATCCGGTTCTTCGTCGACGTCATGACGGGCATCCCGTCCATCGTGGCCGGTCTGTTCATCCTGGCCTTCTGGGTGTACGTGGTGTACCCGCTGTACAGCCCGGACGGCAAGCCCGGCTACTCGGGCTTCGCCGCGTCACTGGCGCTGAGCGTACTGATGCTGCCGACGATCACCCGCTCCACCGAGGAGATGCTGCGCCTGGTGCCCGACGCCCTGCGCGAAGGCTCGTACGCCCTGGGCATCCCGAAGTGGAAGACGATCATGCGGGTCGTCCTGCCGACCGCGCTGCCCGGCATCGTCACCGGCGTCATGCTGGCGGTCGCCCGAGCCTGCGGCGAGACGGCCCCGGTCCTGCTCGTCGCCGGCGGTTTCAACTCGATCAACACGAACCCGGTCATCGGTCAGCAGTCGTCGCTGGCGATCTACATCTGGGACCAGGCCGGCTCGGCGAGCAAGTACGCCCCGGCTCGGGCCTGGGCCGCGGCACTGACGCTGGTTCTGCTCGTGCTCATTCTGACCATCGCGGCGAAGCTGCTGGCCCGCCGTAGCAAGCTCGAGCGCTGAGCGCGCCGACGAGGACTCGAAGGAAAAGGACAATGGCGAAGCGCATCGAAGCGGTCGGGGTGACCGCGTACTACGGACAGTTCAAGGCCATCGAGGACATCACGATGACCATCGAGCCCCGGTCGGTCACCGCCCTCATCGGGCCGTCGGGCTGCGGCAAGTCGACGTTCCTGCGGTCGATCAACCGCATGCACGAGGTGCTGCCCGGCGCCCGGGTCGAAGGCCGGCTGACCATGGACGGTCAGGACATCTACGACCGGGCCGTCGACGTCACCGCGGTACGCCGCTCGATCGGCATGGTCTTCCAGCGCCCCAACCCGTTCCCCACGATGTCGATCTACGACAACGTGGTCGCCGGGCTGCGCCTGAACGGCCTGCGCAAGAAGAACGCCCTCGACGACGCCTGCGAGAAGGCGCTCAAGCACGCCAACCTGTGGGACGAGGTCAAGAACCGGCTCACCAAGCCGGGCGCCGGCCTGTCCGGCGGTCAGCAGCAGCGACTCTGCATCGCCCGCACGATCGCCGTCGAGCCGCAGGTCGTCCTCATGGACGAGCCCTGCTCCGCGCTCGACCCGATCTCCACCGGCGCGATCGAGGACCTCATCTTCGAGCTGAAGAACGACTACACGATCATCATCGTGACCCACAACATGCAGCAGGCCGCCCGAGTCAGCGACCGCACCGCGTTCTTCTCGATCTCGCAGACCGGTGACCCGGGCCGCCTCATCGAGTACGACGTGACCTCCAAGATCTTCACGAACCCGGGAGAGAAGCGGACCGAGGACTACATCACCGGTCGCTTCGGGTGACCTGTGGTCGTGCTGCTGGTCGCTGATCCCGATCCGGAGGTGGCGTCCCGGGTCGCAGACGAGCTAGGTGATCACGCCATTCGCGCGATCACCTGCTCGGACGGGGCTGAGGCCCTGCTCATCGCCGGTGCCGAGCATCCGGACGCGGTCCTCGCCGCGACCGCGCTGCCCACCATCGGCGGCGCCGCCTTCGTGCGTACGCTCGCGTCGCGGACGGGCATCCCGGTCGTGCTCGGCGTGTCCGACGGCGACGGCCCGGCCGCGGCCGAAGCCCTCGCGGCCGGCGCCGCCGCCTGCGTCGCCCGGCCCTACCGCATCGGCGAACTGCTGCCGATGCTGCTCGCCCTGCGGGCGATGCCTGCGGAAGGGCCGCTGCTGCAGGTCGGGGAACTGCAACTCGACCCCGGCAGCCTCACCGTGCAGCTCCGCGGCCAGCCGGTCCGCATCCCGATGCGGGAGCTGCGGCTGCTGCAACTGCTGATGTCCAACGCCGACAAGGTGGTGACGCGCGAACAGATCCACGACGCGGTGTGGGGCGGAGTCCAGAACTCCAACACCGTCACCGTGCACGTGCAGCGGCTGCGCCAGCGGCTCGGCGACGATCAGCACGACCCGAAGCTGATCCTGACCATCCGCGGCGTCGGCTACCGACTGGTGCCACCCGCCTGAGGCTGGCTTCGTGCTTTGCATAGCGGAGCGATGGCCGACGGCTAGGGGCGTAGGACCGCCTGCGGCTGCCCGGCGACCGCGGGCCGGGTAGCCGACGCGGCGGCCACCGCCATCGTCACCGGATCCTGGACCGGCCGGCCGAGCAGGTCGGCCAGGTCCGGGCCCGGCTCGGCCAGGAAGCCGTGGCGTACGCCGGTCGCGATCGACGCGATCATCGGCGGCTGGAACGGCAACAGCTCCGGCAGCCCGAGCAGCCGACGGCGCAGCTCGCCCAGGCCGATCGTCCGATGCGGCACCCCGAGCCGATCGGCCACCTGCGCGGCAGTGATGGGCGTACCGACGAGATCGTAGGTGCGCCCGGCGTGGCGAGCCGGATCGGCGGCGACGATCGCGGCGGCCTCCGCCAGATCCGCCCGGGTGACCGCCGCGAGCGCGCCGTCCCCGTACGCCGACTCCACCCCGTCGCCGGCCCACATCAGCAGCGCCCCGAACAGTTCGGCGTACAACCCGTTGCGCAGGATCGTCCACGGTACGCCGCTCGCCCGGACCAGCCGCTCGGTCGCCCGATGGGCCGAGGCGAAGGCGAGGTGGTCCCCGGCACTGGTCAGGCTGGTGTAGACGAGGTGCTGCACACCGCCCCGGGCCGCCGCCGCCACGACGTTCGCATGCCGCTCGACGACCTCGTCGTCCTCGGCGTATCCGGCCGAGACCAGCACCAGCGTCGCCACCCCGGTCAGCTCCAGCGTGGAACGATCATCGAAGTCGACGCGGCGCATCCCAGCACCCGGCGTACGGCTGCCGCCCGTCGCCGCGACGCCACGGGCGTGCAACGCTGCAAGGGTGGCCCGGCCGAGATTGCCACTCGCCCCGGTCACCAAGATCGTGTCAGTCATGGCCTGATCCTGAGACGCCCACCGACCAGCCACAAGGAGGCAGTTCGATGTCAGTCACGCACACCGCGGTAACCACCCTGGTGGCAGACCTCGAACCCTGCGGGCACGAGGACCACCCGGACTGCGGCATCCGCGACGTGCTGGCGCGCCTCGGCGACAAGTGGTCGGTGCTGGTGATCGTCGAACTCGCGAGCGGGCCGCGGCGCTTCCGGGAACTGCAGCGCGCCATCCACGGCATCTCCCAGCGCATGCTCACCCTGTCGGTACGCCGATTGGAGCGCGACGGCCTGGTGGTGCGCACGGTCTACCCGACCGTCCCCGCGCAGGTCGACTACCGGCTGACCGAGCTCGGCGCGAGCCTGACCCACCTGGTCCGGCAGCTCACCGACTGGTCGGCGGCGCACAAGGAGGTCATCGCGCAAGCCCGGGACGATTACGACCGCACCCATCCCGGCAACGAGATCAGCGGTTAGGCAGCTCCCCGGCCAAGAATCTGCTCAGCTCCTTGCCCCGCTTGACGACGAGATCATAGGGGTCGTCCTCGGGCAGCTCGCTGAGTACGCGCAGATCCCGGTCCGAGCCCGCGATCAGGAAGTTGCCGCGCAGTTGCTCGGCGAAGACGTCTTCCTCCGCGGCGACTACGAGGTCGCCGAACGCGTCCCGGACGGCTTGGATCAGGCCCCGCAGGAAGATCAGCGGCCGGCCGTCGATCACGTTGGCCAGATACATGCCGCCGGGAGCTAGGGCAGCCGCCGCCAGTTTCACGAACTGGGCGTTCGTCACGTGCCGGGGGACCGCCGAGCCGGTGAAGATGTCGGCGATGATCAGGTCGTATTCCTGCGCCGGAGCGGCGGCCAGCGCGTCCCGGGCGTCGCCGATGGTGACTGTGACCCCGGAGTCGGGGTGCAGCGGCAACTTCTCGGCGACCAGGTCGGCCAGCAGCGGATCGATCTCGACGACGGTCTGCTCGCTGCCCGGCCGCAGCAGCGACAGGCAGCGCGGCAGGCTCAGCCCGCCGCCGCCCAGATGCAGTACGCGCAACGGCCCGGCGGGCAGCGTCAGCTCGATCATCTTGAGCGACCGGCGAACGTAGTCGAACGCGATCATCACCGGGTCGGCGAGGTTCACGTGCGACTGCGGCATGCCGTTGACGACCAGCGTCCAGGCGTCCGGCTCGTCGGGGTCCTCGACGAGTTCGACGACCCCGGTCTCTATGACGTAGACATCCCCCACGCCGCCAGCTTAGGCGGCCAACCTCGGAAGATCGCGGCGCTAGGAGATCGCAGCGCAGACGATCGCCGCGATCGCCCCGTTCGAGGCCGCGCTCACCCACACCGCCGGGTGCGGTTCGGGATCGACGATGATCTCGCCCAGCTTGCCCGGCGTCAGGAGATCGAGCAGCCAGAACGCGCCCGCCATGAGCAGCAGACCGAGGGTTCCGTAGATCGCGGTCGACACCAGGCCGACCCAGAACTCGGCGTACGTGGTCATGATCGAGGTGAACGCGATCGCCCCCACGCCGACCAACGCCGAGGCGAGGAAGAGCGACGCGTTGCGGTTGCGCTCGCTCCAGATCTGGTGCCGCAGCGTCCCCGGCGTCAGCCAGTCGACCAGCAGAAACCCGCCGAGCAGCAGCAGTACGCCGACCCCGGTGAACGCAACGGAGCCGACCAGGCCGTCGAGCACATCACTCATGGCGCGGAAGATTAGCTGACCTGCGCAAGGGTTGTGGGGTCCGGGTATCCTCGCCGCTCATGACCAACAGCGCGGGGAGGAAGCGTCGTCGCAAACGGCGACGCGGAGGGGTGCAGATGACAACGCCCACGCCGGTGAAAGCCGCCCAGCCGCAACGGAAGTTCAAGTCCAAGCACGTCGCGTACGGGGTGATCGGCGTCATCGTGCTGGGCTGCTGCGGCTTCGCCGTCTACCGCGACAACCGGCGTGACTGTGTCGATCCCAACACCATGCAGCGCATCGACTCCAGCTACTGCCGCTCGGGCGGGCACGGACGCTGGTATTACGGCGGCCACGGAGGCGGCGGCACCGGAAAGGTCACCGGTGGGTCGTTCACCCGCGGCGGATTCGGCAGCCACTTCGGCGGCGGAAGCTGATGCGAAGGATCACGACCCAACCCCGGCCGGACTGGCAGCGCATCGTCGAGGAGCAGGGACTGCACTACGCGGTGCTGCCAGACGAGTCCGGGCGGCCGACGACGTACTGGGACGAGTCGGCGTACTACGAGTTCAGCCTGGCCGAGGTCGAGCGACTGGAGGAGGTCGTCGCCGAGCTGCACGAACTGTGCCTGGACGCGGTCGAGCACGTCGTCACCACCCGCCGGTACGCCGACTACGGCATCTCCGACTCCCGCGTCATCCAGCTGATCGAGCAGTCCTGGCGCGACCGCGACCGCGAGATCAGCCTCTACGGCCGGTTCGATCTGCGCTACGACGGCTCCGGCCCGGCCCGGCTGCTGGAGTACAACGCGGACACCCCCACATCGCTGCTGGAGGCGGCCGGCCCGCAGTGGTTCTGGCTGGAGGACCGGTTCCCCGACGCCGACCAGTGGAACTCGCTGCACGAGCGGCTGGTCGACGCCTGGCGGAAGCATTCGATCAGCGGCCCGCTGCACCTCGCGTTCACCACCGCCGACGAGATCGGCGAAGACTACGTCACCGTCAGCTACCTCCAGGAATGCGCCGAGCTGGCCGGCCACCACACGGTCTGCCTGCCGATGGAGGAGATCGGCTGGGACCCGGGTCGGCTCGGCCGCGGCAGCCGGTTCGTCGACGAGCAAGACCGCGAGATCAAGACGATCTTCAAGCTCTACCCGTGGGAGTGGATGGTCGGCGACCAGTTCGGCGGCCACCTGCTCGACCTGGCGCTGTCCGATCGCGGCCCGCGCTGGATCGAGCCCGCGTGGAAGATGCTGCTGTCGAACAAGGCGCTGCTCGCGGTGCTCTGGGAACGCCACCCGGGCCATCCGAACCTGCTGCCCGCGTACCTCGACGGGCCGCGTGACCTGATCATCCATGGCTACGTCGCCAAGCCGCTGCTCGGCCGAGAAGGCGCCGGGGTCCAGATCATCACGCCGGGCTTCACCATCGGCGAGGCGGCCGAAGGCCCCCAGTGCTACCAGGCCTTCTACGCGCTGCCCGAGTTCGACGGGGTGCGGCCGGTGCTGGGCGCGTGGGTGGTCGACGGCGAGCCCGCGGGCCTCGGGATCCGCGAGACGTCCGGCCTGATCACCGACACCGGCGCCAGGTTCGTGCCCCACGTCATTCATTAACCAGTGGTACGCGCACAGCACCAGCCGGACTCGGTCATCCCACGGCGGCAGCTACCTCGTCCCAGGCGCGCCGCTGCCACTGCGGATCGAGCAGCCGGGACGGCAGCGGACGAGGTCTGCCTCCCTCGTAGTACCGGCCGCTGAGGTCCGGCGCGATCGCCAGCGCCGCCGGACCTCGGGCGGCCTTCTCCGGGGCCGCCCGGCGTTGGAAGAACCGGACGATCGGCCAGACGTATCGCCAGGCCGGGACGGCCTCCGGAGTGAGCGCGGCCACCCCGGCCGTCCACGCCATCCCCGGGTTCACCGCGTTGACCTTGGCCTGCGGCAGCAGCCGCGCCAGGTGGAGCGTCGCCAGCACGCTCAGCTGCTTCGCTCGCGCGTACGCCCCGATGGCGGTGTAGGCGGCCGGCTCGGTGAACGGATCGGCGGTATGCATCGTGAAGGCGCTCGACACGACCTGAACCACCGCCGCGTCCGGCGTGAGGAGGGGCAGCAGGGACTGCGTCAACGCGACCGGGCCGAGGTAGTTGAGCGCCAGGATCGCCTCGTGCCCCTCGGCCGTCACCGTCCGCGTCGCGTACGCCGCCCCGCCGACGTTGTTGACCAGCACGGACAGCTGCGCTGCCTGATCGCGTACCAGTTGGGCCAGCCGATGTCGGCCCGCCGGCATCGCGTGGTCCGCGGGCAGGAAGGTGGCACCGAGCCGGTCAGCGGCCGCTTGACCCCGATCGGCGTCGCGGCCGGTGATGAGCACCGTCTGCCCGGCCGCGCGGAGCTTGGCGGCGATGTGGAAGCCGATGCCGCCGGTGCCGCCGGTTACCAGCGCGGTCATTCCGGTACGCCGTTCGTCCGCGGCCTGCTGGCGGGCAGCAGGAGGCTGACCGTCAGCAGCCAAAGGATTCCGCCGAAGCGGGCGACCGGTAGCAGGACTGCCAGATCCAGCGTGAGCACGGCGAGTGTGGAGAGTTCGCCGACCAGGGCGAGGCCGAGACCGGCCAGCGCGAACGGGCGACGGATGCGCAACAGCGCCATGGGCACGGCCACCCCGGCAAGCAGCAGGCCCAGGAACGCCGTGAACCCGGGACCGCCGGTGATGAACGCGAGGTCCCGCAACGCGGCCGCGAGATCGGGCGCGTCGCCGAGGCGGCTGGCGGTCCAGGTGATCAGGGCGGAGATGGCGGCGAACCCGGCCGCCAGCACGCCTCCAGCCAGGGCGATCGCCGATCCGGGTGCGGTGATGCCCAGCGCCCGGAGCCGCCGGTACGCCGCCGCGGCCCAGATCGCCAGCGGGACGGACGCCCCGAACAGCAGGAACGCGGAAAGCCGGACCGATCCGGCGTGCTCGTGCAGATAGCCGAGGACCTCGGCGGCGGGCGCGTCGGGTCGTGGGGTGCGGGCGGCCAAGGCGATGCCCGCGACGGTGAGCGCGGCGAACGCGGCGGCTGGGGCGATCAGCGGTGGTCCGGACTGGGGTCGAGCCATTACTGCCTCCAAAATAATGGACAGGCGGATATCGTATACAGCTGTATATCATTTATCAACTGCTACGATCGGGCCGTGGAGCACAGGTCTCAGATGGGCGGCAACGCCTTCCTGCTCGCCCAGATCGGCGCGCATGCCGCAGCCGCGTTCCGCGAACGGGTGGCGACGCTCGACTTGACCCCGGCCCAAGCCGGACTCCTGCGGATGCTCGCCGCCGACCCGGGACTGAGCCAGCAGGCGTACGCCAGGCGGCTCGGAACGCCGCCGAGCCGATTCGTCACGATGGTCGACACCCTGGAAGAGCGAGGGCTGGTCGAGCGGCGACGCGGTGAACCCGACCGCCGCTCCTACGCGTTGCACCTCACCGAGGCGGGCACTCAGCTGTTCCGGCGAGTCGGCGCGGTCGGGCGGGCTCACGAGGACGATCTCTGCGCGGCCCTCGACGACGACGAACGCAAGGCGCTGCATGAGATGCTCAGCCGGATCGCCGCGCAGCAGATGTTGACCCCGGGCGTCCATCCGGGATATCGCGGCTGACGCTTACCGGGCCCGCCGAAATCGGCTTCACAGGTCACCGCGGCGACCGCTACGGTGCGTCGCGTGAGCAGCTTGACGATCCGCGCAGTGTCCACCGACGCCGACTACGAGGCCTGGCGCTCGGTCCGCCTAGCGGTCTACCCCTATGAGCGTACGGCGACGCTGGCAGAGCTGAAGTCGCGTGCCTCCGCCGATCGGCAGCTGTTCGTGGTCGAGCGCGACGGCGTACTGGTCGCGGCGGGCGGCTTGATCCCGTCGAGCATCGGCGGCACCGGCTCGGTCGCGCCCTGGGTGCTGCCCGACTTCCGGCGGCAGGGGATCGGCGCAGAGCTGCTGGCGTACCTGGTCGGCGAGGCACGCCGCCGGGGCTTCCCGGCCGCCTCCGGCAACGCCGACGACGCCGGGTCGGCCGCGTTCGCCGAGCGCTACGGATTCGTCGAAGTAGATCGCCAGGTGGAACAGGTCCGCGCCATCGGCGACGAACCAGCGGCGGTCGCACCGCTGGGCGTATCCCTGGTGACTGTGGCCGAGCGGCCGGAACTGTGGCGCGAAGCGTATGAGCCGCTGGGCCTGCCCGGGGTGGCGGACATGGCGGTGAGCGCGCCGATGAAGGTGTCGCTGGCGGAGTGGGAGGACGAGTGGCTGGGCGAGCCCAGCGCGACGTTCCTCGCGATCGATGACGCGACCGGCGACCTGATCGGAACCGCCGGCCTGATCCTCGACACCGACCAGACCGACCGCGCGGAGAATGCCTTCACGACCGTCCGCCGTGACTGGCGTGGGCGGGGCGTGGCCTCGGCCGTCAAGCGCGCGACTCTGCACTGGGCCGCAAACAAAGGGCTGCGCGAGGTCTACACCTGGACCCAGCGTGGCAACGCGGACATGCGCCGGCTCAACGAGTACCTCGGGTACGCGACCCGGACCATCAGCGTCCGCCTGGAGCAGACGCTATGACGGCGAGTGCATGACCTGCCGAGGCACGCGAACCTTGGCCACGCCGGGCCGCCACACCCGCCCGTTGGCATAGACGATCCGAAACCCCAGGTACGCCGCCAGCGGCGCCCACTGCCGTGACCCGATGCGCAGCTCGGTGGCGTTGTGCCGCTGGCCGGAGGCGAGCACGTCGAGCAGCACCGTCTCGAACGCGGCCGACTCGACCCAGTCGACCTGGCGGGAGAAGCCGCACATGAGCGCGGCCCCGGTCGCCCGCAGGAAGGCGTGCAGCTTGGCCTCCGAGCCCTGCATCACCGAGCAGCTGCCGAAGTAGAGGCGCTTGCCCCCGCACTTGCCGGCGAGCTGGTCGGCGATCTCGTCCAGCTCGACGCTGTGCCAGTCGGTCAGGCACAGCCGGCTGGGCTCGCCGTGCATCGCGAAGAAGCCCACCGTGTAGTCGGCGTATTGCTTGAGGGTCCAGCGGTCGAGGAAATAGGTCAGCTCGTCGGGGGCGGCGACGTCCTTATGGATGAACCTGATCCCGCGATGCCGTTCGAGCAGCTCCAACGTCGAGCGGACCGAACTGCGGTCCCGGAGGTCGCGATGCCACTGTCCCTCGACGCAGAAGATCCCGCCCTGTGGCATCCGCGCCCCCTCCCCCAGCCGGCCCGATCAGCCGAACCTACCGGCTGGGTCTGACACCGGGGAACCCCTCGCGCCCCGCCCAATTCCCGTTGATCATGGAGTTAGCCGTGGTCTCGGCGGTGTGCCGCGACCGGAAACTCCATGATCAACGAGGAAGCGCGTCGACGAGGTCGGGCGTGTCGGCGGGGGAGGCGGTGGAGGCCGGGGTGGGGTCGGTGGCGGGCGCGGTCCGCTCGCCGAGCCGGACCAGCGCGACACCCGCCACGATCAGTACGCCACCGAGCAGCTGAACGACGGTGGGCAGTTCGTCCAGGATCAGCCAGGCGAACAGGACCGCGAACAGGACCTCGGTGAGCCCGACGAACGAGGACAGTCGAGCTCCCAGGACCCGGGCGGCCCCGATGCCCGTCACGTACGCGAACGCGGCGGCGATCAGCGACAGCCCCAGGATCGGCACGACCCAGCTGACCACGCGCCCGGCGAAGGTGACGTCGCCGAAGGTCGCGTGCAGCGGTAGGACGCCGACCCCGCCGAGCACCAGCAGGACGGCTGAGCCGAGGCCCATCCCGCCGGCGGCCAGGGCGACCGACGACAGTTCCTCGTCCACCCGTGCCGAGAGCACGAAGTACGCCGCCAGCCCGACCGCCGCGCCCAGCCCCCACAGGACGCCGACGCCGCTGATGCCATCGCCGCTGGTCAGGTTCAGCACGAGCACCAGACCGGCCAGCGCGGCGACCGCCCCGCCGACGGTGAGCCGGGTCGGCCGCTGGCCGTGCGCCACCCACATCCAGAAGACGACCAAGATGATGCCGAGGTACTCCAGCAGCAGCGCGACGCCGATCGGCACGTATTGAACGGCGTTGAAGAAGCAGACCTGCGCGCCGCCGACCGCCAGGATGCCGAACAGGCCGATGGCCCGCAGGTTACGCAGCAGGACGTGGCCCTTGCCGCGCAGCGCGACGGCGGTCGGGATGGCCAGCACCAGCGCGGCGATGCCGACTCGGGCGGCCACGGCGGCCTCGGCCGACCAGCCGGCCTCGATCAGCGACCGGGCGAACGTGCCGGAGGTCCCGAACGTCGCGGCGGAGAGCAGGGCCAGCCCGAGGCCGGCTGTGGTAGCGCGCTGCGCCATGTCGATCACCTCGGTAATAAGTCAATGTGGGTTACACTGATGACAGTAGGCTTCCCACGGAAATGAGTCAAGATGCTGTTTACTCATGACACGGAAGTGTCCCTGGCCGGGGCCGCCGCCCTGGTGAACACGGTCGACGCCGACGGCATCAGTGACGAGAAACTGCCCGACGAGGCCGCCCTCGACGAGTTCTTCGTGGCCTACCGATGGAGCGGCGGGCGTACGCACACCCGGGCGGAGCTGCAGGCCGTTCGGGAGCTGCGGCCCCGGCTGCGCCACATGTGGGAACTGGCGATCGCCGAGCGCACCGAAGACTTCGTCGACATCATCAACGCGCTGCTCCGCGAGACCAACGCCCTGCCCCAGCTGGTCAAACACGACAACTGGGACTACCACCTGCACGCCACTCCGTCCGATGCCCCGCTGGCCGACCGGATGGCCGTCGAGGCGGCGATGGCCTTCATCGACGTCGTGCGTACGGGTGAACTCAGCCGGCTGCGCATCTGCGAATACCAGAACTGCGGCGACGTCTACGTCGACCTGTCGAAGAACCGGTCCAAGCGATTCTGCGACGGCGGCTGCGGGAACCGGGCGGCCGTCAGCGCGTACCGGGCACGCAAAGCCGCCGCCGCTTCGTAAACCGCCGCCGAAGCCGCCACCACCGCCGGGGGACGTTCGAGCGGGGACGGATGGGCCGAGCGTCGCGCCATCGCGCCCGGGGGTGATCGGTCGGAAAGGTGCTAGTGGGCGGGGGAGGGCTGCGTCGATACTGGACACTCGCCGATCCGATCGAGAATGGTGATCATGACGAGTGACGATCTCGACTTCAGCGCCGATCTCACTGAGGACAGAGCCGCGGTTCTTCTCGACGCCGCCCGGCGGGTCGACGCGCTGTCCGGTCACCTGGGCGCCACCGGCGAGGCCGACAACGAGTTCGGTGATCTGCTCCGGGCGTTGAACGAGGACTCCGTCGAGTTCGGCTCGTTCCCCGACGTGCTGCCGGTGCCCATTCTGGACCTGCCCAACGCCGACCGGACCTCGGCCGCCTGGCGCGCGGCGCTGGAGGAGGGGTACACCTTCTGGTGGATCCGGCTGCCGATCCTGCTGTTCCCCCGTCGCGGCTGGGGGTTCACCCGGCTGGAGCTGCGGGTCGACTTCAACCCGGACGAACCCGATCCGCGCCGCCGGCCGCGTGCTTTCGACATCCTGCCCAACCGCAGGTTCGACACGATCGTGTCGGCCGGCGGCGAGTTCCACGTCGGGGTGGGCGCGGACGCGAAGCTCGCGGTGAAGGTCCCGACGATTCCGCTGGACGCGATCGGCGCGCTCGCCGGGGTGCCGCTGCCGCTGTCAGCCGGTGGGAAAGCGAAGGCCGAGGTGGGAGCGTCGGTCGATGTCGCGCTCGCCCCGGTGCGCTTCCGGATGACGGCTGCCAGGGTCGATCACACCGCTGAAGGGCTGGAGAAGGTGTTCTGGCGGCTGGACGGCGCGGAGTTCTTCGCCGAGGACCCGCCGCAACTCGTGATCATCCTCCAGGTTCCCCGGGACGTGGAGTCGGTGCGGATGCGGGCGGTCATGCGGGCGTACCGGCGGTTCACGTTCTTCCCGGCAGGGCTCCAGGCGATGATCCGGGAACTGCCGTCGGCGTTGCGCGCGTTCTTCACTCAGGGCGCGCCCGTCGGCGACACCCGCAGCTATGACCTCAGCCCCGTCGTGAGGGCGTCATGACGGATCTGGCGGTGGAGGAGTTCGCGATCCAGGTCGGCAACCGCCGGGTCCAGGCCGAATGGCGGCGCGGCGGCTACAGCCAGTCCGTCGTCGGCGAGCTGGAGATCGACGATCTGCGGTGGCGTACCGTCGAGGTCTTCGTGGACCTGTTGCGCAGCAACCGGTTGATCAACGTGCACGAGCTGAAGCTGCTCGGCGAGCACCTGTTCGTGACGCTGTTCGGTTCGCGCCGCGACGACAACGGGCCCGGTGCGCTGTTGCGCCGCGCGATCAAGGGCGACCCGTACGCCGACAACGGCCAGCGGCGTCTGCTCCGCGTCGTGCTGGAGATGGGTTCCGGGGCCGAACGCCTCGCGTCGTGGCCCTGGGAGTACCTCTACGTCCCACTGGATCGCGAGGACCCCGACACGGGCTTCTTCCTCGGCGAGAGCACGAACTTCATGCTCACCCGCAAACTTCCGCTGGCGGTCTCCGCCCGCATGATCCAGGTACGCCCACCGCTGCGCGTCCTGTTCGTGGTACTCGCCCCGAACGACGTGACCGAGACCGACATCGAGTACGAGGCCGTCCTGGAAACGCTGATGGAGCTGCGTGACCTGGGCGGCGAGGCGCGGATCGATCTGCGGGTGCTGACGCAGAACCATGCGCACGACGGGCGCAGCTTCCCGGCGAACGAGGAGCTGCCGGTCCAGACGACCTGGCGGTCCTTCCTCAACACCGTCGAGCAGTTCGATCCCCAGGTCGTGCACGTCATCTCGCACGGCCGGTACGTCGACGGCGCGGACGGGCGGCCCCGTGGGCAGATGGCCTTCCCGGACGAGAACAACAAGGCGCTCTGGATCGACGACCGCGACCTGGCCAACCAGCTCAGCCTCAGCGCCTCCGGGCTGCGCCTGGTCTTCCTGCAGGCCTGCGAATCGGCGGCGACCTCGGCCAGCGGCTATCACGTCATCTCCGGCCTGGCCCAGTCGCTGGCCCAGAAGAACATCCCGGCAGTGATCGCGATGCACTACCAAGTCCAGCTGCGGCTGGCCAACCAATTCGCGCGGGCGTTCTATCAGGCGCTGGTCGACCGGCGGCCGATCGAGGTCGCGATGCACCACGCCCGCCGGGAGCTGTATCTCAGCGGCATGATGGGCGAGTCGCAGCAGCGCGCGGGATTCGGCCTGCCCGTGCTGTATCTGCGCGAGTCCGGCCCGCTGCTCACCCCGGCTCTCCTGCCCGTCTCCGCTTCCGCCGGTGGCAGCGGTCCCCGGGTCGCCGAGCCGTCCGGCCCGCCGGGCGAGTCGCCCGGCTCGCAGCAGGCCACCGCCCCGCCGTGGGAGCAGTCCGGCCGGCCCGTCATCGACAACTTCCCCGGAAGCGGAAGGTGGAGCACCGGTGAGCAACCCCTCGCCTGAGGCGCCGGCCCGCCCCGCCGGCAGCCTGCCCCCGGCGATCGTGCCGATCCTGCTGACCCTGGGCCGCGCGCTGACCGAACACGGCCGCCGCGACGAGGCGGTCGACGCGTTGCGCCGCGCCATCGCCGAACCCGAGGACAAGCCCGACGAGGTGTTCGCCGCGCTCATCGAGGCGCTGCTGGCCCACGGGGAACGGTCCGAGGCGCTGCGGCTCGCGTTCGACCGGCTCGCCACCGCGCCGCGTGCGGTGATCCGCGTACTGCCGGCGCTGGTTCCGCTGCTGCGGCCGACCCTGCTGCGCCCGCTGGCCGACGCGGTCACCGCCGACTACTCCGTGGAGACCGACGGCTCGGTGCCGGCAGGCGACCGGTGCCGGTTGCTCGCCTTCGTCGTCCGCGCCCGGCTGACCCTCCAAACCGTCGACCAGGCGAGCGCCTTGCTCGATCGGGCGGGCGATCTCGTGCGGGACGACGCCGAGCTGCTGACCCTGCTCGGCGAAACCCGGCTGCGCCAACGGAACCTGGACGCCGCGCTGACCGCCTTCCTGGCCGCACGCGCGATGCAAGCGGCCGCGACCCAGACGGCCGCGACCCAGACGGGCGCACCACAAGCAAGCGAGACGCAGCAGGATGCGGCGATCGATCTTCGGCTGGCGCACGTCTACGAACAGCTCGGGCAGGCCGAGTTGGCGCTGGAGCACATCGCGGCCGGCATCGCCGGGGGAGTCGACACCGAAGAGCCGTACGCCTTGCGCACCCTGGTACGCCTGCATCAGCACGACCTCGACGCCGCCGCACTCGACTACGCCGAAGCCGTACGCCGTACCCCCGATTCGGTGGCGACGGCCCGCGCCGGGGCGTGCCTGTTCTTGGCTGCCAACGAATACGGCAACGCCCGGGCGGCCACCGACGCCGGGCTGGCCCGCCACCCCGACGACGCGAGCCTGTCGTTCCTGCGCTTCCAGTCCATCGTGGAGGCCGGCGACCACAGTGACATCGAGCGCCGCATCGCCCGGTTCGCCCAGCGGATGGCCCCGGCCGACCTCGCCGAGAACATCGAGCGGGCCGCCCGCGTACGCCGTCCCGACGATCCGGCCGTCCACTACTTCCTCGGCGTCCTCTACCAGGCATTGGAGCGGCCGGCCGACGGTTTGCACGCCGTCGACACCGCGATCGACCTGCTGACCACGCTCCCGGGCGAGGCGCCGGAGCCGCTCGAACTGCCCGCCCGGCGGCTGCGTGCCCTGATGCTGCGCGACCTGCTGCCCACCGAAGCCGGTGCGGAGTACGAACGGGCCGCGTTGTTGGCGTTCGACTCCGGCGACTCCGAGGCCGCGGCCGAGCTGATGACGACCGCCGACGGGCTGCACGCGCTGACCCCCGGCGCCCGGTGGACTTTCGCCGACGCGTTGCAGGTGTTGGCGTACGCCCCGGAGCGGCGCGGCCAGGTCGACCCCGACCGGTTGGCGCACGCCCTCGACGTGTGGGGCGAGGCGTACCGCAGCGGGCTGCCGACGTTGGACTACGCCTGGGCGTACATCTCCCGGGCGCGGATGAGCATGATGCAGTCGCGGATCGAGGCCGAGCAGCTCCCGCGCGTACTCGAAGCCGTCGTGTGGTTGCAGTGCTACGACACGCTGTTCGCCGGGACGGAGGCGTACTTCGAGACCTTCGGCACCGCCTGCTCCCTGCTCGGCGCTTACGGCGTACGAGCTGAGCTGAGCTTTGCCGCCGCGCGACCGCCGCTGACCGACCGGTATATCCCCGACGGCAACACCTTGAGCACCACCGCCGCGAACAGCGGCGACCTAGAGCTGATGGCCACCGTGGCCGTGACCGAGCCGGAGAGCCGGGCGCGGCTGGAGGTGCTGCGCGGTGACCACGTGGCCGCGCTCGCCGCGCTGGACAGCGCGACGGCCGAGCAGCGGCAGACGGCCTTCCACCTGTGGCTGCGCGCCATGGCGGAATGGCAGGCCGGTGACGTCGCGGCGCTGGACCGGACGCTGGCCACGCCGCCGATGCCCGAGGCTTGGGAAGGCATCAGCGTCTGGCTGCATCTGCTCGGTGGCGACCCGCAGCGGGCGGCGCAGATCGTCGAGGGCTTGGACGACGAGCGCAGCTGGAGTTCCGACGTCGGCTTCGAACGCGCGCTGTGCCGGATCGCGCTCGGCACTCCCGGTGCGGGCGAGGACGAACAGATCGCCGTCCGATACGCCCGGACCAGCCGATCCTTTGAGGATGTCCACAACCTGCCGGCGCTGGCGGGCATCCTCGGGCTGCGGTATCCGGCCGCCGCGCCGGTGTTCGCCCGGATCGCCGCGGCCGCCGCCGAGCGCGAGCAGTCCTTCTGGCCGCTGACGGCCGAGACCGACACGGCCTACCTCGCCGCGCTCCCGGTGCCGGACTGGGCCGAGGTCGCGGCGCACTCGCTGCGCGCCCGGGTCGCGATCAGCCGCGCCGACTGGGCCGCGGCGACCGACGCCTTCACCGCGCTCATCCCGCACCTCGACCGGTTCCCCGAGGTCGAGTCCGGTTTCGCCTGGATCACCACCGAGCTGCGCAACAGCACCCCCTCCGACGAGCTGCTCGAGCAGGTCGGCGCGGCGGTCGCCGAGATCACCGCCCGGCCGTCGCGGCGGGCCGGTGCCTTCCTGCCCGAGATGGACCTCGGCGACCTGCACCTGGCCGCCGGCCGGCCCGACCGGGCCGAGTCCTACTACCGCTCCCAGCTCACCCGGCCCATCGACGGCGAGCAACGCGGATCGGTGCTGTCCCGGCTGCACCTGCTCGCGGTCGAGGACGGCCGCCCGGAGGCCGAGGACCTGCTCACCCAGGCCCTCGACGAGTTCCGGCCTGTCGGCGGCCTCAGCTTCGCGCTGGTCTCCAACAACCTCAATCCACTGGTACGCACAGCGCAGACGTGGGAGCGACTGCTGTCCGCTTGGGCACCCCCCGACGGGGCGGACGACGGCGAGCGCTTCCGGCTGCACCTGGTCGGCCGATACTCGTACGGGTTGATGCTGAAGAACACGGATCAGCCCGCGGCGGCCGAGCCGATCCTGCGGGACGTGCTGGCCGACGAGAGCCGGATCTACGGCCCCGACGCGCCCGACGTCCAGACGACGGGGCATGTCCTGGCCGGTACGCTCGCCGCGCTGGGCCGCTGGGCGGAGGCGGAGGAGCTGTTCCGCGAGGTCGTCGCGACCCGGCAGCGGGTGCTCGGCAGGGCCGATCCGTCCACCCTCAGCTCCGGGCACGAGCTGGGCTGGGTGCTGAGCAATCAGAGCCGGCCGGACGAGGCCGAAGAGGTCTACCGCGACGTCCTGGCTCAGAAACGCGAAGCGCTCGGCCCGGCCGATCCGTCCACTCTGGTCACCTGGCACAACCTGGCCGGCGTGCTGGCGAGCCAGGAGCGCTGGCAGTCCGCGCTCGACGAGTACGAGCAGGTCGTCGAAGTCCGCGAACGCGTCTTCGGTCCCGACGACCCGGTCACCACCTCGTCGCGCTTCGAGGTGGCCTGGGTGCTCTACAAGCTCGGCCGGTACGCCGCATCCGAAGCCGAGTACCAGCGGGTGATCGACCACCGGACCGTCCTGTTCGGACCGGACGATCCGGCGACCCTGGTGCCGCGCTACGAACTCGGCGAACTGTTGCGCGCCTCCGGCGACACCGCCCGCGCGCTCACCGAGTTCCGGGCGGTCGCCGAGGCCCGCCGCCGTACGCTCGGCGACGCCGACGTCAGCACCATCAACGTCCGGTACGAGATCGCCACCCTGCTCTACGAGTCCGGCGATCCGGCCGGAGCCGAAGAGATCTACCGCGACGTGCTGGCGATCGAACGGGAAAGTCTCGGCCCAGACGATCAGACGACCCTGGTCACCTGGCACAACCTGGCCGGGGCGATCGCCCGGCAGGCCCGGTGGGCCGACGCTGAGCAGGAGTTCCGCGGAGTCGCCGAAGCGCGTACGCGCACCCTCGGGCTGGAGCACCCGCACACGCTGGCCACCCGGCACGAGATCGCCCGGCTGCGCTCCGAGATCGGCGACCTCGCCGCCGCCGAGGCCGAATATCGCGACGTGCTGGCGGCCAAGCGGCGAGTGCTCGGCGACGACGACCCCAGCACCCTCATCACCTGGGACAACCTGGCGATGCTGCTGTCGTCGGCGGGCCGCTTCGCCGAGGCCGAACAGATCTTCGGCGAAGTGCTGCAGATCCACCTCCGGTCGCGTGGTGAAGACCACGAACGCACGCTCGTCTGCCGAGACGAATGGGGCTGGTCGCTGTACAAACTCCAGCGGCTCGACGAGGCGGCCGAGCAGTACCGCATCGTGATCGACCGGCGTACCGCCCTGCTCGGCGCGACCCATCCGAACACGGTGTCGGCCCGGACCGCGTACGCGGTGATCCGGCGCGACGCCGGTGACCTCGCCGCCGCCGAGGCCGAACTCCAGGCGGTGCTGACCGAACTGCTCGACGTCTACGCCCCGAACTCTCCCGAGGTCGTCACGGCCCGGTCGACGCTGGCCTGGCTCCTGGTCGCCTCGGTGTCGGCGGACCGGGGTCTGGCCCTGCTCACCGAAAGCGTCGACGGACTGCTGACCGAACACGAACCGGCCGACCCGGACGTGGTGGCCGCCCGCCTCGACCTGGCCGACGCCCTCGTCGAAGCCGATCGCGCGGACGACGCGGTCACCCAATACCAAGCCGCCCTGACAGCCCAGCGTGCCGCGCTCGGCGACGCCGACCCGGCCGTGCTCACCACCTGGGCGGCGTACGCCACCATGCTCACCGAGGCCGAACGCTGGGCGCAGGCCGTCCCCGAACTCGACCACCTCGCCGACGCGTACGCCCGCACTCTCGGATCGGCCGACAACACCGTGCTGGTCGCCCGGCGCAAAGCAGCCTGGGCGCACTACCAGGTCGACGACTACGCCGGAGCCGAGGCGGCCTACCGGGCCCTGGCCGCCGACGAGGCGACAGCCCTGGGGGAGCGGCACGCCGCGACCCTGGCCAGCCGCCTGAACGCCGCCGTGCTCCGCGGCCGGGCCGGCGACCGCGACGGCGCCATCGACGAACTCCGCGACATCCTGACCTTCCGCGACGAGGCGCTCGGACCCGACGACCAGGAGACCCGGTACGCCCGCGACGAACTGGCCGCCATGCTCACCGACGCCGACCGGTACGCCGAAGCCGTCGACGAACGCCGCAAGCTGCTCCAGGCCGAGATCTCGGCGCTGGGCGCGACCAGCCCGGAGACCCTCGACACCCGGCGTACGCTGGCCTCCCTCTACCGGGCGCTCGGCGACTTCGACGCGGCACTCGCCGAGCTGACGGTGCTCGCGACCGCCTCGGGCGCGACGGCCGGGCCGGACACGCCGAACACCCTGGCCGCCCGCTACAACGTCGCCGAATGCCTGGCCGCCGCCGGCCGGTACGCCGAAGCCGAAGCCGAGTTCCAGCAGGTCCTCGCAGGCGAGCAGGAGGCGATCGGGCTGGACGACCCCAGCTACTACATCACCCTCGCCAGCCTCGGCGCGGTCTACCTCGAACTCGACCGCTGGCCGGAAGCGGAGCAGGCGTACCGGACCGTGACGGTCAACCGGGCCCGGCTGCTCGGCGAGGAGCACCCGGCGACCCTCGGCGCCCGCTACCAGCTCGCGGGCTGCCTGGCCGCCCTCGACCGGTACGCCGAAGCCGAAACCGAACTGCGCACGATCCTCGCGATCCAACGCGACACGCTCGGCGACGAAGACCTCGCCGTCTACGTGACCTGGGAAGGACTCGGCGACCTGCTGGCCATGCAGGACCGCATCGCCGACGCCGCCGACGTCTACGGGGTGGTGCTCGACGCCCGCACGCGGCTGCTCGGCCCGGACGCGCCCGACACCGTACGCGTCCGCGAAGAGCTCGCCCGGTTGGATCTCCCGTGACGGCCCGCTGTCCGAGCCGCTCTGGGTGATCTTGAACAGAAGGCGTCGCTCCGACGGCGTTTTCTGTTCAAGATCAAGACCACGAAAGTGATCTAGGCGAGAAGTGGCGGCCTGGGCAACCACTTCTCGCCTAGATCAACGAAGGCGGTGCGCTAATCCCACGAAAACTCCGCTGATGACGAAGCCGCGCGTCACGCGTCACAGGAAGCGGGCGAGGCGCGCTTCCATGGTGGACCGGACAGCCGGCCATTCCGTCGGGACGACGGAGAACATCGCGGAGTCGCGCAGCCGCCCCTGCTCGCCCGGAGCCCAGGACTGCGACCAATTCCGCAGCACGCCCTCGAACCGCAGCCCGAGCTTCTCCAGCGCTGCCCGGGATCGGGCGTTACGGGCATCGGTCTTGAGGTCGACGCGGGCGACGTCCCAGGTCTCGAAGGCGTACGTGAACAACAGCAGCTTGGCCTCGACGTTGATACCGGTGCCCTGGGCGGCCGCGCCGAGCCAGGTGAAGCCGACCTCGATGGCGCACAGCCGGTCGCCGTCCGGCCACAGCCGCGGATCCCAGTACCCGGTGCAGCCGACCGCCCGCCCGGTCGCGACCGAGATCTGCGCGAACGGCGCGAGCTTCCCGGCGTCGCGGCGGGCCAGTTGCGCCGCGATGTAGTCCGGAACCTCGGATGTGGTCGGGACCCAGGTGAACGCGTAGGACGAGCGATCCACCGACGCCGCGGCGGCGAGGTCGTCGGCGTGCCGCTGCTCCAGCGGCTCCAGCCGGACGAGCCGGCCCTCCAACGTAGGGCTACCAAGATCGAAGGTCACGCTGTTAGTGTGCCTGACGTGACTTCCGGACCGCACTAATGACGGCGCGCACCTGACGCCGCCCTCATTCGTGTCGATTTTCCGGGAGTCTTTCTCATGTCCGCCGTTCGTGCGGGCACGTCTTATCGTGCCGTCTTGTCCAGGCCGCGAGTGCTGCGGCTGTTCCTGCCCGCCACCGTGGGCCGTCTCGCGTATGGCATCCTGCCGCTCGCGCTCTTCTTCACCGTCGCCCAGGCGACCGGCTCGCTCGGGACCGCCGGGCTCACGGCCGCGGCCCTCAACCTGACCGTCGTGCTCTGCGGTCCGGGGCGGGCCCGGCTCATCGACCGGTTCGGCCGCCGCGTCCTGCCGGCTTTCGCCAGCTTGTACGCCGTGAGCACCACCCTGCTCGTCTGGGCCGCCCAGGCGCACGCGCCGACGCCGCTCCTGCTGCTGGCGGCTGCCCTGGTCGGGGCGTGCCCGCCGCCGCTGGGGCCGACGATGCGTACCGTGTGGGCCGATCTGATGCCGGAGGGCCCGCTGCGGCTGCGGGCGCTCAGCCTCGACGCGGTCGTCGAGGAAGTCCTGTTCACCGCCGGTCCACTGATCACCGGCGTGGCGATCGCGATCGCCGATCCCCGGGTCGCGCTGGCGCTGGCCCTGGCGCTGATGATCACCGGTTCGGCCGTGTTCGGCTTCGGCCCCCCCACCTCCCGTACGCCGGCCACGGCCGACGCTGCGGACGCTGCGACGGAGGCAGGCGTCGGACTGCTGCGCTCGCCGGGCTTCCTGCCGATGCTGTTCACCCTGGCCGGGCTGTTCGCCGCGATGGGCCTGGTCGACGTGGCGGTCCCGGTGACGGCCGCGCACGCGGGCACCCCGGCGACGGCGGGCTGGCTGCTGGCCGGGATGTCGGCCGGCAGCGCCGTCGGCGGGCTGCTGTTTGGGCGGCGTACCTGGGCGACGCCGTTCGCCCGGCTGCTGCCGAAGGTGGCGTTGCTGCTGGCGGCGCTGGTCGCCGGGCTGATCCTGCTCAGTCCGCTGTGGATGCTCGCGGCCGGGCTGATCGTGACCGGTCTGCTGCTGTCGCCCAGCCTGATCATGGCGTACGCCCTCGCCGACGAGCTGGCCCCGGCCGGTGCCCGGACTCGGGCGTCGGTGTGGGTCAACACGGCCGGCAACGCGGGCATCACCACGGGAACGGCGCTCGCCGGAGCCTTGGCCGATCATGTTCCCGCCCAGCTGTTGTACGCCGTCGCAGCGCTCGTGCTGCTCGGCACGGCGGCCCTGCCGGGCCGCCGCCTCGCCCGCGCCATTCCGGTACGCCCAACCGTCGCGACCTCGTGATCGCGACGAGCGCGGGTATGCCATGATCACGCATGACCGCGCTCGACTGTCCACAATGTGCACAGCATGATCAGGTGCACAGCGTCCGCTCCCTCTACGAGTCCCAGTCCGGCACGTACAGCGCGGTGTCGACCGGGGTGACCAGCGGAGTGGGGTTCGCCGGCGGCCGGGCCGTCCCGGTCGCCGGCCGAACCGTGACGCGTACGTCGGGCCGCACGAGCACGCTGCTGGCCGATACCCTGGCCCCGCCGCCCGTCCCGGCGATGCCACCCCGGCGCGGCGGGTTCCTCATCGGGCTGGCGCTGGCCGCTCCGGTCGCGGCCGGCTGCCTCACCGTCCCGCTGCTCGCGAGCGGAGCCGACGACGCCGCACGCAACGCCGTGATCTTCTGGGCTGCGATCGGCGGCCCGTTCCTCCTCGTCGCGGTGGCGCTCATCGTCCACCGGATCACGTCCCGGCAGCGGGCGCAGCGGGCGTATGACGCCTATTCGGCGATCTATCCGTCGCAGTCGGCGGTGTGGAACGCCGCATTCTTCTGCAACCGGTGCAATCTGGCGTTCCTCCCGGCGGGCGCGCTCGGAGTGCCCGGTCGCCACCAGACAGTCGCCCCGCAGTTCCAATACATGGTCACCGCAGTGGCGGCGCAGCTCCGGGCGTGATCTTGGATAAATCCGGTTGAGCACCCGGCCACGGGTCGGCAAGCTGGGAGGATGCGCCTCTTCCGGGACCTGTGGTCTGCCTCACCCCGTCGGGCCCTGGTCGTGGTGATCCTGGTCGCGCTGGGCGCGGCGGGCCAGGCCGTGGGTGCCGCCATCGCCGGTCCGGTGCTGATGTACCGGTCGGGTGTCCTGTTCGCTCTGCTCGCCGTCGCGCTCGTCCTCGCGGTCCTCAGCGACCTGGTGATCAGCCTCGTGATGGCCCGCCTGACAGCGGACTGGTCGGCGCGCGTACGCCGGCAGCTGTGCCAGGTCGCGTTCGGGCAGGACCTGCCCACACTCGAAGGCACCCCGGTCGGCGAGCTGCTCGACCGGATCGACAGCGACGTCAACCAGGTCGCGTCGTCGGTCCGGGCGCAGGGCGTACGCATCGCTCAGGGCGTGGCCGTCGCGGTGCTCTCGGTCGTGATCTCGGTGTTCGTGTGGTGGCCGGCCGGGATCGCGATGGTGCTCGTCTCGGCGTTCCTCGTCTGGAAGCTGCGCAAACCGGCCCAGCTGATCACCCCGGCCCGGATGGCGGAGGAGGAGGCCTGGTCCGATCTGGCCGCCGTGATGGAGGAGTCCATCCACGGGCAGGACGACGTGCGGACCACCCTCGCCCGGCCGTACGTGATGCGGCTGTTCGCGCGGCGGGCCAAGGTCGTCCTCGAACGCGGCCGCCGGGTGTGGCGGGGGACGGCCGTGATGACCGCCATCGCCGCGATCACCACCCGCATCTGCATCGCGCTCGTCGTCCTCGGCGGAGTGTGGGCGCTGGCCGGCGACCGGGTCGACAGCGCGCGGCTGACCGCGATCTGGCTGCTGGCGCTGGCCTTCGGCGGCACCGTCGAGCATGTCAGCCGGATGGTCCCCGAGCTTCAGTACGCCCTCGGCGCCTGGAACCGGGTCGTGCTGCTCCGCGAATCGGCCCAGGAGCCGGTCGGCGGACAGCCACCGGCCGCCGGCGAGCTGCGCGTACGCGACCTGACCTTCCGGTACGCGCATGGTGACGACCGCCCGCCGGCGTTGCACGACGTGAACCTGACGTTCGCCCCGGGCCGGTCGTACGCGCTCATCGGGCGTACCGGGTCGGGCAAGTCGACGCTGGCCAAGGTGCTCACCCGGGCGGTGGCCCTGCCGCGGGGAACGGTCCTGCTGTCCGGGACGGATCTGCTCGACCTCGACGTCGAACAGCTGCGCCGCTGGATCGCGGTCGTGCCGCAGCGTACGGACATCCTCGCCGGCACGCTGGCGGAGAACATCGCGCTGTTCGATCCCGCCCTGCTGCCCAACGCCGCCGACGCCATCCAGCAGCTGGAACTGCAGGACTGGGTGGCCGACCTGCCGGACGGTCTGCAGACGCGGCTCGGCGACGGCGGCCACGTGCTGTCGGCCGGGCAGGAGCAGCTCGTCGCGTTCGCCCGGATCCTGGTACGCGATCCGCAGGTGGTCATCCTCGACGAGGCGACCGCCCGCCTCGACCCGGTGACCGAGGGCCGCGTGCAGCGGGCGACCGAACGCCTGCTGCGCGACCGGATCGGCATCGTCATCGCCCACCGGCTGTCGTCCGTGCAGCATTGCGACGAAGTCGTCATCCTCTCCGACGGCGTCGTGGTCGAAGCCGGCCCGCTGCAGGAGTCGGAGCGGTTCGCGCAACTGCTCGCCACCAGCATCGAAGCCGCCGCCGAACCGGTCGCGGCGGCTGCGCACAGCACTGCGAGCACGGGCGGCGTGGCGCTCGCCGAACGGCCGGAGCCGGTGCCGGAGCCGGTCATCCCGGCCCAACCGGCCAAGCGCGAGGGCAAGACCGATCCACCGCCGCTGCCCAAGCAGCCCAAGGCGCGTGCGCTGGGCCAGATCGTCCGGCTGACGTTCAACGATCCCAAGTTCGGCCTGACCTCGCTGGCCATCTTCATGGCGATGATCGTGTTCGGCCTCGACGGCGCGGCCCTGCCGTGGCTGTGGAGCGACCTGGTGGACGGCGACGGCGGCCTGCTCTGGCCGGCCGTCGGGATCGTCTCGGCGCTGCTGCTGACCGCCCCGATGCCGTACGCCGTCAACCGCTGGTATCCCGAGTGGTGGGTCCGGCAGATGCTGCGGATCAGCCAGCGGCTGGTGTACGGGCAGACCGGCCCGCGCCGGGTCAGCAACCACACCCCGGCCGAGGTCGTGGCCCAGTCCGGCGACACCGAACGGGTCGTTTTCCTCGCCGACAACGTCGTCGACCAGTGGATCTCCCTGACGACGATCGCCGCGATGACGCTCATCTCCGGATCGCTGGTCCCAGGCGCGTTCTTCCTCGGCACGATGGTCTTCAGCGGACTCGCGGCGACGCTGTTCGGCCCGAAGCTGGCCAGCTCGGCCAAGAACACGGTCGCGGCGCGGGCGGCCTTCGCCACCGCGCTCGTGTCGTCGCTCACCGCTGCGCGTACCGTCAAGTTGGCGGGCGCGACCCGGCCGGTGCTGGACCATCTCGCGAGGCTGGACACGACGCGCAGCGATCGTCAGCGGCGTGAGATCGCAGTGCAGGTCTGGGCCCGCTCGACCCCGGCGATCCTGAGTGGACTGTTGCCGATCGGCGCGTGGGCGATGTACCTGGGCGGCTCGCTGTCGTCCGGCGCGACCCTCGTCGCGGTGTCCACGCTGGGCTCCGCGCGCTGGTTCGCGTGGACCACGGCCTCGCTCATCTCGTCGCTGCCGTCGGCCCGGGTGTGGACCAAGCGAACGGTGTCGATGGCTGGGATCGGCGACTACACCAAGGCCGTCAACGGCGTCGACCTGTCCGAAGGCACCGCGCCCGCCCCGGAACCGGCCCCCCGTACGCCGCTGCAACGCCTGGAGCTGGCGCGGTTCACGGCGGTGCACGAGGACGGCACCATCGCGGTGCAGAACGTCGACCTGACCGTCGACCGGGGCGAACTCGTCCTCGTCGTCGGACCGGTCGGCTCCGGCAAGTCGTCGCTGCTGCGGGCGTTGGCCGGCATCGTGCACCACACCGGCGACCTGCGCTGGAACGGCGAGCCGATCACGCGGCCGGAGCTGTTCCTGCGGCCGAACCAGGTCGGCTACGTGGCGCAGCTGCCGCGTGTGCTGTCCGGGTCGGTCGCCGACAACATCAAGCTCGGTCACGACCTGGAAGCGCAGGCGGCGGTCACCACCGCGCAGCTCGACCACGATCTGGCGTCGGCCGGGCTCGGGCTGATCATCGGGCACAAGGGCACCCGCCTGTCCGGTGGACAGTTGCAGCGCCTGGCGCTGGCGCGCGCGCTCGCCCCGCGTACGGAGCTGCTCGTCGCCGACGACGTCTCCTCGGCGCTGGACGTGACCACCGAACTCGCGTTGTGGCGGGCGCTGCGCGATCGCGGCATCACCGTGATCGGGTCGACGTCCAAGCGGGCGGCGCTGGCCCAGGCGGACAAGGTCGTCGTGATCATCGACGGTGCGGTCCAGGCCCGGGGGCCGTGGGCGCGCCTCGAACGCACCTGGGGCCACCTCGCCGGCTGACCTGGTTTCTGCCGCGCGATTCTGCCGCGCGATCATGAACCTTCGGTCGTGATCGCGCGGCGTGTCGCGTCCGTGGCACCCTGATCAACTCCCGGAGGGCATGATCGACTGCGGCCTGACGCGGTCACAGCAGCGGCCGAGGCGGCGGCGACCACCGGAGGGGCGGCGAGCGAGTCGAAGAGGGCGGCGTAGCGGTCGAGGCAGGCGGTGAGACCGAACAGGTCCCGCGCCCGTTCCGCCCCGTCGGCCCGGCGGGCGGCGTCCCACGAGAGCACGTCAAACAGCGCGGCCCGCAGTTGTACAGGCGATCGGGGCGCCACCACCATTCCCATGCCGGTGGCCACGACCGGATACCGGCCGCCCGGCAGATCCGTGGTGACCGACGGTACGCCGCACATCATGGCCTCGGCCTGCGCGATCCCGAACGATTCCGCGACCGACGGCAGCGCGAACGCGTCGATCGAGGCGTAGAAGTCGGCGATCTGCTGTCCCCGGAGCAGGCCCAGGATGCGGATGCGGGGGTCGCGATCGGCGGCCGCCCGGATCCGGTCGATGACCGAGGTTCCGGCGACGGTCAGGTAGTCACCGCCGATGAGCAGCCGGGCCTGCGGGTCGTCGATCCCGTCGAAGGCTTCGACGAGGTATTCCAGGCCTTTGTCGGCGACGATCCGGCCGAGGAAGCCGATGTGCGGCCCGGCCGTCTCCCGATAGGACGGTCGTCCGCCGGACCGGTCGAGGCAGGGCGCCGAGATCGCCTCCCGCCGAGCCTGGCTCAGCACCGGCCACAGCTGCGAATGGGCGGCCTGGTCGTCGCTGTTGACGACGACAGCGGCCGAGCGGCGCAGGGCGTACCGGGCTGAGACGGCCACGGCAGCGGTGGCGGCCCGCGCCACGAGCCCCGGCGGCAGCCACAGATCGATGTGGTAGGTCGACACTATCGGCGTCGGCAGCCGGGCCGCGATCAGTCCGGCCTCCAGCATCGGCAGGTGCAGGTGCAGCACCCGCGACCGGCGGGCGATCCGGCGTACGGTCGCCGGAAAGGACGGGCTGACCAGGCCACGGTTGATCGTCGCGGTCACCGGCGTCCGGTAGACGTCCACACCGGACAGCGTTTCGCGGCGCGGCGTGGCGGGGTCGTGCTGGGCGGCGACGACGGCGATCCGCCAGCCGCGAGCGGCCAGACCTTCGGCGACGACCCGGGCCACCTCGGTCAGCCCGCTGACGTACGGCGTGTAGTAGTTCACCGCGACGCACAGGTCGTATTCGGTGGCCGTCACAGGGCGCTCGCGATCAGGACGGCGGCCAGCGCGGCGGCCCAGAGTCCGGCGCCGGCCCGCATCGGCCCGTCCCGGACCAGGTCGACGACGGGATCGCCGCCCGACCGGTCGACCATCACCATCTGCAGGTAGCGGTAGATCGTGAAGGTGGCGAACGGGAACGTCACGACCGTCGCGACCGCCCCGTACGGCGAGGCCAGCCCCCACAGGAAGGCGACGTAGCCGGCGAGCGCCACGACGAGGTTGACGACGACCACGTGATCCAGGAACGGCACCGAGTACGCCGACAGCGCCGACCGGTGGGCGTCGCCGACCATCGCCAGTTCATGACGGCGCTTGCCGAGCGACAGCGCGACACAGGCGCAGTAGACGCAGATCAGCAGGAACGGGCGGACCGGCAGACCGGCCGCGACCGTCCCGGCGAGCGCCCGCAGCACGAATCCGGCGGCCACCACGGAGACGTCCACGAGCGGCTGGTGCTTCAACGCCAGGCTGTACCAGACGTTGACCGCGACGTACGCCCCGACGACGCCGGCGACCACGAGCGGCAGCAGGGTCAGCAGCGCGGCCGTGATCCCGGCCAGCACGACCAGCAGGAGGGTCGCCGCCCGGACGGTCACCCGTCCACTGGGCAGCGCCCGCAGGCGTTTGACCGGATGCAGCCGGTCGGCGTCGCGATCCCGCAGATCGTTGAGCACGTACACGGTGGACGACGCGGCCAGGAAGGCGGCCAGGGTCAGCCCGAGCGGCGCGGCGTGCCCAGCTGCGGCGACCGGGGCAGTGACCAGAGGTGCCACCAGCACCGGCGCGCCTTTGATCCAGTGCCGTGGCCGCAGCAGTGACAGCAGTGCTCGCCAACGGAAGCGTACGGGAATGTCGTCGAGGGCGGTGGTCGCCGGGCTTTCCAGGGTCTGCACCATGAGCCGCTCCTTCAGAACAGCGCCTTCGCGAGCCGGAGGGCGCCCTGCCGCCAGGGGTCTCGATGGGTGGTTCCGGCCGGCCGGCGGCGGTCCGCCGCCGTCCCGCGCCACCACGCGTACGTCTTGAGCAGCGCCTCGATGTTGCTCACTCGGGGCACGAAGCCGAGCCGGTCGACTGCCTTGTCGATCGAGACGTACGAGTCCCGGCGAAGCTTGTGCACCAGCCGCGCGTACACCGGCGACAAGCGCAGCGCTGCGAGCCCGCGCAGGATCGCCACGGCCGGGCCGACCGGCACGGTGACGATCCGGCGGCCGTGGCCGGCGGCGTCCAGCACGGCCTGGAAGTCCTCGCGCAGCGTGCCGAAGCGCGCCGCGCCGATGTTGAACGTGTCGTTAACGACGGTCTCCGGGCGTTCGCAGACCAGCCGGACGGCGACACACAGATCGTCGACGTCGAGCATCTGCGTGCGGACGTCCCCGCCGCCGAGCAGCGGGAAGTTGCGGCCCTCGTCGGCCCACTCGAACAACATCGCGAACAGCCCGAGCCGCTCGGGTCCGAGGAACGTCTTCGGCCGCAGAATCGGCGCGCACAGACCCTCCGCCCGCGCCCGCAGCACGATCCGTTCGGCTTCGAGCTTGGCGCCGGAGTAGGCGTCGACCGGCTCGCACGGATAGTCCTCGGGCGTCGGGCAGTGCCGGGGCAGGCCGTAGACGGCGGTCGACGAGATGTGCACCAGCCGCCCGACCCCGGCCCGCTTCGCCGCCGCGACCACCGACGCGGTCCCGTCGACGTCGACCGAGCGGATCTCGGCCGATCGGTTGCTCGGCAGCGCGGCCGCCGAGTGGATCACGACGTCGGCGTGCTGGAAGGCCCGCGCCATCGCGTCGGTGTCGCGCACGTCCGCCTGAACGAAGTCCGCGTCCACGGTCAACGGTCGAATGTCCACACCGGTCCAGTCGACGCCGGCCCACGGCCCGGAAAGCAGTGCGGTGCCCAGCATTCCGGCCGCCCCGGTGACCACGATCCGCACGCGCCCCTCCTGCGACTCCAAGCCTCCGCCGACCCTCCCGACGGTAGTGATCGATCTTTGCCGCGTTCTTGGCCGCGAGGGCAAGCTTCCGGCAAGGTGCGCCCGCGAGACTGGGCTCGTGGCGCCCCTCGAAACCTCAGCCTCTGTGGTCGCTCCAGTCGAGAAACCGGTGGCGTCCGCGGTCCAGCCGCGCCCACGACATTCCTGGCGGATACGCCTGACGGGGGTGGCCTGCGCCGGTTGGCTGGTGTTCGTGGTGGCCCACCGCGTGCTGAGCGGCCGGGCGTACTGGTGGGGGCCGGTCGATCTCGCGCCGCCGTTCGTCTTCGCGGCGGTGCCGATCCTGCTGATCGCGCTCGCGGCGCTGACCCGGCGACGGCTGCTGATCGCGTACGCGGTGTGCGGGCTCATCCTCGGGTTCGACTACTCCGGCATCAACGCGGCCACGCTGTGGCATTCGCGGCCGCCCGTCGCGCCCGGCGCGATCACCTTGGTCACCTGGAACACGGAGTACTGGGATCAGGACCTCGAACCGGGCGGGCCGCACACCACCGAGGACTTCTACAAGTTCCTCAGCTCCCTGGACGCCGACGTCTACCTCCTGCAGGAGTACGCCCACGTCGACCTGACCCGAGCCGACACGTTCTCCCAGGCGCTGGCCATCGACCAGGCCGACCTGCTGCGGCAGTGGTTCCCCGGCTACGAGATCGTCCTGGCCGGGCGGGATCTGACGCTGAGCCGGCTGCCGGTCGTCGGCCATCACTGGCTCGACTCGACGCCCTGGATGCCGGCGGATCTGCGGCCCGTCCCACCGGGGCTGGCCGATCGCCCGCTGTTCTACCAGTCGCAGACGTTGCGGACGGACATCATGCTCGGCGGGCAGGTCGTCTCGTTCTACAACTCGCACATCTACCAGCCGCCGCAACGCATCTTCCGGCTGCGGTCCGACCCGGACTCCAGCATGTTCGCGATCGACCGGTTCAACTTCGAGATCCGCCGGGCGAGCTACCGGGCGCTGGCGGCCGACATCTCGGGCAACCCGAATCGCGTCGTGCTCGGCGGTGACTTCAACACCTCGCCCGCGATGAATCTGCTCCAGTTGTTGCCGGACCGGCTGGTCGACCAGTCCCCGGCGCTGGCCTCGCTCTATCCGGCGACCTGGCCGGTCGGGTCGGCCAAGTGGCGGCTGGACTGGCTGTTCACCACGCCCGACGTCGACGTGTCAGCGTACGACCTGCTGGACCCGAAGGGCTTGTCCGACCACAAGGCTCAGCGCGTCGTGCTGTCGGCCGGGTGAACCCGATGCCGCCTTTGGTCTCCGTGATCGTGCCCTGCCACAACAGCCGTAAGACCCTCGCCCTCTGCGTCGAAGCCGCCCAGGCCCAGACGTACGCCGAGATCGAGGTGATCGTCGTGGACGACGCGAGCACCGACGACTCGGCCGCGATCGCCGAGAGCCTCGGTGCGGCCGTGGTGCGGCTGCCGGTCAACGGGGGAGCGGGGCTGGCCCGCAACCGGGGCATGGCAGCCGCGCGCGGCGAGGTGCTGTTCTTCGTCGACTCCGACGTGGCGCTGGCCCCGGACGCCGTCGAGCAGGCGATGCGGATGTTCGACGACCATCCCGAGTACGCCGCCGTCTGGGGGGTCTACGGCGACCGGCCGCTGGTTGACGACGGGATCGTCGAGCGCGTACAGGTGCTGACCGGACACTATCGACAGTCGGAGCTCGACGTCGTGCACACCGGGCACTTCGCGGTCGGCGCGCTGCGGCGGGTGGTCGTCGATCGGATCGGCGGCTTCGACGAGCGCCTGGTCGGCCAGTGGACGAACGAGGACCACGAGTTCGGGCTGCGGATCGCCGAGAACTTCCCGGTCGGCCGAGCGGTACGTGTGGTCGGCTTCCACGACGACGACGATCGTGTCACGTCGGTGGTACGCAAGCGCTTCGGCCGGGCGGTGTCGCTGATCCCGCTTGTGCTCAAGCAGCGGGACCTGAAACCGGAGCGGGAGGCGTTGCACCGGCCGGCCGAGCTGGCCGCGATCGGGCTGACCGGGTTCGGACTGCTGCTCGCCCTCGTCTCGCCAGCGCTCGGCGTACTGGCGGTGGCGGCGTTCGGGGCGTTCCTGTGGACCGTCCGCGGCATGCTCGGCTTCGTCCGGCGGTCCGCCGGCTGGCCGACCGCGGCGGCAGCGGCGGGCCTCACGTTCCTCTATGGCTTCGCGGTCGGCCTGGGCGGTCTGACCGGCGCTCTCCGGTACGCCGTCGATCCGGGTTTTCGCCGCCGATACAGGACTGTATCGATGTAGTGACAAGGCTTCCGTCCACATGGGGCAGACGGATAGAGTCGGATGGTCATGGGAACGCTCCCAACGGCGGGGGCCGCCGGGATCTAGGTGTCTCTGGGGGGAGCGCATGCGGATCAGGCTGCTGGGTTCGATCGAGGTGGAGGCGGGCGGCCGCACCCTGGACGCCGGGCCGTTGCAGCGCCGGGCCGTGCTCGCGGCGCTGGCGATGGACGCCGGCAGCCCGGTCGGGCTCGACGCGCTCGTGGAACGCGTCTGGGGCGCCGATCCACCGGAGGCCCCCCGCAGCGCCCTCTACGCGCACATCGCCCGGCTCCGCCGGCTCTTCGCCGGGCACGGCGTACGCCTGATCAAGCAGGTCGACGGCTATGTGCTCAACCTCGACCGGGAACGCGTCGACGTCCACCGGATCGGGCGGCTGCTGGAGGCGTACCGGGGTGATCCGGGGCGCGTCGCCGACCTGCGGGAGGCGATGGACCTGTGGCGCGGACGGCCGCTGGCCCAGCTGACCGGGTTCTGGGCGGCCAAGGTACGCCGCGGCGTCGAATCCCAGCTCGTCGGGGTGGCCAGCGCCTGGGCCGCCGAAGAGCTGCGGCGCGGCAACGCCGAGACGGTCGCCGACCGGCTCGCCCCGATCGTCGAGTCCCATCCGCTGGCCGAGCCCGTCGTCGCCCAGCACATGTGGGCGTTGTGCGCGCTCGGCCGGACCTCCGAGGCGTTGCAGTGCTACGCCGTCGTGCGTACGCAGATCGCCGAGCAGCTCGGCGTCGAACCCGGCGCGGAGCTACGCGACCTGCATGTGGCGGTACTGCGCGGCGAGGTCACGGCTCCGGTACGGCTCCCGGCGTACCGCCAGCTCTTCTATGACGACGCCGAGTTGCGCGACCTGGGGCAGCTCGTGCTGCTGGCGGGCCGGCTGGAGACGATGATGGCCTGCGTCTACGCGATGATCCTGGACGACGACAGCCGGGCCCTGACCCACTATCTGGGTGGGCCGGCGCGGCTGTCGGCGGCCGGGCGCAGCGCCGCGGACCGGCTGCGCGACGAGGGCCAGCCCGACCTCGCGGAGGAGCTGGCCCTGTGGAGCAAGGCCTGCGACGAGGCCCGGGAGGACGGCCGTCAGGCGGTGCACGTCCTGCCACCCGGACCGGCCGCACGCTGGTGGCGCACCGCCGCCGCGCTGTCCGCTGTGGACGATGCGACCGTCGCGCAGCGGCACGCCCGGCTGGTCGAGCGGATCATCGAGGGGTACGCCCTCGGCGACCGCATCGCCGCTCGCTACGAGGCGAGCCCGTCGACGCCGGTCAGGTCGGCCGACAGCGCCCACAGACGGACGGCCTGATCGCGGTCCTGCTCGGTGTCGAAGCGCCGGACCACCTCGCAGGCCTTGAGGTACGCGCCGCCGTCGCCGGCCGGCTCCGGTGAGGCGGCCGCCCACACCAGCGTCGCCGCGCCCTGCTCGGTCGAGCGGAACTCGGGCAGCAGCGCGTTGCCGTCGGCGTCGATCCAGCCCGCGTCCACCATCTCCTGCGTGGTCAGGTGTCGCTGCAACGGCGTCAGGATGTAGCCGGGGTTGACCGAGAAGGCCCGTACGCCCGCTGCCTGACCGAGCTCGTCGAGCTGCGCGGCGAACAAGGCGTTGGCGAACTTCGACTGGGCGTACGCCGCCCAGCGGTCGTAGCCCTCGGTGAACTGGACGTCGTCCCAGTTCAGCGTGGCGTCCGGGCTGACGCCAGAGGAGGTGACCACCACCCGTGCGCCGCCGTCGGCCGTCAGCGCCGGGAAGAGCCGGTTGACCAGGGCGTAGTGGCCCAGGTGGTTGATCGCGAAGTGGCCCTCCCAGCCGGGTCCGACGCGCGTTTCCGCCAGCGCCATGACCCCGGCGTTCGCGAGGAGCACATCGATGCCGCGACCGGACTTGGCGAACCGGTCGGCGAACGCCTCGACGCTGTCCAGGTCGGCCAGATCCAGCTCGTCGACCTCGATCCCGGGTACGCCGTCCAGCGCCTCGGCCGCCGCCGCGGGCCGCTTCGCGGGCACGACGACGGTGGCCCCGGCCGCGGCGAGCGCCCGGGTCGCGGCCAGCCCAAGCCCGGAGTAGCCGCCGGTGACCACGGCGAGCCGCCCGGTCAGATCGATGCCGGCGAGAACGTCGGTCGCGGTGCTGTCGATGGTGAACGTCATGGCGAACCTTTCGGTCAGGCGGGGGTTCCGACGCGGTAGAGCCGCCGCGTCAGGCGGGGGTTCCGACGCGGTAGAGCCGCCGCGTCATGCGCGGGAAGAGCAGGCCCTGCAGAATTCCGACTCCGGCGGCGACGGCGGAGGTCAATGTCACCAGCATATGCAGGACGGTGAACTGGAGTCCGAACAGGACGCCGTGGTGGCGGTACGCGTACGCGTAGGTGCGGCCGTCGAGCGCGACCGAGATCCCGGCGAGCACGGGGCAGGCGAGCAGGGCCGGCGGGCCGAACACGATCGGCAGGAGCAGCGCGGCGACAGCGGCCAGCAGGAACGCGCTGCCCAACGCCCGGTGCCCCGAACCCGCTCCGCCGGGCAGCGCGCGCAACCGCACCCAGTTCGGCGCGCCCAGCCGCGTACGCTGGAAGACCTTCGTCAGCATCACCCGCAACGTGCCGTCATGGTCGTGCCGGCCGGTGACCGTCGAGGTTGCGAGCACGACGTACTTGGCGTTGAGCCGGAAACCGTAGTCCTGCTCCTCGGTCCAGCGCAGCCGGTCGTTGAACGGCCCGATCTCGCGGAACACCGCCGTGCGGATGGCGAACAGGGCCGAGTGCAGGCCCGGGATCGGCCCGTCGATCTCGGTGAACCAGACGAACTGCTGGATCGCCCGGTAGCGCTTGACCAGGCTGTCGGGGAACATCGGCTCGGCCTGATACATGCCGCAGACCGCGCCCAGCCGCTCGTCGGCCAGCAACTGCTCGACCGCTTCGGCCACCGCGTCCGGTGCGAGAGCCACGTCGGAGTCGACGAAGAACAGCACCTCACCCTGGGCCCGCTCGGCGCCGCGATTGCGGGCGGTCGAGACCCCGGCGTTGACGTCCGTCTCCAGCACGGTCACACCGAGGCGGCTCGCGATCGCCACCGAGTCGTCGGTGCTGGCGTCGTCGGCCACGATGACCTCGATGTTCGGATACGTCTGCCGCTGCGTGGCCGCGATGCACTCGCCGAGCGTACGGCCGTAGTTGTAGTTGGGGATGATCACCGAGACCAGCGGCGTCGTCATCCCTAGGAACGTACCGGTAGGGCCTTGCTCGAATCTTGGCTCTGATCCTCGCTATGACTGAGGCGGGCGCGGCGGGCCAGCGTCGCGGCGGCCAGGGCGATGGCCGCCGTGAGCAGCTCGCTGACGATGACGATCAACCGGCTCGACAGGGCCACCACGCTGGCCACCGGCAGCGGCAGGCTCACCCCCAGCGCGGCCAGCAGCAGCACCTCGCGTACGCCGATGCCTTCGGGGGCGAAGACGGCGAACATTCCGGCGACGGTCGCCAAGCCGAACGCGCCCACGCAGAGCAGCAGCGATCCGGCCGGGTCGGCGCCGACCGCCACGGCCAGCAACCAGAGCTGCAACCCGGCAGCGAGCCACGACACTAGCTGGGTCACCAGCGCCGGGCGTACGCCGTCGGGGTCGACCTCCGGGGCGGGCCGCCGCAACACCCGCGCGGCCAGAGTCGCCGCACTGGACAGCAGGCTCGGCCGGATCAGCGCGGCCACGATCGGCAGCGCAGCCAGGATCAGCCAGCCCGCCGACGCGCCCAGCAACTCGGGTCCGGCCAGCAGGCCGGTGGTTGCCCCGGTGAGCACCCCGATCACCAGGGTCAGCACCCAGGCCGAGGCCATCCGCGCGGCGGGCACGCCGAGAGTGCGACCCATCCGGACGTTCACCACGAGGCTGAAGACCTTGCCGGGCAGGTACTTCGCGAACTGGCCGGCGAAGTAGAGCCGGATCGCCTCCACCGTGGTCAGCTCATGCCCGGCGGCGCGCAGCGTATGCCGCCACGAGGCCATCGCGGTGAGCAGCGCGACGGCGTTCGCCAGCACCGCCAGGACGCCCATCGTCACGACGAAGCCGGCCGGTCGCCCGTCGAGCGTCGTACGCAGCACTGACCAGTCCTGCCCCCGCAGCATCCACACGATCGCGGCGATCGTCGCCACCGCGAAAGCCGCGGTCAGTACCCGGCGCTTCATGCCAGGACGCTAACCGGGGCGACCTTGGCGTCTTCTTGCCCGCCTCGCCCCGCCCCGCCCCGCCTCGCCCTCCTGGCCGCCGCCCGCCCGGCGCTCGCACCCCGGTTTGGCGCTGGATCAGGGTTCTCGGTCGAATCTTGACCCAAGATTCGACCCGGACCCTGATCCAGCGCTGCAGCGGACGGCTTACAGCGACCGCTTGTACTGCTCCCACCAGGTGAACGGCATGCGGTACGCCGTCGGGGTGTCGTCGGCCGCGTGGCTGGCGAGCCCGTTCTTGCCGATGTAGTAGTCGTAGATCTGGTCGCGGGCCGTCTCGGCCATGTCCGGGTCGAGCACCGCGGCCGCGTGGATGTGGTACGGCCAGTCGCCCTGGGACGGGTTGCGCAGCCAGGCCGCGAAGCCGACCGTCCGCAGCGCCTTCACGGTCTGCCACCGCTGGGTCGTGGTCAGGGCGCTGACCGAGATGTCGACCACGCCGCCGCCGTCGTGCGTACCGGCCGACGACGGGTTGGACGAGGTGTAGGAGCCTTGCGACAGGACGATCGACGTGGCGACCAGCGAGTCCGCCTTGGCCAGCATGTTCTTCGTCCGGGTGTTCACCCGCTGGCCGCCGTAGCTGTCGGTGGTCGAACCGGTCGACACCGACCGGCTGACCGTGAACCGGCCCGAGCCGAGCGACGTCAGCGACGTCGGGCCCGGGATGCCGTTGGCGTCGATTCCGGTGTAGCCGAGCGACCGCTGGTAGGCGGCGTACGCGGAGACCGTCGAGGTGCCGTAGTGGCCGTCGACCAGGCTGGACGACAGGAACCCCTTGGCGCTCAGCGCCTTCTCCACCTCTAGCACGCTCGCGTACGCGTTCGGGGTCAGGCCCTCGTCGGGCTTGGGCGGGTCGAGTTCGGCCGCCAGGAGCACCAGCTCCATGTCGACGGCGGGCAGGGCGAACGCCTGGTCGGCCAGGACGGTCGAGCCGGCCACCGCCGCGACGGCGGTGGCCGCGCCGCGGGAGAGGATCCAGCGTCGGGTAAGGGTCATGCTTACCTCCATCAGTCACGGCCGGAATGCGGCCTTAATGGAGAGTGTGGGCAATCGTCTACAGGGGCCCTACAGATCGGCCACAGTCGCTACCGGTCCGCGCGCAGCACGGCCGTGAAGCTACGGCCGTACGCGTGCCGCGTGGCGACCTCGATCCGAGTTCCGCCGGCGACCGGGCGGATCCGCACCCCCTCGTCGGATTCGACCGCCCGGAGCGTGCGACCGTGGATCGTCACGGTCACCGTGTCCCGGTGGGTCGTCGGGTCGGCGACTGCGATGGTCACGTCACCCCGGCGGGTGGTCTGCGCGAGGACCGACGCCGGGCCGTCGACGACCAGCCGTTCGGCGTGATGGTCGCCGGGGGTGAAGGTGTTGACCGCGACCAGGCCCAGCCCTGTGTGCTTGACCGCCTGTGCCTTCGGGGTGTTCGCCAGGATCGTCAGCCGGCAGTCCTCGTACGCGGCCAGGTCGGTGGCCGACGCGTTCGGGACGATCGCGTACGCGTAGGCGGCCGCAACGGCGCCGGCGGGCTCGGTGACGCCCAGCGTGAACACCTGCTTGGTCACCTTCGTGTCAGGGTTGGTGGTACGCACCACGCGCCGGCTGGCGGTCACCGACGCGGTCGCGCCGGTCGGCCGCGTACCGGCGAGGAAGCGGTAGCCGACCGCGTTCTGCTGCGTCTCGTTGGCGTACCGGAGCCAGCGGTCGCCCTCGGTCAGAGTGACCACATCGGACGCACCGGCGATGCGGCTGTCGAACGTCGTCGTCACGGCGCGCCCGGCCCCGTCGCGTACGCCCGCCGCGAGCACGACGATCTCGTCGTCGAGCAGGAACCACGACTTGGTCGCCTCGGCGTTGCGGTACGCCACGAAGTCGGCGGGCAACTGACCGGCCTGCTGCGCGGCGTACGCGGCGTCGTCGCCGAGCATCAGCCCGGCCGCACCGTACGCGCCCAGCACCGCGCCGCCGGAGTACTCGTTGGTGCAGACCGGGAAGTAGACGTAGGTGTTCTGCGACTCGGAGGACGAGGTGAAGCCCAGCTCGGGCTTGTCGTACCAGAGCGTGCCGTACAGCTCGGGGACGGTCCGCCGGACCTCCTCCGGCGCGGTGATCCCGGCGAGGCGGTACGGCGACACCGTCGTGTAGTAGTCCACCCCGAACGCCTGGGTGTGGTCCTGCCCCGCCAGGTACAGGTAATGCGCTCCGGCGCCCTGGAACCACGGCATCAGGTTCTCGCCGCTCATGTACTCGTACGCCGAGATGCGGGCCGAGCTGCGGGCCAGCGCGAAGGCGTACCCGGGACGGCGGTGGACCACCCGGTCCATCGCGTTGAACGCCACGCTGCGGCTCGCCGGGTTCAGGTCGGCCGCCGGGATCGCCGCGTCCGCCATGAGGTCGGCGTACCGGCTGATGCTCACGGGCGAGACGAACGACGTGGGCGTGAGCGTCGCGCGGGAGCTTTGGCGGATGTGCTTGATGTAGCTCTTGAGGCCGGCCGCGTCGGCGCTGTAGCCGCTGAGGTCCACGATGGCCTCGACGATGATCGCGACGTCCGCGTAGCCGGTGGTGGTACGCGAGACCGCGCGGCCCTTGACGATCTCCATGAGGTAGCCCTCGAAGATCAGCGGGGCGAAGCCGTCGACCACCCAGCTCTGCACGACCGGGACGACGGTGCCGGTGGAGGCGTAGCTCGTGCCGTCGAGCACCTTGATCGTCTGCACCGCCCGGGTGAGCAGGCCCTTCCCATACGACCCGGTGTACGCCACCGACGCGTGCTGCAGGAACGACCCGTCGGCGTAGTACCCGTCGGTGACCCCGTGCTGAAGGTTGTACGGGTCGACGGTCGAGAACACCGTGAACTGGTCGGCGACCGCCTTGGCCAGCCGTGCGTCGTCACCCAGCAGCGCCGCCTGCAGAATCCGGTTGGCGGTGATGTCGGCGAGATTCGCGCCCGTGTGGAACCGCGAGTCCAGGTCGACGTCGCCGTTCTTGCCGTTGCGCAGATACGCGTCCATGCTGGCCACGTACGCGCTGACGAGGTCGGCCGGGGCGACGCCGGACAGCAGCGCCAGGGTCCGCGTGACGTCGGTCGAGACGCCGATCTCCCAGTTGAACCAGTTCCCGTAGTAGCCCTTGCTCTGGTCGCCGTAGTAGTTCTCGTGCAGCCAGCGCAGCTTCCGCAGGACGCGATCCTGGATCGCCGAGTCGCCGTTCAGCGCGCCGCCGGGGACCCGGGTCGCGAGCGCGATCTCGTACAGGTGCTGGCTGGTGCTCTTCAGATTCGTGTCGCTCGTGCCCAGCGGCAGTCCCTTGAACAGTTCGCCCGCTCCTGCGGTGTCCAGCGCCTGCAACCACGTACGCGCCGTCGACTCGATCGCGGCCAGCTTGTCGGCGACCTCCGGGCGGGCGTTGCTCTCCGGCGTACCGGCCAGCATCGCCACCGTGTTGGCGATCAGCCGGTCCTGGTCACCGGGCGCCGCCTGGGCCTTGCCGGCGCGGATCTGGCCCGCCACGGTGAGGAGGGCGGCTGCGGGCACTGTGGACAGAAGCGCGCGACGGGAGATCGACATGTGAAGACCTTACCGGCACGACACTCCACCTGTGAAGCCTTAACGCAGTCGGCGGGGGCCGGCTCGGTCGAGCAGGCCCCCGCGGCGGGATCGGTTCAGCGGCGTCAGTACTGGGTCGCGACGGTCACGGCGCTGAAGCCGGAGACCGCGTACAGGCTGATGTAGTTGTAGCCGGCGGGTGGATTGGTGATGGTCAGGCTCTCGGTGTTGCCGCCGGCGGTCGAGCGGCTCGTGTACGAGCTGGTGGTCGCCCAGCTGCTGCTGTTGTAGTAGAGGTCGGCGTTGCCGGAGCCGCCCGAGGCGGTGATCGTGAGCCGGCTGACGCCGGCCGGCAGGTAGATGTAGAGGTAGGAGTAGTTGCCGGTGGTCGCCGACAGGTTGCTGCGCCGGCAGTTGCGGTCCAGCTGGCGCACGTCGGAGTTGGTGCACTCGGTCATCCCGCCACCGCCGCCGACGGTGACCGTCGCCGAGGTGGTGCCGGTCGCGCCGTCGTCGTCGGTCACGGTGAGGGTCACCGTGTAGGCGCCGGCGGCCGCGTACGTCTTGCTGGGGTTGGTCGCCGTGGAGGACGTGCCGTCGCCGAACGTCCACCGGCGGGAGGCGACGGTGCCGTCGCTGTCCGTCGAGCGGTCGGTGAAGGTCGCCGTCAGACCGCTGGTCGTGGTGGTGAACGAGGCGGTCGGCGGGTTGTTGGTCGGCGTGGAGCCGCCGCAGGCGCCGGCCGCGCAAGCCGCCAGCCAGGTGTACCAGTCGGCGTTGTAGCGGGTACCGATGGTGCTGGTGAGGTAGGTGCGCGCCGCGGTCCAGTTGCCGCTGCGGTAGTAGTTCAGCACCGTCGTCATGTCCGATCGATGGGACTGGAGCAGGTAGCGCACGGCCAGGTAGCCCCATCGGTAGATGCGCGTCGTGTCGTTGCTGTACGTCGTGTCGAACAGGGTGCTCAACGCGTACGTGCCGGTCGCCGCCTCGGCGATGGCGGCGTCGTAGGCGACGTTGCGGTACGAGTACGAGATGTACTCGGCGAATCCCTCGATCCACCAGATCGTCGGCGTGGTGACGCCCGCACTGAAGTCGCCGTACATGTCGAAGCGGCCGTCGAGGTAGTGGGTGTACTCGTGGTTGAGATTCCAGATCTCGAAAGCCGGGCGCACCCACTCGGCCTCGTACGCGATGAACCGGGCCTGGTTGGCCGAGTTCGCCGGGTCGCCTTCCAGATACATGCCGCCGTTGTTGGTGTCGATGCCGTACATCGCGCCGGCGTAGGTCTGGTAGTCGGTGCTCGAGTCGAACACCACCACCTCGATGTCGGTGTTGTAGTCGTTGGCGACCGCGCCGCTGTCGGCGACCACGCTGTGGAAGTAGGCGTCCTGGCTGGTCAGGCTCGTGCAGCTGGCCGACAGCTGACTGGACGTCATGTCCTGCGCCTTGATCGTGATGCTCGATCCGCAGGCGTAGGTCACCGTGAGCACGGCGCTCGCGAGCCGCGCAGCCAGGTCACAGGTGCCGTAGTAGGCGCAGTTGGCCTGGTCGTAGTAGTCGGTCATCTCAGCCACGCCCACCCACAGCGGCGCGGTCGTGCCGGTGATCGCGCTGATGCCGAGCAGCCCGAGAGCCAGTGGCCGAACGCGCGACTGCAACGCCGTGTGCTGAAGGAATCGGCCGAGTTCCCGGCCGGCGTTGGAGGTCAGGAAGCTGTTGTCCGTGCCCAGCAGATCGCGATGCGCGGACGCGAAGTTGTAGAGCGAATCGATCAGGCTGGGATCGGACTGCACCGCGCTGACGAACGCGGGCACCTGGTGGCCGCGGAAGGTGACCGTGAAGACGTTGTTCACGGCGTTGCGCATCCACCAATACGCGTTGTACGCGTTGGTGTAGTTCGCGAGGAGACGCTTGACGAAATAGATGTACCGAGCGTTCTCCACGGCGCTGTCGATGAGCGTGACCGCCTCGGCGAGGGTTTCCCCGTTCGCGTCGTTGACGTCGCCGGAGTGGCCGTTGGCGAAGAAGGCGTCCAGCCCGGCTCGGATCGCGGTCTGGAGCGTGACGCCGTAACTGCCGACCGTGGAGGCGTTGTAGTACTGGACGTAGTAGCCGGCCCGCAGGTACAGCACCAGCTGCGCCGTGCCGGTGGCGTTGTCACCGGCATAGGACCCGGCGTTGTCCCGGAATCCGTAGGCGACGCCGGCCATCTGCGCCTCCCGGAAGGCGTAGTACGCGTCGCTGCCGGTCAGCGTGAAAAGGGTGTTGACGCAGTCGGTCGTCGACGCCTTGATCTGCTGCACGAGCGCGCTGCCGGTGCGGCTCGTGAAGTCGGCGACGTTGCAGGCGGCCGCGGCGGTGACGGACGACCTAGCCGTCGACGGACGGTTCTGCCGGGGCGTGGTCTGCGGGTTGTCGTAGCTCTGGCGTACGGCATCAGTGGTGGCCGGGCGAGGCGCGCGGTCCTGGATCGGCTGGGCTCCCGATCGCACATGCGCGCTGCCGCTTCCCGTCGACGCCGCCGACGGCGCGGGACCGTGGGCCGTCGCCGCGGACGTCTGCGGCGCTGGACCGGCCGCCGCCGGGATGGGCGCCTGCACGGTCGGCAGCGTCATCGCGGCGGCGGCTATCAGGGCAAGGAGAGGTCTGCTGCGAGGAAGTCGCATAGGAGGCTCCGGGGTTCTGGGGGACGGGGATGGTCGAAGTCGGCCGAACTGGCCGCGCCAACTCGATTTGGCATCGAAAGAGCTGACTTCATCCACGGGAACCCTGACATGGGCGATCGCCCTGTAGTCATTCCAATCGCTATAACATCGGCCTATGGATCTGGAGATCCGCCACCTGCGTGCCATCTGCGCCATCGCCGACGCCGGGAGCCTGTCGAAAGCCGCCGTTCACCTGGGCATCACCCAGCCTGCCCTGACCACGCTGCTGCAACGCATCGAACGATCGGTCGGCGGGCCGCTGTTCGTCCGCGGCCGCACCGGCATCCAGCCCACCGCACTGGGGGAACAGGCCGCCGCCCGCGCCCGGCTGGTGCTGAGCGAACTCGACGGCTTCATCGGCAGCATCACCCACGGCGATCGCAAGAACCGGGAGATCCTGCTCGGCTCCGCCCACATGGAATGCGTCGGAAGCATGCTGACCTACGTGCGGCAAGCCTTACCCGACACCGAGTTCGCCCTGCAGGTCGAACCGTCGGCCGTCGTCCTCGCCCAAGCGCTGGCCCATCGCCGCCTCGACATCGCGCTCATCGGATTCATGGAAGACCAAGGCGTACCGCTCGCGAGCGACCTGGCGCAACGCACGTTCATCCCGCGGCTGCCGGTGCTCCTGGCCATCTCCGCCCAGCACCCGCTGGCGGTCCGGGACGACATCGAGCTGGCCGACCTTCGCGACGAGTTCTGGATCTGCCCGCCAGGAGCCGACGACGGCTCGCTCACCTCCTTGCGTACGGCGTGCCACGACGCCGGCTTCGAGCCGAAGATCCGCTATCAGGTGCCCAGCGGCGGCGGACGCCCGCTCATCAGCTCCGGCCAGGCGGTGCAGCTCGTCGAACCGTCCTCCAACCCGTTGGGCGGCATCGCGATCCGGCGGCTGACCGGCGACCCGCTCGGCATGCGGCTGGTGTTCGCCTGGCGTCGCCAGTCCATCACCGACGCGCGAGCCGGCGCGATCTACGGCGCGGCCGCGAAGGCTTACGCCGAGGCCGCCACCGCCAGCCCCGCCTACGCACCCTGGTGGTACGCCCACCCGGAAGTGCATCCGTGCTGATTCCTGGGCGGTGTGGCCGTCAGGCGAGATCGAGGGGGTATTTGACGCCCGCGCCGGTGTTGAGCAGGACCACCTCGTCGTCGGCGCCGAGCCAGCCGCGTTCGCGCAGCAGCCGGGCGGCGGTCAGGCAGGTGGCGCCCTCCGGGCAGAGCATGAGCCCTTCGAGCCGCCCGAACTCCCGTAGATCCGCCAGCATGTCGGCGTCGTCGACGGCGATCGCGGTGCCGTCGCTCTCGGCGATCGCGTCGAGGATCAGCTCGTCGCCAAGCGGCTTGGGCACGTTGATGCCGAAGGCCACAGTGGACGCGTCGGGCCACGCCTCGACCTGACGAAGTCCCGCGTCGTACGCCTTCACCACCGGCGCGCAGCCGGTCGACTGCACCGCCACCAACCGGGGCAGCTCGCCTTGCAACCAGCCGAGCGTACGCAGTTCGAGCAGCGCCTTGTGGATGCCGATGAGCCCGACGCCGCCGCCGGTCGGATACAGGATGACGTCCGGCGTACGCCAGCCCAGCTGCTCGGCGATCTCCAGCCCCATCGTCTTCTTGCCCTCGATGCGGTAGGGCTCCTTGAGCGTGGAGACGTCGAAGATCGCCCCGTCGGCGTCGGCGATCAGAGCCGCGATGAGCCGCCCGGCGTCGCTGATGACGCCCTCGACCAGGTGCAGATCCGCCCCAGCGACCAGGCACTCCTGCCGCGTGATGACCGGCGCACCATGGGGCATGGCGATCGTGGCGGCGAGCCCGGCGCGGGCGGCGTACGTCGCCCAGGCCGCGCCCGCGTTGCCGTTGGTCGGCATCGCCACGTGCCGGATGCCCAGCTCCCGCGCCCGGGATACGCCGACCGCGGCACCCCGCGCCTTGAAGGCGCCGGTCGGCAGGAGGCCCTCGTCCTTGACCAGCAGCCGGTTCAGCCCGATCGCGGGACCGTAGCGGGCGGCGGGCCACAGCGGCGTCCAGCCCTCACCGAGGGTCGTGACGTGCTCGGCCGAGCGGACCGGCAGCAGTTCCCGATACCGCCACAGGTCCGCGCCCCGCCGCTCGACGTCACCCGGCTCGACCGCGTTCGCGATCGCGGGCAGGTCGTAGCGGGCCAGCAGGGGAGAACCGCAGGTGCACAGGTTCTGCGGCCGATCGGCGTCATGCTGCGCGCCGCAGCGAGGGCAGTCGAGGTGGGTCAGGAACATGAGGCCATCATCGTCCGCCTCCTCGGGCTGTTTCAAGATCGGCGGCGGCCGACAATCTTGCCGCTCAGAGCTAGTTGTTCGGCGGTGGCCGACGATCATGGAGGTGCCGACCGCCAAGATCGGCGGCGGCCGACGATCAACGCGGCGGGGGGGCCATGATTGGCGGCGGCCGACGATCAACGCGGCGGGTGAGAGGGCCGAGGTTGGTCAGATCCCCGCGTCGGCCTTCCCCCATGCGCCCGGTACGCCGCGCAGCATCAGCCGGGCGCAGCGCGACGGCAGGTACGGGTCGGCGGTCAGCTGGTCCCCGTCCGGTTCCAGGCCGAGCAGCGTCCGCAGCAGCATCAGCGGCGTACCGGCGGCCCAGGCCTGCGGCGAACACGCCGACGGGTACGCGATCGGGATCTCCGTCAGGTCGCGGGCCGTCCCGATGAGCGCCTCGGGCAGGCGGAACCCCGATAGCGCAGCCGCCGTCAGCATCGCCTCCGCGATCACGGCCGCCTCCGCACGGAAGCCGTACCGGGCGAGCCCGGCGGCGACGATGGCGTTGTCGTGCGGCCACACCGTCCCGTTGTGATACTCCATCGGGTTGTACGCGGTCAGCCCGTCGGCGAGCGTGCGTACGCCCCAGCCGGAGAACATCGCCGGACCCATCAGGTGCCCCACCACCGATGCCGCGTGGGCCGGCGGGATGATCCCACTCCACAACAGGTGGCCGACGTTCGAGGTGAGCGTGGGCACCGGGCGTTTCTGGCCGTCCAAGGCCAGTGCGTAGAACCCCTCGTCGGGCAGCCAGAAGGCGTCGACGAACCGTTCTTGCAACGCCGCCGCCTCGGCCTCCAGTGTGGACGCCAGCGCGGGATCGTTCCAGCAGTCCCGGGCCAGCCGGGCCGCCCGCAGCCGGGCGTCGTAGGCGTACCCCTGGATCTCGCAGGTGGCCCGGGGCAGGGTGGCGAGCGTCCCGTCCGGGTGCACGATCGCGTTCCACGAGTCCTTCCAGCACTGGTTGACCAGGCCCTGCTCGGGATTGCGGGTGGCGTACTCGATGAACAGGTCGCCGTCGGCGTCCCCGAACTCCCGCATCCACTGGATCGCCGCTCGGGCGTGCGGTTCCAGGTCGCGGACCGTCGCGCTGTCGCCGGTCCACCGGTGGTACTCGTCGAGCACGATCAAGAACAGCGGCGTGCTGTCGGCACTGCCGTAGTAGGGCGACTGCGGGCGCTGGCCGAAGTAGGTCAGCTCGCCGTGCCGCAGCTCGTGCAGGATCTTGCCCGGTTCGGCGTCGCGGATGTCGTCCATCGTGGACGCCTGCTGGGCGGCGAGCGCTCGCAACGTCGTCCGGCACAACTCCGGGGCGTACGGGAGGGTCTGGTAGCCCACGATCAGGCTGTCACGCCCGAACAGCGCCATGAACCAGGGCAACCCGGCGGCCGGCAGCGAAGCGTCCGGCACGGTGTCCGGATAGAACCGCAACGCCGCCAGGTCGATGAGACTGCGCCGATAGGTGTGCACCAGATCGTCCCAGTCGGTGTCCAGCTCCGGGGCCTGCGCCAGCCAGTCCTCCAGACTCACCGGCATCTGCGGCCGATGGTCCAGGTGCGGGACGGGCCGGATCGCGGCGGTCGCCACCGAGATCTCGATCTCCGTACTCCACGTCTCCGTCGCGGCCAGCTCCAAGGCGTACGACATGGATTGCTCGGTGAAGCGCGCACCCGGCGCCTTGATGCGGGTCTCGCGCCGGAACTCGCCGCGCTCGTAGCCGAGCACGACCGCGCCCTTCTCGATGCGCCGGTAGTGCCGGCCGGTCTTGCCCTGCTTGTCCTTGACCTCGAAGATGTCGGCGAAGTCGGCCTCGAACAGCAGCGAGAGTTCGAGGACCGCGGGCCGCGCCCCATGGTTGGTGACCGTGAGCTGCTCCTGTACGCCTTCGCCGACATGCCGGCGGCGCAGCACGGACAGCGACGGGTTCAGGTACACGGTGCCGGTCGGTTGCTGGAGGTAGAAGACCGCCTCGTCGTACTCGACGGGCTGGCCCGACAGCGCGGCGAGCGGGCGGCCGTTGAGCCGCAGCTCCCAGCGCGACAGGTGGCGCATGTCCCGGAAGAACAAGCCGCCCGGGAGGTCGTAGTTGGGGGCCACGTCGCCGCGCTCGTCGCTGACCATGAACGTGCGGCCTTGGAGGATGTTGATCTGACGGTCGGGCATGGGCGCCTCCCCGGGGGTGTGTCAGGAAATGTCGATCACATGCTTGATCCCGTTCGGATCGGGTTCGAAGGCGTGGGCGTAGTTCTGCAGCGAGCTGCGCGAGGTGATGAGCGATTCCAGCCACGTCCGGTCAGCCCGGGTGAGAGCGTCGGCCGCCTGCTGGAAGTGGCTGAGGTTGGCGTTGACCGAGCCGACGACCACGTCGTTCTCCAGCACCATGGACCGGTTGGCGCCGCCGATGTCGACGCTGATCTTCCGGCCGGCCACGGACACTCCGGTCAGGCAGACGATGCCGTACTCGGCGGTGCCGCTGATGGCCTCGATGACCAGGGAGGACACTCCGGTCGCCTCGACGATGACGTCGGGGTTGAGCCGCTCGGTCAGCCGGTCCATCGGCTCGCTGTGATAGGTCGCGCCCAGCGCGGCCACCGCCGCCGGTTTCGGGCCGTCGGTGACGATGTCCAGCACGTGGACGTCGAGCCCGCGCTGCACACCGAGCAACGCGGCGAGCAACCCGATCGGGCCGGCCCCGGTGATCAGCACGGTGTGCGGCTCGTACCAGGCTCGGCCGCCGATCCGGTCGATCTGTTCCCACGCCTTGGCCACGACCGAGGTCGGTTCCATGAGCACACCGGCCTCGCCCAGCTCGGTGGGCAGCTTCACGGCGTACTCCGGCTCGACGGTCCAGCGTTGGCTGGCGTAGCCGTGGATCTCCTTGATGCCGCGCTCGGTGTACTCGCCGTTGCGGCACATGTCGAACTGGCCCCGGGCGCAGGCGCCGCACGGCTTCGGGTCGGGCCGCCGCACCACTCCGACGATCAGATCGCCTTCGGCGAAACCAGATCCGGCGGGCGCGGTGCGTACGCGGCCCAGCGACTCATGGCCGAGGATGAGCCGATCCTCGCCGGCCGGCGCCCAGCCGTACTCGGCGTCGGCGATCTCCCGGTCGGTGCCGCAGACGCCCACGGCGACCGCGTCGACGAGCAGCTCACCCGGGCCGGGCTGCGGCTCGGGCATGTCACTGAGTTCCAGCGAATCGGCTTGTCCGGGACGGACGGTCAACGCGAGCATGGTCGCCCTTTCTGTCGTCTCCTTCCCATACTGCCTGCTACCCACCCATTTGATCGGCAAAACCGCAGATCGCGCCATGGACGCGCTTATCGGAAGCCTCCGCCGCGTTGATCATGGAGTTCGCACCCTCGAAGATCGTCGGCTGCCGCCATTCATCGCGATCCGCACCTCGAAGATCGTCGGCTGCCGCCATTCTTGGCGCTATCACCCCCAAGATTCGCGGCAGCCGACGATCTTGCACCGGAATCGGATCAGCTATCAGCCCACCATCGAGTAGAGCACCAGCTCTCCGCCGACGACGGCGACCAACGCCGTCCCCTCGGCGGCCAGCTGCCCTTGAGCAGTGTCGAGCCCGCCGAGTGACTCAAGTTGCGGCGCCCCCGCCGGTACGCCGGACAACCGGACCGACCGTTCGTTGGTCCACTCGCAGACGAGGAGGTTGCCGGCGTCGAGCCGCAGCACGCGACTGTCCTCCCTGGTACGCAGGACCTCCCGGCCGTCCGTGGCGAGCACGACAGCGCCGTCGTTGGCGGCGTTGCCGGCGACCCGAAGCGCGAGCCCGACCGGGGCCAGCCGCGTCGCGCGGGGAACCGAGACCGTCCACTTGACCTGGCCGTCGTGGACGGCGACGACGTTGTGGCCGCCGGATTCGGCCACGTCGATCAGGCAGATGTCCGCCAGGCCGCAGGGCGACATCGCCGTCACCCCGCCGCCGGCGTACTCCCGGCTGAGCTTGCCGTCGTCGACGTGCAGCCGATACAGCTCGCGTGCGCTGCGGATGTAGATGTCCCCGTTGTACGCCAGGAAGCCGTCGTTGGGCGGGATGCCGTGCCAGGCGCGTCCGGTCGGATTGCCCGTCGACGCCGCGTACTCGGTGATCGTCTCCTTGCCGTCTGACACATACAGCTGGTCCTCGCTGTTGCCCATCGTGGGTGTGCCGGTGTCGAGGTCCGAGCGGGCGAGGTCGCCCGGGACCGTCATGCCGAAGACCCGGTGCGCCGGTGTGGCCACTTGCCAGCGCGTATCACCGGTCTGCAGGTCGACGCCGACGATCGTGCCGGCCGCGCGGTCGGCGAAGACAGCGACGCCAGGAAAGACCTGGACGTCGTCAGGCTCCGCGGAACTGGTGCGGGACCAGCGTTTCTGCCCGGTGGCAGGGTCGATCGCGGAGGCGGTGGTCGTCGTGACGCCTTGGGTCGAGGTGCCCGTGAGGACCATGACCACCTGTGGCGTGATCAGGATCCGGCCGACCAGAACGGAGTCCGCCGGCCCGGCGGGTGGCAGATCCACGCGCGGCCAGGCCTGGCTGCCGTCGGCCAGATTCATGGCCAGCACCCGCACTCCCGGCGCGGCGGTGTCGATCACGTAGGCGCGCCCGTTCTGGACCGCGACCTCCGGATACGCCAGCCCGTCCAGCGGCATCGAGCCCACGCGACGCAAGGGCGAGAAGACCATCGGGCTGCCGGTGGGATTGATCGTCGGCGGCGGCGGCATCGTGCGGTTCCGGCCCAGCACGGCCGTCGTCAGCACGATCACCGCGATCACCACCAGCCCCGCGGCGGTCACCGTCGCCGCTACCCGGGTACGCCGTCGGCGGCGGCCGAGTTCCGCGACGTCGGCAGCGGAGCCCATGCGGGCCTGCGACATCTCCGCGGTGAGCACCGTCGCGAGGTTGTCCCGGCCACGCGACAGCCACGACTTGACGGTTCCCTCGCTGACGCGCAACTCGGCCGCGATCGAGGCCACGGAGACGTCGAGCAGATAGTGCAGCGCGAGCGCCTGCCGTTGCCGTTCGGGCAGCTTCTTCAGAGCCGCCACGACCAGCATCGTGTCCTCCGAGGGCGGCGGCACCGGGGCCGGCGACTCGACCGGCGCGTTACGGCGTACGCGCAGATGCCGCCACCAGTCGAAGACGAGCCGGGAGACCACGAGCCGCAGCCATGCCTCGGCGTCGTCGTACCCGCTGAGCCGCCGCCAGCGTTGCCAGGCGCGGATGTAAGCCTCCTGGACGACGTCCTGAGCCTGGGCGAGGTCACCCGTCAGCCCGTACGCGTACCGCAGCGTCCGGGGTGAGGTCGCCTGGTAGAACTCCGCGAAATCCACTGCTACCGCCCGTGATCGTGGGGATGGGTCGCCTGGGACACGGCCAGGCCCCCGTCACGGGTTGCAGTCTGCGGTCAGGAACGCCGGGCGCGCAGCCCCAGGATCCGGCGACCGGTGGCGAGCAGCTGCTCACGCATGGCGTCGTCGTCGAACCGTTGCAGGACAGGGGAGGACGCGGCGGCGGCGATCCCGGCGAGAGCCACCGTCGCGGCGACCTCCGAGCCGGGGGAGTCGTCGGACATCAGCAGCTCGCCTGGCTGCTGGAGCAGCTCGGCGATGTCCGGATGGCTCTGCAGGGCGCTGGTGATGCCCGGGTCGGTGCCGATCATCCCGATGAGACGGCGGTGTTTGACGGTCAGGTCGACGAATCCTCGCAGCATCGTGTCCGCCCGGCTCGACGGCGTACGCTGCGCCTTGGCCGTCTCGATGATGGTGCGCAGGTTCTCCATGGCGGGCTGGATCACCGCGGTGAGGATGTCGTCGCGCGTCTTGAAGTGGTGGTAGATAGCGGCCTTCGTCACACCGAGGTGGTCGGCGATCATCTGCAGCGACGTCCCGGCGAAGCTGTACAGGGCGAACAGCCGACACGCCTCGTCCAGCAGGCGTTGCCGGGTGCGCTCCTGACCCCGCGGTCCGGCCTCCGCCAATCCCGTCACGGCGTCCTCCCTACCAGCTCATTCACTCTAGGGACGCTGAATGCCTTCCGTCAAAGCTAGCTGATCGGCAAGTGTGCCAGCTAGCCGATCGGCAAGGTGTGACCTTGCCGATCGGCTTGTCGCCGCCTTGCCGATCGGCTAGTTTGAGGAGCAGAGGCGAGCGCTTTTCACCCACCGTGAACTGCGTGTTTCGTCGTGATGACGGCTGCCTACCTCTTATATTGGAGTGCTCCGATGGCAACGTTCCTCTATCGAATCGGCCGGTTCGCGTACGCCCGACGGTGGCTCGTGTTGGCGGTCTGGGTGGTGTTCCTCGCCCTCGCGGGCGCCGGGGCCGCCCTCTTCGCCGGCAAGACCAGTAACGACTTCAGTATTCCGGGCACCGAATCGCAGCAGGCGATCGACCAGTTGAGCGAACGGTTCCCCGAGGCGCACGCCGGCGGGGCGAGCGCCCGGGTCGTCTTCGTCGCGCCGGAGGGCAAGACGGTCGCCGACCCGTCCGTGCAGAGCGCGGTGGGAGCCGTGGTCGCCGCCCTGAACAAGGCGCCCCAGGTCGCCAATGTGGCCGACCCGTACACCGCGAAGACGATCTCGCCGGACAACCCGCGGTACGCCTTCGCCCAGGTCACCTACGGCGTACAGGGCATGGCCCTGACCGACTCCGACCGGGAGGCGCTGTTCGACGCCGCCCAGCTCGGCCGGGATCAAGGGTTGACCGTCGAGGTGGGCGGTGACGCCCTGCGCGCCAACCCGGAGACCGGCATCGTCGAAGTGCTCGGCATCGTCATCGCCGCCGTCGTGCTCGTCGTCACCCTGGGCTCGCTGATCGCGGCCGGGTTGCCACTGCTCACCGCCCTCACCGGCATCGGCGTCGGCATCTCGGGCATCGCGCTGGCCGCCCGCTGGTTCGACATCAACTCCAACAGCCTGATCCTCGCGCTCATGCTGGGCCTCGCGGTCGGCATCGACTACTCCCTGTTCATCGTCTCCCGCTTCCGGCATGAGCTGCTGGTACGCAAGAACGGCCCGGAAGCCGCCGGCCGTGCGGTCGGCACCGCCGGATCCGCCGTCGTCTTCGCCGGCCTGACCGTGATCATCGCGCTGGCCGCGCTCTCGGTCGTCGGCATCCCGCTGCTGCGCAGCATGGGTCTGGCCGCCGCCGCGACCGTCGCAGTCTCGGTGCTGGTCGCGATCACGCTGCTCCCGGCGCTGCTCGGGTTCACCGGCACCCGGCTCGTGCGTGGGCGGCTGTTCGGCCGGCGTACGCCGGACCCAGAGTCGGACGAGGCTGGTTCGACGCCGATGGGCGAGCGCTGGGCGAAGTTCATCGTCCGCTTCCGGGTACCCGCGCTCATCCTCGCGGTCGCCGGGCTCGCCGCGCTCGCGGTTCCGGCGGCGAGCCTGCGGCTCGGGCTGCCCGACGACGGCATGCAGGCCTCGTCGACCACGCAGCGTAAGGCGTACGACTTGATGTCCGAAGGCTTCGGCCCTGGCTTCAACGGGCCGCTGGTGATCGTGGCCGAGCTGCCCACGGGCAGCGACCCGCAGACCACCTCGGCGACCCTGGCCGGCGCGTTGATGAAGGTCGACAACGTCCTGTACGCCTCACCGACCGGCGTGAGCCCGGACGGCCACACGGCGCTGCTGGCCGTGATCCCGAAGACCGGACCGAACGACGAGAAGACGGCCGACCTGGTGACCGCGATCCGCGACCAAGCCGGCGACCTGAAGGCCGCCACCGGCGCCACCGTGTCGGTGACCGGCCAGACGGCGCTGGCCATCGACGTCTCGGCTCGCCTCGGCGAAGCGCTCGTGCCGTACCTGTGCGTCGTCGTCGGACTGGCGTTCCTGCTGCTCCTGCTCGTCTTCCGATCCATCCTGGTGCCGTTGACCGCCACCCTGGGCTTCCTGCTCAGCGTCGCGGCGACCTTCGGCGCGGTCGTGGCCGTCTACCAGTGGGGCTGGCTCAGCTCGGTCTTCGGCGTCGAGGAGACCGGACCGATCATGAGCATGCTGCCGGTGCTGCTGATCGGCATCCTGTTCGGACTCGCGATGGACTATCAGGTGTTCCTCGTGACCCGGATGCGAGAGGACTACGTCCACGGGGCGTCGGCCCGCGGGGCGATCGTGACCGGCTTCCGGCACGGCGCCCGGGTCGTCACCGCGGCCGCGATCATCATGATCAGCGTCTTCGGCGGGTTCGTCTTCTCCAGCGAGACGCTCATCCAGTCCATCGGCTTCGCGCTGGCGTTCGGCGTGCTGGTCGACGCGTTCGTGGTCCGGATGACCATCATCCCGGCGCTGATGTCGCTGCTGGGCAAGGCCGCGTGGTGGCTGCCGCGCTGGCTGAACAAGATCCTGCCCAACGTGGACGTCGAAGGCGAAAAACTCGCCGCCCTCACCGCCACTTCCCCCGCCTCCCCGTCCACCACCACCCCCTCTGTTTCCGCGCGATCATGAACCTATGTGCGTGATCGACCGGTGTGTCGTGTCCACGGCGCCCTGATCAACTCCGTAAGGGACTGATCAACGGGTGGCGAGGCGGGCCGCGGCGACATCGCGTACGCCTGGCTCCTCGATCGGATCGCCGGCCAGTTCGGTCAGCCACTTCACCGCGTCGTCGGTGAGTGGCGCGTGCTGGGCGGCGATCCGGCGTACGCCTGGCTCGCAGTCGAGGAGGCAAACTGGCAGGATTCTGGTCGTCTCCGCAGGATCGAGCGCCTTCGTCGCCCGGTTCTGGTGCGAGGCGGTCGCCTGGGCGGAGTGACGGCTCGGCTGGCGGCTTTGCGACATGGGCCCGGGTGGTCCAGCGGCTCGGTTCGGTTGGGCTCAGCGGAGTGGCGGGCACGCGGGCGGGCGGCTCTAGGGGAGGCGGGCGGCCACCTCGGCCCGAGCCGCCTCGATGAGGGAGTGCGCGATCGCGGCCGCACCGTCGCCGTCGTGGGACTCGATCGCGGCGACCAGCCTTCGGTGGCTCTCGACGACCCCGGGGTCGACTTGGTCGGGCAGCGTACGCAGGTCTTCCCGGGCGGTGAGGAAGGCGGCGAACGGTTCGGTGAAGTGGCGGAACATGGCGTTGCCCGACGCCGCCAGCAGGGTCGTGTGGAACTCGACGTCGGCCGTGGTGAACGCGGTGTGATCCCGGGCGGTCGCTGCGGCTGCCATCGCGTCGCAGGCCGCTCGCAGCTCGGCCACCTGCTCCGGGGCGGCGTACGCGGCGCAGCGGCGGGCGGCGTGCACCTCCACCGCTGTCCGTAGATCGCTGAGTTCGTCGAGCTGGCGGGGGCCGTCCGGGCCGGCGACGCGCCACCGGATGACGTCGCGATCGAGCAGGTTCCACTGCCGCATGGGCAGGACGCGCGTACCGATCTTCGGGCGGGGCCGGACCATGCCTTTGGCTTCCAGGACCCGCAGCGCCTCGCGGACGACCGGGCGGGACGCGCCGAACTGCTCGGTCAGCTCCTCCGGCACGATCCGGGCACCGGTGGTCAGCTCGCCGGAGGCGATCATGCGGCCCAGCCGGTCGACGAGGTACCCGTGCAGTCCGCGGGTGGCGTCCGAGGTCACTGCTCCTCCTTGACGTGATGGCGGTCGGCTCGTAGGTTCTCCAATTGCCATACAGTATGACTATTGGAGGTCCGCCATGCTCGCCGGGGAGGTCGTCGTCGTCACCGGCGGCGCACAGGGCATCGGCGCCGCCATCGCCACCGCCGCTGAGCAGCAAGGGGCTCGGGTCGGGGTGATCGACCTGCATCCCGCGCCCATCGGGTACGCCGTCCAGGCGGACGTCAGCGACGCCGCCGCGGTCGACGTGGCCTTCCGCGTCCTGACGGCCGAGCTGGGGCCGGTGACGGTGCTGGTCAACAACGCCGGGCGCAACGCGTACTTCGATCCGGTCGCCATGACCGAGGACGACTGGGAGACCGTCTTCGCCGTCGATCTCAAGTCGGCGTGGTTGTGCGCCAAAGCCGTGCTGCCGCCGATGATCGCGGCCCGCCAGGGGTCGATCGTCAACATCTCCTCGCTGCACTCCTCGCTGACCAGCCGGGGCATGTTCCCGTACGCCGCGGCCAAGTCCGGCCTGGTCGGTTTGACGCGCAGCCTCGCGCTGGAGGTCGCCGAACACGGCGTACGCGTCAACGCGGTCAGCCCGGGCTATGTGCGTACGCGACTGGTGCAGGACTTCTTCGACCGCTCGCCCGATCCGGGGCTGGAGCGCACCGTCCTGGACGCGCAGCCCCTGGGCCGGATCGGCACCCCCGAGGAGGTGGCGAACGTCGTCTGCTTCCTCGCCTCCCCGTACGCGTCCTATGTGACCGGAGCGAACTGGGCCGTCGACGGCGGCCTCGGCGCCCGCTTCGCCTGACCCCTACCGAGCCGGGCCGCGAGCCCGAGCCGAAGCCAGCCGCCGAGCCGCGAGCCCGAGCCGTGACACCCGGAGTAAACCGTGAAGATCATTTCGCTGGAGACGTTTCTCGTCGCCCCGCGCTGGCTGTTCTGCCGGATCGAGACCGACACCGGCATCGTCGGCTGGGGTGAGCCGGTCGTCGAGGGCCGGGCCGCCACCGTCCGCGCGGCCGTGCACGAGTTCGAGTCGCTGCTGATCGGCCGCGATCCGCTGCGGATCGAGGATCTGTGGCAGGTGATGACCAAGGGAACGTTCTATCGGGGCGGGCCGGTGCTGTCGAGCGCGGTGGCCGGCATCGATCAGGCGTTGTGGGACATCGCGGGCAAGTACCGGGGCGCGCCCGTGCACGAGCTGCTGGGCGGTCCGGTGCGCGATCGGATCCGCATGTACGGCTGGGTGGGTGGCGATTCGCCGTCCGAGGTGACCGACGCCGTCCAGCGGCAGGTCGACGCCGGGCTGACCGCGATCAAGATGAACGTCGCCGGACAGTTGCCGCCGCTCGCGTCCGCGCGGGAAATCGCCGACGCCGTCGCCCGAGCCGAGGCCGCGCGGGCGGTGCTGGGACCGGACCGCGACCTCGCGATCGATTTCCACGGCCGGGCCACCAAGGCCACCGCGCGTCGCCTGATCCGGGCGCTGGAACCGGTGTCGCCGATGTTCGTGGAGGAGCCGCTCGTCCCCGAGCACGGTCATCTGCTCGGCGAGCTGTGCCGGTCCGCGACGGTCCCGATCGCGACCGGCGAGCGGCTGTACTCCCGGACCGACTTCCTGCCGGTGTTGCAGGCCGGAATCGCCGTGGCGCAGCCGGATCTGTCGCACGCCGGGGGCATCTCGGAGTCGCGTCGCATCGCCGTGCTGGCCGAGACGTTCGGCGTACTGCTGGCTCCGCATTGCCCGCTCGGGCCGATCGCGTTGGCCGCCTGCCTCCAGGTGGACCTGGCCACGCCGAACTTCCTCATCCAGGAGCAGAGCCTGGGAATCCACTACAACGTCGGGCACGACCTGCTCGACTACCTCGTCGACCCGGCCGTCTTCACGTTCCGCGACGGCCATCTGCTGCCGCCGACCGGGCCGGGCCTGGGCATCACCGTCGACGAGGACGCCGTACGCCGGGCCGACGAGATCGGGCACGACTGGCAGTCGCCGGTGTGGCGGCACGCCGACGGCACGCACGCGGAGTGGTGACAGCGCCCTTGTGGGAACGCTCCCAGAGCGTCTAGCATCCACAGTGCTCATTGCGTGTCGTCGAGACGCCGGGTATCTCGCCCACGTGTATCACCCGTTCGCGCGCAGCTTCTGCGCCAGATTCCGCCCCGGGAGTCACACGTGTCCATCACTCGAAGGCGCTTCATCGCGCCCGCTCTCGTCCTCACGGCCGGCGTCACCCTGATCGCGTGGGGTATGACCGCACCGGTCGCCCAGGCCGCCGCCACCGGCTGCCAGGTCACCTACACCGTCCCGTCGCAGTGGTCGGGCGGGTTCACCGCCAACGTCGAGATCAAGAACCTCGGCGACGCCGTCGCCTCCTGGAATCTCAAGTGGACTTTCCCGGCCACCGGCCAGGCCGTCGCTCAAGGCTGGAACGCGACGTACGCGCAGACCGGCCTCCAGGTCACCGCGACGAACCTCAGCTACAACGGCGCCATCGCCACCAACGGAGTCACCTCGATCGGCTTCAACGGGGCGTGGACCTCGACCAACCCGATCCCGACCCGCTTCACGCTCAACGGTGTGGCCTGCACGGGCAGCACCACGACCGCCTCGCCCACGGCCACGGCGACCGCTTCACCGTCGCCGACGCGTACGGTGTCGCCGTCGGCGAGCCCGAGTGCCAGCACCAGCCCGAGTCCCAGCACGACGGTCAGCCCGACGGGCTGGAATCCGCCGTCGAACCTGGTGCAACCGCTCAACGAGGTCTGGGCGCACTACGAGTCGACCTACAACTCGCTCTACACCTTCCGCAATTACGGCTGGGACCAGGTCTTCGCCGGCGGTGGGCAGATCAACTACTGCGTACGCTGGGATTCGACGGCGCATGTGACCGCGGCGCTGCGCGACCAGATCCACGCCGCCCTGGCCCGGCAGTTCAAGAAGTGGATGGACGTCATGGTCGGCCACAACGGCTGGCCGTACGCCACCGTGCCGGTGAAGGTCGTCGGCTGGGCCGTCCGCGACCGGGCCCAACTGGAGTGGACCGACACCTCGGTCGACATCTACGTCAACAACATCCGCGAAGACGCGCCGCAGTGCTCTGAGCCGTGCGGCCGCTTCTTCCACCAGGACGGCAACTACTCCGGCTGCACCGGCGGCGCGTCGCACCACTACGACATGTCGTTGTGGCTGACCGCCGGGATGACCGGCGGCGCCGGCGGCGACTGGGGTCAGCGGATCGGCAGCGAGTACTTCACCGGCAACCTCAACACCGACAACATCCACATCCTGCTGCACGAGATGGGGCATACCTTCGGGCTGGACGACTTCTACGACTGGACGCCGACCGGTCAGTGCTGCTTCATCATGAACGCGGGCAGCGCCACCTCCATCACCGAGTTCGACAAGTGGATGTTCCGCGACTGGTGGCGGCATCTGAAGAGCCGCTACGGCTACTGAGCAGGCGACGGCCCGGGTCGGCTGCGACCCGGGCCGTTCTCCGGCACCATGGGCTCATGCGCGGTCGTACTCAGAACGACGGTTCCACCCCTCGTGACCAGCGGCACGACTACTGGGGTGCGGTGCTCGACAGTCCCGACGCCCGGGCGCTGGCCCGGTTCTACGCCGAGTTGCTCGGCTGGGAGCTGGGTCCCGAGGGCCGGACGATCATCCCGCCCGACAGCGTCGGCTACCTCGCCTTCCAGGACTCCCCGGAATACGTTCGGCCGGTGTGGCCACCGGCCGAGGGCCGCCAGCAGCAGATGCTGCACCTGGATTTCGAGGTGGAAGACCTGGCCGCCGCGGTGGCTCACGCCATGGAGCTGGGCGCGACCCCCGCGGAGTTCCAGCCCCAGACCGAGGTCCGGGTCATGCTCGACCCGGACGGTCACCCGTTCTGCCTCTACGCCAACGGCTGATCAGGCCGTGGGCACTCGGGCCTCGCGGGGCAGCACCTGAAGCACGCGGATGATGTGCTCGCGGAATTCCGACATGTACGCCGAAAGGAAGCTCGCGGTGGCCGGATCGGTGACCGCGCCGTCGCCCGGGAACAGTTCCGGCGTGTACTGGATGTACGCCTCCGGCGCGGTCATCTGCCGGGCGTTGCAGAACGAGAGCACATTCCGCAGGGTCTGCTGAGCCAGGGCCGTGCCGATCTGCCCGATGCTGGCTCCGATGACGGCGGCCGGGATGTGGTCGAAGGCGTTCTGACCCCACGGCCGCGACGCCCAGTCGATGGCGTTCTTGAGCGCTCCGGGGATCGACCGGTTGTATTCGGGCGTCACGAACAGGATCGCCTGGGATTGGTGGATGGCCTCCTTCAATGCCATCGCCTCCGGCGGGTACGCCGTGTCGAGGTCGCGGTTGTACAGCGGCAGGTCCCCGATCGGGATCTCGGCGAACTCGAGGTCCTCCGGCGCGAGCCGGATCAGTGCCTTGGACAGTTCCCGGTTGATCGAGGTCGACGAGAGGCTGCCGACGAAATATCCAACCTTGTACGTGGCCATGACCTCTTTCTACCGTGGTTGGTCTGCCCAGAGGCGGAGTTCGGCAACTCCGGCGCGACACGGGGCCGTGACAGGCGTCAGCCGGTGGGCGTACCAAGATCGCGATTCGGCCAAGATCTCTCCACCTAACGGCTGACCTGCGAAAACGTTCGTCAGCAAGATCTAGTGGCGGCAGCCGATGCCGAATCCTGGTCAACCTGGTTACCGTGCGCTGGCATTGTCGATCACCCTCGGAGAGCTTCGTGTCAGCAGGACGTTTCAGCCCCTATATCCGCCGAGTGGGCGTTCCGCTCGTCCTCGCGGTGGTCGGGACGGTCACCCTCGGTGTCGGCGTGTTCGCCGCGTCCGTGAAGGACAGCCAGATCCCCACCACGGCCAAGGCGTTCAAGACCCACCAGTGCGACGGCTTCGGTACTTTGTCCGATTCGCAGGACGGCTGGCACTTCGTCGTCCCGGACAAGCAGGGTGACGGCTTCACCAGCCTCACGCTGACCTTCTCGACCTCGGGCGGCACCGTCACGGCCGGGCCGATCACGAGCACCGACCCCGCCGCGCCGAACACCGGCACGGGCTGGAAGGGCTGGCTCGACGCCGCCGGCAAGAAGCAGCAGTACAAGCACGCGTACGTGATCACGACGGCGGGCTGGCAGCTCACCGCCGCCACCGCCGACCTCGCCAACGAGGCGAAGGACGCGACGTTCAACCTGAGCCACACCTGCCCCGGTACGCCGGTCAAGCCGTCGCCGAGCGCGTCGCCGTCGACCTCGCCGAGCCGCTCGACCAGCCCGTCGCCGGAGGTGTCGGAGTCGCCGAGCGCGAGCCCGTCCGCGAGTGTGACGGAGAGCCCGAGCCCGTCGGAGAGCCCGAGCGTCTCCACGAGCCCGTCGCCCGAGGTGTCGGAGAGCCCCAGCACGTCGACGTCTCCGTCACCGGAGGTGTCGGAGTCGCCGAGCACCAGCCCCTCGGCCGAGGTGTCGGAGAGCCCGAGTGCTTCGACCTCCCCGTCGCCGGAGGTGTCGGAGTCGCCGAGCCCGTCCGTCACGGTGTCGGAGAGCACCAGCCCGTCTCCGAAGGCTTCGGAGAGCACCAGCCCGGTCACGTCGCCGACGCCGTCGCCGACCACGATCGAGATGCTGCCCACCACGGGTAGCTCGTTCAGCTCGATCCTCATCGTCGCCGGTTCGCTGCTCCTGCTGGGCGGCGGTCTGATGATGGTCGCGACGCGCCGCCGGCTGGTCGAGATCGAGTAAGTAAGCCCCGCTGAATCCACCAGGCGCCGGACGGCATACGTCCGGCGCCTGGTGTCTATCATGATCGACATGTCGCCTGCCGTCGCCATTCGTCCCGCCCACGCCGACGACGAGCCCCGCTGGCGCGAGCTGTGGGACGCGTACACCCGGTTCTACGAGCGCGAACCGGTCGAGGCGATCACCCGGCAGACCTGGTCCCGTATCCTCGATCCGGCCGGCTCGGTGCACGCGATCGTCGCCGAGCGGCCCGGCGAGGGCGTCGTCGGCATCGCCCACTACCTGCTCCAGGACAGCACCTCGGCGCTGGCGCCGGGCTGCTACCTCCAGGACCTCTACGTCGACCCGGACGTGCGCGGCGGCGGCGTCGGCCGCACCCTGATCGACTGGCTGTGGAACGAGACGCGCGTACGCGGCTGGTCGTCGCTGTCCTGGCAGACCCGGGAGACCAATTACCGCGCCCGGATGCTCTACGACAACTACACCCCGCACAGCGGATTCCTGCGGTATGTGCTGCGAAACCCGTAGCGACTGCACGCTACCGTCTTGCCGTGACCTCCGGCTTTCTGCGTGACATCGCGGCCAGCGCCGCACTTTTCGGCTTCGTGACCTCCGTCTGGTTCGGCTGGGCGCAGGAGTCGCCGCCACAGCGGTGGCGTGCCTGGCTGACCACGGGATCGATCGTGGGGCTCGCCTGCACCGTGGCCGGCGGAATCCTCGTGTGGCGTCACTGGAACGACGGCACCGCCTTCGACGCCGACACCAGCCCGAGGTTCGGCATCGTCGTGGCGATCGAGTTCGTCCTGGCCGGAATCGGCTGCGTCCTTCTGGCGCGCCGCGGGAAGAAGGAGCTGATGGCCGCCTGGGTCGCCCTGGTGGTCGGCCTGCATTTCATCCCGCTGGCGATCCTGGTGGACTATGCGTTCTTCCACCTCGTCGCGGTTCTGGTCAGCGTCGCGGCGATCGTCTCGGTGCCGCTGGCGCGCCGCCGGGGCGTCTACCCCAGCGCGATGACGGGCCTGCTCACCGGCTCGGTGTTCCTCGTGGCGGCCTATGTCTCGCTGATCAGTGCGCTGACCTTCTGACCGGTCCCGGGCGCTGCTTTCGGCGTACAAAAAAGTCCAGGCCGACCCACGCGGGCCGGCCTGGACTCAGCGGAAATCAGGCGACGTCGAACCGGTCGAGGTTCATGACCTTGACCCAGGCGTCGACGAAGTCGCCGACGAACTTCTCCTGGGCGTCGTCGCCGGCGTAGACCTCGGCCACGGCACGCAGTTCGGAGTTCGAGCCGAAGACCAGGTCGGCGCGGCTGCCGGTCCACCGGACCTGGCCGGCCGCGTCGCGGGCCTCGTAGGTGAGGTCGTCGCCGGTCGGCGTCCACTGGGTGCCGAGGTCGAGCAGGTTGACGAAGAAGTCGTTCGTCAACGACCCGGGCTTGTCGGTGAGGACGCCGAGCGAGGAGTTGCCGTAGTTCGCGCCGAGCACCCGCAGACCGCCGACCAGCACGGTCAGCTCGGGCGCGCTCAGCGTGAGCAGGTTGGCCTTGTCGACCAGCAGGAATTCGGCCGGCAGGCGGTGGCCCTTGCCGAGGTAGTTGCGGAAACCATCCACAGTGGGCTCCAGCGCCGCGAACGACTCGGCGTCGGTCTGCTCGGCCGTGGCGTCGACACGGCCCGGCGTGAACGGCACCTCGACGTCGTGACCGGCCGCCTTCGCCGCCTGCTCGACCGCCGCGGAACCGCCGAGGACGATCAGGTCGGCCAGCGAGACCTTCTTCGCGCCCTGGGCGTTGAACTGCTGCTGGACGCGCTCCAGCGCGTTCAGCACGACGGCCAGCTCGTCGGGCTCGTTGACCTCCCAGCTGCTCTGCGGCTGCAGGCGCACACGCGCGCCGTTGGCGCCACCGCGCTTGTCACTGCCGCGGAACGTCGAAGCCGACGCCCACGCGGTCGAGACCAGCTGCGCGACGGACAGGCCGGACGCGAGGATCTGCTGCTTGAGCGCCGCGACGTCGGCCGCGTCGATCTGCGCGTAGTCGGCGGCCGGCAGCGGGTCCTGCCAGATCAGCACCTCGGCCGGGACCTCCGGGCCGAGGTAGCGCACGATCGGGCCCATGTCGCGGTGGGTCAGCTTGAACCAGGCGCGGGCGAACGCGTCGGCGAACTGCTCCGGGTTCTCCAGGAAGCGCCGCGAGATCTGCTCGTAGACCGGGTCGAACCGCAGCGACAGGTCGGTCGTCAGCATCGTCGGCCGGTGCTTCTTGGCCGGGTCGTATGCGTCCGGGATGATCTCGGCGGAGTTCTTCGCGACCCACTGGTGCGCCCCGGCCGGGCTCTGCGACGGCTCCCACTCGTAGCCGAACAGGATCTCGAAGAAGCTGTTGCTCCACTGGGTCGGCGTGGTGGTCCAGGTGACCTCGAGGCCGCTCGTGATCGCGTGCGGGCCCTTGCCGGACTCGTAGGTGCTCTGCCAGCCCAGGCCCTGCGCCTCCAGCGGCGCGGCCTCCGGCTCGGCGCCCACGTGGTCGGCCGGGCCGGCGCCGTGGGTCTTGCCGAAGGTGTGGCCGCCGGCGATCAGCGCGACGGTCTCCTCGTCGTTCATCGCCATGCGGCCGAACGTCTCGCGGATGTCCCGCGCGGCAGCGATCGGGTCCGGGTTGCCGTTCGGGCCCTCCGGGTTGACGTAGATCAGGCCCATCTGGACGGCGGCCAGTGGGTTCTCCAGGTCGCGGTCGCCGGTGTAGCGCTGGTCGCCCAGCCAGGTGCTCTCCGGGCCCCAGTAGACGTCCTCGTCGGGCTCCCAGACGTCGGCCCGGCCGCCGGCGAAGCCGAAGGTCTTGAAGCCCATCGTCTCCAGCGCCACGTTGCCGGTGAGGATCATCAGGTCGGCCCAGGAGATCGACTGGCCGTACTTCTTCTTGACCGGCCACAGCAGGCGGCGGGCCTTGTCCAGGTTGCCGTTGTCCGGCCAGCTGTTCAGCGGGGCGAACCGCTGCTGACCGGCGCCCGCGCCGCCGCGGCCGTCGCTGATGCGGTAGGTGCCGGCGCTGTGCCACGCCATGCGGATCATGAACGGGCCGTAGTTGCCGAAGTCGGCCGGCCACCAGTCCTGCGAGGTCGTCAGGACCTCGGCGATGTCGCGCTTGACCGCGGCCAGGTCGAGGGCCTGGAACGCCGCGGCGTAATCGAACTCCACCCCGAGCGGGTTGGCCACGGCCGGGTTCTTGGCGAGGATCTTCAGGTTGAGCTGGTTCGGCCACCAGCCGCGGTTGCCGCCACCCTGAGTCGGATGCGGCGCCCGTCCGTGCGCGACCGGGCAGCGGGACTCGGCCCCGGCCTCGGCGTCGTGGACTACGGCGTCGTGGTTCTCTGACATCGGATTCCTTCCGGGCTCACCTGTGGGTAATCACCCGCAGTCTTGCCCGTTTTCTGGAATCAGTCAAGAAAATGGGCGTCAGGTCACCCATTCCGCTCGCTGGTCAGCGCCGTCCCGGCGGCGCGTACCGTAACTTCGTCCATTGTGGAAGTCAATGGGCGGTGTGGCCCCACACGCACCGTGGGGCCACACCGTGCGACGACGCCGGACTACGCGGGCCGGACGTTGTGGTTGGCGCTGAACAGGTTGCCCGGGTCGAACCGTCGCTTCACCGCCGCCAGCCGGTCATAGGTCGCCGCCGGGTAGACCGCCGCGACGTCCGCCTCGGTGGCGGTGGCGAGGAAGTTGGCGTACGCCCCGCTGACGTGGGGCGCGAGCCGTCCCCAGATCGCGTCGATCCCGGCTCGCGCGCCGTCCACGACCGGCTTCGGTCCCGCGATCGTGGTCAGCACCATCAGTTCCGCCGAGCGGTGGGCGTACGCCGTCGCGTCCGCCGGTACCTCGGACACCGCGCCGCCGAGACTGCGTACGGCCAGGAACGGCGGTCGCTCGGAAGCGCCCACCTCGGCCAGCATGCGCAGCACCTCCGGCACGGAAGCCTGCTCGACGAACCCGCTGCGGGTGAACAGCGCGATGCCAGGCGGCGGGACGACGCCGTCCACGAGGACGTCCGGGTACGCCGTGAGCACCACGGTGTCGTCGAGGACGGTCCCGAGCCGCCGGATCGGGTCGATCGCCCGCGCGGCCAGGTCGGGGTCGTCGCCATCGTAGGCGACGCGGACCTCGACGGGTGCGGCGTTGCCGCCCGCGAACGGGTTGGCCAGCTCGACGATCGAGGTCAGCTCGGCCGGCGCGGTACGCAGACACTCCGCCCAGCCGTGCAGCACGGTCGCTGCCTCCGCCGCCGGGAAGGAGATCCGGCCGAAGAACACGTCCGTCGTCGGGTGGGCCCGGAACTCGAAGGCCGTCACGATGCCGAAGTTGCCGCCGCCACCCCGGATCGCCCAGAACAGGTCCGGATTGTCGGCCTCGCTGGCGCGTACCAGTTGGCCGTCGGCGGTGACCACCTCGGCCGAGACCAGGGCGTCGAGGGCGAGGCCGTGCTTGCGGACCTTCCAGCCCATCCCGCCGGACAGCGTCAGCCCGCCGACGCCGACGCTGCGGGTGTCGCCGGAGGAGATCGCCAGGCGGTGTGGGGCGAGCGCCGTCGCGACCTGGCCCCAGGTGGCGCCGCCGCCGATCCGCACGAGGGAGTCGTCGAGGACCTCGACGTCGGCCAGCGGGCTCAGGTCGATCACGACGCCGCCCTCGTTCGTGCCGAAACCGGCGAAGGCATGCCCGCCGCCGCGCACGGCCAGCGGGAGGACGGCGGAGTTCGCGAACGTCACGGCGGCCTGCACGTCGGCGACGGACTTGGGGCGCAGCACGTACGCGGGGCTGCCGACGACCAGAACGGAACGGCTGGCGGTCTCGTAGTCCGCGCCGCCGGGCTCGATGATGTCGCCGCGGAAGTCGCGGCGCAGGATGTCCAGCTCATTGCTCATACCTCTTCGACGAGAAGACGCGGCGAGATGTGACATCGGCGGCTGTGACGCGCGTCTCCGTCACAGTCGTCAGCCCATTACGCTGGACCTTCACCTTGGGTGAAGGCCCACCATGGGACTCGCCGGGCCGCCGGTCCGGCCACGACGAGGAAGGCGGAACGGGTGCTGACGATCGGCGAGTTCTCTCGCGCCGCCCGGCTGTCACCCCGGGCGCTGCGGCTCTACGACAAGCTCGGGCTGCTGCCGCCGGAAGTGGTCGACGCGGAGACGGGGTACCGGTACTACCACCCCGAACAGCTCGGCCGCGGCCGGTTGATCGCGTGGCTGCGCCGGCTCGGCATGCCCCTGGACGTGATCCGCGTGGTCTGCGACGCGACCCCTGACGCGGCCGCGAAGGAGATCGAGCGGTATCGCGCCGTGATCGCGTCCGAGGCGGCCACCCGCGACCGGGTCGCCACCTTTCTCGTCGACCACTTCTCCGGAAGGGCCGAACCCATGCCGACCCCACTGACCATCCAGTACGCCGCGCGCACGGAGCCCGGCGTCGGCCGCGACACCAACGAGGACACGGCGTACGCCGACGACCGGCTGCTCGCCGTCGCCGACGGCATGCGCGGCGCGGCCGGTGACCGGGCGAGCGCCGCCGCGATCGAGGCACTGCGCGACCTGCCGACCGGCGACCTGATCCCGGCGCTGGCCGCTGCGGTGGATCGGGCCCAGGCGCGGCTGACCGAGATCGCCGCCGACGACCCGTCGGGGCAAGCGGTGACCACGCTGACCGCCCTGGTCTGGTCCGGTTCCCAGCTGGGCCTGGCGCACATCGGCGACACCCGGGTCTACCTGCTGCGCGACGGGCAGCTGTTCCAGCTCACCCACGACCACAGCTACGTCCAGTCGCTGGTCGACAGCGGCCGGTTGACCGACGACGAGGCGATGGCGCACCCGCAACGGGCTCAGCTCATCCGTGCGCTGACCAACGAAGGCGCGGCCGAACCGGACCTGAGCGTACGCGAGGCGCGGGCGGGCGACCGCTATCTGCTGTGCACCGACGGGTTGTTCGCGGTGGTGGACAGGGACGCCATCCGGACGTCGCTCGCCCGATCCGTGGGCGCGAACGAGGTCGTCGACGACCTCATCGCCCGGGCGTACGCCGCCGGCGCTCCCGACAACGTCGCCTGCGTGGTCGCGGACGTCGTCCCCGCCTGACGCTTCGGCCGTGGCCCGGCCCGCATGGTGATCGTCGGCAGCCGACGATCAAGGGCGAATTAGCCCACTTGTTGTCGGCTGCCGACGATCTTGGTGGCGCCGCTGCCATTGGTTGTCGGCAGCCGCCGATCATGGACGTGCTACGGCCTCGATCGTCGGCAGCCGCCGATCATGAAACGGAAGCCGCGCCAAGATCCCGTCCACATATGTGGACATGTGTCCATGCGTTGACGAACGGCGCGATGGGTGGCAATCTAGGTCGGCCTATCTGTTCAGACGCCTTCCTAATTGATGAGGCGCTATCTCCTGTGAAGGGAGCACGCCATGCCCACCCGCGCCCACCCGCGGCGAATCCGCCTCGTTCGGCTGCTCGCCGCGCTCGCCGTAACGGCAGCGCTGACCGTCACCGGCAGCCAGTTGTCCCCGACGGCCGCCGCCGCGGTCACCGGCACCGGGCCGATCACCGGGATCGGCGGCAAGTGCGTCGACGTCGCGGCGGCCAACTCCGCCAACGGAACCCAGGTCCAGCTCTACACCTGCAATGGCACCAGCGCCCAGCAATGGGTGGTCGGTGCGGACGGCACGATCAAGGCTCTCGGCAAATGCCTCACCGTCGCGGCGGCCGGGACGGCGAACGGCACCAAGGCCCAGATCTACGACTGCGACGGCACCAACGCCCAGAAGTGGAACCAGACCGGCACCGCGCTGGTGAACGCCGGGTCGGGCACGTGTCTCGACGCGACCGGGCAGAGTTCGGCCGACGGGACGGCTTTGCAGATCTGGTCGTGCAGCGGCAACGCCAACCAGCAGTGGACGCTCCCCGGCGCGTCGGCCGGCTTCGTCCACCCGGGCGTACTCGTGAGCCGGGCGCAGCTCGACTTCGTCAAGGGCAGGGTGCAGGCCGGGGCGCAGCCGTGGACCAGCGCGTACAACGCGATGCTCGCGAGCCGGTACGCGTCGTTGTCGCGTACGCCCGCGCCGAGATCGGTCGTCGAATGCGGCCCCTACTCGAACCCGAACTACGGGTGCACCGACGAACGCGAGGACGCGATCGCGGCGTACACGGACGCGCTGGCCTGGTACATCTCCGGCAACACCGCATACGCGCAGAAGGCGATCCAGCTCATGGACGCCTGGTCGGCGGTGATCACCGATCACACGAACTCCAACGCCCCGCTGCAGACCGGCTGGGCCGGTTCGGTGTGGCCCCGGGCGGCCGAGATCATCAAGTACACCTACTCGTCGTGGCCCAACTCCGGCCGGTTCGCCACCATGCTGCGCAACGTGTACCTGCCCAAGGTGCGCAACGGCTCCAACAGCAACGGCAACTGGGAGCTGTCCATGATGGAGGCCGCGATCGGCGTCTCGGTCTTCCTCGACGACCGGGCGAGCTACAACTCCGCGGTCACGCGCTACCTCAACCGCGTGCATGCGTACGTCTATCTCACGAGCGACGGCTCGCTGCCCTACACCGTCCCCGGCAGCGGCCTCGACACCAGCAGCGAGATCATCGGGTACTGGCAGGGCCAGTCGACCTTCGTCACCGGGCTGACCCAGGAGACCTGCCGCGACTTCACCCACACCGGCTACGGCATCTCGGCCATCTCGCACGTCGCGGAGACCTCGCGCATCCAGGGCCAGGACCTCTACCCACAGGTGGGGGAGCGGCTGCGGCAGGCGCTGGGCTTCCAGTCGACCTACCAGCGCGGCGCCGCTGTGCCGTCCTGGCTGTGCGGCGGCTCGCTCACCCTCGGCCTCGGGCCGATCACCGAGGTCGGCTACAACGCCATGCACAACCGCCTCGGCTACGGCATGACCAACACCGAGGCGCTCACCCTCGCGCAACGCCCGGCCGGGACCAACAACCTGTTCGTCGCGTGGGAGACCCTCACGCACGGCGACAATCCAGCATGATCAGCTGATACGCACAGCGCAGCGCACGAAGCCGGGACACGGCGACCGCCGCGTCCCGGCTTCCTCGACAGTGATCAGGCGAAGGCCGGAGCGTTCTCCGCGCACCATTGTGCGAAGGTGCGAGCGGGCTTGCCGGTCAGATCCTCCACCGTCGACACGACGGTGTAGCCGATCTCCGGAGTGTTCCCGTACGCCCAGATCAGGAAGTCGATGATGTCGGCGGCCAGTCCTTCGCCGGCCCACTTCTCCCGCGCCTGGGCCTCGGTCAGCTCGACGAGCCCGATCTCCTTGCCGAGCGCCCGGCTCAGGATCTCGACCTTCTCCGGCACGGTCAGCACCTGCGGACCGGTCACCGTGTAGGTCTGCCCGCCGTGGCCGTCCTCGGTCAGTCCCACGACGGCGATGGCCGCGATGTCCGCCTCGTGCACCATCGCGCTGCGCCGGTCGATGAACGGCTCCTTGACCTCACCCGCGTGGACGGCGGGAATCCAGGCCAGCGCGTTGCCCATGAACTCCACGGGCTGCACGATCGTCCAGGCAAGGTCACTGTCGCGCAGCGCCTTCTCCACACCGGACTCGTCCTTGCCGCCGAGCACGGTCACCCGCTTGACGCCGGCCCGGCTCGCCAGCTCGACGATCTCCGGCCCGGTCGCCAGCGGCTGGTAACCGCCGCCGTCGAAGCTGATCAGGTGCATGGCGTCGACGCCGTCGAGCGCCTCGACAAGGGTGCTGGGGTCGGTCAGGTTGCCCACGACCATCTCCGCGCCGGGCAGGGCGGCCTCCGGGTTGCGGGTCAGCGCCCGGACCGAGTGCCCCTGGGCGACGAGCTGGGCGACGATCTGGCGGCCGACGGTGCCGGTGGATCCGGCGATCAGGATTCTCATGCCGATAAAGCTAGAAGGCCATTAGGAACAGTTCGTTCCTATTGCCGCCGGGATCGCAGAAATATTTGCCCACGGCCGTCAGCGCAGGTCGGCCGCGGTGGGGACGACGACGGCGTACAGGTCGCCGATGGTCGCCAGCGCGACGCGATGCTGCTCGGCGGCGGTCGTCGGACCGGTGGCCGAGGGCAGCGGCCGGGTGGCGCAGGCGTCGGCGACGACGGTGGGTGCGTTGCCGCGCAGAAACGCGCCTTCCGCGGTGAACGTGACGCACATGTGGGTCATGAACCCGGCGATCACCACGTCCCGATGCCCGGCCGCGTCGACGAGTTCGCCGCATCCCGGCGAGGACCCGCTGACCGCCGCGCTGACCTGGGCGCAGTCCCATCTGGACGGTCCGCTCGGCATCGATCAGCTGGCCGCGCAGGCGCACATGAGTCGCAGCACCTTCACCCGGATGTTCCGGGCGCGTACCGGCACGACCGTGCACCGATGGCTGGTCACCCAGCGCCTCGACCGTGCCCGGCACCTGCTGGAATCGACCGGCCTGGGGGTGGACGTGGTGGCGGCCCGATCCGGCTTCGGTACGCCGACCCGCCTGCGCGAGCACTTCGCCGCCGCGCTGGGGACCACGCCGACGCGATACCGGGCCGAGTTCGCCGGACGGCGGCCGGACGACGTCGCTGTCGCCCGGCCGCGTCAGTAGGAGACCGTCTGTCGGGGGAGAAGGTCAGCCCCAGGCCGCCGCCGGATGCCAGGTGACGTCGGCGGCATAGCTGCCCGCGGCGTCGTACGGCGAATTGGGTCCGCCCTCGGCGGCGATCCACACCTCCGAGGCGTAGTGCCGGATCGCCCGGGTGGCGATGTTGTAGGAGGTCAGCGTCACGTCGGAGCCGGCGAGCCGGCCCGGCTGGGCACAGAAGGTGGCGTCCTGGGCGAACGTCGCCGTGCCGTCGTTGGCGTCCTTGCGTACGCGGAACTGCGCGTGCCGCAGGTATTGGCCCGGGAAGTTACGCGACTCGAACGAGTAGCAGCTCGAATCGGCAAGGCCGTGGCGTACGACGAAGGTCGCGTCCGCCTTGAGCGTCGCGTCGCCGGCCGACGTCACCACCTCGGTGTAGCCGAGACCGTTGTAGTGCCGCAGATAGCGGTTGGTGCAGCAGGCCGTGACGACCTGCAGCGAGACGGCCTGGTCGGTGGCGAGCGATGCGCCGCTGCGCCACCAGGGCGCGGCGACCTGCCAGGTGGTGTCGGCCGCCCACGACGCCGCGTTGTCGAAGCTGTTCGGGCCGCCGTTCGCGGCGATGTAGACCTCGGAGTCGATGTGCCGCAGGAACCGGCCGGGGAAGTTCTTCGACTCGAACGACACCCCCTGAGCCGTGTGCCCGGTACGCACGCAGAACGTGGCGTCCTGCGCGAACAGCGACGAGCCGTCGTTGACCGCCCGCTGCACCCGGTACGCCGAGTGCCGCAGGTACTGCCCCGGGTAGTTACGGGACTCGAAGGAGTAGCACGCGGCGTCGGCCAGCCCGGCTCGCAGCCGGAATGTGGTGTCCTGCTTGGTGACGTCGCCACTGCCGCTGGTCACCGGAACCGTCACGCCGAGCGGGTTCTGCCGCAGATAGCGGGTCGTGCAGCAGGACGTCGTCGCGCCGAGGGACACCAGCGTGTTGAGCCGTAGCCCGCCGGCCGCCGCCTGCACCGCCAGGTTCGCCGCGCGTACCTGGGCGGCGTCCATCTTCAGGACCTGCCGGTCGTAGGTGTAGAACCCGTTGCGCTCGTTCTCCACGTCGGTCGGCTCGGTGTAGATCGACGCCGACAGGCCCCGGGCGAAGATCAGTCCCTGGAGCGTGTCGGTGACCTCGGCGTACCGCTTGGTGAGCGTGGCCGAGTCGGGCTCCATCTCGTAGCTGAACCCGGCGCCGGCCTGCCACTCGTGGCCCGGCACGATCAGCCCGAGGCCGCCGAACTCGCCGAGTTCGGCGACCCGGGTGACGCTGGGCAGCTGGGTCTGGCCCGGCCCGACGTAGATGTGGTCGTCGATCGCGTCGCCGTTGCCGCCGTCGAAGCCGCAACAGTTGGAGCCGGAGTTGTTGTCCACCAGCCGCGTCGGATCCCAGCTCTTGACCAGGTCGGCGATGCGCGCCGGGTCGTACTCGCCCCAGCCCTCGTTGAACGGCTGCCACTGGACGATCGAGGTGATCCCGCGCAGCTGGTCCACCATGCGGTGCAGTTCGCTCTCGAAGTTCGTGCGGTCCGACGTGGACGGCGTCACCCCGGTACGCATCGACGGCATGTCCTGCCACACCATCAGCCCGAGGCGGTCGGCCCAGTAGTACCACCGCGCGGGTTCGACCTTGATGTGTTTGCGGACGGTGTTGAACCCGAGGTTCTTCTGCTGCTGAAGGTCGAAGGCCAGCGCGGCGTCCGTCGGGGCGGTGTAGCTCCCGTCGGGCCAGTAGCCCTGGTCGAGGGTGCCGATCTGGAACACGAACCGCCCGTTGAGCACCGGCCGCAGGAAGCCGTTGACGACGGCCTTCGCGATCGAGCGCATCCCGAAGTAGCCGCCGACGACGTCACCGCCACCCGTGCCGGTGAGGGTGACGCGCAGGTCGTAGAGGAACGGATCGTCCGGACTCCACAGCCGGGCGTTCGGGATGGTGACCCGCAGGTGCGCGCCGGGCGAACCGGTGGCGCTGCCGACGAATGCGCCGCCGCTGAGCACCTCGGCCAGTACGCCCTGCGCCGTCCCGCCGCCCGTCTGCACCACCAGATCCAGCTGCCCGGCGACGATGTCAGGCGTGGTGTCGAGCCTGGTGACGTGGGCGGCGACGGTCGGCTCCAGCCAGACGCTCTGCCAGATGCCGGAGGCGGCGGTGTAGAAGATCCCGCTCGGGCTCAGCCGCTGCTTGCCCAGCGGTATGCCGGCCGCGTCGACGGGGGAGTAGACCCCGACGATGATCTCATTGGTCCCGCCGTTGAGGGCGGTGGTGACGTCGACGCTGAAGGACTCGTATCCGCCGGTGTGGCCGCCGACCGACTGGCCGTTCACCCAGATCGCGGCCTGCCAGGTGACCGCACCGAAGTTGAGCTGGACGCGGCGGCCCGACCAGCCCGACGGCACGGTGAAGGTACGCCGGTACCACATGTGGTTCTCGTGCCGCATGATCCCCGACAGCGCCGACTCCACCGGATACGGCACGAGGATCGTCTCGCCCAGGGTCTGCCCGACGGGCGGGTTGGTCAGCCCGGTCGCGTGGGCGAACTGCCACTGACCGTTGAGGCTCTGCCAGTCGGACCGGGTGAGCTGGGGCCGCGGGTACTCCGGCAGCGGGTTGGTCAGCGACACCTGGCTGGTCCAGGGCGTGCTGAGCGGCGGGGTCTTGGGCACGTACGCGCTGTGCGCCGGCGTCGCTCCGATGAGGACGGTGGCTGCGGCGAGGATCAGGGCCGAGCCCATGCGAAGGAGTCTGGTCATGGTGACCCTCCCGGGGGAGATCGAAGATCGCGCCAGCTGTTTTGGCGCTGGCTGTTTAGCGCTGGCTGTTTAGCGCTGGATCAGGGATCCGTGTCGAATCTTGACCCATGATTCGACCGAGATCCCTGATCCAGTGCGGTCCGCGTGGGCGGGGTCGGCGTAGGTGGAGGAGAAAGCCTTAGGACAGGGCGAATTTCTGTGCGCCGCTGCCGTTGCAGTCCCAGATCTGCAACCGGGTCCCGTCGGCGGTGTTACCGCTGGGCGAGTCGAGACAGCGGCCCGACTGCGGGTTCTTCAGCGACCCGTCGGCCTGCTGCTGCCAGATCTGCGCCCCCGTCCCGTTGCAGTCATACAACTGGATTAGTGCCCCGTTGCCCGTGCCACCGGCCACCACATCCAGACACCGGCCCAACGTCCGCAACGAACCACTCGACAACCGCAGCCAATGCTGATCCACCGCGTACGCCTGACAGTCCCACAACTGCACCGCCGTGTTGTTCACCCCGACGTCGTCACCGGCCACATCCACACACTTGCCACCCGGCCCCACAATCGGACCACCACCATTAGCCGTGAACTTCTGCGCGCCGCTGCCGTTGCAGTCCCAGATCTGCAACCGAGTCCCGTTCGCCGTGGCACCACTGGGCGAGTCCAAACACCGGCCCGACTGCGGATTGCGCAACGACCCGTCAGCCTGCTGCACCCACTTCTGCCCGCCCACACCGTTGCAATCCCACAACTGCACCTGCGTACCCTGCCCCGTGCCGTTGCCCACGATGTCCAGACACCGGCCCAACGTCGACAACGACAGATCCGCGTTATGCCGCCAATGCTGATCCACCGCCGCCGCCTGACAATCCCACAGCTGCACCGCCGCCGCGTTCACCCCGACGTCGTCACCGGCCACGTCCACACACTTGCCACCCGGACCAGAGATCGTCCCCGACCCCGCCGGAATCGTTCCGCCGCCGCCGCCACCGGTGAACGGGCTCAGGATGATGCTCGCCGACCGGGGATCGCCGTCGTTGACCAGGGACTCGAAGTTGCCGACGTCGTCGAACGGGAACGCGTACGCCTTGCCGTCGGTCATGTTCGCGTGAATGATCTTGGCGTACTGGTTGGTCGGGCTGTTCTGGTAGAACTGCGCCGCGTTGGTGCTCGGCTGGGTGTCGATCGTGCCGAGCGTGCCCCGGTTGAGCGCGGCGCACAGCGTACGCGCGATGGGGCCGACGACCAGATCGTTGGGAGCGTTGAGGTTCCCGGCGCAGCCCCACACGTCGGCGCTGGACGGGCGGTTGAACGACGCCACCTGAGCGCCCGACGAGTTGGTGAAGGCCATCACCGTTCCGCTCGTACGCCCGAAGTACTTGGTATTCGGCTGATCGGCGAACGGGACGACGGTCAGCGTCTTCGAGGCGTACGCCCCCCAGGCGGAGGCGATGTAGCCGTCCAGATAGGTCGCGCTGAACAGGCCCGCCCCGGCGGCCTTGCCGGGGGACAGGACGCGCAGCACGGTCCCGTCCGAACGGGTGTAGACGGTGTTGGCCCAGCCGGACTGGCCGCGGACGCCGTTGATGACCGCGTCCCGCCCGTTCGCGACCAGGTCACCCGTACGCTTCGTGACGCCGGAGCCGCCCGTCACGGTGACCGCGTGCGGCACCGCGAACATGTCGACCTGCGAGCTGTTGAGCCACAGCCCGGCGTCGTTGTAGGTGAACTCGCTCCAGTCGAACAGGATGTTCTGGTTCGCGTCGCCGGCCGCCCATGGTGCGGGCTGGACGAGCCCGTCCGGGGTCAGGAAGAACTGCAGCTTCTGCCCGAAGGAGAAGTACACCCGGCCGGAGAAGCCGCGCGGAAACCGGATCGTGGTGCTGCCGCCGTTGCCCGGCCCGCCGATCGACACGTCGGGGGCGGGGCTCGGCGGGATCTGCCCACCACTCCACGCCGTGAACGTGCCGCCGGAGTTGACGTAGCCGAGCCGCCCGGAGGACAGCTGCACGCCGATGACGTAGAGGTAGGTGGCGTCGCCGCGACCGGTGCTGTTGGTGACCGTGACCGGGAGCAGGTCGGGTCCGATGGCCTGGGCGGGCGTGGCCACGTCGGCCAGCGCCAGGGGAACGGCCAGGGCGGTCGCCGCGAGTGCGCCGGCGACCCTTGTCCAGGTACGCATGAAGCCCTCTCCATCCATGACGATTGACTGAGAGCGCTCTCACCTTCCTGCGTACCAGGGCTGACGCTGAGGGAGAGCGCTCTCAGGCTACGATGCGGTGACACGCGCGTCAATAGACTGTTAGCGATCCTTACTGAGCACCCAGGGGAGCGGCGAGGTCGGCCGCGGCCAGCGCCGTCCATGGTGGACCGGCGATGCCGTCGACGAGCACGGCGACCGAACCGGGCGCAGCGTCCGGGCCGGCGTACGCCGTCAGCCGGTCGGGGCCGGTGGCGGCGGCAAGGATCCGGCAGCCGCTCAGCGGCCCGGGTCGCATCGAGCCGGCGGGGAGAAGGGCCGCGGCGCGGATCGCCTCGGCAGAGCCGGTCGGCACCTCGGCCGCCGTGCCGTCGGCGTACGCCACCAGGACCCGGTCGGCCCGGGCAGCGGCGTGCCACGCGACGAGATCCAGCAGACTGGCACGCTTGCCGTTGTCGAAGTGCTCCCACAGATCGGCGGCCACCCGGCCCAGGCGCGGACCCCGGTTGCCGATGCGGTGGGCGTACCCAGGGCTGGTGAGGCTGGCGTCGGCCCACATCACCGTGCCGGTCTCCACCTGCAGGATCATCGGCAGCAGCGCCTTGGCGTTGCCGCGCAGGGTGAACCGCTGCAACACCCGGGCCGGGTCGAACTGCGTCTTACGGTCCAGCGGCAGCGAGAACCCGGCGAACGCGGAGGTCAACGCCTCGAACGGCACGTCGTTGTAGCTGAACACGACGGGCACCGCCCAGGTCACCCCGGCAGCGCGCAGCGCCGGGCGATCGAGATCGAGGTACTCCGTCGCACCGCCCGGCGGCGGGGCGGACGTGAGGTCGCCCGAGTGGATCGCGGCCCGCTTGCCGAACCGCAGTCGCGTGTAGTCACAGTGGCCGACCTCTTCCCAGTCGGCGTCGTAGAACGCGCAGGAGAGGTCGAGGTCGACCCGGAACGTCGGGCCGTCCATCCAATGCAGGAACAGCCGCAGCACATCCGCGTCGCCGAGGGCGCGGAAGCTGCCGCGCGGCCAGCCGGCGAGCTGCTCCGAGCCGGCCCGTTCCCGTGACGGCGCCGGTACGCTACCGAGCGCGGCGTCGATCACGGCGACGTCGAAGCGTCCCTGGGCGGCTGCCCGGCGGGTCAGCTCGACGTCCACCGCGGTACGCACCTGCGTCACCGTGGTCGCGGCCAGCCGCTTGCGGTATTCCGGCTCGGTCCAGGTGCGTACCACATCGCCCTTGGGAAAGAAGGTCCGGCGCGGCGTGCCCGGCAGCGGACCACGCAGCTCGGGCGTCGCGTGCTCGTAGCGCACGACGACCTGCCGAGCCTCGCCGCGCGCCGCGACTTGAGCCTGGGCCAGCCGGACCGCGACCGTCGCGTCGCGACCGTGCAGCTCGGCGAACGCTCCCGCCAGGACGGTGGGCGACACCCGCGCGGCCGTCTGGACCGCGGTGTCGAGGACCAGTTCGGTCGCGTCCGGATCGTCGGCCGCGAGCCGGAGCAGGTGATCGAGCCGCCGCCACAGGTCGCCGGGTCGCCCGGCGAGCAACGCGGTCGCCGTCACCACGTCGTCGGCGGCGACGGCCGCCTCGACCAGCGACGCGAACGTGCGCACGCGCACCGAGACCAGGCCGCCCGGATGGTACGTGGGCACGACGCGATCCGGATGCTCGGCGGCCGCCTCGGCGATGGCGAAGCCGAGCAGCCCGTCGATCGGCGTGCGGGTCTGCCGCAGTGCCGCGAACGCCACCGCTGCCCGGGGATGCGCACCCGCCTGCTCGAACGGGTGCAGGCGCTCGGCGAGGCGCTTCCAGACCGTGCGGTGCCGCGCCAGATCCTCGGCCAGCGTGGGCAGGTCGAGACCGTCGAGGAAGGCGAGCACCGCGCGGCGCATCGCGCGCGGCAGCGGACTGACGCGCGGAACCGCGACCGTCACCTTCGGCTCGTGCCACGGCCGCCAGCCCTCGTCCGGGCCGTCGGACGGCTCCGGTCGCGGGACGATCAGGCCCGCGTCGCCGCCCGAGTACGCCCACAGGCAGCGCGCGGCATCGGTGGCAGTCGTCCACCGCGCCACGGCCTGCCGCAGGATCTCCGGGTACGCCGAGAGGCGGGCGGCCGGCGGCAGCGCCCAGGCGAGTACGAGGGCGAGCGTCTCCCGGGCCGGCACCGTGTCGGGCAGCCAGTCGAGCTTGCGCAGCGCCGTCGCCTCGATGAGCGTACGCAGATCGGCCGCGTCCGCCTCGCTGAGCGCGGTTGGGCGTACGACGAGGTCGTCGCGCAGGCGGACGGCGGTTGCCTTCGGCGTCTCGTCCAGCGTGAGCCGCTTCCACCGGACCGGGTCCGACTTCGGCCGTCCGGCCCGGCGCGGCTTGGCGACCTTCAGGAAGCTGCCGTCACCGCGACGGCCGCAGATCGCGCAGGCGGTGTAGTCCGCCGGGTCGAAACAGGTCGCGCAGACGAGGTGCCCACACGGGCTTACCGGGTTGACGTCACCGTAGTCTCCACACAGGACGCATGGCGCGTCCGGGGCCTGGAACAGCTCGGCCAGCAGCCGGTTCACGAACACCGCCGCCGGCTCGGCCGGAGTGTCCGGGAACTGCCGGTACAGCGGAAGATGCCGCCGATCGGCGCCGGACCATTCGTCGGCCAGCGCGAGCAGCCAGTCGGCCCACAGCATCCGCGTATGCGCGGTCAGCTCGGTGAACCGCGCCCGCAGCCGGGCGTCGAGGAGCCAGCCGCGCTCGGCCAGATCGGCTTCCAGAGTGGACACCCAGGGCTCGGCGTCCTCGGGCGCGGCACTCCCGGCCGGCAGGCTGACCCGGCTCAGGCGGCGTACCAGGACCGTCGCGAGCGCGTCCACCTGCTGACCCCCATGCCTGTGCCGGTGCCGTCGGTTGAGCCGGGGCGGAGAGTCGACACGCTGATTCATCAGAGAGATTGAGAAGGAAGCGCGTCTGGGAGCCGCCCCGGCCCGCCGATGGTACCGGCGCCGGGCGACATTCCTCGCCCGGTTTATCGGCGTTTACCGGCGTTACAGGCGTGCTTGCAGGTCAGCCGGAACGGCGTCCGGGTCCAGCACGGTCGCGTAGCGTACGCCCCATTCGGCGCTCCACGGTTCGCGCAGCCCGGCGAACCCGGCCGCCACCAGTTCGGCGTACAGCTTGTCCACCGCCTCGGCGGACGCCAGGCCGAACGCGAACGCCACGCGCGGGCCGCCGGTAGGGGCGGTCCACGTCGGCGTGAACTGGGCGACCGCCGCCTCGGTGTCGAGTGCGACGACGATGCCGTCGGCAAGCTCGCACTGAGCGTGGCTGGTGTGCGCCGCGTCGACGACGAATTCGAGCCCGAGCCGACGGTAGAACGCGATCGACACGTCGAGGTCGGACACGACGATGTTGATCTGGTGCAGCCTTGCGCTTGTCGACATGGTTGATTCCCTCCGTGTGATGTGCCGTTACCTACAACGTGTGGCATCCGCCCCAGCTTGTGGGTCCCCTCGGCGGATGAGTAGCCGAATGGGCGGTGGGATGCCTGCGGATCAGGGCTATGCAGGCTTCCCGACGCCGTCAAAGCATGCATAACCGTGATCTGCCGCCCAAGCAGGAGCAGTGGGGCATGACAGATGTCATGGGGAAGGGGTGACAGCAAGCAGAGGAGGAGAGGCCGACGGCTGCATACCGTGCGGGGCATGACGAACACCGTGACGGCCGAGCCCGTCGTGACCGCCCCGGCGGTCCGGCTGACCGGCCTCGAGAAGCGGTACGGCAGCACGGTCGCGGTCGCCGGGGTGGACCTGGAGATCGCGACGGGGGAGGTGCTGGCGCTGCTGGGCCCGAACGGCGCGGGCAAGTCCACGACCATCGACATGATGCTGGGGCTGATCGCGCCCGACGCCGGGCAGGCCCGGTTGTTCGGCCGCAGCCCCCGGGAGGCGGTGGTAGCCGGGCAGGTCGGGGCCATGCTGCAGACCGGGGCGCTGCGGGACGGGCTGACCGTCGGCGAGACCGTCGCCGAGATCGCCGCGCTGCATCGGCGGCCGGGACGCGTACCGGAGGTGCTGGCCGAGGCTGGGCTGACCGAGCTGGCCGGCCGGCGCTGCGCGAAGTTGTCGGGCGGCGAGAAGCAACGCGTACGCTTCGCGATCGCACTCATCTCCCGACCCGAGCTGATCGTGCTCGACGAGCCGACCGCCGGAATGGACGTCGAGGCACGCCGCGAGTTCTGGGCGGCGATGCGGGCGTACAGCGACACCGGTCGCACGGTCGTCTTCGCCACGCACTATCTGGAGGAGGCGCAGTCGTTCGCCGACCGGGTGGTGCTGCTGCGACAGGGCCGGGTCGTCGCGGACGGGACCGTGGCGCAGATCCGGGCGGCGGCCAGCGGCCGGACCATTCAGGCCGTCGTCCCGGGCGCCGACCTGGACGAACTGCGACGGCTGCCCGGCGTCGACCACGTCGAGGTACGCGACGACCGGGTGACCCTGCGCTGCGGCGACTCCGACGCGGCCCTGCGTACGCTGCTCGACCGCCACCGGGACGCGTACGACGTGGAAGTGACCGCGGCTGGTCTCGAAGACGCGTTCCTAGCACTCACTGAGCAGCCGACGACACTCGCTGAGAAGCCGACGGAGGAGACCCGATGAACGTGCGTTACCTGCTCCTGGAAGCGCGCACGGTGCTGCGCGACATCCGGTTCCTGGTCTTCACCGTCGCGATGCCGGCCGTGCTGTTCCTCGTCTTCGACGGGCTGTTCGGCGGCCAGGCGTTCGACAACGGCACGCGGGCCTCCCCGGCGCTCATGGTCAGCATGGCCGGGTACGGGGCGATGGGCGCGGCGCTGTCGACCGGGCTCACCATCGCCGCCGAGCGGGGCAGCGGCTGGTTGCGGCAGCTGCGCCTGACCCCGCTGAGCGGCTCGGGATACCTGGCCGCCAAGACCATGCTGTCGATGCTGGTCGCGATGCCGCCGGTGCTGCTGGTCTCGGTGCTCGGCGCGGTGGTCGGCGACGTCGACCTCACCGGCCCGCAGTGGCTCGGGGTGACGGTCGGGCTGTGGCTCGCCGTGCTGCCGTTCGGCGTACTCGGGGTGGCGCTCGGTCAGCTGTCCACATCGACCAACGCGCAGGCGATGGGCGGCGCGCTGATGAGCGTACTGGGGTTGACGGGCGGCATGTGGATTCCGGCCGAGATCGTGCCCGGGTGGATGCGCCACGTCATGCAGGCCACGCCGAGTTACTGGTTGCGGGAGTTCGGACTGTCCGCGTTCAGTCCGGTCGCTTCGCGTACCACTGGATTGCTGGTCCTCGCGGGCTGGACCCTCGCGGCCGGGGTGGTCGCGATCACCCGGTTCCGGGCCGACGTCGCACGAGCCTGAGCATTAGCGTGAGCGCGTGCGTGGCGACATGGGGTTAGGCGTGGGCCGCAAGTGGGGGATCGCCATCGGGGTGTTCTTCACCGTGATGCTGATCCCCGTCGGCCTCGACACCTGGCACGAGCCGGCGGGTCCGCGCCGGATCATCGCGATGGTCCTGCTCCTCGCCTACGCCGCGGTCTATCTGGTCACGCCGTCGGCGTTGTGGCGGCGCGGCGTGGCGGCCAAGCTCACCGGCGTCACGATCCTGCTCGCCCTGGTCGCGGGCTACGTCACGGTCCGTGGCCTGCCCTGGCTGCCGCTCATCGGGTACGCCTTCGCCGTGGCAGCGGTGCTCTTGCCGATCCGGTGGGCGGCCGGGGTGGCCGCGGTCGTGCTGTCCGCCGCGGCGGTCGCGACCGTGATCTGGTCGAGTTCGTCGTGGGAGCCATGGACGACGCTGCTCATCATCGTGGTGGACCTGCTGCTCGTGGGGATGCTGATGACCTCGAACAAGGCGTTGTTCCAGGCGCGTCACGAGCTGGCGGCGCGAGCGGTCTCCGACGAGCGCACCCGGGTCGCCCGCGATCTGCACGACGTCCTCGGGCATACGCTGACGACGCTCACGGTCAAGTCGGCCCTGGCGCAACGCCTGCTCGGCACCGGTCAGCCGGACCGGGCCGGGCAGGAGCTCGCCGACATCGAGCACCTGTCCCGGCAAGCCCTGGTCGAGCTGCGCGCCACCGTCTCCGGCCACCGGCAGGTTTCCCTCGACGCCGAACTCGCCGGTGCTCGGATCGCCTTGGAGGCCGGGCAGATCGGCGTACGCGTCATCGGGGATCCGGCGGTCGTCCCGGCGCACCTGCGGGAGCCGTTGGCCTACGTGGTCCGCGAGGGCGTCACCAACGTCCTGCGCCACAGCGGCGCCACCATCTGCGAGATCGTCATCGCCCCCGATTCGGTCGAGGTCACCGACGACGGCCGGGGCGGCGCGGCCGAACCCGGCAACGGGCTGACCGGACTGCGGCAACGGCTGGCCGGCAGCGGCGGTGCGCTGGCCGCCGGACCGGCCGACGGCGGCGGCTTCCGGCTGCGGGCACAGTTCGGAGCGGCATGAATCCGCGCGGCATGATCAAGATATTGCTCGCCGACGATCAGGCGCTCGTCCGGGGCGCGCTGGCCGCGATGCTCGACCTCGAAGCCGACCTGACGGTGGTCGCCCAGGTCAGCCGGGCCGACGAGATCATGGCGGCCGCGCGTACGGCGACGCCCGACGTCGCCCTGATCGACGTGCAGATGCCCGGCGTCGACGGGCTGACCGCGGCGGCCGAACTGCATCGGCTGCTCCCGGCCATCCGCATCGTCATCTGCACCACCTTCGGCCGCCCCGGCTACCTCGCCCGCGCCATGGCCGCCGGAGCGTCGGCGTTCGTCGTCAAGGACGCGCCACCGGCGTACCTGGTCGACACGATCCGCCGAGTTCACGCCGGACTCCGCGTCGTCGACCCCGGCCTGGCAGCCGAGTCGCTGGCCGCCGGCGCCAGTACGCTCACGCCCCGCGAGCGCGACGTGCTCAGCGCGGCCGCGACCGGGGCGACGGTCGGCGACATCGCTCGCCAGCTGCACCTGTCCGCCGGCACGGTACGCAATCACCTGTCCGCCGCGATCGGCAAGACCGGGGCGCGTACCTCGGCCGAGGCGGCCCGAATCGCCGACTCCAACGGCTGGCTGTAGCCCGCCGGGATACCTGCGGATCACGGTTGGGCAGCCTGAAACCGCCCCGGGATGCCTGCGTGACCGTGATCTGCAGCCCACCGGACAACCCTTCAGCTCAGACTTGTCAGGTTGAACTGAAGAGTTGTACGGTGGGCTTGTGAGCAGCGCAAACCAGGCGGCCAGCGAACTGCGGGCGGTCTTCAGTCGGCTCCGGCGGCGGCTCCGGGAGAGCTATTCGGCCGACGGGATCACTCCGTCCCAGACGGCGGTGCTGATCCGGCTGGCGAAGGACGGCCCGGCCACGCTGAGTGAGCTGGCCGCGGCCGAACGCGTACGCCCGCAGTCGATGGCCACGACGCTGTCGGCGATGGACGGGCGAGGGTTGCTGACGCGTACCGCCGACCCCACCGACGGGCGGCGGATCCAGATCGCGTTGAGCGAACCAGGCCAGGAACTGTTCGCTGACCGCCGCCGGGCCAGTGAGGAGTGGTTGGCCAGGGCGTTGCAGGAGCGCTGCACCGAGGAGGAGCGCCAGACCGTGCTGGCCGCGTTGGCGGTGCTCGACCGGTTGGTCGGGGTGTGACCTCGGCGACGAAGGGCTCGTTCGATCGGCGGCTGTTGGCGTCGATGATGCTGGGGGCGATCCTCAACCCGATCAACTCGTCGATCCTCGCCGTGTCGCTGGTGCCCATCGGCATCGCGTTCGGCGCCCCGCCGGCGCAGACGGCCTGGCTGGTCGGCAGCCTCTACCTGGCGACCGCCATCGGACAGCCGGTGGTGGGCCGGCTCATCGACCTCTACGGGCCACGACGGCTTTTCCTGACCGCCACCGTGCTGGTCGGCCTGGCGGGCGTGATCGGCTTCCTCGCCCCGAACCTGGGCACGCTGATCCTTGCCCGGGTGCTGCTCGGCTTCGGCACCTGCGCGGGTTATCCCGCCGCGATGTATCTGATCGGCAGCGAAGCACGGCGTACGGGGATGCGCAGTCCAGCCGGGGTGCTCACCGCGCTGGCCGTCGCCACGCAGACGATCACCGTCATCGGTCCCGCGCTCGGCGGGCTGCTCATCTCGGTCGGCGGCTGGCGGGCGACCCTGGCGATCAACGTGCCGCTGGCGATCGCCGGCCTGGCCCTCGGCGCCCGGTATCTGCCCCGAACGGCCAAGAGCGAGGGACGCGTACGCGATCTGGTCGACCTCCCCGGTATCGTGTTGTTCGCCCCGACCCTGATCGCGCTGCTGGTCTTCCTGCTGGCACCGCGGGCCGACCGCTGGTATCTGCCGGTGCTCGCGGCCGTCCTCGGCGGGCTGTTCGTCCGGCGGGAACTCCATGCCGCGAACCCGTTCGTCGACGTGCGCGTACTCGCCGGGAACCGGCCGCTCATCCTCACCTACATCCGGGCGGTGCTGGCCGCGACGGTCAGCTACGGCTTCCTCTACGGCGTCACGCAGTGGCTCCAGGACGGTCGCGGGCTGTCGGCGGCGGCCGCCGGCCTCGTCCAGCTGCCGGTGTTCGGGACGGGCCTGATCGTCTCCTCGCTGACCGGCCGCAATCCCCAGATCCGCGGCAAGCTCGTCGTCGCCAGCGCCAGCCAGCTCGTCGCCGCCACGTTGTTGCTGGTCCTGACCCCCGCGAGGCCGGTCGTCGCGCTGCTCGGGGTGATGGTGGTCTTCGGCATCCCGCAGGGCCTCAACAGCCTCGCCCTGCAGAACAGCGTCTACTACCAGGCCGACCCGGCGCGGATCGGCTCGTCGGCGGGCCTGCTGCGGACCGCGATGTATCTGGGCGCGATGCTCGCGTCAGCGGCCACCGGCGCGTTCTTCCCGACCCGGGCGGACACGCCGGGCCTGCGGGAACTCGGCTGGTTCCTGATCGCGATCGCGGCGGCCTACCTCGTGGTCACGCTCGTCGACCGCTCGCTCTCCGCGATCGGCCGGGCTCCAGATGATCAAGGCCAAGTGGTACGCGACATGGCGACCACGGATTCGAGAGGTGGCCGATGACCGAACCGCGTTGCTCGTGATGGACGTCCACGCCGGCATCGTCGGCCGCGCGTTCGCGGGCAAGGTGTTCCCGCGGCAGGCCGAGGTCACCTCCGTGGCGGACTGGGTGGCCGGGCTGTCGTCCTAACTTTCGAGTATGAGTTTGGCGGCCACCGTCGTCCCGTCGGTCCGGAGCGTGCTGCCGACCTCCTTGGCCCGGTCCCGCGTCTCGGTTGTGAGGACGGTCTTGAGTGCGGCGGACAGCGAGTCGAAGGTCGGGGTGGGACCGTCGTGAGCCACGCCGATGCCGAGTTCGGCGACGCGCCCGGCCCACAGCGGCTGGTCGGCGAACTGCGGCACCACCACCTGCGGTACGCCCGCCATCGCGGCGGCCGTCGTCGTGCCCGCCCCGCCATGGTGGACGACCGCCGCGACCTGCGGAAACAGTGCCTGGTGACTGATGTCGCCGACGGCCAGGCAGTCGTTCTGAGCATCGATCGCGGCCAGCTGCGCCCAGCCCTTCGCCAGCAGTACGCGACGGCCCTGGGCGCGTACGGCGTCGACGACGATGCGGGCGAGCCCCGGGGTGGAGTGCATCGCCATGCTGCCGAAGCCGACGTAGACGGGCGGCTCCCCGGCTGCCAGGAACTCCGTGACCTCGGCCGGAAGGGGACGCCGGTCGGGCAGGATCCACGCGCCCGTCTGGATCAGGTCCAGATCGGTCAGCTCCGCCCACGGGCACAGCACCGGATCGGACGCCAGCAACACCGGCTCGCCGAAGACGTAGTCGCGGATGTTCTCCACCGGCGGCAGGCCGATCGCCGCCCGATGACTGTTCTCCGCCTCCCCGTACAGCCGGTACACCGCCTCGGCGTCCTGCCGCCACAGCGCCTTCAGGTCGTTCTCGTCCGCCGTGGACGGCGTACCCGGGCGGCGGCCCGGCTTGTAGTGCTGGGACGGCAGCCCGTACACATGGAAGGCGGCCAGCCAGTAGCGCAGCCCCAGCTTGTCGGCCACGGATCGGGCGCCGGACGGCATCAGGCCGGTCGCCACCATGACGTCGCTTCCCTGCGCCGCCTGGCCCAGTGTCTCGAACCGGGCGGCGACCAGGTCGGCCGCGAGCCGGAAGGCGTCGTCGGCCGTCGGCGGGCGTTCCCGGGCGACGACCGACTTCACCGTCGGGCCGAGCGGGATCAGCTCGATGCCCTCCCGGGCCAGCAGCTCGACGAACTCCTCGTCCGGGGCGGCGCAGAAGCGCACCTCCGCGCCGAGTTCTTTCAGCCGCACCGCGAGCCCGGCCAGCGGCTCGATGTCCCCGCGCGATCCCCACGTCGTCAATACCACGCGCATTTCGCGAATCCCCCAATTCGGCAGGTAATGGCTTCGGTCGACCATTGTGCGTGACGACCCGGGTCTTGCCGCAAGCCCCCACCTGCGGTATACGTTAAAAGTGGCAGGGAGATATTTCTCCTTGCCATTGGCGTTTCTAAGGCCCCGCCCTCGCCTCGCCGCCCACCCCTTTTTCGCGTTGAGCATGGAGTTAACTGTGGTCTCGACGGTGTGTCGAGGGATGACGAGGGGGTGTGACAGGGGATCGGCTGATCGGGTTGAACCGGAAGATGGTGAGGGTTCGTGCCCCGGCCCTGTAGGGCCTGGTGAGGCGGCATGTCACCGACCTCATCGGATTCCGTGCCGCGCATCACGTCCGGTTTGCCGACCGCCTCGACGCGGGATCAAAGCCTGACGGTGATCGCGAGCGGCGGAGGCGGGAGCGGATGGGCAGCCAAGCGAAACGGCACATCGGACGTGCCCAGCCGAAGCTGCGACCAACCAAACCGCCGGGTCGACGGGAACCGCTCGGGACCCGGGCCCTGCCGGTAGCGCCGCAGCCGCCGCCGGTGTTCGTGGACGTCAGCGGTCGCCGTCGCCGCGTGCTGCACGTGGCCGCGCTGCTGGTCGTGCTGGCGACCGTGGCGGGGGCGATCGTGCTGCTCATCGGGGTGTACGCCCGGCCGGTGGACCCGGCCCCGCTCGAAGTCTGCCCGGCTGCCCCCACGCACCCGGCCGCTCGCACGAACCCGGCCGCCGCCTCGAACCCGACGGTGTCGGTGAAGCGGGCCGGGGCGACGGTCCCGGTCGGCGGAGGGTCGTGTGAGCGCCGATGAGCCTCTACGTGAGCCGAAGCAAGGCGCAGACCCCGCCATCACCCGGGCCGGGCGTACGCCGAGTGGCCTCGCGCTTCGTCCGGGTGGCGCTGACCGCCACGGTCCTCGGCGTCGTCGCCGTGCTGCTGGCGATCGAGGCGTACACCGATGCCGCGTTCGCCCCCGACGCCCGTCCGCCGTCGGGCCAGACGAGCGGGCAGGTTCCCGCAGCGGTGAAGGACGACGGGGGGCCGGTGATCGACGCGACCGGCGACCAGCCGCGTACGCTGCGGGTGCCGCGGAACCAGATCGTGCTGACCTTCGACGACGGCCCCGATCCGCGCTGGACGCCCCAGATCTTGGACGTGCTGGCCCGGCACCACGTGCCCGCGACCTTCTTCGTCATCGGCTCCGAGGTGGCCCGTCATCCGGACCTGGCCCGGCGGGAGGTCGCCGAGGGGCACGAGATCGGCGTGCACACCTTCACCCATCCCGACCTGGGCGCGATCGGCGGCTGGCGGCAGCGCCTGGAATACGCCCACACCCAGCTGGCGATCGCGTACGCGACGGGGGTGAAGACCTCGATCCTCCGGCCGCCGTATTCGTCCACTCCGGACGCAGTCACCGACCGGGACTGGCCGGTGCTGGCCGCCACGGGCCGATCCGGATATCTGACCGTGCTCGACGACACCGACAGCCAGGACTGGGCGCGTCCGGGGGTCGACCGGATCGTGGCGAACGCGACGCCCAGCGGCGACGGCGCGATCGTCCTGATGCACGACGCGGGCGGCGACCGTGCCCAGACCGTGGCGGCGCTGGACCGATTCATCCCGCAGATGCAGGCCCGTGGCTACCAGTTCGCCACCGTCTCGCAGGCGCTGCGTGGTTCGCTGGCGACTCCGGTGAACCAGCCGTCGTCCGCGAACGACCGGTGGCGGGGCGCGGTGGTCGTGCACACCGTCGGGCTCGCCGATCTGACGCTGCGCCTGCTGTGGGTGCTGCTGCTCACCGTCGGCGTCCTCACGCTCGCCCGCACGCTGCTCATGTTCACCGTCGCCGTCCGGCACAGCCGATCGCGTCGCGCGGCGGGCTTCACGTGGGGCGTACCGGTGACCGAGCCGGTCTCGGTGATCGTCCCGGCCCACGACGAGCAGGACACGATCGTCGCCACTGTGCGTACCCTCGTCGCCTCCGCCCACCCGGTGGAGATCGTCGTGGTCGACGACGGGTCTGACGATGCCACCAGCGACCGGGTCCGCGAGCTGGAACTCGACAACGTGCGGCTCGTGCGGGTGCCGGGCGGTGGCAAGGCCACCGCCCTGAAGGCCGGGGTCGCGATGGCCGGTCACGCTCTGATCGTCATGATCGACGCGGACACAGTGGTACGCCCGGAGACGATCCGGCGCCTGATCCAGCCGTTCGCCGATCCCGCCGTCGGAGCGGTGGCCGGGAACGTGAAGGTCGGCAACCGGGCGAGCCTGATCGGCCGCTGGCAGCATCTGGAGTACGTGATCGGATTCAACCTGGATCGGCGGCTCTACGACTCGCTCGGCTGCATCCCGACCGTGCCGGGTGCGCTGGGCGCCTTCCGCCGCCAGGCGCTCGCCGACGCCGGCGGACCGCCGACCGACACCCTGGCCGAGGACACCGACCTCACGATGGCCGTCCTGCGGGCGGGCTGGCGAGTCGTCTACGAGGAGAGCGCGCAGGCGGTCACCGAAGCCCCGGCCACCCTCCGGCAACTGTGGCGGCAGCGGTACCGCTGGAGTTACGGCACCATGCAGGCGATGTGGAAGCACCGCCACGCGGTCGTCGAGCGCGGCGCGTCCGGCCGGTTCGGCCGCGTCGGGCTGCCCTTGATCGCGCTGTTCAGTGTGATCCTGCCGGTGTTCGGCCCGCTGCTGGACATCCTGGCCGTCTACGGGGTGCTGTTCCTCGACCGGAAGGCCACCTTGGCCGGGTGGATCGCGGTGCTGATCGTGCAGGCGATCACCGCTGTGCTGGCGTTCCGGCTCGACCGGGAACCGTTACGACCTTTGTGGGCACTGCCGCTCCAGCAGGTGGCGTACCGGCAGATCATGTATCTCGTGCTGGTCCAATCGGTGGTGACCGCCCTCGCCGGACGTCGCCTCGGCTGGCAGAAGATCGGCCGCAGCGGCGAGGTCGCCCAGTCCGTCGGCGGTTAGCCGATTCCGCGGTTTCGTTGGGTTGTCCCCAGTAAATCGAGCGTGCTTGATTTTATCGAGCATTGATTCCAGCTGGGGAGGACCGATGAACGAGGACAACCGAACGCAACCCTGCTGTGGCGGCACCGGCGACGGATCGGCGCCCGCTCCGGTCAGCCGCCGTGATCTGTTGCGGCGCAGCGCCATCGTCGGCGGCGGCGTGCTCGCGGGCGGGCTGCTCGTGCCGGGGACGGCCCTCGCTGCGCCGTCGATCTACAACCCGTTCAGCGCGTACCCGATCACCGGCACCTGGCAGGACCATCTCAACCGGGGCTCGCTCGGCGGCATCGACTTCGCGATGGCCGTCGGCACCCCCTTGCCCGCCTGTGGAGCCGGAACCATTCAGAACACTCCCTACAACGGCACCGGCGGCCACACCGTCACGATCTACCACTCCGAGGGATACCGCAGCCAGTACCTGCATCTGTCACAGTTCCGGCTGGCCAACGGCACCGCGGTCGCGGCTGGGACCGTGGTCGGCTGGTCGGGCGGAGCCGCCGGAGCCGACGGGGCGGGCAACTCCACCGGTCCGCACGTGCACTGGCACATGATCGATCCGAACGGAGTGCGGATCAACCCGCTCACTTACGCACCCGGCCCGAGCACCTCGTCGGAAGGCCGGATCCTCCAGGAGATCGCCCAAGCCGGCGGCTACACCGGGCCCGTCGACGGCGTACCCGGTGTCAACACGTGGAAGGGGGTGCAGACCGTCGTGCGTGGATACGGCTACACCGGCCCGATCGATGGCGTACCTGGGACGAACACCTATGCGGCCCTGCAGCGGCTGGCGCAGAAGGGCGGCTACGCCGGTCCCGTCGACGGCGCACTCGGGCCCAACTCGTGGAAGGGCATTCAGACGGTCCTGCGCGGGTTCGGTTACAGCGGCCCGATCGATGGCGTACCTGGGGCGAACACCTATGCGGCCCTGCAACGGCTGGCCAAGCTCGGCGGCTACACCGGGCCGATCGACGGCGCGCTCGGGCCCAACACGTGGAAGGGCGTCCAGACCGTCCTGCGCGGGTTCGGTTACACCGGTCCGGTCGACGGCGTAGCGGGCGTCAACACCTACGCCGGATTGCAGCGCATGGCCCGCCTCGGCGGTTACGCCGGCCCGATCGACGGCGTACCAGGCCCGAACACGTGGGCCGGCCTGGCGCGGCTCATCTGACTCCGGCTCCGTGGGCGACCGGTTCCGGCGACGACCGGCGATCGGCTCCGGCGGTCGGTTCCGGCGGCGTCCGGCGGTCGGCTCCAGCGGTCGGCTCCGGCGGTCGGTTCCGGCGGTCGGGGTCCGGCGTCCGGCCTGGTTCAGTCGGTGCCCGCCTCGGCTGAGCCGGGACGGGCACCGGAGTCACGGGACGAGCCGGACCAGATCGTGGAGGATCGGCAGCGGGTCGGTGGTCTCCTCGTTGGCGAGGATGGCGATGCTCGCCCGCTGCTCGGGGAACCACACCGACAGCGTCTGGAAGCCGGGATTGTCGCCCGGGTGCAGGTACGCCGCCTTCCCGTCGACGGTCCCCGCGTAGAGCCCGTAGCCGTAGGACTCGGTGGTGATCCCGTCCTCGTCGGTGACCATCGCGACGTGCCCCGTCAGGTCGCGTACCCCGCGCAGGGTGGAGGTGTGCAGCCGGGTGGTGAAGTCGGCCAGCCCGGCTGCGGTCGCCCAGACGTCCCTGGTCCCGGGCAGGCTCGTGAGATCGTTCGTCGGGACCGGCTGCCCGTCCCGGTGGCCCTGGGCGATCGTCCGGTCGGCGGGGGGATCGCCGGCGGTGATCGCCGTCGCCCCCAAAGCTGCGAAGACGTACGCGTTGAGGCACTCGGCATACGGCCGCCCGCTGGCGACTTCGAGGACGCGGCCGGCGAGGGCGTACCCGGGACTGCTGTAGTGCCAGGCGGCGCCGGGCTCGGCGATCAACGGAGCCCGCTCCATGAGCAGCAACCGCTCATCGACCGGCATCGGGACGTCGATGTCGAACCCCGGTACGCCCGGCTGCCAGTGCGCGACCCCGGCCGTATGCGTGAGCAGATGGTGCAGCGTGACCCGATCGTCCATTGTGGGCAGCCAAGTGGCGACCGGCGTGTGAAGGTCGAGTCCCGCTTGGAGGATCCCGGTCGCGCAGATGTGCTTGCCGACCGACGCCAGCCGATACCAGGTCGTCTTCGTCTCCGCCGACTCGAAGACCACTTCGCCGTCGACCGTCACCGCGGCCGCGCCCCGGAAGGCGCTCGTGCTCGTCCCCATCCGCAGTACGGTACGTGGCGCAGACTCAACTCGTGGGGCGTGCTGGGCCCGGAGCCGGTCGGTCTCAGGGGCGCCGTGCTTCACCGAGGACCCGGTCGGTCTTAGAAGCGGGGGCGTGCTTCGCCGAGGACCCAGTCGTCGCCGTCGCGCTGGATGTCGCACTCCCAGCCCAGTTCGCGAAGCCGAGCGGTCATGGCGTCCGGCTCCACGAAGTGCTTGACCACGCGGAACGTGCTCCCGTCGGACAGCCGCCGCTCGACGACCCCTTCCCGGAGGTAGGACTCCTTCCCGCGTTCGTCCACGTGCTCGTCGAGGAACAGCACCCGGCCGCCGTCGGCCAGCATCGGCCGCAGCGAGTCCCAGAACGCGCCGAACCGCTCCGGCGGGACGTGTGACAGCCACGCCGAGAAGAAGATGACGTCGAACTGCGCGTCCGACGTCCAGTCGAAGACGTCGGCCACCACGAACGTCACGTTCGGCGAGGTCACCCGCTCCCGCGCGATGGCCAGCGCCTCCGGCGCGAAGTCCACGGCCGTCAGCGAGTCGGCGTACGCGGCCAGCGGCTCCGTCCACACTCCAGTGCCGCACGCGATCTCCAGCACCCGCCCGGCCGGCCGCATCTGTTCGACCAGCCGTGCGATGCGTGGCCGTGCGACCGCGAGATCCCCGTACGCCGTCGCGTCGTATTCGGCCGCCCGCCGCCGGTAGTAGTCGACCTGCTCTGCCACTACATCGTCGGTCATCCCGCCATGGTCACACGCGGCCCGGCTCCTGGCAGGCCGCTGTCGCCGGATTGGCCCTCGACTCGACTGCGCCGGGTCGGCCATCGTCAGCTCATGCAGGTAGCCGTGGTCACCTTCGACGGATTCAACGAACTCGACAGCTTTATTGCGTCCGCGCTGATCAACCGCTGTCGCAAGCGCGGCCTGGAAGCGTTCATCACCACGCCGACACCGGTCGTCACGTCGATGAACGGCGTCGAGGTCACCGGCCAGCGGCCGCTGGAGTTCGTGACCGAAGCCGAGGTCGTGCTGATCGGCAGCGGGATCAAGACCCGCGACGTCATCGCGGACGACCAGCTGGTCTCCCGGCTGCCGCTCGACCCGGCCCGGCAGCTCATCGGCTCCCAATGCTCGGGCGCGCTGGTACTGGCCCGCCTCGGGCTGCTGGGCGACATGCCCGCCTGCACCGACATGGTCAGCCGCCCGTACGTCGAGGCCCGCGGCGTCACCGTCCTCGACAAGCCGTTCCACGCCGAGGGCAACATCGCGACCGCCGGCGGCTGCCTCGCCTCCCAATACCTCGCCGCCTGGGTCATCGACCGGGTGCTCGGCGAGGACGCCGTCCGGGAGGTCGTCGGATACGTGGCTCCGGTGGGTGAGAACGAGGAAACGGTCGACCGAGCCCTGCGCGCTGTCCGCGTACCGGTTCAGGCGTAGAGACCGAGTGTGGTGACGGCCGCGTCGTCGATGGTGCTCGGATCGAAGCTCCAGGCCGCGGCCATCAGCAGCACGTCCTCCTCCGACGGCGTCGTGCGGAACCAAGCCTCCGCCTCGTCGTCCGACCAGTCCGCGTAATCCGCGACCGGGCCGAGCACTCCCTTACCGATGCGGATCTCGTCCGCGGTGGGATCGCCGACGAACAGCGGAATCTCGCCCTGTTCGCCGATGAAGCAGTAAGCCCGCAGGACCTCGCCCGCGCGGGCGATCGCCCACGCGTGATACCCGACGACCCGCTCGTTGGCGAAGAACTGGACCTCGCCCAGGCTGCGACTCAAGTCCCCCAGCCATTCAGCGAAGCCCAGGTCGTACGCCTCGAAGGGCAGATCCCTTCGGCTATGGGCGACCGTCCATCCTGGTATCGGTGAGGCCATATAGACACCCTGGCCGTAGGCGAGGTCCACGCCGGTGGCCCAGTCCATCGACTGCCGGTCGTGAAGTCCGAGGGCGTCGGCGATGTCCGCCGCGGTCCGGTCGCGGACTGCCAGCCAGGAGGTCTTGTACCCGAAGCCCACGCCGCCCCCGCTCTCTCATCGTTCGTCTCGGAGCGTAGGCGCGGTATCGTCGGCGCGGTGCAGCGGCCCGCGATCTTCGCCTCGCTCGATCCGGCTCAGCGCGTCCTGATCGCTGGGGCCGGCGGCGGTTTCGACGTGTACGCGGGACTGCCGCTGGCATCGGCTCTGCGGGACAGTGGCAAGCAGGTGTTCCTGGCGAACCTGTCGTTCTCCGAGCTGCACGTGCTGGACCTCGGCGTCTGGGCTGCCCCGAACGTGGCCGCGGTGACTCCGGCCACGGCCGGGCTCGACGACTACTTCCCGGAGCGGTCCCTGGCGGTATGGCTGGCGAGCAATGAAGCGGCCGCCGAGCTGCCCACCACCGTGTACGCCTTCCCGAAGGTGGGCGTGGAGCCTTTGCGAGAGGCGTACGCGGCGCTCGTCGAGTTGCTCGGCATCGACGCGATCGTGTTGATCGACGGTGGGACGGACATCCTGCTGCGGGGTGACGAAGCGGCGCTGGGCACCCCCGTCGAGGACATGACCAGCCTGGCCGCCGTCGCCGGGCTCGACGGCGTACCGGTGCGGGTCGTGGCGTGCATCGGGTTCGGCATCGACGCGTACCACGGCGTGAACCATGTGCAGGTGCTGGAGAACATCGCCGACCTCGATCAGGACGGCGCGTACCTCGGGGCGTTCTCGGTTCCGAGTGGGTCCCGTGAAGCTGAGCTGTATCGGAGCGCGGTCGAGCATGCCCAGGCGACGACACCGTCGCGCCCCAGCATCGTCAACGGCCAGATCGCTGCGGCGCTGGCGGGACGGCACGGCGACGTGCGCTTCACCCGGCGTACGCGAGACAGTGTGCTGTTCGTCAATCCGCTGATGGCGCTGTACTTCACGTTCGACCTGATCGGGCTGGCCCGGCGGAACCTGTACTTGGACCGGCTGGAGCACACCATCGGGATGAACCAGGTCGCATCCCGGATCGCGGCATATCGGGCGGAAGCGCCGACCCGGACCCCGCGCGCCTTCCCGCATTGATCAGTCCCGTAAGGAATTGATCAGGGTGCTGCGGACACGACACGCCGGTCGATCACGACCAATAGTTCATGATCGCGCGGAAAGGGCGGGGTGGGGGCGGGGCGGAAGCGGGGAGGGGGCGGGGTGGGGAGGGGCGGTAGCGTGGGCGGGGTGACAGAGCGACGCGCGATTCTCAGTGGTTCGACCTTCGAGGAGCAGATCGGCTACGCCCGCGCCGTGGTCCTCGGGGACGCGGTCTACGTCTCCGGCACCACCGGCTTCGACTATGCCACGATGACCATCTCCGAGGACGTGGTCGAGCAGGCCGCGCAGTGTCTGCGCAACATCGGGGCGGCGCTGGCCGAGGCGGGCAGTTCGTTCGCCGACGTGGTCCGCGTTCGGTATCTGCTGCCTGACGCCGCGGACTTCGAGCCGTGCTGGCCGGTCCTGCGCGAGTGCTTCGGCGAGGTACGCCCGGCTGCGACGATGCAGGTGTGCGGGCTGGCCGATCCGCGGATGAGGATCGAGATCGAGGTCGACGCTCGCCGGACGCGATGATTCCTCGTCCCCTGCCCGGCCGACCCTCCAGGCAGGGGACGAGTGCTTGACGGGTCCGTCAGAGGACCCCGGCCAGGGCGTCGCGCAGGCCGTTGGCCGCCTTGGCGAACTGGCTGCTGCCGCCGCGATCGGCCACCGTGTCCAGGCCCTCGACCTGATCCCGGCGGCCGAGCGTACGGGTGCACCGTTCGGCGAGCTGGAGGAGGTCGGCGGTGCCGACGCGGGGCTTGGGCAGGGCGAGCAGGGCCGGCAGCGCGCCGACGCTGATCTGCCACGCGGTTTCGATCGCGCCGGCCTCGGCCGTGTCGCGGAGCACGGTCGCGGCGCGCGTGAGGACGAGCGAACCGGCCGCCACGCAGTCGCCGAGGTGTTGTCCGGTGGCCCGCCAGTCCACCGCCGCGCCGAACCCGAGCAGGGCGTCGACGGCGGCGACCCGGTCGGCAGCCCCCGGGGCGGTCATGCCGTAGACGAGGGCGAGCTGGGTGGCCGGACCGGTCGGCCCGTGATTCTCCGCGAGCAGCGGCAGGATCTGCGCCGCCTCGCCACCGGCGTTGGCGCTGTCGGCCGACATAGCCAGCTGCGTCAGCGCCCAGGCGGCGACCACCTCACGATGCGACGGGAACGCACCGGTCCACAATGGTGCGCCGGAGCCCGGAATCCACGGCGAACTCTGCGGCTTCTGATGCCTCGGGTACGCGAACAGCGCGGCCTCGACGGGATCGGCGTTCGCCGGAGGCTCCATCATGACGGCCATCCGGCGTTCCGGCAGCTTGCCGTACCACGAGTAGCGGCCGTCCTGGCCGTCTTGGGCGTACGCGGTGACGACGGGATCGCGATGGCCGTCGCGGAAGTGGCGGGCGAGCGCCTGCCCGGCTGGGCTGGTGAGACGGCCCGCCCGTGCGCGTACGCCGTCGCCGGGGTCCATCCGAGGCAGTCGCAGCAGCGCCTGGACGAGGTCGGCGCGCCACGGCTGCCAGCCGTCCCGTTCGGCCAGTTCCAGGCGGCCAAGCAGAACTTCGGGATCGAGGTGGCCGTTGGTCTGCGTCGGGGTGGCCACGAGCCGGGGAACCGGGGTGCGCCGCAGGTAACGCTTGATGGTCGCCAGCCGGACCTCCAGCAATGTGGACGGTGAGCGTTCCGAGTCGGACAGCGGCCTCGTCAGGGCGTGGTCGGCCCGCAAGTCGGCGAACGCCTCCATGAGCCAGGTCGACCGGCGCTCGGGCGGTTCGAGGAGGTCGACCAGCATCTCCCCGTACGCTCCCCAGAAGGCGCTCGTCCAGTACCGAAGGCTGTGCCGGTTCGCTTCGACGACCGGGGCGATCGCCGCGATCAAACCGGCCCGGTCGCGGCCGTACAGCTCCACGACCGCAGCCATGACCCGTTCCATGGTCACCATCGAGCGGTCGCCGCTCATGGTCGCGGCGATCTCCTCGGCGACCTCGGCCGGAGTCGTGATCGGCGCCGGCATCTGCGGCACTGTCGGCGCGATCGGCGGCGTCGACGGCAGCAGATCGAGAGTCTCCGGCAGGTCGAGCGACGCGAGCAGCTCGGTGCTTCGCGCCGGATGCCGCTTGGCCGCCTTGCGTACCCAGCTGATCTGGGTCTTGATCAGTCCCTTCTCCTTGCGCCGCAGGATGATCGCGGTGACGTCGAGGAGGGTGTCGACCTCCAGCAGGCCGGCTTCGTCGGCCTGGCGCAGGCTGCGTTGGGCGAGTGTGGCGAGGGTGCCGAGGTCGGCGTCGGCGAGGCCGGCGTAGTCGGCGACCCGGGCGCCGATCTCTTGTGGAGTGACGTTCAGCTCGTCATACAGCGCGATGAACGAGCGCAGGTCACCGGGCCGGCCGCCGCGCAGAAGCCGGGCCAGGCACCCGTCGACGAGCATCGTGCGGATCGAGGGGTCGTCCCCGGCGAGGCGCAGGAGCGCGGTGTTGAAGCTCGTGCCAGAAGAGCTGAACTGCCACTCGCGGCCCATCGTGTCGTCCTCGAACAGTAGCGGAAGGAGGTGGCCGGAATAGTCGCCGGCGGTCAGGGCCGCGTAGGAGTCGTTCTGCTGGTTGACCCAGCCGATCCAGCCCCGGGCGAACCCGGCCGTCTGCGGCCGCTCAGCTCCCGCCGCACCGGCGAGGGCGTCGACCAGCTTCCACTCGTCCACGTCCGACAGTCGCGAGGTCTGCGCCCACAGCTGGGCCAGCTCCGCCAGCCACGGCACCTCACGCTCGGCGAGCAGCTCCAGGGCCATCCGCCGGGGGATCGTTCGGCGCTGCCACCGCAGGCTGCCGCGGTTCAGCGCCGTCATCGCCCGCTTCGCGGTCGGGGCGCAACCCAGGAACGCCAGGCCCGCGACGGCCGCATACCCGCCGCGCCAGTCCCGCAACTCCTCCTTCGTGTACGCGACCACGGCGGGGAACGCAGCCTTGCGTTCCTTCTCCGACAAGGTACGCAGATAGGCGTACACGAGTTCGGTGGACCGTTTGTCGATCGCCCGCGCCAGCTCGGGAGCCAACTCCGAGGCGGTCATGCCGCGACCTCCTCGAGCACGCCGACGCTGATGAGCGCGGCCAGCTGGTGCTTGCACGGTCCCCGGCCGCCCCGGTATTTGCCCCACCACTGGCAGGTGCAGCCGGCGGGCCGCCCGTCGGCCATCCGCACCTGATACGTCGTCTCACCACTGTCGACCTCGACCCGATCGGCGAACGGCCGGACGGCGCCGGCGTCGATCAGCGCACGGGCACCGGCCAGCCGTGGGTTGAGCCGGGCGGCGGCGTCGGTGCCGAACGGCATCACGCGGTGGAAGTAGGCGCCCTCGGTCACGTCGAAGCCGACCCGTCCCGCCGTCCCGAGCAGCGTCAGCGCCGCGCGTACGCGGTCGGCGGGCAGGTCGCACGCGCTGGTCAGGCCGTCGACGTCGATGACCGGGTCCCAGGCCAGCAGCGCGCTCACCAGGTCGGCGTCGTCGGTGGTCTGATCACCGGTCAGCTGGTTCAGCACCGCGCCCTCGCCGGAGAACCCGCGGGAGACCTCCGGCGACAGCGTCAGCAGCAGGCGTACCGTCGGCGTTTCGAGCAGCCAGGCGCTGGCCACCGGAGGACTGGCCGGGCCGGCAGGCGGGCCGAAGACGGTCAGCGTCTTCGCGTGCCGCAGCAGGCCGCGCAAGGTGGCGAGCCGGGCGCCACCGGACAGGCACACCGCCCCGGCGACCGGCCGGGAGGTCAGCCGCAGCGACCGTCCCGCTGGGACGACCCACATCACCTTCCGGTCGTTGGGCAGCCGGCGCAGGAAGTCGGCGGCCTCGGCCGCGCCGATCGAGGCCCGGGGCTCCATGCCGGACGCGATGACGGCCACCTCGGCGAATCCCCGCAGCCATCGTCCGGGCAGCGGCACCTTCCGCTCGACCCGCGTACCGTCCATCGTGGAGACCGTCAGGTCGTCCGGGCCGACTGCGAGGTGCAGCGGATCCAGTCCGGCCACCCGAGCCAGGCTCAGCCGCAGCGGATTGTTCACGTCCACATTGGTCGTGCCGTGGTCCGGCGTACGCCCGTCGAGTCCGGCCGGCAGGACGTCCATCCGGGCGTACACGCCGCAGCAGCCGCTGAACGACTCGAACCGCAGCATGTCCCGGCTGCCGGTGACGACCGGGTCCAGGCTCGCCCGCGCGGTCGGTTGGTAGTAGCGGGTGCGGGCCACGTCGGCCACCGCGAGCAGACCCAGCGCCACCGGCTGTGGGGTGGTCACGAAGCCTTCGAAGAACCGCGGATTCGCCGCGTCACCACCGGACGTCTGCAGATCCAGGCCGCTGCCGGACAGCTCCGACGGCCGGGCGTACGCGTAACTCGCAACGGACATGCGGGGAAGATAGCGGAGACCGCCGACAAACTGTCTCAGTAGGACTGAAGCTCGATCAGGACGCCGCCGGGCGCCCGAAGATGAGCGGTACGCAGATTCGATCCCCACTGTGGACGATCAGTCGGCGGAGCCACCATGGACGCACCGTGCTCCATGCAGGTGCGGGTTCCGGCGTCCACGTCGGCGACCCGGCAGACCAGCATGACAGAGTTCTGTGGATCGGCCGAGGTCTCGACGCCGACCGCGGCTGCCATCAGTTTCGCGTCGAACATGGACAGCAGTCCTTGCCCGTCGACGTCCCAGCTGGCGTAGGGCCCGGCCGGGCCGCCGGCGGCGAGGTCCGCCCCGGCCAGTTCGGGCAGCACGGCGGCGTAGAAGGCGTACGCCGTGGCGAAGTCGGCGACCAGAAGGCGGGGGTGCAGCGCGTCCATCACTTCTCCAAAATTAGTGGGTGCGAACCCACTATAGGGTATCGCCTACAATTGCCGTCATGGAGAAGCCGCCGACCCTGCTGGCCATCGACGCGTACCTGCTGTCACGCAGTGGCAAGGCCGGCCGCGACCGGGTGGCGGCCCGGCTGGCCGCGTACGGGTTGCGGTTGTGGCACTTCGCCGTGCTGGCCGCCCTCGCCGACTTCGGCCCGCACTCGCAGCGCGACCTGGGCGCCCGGTTGAACGTCGACGTCAGCGACATGGCCAAGGTGATCGACCAGCTCGCGGTGGACGCGCGGATCGACCGCGTCCGCGACGAGGCGGACCGTCGGCGGGTGCTGGTCAGCCTGACCGATCGGGGGCGGGAGCTGCTCGCCGAGCTTCAGCGGGAGGCGGCCGACGTGGATCGCGAACTGCTGGCGGGGCTCGACGCGGGAGAGCGCAAGCAACTGCGTGCGCTGTTGCTCAAGGTGTTCGCCCAGGTCGACGGGGCCTCAGGTGCAGTTGTAGATCAGTTGTAGTGGCGCTCGCTAGCGTGCGGGCTGCGCCTGCCGGTCCGCGACACGACTCCGGTGCCGGGGTGGCGACCGAGGTTCCGGAGGGGGCCGTCGTGGCTGGGTCGCAGACCGGCGCCCCGGCTCCCTCCGGCAACCGGTACGCCTTCCCGACACGTCGATGACCATGACGGCGGATCTCGTCACTCGCTGGGAGCAGCTGGAATCGGCTTTGGGGCAGGCGGTCCTTCAGGGTGCGTTGCGGCGATCGACTCCGGGGTCGCGTATGTAGAATCCGCTTCACGTTCGGGCCGCCCGGCCCGGTTCCACCCCGATGGAGGCAGGTCGTGACTGTTCCCACGGCCACCGAAGCCGCCGCCGCGCCGGCCGTCGCCGGTTCGCCGGACCGCCTCGGCGTACGCGTCTGGACCTCCCTGGTCCTGCTCGGCTTCGTCGGGCAGCTCGCCTGGACCGTCGAGAACATGTACCTCAACCTGTTCGTCCACGACACCGTGTCCGGCGACCCCAACGCCATCGCGACCATGGTCGCGGCCAGCGCGGTGGCCGCCACCGTCGCCACCCTGCTGATCGGGGCGATCTCCGACCGCCGGGGCCGCCGCCGGGTGTTCATCTCCGTGGGCTACCTCGCCTGGGGCGTCACCACCGCCGGGTTCGGACTGATCACCGTCGGCGGGATCGGCGACGTCCTGCCCGGCGCGGACGCGGTGCTGCTGGCCGTGGTCGCCGTGATCGCGCTGGACTGCGTGATGTCGTTCATCGGCTCCGGAGCCAACGACGCCGCGTTCCAGGCTTGGGTCACCGACGTGACCCGGCCGGCGAACCGAGGCCGGGTGGAGTCCGTCCTCGCGGTGATGCCGCTGGTCGCGATGCTGGTCGTGTTCGGCGGCTTCGACGGCCTGACCCGGGCCGGGCACTGGCGTACGTTCTTCCTGATCGTCGGCGGGCTGATCACGGTGATCGGCGTGGTCGCCTGGTTCCTGGTCCGCGACGAGCCGACCCCGGTGCGACGGGAGTCCGGCCTGCTCGGCTCGCTGCTGCATGGACTGCGCCCGTCAGCCGTCCGCGCCAACCCGGGGCTCTATCTCGCGCTGTCGGCCTGGTGCCTCTGGGGCGTCTCGACCCAGGTCATCCTGCCCTACCTGATCATCTACATCCAGCGATACCTCGACATCGACGGGTACGCCCTGGTGCTGGCCGTGGTGCTGATCGGGTCGTCCGTGGTGAGCATCGTGGCAGGCCGGTTCATCGACCGGATCGGCCGCATCCGCTTCCTGGTGCCCGCCGTCGGCGTCTACGGCGCCGGGCTGCTGGCCATGTACTTCGCGCGCGGCACCGTACCGGTGATCCTGGCCGGGCTGGTCATGATGTCGGGCTTCATGCTCGTGCTGGCGCCCATCGGAGCCCTCGTCCGCGACTACTCGCCGCCGGATCGGGCCGGGCACGTGCAGGGCCTGCGCATGATCTTCGCGATCATGGTGCCGATGATCGCCGGCCCGTTCCTCGGCGCGGCCGTCATCAGCAACGCGGGGGAGACCTACACCGACCTCGGCGTGGTCAAGCAGGTCCCGACCCCGGCGATCTTCCTGGCGGCGCTCGCGGTGCTGGTCCTCATCGCCGTGCCCATCGTGGCGCTGCGCCGCCGCCACCAGCCTCCGCAGGCCACGGCATGACCGAGCTGCTGACGCCGTGGGGTGCGGATCTCGACCCCGACCACGTGCTGACCGAGTATCCGCGCCCGCAACTGGTCCGCGACAGCTACCTGAACCTCAACGGGCACTGGGATTACGCCATCACCGACGGCGGCATCGCCGACGGCGAGCCCACGGCGTACGACGGGGTGATCCTGGTGCCGTTCTCCCCGGAGACGCCGTTGTCGGGCGTCGGCCGGCAACTGGGACCGGATCAGACCCTGTGGTACCGGCGTACGCTGCGGCTGCCCGACGGCTTCCGGACCGGCCCGGCGGCCCGAGTCCTGCTGCACTTCGGCGCGGTCGATCAGACCTGTGAGGTGTTCGTCAACGGCGTCGCCGTCGGCGCGCACGTCGGCGGCTATCTGCCCTTCCACTGCGACGTCACCGACGCGCTCACCGACGGCGACAACACCCTGGTCGTGGCGGTACGCGACGGCACCGACACCGGCCACCACTCGCGAGGCAAGCAACGCACGCGGCGAGGCGGGATCTGGTACTCCCCGCAATCCGGGATCTGGCAGACCGTCTGGGCGGAATGCGTACCCCAGACGCATGTGCGGCGGCTGACCCTGACGCCGCGACTGGATTCCGACTGCGTCGAGATCACCGTGCACGCCGACCCGGACGCTCCACACGCGACGGTACGCGTCCTCGACGGGGACACGGTGCTCGGCACCGCGACGGCCGCCCCGAACCGCCCGGTGTGCGTACCAGTGCCTGATGCGCGGCGATGGAGTCCCGACGATCCGCAGCTGTACGACGTGACCGTGACCCTCGGCGACGACGCGGTCCGAAGCTATGTCGGCATGCGGTCGTTCGGCGTGGGCCCGGGCCCCGACGGGACGCCGCGTCTGCTGCTCAACGGCGAACCGTATTTCCACGCGGGCATCCTGGACCAGGGCTACTGGTCGGACGGGTGGTACACCGCGCCGTCCGACGAGGCGATGATCCACGACATCGCGACGATGAAGCGGCTCGGCTTCACCATGCTGCGCAAGCACATCAAGGTCGAGCCGGCGCGCTGGTACTACCACTGTGACCGGCTCGGCATCCTCGTCTGGCAGGACATGGTCAACGGCGGCGGCCGATACCGGCCCCTGGTGGTGACGGCGCCCGCGGTGACGCCGTTGCGGCTGTCCGACCGGCATCACGGCTGGTTCGGCCGCGCCGACGCCGAGGGACGCGAGCAGTTCCGCGTCGAGCTGCGCGAGACGATCGAGCACCTGCGCAACGTGGTCAGCATCGCGGTCTGGGTGCCGTTCAACGAGGGTTGGGGCCAGTTCGACGCCGCACGGATCGCCGCCGAGGTGGCCGCGCTCGACCCGACGCGGTCCGTCGACCACGCCAGCGGCTGGCACGACCAGGGCGCCGGCGATCTGCGCAGCCTGCACGTCTACTTCCGGCCGTTCCGCGTGCCCCGGCGCGGGCGGGATCGGCGGGTGCTGGTCCTGTCGGAGTACGGCGGCTACAGCCTGCCGGTCGCCGGGCACACCACGACCGAGCGCGAGTTCGGCTACAAGCGGTTCGCCGATGCCGAAGCGTTCGGCGCGGCCTTCCGGCGGCTGCACGCCGAGCAGATCGCGCCGGCGATGGCGCGGGGGCTCAGTGCGACCGTCTACACCCAACTCTCGGATGTGGAGGATGAGGTCAACGGGCTGCTGACCTACGATCGCCGCGTCCTCAAGGTCCCCGAAGACCTCGTCCGGGAGGTTAACGGGCAGCTCCGGCTCTGAGCACCGGCTACCAGCGGTTGCGGGCCTCCTCGGCCCAGCCGACCAGCCCGTCCAGGCTGACCCGGTCGCCGTCGTCGGTCAGCGCCCAGCCGTCGAAGGTCCCGAAGCACTGGTGCGTCTCGTTCGCCACGACCGCCAGATTCGTCTTCGCGACCTTCTCGTGAAACGGGTGGAACTGCGCCTGCACACGCTCGCCGCTGATCCGCCACGGGCGCAGCCAGTCCGACCGGTCGTAGTCCCAGCGCAGCTCCTCGCCGATCTTGTGCAGGCGGCCGTCGACGAACAGGCCGTTCTCGGTCACCCCGGTGCCGTCGGTCCACTTTCCACCTAGCTGGATCGCGCGGCCCCCTCCTGCGCCGGCCGCCCAGTTCCAGGTGATCGAGTAGGGCCACTTGCCGCGCCCATGGTCCAGGACCGCGAACGCCCCCGGGCCGATCTCGTGCGTACGCCCGTGCAGCACCAGCGTGCCGGTGACCGGCCGGCCGAGATCCTTCACGGTGTATTGGAACCGCTGGTCGCCCCACGGCACCACCACGCCCAGCGACTCGTGGCCCGGCGGCAGCGGGATCTCGACGTCCAGCCGCACGTCACGGGCGGTCGCGTGGATCGTGGTGCCGTCCGGCCGCTGCGTGATGTCGATCGACAACCCGCCGCCCCGCGCCGACGCCGCGCCCTCGCCGCTGCGCGGCGGCATCACCACGCCCCGAGCCAGCGGGACGACCGCGTCCGTGCTGGTCTCGCGGCCGGTCGCCCGGTCCAGCACATAGACCCCGTGTACGCCGGCGTAGTCGATCGACGAGGCGACGAGGCCGATGATGTGCTCCGGCGTCACGATGCCCCAGTACTCCCAGCGCTTGGCCCGGCCCCAGCCCCGCAGGTTGGCCGTGTGCAGCGGGCGGCGCGTCCAGCCCACCGCCGCGCGGTTGAGCCGCCCGTCCGGCAGGCACAGCTCCACGGGGGCGGTCAGCTCGGGCTCGTGAGTCATGGCGGCACGATATCGCCCCATGATCTCCGCGAGCGGCTGGACCTGCGGAATTCGCCGTCGTCGCTGCCTTGTCACCGTGTGTGTACGCCGCATGTACACCTATTCATTGCCATGCGTGATTGGCCATCCCTACTGTGCTCGCACACATCCCCGTCCCTGCGGAGGTTCCCTTGTCTCGACGCTCTCTCGGCGCGCTCGTCGCGCTGTGTGTGGCGATGACGACGACAGCCGTCGCCCTCATCGCCGCACCCGCTCAAGCGGCGTGTGCGTACCAGTGGAAGAACTCGTCCCTTTCGGAGGGCGACACCGGTCCGGACGTCCGGGAGCTGAAGATCCGGCTCTCCGGCTGGACCGGCTACGCCAACACCTACTACCTGGACGACATCTTCGGCTCCGAACTCGGCGACGCGGTGAACCGCTTCAAGAAGGAGTACGGCCTGCCGAACGACCGGATCGCCGGGCCGGCCGTCCTCGCCAAGCTCGACTCGTTGCAGTCCAGCGACTGCAGCACCGACCACTTCGACTGGGCCGAGTACAAGGACGGGTGCAGCGCGCCCTGGGACTCGGCGCCGCTGAACGACGCGGCCGAGGCCAAGGCCAACGTCCGGGTGCTGTTCTGGAAGCTCGAAGCGCTCCGCCGCGACCTCGGCGACGTGCCCCTGATCGTCACCAGCGGCTGGCGCGGCAGCTCGTCGTGCTGGAGCTTCCGCGAGAGCAACCACAACTACGGGCTGGGCATCGACATCCAAGGCACCAAGGGCGCGAACACCAGCCAGCTCTGCACCATCGCGAAGGCCGCCCGGTACCACGGCTTCAACGAGATCCTCGGACCCGGCAAGCCCAGCGGCGACCACGAGACGCACGTCCACCTCGCCTGGTTCCGGTCGAAGGCCGCGCCCTACCCGAGCTGGGAAGGCTGGAACGCCTGGAACTGGAACGCCCCGACCTGCGGCGTCGTCCGCAGCTGACCCCCATCGATCCTTGGAGGACGCTGTGCTCAGCACCCCTGGCGTACGCCGGCGCGCAGTTCTCGGCGCGGTGGCCGGCCTCGCGGCCGCGCCGTTCCTCGCGAACCCGGCCTTCGCCGCCGCGCCGAAGATCTACCTCGACCCCGGGCACGGCGGCACCGACGGCGGAGCCGCGGCGAACGGGCTGGTGGAGAAGAACATCACCCTCGACATCGCGCTGCGTACGCGCACGATCCTGCTGAACAACTGGAGCGTGTCGGTGCGGATGTCACGTACCACCGACATCACCCGCAGCCTCACCTACCGCACCGACGACGCCAACGCCTGGGGCGCGAACCTGTTCGTCAGCATCCACATCAACTCCGGCGGCGGCACCGGCTTCGAGAGCTACGTCTACCCCGGCGTCGGCTCCCGGACGCTGAACCTGCAGGACGACGTCCACGCCGCGGTCCTGAACAACGTCCGCGACATCGGCTCGGTCACCGACCGCGGCCAGAAGCAGGCGAACTTCCACGTGCTCCGGGAGACCGCGATGTCGGCGGTGCTCACCGAGAACATGTTCATCGACACCAGTCACGACGCGGCATTGCTCGCCCGTGACGACTTCCGGCAGGCGGCCGCCCGCGGTCACGCCCGTGGCATCGCCCGTTTCCTCGGCCTGATCGCCTGACCGTCCCCCCGTTCTGAGAGGAGCTGACGATGATCGGAATCCGGCGCGTCCTCGCGGCGCTCGTCGCCGCGGTGGCCGTCGGCGGCGGCGCGGTGGGTTTCCTGCCCAGTCCCGCGTACGCCGCGACGACGCTGTGCACGACGACCCTGCGGTACGGCGACAGCGGAAGCTGCGTCAGCAAGTTGCAGACCAGGCTCAACGAACTCGGCCTGGACTGCGGTAACAAGCTCACGGTCGACGGCAGCTTCGGCCGGTTGACCCGCATGCGCGTGTACGCCTTCCAAGGGCGCTTCCGGCTGGCCGTCGACGGCGTCGTCGGCCCGAACACCCGGTCCGCCCTCGCCTCGGCGACCGACGGCATGGGTGTGATCTGCGACTCCACCGTCGCCGACCACATCCGGGCCATCTGGCCGGACGGATCGCAGGAGAAGGCGATCCGGGTCGCCCGCTGCGAGTCGGGGTTGAACCCGATCGCGGTCGGCGGGCCGAACACGAACGGGACCCTCGACTTCGGGGTGTTCCAGTTCAACGACGGCGGAACCCTGCAGGAATACCTGCCTGGCTCCACCCGGGCCGCGAAGGTCGACGCCGCGCTGACCGCCGACGACAACATCCGGGCAGCCCTGCGTCTGTACCAGGCGCGCGGCTGGCAACCCTGGTCGTGCCGTGACGCGTGACGCGCTGCGCGTCCGTTCGTGGGTCAGCTGCCGCACGGTGCGTGTGCGGCAGCTGACACGCCGGCGTCGCAGTGGCGTGGTAGAACCGTTGCCCATGCGGTTCCTGATGCTGGGGGCGCTGGACGTCCAGGTCGGCGGCTTGTCGGTGCCATTGGGCTCGGCCAAGCAACGGCTGCTGCTGACCGCGCTGCTACTTGCCCCCAATGAAGTGCACCGGACGGGCGACCTCGCCGACCTCGTCTGGGACGACGACAAGCCCGCCTCGGCGCCGGCCAACCTGCGCACGTACGCGCATCGGCTCCGGCAGACGCTGCACGACGAGTCCGGCGGCCCGAGCCGGCTGGTCAGCCGGGGCGGCGGCTACCTGCTGCGGGTCGAGCCGGGCGAGCGCGACCTCGACGGCTTCGACCAGGCCGCCCAGCGAGGGCGGCAGGCGCCGCTCGCCGGTGATTCGGCCGCCGCCGAGCTGTGGCTGGGCCGGGCGCTGGAGGTCTGGCAGAACCGGCTGCTGGCCGGCCTCGTCCTGCCCCGTGAGCTGGCCCGGCGGGTGGCGTACCTGGAGGAGCAGCGGCTGCTCGTCGAGGATGACTACGTCCAGGCGCACCTCGACCGGGGTGCCGCCACGGAGATGATCGGCCGGCTCCGGCAACGGGTGGAACAGCACCCGCTGCGGGAAGGCAGCTGGCGGCAGCTGATGAGCGCGCTCTACCAATCCGGCGACGCCGTCGGCGCGGTGACGGCGTACCTCGCGGCCCGGCAGACCCTCGCCGACCGCACGGGACTCGATCCTCATCCGCGTCTGCAAGCGCTCTACCAGGACATCCTGCATCACAATCCGGAGCTGGCGAAGGCCGATCCCCGGCCAGGCGAGTCCGGTCCGGGCGTCGAACCGGCTCAGCTGCCCGCCGACGTCGCCGCGTTCGCCGGCCGGCTACGGGAACTCGACCAGCTGGGCGAGCTGTGCAAGCCGTCCGCGCCGTCGGCCTGCGTCATCACCGGCATGTCCGGCGTCGGCAAGACCGCCCTGGCCGTCCACTGGGCGCACCAGGTCAAGGAGCAGTTCCCCGACGGCCAGCTCTACATCGACCTGCGGGGGTACGCCGCCGAGCCGCCGCGTACGCCGCTCGACGCGCTCACGCAATTCCTGCGGGCGCTGGGTGTGCCGTCGACGCAGGTGCCGATGGACACCGACGAGGCGGCCGCCCTGTTCCGCACGATGCTCGCACACCGGCGGCTGCTGATCCTGCTCGACAACGCGCGTACCGCCGACCAGGTGCGCTCCCTGCTGCCCGGCGGATCCGGCTGCCGGGTGCTGATCACCAGCCGGGATCGGCTCACCGGGCTCGTCGCGCGGGACAACGCCCAGCGCGTCAGCCTGCGCCCGTTCAGCCCGGTCGAGGCGGTCGGCCTGCTCCGGTCGGTGCTCGACGATCCGGGCCGCCACGCTTCGGCGGAGCTGTCCCGGTTGGCCGAGGCTTGCGGCCACCTGCCGCTGGCGCTGCGCATCGCCGCGGCGAAACTGGCCGACCATCCCGACGAGGACCTCACCGGCTATCTGGACCAGCTGACCAGCCAGGGTCCGCTGCGTCAGCTGGCCGTCGACGACGACGGGCAGGCATCGATGGCGGCGGCGTTCGAGGCGTCCTACCGGGCGCTGACCGGGGCAGCCCAGCGCATCTTCCGGCTGCTGGGTACGACGCCGGGCGGCGACGTCACGGCGTACTCGACGGCGGCGATGGCCGGGATCGACGCGGCCGAAGCGTCCCGCCTGCTCGGCGTGCTCGTCAACGCCCACCTGGCCGAGCCGCGCGGCCGTGACCGCTACGGCCTGCACGACCTCCTGCGCGAGTACGCGCGCGAACTAGCCGACGCCGCGAGCGAGCGGCCCGACGCCGTGGCTCGGCTGTGCGACTTCTACCTCGCGACGATCAACAACGCCGCCGCCAAGTTGTACGCGCACACGATCCGCCTGCCGGAGGGCGCCGCCCATCGCAGTGACGACGCGTTGGACCTGGCCGACGCCGGGGCCGCCCGGCGCTGGCTCGACGAGGAACTGCCCAGCGTCACCGCCCTGATCGGACACTGCGCCCAGGCCGGGCCGGCCCCGATGACCTGGCTGCTCACCGACGCGCTGCGGGGCTACCTGTGGATCCGCCGGCCGGTCGCCGAATGGCTGCACGCCGCCACCCTCGGTCTGGCCACGGCCGAAGCGCACGGGCAGCACGCGGCGGTCGCGGCGATGCACCTGGGCCTGGGCCAGGCCTGCCGGGCGGTCGGCCAGCTCAGCGAGGCCGACGAGCATCTGCGCCACGCCATCGACGCCGCCGGGCGGTCCGGCTGGGACGATGTGCGGGCCTCGGCGCTGACCCAACTGGCCGTGGCGTACGCCGGCAGCGGGGCCAGCCGGGACGCCGAACGCCTGCTGGGCCAGGCTCTGGAGATCTACGGCCGCACCGGGCGGCGATCCAGCGAGGCGGTGGTGCTGACCAACCTCGGCACGCTGCACTACCTGCTGGGCGACATCCGGCAGTCGGTCGTCTTCGGACAGCGGGCCCTGGATCTGTATCGGCAGACCGACAATCCCAGCGGCAGGGCGACCGCCCTGTGCAACCTCGGGATCAACCTCGCCCTGCTCGGCGAGACCGAGGCCGCCCGCGTCCATCTCGTCGAGGGGATGCGGATCGCCGTCGACCTCCAGGACCCGCTCAGTCAGGCCCTGGGCGAGCAGGGACTGGCCCAGGTGGCGGCGCAGGAGGGTCAGGCCGTCGCGGCGGTGCGTCACGCCGACGCGGCGATCGAGCACGCCCGCCTCGCCGGGGACACCGGTCACCTCGTGCGCTGCGCGGTCGAAGCCGCCGTGCTGCGCATCGACCTCGGCGAGCGGTCCGACGACGCCGCGGCCGAGTTGGACCGGCTGCACCGCGAAGCCACCGCGGCCGGCAACGCGCACACGGCCGCCGTGGCGTTGATCGGACTCGGGCGTACGCATCTGCGCGACGGCCGGTACGCGGATGCCGCCGAGAAGTTGCGCCAGGCCGTACAGCTGGCCCAGCAATGGCAGTACGAGCTGGTCGAGGCCGAGGCGCTGGACGTGCTGGCGGTGCTCGCCCGCGCGGAAGGACACCACGACCACGCATGTGATCTCGCCGAGCAGGCCGCCGACCGGATGGCGAAATGCGGCCTGCTACCTGCTCGGCACAGTCGATTCATCCTGGGGAGGAACGTATGAGACTACGGCGATTCTCGGCCTGGCTGGCGATGTCCGGCCTGGCCTTCGTGCTCGCGCCGATGGCGGCGGCCCAACCGGCGGCGGCCGCGTACGCACCCGTCACACATCCCGTGTTCAACAACCCGTACAACTCGACCTCGACCGCCGTCTACGACGAGGTGGTCCGGCTCGTCGACGGGGCGGACGCGGGGTCGATCGTGCGGGTGGCCATCTTCGAGGCCCGCAGCGCGGCCATCGGGGCGGCCCTGCAGCGGGCGATCGCCCGGGGCGTGGACGTCCGGATCGTGCACGGCTCCAACACCGGTCCCGAAGGCGGATCCGATGACTGGACCTACGACTTCCTGCCCGCGCGTACCGAGGCCAACGCGGCCGGGTCCTGGCATGTCGCCTGCGGCAACGCGCCCGGGTCGGCGTGCGTGGGCACCGGGATCATGCACAACAAGTTCATGACGATCACCTCCGTCGGCGGCGTACGCAACGTGGTGCTCATCAGCTCGCAGAACTGGTGGGGCAGCAGCCCCTACTGGGAGAACGCGATGGTCGTCGTCGACAACGCCGGCCTGTACGGCAAGTTCAACGCGTACTTCTCCGACCTCGCCCTCAAGCACAAGAACAACGACTACTACAACTCCGCCGACGGCAAGCCGGTCTCCTACAACGCCGACGGCACCGAGGCGGCCAGCGGCTACGGCGCGTTCCGCAACTACTTCAGCCCGATCGCCGACGGCGACGGCAACTTCGTGCTGGACATGTTGTCGCGTGCCGACTGCTCGGCCCGGGACCTGCCCGACAGCCTCGGTCACAACGGGCGGACCCTCATCCGGGTGGCGATGAACGGCTTCACCCGCTCCGACATCGCGCGACTGCTGGCGTCGCTGGATGCCGAAGGCTGCGTCGTGCAGCTGATCTACCACGTACGCACGGACGGGCTGAACGCCGGCGTCGTCGACGCGCTGCGTTGTTCGGGTGTGCAGCGCTGGTGGAAGCCGACGGGCACCGACCTGCCCCGCAGCGTGCACTCGAAGTGGTTCGCGATCTCGGGCAAGCTCAAGTCCGGGGCGACCGAGGAGATCGTCTACACCGGTTCGACGAACTGGAGCAGTCCGGCGGTCTACGACAACGACGAGTCGCTGCTGCGCATCTCGGGAGCCAAGACCTTCCAGGCGTACTTCGACAACTTCTCCGACATCGTCCACACTCCGGAAGCCACGTCGACCACCTCCGACGACTGGCGTACCTCCCGGGAGCCGGGCGGCAGCTGCTGATCGCCGGCCGGGGGTGTCTCCACACTGGAGACACCCCCGGATCACCTCAGCGGATGAAGTCGCGGACCAGTTTCACGAACTCGGCCGGCCGCTCGGTCGCCATGAGGTGCCCGCAGTCCAGCTCCGCGTACGCGGCTCCGGGGATGCCGGCGGCCAGCTCACGGGAGTGTTCCACGGGCACCAGCGTGTCGCGGCTGCCACCGATCACCAGAGTCGGCGCCTGGATCCGCGGCAACAGCTGCCGCACGTCCAACCGCAGATCCAGGTCGAGCTGCCGGAGCCGGTTCGCGTTCGGCTGATAGCCGCCCGCGAGTTCGTCGACGGCGGCCCGGTCGAGGGAGTTCAGGTACTCGCGGCTGAACGCCTGCAGCATCGCGTACCGGGCGAACGTGTCCGGGACGCCGGCCAGGTCGCGCCAGACGGTCAGCACGTTGCGGAAGTACTCGTCGCCCTGCCCGGCGAAGCCGGCGGCCAGGACGGCCGTGCGTACCAGGTCGGGCCGCGTGGCGGCGAGCGTCGCGACGACCACCGCACCCATGGAGTGCCCGACCACGTCGGCGGGTCCGGCCCCGACGTCGGCGATGACGGCGGCGACCTGGTCGGCGAGCTGCTCACCGGTGAGGTCGCGGCCATCGTCGCGGGCCAGGTCGCTGCCGGACAGGTTCGGCAGCACGACGGTGCAGCGGTCGGCGAACGCGTCGGCCACGCCGTCCCAGGAGGCGCCGCCTCGGTTGGTTCCGTGCACCAGCACGAGCGGGCGACCCTGGCCCGTCGTCCGGTACGGCACGCGGGCGGAGCCGACTGTGATCTCGATCATTTCGCTGTCCCTTTCTGATCGCGGTACGCCAGCGACAGTGCCAGGACCGGGTAGTGATGAGGAGGGGAGCGGTTTGCCTAGGAGCAGCGCTCCTAGGCTGCTCAGCGGCGATCCGGGCGCGAAGGGCCGAGGATGGACGACATGAGGATGGACCAGGTCAAGCTGGCGGACTTCCTGCGCCGGTCGCGGGAGCGCCTCCCGCCGCAGGAGGTCGGGCTGGCGGCCGGACCGCGACGCCGGACGCCCGGTCTGCGCCGCGAAGAGCTGGCCCAGCTGTCGGGGGTGTCGGCCGACTACGTCATGCGGCTGGAGCAGGCGCGCAGTTCACAGCCGTCGACGCAGTTGCTGGCCGCGCTCGCCCGGGCGTTGCGGCTGACCGAGGACGAGCGCGACCACCTCTACCTGCTCGCCGGTCACCGCCCGCCGGAAGGCGCCCGAGCCGGCACCCACGTGCGACCCGGTCTGCTCTATCTGCTCGACCGGCTGGGGGACACCCCGGCTCAGCTGCTGACCGACCTCGGCGATCTACTCGCGCAGAACGCCCTGGCCGAGGCGCTGTTCGGCTGCGTCTGCTCGATCGCCGAACCGGATCGCAACGTCGTCTGGCGCTGGTTCACCGACCCGTTCGTCCGGGAGGCGTACGCCGTCGAGGAGCACGACGACCTCAGCCGGATGCACGTCGCCGACCTGCGAGCGGCGGCGACCCGGCACGGCTACGACCGCCCCTCGACGCTGCTGATCCAGCGGCTCGAAGCGGCGAGCGAGGAGTTCGGCGCGCTCTGGCAGGAGCACGAGGTCGCCGTACGCCGCGACAGCCGGCTGCGCGTACGGCATCCGGCTGTCGGGCTCATCGAATTCGACTACGAACTACTGCAGACTCAGTCCGCCGATCAGCGGCTGCGGTTGTTCACGCCGCCGCCGGGCTCGCCGAGCGTCGACGCGCTCGGTCTGCTCCGCGTCGTCGGCCCGGAGACCGCGCATCGCCGCCACCGATGACCAGTCCGGTCAAGCGGTCAGGCCCATCGCCCGCTGCTTGAGCGTGGCGTACTCGGCGTCGTCGATCTTGCCGTCGTCGTGCAGTTTGCTGAGCCGCTCGATCTCGTCCGCGGTGGAGTGGACCGCCGCCTCCGGAGCGCGATACGGCATCATGCCCATCGAACGCATCTCGGCCTCGGTCGGCTTCGGCCGCGCGATCAGGTAGACCAGCGCGCCCAGGAACGGCAGGATCACCACGAACGCGATCCAGCCCGCCTTGCCCCAGCCGGACAGGTCCTTGCGCCGGAACACGTCGGCGAAGACCGCGATGAACATCCAGATGAACATGAACCAGAAGAAGAATACGATCATCGACCACAGCACGTCGCCGAAGTCCATCGTCATCGACCTCTTTCCTACTCGACGACCCGCAACTCATGGCTGGTCGTGTTCCATCGCCGGCCGCCGCTCGGTGACGGCACGTCAGCTCGCCAGGATCCGCTGCTTCTGCTGCTCGAACTCGGCGTCGGTGAGCACGCCCTGGGCTTTCAGATCGCCCAGCGTCTTGAGCTGATCCAGCTTGTCGGCCGAGGCCGGCGGCGGCGCCTGCTGCTGCGTCGCGGCTTCCTGCTGGGCGTACTGGTATTGCTGCTGTTGGTCCTGCGCGGCCCAGCGGCCGGCCTGGCGGCGGGACACGCGGTTGGACACGGCGGTTGCCGTGCCGGCGACCACTGCGGTGCGCGCGACTCCTCGAAGCAGTCCCATGATGTTCCTCTCGGCGTTTCGGATCGGCGTTTCGGATCGGCTCGGATCGGTCAGGCGCTGGATTCGGCCGCGGCGAGCAGGGCTTGGATCTGGATTCGGCCGGACGCGACCATCTGTGCGCCACCGCGACGCCAGGCCATGGCCAGCGGCGCGGCCCAGGTGTTCTCGTAGACCATGATTCCGGCGGAGTTGCCGGGCTCGATGACGTCGGCGGCCTCGCGCAGTTCGTCGTCGCCGAGCAGGCCCGAGGACGCGCCTTCGAACACCGCGAACTCCGCCGCGCCTTCGGCGTCGAGGTCTTCGATCTTCAGCGCGCTGATCGTGCCGTCCGCGTCCTTGCGGATGAAGGCCAGGTCGAGGATGCGGATGACACCGCGTTCGACGAGGTCCAGCAGCAGCGGTACGCCTTCGCCGGTCATCCGGTTTCCGGGGAACTCGATCACGAGGTAGTCGACCGGTCCCATGGTCTCGACATCCATGTCTGTCTCCTTCGATGAGGCGATGCGCGGCTGTGATTCACCCTCGGCTATCGGCGGAGGACGAATCATCACCCGCATCGGGTGGGATTCGTCTGGTTCGGGAGTGCCGATGGAAGCGGACGGTTCGCGCGGCGTGGTCGGCCTGATCCAGCCGGCCCAGCAGTCGCCACAGCGCGGCGGTGTCGGCGGCGGTCACCCGCAGGACCGTGACCAGCCGGAGATCGGCGACCGGGGTGCCGGAGATCGCCTCGCGGAGCAGCGGCCCCACCCGGCCCGACACGGTGACCTCGACGGCGTTCATAGGCTCGCGTCGTCGGTGGTGCGTACCTCGACCAGGTCCAGCCCGAGCGCCTGCAACTGGTCGAGCAGGCCGTACAGCGCGGCCTGGTCGAGGTCGGGACCGTAGAGCACGGTCCGGACCTCCGGCGGCCCGATCGTCAGCCCGGGAAGCTCGACCAGAAGGCGATCGTCGACGGAGCCGCTCACGTGGATCTCGTAGCAACGGTTCGGCATGGCGCACCCCCCTCGACACCAGCCTGGGCGTGCGGAGACCACCGCGCCTCACCCGGCGGGGGTACTTCCGGCAGGTGGTCGAAGGTCAGAGAAGATGCAGCTCGCGGGCTCGGTTGACGGCCTCGCGGCGGTTGCTGACGGCCAGCTTTCGATAGACCGCCTTCAAATGCGACTTGACCGTGTTGACCGAGACGAACATGCACTCGCCGATCTCGGTGTTGCCGCGCATCGTCGGCAGGTAGCGCAGCACGGTCAGCTCGCGTTCGGTGAGCGCCTCCAGCAGCGCCGGGGCGGCGGCGCCGCCGTCGACGGCCATCTCGATCCGCCGGGACCTGGCCGGCGTACGCAGGAATGGCAGACGCAGTCGTTCGGGCGCGGCCAAGTCCATGGCGTGCCGGCGGGCGTCCTCGGCAGCCGCCTCGTCGTGCCGGCGGTCCTGCACGGCCGCCTGAACAAGCCAGGCCTCGACGGCGGCGACCGACGTCGGCTCCTCCGCCAGGATCGGCTGCAGGAGCTGCTCGGCCTGCTTGGTGCGGCCCAGGCCCAGCTCCGCCTGCGCGAGCCGGATCAGTTCCGCGGGCAGCAGATCGCCGTCGCCGACGCGGTCGCGCAACTGCTCCGCGACCGTCGCGTAGTCGGCTCCGGCCAGCCGGGCGTCGGCGTCCACCAGGTCGATCCAGTGCCGCAGCAACGGCGTACCCGCTTGGGTCTCCTCGGCCTCGGCCCGCACTTGGGCGACCGTCGCGGCCGCCTTCGCCGGGGCGTCGTGGGCCAGCAGCAACTCCGCCGCGGTCAGGCGTACCGCCAGATGAGCCCGACGGTCCACCATGGACTCGTCGGCGGCCAGTCCCAGCACCACATGACGGGCGGCCTGGTCGAAGTCCGCCTGTTGCAGGCTGACCTGGGCCAACGCGAGGTGAGCGGTGGCGGTGTCGCCGACCTCCCGCAGCGCCGACTCCGCTCGATGCCGGGCCGACGCCAGCGCGCCGTTGCGGGCGTCGAGTACCGCGAGGTGGCTCAGGCACTGAGTCCGGAGACCTTCGAGCCGCTGGTGCTCCGCGTTGTCCGCGGCGGCCCGCAGGTGCCATTCCGACTCCGCCGTCTGCCCGGTCCACATCAGCTCCACCCCGAGGTGGGTTTCGGCGACCGGCTGGTAGCGCGCCGCCGCCGGGCTGAGGGCCAGTGCGCCTTCGCGGAGGCGGCGGACCACGTTCCGGACCTCGTCCAGGTCGCCCGCGCCGCCGGTCCGCAGCACCGACGAGGTCATCCCGAGCAGGTTCAAGGCCGTCTGACCGGCCTCGGCGACGTCCGTGGGCAGCCCGGCCAGATGCCGGCCCGTCTCGTCGACGTCCGCGCTCAGCGAAGCGCCATCCCGCTCGTACGCGTGTCGTGCGGCGGCGTGCAGCGCGTCGACCAGCGGATCGCCACCACGCCCGGCGGTCTCCCGGAGGGCGGTCATGGCGGTGTCGCCCTGTCCGGCCAGGATCTCCGGGATCGTCATGGTCAGCAGGACCCGGACGCTCACCTCGGGATCCCGGGACAGCAGCGCGTGCCGGGTCGCCTCGGCCACGTCACCGCCGGCCGCGTACCAGGCGGCCGCCCGGCCGTGCTGCCGGTCCCGCAGCGCACCGTCCTCCAACGACAGTTGGTGGTAGAGCATCTCCCGCAACAGCGGGTGGTACGCGTACTCCCGGCCGTCCCGCGTCGCCCGGATCATCAGCTCGTCCTCGCGGGCCAGCCGGGCCAGGAGCGCATCGGCGGTGCCGCCCCCGAGCGACTCCGCCAGGGACACCGTGAGACGTTCGGCCACACTGGTACGCAGCAGGAAGCGGCGTACCGGTTCAGGGACGTGGCTGAGCACCTCGCCCGTCAAGTACTCCATGACGGTGCGTTCGTCGCCGGTGAACCGCGTGATCCCTTGGTCGACCGCGTCGGGTTCCAGCGACATCGCCGCCAGCCGCAGCCCGACCGCCCAGCCGTCGGTGCGGTCGAGCAGCGCGCGTACCTGCGGATCGGACAGCGTGAGGTCGTACTCCGCGAACAGCCGGGTGACCTCGCCCGCATCGAAGGCCAGGTCGCGGGCGCGTACCTCGGCCAGCTCGCCGCGGATGCGCAACCGGTGCAGCCGCATCGCGGGATCGGACCGGCTGACCAGCACGACCTGAAGGTCCGGCGGCGCATGCTCGATCAAGTCGCGCAACTGTTCCAGTACGCCGACGTCCCGCAGGTAGTGCAGGTCGTCGACGACCAGGATCGTCGGCGCGCCGATCATCGTGATGGTGCGCCGTAGCCGATCGAGTTCGGCCTTGCCGGCCCGGGTCACGGGCGGTTGCCCGGCGGAGTTGGCGAGGTCGCCGCCGACCGTGCTGGGGGAGACGACCGCGCTCAGCAACGCATGCCGGGTCTGCCACCAGAAATGGGCCGGCGACGCGTCCCGGGTGACGCTGACCCAGGCGATGCGTTCGCCGAACGCCCGGCGCTTGCACCACTCCGCCACGGCGGTCGTCTTGCCGCTGCCCGCCCCGGCCGTCACCAGCAGCACGCGAGTGTGCCGCAGCCGCGTCGACAGCAGGTCCCGCACCCGGGGCCGATCGATGGGGGACGGCGATTCGGGGATGTGCGACGTCCACCCGTCCATCGCAGTTCACCCCCGGTTTTCGCGTTCACTTCGAACCCGTCGGACCCCGTGACCCGGCTGAAGTCAGAATAGGTCCGGCCCGAGCCGCCGCGGGCGGGTTCAGCAGCAGTTCAATGGCTTGCCGGATTACGCGGTCGGGACTTCTGCCCCCGAACGGGACGACTGGGCACGAGCCGCCGGGGCGTGCAGCGTATGCGTCGTGGCGGCCGCCGACAGGGGGAGTGTGCCGGCGCCGGAGGACCTGAGAGGTCCGGCGCCGGCGGGGACGTGAAGTGCTGTCCCGGCCCACCCCGATGCGGGCCGGATGCGTCGCTGACCGCGTCCGCGTCCCAGAGACACGGTCGGGCCCGGCCATCGCGATCACCGCGCGAATCCATGACGAACCAATGACAATCAGCGTCACCCACTGGTACGCGCACAGCACTGACGCCATTCCGCCAGTCATGCCCACACTGGAACCCGCGTGTGCACAATGACGGCATGTTCATCCAGACGACGCCCGAGCAGGCCGCGACCGGCGCCACCGCCGAGTACTACGAGCAGCAACGTTCCTCTTGGGGATTCCTGCCCAACTACACCGGCGCGTTCAGTCAGCGCCCGGACGTCGCCCAGGCCTGGAACACGCTCAACCTGGCCATCCGTGGGGGAATGGACCGCCGGCGCTTCGAGATCGCCACCATCGCGGCGGCCCGCGCGCTGCGGTCGACCTATTGCACGGTCGCGCATTCGAAGATGCTCCGCGACATCTGCGGTGACGAAGCGTCGTTGCACCGGATCGCCGAGTCGCCGGACGGCGAGACCCTCGGCGAGCAGGACCGGGCTGTATACCGGTTCGCCACGAAGGTCGCGAGGGACGCCGCCTCGGTGTCTCAGGACGACGTCGACGAACTGCACGCGGCCGGGCTCTCCGACGGCGACATCGCCGACATCGTGTACGCCGCCGCCGCGCGCAGCTTCTTCACCCGCGTCCTCGATGGACTCGGCGCGCAGCTCGACGTGGAGATCGCGGCGGAGTTCGACCCCGACCTGTACGCCACCATGGTGGTCGGCCGCGAAGCCGCCAAGGAGTAGCCGCCGACGATCCGGGCTATGGCTGGGTCGCCGCCGACATTCCGGAGCTGACGCTCGGCGTGGCCGCGGCCCATCGGACCGGGGTCTCGGCCGGCTGATGCTGCGTGAACTGGTCCGGGTCGCGCGGGAGGCGGGAATCGAGCAGCTGTCGCTGTCGGTCGAGCCGGACAACAACGCCCACGGCCTCTACCTGAGCGAGGGCTTCGAGGTCGTCGGCAGGTACGGCGGAGCGGAAACCCTCAGCCGCCGTACCTGACCTCCGACGTCGGTCGCGCGATCAGCAGTGCCGCGCGATCAGCAGAGCGGGGCGACCGGGACGGTCGTGGTGCTCGGCAGCCCGTTCGGCGGTGTGCTCTGGAACGCCAGCCGCATGTCGGTGTAGAAGTCGTGGCCGCACAGCTGCTGTGGGGCGCTGAGGGTCACGGTGACCGGGATCGTCACGCTCTTGCCGGTGGCGCAGTTCGGGTCGCACAGGTTGACGGTCGCGCTGCCCGTGCCGGAAGCGCTGTCGGACCAACTGGTCCAGGTCATGTCGGACAGCTTCAGCGAGGAGTCCTGCGAGATGGGGGCGGTCTGCGGCGTCACCGCGGCGGAGGCCGCGTTCTTGCCGTTCGCGGCGAGGTAGACCGAGCTGTCGCCGGTGGGGGCGACGGAGGTGCCGCTGGTGGCCGATGCCGACATGGCCGACTGGATCAGAACGGCGGCGACGACCGTCGCGACCGCGATGGATCCGGCGAAGAGCTTCCGGCTCATGAGCACTCCCTCGACGTAGGTGCAGGCCAAGTTGACTACGGCGAGTGTTCCAGCGGTCACGCGACGTCGTCTACTTTTTCTTTTCGCACCTTTTGCGTGATTTCGGCATGCTCATGACCGGTTGCAGCAATGCCGGTTCCGGATACCGACGATGACACCGGACTAAACGGGTTAAATCGGAATTTTCTTAACTCGCCAGTAGCCAAGTGAGCGTGTCCCGGGTCGCGGCGAAATGTCCCGCGTGCGAGCCCTCGGCGTCGGTCACGAGGGTGGCGCCGGGGATGCGGTCGGCCAGCCATCGGCTGTGCGCCGCCGGAACGAGTTCGTCCAGCTCGCCGTGCCACAGGTGGGCGGGCACCCGCACCGATCGCGGGCTGAACCCCCAGGGCAGGCCGTACAGCGCGAACACGTCGTCCACCCAGCCGGACACGCCGGGCGCGAGCGCCTCGGCCATCGCCGGCTGGACCATCGCGGCGATCTCCGGCCGGCCCAGCACCGCGAGGTCGCGCTCCGGCAGCGGCAGCGGGCTCTCCGCGGCCTGGGTCAACCGCACCGTCAGCTCGTCGCGGCCACGCCGCGCCGCGACGGAACTCCCCTGATTGCCCTCGGTCATCCCGGCGGTCCATTCCAGACCGTCCGCGTCGCACGGCGCCAGGCTCGCGAGAGTCGCCACCCGCGAGATGCGATGCGGGTACGCCGCGGCAGCGGCCAGGGCATGCGGCCCGCCGCCGGAGACCCCGAAGACCGCGAAGCGCGACAGCCCGAGCGCGTCGGCGAGCGTGACCACGTCCTCCGCGGCGTCGGCGACGATCCGGCCCGGCTGTGGCGTCGAGCGGCCGAACCCGGGCCGGTCATAGGTGATCAGCCGAATGCCGAGGTCGATGAACATCTGGTCGTCGGGGTGCCGGGCGAGCCGGCTCATCGGGGTGCCGTGCAGATACACCACGGGCACGCCGCTGGGCACGCCGTACTCCTCGACGGCGAGGACCCGGCCGTCGGAGGTGATCACCGAATGCATGGTCGCGAAGCTACCTGGTGCCGGCCCGTCCCGGCGGGAGGGCCCCGTCCGCCGGCAGCGAACGCGGGTCGCCCGGCCATGGCCAGGCGCACGTACGCGCGGCGACGTGGTGTGATCGACATTGCCGCGAGTCGCCTGGGCGCGCCCCGGCCGCAGGGCCGAGAATGCAGGGATGAGAGACGTTCCGATCCGCGACGACATGATTCGGCTGGGCCAGTTCCTCAAGCTGGCCGGTGTCATCGAATCGGGCGGTGAGGCCAAGACCGCCATCGGCGCGGGCGAGGTCACGGTCAACGGCGAGGAGGAGTTGCGGCGCGGCCGGCAGTTGCACCGCGGTGACGTCGTCGACATCGACGGGGAACAGCTCCGGGTGGCCTGACCGGCTAGGCGTACACCGGACTGTGCCGTTCGGTCCAGCGCACGACAGCCGGCATGGACAGCCCGACCAGGACGAAGACGCCGCCGAGCAGTAGCCAGCCCGGCGCACCCCAAGTGAGGCAGAGCACCGCGACGACCGTCGGCGCGACCACGTTCACCAGCCCGCTGCCGAGGCTGGCGACGCCGGTGTACTGGCCTTGGGCGTACGCCGGGACGAGGCTGAACCGCAGCTCCATCGAGCCCGCCGCCTGCCACAGCTCGCCGATGGTGTGCACGGCGACCCCGGCGACGACGAGCACGGCGGCCACCCAGCCCGGTTGGCCCGTGGCGGCGGCCATCAACGCCATCCCGGCCAGGAACGCCAGCCCAGCCCGGCGGAACGCCCGGCCGCCCGGCGCGCTGCCGTCGACGTTGCGGCCGGCGCGTACCTGGAACACGACGACCAGCACCGTATTGAGCAGCATCGCCGCCCCGACCAGCCAGCGTGGCGCCGAGGTATGCCCGACGATCCACAGGGGCAGGCCGAAGACCAGGACCCGACCCTGGATCGACATGATCGCGTCGAGGACGGTGAAGGCCAGGTACCCCCGGTCGCGCAGGGCCAGCCACCGCCGGGCCGCCGGAGGCGCTTCGACCGGGGCGACCGACGGCAGCCGTACGGTGATGGCGGCGCTCACGACGAAGCTGGCCGCGTTGCCCACCACCACCGCCACGTACGCCGTCCGTGTGTCGAGCTGCACCGCGAACCCGGCGGCCACCGCACCCAACGCGCCGGCGAGGTTGGCCACCGATCGCAGGTACGCCCGGAACCGGGGCAGCTCGGCGTCGCCGAAGCGGCGTACCAGTGGGGCCCGCGCGGAGACGCTGGCGATGCGCGCGAGTTCCCCGACGCACAGTGCCACCAGGAAGACGGCGAAGGACCGAGCCGCGACCAGGGCCGCCATCGCCGTGGCCTGCACGCACAGCGTGACGAGATAGACCTCCCGCGGACCGCGACGATCGGCGAGGTGCCCGACCGGAATGCCCGCGGTCATCCCGATGATCGCCGCGATGCCCAGCGCGACGGCGACCTGCGCGACCGACAGGCCGACAACGCGTGTGGCGAACAAGGCGGAGCTGACCATGAACATGCCGCTGCCGAGCATGTTGACGAAGGAGGAAAGCGCGATGACGCGCTGCGGCCCGGCCTCGGGAAGCACAGCTCGGAGAAGACGCGGCAAGATCGGCACGCGGAGGAGGCTAACGGCCCGCCCCACCGCCAGGGAGTCGGTTCGTCGCCCGATACCGCCAGGCGGCCCTGGCTGCTAACTTACTTGTACGCGATCATCCCGCCGCCGCAGTCGCCGCGCCGGATGCCGCAGTCGGCTGCGGCGACGCTCACCCCTTAAGTGGTTTCGTCGGCAGTTCTTGGGTGGTTCCTGGGTGGACTCCCGCATGGTTCCCAGCCGGCTCCGATGAAACGATTTCGATCATGCAACGCCGACGGTTCCTCCTGGCCGCAGCCCTTCCCGCCCTCGCCGCCGCCTGCGGCACCGACCAGGATGGCGGCGGCTCGTCGGTGCCGCCGGAGAAGCTGACGTTCAACAACCGGTTGCGCATCCCGCCGCTGGCCCAGCCGAAGGTCCAGCCCGATGGGATCAAGCGGTTCGACCTGACGATGCGCAGCGGGCAGACCGAGATCCTGCCGGGCAAGCAGACGCCGACCTGGGGGTTCAACTCCGGCTTCCTCGGCCCGACGATCCGCGCCGCGCGAGGGGACACGGTGCAGCTGGCGGTCGCCAACACCCTCGGCGAGGCCAGCACGGTGCACTGGCACGGCATGCGGCTGCCGGCTCGGATGGACGGCGGGCCGCACCAGCCGGTCGAGCCGGGCGCCACCTGGAGTCCTCGATGGACGATCGACCAGCCCGCCGCGACGTCCTGGTATCACCCGCATCCGCACGGCTCCACCGCGATGCACGTCTACCGTGGACTGGCCGGGCTGTTCCTCCTCGACGAGCCCGGCGGCCCTGACCTCCCGCATGCGTACGGGGTGACCGACGTGCCGCTGATCCTGCAGGACAAGCGGTTCGCCGCCGACGGCTCGTTCACCGGCGACCCGCTCAAGGGCACCTTCGGCATCCTGGGCGACCACGTCCTGGTCAACGGCACCTACAACCCGTTCTTCGAGGTCAAGGCGCAGCGGATTCGGCTGCGTGTGCTCAACGGCTCGAACGCCCGCCGATACCACCTCCGGTTCGCCGACGGCCGCAGGTTCCACGTCGTGGCCACCGACGCGGGTCTGGTCAACGCGCCGGTCGAAGTCGACACGGTGTCACTGACCCCCGGCGAACGGATCGAGATCGTCGTCGGATTCGCACCCGGCGAGCAGGTGGTGCTCACCTCGGTCGGCGGCAAAGCCGACATCGACGAGGGAGACCTCGACCTGATCAAGTTCGTCGCCGCGGCGAAGCTGGCCGCCATGCCGGATCTGCCGGCCCGGCTCGCCGATCGGCACATCGACGTCCCGGCCGGGGCACGCGTACGCCACTTCAAACTCAACGGCCACGACGCGATCAACGGCGAGTCGATGGACATGACCCGCATCGACGAGATCGTGCCCGCCGGCGCGCAGGAGATCTGGGAGATCGAGAACAACGTGTACGCCCACAACTTCCACATTCACGAAGTGGCGTTCCGGGTGCTCGACGTCGACGGCAAGCCGCCGCTGGCGTACGCGGCCGGCCCGAAGGACACCGTCTACGTGCCCGGTAAGACCACCGTCCGGCTGGCCGTCCAGTTCGGCGAGCACACCGACCCCGGTTGGCCGTACATGTACCACTGTCACATCCTGCGGCACGAGGACTCCGGCATGATGGGCCAGTTCGTCATCGTCAAGCCCGGCACCGAGCAGTTCGTCTCGCGTACGCTGCCCGGCGCCGAGCACGCGGGCCACCTGCGCTGACGGCCTCTGCCGTGGACACCGCCGGGCGGGACCAGCCGATCCCGCCCGGCCGCGTGGTCAGTACACGAACGGCCAGCCGGCCGAGTCGTAGCCGATGAGGTTGATGCCGAGGTACGACGCGCCGCTGTCGGCGTAGTAGTGGTAGAAGAGCGCTTCGGCGTCGACGTCGGTGATGACCGCCTGATGGCCGGGGCCGTGGATCGAACCGTGCCCGGCCAGGACCTGCGTACCGCCGCCGGAGGTCATCGCGGTGCCTGCCCGGTCGGTGAACGGCCCGGTGACCGAGGTCGACCGGCCGACCATGACGCGGTAGGTGCTCGCCGCGCCCTGGCAGCACAGGTCGAACGAGACCCACAGGTAGTAGTAGCCGCCGTGCTTGAAGATGAACGGCGCTTCGACGGCCCCGCTCGCGGTGGTACGCGTGGCCAACGCTCGTACGGCGGTGTCGCTCGTGGAGCGTTTGCCGGTGGCGGCGTCGAGCCGGATCATCTTGATCCCGCTCCAGAACGAGCCGAAGGTCAACCACCACTGACCGGCGTCGTCGACGACGAGGTTCGGGTCGATCGCGTTGTAGTTCACGGCGGTGCTGCTCTCGATGATCAGACCCTGGTTGGTCCAGGAGCCTTGCAGGCCGGTGGGGCTGGTGGCCAGGAAGATCGCCGAGTGCTGCGACCCGAACGTGGACGCGGCGTAATAGAGGAAGAACTGGCCGTTGCGGTACGAGATGTCCGGGGCCCACAGGTTCGCGCTGCCACCGGTGTACGCCGTCGTCCAGGACGCGCCGTTGGGCCACACGACACCGGCGTTCGACCACGCGGTGCGGTCCGTGGAGGTCTTGAGCGACAGGTTGTTCGCGGTGGCGGCGAGGACGTAGGTCCCGTTCGGCCCCTTCGCCACGCTGGGGTCGTGCGCGCCGGTGCTGCCGGTGACCGTCCCCGGGTTCGGGTACGCGGCGGGCGGGGTGGTCGGCGTACCGGAGATCGTCGGGCTGGCGGTGGGGGTCGGGGTGCTGAGCTTGGTCAGCAGGAACTGCTGGTTGGCGCCGCCGTTGTCGGCCCACTGCACGACGGTGGCGCCGTCGGCGGTGGATCGCCCGGATACGTCGAGGGCTTTGCCGCTGTTGCGGTTGAGCAGCTTGACGTAGCCGCTGTCGGTGTCGATGACAGACCACTGCTGGTTGGTGCCGTTCAGGTCGCTCCACTGGATGACGGCTGCGCCGTCTGCGGTGGACCGGTTGGACACGTCGACCACTTTGCCGCTGTGCCGGGCGCGCAGCCGGAAGAAGCCGCCGCCGGAGTCGACGAACTGGAACTGCTGGCTGGTGCTGGCTGAGCTGACGGTCTGCTGGACGAGGCCGGCTCCGTCGGCCGTCGACGAACCGGCGACGTCCATCGCCTTGCCGCTGTGCCGCGCCGTCAGGCGGTACCAGGCCGAAGTGTCGATGCTCGCCGCCTGCGCGGGCTGGCGTACGGCGACGGTCATCGCGGCGACGGCTGCGGCGCTGGCCAGGACGGCCACGACGGCGCGGAACCGCCAGCGTGGTGAGGGTGCGGAGAGAACGATCATGGTGCCTCCAGCCTTGTCGGGAGCGGGTGGGGGACCGCGGCGTCCCCGAATGGCCACGCTCGGAGGGAGGGTGTCGCGAAAGGCTGCGGCAGCAATGTTCGCGCTAACATTGATGCCTGTCAAGACCTACGGAGACGCCAGGGCGGCCCGAAGTGATCTTCGGGCCGCCCTCTGCGCTGGTCAGCGCCTCAGCCAGGCTGTATTGCGTAGCCGCCGGTCAGTGGGGCTTGTCGACGATGTCCATGATGTCCCGGCGCTCGGGACCGAGTAGTCCGCACGCGTTCAGCCAGGCGTAGACGAGCTGGCGTGGGCTCAGTCGGTCGCCGTTCTCGATGGTCTCCACGTCGGCCGCGGTGATGCCGATCCGGCTCGCCAGCTCGTCTGCGGACAGCTGGGCTTGCTCTCGCTGCTGACGCAGCCGAGTGGCAAGTTGACGCGCGGCCGCGTCGTCGGCTCGTAGGTGAGCGTCCGCCATGTCTGTTCGTCTCCTCCGCTGCGGTGCCGGTGCGGTCTAGGACGCCTGTTCGGCGAGAGTGGCTCGACCTGTATGGATGACCAGGTCACGATCTGACGATATCGTTCACCGCTCAAATATCCCGGAAAACCGCTGGACCGGTGCCGTCGCGCGTCATTACCGTGCTCTCCAGGTCATCCGTCTAGCCGAGGACACGCCGTTGTACTCCCTGTGAGAACCCTCCAGAGCTGATTCGTCGCGCGTCGCGTCAAGTACGCCGCCGCGCTCCTTCCTGCTGCGGACTTCTCACCGATTGGGTGTATATCTGTGCTCACCACCTGGGTGGTCGTACCCACCCGTCTGTCTGTCGTGCTTCCCGCCCCCGCTCCGCTCACCGTCCTTGAGCAGCTGACCGCCCGGCTCCACGCCACCCGGTCGGCCGGACCGGCCGCTCGGCGCGGCTGCCGGGGCGCCTGCCGGGCGACCCCAGGCTCGGCCCGCGAGCTGCCGCAGTCGCGTCGTCGTCGGCTCGGCCAGTGCTTCGCACCGGGACGCCGGCGCATCGGCTGACGTCAACCACGCGATGACCGGCCGTGGACGCCCTCGGGCAGCCGGGTGGCGTCCACGCCGGAACTCGTCGCCGGCCGGGAGCGTTCGGCGACGGTCAGCCAGGCCGCGGTGGCCAGGCCGAGCGCCGAGGCGGCGGTGAGCCACCAGAACGTCTGCCGGAACGCGGCGTCGACGCCGCCGGGCAGCCGGGTGGCCAGGAGGACGGCGAAGACGGCTCCGCCCAGCGCCCCGCCCACCCGCTGCGCGATGTTCACCTGGGTGGTGGCATCGGGCAACTGAGCGGTGGTGACCGCCTTGAACGCCGCGATCGACGCCGGGCCGACGGCGAACGCGATACCCACGCCGCGCAGGAACAGCAGACCGAGGACGGCCGGCGTGGGCAGTTCCGTGCCCGCCAGCGCGAACGGAACCGTGGAAGCAGCCGTGCCGAGCCCGCCGACCAGGCTGACCAGCCCGCCGCCGATCCGGTCCAGCAATCGGCCGCTGATCGGCAGCGCCACCGCGGTGCCGAGGCCGAGCGGAATCAGCGCCACTCCGGTCTCGAGGACGCCCGCGCCCCGGCCGATCTGGAAGTACAGCGGGAAGAGCAGCGTCGCGCCGAACATGGCGGCACCCATGACCGCACCGGTCGCGGTGGCTGCCGCGTACGCCCGATTGGCGAACAGGCGAAGATCCAACACCGGCCGGACGGTGCGTCGTGCGTACCAGATGAATGTCAGCAGGAGCAGCCCGCCGAGCGTGACCGGGCCACCGGCGCCGAGGCTCGCGAGGCTGCCCTGCTCGCCCCAGGCGGTGAGCCCGTAGACGAGCAGCGGCACGCCGGCGCTGACCAGCAGCAGGCCGGGCCAGTCGAGCCGGCCCGGATGCGCGTCGGGCCGGTCGCGCGGCACGAACCGCCAGCCGAGGTAGAGCGCGATCCCGCCGAGCGGGAGATTGACCAGGAACAACCACGGCCATGATCCGTTGTGGATGATCAGGCCGCCGGCGACCGGGCCGAGCGCGGGACCGAGGCTGACGGCGATGCCGAGGGTGGCCATGACCCGGCCGAGCCGCTGGGGGCCGACCGCCTGGCCGAGGATCGTCTGCCCGGCCGGCAGCAGCAACCCGGCGCTGAGTCCCTGCAACACGCGAGCCGCGACCAGCCACCACACGCCGTCGGCGAGCGCGCACAGCGCGGACGTGCCGGTGAACGCGGCCAGCGCGGCGAACCACACCCGCCCGACGCCGAGCCGCCGCCCGAGCCAGCCGCTGGCCGGCAGGGACAGGCCGAGCGCGATCAGGTACGCGCTCGCGACCCACTGGGCGTCGCTGAGATCGGCGCCCAGATCGGCGGCGATGCTGTCGAGCCCGACATTGACGACCGAGGTGTCGAGCTGGCTCATGAAGGCGGCGAACGCGATCACCAGCGCCAGCCGCCAGACCGGCCATCGGATCGCCTCGTCCCGGCGCGTCGGCACGGTGGTCGTCATCGCCGGACCGTCCGCAGCGCGTGGCTCCAGGTGGTGAGCTGGTCGAGCATCATGTCCAGCTGGCCGGACCGATACGGCAAGGGCTGGAACGCGTCGCCGTCGAAGTCGCCGCCCAGGGTCAGCGCGACCTGCGCCCGCACATCGGCGACCTGCAGCTCGCCCATGACCACCCGCAGGTGCTCGACCGCCCGGGTGCCGGCCGCGTCCATGCCGTAGCTGACGAACCCGGCGGACTTGTTGTGCCACTCGGCGTACAGGAAGTCGATCGCGTTCTTCAGCGGCCCGGGGATGGAGCGGTTGTACTCCGGGGTCACGAAGACGTACCCGTCGAAGGCGGCGATCGTGTCCGCCCACGCCTGGGTGTGCGGATGCGCGTAACGCCCGTACGCCGCAGGCAGCGGCTCGTCGAGCACCGGCAGCTGGTAAGCCGCGATGTCGACGACCTCCGCCTCGACACCCGGCCGCCGCGCGGCGTGGCGCTGGACCCACCGCCCGACGGCATCGGCCCGGCGACCAGGCCGCACACTGCCCAGGATGACCGCGAGTTTGAGAGCCTCGCTCATTGGACCGCCTCCCACTGAGGTAAAGTAAAGCGTGTACGGCAGAAATTAGCGCGGCCCGGCCGCCGAAGGGGAGATCATGTCGGAGACGTCACAACCGCCCACCCGTGGGCGGCCGGCCAAACGCGACGCGATCGTCGAGGCGGCACGCGCGGTCTTCGGCCGCGACGGGTACGCCCGCACCACCACCGACACCATCGCGCGGGAAGCCGGCGTCTCCACACGTACGCTCTACAAGCACTTCCCGAGCAAGGAAGCGCTGTTCTCCAGCGTGCTGGCGATGAGCGCCGTCCGGGTCGCCGACGCGTTCTCGGCCTATCTGGACGACGGCCTGCGGGACGCAGCCGGGCCGGAGGAGCAGCTCTTCGTGATCGGCCACGCGCTCGTCGCGCACGGGCTGGACTTTCCCGACCACTTCGCACTCGTCCAGCAGATCAACGCCGAACGGCGGCATTTCCCGGCCGAGATGCTCGACGGCTGGCTACAGGCCGGCCCGTTGCGCGTACGCGCCGAGGTGGTCGAGCGTCTTCGCGTACTGGTCGAGGAGGGCGTGCTGCGATCCGGTGACCTGGAACGGATGGCGTTGCACTTCACGGCGCTGACCACGTTCGAAAGCACCACGCTGTTCCGCGAGGGGCGTACGCCCACCCGCGAGGAGCTGGCCGAGATGGTCGCCGCGGGCGTCCGGACCTTCCTGTACGGCTACCGCACGACCGAGGATTGACAGCCCATCGTAGAGAGACGGTGATGCCGCGCTGGAAAGGTTTCCAGCGCGGCACCGTCCGCACCCGTTGGACGGGTTGAGCGAGCCTGGGGTCAGGCGTTGATGCCCTTCCAGTCCGTGCAGTTGCTCAGCTCGCCGTCGATGTATCGACAGGCCCGGAAGCTGATGAGGCTGCCCTCGTGGTAGTCCTTGTTGCAGGTTCCCCAATGTCCAGCCGTCAGCCGGTTGATGCAGATGCCCTGGCGGTAGAACTCGCCGTTGTAGTGGTTCTGCCAGTAGATGACGGCGGGATAGCCGTCGGACTCCATGTCCTTGACGAACAAGATGTCGCCGTCCTTGCGGAAACACGCCTGGGCATAGGTGTTCAGCATGCACCCGTCCGTCACCGGGTCCATCCCGTACGACTGCGCCTCGTTCCACTCGGTCGGCGGGGGAACGACGGCCGAGGCAGGCCCCGCAACGGCCATGACCGCCGTAAGCGCGCCAACCACGACGATGGCGATACGTTTCGCAATATTCATCGCCGTAGCATGCCAGATCCTGATCTTTCCGGCCATCCCTAGATCAACAGCGAAATCCTGAACGTGGTGCGCAGTCCGCGCACCACCCGCGGTCACCGATCAGGACCAGCCCCGTGCGCTGGCGCAGTCCCAGACCTTGCCCGTGCTGGCCTCGTAGTCGCACACCGCGAGCTCGACCAGAACCTCGTCGGTGACCATGTTGTACGCCACGCTGACGCAACTCCCGTCGTTCTGCGAGTCGCCGATCCACTCGATCAGGCGGCCGGTGTTCTCGTTGTACAGATACGCGCGCACCGAGTGGCCGTCCGTGTCGATGTCGCAGACGGTGATCTGCTCGGCGCCCGTCCATCCGGCGACATCCGCGTCGAAGTAGGCCTTGCCGTTGGCGCCCTGCGTGTACATCCAGCCGATGTTCGTGCTCGCGTGCGCCGGCGCGGCCGTGCCGGCCACCACCAGAACCGTCGCCGCTACGCCCAAGGCCCACCTGCGGGTCCATTTCATCATTGCGATCCTCCAAAACGGACGGACATGCCGGATCCACTGTGGCTCCGGCGTTCGGCCGCTATTCGACCACAGAAGCGGACTTCCGTGGCATCGGAGGCACAACGCGTTCCGAGCGCGTCCATCTACATCGGATGCTGTGAGGACGCCGCCCGCCCGGCCATGAACCGAGGCGTACCAGCCCGCATTCGTAGGAGAAGATGACGACCCGCACGCGTCGGTCGAGCCGACCCGATGGATGTCGACTGATCCACCGGACCTGCCGGCCCAGATCGACCACTGCGACGGCTAGGAGATGAGGCTCAGCTCCGCCTGGTTGCCGCGGAGCTGAGCCTCGGAGACCGGGTGCCGCCAGTGGCCGACCTCGAGCAGATAGACGCCCCGCCTGCCGGGAATGCCGTCGATCAGGAACTCCTGACGGCAGCCTTGGTCGACGCCCACCGGACCGGACACGATCTTGCCGACCGCGAGCTGAGCACCGTCGGCGCTGAGGACCGTCACCGCCGTGCCGACGGAGAGCCGCTGGCCTTCGGCCTCGTCACACCGTCCGCTGAGCGTCCAACCGCCACCGGTGAACGTCTCGACAGGCGGGGCGTCTGCGACGGTCGAACTGCGAGCGACCCATCCGATCAGCCCGGCCACCGCCGCGACCGCGACGAACGCACTCGCCAATGCGATCAGCTTCCACCGTCGGACCTCGTCTGGCCTCGCCCCCGTCGTCATACGCGGCACGCTACCGTTCGGCGTCCACTCCGGGGTCCGCGTAGCTGCCGGGCCTTCTCCGGCGAGGATCCTCGGCGAGATCGGCCTGGAAGACAGTCGAGGCGGGTCGCCGGGATCGTGCCCGGCGGCCCGCCTCGAAGGTGCGCTGGATCGATGAACGATCAGCCGCGCTTGGCGATGTACGAGGACCGGTAGAAGCCGCCGGCCGCGCCGGTCAGGCAAGCGGTCATGGAGTAGTCGCCGGGGCGTACCCACTCGCCGTAGTAGTAGAAGTCGGGGCCGCCGTTGTATCCGTTGCTGCAACGGATGACGATGCGGAACTCTCCGGTGCCGGATGTGCAGTGGGCCGCCCGGCCATACGCGGGCAGGATGGGGTGGGCGATGATCGAGCAGTTGGTGGGCGACGCGGCGGCCGGGGAAATCGGCGCGACCATGAAGGCGACGCCGGCCATTGCCAGCGCCAGAGCCGCCGACCGTGCCTTCTTGACGAGCACACTCATCTGATCCTCCTGGGGATGTGCCGGGCCAGATCTCGAAAAGGGACGATAATCAGTCGGTCCCGGTGAGGTGAGTCGGCAGAACTGCCTAGTCGATCAGGCTGTGAGCGGGCCTTGCTCCTCGGTGCGCGCCGGTGGGTTGCTGCCCGGCCCGGGTAGCCGCTCGCGCCCCAGCCCGTCCTCGCGGATCCGTTCGCCGTACTGGCCGCGATGCCGGATGGGGCGGCCCGCCTCGGCGTACTTCTGCTTCGCTCGCTCCAGGTGGGTCCGTACCGTGCCGGCCGCGATGCCCAGCCGCCGGGCCACCGCGTCCACGGTCATCCCGCGCCCGTACGCCACCAGCACTTCATGCTCACGTGGAGTCAATTCGGGCCGATCCGGCCGGTCGTCGCGCCCCAGCCAGAAGGCATGTTCCGTGGTCAACGGCGAGTCTCCGCGAGCCACCGCGCGGACGACGTCGGCCAGGTTGGTGAGATTGCTGGTCTTGGCGACGTACGCCACCGCACCGGCCTCGGTCGTCGCCAGGATGTACGACAGATCGGGCACCACCGTGATCACGATGACGGTGAATCCCGCGTGGACCAGCGCCGCCACGTTGTCGACGGGGTCGGTGAAGTCCTCGAGGTTGAGGTCCAGCAACACGATCCGCGCGGTGACGGTCTGACTCAAGAAGTCGGCCACCGACGGCGCGGTCGCCACCAGCCGGATGTCGGGCACTCCCGCGATCCAGGTCGCCATGCCCTCCAGGAGCATCTGGTCGTTGTCGATGGCGGCGATCTCGATCACGGGCTCCATGACACCTCCACCACGGCCCCGTCACCGGGGCCGGACGAGACCGACACGGTGCCGCCGATCTCGATGACCCGATGCCGCAGTTCCCGGACCAGACCTCGGCCGGGCGGCGTCAGGGCCGGGTCGAACCCGACGCCCCGATCGACGACCACGATGCGTACGCCGCCGTCCTCACCGACCGCGGTCAGCCACGCCTCGTCGGCTTCAGCGTGCAGGGCGACGTTGTTCAGCGCCTCGCGTACCGCGCTGAGCAGCCCGGCCGCGACCGGTGGCGGTAGCTCGGTCGGCAGGGCATGGAACTGCGAGTGCACCCGCAGCCCGAGCGCCTGCTTGTCGCGGACCACCCCGGCCAGCGAGGCGAGGAAGTCACCCGGCCCGCCGTCGCCCTGGCCGCTGATCATGCCGCGCAGGAAATCCGCGTCGCGGGCGCACAGCTCTCGGACATCCTCGGCACGGTGGTCCAAGCCGCCTCGGGCGATCTTGCTCAGCGTGCTGAGCACGGTGTGGTGCAACGCGTCGAACTGCCGGATCCGTTCGTCGTAGCGGGCGGTGGCGGTGGCCTCCCGGGCCCGCGCCTCGATCGCCTCGGCGGTCGCCGCGTCCAGTCGGCGGGCCGATTCCCGCAACAGGCGCGCGCACAGCCAGCCGAGCACGCCGAAGCCCAGCATGAAGAACACATTGACGCCCACTGTGCCGAGGGTGTTCGGCGCGGCTGCGGTCCGCGCCAGGTGTTCCTGGATGCCCAGCACGTACGCCCCGACGACCGTAGCGGCGCCCACCGCCGCGACGCCGGCCTGGACGAAGATCGTGGCCAGGATGATGGAGCCCATCGCTGACGGCACCACCCACAGCTGCCATCCGCTCACGCACGAGGTGACGCACAGCTGTGGCACCGTGACCAGCCACATCGCGGCGAGGATGAGGTCGGCCAGCACCCACGGCAGCGCAACGCGACGGCTGCGCAGCGTGGCGGTGAACAGGGCCGCCGACCACAACACCGCGGACAGATGGCTGGCCACGATCAACCACTGGACCCGGAAGTCATCCAGCCCCCCGGACAACAACACCGGCAGGCCCACCGCGAGCTGAACCGCGCGTAGTGCTGCGGAGGCCTGGATGAGCAGCAGCTCCGCGCGGGCCCGGGCGCCCTCGGGAATCGTGGCCGGCTGTCGCACCCGTTAAAGCTCGCATGTGGAGGGCCATTCGGAAAGTACGCAGAACGGCCGACCGGGGTCAGCAGCCGATCCGGCTCGCGCCCAGGGCCACCTCGTCGAACCACAAGGTGTCGGAGCCCGTTCCGTAGCTCTCCCAGCCGAGGCGGAAGTCGGTCAGACTCGGCCGCCAGCCGGTCCGGTTGAGCCACTGCTGATCGATGTCATGCGTCGGTACGCCGTCCTCGTGCAACCCGGCGACCTCGGTCCCGTTGAGCCAGGTCTGCATCGTCCCGTCAGAGCCGCTGACCTTGAACTCGACGCAGTTCCACGAGTTCACCGGCAGCACCGAGGACAACGCGACGCCGGCCGGGCTCTGCTCGGGCAGGGTGGCGTCGTCGGACTGGCGATTCCATTGCAGCGCACCGTTCTGGCCGCCCATCCGCAGATCGCGGTTGCCGTCGGCGGAGTCCTTCAACGCCACGAACGTCACGTGCGCGGCCGGGAGCGCGGTGGTGTGACGCACGTAGAAGCGGGCGTACCACACCGAGCCGGTCAGCGTCGCCGTCGACTTGACGAAGACGTGATTGCAGTAGCCTTCGGTTCCGCTGATCTTCAGCGACTTGCCCCCGCGGTACGCCGTCGTCGTGTCGACCGTTGCGGTGCCGGTTCCCTGGCAATCCGGGTAACTCAACGCCCATGCTCCGCTGGGCGTACCAGTGGATTGCGTCTCGAAGCCCTCGCACAGCGTGAGTGTTCCGCAGCCGCTTGAGCCGGGCGATCCTGATGGTGACCCGGACGGCGAGACGGAGGGCGAGGTCGAGGCGGAGACGGAGGGTGACGGTGACACGGACGCTGAGGCCGACGGGCTGACTGAGGGTTCCGTGCCGCAGAGAGTGCCGTTGAGCAGGAGCGGCGTGGGCGTGGGATCGGCGGTGGCCCAGGTGCCCTGGACGCCGAACTCGACCGTGGCGCCGGGGTTGAGGTCGCCGTTGTACGCGAGATTGGTGGCGCTCACCGCTGTCCCGGACTGGGTGACGGTCGCTCCCCACGACGAGGTGATCTTCTGATCGCCGCCGTACGCCCAGGTCACCGTCCAGCCGTGGAGGGCGGTGCTGCCGGCGGTGATGTCGATGTAGCCGACGAAGCCGCCCGGCCATTCGTTGACGCGGTACGTGACCTGGCACGCCGTCGCGGCGCTCGCCTCGGGCGCGGTCGCGACGACCGTGCCGGCCAGGACGGTCGCGGTGAGGACGGCGGCGGCGAGCGCGCCGAGGGCACGCGATGATCGGGTGACCCGCATGGGCTTGATCCTTTCGGCCGGTCGCCGCGCTATTCGGCTGCGGCGGCTTCGATGGCAGGTGGGACAGCGTCGTCGGGCACCACAGTGGACCCTACTTGACGATGAACGTCGATGTCTTAGTGTCTCGGTGGGTGGACTGCCGCGTGCTTTCGGGAAAGGCTGTGTCGTGACTCACGGCAGCGAGCCGTAACGCAGTGTCATCGGATTTGCGAGGTTGCCGACCTCGCGATGGTTTACATCCCGGTAATGCCGGATTCGTGTTATAGGCCGGATAGGCGATGTTCCACGGGGTGTGATCGACGCGACCATGGAACAGGTGACGAGCACACGGAGGGATGAAGCGATGGTCGACCTGAACCTGGACACCATGTGTGAGGCGCTGTTCGCCTCGCACGTGCAAGCTTCCGACCGCCCCGACTCGGAGCAGGTCTCCGCGGCGATCACCGGAGCGCTGGAACTGCTCGGCCCGCAGGACTGCGCCGGGCGGGTGGCCCAGGAATTCGGCGACCACCCGGAAGCGGCCGCCGCCCGGATGCGCTGGGTACGCCAGACCGTGGCGACCGTCTGAACAGGCTTACGCCGATCACCCCCCTCAGCTGGTACGCCGCGACCTCCTCGGTCCGGCGTACCAGCTGAGTTTTCGGGTCAGCTGCAGGCGACGCCGTTGAGCGCGAAGCCGGTAGGCGCTCCGGTGTTGCCGGTGTGGTTGGCCTGATAGCCGATACCCACCGACCCGCCGGCGGCGATGATCGAGTTGTAGCCCGCGTTGGTCGCGGTCACCGCGCCGCTCGCCGGGCTGTAGGTGGCGTTCCAGCCCGAGGTGATGGTCTGTCCACCGGGGAGGGTGAAGGTCAGTCGCCAGTTGGTGACCGCCGAGCCGCTCGTATTGGTGATGGTGAGGTTGTTGGTCAGGCCGGTGTTCCAGGCGCTGATCTGCGACGTCACCCGGCATCCACCGCCCGTGGGCGGCGGGGTCGACGGCTGCGCCGAAGGCGACTGCGAGGCGGGCGGCTGGGTGCCGTCCGGGGCGACTGCCCGGCCGGTCGTCGGCGAGATCATGCCGGCGCACAGGTTGCGGCTGGCCAAGCCGGCCGCGATCTGCGGAATGGCCGCGACCGTGTTGGCCGGCCAGTCGTGCATGAGGATGATCTGCCCGTTGGTCAGCCGGGCGTTGGCCGCCACGATCGACGCGACGCTCGCGTTGTTCCAGTCCTGCGAGTCGACATCCCAAATGATCTCGGTGAGGCCGTACTGCGCCTCGACGGACTTCAGCGCGCTGCTGGTCTCGCCGTACGGCGGCCGGAACAGTTTCGGCGCGGCACCGGTGATCTGCTGGATCGCCGACTGCGTGTTACCGATCTGGGTGGCCATCTGGGCCGTGCTGAGCTGCGTCATGTGCGGGTGATCCCAGCTGTGGTTGGCGATCCACATGCCGGCGTTCTTGGTCGCCTGTACCAGCGACGGATTGGCCTGCACGTTCTTGCCCTCGTCGAAGAACGTGGCCCGCAGGCCGTTCGACGTGAGCGCGTTGAGCAGGTTCTGGGTGTTGCCGGCGGTCGGGCCGTCGTCGAACGTCAGCCCGACATACCCGTTGCACGTAGCCGCCTGGGACGGGGTGGCGACGAGCGTGACGGCGGCTACGGCGCCGGCGGCGGCTGCCGCGACCGCGGCGGCGATGGCGAGGATTCTGCGGGCCGGGCGAGGTGTGGAAACCATGGCCTCTCCTTGCGTGGCGGCCACCGGGTGGAGACCGGTGGCCACGGCATTGGACGGAATGGGAGCCTCATTGAAACATCGCCATCTTTGTTTCCGCAAGTTTTCGGAGTTCGACCCGGCCTTCCTGGGGACTGCGACCGCACTTCGGGCACGTCAGCACGGAGAATGGGCAACCGAAACTTCCGGAGCCTCCCGGTCTGGTGGGACAGTTGGCCGCACCCATTGGTGGCAGACTTGGCGGCCATGATCGACGACTTCGCCAAGGCGTACCTCCACCATCAGCTGCGCACCGTGCGCGAAGTGCTGGTGTGGAAGCTCGACGGGCTCTCCGAGTACGACGCCCGCCGTCCCCTGACCGCCACCGGGACCAACCTCCTCGGGCTGGTCAAGCATCGGGCGTACTCGGACGCGCGGTACTTCGGGGAAGTCTTCGGCCGACCGTTCCCCGGTCCGGTGCCACGCTGGAACGAAGCCGGCGCCTGGGAGAACGAGCATTGGGCCGCCACCGACGAGACGCGGGCCGACATTCTGACGCTCCACCAAGCCGTCTGCGAACACGTCGACACGACGATCGACGCCCTGCCCATCGACGCACCGGGTCACGTGCCGTGGTGGCCGAGTCCCGACGTGAAGCTGTTCACCATCATGCTCCACAGCCTCACCGACACCACCCGGCACGCCGGGCACGCCGACATCCTGCGCGAACAGCTGGACGGGCGCACCGGGACGACCGCCGAATACGAGCAGCCGATCGACGTCGGGGTTCGGGAGGCGTACTGGGCGAAGGTCAGCCAAGCCGCCGCCGCATGGTCATGAACTCCGCGTACGCAAGAACCAGTGCAGAGCCACCAACGGAACGACGCCGACGGGATACCAGGCGACATCGACGATGTCGAACTGCGTACCGAGCAGGAGCTGAGCGATCACACTGCGCTCCGACAAAGCCGCCGGAATCCCAGTGAGCTGCGAGAACTCCACAAACCAGCAGTACGCCGTCGCGATCCCGCCAGCCACCAGCGGCGAGATCGGCGGCCGGACGAACACCACGATGGTGTAGACGATCGAACCGGACAGAGCCGCACCCGAATACTGCCCGATCTGGCCATCGGTGACGGCGCGGATGCCGAACGCCGCCGCGGCGAAGACAGCGGCCGACGCGACCATCAGCAGGCGTACCGACCGTGAAGCGAAAGGCATCGGCAGACTCTATCGTGATGATCGTTCGGCCGGGCATCACCTGGAGGTCGGCAGCGATCGGTCAGGAGGTGTGGCGCAGTAGGGCGTCCACGACAACCGGCCAGGTCACGCGCGGCAGGCCCTGGCCGACGCCGGGCAAGGTGAGCAGCGTGGCGCCGGGGATCTCCGCCGCCAGCGCGACCCCGTTCCCGTGCGGGAAGAACAGGTCCTCCTCGCCGTGGATCACCAGGGTCGGCGCGGTGATCTCGCCGAGCCGTTCGCGCCATCTCGGCCGGCAGTCGATGGCCGCGAACATGGTGCCGAGATGGCTCGCACGCTGCGCCTCCGCCGTGCGTCCCGCCCGGTCGAAGACGGACCCGGCAGCCGCCCGCGCATCCTGCTCGTTGAATCCCCGCGTGCCGGACATCAGCCGCGCGGAGTCGGTCATGTAGTCGACCACGCTGCCGCGATCCGTCCAGTCCGGCTGGGGACGCCCGAACAGCTGCCCCAACAACTCCGGTGCGTGATCGGGCAGGTCGGCATCGACCGGGCCAGGTGCGACCGGACGGGTGGAGACCAGCGTCAGCGACGCGACTTGATCAGGGTGGTCGAGCGCGAGCAGTTGCGCGATGAACCCACCGACCCCCATGCCGACCACGTGCGTACGCCCCAAGTCGAGCGCGAGCAGCAGCTCGGATGTGTCGGTCACCAGGTCGCGCAGATCGTAGGCGGGCGCGTCCGGGTCGACGAACGTCGACTCACCGGCGTCGCGCAGGTCGTACCGCACTATGTACCGCCCGGTCAGCGCCGCGACCAGCTCGTCCGGCCAGCTGGACGTGGTGACACCCACCAGCAGCACCGGTGGATCCGCCGGATTCCCCAGCGTCTGCACGCACAACTCGACACCGTTGACCTTGATCCGCATCTGTTGCTCCTTCCGGGTCATCACTTAAGACGAACCGGCACCCGGAAACTCATCGCCCCGCTGAGAACATCCGGCGGTCTCGGCGTGATCCCGCGGTCAGCGGCCCCTGCGCTTGAGGGTCCGTTCGTAGTCCTGGAAGCGGGCCTTGGCGATCGCCTTCTCATCGAGTTGATGGCCGGAAGGTTCGCGGTTCGGACGTTGAAGGCGGTCACGGCGGCTCCCTATCGACGCGGGCGCTGATCATCGTGACGCCGCCCCACCTACGTCGCAATCGAGTTAGCGAAGGGGCCGGTGAGGGCGGCCCAATGCAGGAGCAGGATCGTCTTGCCGTCGGTGATGCGTCCATCGTGGATCATCGCCAGCGCGTCGGCGAAGGGGAGTTCGAGAACTTCGATGTCCTCGCCTTCGGCTTCGAGCCCGCCGCCGTTTCCGGTGCGGTCGGCCTCGGTGTAGGGGGCGGCGTAGAAGTGCAGGCGTTCGGTGACCGAGCCTGGGCTCATGTAGGCGTCCAGGATGTGCGTGAGCTCGCCGAGGCGTACGCCTAGTTCCTCGGCTGCCTCGCGTCGGATGGCGGCTTCAGGAGCATCGTGGTCGAGGAGGCCGGCGGCGGCCTCGATGAGCATGCCGTCGGGGTGGTCGTTGACGTACGCGGGATAGCGGAACTGACGGGTGAGCAGGACGTAGCCGCGTCGCGTGTCGTACGGCAGGACCACCGCGCCGTCGCCACGGTCGTACGTCTCGCGTTGCTGGGTCTCCCAGCGCCCGTCGCGGCGGCGGTAGTCGAAGGTGGTGCGGCGTAGCACGTGCCAGCCGTGGGAGGTGAGTTCCACGTCGCGGACGACGACGTGGGGGTTGCGCTTCAGGTCACGCCCGGCGCGGTCGAGGTCGGTGCGGCCGCGATGGTCGGGCGTGTCGATGCCGGGGCGAGCCGGGCTGGTCATGCGGTCTCCTGCGGGGTGCGGTGCGGGATCTCGTCCACGTGCTGATAGGCGATCATGGCAGCCACGGTACACTCGAACGTGCAGAAACGTGCAAGAGTGCGAGGGAGTGTGCATGCTAGCCGCTGAACGGCGGGATCACCTGCTGAAACTGCTCGCCCGCGACGGCAAGATCGTGGCTCGGAGCGTCGCGGTGGATCTGGGCATCTCGGAGGACAGCGTGCGCCGCGATCTGCGTGATCTCGCCGCCGAGGGACTGTGCCAGCGGGTGTACGGCGGAGCGTTGCCGGTGTCGCCGGCCCTCGCGGATTACGCCGCCCGGCAGGCTGTCACTCCCGAGGGCAAGCGGGCGGTCGCCGCGACTGCCGCCGCGCTCGTCCGGCCGGGCAGCGCCGTGATCCTGGACGGCGGCACCACCGCGCTAGCGGTCGCTCGCGCCTTGCCGCCGGATCTGGACTGCACCGTGATCACGCACAGCCCGACCGTCGCGGTGGCGCTGCTCGACCATCCGACCGCGGAGGTCTTCCTGTTGGGCGGGCGGCTCTTCAAGCACTCCGCCGTCGCCTGCGGGGCCGCGGCGATCGAGGCGGCCCAGAAGATCTCGGCCGACCTCTGCCTGATCGGCGTCACCGGCGTCCATCCTGAGGCGGGGCTGACCACCGGCGACGCCGAGGAAGCCGCGATGAAACGGGCGCTGTCCGCTCGGGCCGCGGACACCTACATCCTCGCGTCCTCCGAGAAGATCGGCACCGCCTCCCGATACCTCGTCCTGCCGTGGGCGGACGTCAGCGGGCTGATCACCGACGCGGCTGCCGACCACCCGGTCGTCGAGCAGCTCGCCACAGACGGCATGCACATCCTGACCGCCGGCTGACGTGCCGTACGCGTACGTCAGTCTTCGCCGAAGTCGTGGTCGGGATGGTTGGCTTGCCCTGCTTGCCAATAACCACGAGTGGTGACCTGCGCCGGGGGGAGACCGCGTTCGTCGAGCAGGTACCGGCGGATGCGGCGGACGGCAGCTCCTTCGCAGGCGACCCACACGTGCGTCTGCGAGTCGAGGTGGGAGCCGCGGACCGCGTCGAGGAGTCCGCCGCCCCAATTGCCGGTGGCACGGTCGTGCCAGTGGAGCTGCGCGCCCGGATGCGCGGGTAGGGCGATGCGATCGCCGGGACCCTCCACCTCCAGCTCCACGCGTACGCGGGCGCCGGCTCGTCTCCAACCGCCTGACCGACGACGTGCCCCTGCAGACCGAGACCTGGTACCCCGCGCAGATGTATGAGAAGCGCTGACTCGAACTGTCAGGCCCGTATTGCATGATCCCGGCCATGGGAGTGCTCTACGACTTTTTCGCCGCGCCGACGGACGACGCGGCCGCGGCGACGATCGACCTGCTGGGCGGCCCGGGAGGCGCCGAGCCATCCTCTGCTGAGCTGCAAGCCGCCCTCCGGGCCAACGATCGTGCGGCGATGCGGCGGCTCATGATGCCCAAGGTCCGGCTGTCCGAGCACGGGTTTGACGTCCTCTGCGTCAAAGGCATCGATCCGGTCGTGCAGATGGCGACGCTCGAGCAGCTCCTCACCGGAACCAGCACCGATGCGATCTTCTCGCGGGCAAGGTCAGGCAAAGCGGTGGCCGTCCGGGACGAGGGCGAGCGGCTCGTGCTGACCCTGACCGATGAGCTGCAAGCCGTCCTGTCGGCGGCCACCGAGCAGCAACTCGACGCGGTTGCCGTTCCGTGGTCGCAGACCGACGAATTCTGGGGTAATGGCGAGCCGGAGATTCTGGCGCACTTCCTGCGGCAGCTGGCCTTGCTGGCACGCAACGCCACCGCCGCCGGCAATCGGCTCTACTGCTGGGTGTGCGTATAGCGCTCGGTTACTGCGACAAAATCTTCCGGCGGCCTGTCCGGTCTGGGCGTACTCGATCGTCGTGAGAGTGAGGCCGGCGAAAGCCGCCGGTGGATCACGTCCTGGAGGAACCGATGAGCTTGCCTGAGATCGTGAGCCGGGACGAGTGGCTGGCCGCTCGCGTCGACCTGCTGGCCCGCGAGAAAGAAGTGACGCGGCAGCGTGACGCGCTCAACGCCGACCGGCGAGAGCGAACTGCGCACGGCGGGGCTGGGCTGGATCGTCGACGAGCCGCGTGAGATGGCCGGCGTCAGCTGCTTCCTGCGCGACGGCGACCAGGTCTTCCACACGTACTCGACGTTCGGGCGCGGCACCGAACCGGGAACCTGCACGCTCCTCGATCTCACCGCGCTCGGGCGGCAGGAGGAATGGGAGGAGCCCAAGGGGCGCGTGCCCGCCGCACACCCGAACCAGCCGTTCTTCGAGCCGGCTCCGATCGCTTCGGCAGAGCCGGTGACGGCCTCCGCGGCATCCACCGCATTGCTGACGCTGGCGCAGAAGGCACCCTGCTGCTGAACCGGTCCACCTGCCCGTCGGTGGGCGGAAGTCCTTCCGGCGGGCCAAATCTCGCACGAGAGTTGTCCGGCAGTTGTCCGGAACGGGGGCTGGATGATGCTAGACGCGGTACGGCACTGGCACTCTGCGGGTCATGCCTGACCGTTCCGCTGCTCCGCGGTTGCCCGATGCGCATGTGTTCGCAGTCGTTCAACTGGCCATCTCGCTGGCGTTGGTCGTGGTGGCCGCGGCCGGTTCGGGCTTTCATGACGACGACGACCCGTGGCTGGCGAGCTGTCTGGTGGTGACGCAACTGCTGCCGCTGGCGTTGTCGGCCGGCGTGTTGCTGGCCAGGTCGCCCAAGGCACGGCCGATTGTCGTCATCTCGGTGGTCTACTCGATGCTCGTCAGCTCGTTCATCCTGCTGGCGACGGCCGAGTACGCGATGCTCCTGGTCTACGCCGGATGGTGGATCTCGATCCTCGCGCGGATGCCGTCGCCAGGGCCGAAGAGTCGCATCGAGGTCATGCATGGGCAGCAGCCGTCAGCCGTGCCGCAGCCGGAGCCCGGGGTGCCACCGCAGATCTGGGTGGTCATCGCGCTGGAAGTGTTCCTGTTGTGTGTCAGTGGCTTCTTCTCGGTCGTGGTCTACCAGGCGATCACCCACGGCAATTCGGGGTTGTCCGGGGCCGACTTCCTCGTGACGCTCGCCATCACCGGCGTCCCGTTTCTGCTGGCGGACCTGTCGGCGCTGGCCGCCGCCGCGTCGCTGCCGGCCACCAGACGCTGGGGCCGAGCCTTCCTGCTGTCGGTCACCTGGCTCCGGCTCGCGTTCATCTGCACGGCGGTGATCGAGGCGATCATCGCCGCCTCGGATGCCGACACCCATGCGCCTGTCGCGCTCTGCATCGCGGTGTTCCCAGTAGCTTTGCTCGCTGGCGAAGTGTGGCTCGTCTCCACGCCACGGCTACGGACATACCTCTCCGCCGACTGGTTGATCCCAGCCGGGCCGAACCGGGTCGGGCCGTCAGGTACGCAGGCGCCCGCCAGCCGGCCCGTCCCGCCGGAGGGCCTACGGCCGTCGTCGCCCCGGCCACCGGCACCGCCGCAGACGCCTGGACTGCACTGATCAGCACCACCGCTCCTTAACCTGCCCATTGTGGACAACGGTGACGCCGCCTGGCTGCAGGAGTCCCAGGACTGGTCGGATCCGGACGGCCGCGCAGCCGTGCCGCACAGGTAAGCCGTTCGGCTGGCCGGTCCGAACCGAACGGATGACTAAGCCGGTACGCAGCCGGGGCGTACTCGCCGCTCCTTGTTAGCGTCGGCATCCCGTAGCTGGAAAGGGCTTGCGGTGTCAGTGCTTCATGAGGTCCCGTTCGCGGACTTCGTCGCGGCTCGCTCGTCGCGGCTGCTTCACTTGGCGTACTTGCTCACACGTGATCGGGGGCAGGCGGAGGATCTCGTGCAGACCGCGCTGGCTCGTGCATGGCCGGTTTGGGGGCGGATCGCCGATCCCGAGGCATACGTGCGCCGCATCATGGTCACGACGTATTCGGCATGGTGGCGACGGCCACTTCCTCACCACCTGCCGAAGCTGGACGTACGCCGAGATCGGCTGTTCCTTCGACCTCGGCCCGGGCAGCCGCCTGACGCCGGAGGGGAGCGCACCCAAGGTGGGTGCGGCAGTGATGATCACTGTCGTGCCGCTGCACGCCACCGATCCATGGGCGCTCTACCTCACCGGGTCGGCCCGCCCGCCCCGGTAGGCCGGCATGGCGCCCACATTCTCCTCAAGCGATGAAGATTAGCTTCTTGACCAGATGGATGCGTGTAGGTAACTTTCGCTGGATCGCAGCCTGACCGGTAGGAGGAACCTTGCAGCGCAGAACTCTTCTCGCCACCGGTGCCGCAGGCGCCCTGGGCGCGGCGATGACGTCGGCCGCACCAGCCGCCGCCGCGCCGCCGGCCCGCCGCGTCGACACTGGGCTTGACCGCCTGGTCGCGGATGACTTCGCGACCCTCGCCGGCCGGAGGGTGGGCGTGCTGTCCAACCCGACGGGCGTCGACTCCGACTATCGCCATCTCGTCGATCTCATCCACGAATCCGGCTCCGTGAGCCACCTCGCCGCGTTCGGGCCCGAGCACGGCTTCCGCGGCTCGGCTCAGGCCGGTGGCAGCGAGGGGACCGGGATCGACGCACGTACCGGCATCACCGTGTATGACGCCTACGGTGCCTCGCAGGCCAAGTGGGCGCAGATGCTCACTTCGGCCAACGTGGACACCCTTGTCTTCGACATCCAGGACGTGGGAGTCCGCTTCTACACCTACATCTGGACGATGTACACGTCGATGGTCGTGGCGGCCCGGCTGGGCCTGCGCTACGTCGTCCTCGACCGGCCCAATCCGATCGGCGGCAAGGCGTACGGCCCGCTGATGACGGCGCCGTACACCTCGGGCGTCGGTCTGAAGGAGATCGTGCAGCAGCACGGCATGACCGTCGGCGAGCTCGCCCGCTACTTCAACGCCGTGTTCCTGCCGGCCGAGGCGGGCCGGTCGGTCGACCTCGAAGTGGTGGCCCTGCGGCACTGGAAGCGCACGATGTTCGCCGCGGACCTGGACCTCCCCTGGGTCATGCCCAGCCCCAACATGCCCACCCCCGACACCGCCCTGGTGTACCCGGGCACCGGCCTGTTCGAAGGCGTCTCGTCCATCAGCGAGGGTCGTGGCACTGCGCGCCCGTTCGAGCTGATCGGCGGCCTGGCGACCGACTTCGACTACCACTGGTCCGACCGGCTCAACGCCCGCGAACTGCCGGGCGTGCGATTCCGGGAGGCGTACTTCGTCCCGACGATCGCCGGTCAGCACCCGCCGATGCTCAACCAGCTCTGCGCCGGCGTGGAGGTCAAGGTCGTCGACCGGGCCGCGTACGACCCGATCCGCACCGCCGTGGCGATGCTCGTGGAAGCGCGCAAGTATCCGGCGTTCGCCTGGCGCTACGACTCCTACGATCCCGTCCGCCCGTACTGGGTCGACAAGCTCACCGGCTCAACCCGGCTGCGCACGATGATCGACGCGGGCGCGGACGTGGACGACGTGGTCGGCGCCTGGTCGGACGAGCTGACGGGGTTCGAGCGGCAGCGTCAGCCGTTCCTGCTCTACTGACGCTCCGAGATCGCGGCCCGGCTTCCGCTCGGCAGCACGATCGCTGATGTCTCGGCCCTCGCGGCCGAGACATCAGCGCGTTCCGGCCTCTGGAGACTTCGGCCGCGCGGCCCGCCGGGCAGCCAGGTCCGCCTTCGCCGCCGCGTACCGCTCGGCCAACTCGCGCTCCAGCTGCGCGATCCGCTGTCGGCGTTGCTCCGGGGTCAGACCTGTGAGGCCCAGCCGGGCATCTCGCTCCTCTTGCGACACCGCAACCTCCCGTCCCTATCGTCCAACACTCCGGCAACCCAGGTGGTACGGGCAAGGGGCGGGAACACTCAAGCGATCCGCCCCCCGCCGTGCTCGGCGTTGTTGGCAGGCGGTCAAGAGCGATAGAGTGCCCACCTCGGCCGAGCACAGCGGAGGGAGGCGGGATGGCGTATCCACCGCAACCGTGGTCGCTTCGCGGCCAGCTGCACGTCTCGGTGTGGCTCGTGCCGGTCGCGGATCTGCCGTCGATCCCGCCGGAGGTGACCGCCGCCGTGCGGCTGGTCCGCATCGGACGGTACGCGCTGGTCGGCACCGCGTGGGTGGACTACCGGTCCGGCGGGGACATGGCCTATCGCGAGCTGCTGAGTGCGGTGCTGATGCGGGCGGGGCTGCGGCCCCGTGTCACGATCACCCACATCTGGGTCGACAGCGCTGATTCGCGCGACGGCGGCCGCGAGTTGTGGGGCATCCCCAAGGAGCTGGCCGAATTCGAGCTGACCGAGACCGATGCCGCGGCCGTCGTCGCCGGGCACGCGATCGCCATCGGGACGATCCGGCGATCACGCCTGGCGCTGCGGCTGCCCATCGGGTTCAAGGTGACTCAGGCGCTGGCCGGGCGTGCGTTGACCACGCCGGTACGCGCCCGCGCCCGCTGCGGCCCGGCCCACCTCACCTGGCAGCTCGCTGCCGATGGACCGCTGGGCTTTCTGGCCGGACGCCGACCGCTGCTCGCCGTGACCGCCGCGGATTTTCGGATGCTCTTCGGATCAGAACGGCTCGCGGCCGAATAGGCGCCGGGGCTGGTGCTCAGGTTCGCGCCGGTGACGGTGCTGTTGCGACCGGGGCCGGCTCCAGCGATGTGTAGTCGGCGGAGCGGAAGCGGCGGGTACGGGAGCGGTACTCGGCTGCCGAACCGGGCCAGTTGGTGACGATGCGGCCCGTGCCGGTGCGATACCAGCTCTCGCAGCCTGACCAGATACTGCCGGTCAGCCGGCTCTGCATCTCCGCGTCGAACGCCGTCGCGACCTCGTCGCGTACCTCTAGTGGACCGGACGCGTCCACTGCCCGTACCGCTTGGACGATGTAACGCGCCTGCGCTTCGTGGAAGTACACGACCGACGTGTTGCCGGTGTTGGTGTTGGGCCCGTACATCAGGAACAGGTTGGGAAATCCGGGAACCGCGATGCCGAGGTGGGCGTACGCACCCGCACGCCACTCGTCGGCCAAATATCGCCCGTCGCGCCCGTACACCCGCAGCGACGCCAGGAACTCCGTCGCGGCGAAGCCGGTCCCGTAGACCAGCAGGTCGAGCGGATGATCGACGCCGTCGGTGGTGCGTACGCCGGTCGCCGTCAGCCGTTCGATCCCTACGGTGACCAGCCGCACATCGGGGCGGCGCAGGGTGCGGAACCAGTCGCCGGTGAACAGCACTCGTTTGCAGCCCATCGCGTAGTCGGGCCTGACCTGGCTACCCAACTGTCGCGCCTGGACGAACCGCTGCGTACGCGAGACTGCTCCCACCGCGTACCGGGCGAGCGGGTTGCCGGTGACGGCCTTGCCGGTGACGACCGTCAGCAGCCAGGTGCCCGCCCGCGATGCGCGCATCAGTCCGGGCAGCCGACGGTTCAGCGCCCGGCGTACCCGGCCATAGCGGCGGTTGGGTTTCGGCAGCGTCCACGGAGCGGAGCGCTGGAATACGACCACGCTCGCCGCAGCATCGGCGATCGCAGGCACCAGCTGGATCGCGCTGGCCCCGGTTCCGATCACGCCGACCCGTCGCCCGGCTACCGCCACCGCCGGGCTCCATTGGGCCGTGTGCACCGCCTGCCCGTCGAAGTCGGCCGCGCCTTCGAGCCTCGGCACGATCGGTTCCGACAACTGGCCCAGGGCCGGGATGAGGACGTCGAACTCCTCGGTGCGACCGTCGGCCCCGGTGAGCCGCCAGCTCGTTCCGGTCCACACCGCGTCGGTGATCGTCTGGCCGAGCCGCAGATGCGGCGTCAGCCCGAAGTCGCGTACGCATCGCCGCAGGTAAGCGAGGATCTCGGACTGCGGCGGGAAGCGCTGGGTCCAATCTGGATTGACGGCGAACGAGTACGAGTACAGCGGTGCCGGAATGTCGCAGGCGCACCCGGGATAGGTGTTGTCGCGCCACACCCCGCCGACGTCGTCGCCCCGGTCGAAGACGGTCAGGTCCGTGAACCCGGCCTGGCGCAGCAGGTGTGCCGCGGCGATGCCGCCGAAGCCGGCCCCGATGATGGCAACCCGTGTCACGGCCGGACCGTATCAACTTGTTGACGGCCTGCCAATAGGGTCGTGGGCCGACTAGCGCGGGATGACCTGCTCCACTAGTGCGATCAATGTCGTGCCGAGCAGCCGGTGCGCCTGCTTGCGATCGAGCGCGCCCCGCTCCAGCCACTCGCGCGCCGTCGCCTTGGCGAGTCCGCAGTACGCCCGGACCATGGCCCGCACCTCGGTCCGGGTCGACTCCGCCAGCCCGACCGCTACCAGGATGCTGTCGACGGCGACCTCGTCCGCCTCGGCCAGCACCCGCTCGACGTCGGGGTCCCGGCCGACCCCGCCGCCGTCGACCGCCGCCAGCCATGATCGGCTGTGCCGCGACACCACGTCGAGGAACCAGGCCACGCTGGCGTCCACCCGGGTCGCCAGATCGCCCTGCGGGAGCTGCTCGACCGCGACGGCCGGGATCGTCACCAGCACCCGCACCGACTCCAGGTACAGGCCCTTCTTGGTGCCGAAGTAGTGGTTGATCAGGCCGCGGGCCACGCCCGCGGCGTTGCCGATGTCGGTCGTGCTGACCTCGGCGTACGGGCGCTCGCCGAACAGCCGCACCGCGCAGGCCAGGATCTGTTCGCGCCGCGCGTCGGGCTCCAGCCGGCGGCCACGCGGCATCACATCATGGGCGGTCGCGGTGTTTCTGGCAGACACAATCAGCCATTATGACGTAGCGGCACCGTGGCCAGGCAGCTGAAGCCGCCCGGGAGCCCCGTCGGGCACCACCGGCGCGATCGGCGCCACCGCGCGTACAAGCTGGTAGGCATCGCCGAGCGCGGGCCTCGCGTCAGCCTCGCCCTTGTTGGGCCACATCGCCAGCGCCCGCTCCGCCAGCGCGCAGATGGTCAGCGAGGGGTTGACCCCGAGGTTGGCCGCCACCACAGCGCCGTCGACGATGTGCAGGCCAGCGTGTCCGAAGACGCGATGGTACGCGTCGACGACGCCGTGTGCGGCGTCGACGCCGATGGGGGCGCCGCCGAGGAAGTGGCCGGTGACCGGCCTTCCCGCGAGTTCGGTGACCGACCCGATCGGCACGCCGTCGATCTTCTCGGCGACACGGCGGGTGACCTCGTGCGCGACGGGGATGAACAACGGCGCGGGGTCGCCGATGCCCGGGCGGCTGGTCAGGCGCTGGCCGCCGAAGGGGCCGCGCCTGCCGCGGACCGTGATCGAGTTGTCCTTGGGTTGCATGGCCAGCAGCACGATCGTCTGCTGCGACCAGCGGCGCGGCCACAGCAGCCGGGGCCAGTCTCGCCAGCTCGCCAGGGTCCTGCCGAGTCCGGCCAGCCAGCGCGGCGTCCGGCCGGTGTCGCCGATCAGCACCGCCGCCATCAGGCCGAGGAGGTTGCTGCCGGGGCCGTAGCGCACCGGCTCGACATGAGTGTCACCGTCGGGATGGAACGACGAGGTGATGGCCACGCCGTGACTGAAGTCCCGATCGTCGCGGCGGGTCCGCGGGCCGAGGATCGACTCGGAGTTGGTACGGCTCAGCTCACCGAGCCGGTCGGACAGGTGCGGCAGCGCGCCTGCGCGCTTCATGTGGTGCAGCAGCCGCTGCGTGCCGAGCGCCCCCGCCGCCATGATCACCTGCTCCGCGGTGAAGGTGCGCGACCGTTTGCGCAATCTGCCACTGGTACGCACAGTGCGCACCGCGTATCCGCCGGCCGGGAGCGGGGCCACCGACACCGCCGTGGTCAGCGGATGTACCTCGGCACCGGCCTGTTCGGCGAGGTAAAGGTAGTTCTTGACGGTGGTGTTCTTGGCGCCGACCCGGCAGCCGGTCATGCACGACCCGCAGAAGGTGCAAGTAGTCCGGGTCGGCCCGACCCCGCCGAAGTACGGGTCGGGCACCGGCTGACCCGGCGCGGCTCCGAACAGGACGCCGACCGGAGTCGACCGGAACGTGTGCCCGACGCCCATGTCGTCGGCGACGGCGCGCAGCACCTCGTCCGACGGCGTCACCACCGGATTGGCGGCGACGCCGAGCATCCGGGTGGCCTGGTCGTAGTACGGTGCCAGCTCGCGCTTCCAGTCGGTGATGCCCGCCCACTGCGGGTCGGTGAAGAACACGTCCGGCGGCTGGTAGAGGGTGTTGGCGTAGCCGAGCGATCCGCCGCCGACGCCCGCGCCCGTCATCACCAGAACGTCCGGGAGCACGGTCATCCGCAGGATGCCGTAGCAGCCCAGCGCCGGGGCGAACAGGTAGTCGCGCAGCCGCCAGGACGTCTTGGCGAAGTCGGCGTCGGCGAACCGGCGGCCGGTCTCCAGTACGCCGAGGCGGTAGCCCTTCTCGGTCAACCGCAGCGCGCTGACGCTGCCGCCGAAACCCGAGCCGATGACGAGCACGTCATAGTCGAATTCGGAGTCGATGGTCCGGCCGTCGGGGGACATGCCGAAACCGTGCCCTGTTGTTGTCGGCCTGTCAACAACTACCGTGGCGTGATGCTCTCGCATTACCGCGGCGGCTCGGGTGAGCTGCTCGTCCTGATCCACGGCATCGGCGGCACCTGGCAGCTGTGGCGCCCCATCCTGCCCGCGCTGGAGGCCCGCTTCGAAGTGCTCGCCGTTGACCTGCCCGGGTTCGGCGGCTCGCCGGTCGGCACGGGCGCTGACGTGGCGGCCTTTGCCGATGCCGTCGCCGAGCTGGCAGGCCGGCCTTGCCATGTCGTCGGCAGCTCGCTGGGCGGTGGCGTCGCGCTGGAGCTGGGTCGGCGCGGCGTAGCCCAGTCGGTGACGGCGTTCGCGCCCATCGGTTTCTGGGGTCCGCTGGGACGCCGTTGGTGTCAAGCGTCGGTCGAGACGGGCCACCGCCTCGCCCGCGTGCTCGGACCGTCGCTGCCACGGCTCGCGGCGACGGCGGCGGGCCGGATCGTCCTGTTCGGACTGTTCTACGGACGGCCGAGCCGGATCGATCCGGTGACCGGACTCGACGACGCTCGCGCGCTGGCGGCGGCGCCCGGCTTCGGGGCGGCCCGGGCGGCGTTCGCGGAGCACCGGTTCGGCGATCCCGCCGCGCTGGCGGGCATCCCGGTCACGATCGTGTGGGGGAGTCGGGACCTGATACTGCCGGTACGCCAGGCCGGGCGAGCCGCGGCCGCACTGCCGGCCGCGCGTCATGTACGCCTGCCTGGCTGCGGTCATCTGCCGTTCGGCGACGACCCCGACGGCTGCGTGCAGCTGATCACCGAGACCGCTATTGACAATCTGCCAACAGCTGGAAAAGCTGGTTGAGACTTTGGGAGGTCCCATGCCCGCAACGGTTCCAGGGCTCGGCGGCTACCAGTCTCGCTGGCGTACCCCCGATCATCACGCGCTGGCCGAGACGGTAGCCACGTTCTTCACCCGGGAGGTGATGCCTCGCGAAGACGAGTTCGCCGCGCAGGGGCACACCGACCGTGCGCTCTACCACCACGCCGGTGCCCTCGGCCTGCTCGGCCTGTCCGTACCGGAGGACTTCGGCGGTGGCGGCGGCGACTTCAGCCACGAGACCGTCCTGTTCGAGCAGCAGACCTACGCCGGAGACGCCAGCCTGGGGCTGGCCGTGCACAGCGGCATCGTCACCGGCTACCTGACCGCGTACGGAACCGACGAGCAGAAGAGCGCCTACCTGCCCGGGCTGTGCAGCGGGGAACTCGTCGGCGCGATCGCCATGACCGAACCGTCCGGCGGCTCCGACCTCCAGTCGATGCGTACCTGGGCCAAGCCTGACGGCGACGCATTGCTCGTCAACGGCGCCAAGACGTTCATCACCAACGGTCGCCTGGCCGATCTGCTTCTGCTCGCCGTCAAGACCGACCGCGACGAGGGCGCCGCCGGCATCTCGCTACTGGTCTGCGACCTGCGCGACGACCCGCCCGGTTTCCGGCGCGGCCGTACCCTGCACAAGATCGGCCTGCAGGCCAACGACACGGCCGAACTGTTCTTCGACGACCTGCGGGTGCCCGCCGACGCCGTCCTCGGCGGCGTACCCGGCCAGGGCTTCTTCCAGATGATGCAGCAGCTGCCGCAGGAACGCCTGGTCATCGCCGTCGGCGCGGTCGCGGCGATGGAGCGCGCGCTCGCGCTGACCACCGCCTACACCAAGGAGCGGCACGCGTTCGGCAAGCCGTTGTACGCCCAGCAGAACACCCGCTTCACCCTGGCCGAATGCGCCGCCCTGGTACGCACCGGGCGAACCTTCCTCGACGACTGCGTCGAGCGGCACCTCGCGGGGGACCTCGACCTGCCCACCGCCGCGATGGCCAAGTTCCACCTGACCGAGTCGCAGTGCACCGTCATCGACCGCTGTCTGCAGCTCTTCGGCGGATACGGATACATGACCGAGTACCCCATCGCCCGCATGTACGCCGACGCACGCGCGCAAAAGATCTACGGCGGTACGAACGAGATCATGAAGGAGCTGCTCGCCCGGGCTCTCTGAAGCCCCCTGATATAACTCCGGGCACCCCGCGGCCGGCGGGGTGCCCGGAGTCGCATCGGCCTTGTGTCCAGGGTCCGTCCAGGGGCTTCGCGATGTCAGCCCTGGGCTTCGCGGCGCGGCTTGAAGCGGCGAACCTCCTGCGGCCAGCCGCACGCCTCGGCGATCTTGCCGGCCCACATCCTGGCAGCCGCCTCGTCGGCCACTTTCACGATGGTGAACCCGCCCAGGAACTCCTTGGTCTCGACGTAGGGGCCGTCGGAGAACAACACCGTGCCGCTCGTCGCGTCGGCGCTGAAGACCGGGCCGTCCTCCTCCTCCAGACCTCCGGCGAAGACGTACTCCCCGGCAGCCTTGATCTCGTCGACGACCGCCCTGGACAGCGGCCCACGCCCACGGAACCACTCCTCGGAGTGGTCGCCCACCCACTGCTGATTGAAATAGATGAGGTATTCGGGCACGTTGACTCCCTTACTCGGCCGGACCCGGTGTCCGTGTTCACCTACGCTACGAACGGCGTCCGGCGAATCCGACACCCTGGCCGCGAAAATCTTTTGAGCCGTAACAGGCCAGGTCAGGCCAGCGGTGCAGGCTGGTTATGTCAGGAGGGCTTGTTCAATTCGACCGCCTGACGCACCATCGCCTTCACCGCGGTCGCGTCGATCGGAGAGTCCTGGCGAAAGTCGATCGCGCGGTCCGTTCTGCTCTTCAGGCGGGCGTTGAACAACTTGTCAGGGTCCGTCAGCTGAGCGCCCTTGAAGAAGGTCAGCTTCACCGCCTGCTTGAACGGCTCGATGATGCACACGATCCCGTTGTAGGTCCACACCGGGATGCCCTCCGGCCTGGAAGGCATCTTCCACTTGACCTCTTCGACGAGGGCAGGGTCGGCCTTGTTGATCAATGACCGAAGCCGGGTCAGCGTCTCGCCTCGCCAGTCGTCGAGGCCGGCGATGATGTCGTCGATCTGCTCAGCGGCAGGCTTGTCTGCCATTCTGAATCGCTCTCCACTTCTCGTCGGCGAGGTCGAAAGTCGATCACCAGTCTATTCGGCCGGCAACGTCATTGCGGCTTTCACGCCGTGTCGGCACGTCGCGGCGTACGCCGTCTGCCGAGGTAGGGCAGGACGAACAGGTAAAGCCCGGTGAACAATTGCACGGCCAGCGGAGGCAGCGGCAGATAGAACACCCACAGCGCCGACTCGTCGCGGTAATAGCCCAGCATGATGGCAACGAAGTCGATGATGACAGCGATGGTGAAGGCGACCGAGCACCAGCGGTGAATCTGCCGTACCGTCTTGTTCTCTTGCATTGGCCCACTCCTTTCGTCCAGCGACATCCCTTGAGGGCACGCTAGTCACGGCCGCCGGTGCGGGCTTCTCGAAATCTGACCGATTCGCGTCGAGCGATGGGTGGATGCGGGCGATCACCCGACATCCACCCGGCTTTGTGGGGGTTAGCCCCCACAATTGTTGGAGGGCAACCGCGTACCGGCTGGCGGCCCGCGCTTTTAGCGTCGTCGGAGAGAACTGATGACGCAGGGAGGTGCGGAATGAGGACCGTGGTTGACGCGTCCGATGTGGCGCTGGCATCGCGATCTCGGAATTGGCTGGTCCGGGTGTTCGCCGAAGCCGGGGGTCGGCCGCGTCGCGGGTGGCGGGTCGCGGCGTACCTGATCGTTCTGATCGGGACGACGGGCGTACTGAGCAGCTTGATGCGCGGGTCGCTGGTGATGAACGTGGCCGGGCACGCGGGTGTCGTGGCTTTCGCGTTGGCCGCGACGTACGCGTTTCGACGCCTCGTCGATCGCCGTGCCTGGCACCAGATCGGGGTGTCGACGTGGCGGTGGCGTCACGCTGTCCTCGGGCTTGCCGTCGGCACAGGGTCGATGCTGGTGGTGTTCGCGGTGGCAGGCTCCCTCGGGTGGGCACGAGTTGCCGGATCGGAGCTTTCGGATCGAGGGCCTGGGGCCATGGCGGTCCTGCTCTCGGCGGGGTTGTTCATGTACGCGACGAGTGCGTTCGTGCAGGAGCTGGCGTTCCGGGGGTACGTTCTGCAGACTCTGGCTGATGGTTGGCCGATGCGTAGGGCGGCATTGGTGTCGAGCCTGATCTTCGCGATTCTGCATTTCGCCGAGCCACCGACGTCGGTGTGGTTCGTGGTGGTGTTGCTGGCCGACATCATGCTCATGGCCGGGTTCCTGGTCTTGACCAGGTTGTCCACCGGCGCACTGTGGTTGGCGATCGGGTTTCACACGACGTGGAACTGGGTCATGGACTGCGTACTGTCGATGGACACGGATGCGGGCACCGACTACGGCAACGCGCTGATACACGTCCAGCTGGACGCTCCGGAGTTCGGCCTGGGCCACGGCGGCGGTGTGGAGCTGCTGTACCTGCTCAACAGTGCCGCCCTGTTCGCCGGGTACTGGCTGCTTCAGCGTCGACGCGGGATGCGGACATGGGAAGGTCGATGAACGTCTTTCGGCGGTTGATGACGGAGCCGGTGCGGGCCCGCACGTGGCGGGAGACCGGATATCTGCTGCTGGGCCCATTGGTCGCGGCCGCCTGTGTAGTCGTTGTGCTGGCCGCGTTCTACGCCGCGATAGCCAGCATCACGGTGATCGGTCTGGCGGCGCTGGCAGCAGTGGTGAGCAGCGCTCGCGGGATCGGCGCGATCGAACGGCTGCGTGCTCGCCGGATCCTTGGGCTGACCATCGCGATGCCGCCCGCCCGAGCAAGGACCCGTGCCGGACTGACCGGCTGGGTCCGCGACGCGCTTGCCGACCGGACGAGCTGGCTCTGCCTGCTGTACGCCGTGACTAGCGTGCCGTTCGGCATCGCCCAGGCGTACGTCGTGTCATTGTGGTGGGCACTGTCGCTGCTGATGGCGGCGTACCCGGCCTGGTATCTGATCCCTCCACTGCGCGACGGCCACCACTTCGACGCGATCCAGCTGACTTCGTCCTGGCGCTGGCACCCCGACCAGTGGCCCCACCCGCTGCTCGTCTCCGTCATCGGCATCGCCGGGGTGCTCGCGGCACCGTGGCTGGTGCACGGATTCACCAGCCTGGACCGGTGGCGACTGCGAATTCTCACCCTCGGAAGCCACCACGATGACCAGGTGCGCACGCTGCAGCGGCGCCGGGACAACGCCGTGGAACAGGCCGGCGCGCATCTGCGACGCATCGAACGAGACCTGCACGACGGCGCGCAGGTACGCATGGTGGCCCTGGCCATGGAACTCGGGCGCGCCCGCGAAGAACTCGAACAAGGCGCCGACCCCCGACAGGCAGCGATCCGGGTCGCCGCCGCCCACGACGAAGCCAAGCAAGCGCTCGTCGAGCTGCGAGAACTAGCCCGCGGCATCTATCCGGCCGTCCTGACCGACACCGGCCTCACCGGCGCGATCCCCGTACTGACCGCCCGATGCCCGATCCCGGTCTCCGCCGACATCACCCTCGACAGCCGGCCACCCGCAGCGGTCGAAGCCACCGCGTACTTCTGCGTCGGCGAACTCCTGGCCAATCTGTGCAAGCACAGCGCGGCCACCGCCGGATGGGTCCGAATCGGGCGATCGGCCACCCGGCTGCGCGTACAAGTCGGTGACAACGGGGTCGGCGGAGCCGCCCCGAACCCCACGGGCGGCCTGGCCGGGCTGACGGACCGGGTCGACAGCATCGGGGGCACCATCGCGATTTCCAGCCCCGTAAACGGGCCGACCCTGATCACCGTGGAGTTGCCGTGCGGATAGTGATCGCTGAAGACGCCGTCCTGCTACGCGACGGACTGACCCGGCTGCTCACCGACAAAGGGCATCAGGTGGAGGCCGGCGTGTCCGATCCCGGCGGGCTGCTGACCATGGTCGCCGCCCATCGCCCCGACCTGGCCATCGTCGACATACGGATGCCGCCGACCTTCACCGATGAGGGCCTACGCGCTGCGCGCACGATCCGCGAGCAGCATCCCAGCGTCGCCGTGTTGCTGCTGTCGCAATACGTCGTCGCCCAGTACGCCACCGACCTGCTCGGCTCCGACATCCGTGGCATCGGCTACCTGCTCAAGGATCGAGTCGCCGACATCGCCGACTTCCTCGAAGCAGTGCACCGTGTCGGATCCGGCGGGACCGTCATCGACCCCGAAGTCGTCCGGCAACTGCTCAGTCGCGGTGGCCACGGGCCGCGCCTGCAAACCCTCACCGACCGCGAACAGCAGGTCCTCACCGCCATGGCCGAAGGCCGCTCGAACACCTCCATCGCCACGGCGCTGCACATCTCGGAGGGATCCGTCGAGAAACATGTGGCCAGCATCTTCGGCAAACTCGGCTTGGCGCACGACCGGGAAACACATCGACGTGTCCTGGCCGTCGTCGCGTACCTCCAGTCCTAACGACACCGTCGTCGACGGTCGGAGGTGAATGGCCGGTCATCCCACAGAACCTGAGACCGCCGTCTCGCGTCTTCGGGGGCATGACAGGGCAACTTTCACACCAAGGAACGGACCGGTGACGCCGGGCCAGTTGGCCCCGCCGGTGAGCCAGAGCAGAGGAGCGGTGTTGGCGCGGGCGGGTCGGCGTGGTGCCGAGGAGGAGTTCGCGGAGTTCGTGGAGGCCAACCACAGCCGGCTGCTACACCTCGCCGATCTGCTGATCGGCGACCGTGCTCGCGCGGAGGATCTCCTCCAGACCGTCCTGATCCGCACCTACCTGCGCTGGTCGAAGGTCCGGCAGGACAACCCGATCGGATACGTCCGGGCCGCGCTGAGCAACGCCCGTACCGACTGGTGGCGCCGTGGGGGTGGACGGGAGCGGCCAACGGAGAAGCTTCCCGACTCCGTGGCGCCCGACGTTGCCGCCTGGGTCGTCGACCGCGATGCCGTCCAACGGTCGCTCGCCGCCCTTACCGCACGCGAACGCGCCGTCGTGGTTTTGCGCTACTTCGAGGCGCTCAGCGAGAGCGAGATCGCCCGCACTCTCGGTATCGCGCCGGGCACGGTCAAGAGCACAAGCGCCCGCGCCCTGGGCAAGTTGCGGATCTCGCCAGAGCTGACCACACCGACATCGATGGGAGAACAAGCATGAAGACCACTGACGATCTGCGGGCAGCGCTCAGCTACCAGTCGCCATCCTCCACTCCGGACACCATCGGGATGATCGCCAAGGGTCGGCGTATCCGAGCCGCCAGACGAGCCGTGGCCGGAGTCGCGGCAGTCACCGTAGCCGCGGGTGTTGGATTGTTCACGGCGCTGCAGCCGGGGAGCGGCCCGGATCAGCCCGTGCCTCCGATCGCCGGTGGCCCGCCTAACCCCGTTCTCGTCGCCGCGATCTCCTCGACGGCCACCGAGGCCCCGGTGCAGTTCGACCCGCTGCGCCGGACACTGAACGTCGGCTGGATTCCGGCCGGTCTCGGCGGTCAGCACGCCGACATCACACCGTGGCAGCAGACCTTCGGTGGCCATGACGCGGCCTACGTCAACGGCGGTCCGGACATCGGTCTCGTCGTTACGGTGCTGGCGAAGAATCGGCCCCTTACCGACTTCTCCGGTGGGGCGCTCGGCCTGCCGAGCTCTGCCGTGGCCAAGCCCACCGAGCCGGTCAACGGCGGCGCGGCCGAGTGCCTCACCGACCCGCAGGTGCCCGGCTCCTGCTCGGCGATCCGATGGCAATACGCACCGGACGCCTGGGCTCGGGTGTCCTATGCGGGCAGTGCCGGTGCCACCCCGGCGCAGGCGGCGGCGGTCGCCCGCCGAGTCGCGGAGTCGGTCACGCTGACGAAGGACCAGGCAGTGCGTATGCCGTTCACGCTCACAGGGAAGCTGGCGGGCATGACGGTGACCCGTACGAGCACCAACATCTACAGCACACCTGGATTCCACGGCGAAGCATGGTCGGCCGATGTGCAACTCGCACCGGCCGGGACGGTGGTCAAGCCGGACGACGACCTATACCAAATCGGCCTCATCGTGGATGTCATGTTCGTCCCCGGCGACCCGTCGGGCCGGATCAAAGATCGCGATGGGGAGCCCAACACGACCGTCAACGGCCACCCAGCGTGGCGGGCGGCCGACGGAACGGCCGTCATCGTCTTCGGTGCCAGCGATACGCGTTCCGTAGTGGAGTACCCCGGCCATCATGGCGACGCGACGACCGCGTACGCCGATGTCGTCCTGCTGGCCCATCCCGCCGACCCTGCCGACTGGCTGCCGCTGAAATAGCGTCTGAGCATTGACGCCATCGCCGTCACTTCTGCTGGCGGCGGTGGGTCACTGACTGCTCACAGGCGGCACCAGCGTGGCGAGCCAACCGCTTCCGCAAGCAACCGACCAGATGAACACCCGTGAGTCGCAGCCACTACGCTGGGCCGTGTGACGATGAAGCTGAGCGACGAGGCGCGACGGCTGTTCAACCAGCCGGTCTTCGCGATCCTGAGTACGGTCGGGCCGAGCGGCGCGCCGCAGTCCAGCGTGATCTGGGTGCGTACGGACGGCGACGAAGTGCTGTTCTCGACGATCCGGGGCCGGCTGAAGGCGCGCAACATGGAGCGGAATCCGCAGATCAGCTTGTGCGCGTACGACCCGGGCGATCCGTACTTCTACGTCGAGATCCGGGGCACGGTGTCGATGGTGGAGGAGGGCGGCGTCGAGTTGATCGACGAGCTGTCACGGGCGTACGACGGCGTGCCGTGGAAGGTGCGCCCGGACGAGACGCGGGTCGTATGCCGCGTCACGCCGACGAAGGTCATCGAGCATCAGACGACCCAGAGCAAGAAGACGCACTAGTAGATCACCGTGGTGATGAACGAGGCCGACAAGCGCCCGTCACCAAGTGGTGCAGGCATTCGTGACGGTCTCAGTCCACACATCGGGATGGGTGAACCAGAAGTCATGCGGTACGCCTGGCACGATGGAGAACCTCCCGCGCGGAACGAGCGCGGCGAGTTGCGCTAGGGGCCACGGCGGGCGGATGTCGTCCCCGGCGGCGATGAAATGCATCGGTACGGCGCAGTCCGCGAGGCCGCGCCACAGATCGGGTCGATGTATCCATTCGGTGAAAGAGTCGCTGAGAGCCGCGTGCACGTCAGGAGCCCAGTCGATGTCGACAGGAAGTTCTGTGGCCTTCCCGGCTTCGTACGCTGCGGACCAGGTGCGGTCTCGCTGGGGACCCTTACCGGCAATGCCGACCACCGCAGTCACCGCCTGCGGATGTTCGACCGCATAGCGCACAGCGAGATCACAACCCCAGGAGTGGCCCACCACGATCCAGCTGGCGACACCGACCGCCGCACGGATGCCTTCGAGGTCCGCGATCGCTTCTTCCATCGTGTGCGGGCCGCCGCCCGAGCGGCCGACGCCGCGCGGTTCGGGATACCAAGCGCGGTAGCCCAGCGGCGAGATCTCGTCGTGTTCCAGGTACTGCACGCAACCAGGTCCACCGGTCAGGACGACGATGTCAGGTCCGTGGCCCGTCACACCCAGGTGCAACGCGGCATCTCTTACCTGGATCATTCGCGACTCCACGTCCGCGAAGGCTACCAACAACGGAGGACGTGAATCGCCGGCTCGGCGGCGAAGGGCAGTCATGGAAGATGGTCGCCCAAACCTCAGCCTGTACGAGGCTCATCTTCGCGATCCTGTCGCGCACGCCCCGAACAGTTGGCGGCATGCCGCAACTCGACAACGCGGGCGCTGATCTCGACGGCGAGGTCAGCTGGATCGTGTCCGCTGTCGAGGACCAGTACCTGCTCAGCACCGGAGTTCGTCGTGCCGCGTGAGAGCTGCTCCCGCGCCGGCTGCCGGCACAGGAATACGGTGAGGTCTGGCCTGGGCTTCGCTTGAAGCGGTGTCCAGTCATCGGGCACCGGCACCCCGGCGGCAGCCGTGCCGGATCCTGGCGTCGGCAGGGCCAGACCAGTGATGGCGACAACGCCTCGCGCCATCGCTGCTCGCATCATGCGCGAATCGGCTGGCGACCCGGCAAGCAGTACCGGTAAACCCAGCTGCCGCAGTCGTGCGGCAAGCGCACCGTAGTGGGCGGTCGCCATCAGCGGATCCAGTCCGTAGATCACGACGTACAGCCCTGCCGGTGCGTCCGGCGACCTCCGGCGCAGCACGGCCCACAGGTCGCGCAGCAGCGGCACACCCGGCCGGTCGTCCATCTGCCGAAAGGCCGCCATCCCCAGCCCGACACCAGAGAGACCCGCAACAGCCAGCAGCGCCCGTGCGGTGGAGAATTCGACACCCACCGGCCCGATCCGAAAGTGCCGTGACGAGCCGACACCGACCAGAACACCCGAAGCCGAGATCGCCACGATCAGGCACACCCGGACGGCGGTCTGCAGGAACGCGAACACCCGCCCACGCAGACGGTCGGGCACTTCATTACCTAGCAAAGTGATTCCCGACAGCATCGCCATACCCGCACCGGCCCCCGCCACCAGCGCGATCACAGCGGCGTTAGCCAGACGCGGCGCCACCGACAAGGCGGCCACCGCCATACCGGCCATCACGATCGACACGGCGAACCAGCGCCGACGCGACAGCCCACGCACGACCATCGGCCCGGCGACGATACCGACCCCAAAGCCGGCGAACAGCACCCCGAACAAGATCGCGAACGTGGCGTCGCCACCGCCGAGCGAGCCGGCGTAGAACTTCGCGGCGCCCACCACGACACCAGCCCCTGTGAACGCCCCGAGAACTCCCACCATGAGGCCCCGCACCAGAGGCGTCGCGACCACATATCGGGCGCCGGTTGCCAAGTCGCGCCACATGCCAGATGCCGCGCGCTCGCTTGGCCGACCACGGCCGGAGATCTGCCTGATCCCGAACCACACCACCACAGCCGAGGCGAGGAACGTCGCCGCATCGAAGTACAGCGCGATATCGGCGCCGCCGAGACCGCCGGGGCCTGGGAGCCTGGCCAACGCCGCGAAAACAAGGGCTGCCAGTACCGGAGCCACGCCGTACGTCGTCGCCAGCGTGAGTTGGTTGGCTACCTCGAGCCCTTCGCGTGACAGCAGATTCGGCACGGCCGCGTCTTTGGCCGGGTTCCACACCATCGCTGCGGCCTGCGCGACAAACAGCGCCCCTGCCGCCCATGCGACCACCAGCGCCGGTCGGTCCACCAACAGCCCGACCGTGGGGATCGACGCGAACAGCAAGAATCGCAGAACATCGACGATCACCATCGTGTATCTGCGATCGAACCGGTCGGCCATGACCCCCGCCAGCGGCCCTAGCACCACGGCCGGCAGCAACTGCACCGCGATTACGGAACCGAACGCCGCACCTTTGGCGGCAGGTGCCGCCACCTGTGCTGTGGCGAACGAGGGAGCCGCCAGTAAGCCCAGCCAATCACCCAACGACGACAAACCCAGCACCAGCCACAACCGCCGAAACGGGCGTATCACCAACACCGACGCCAGCCTGCCAAGGCTCGGCGTCCCCACCGTCGACCCGGCGCCCTCGTGACCTTCGGTCATTCGGGCACCTGCGGCAGGCGCCACCCCTTCACCCTACGACACCGTCACCCACCGGTCACGGGAAGGAAATCACTGCTCACCAGTGACGACGTCATCACCTGTCTGCGCCATTTCACATCATCCGTGTACGCCGGTCGGCGATCCACGGGTGGCGAGTCAGGGCTCGAAGGCCCCGACCCGCCACCTTCTCCGTCTAGGCGTTGGCGTACGCGAGCGTCGCCGGTGCCGGAGTCCGGTTCCGGAGCGTCGCTGCGCCGACGGCTGCGAGCCAGATGGCTGCGGTGCCGTTGAACATCGCGACCGCGCCCCAGCCGTTGGCGGCGTAGAACTCCGAGGAGTTGAAGCCGAAGTACATCGACGGCACGGCGGCCAGGTGCAGGGCGGCGATGGCGAAGGACGACCAGCCGACCCATGGTGCGAGCGCGCGGGACCGCAGCACCGCGTACCCGAAGGCGAGGCCGAAGACGACCAGCATCAAGTGCGTGATGGCGCCATAGAGCAGGTAGGTGGGGACGGTGCGAGTCGGGTCGATCAGTTCGGTGGTCTTGATCGCGCTGCCGCCTTCGAGCCCCTTGGCGGCCATGTCGATGATCGTCCACGCGACGCCCGCGGTGCCGGCGACCGCGCCGAACCACTCGTACCGGGCGTCGGCTCGGGTGATCAGGAACCGGACGCCGGTCATGAAGACCAGGAACAGCGTGAGCGCGAGGAAATTGAAGAGGGTGCGGGTCAGGATCAGTCCGTCCGACATGGGGCTGCCGGTCTCGACGCCGCAGACTGCGGGGTCGCAGGCCGGGACGACGAAGTAGAGGGGGAGTTCGGCCATGGCGAAGACTGCCCCGGCGATCGCGGCCAGTCCGACCCAGCGGCGGGCACCGCCCGGGTACTGAATCTGTGTAAGGGATGAAGTGTTCACGGCATGCACAGTAACAACAATTGTGTAAGCCGTCTACAATTCTTCTCGGATCTCGGAGAGGATGCAGGTCATGAGCCAACGCAAGGCACCCGAACGCGCCGCCGACCTGGACGCGCTGCCGCCTGGCCTGGCCGCAGCCTGGGGTGTGGTCGACACCGAGCCGCGCCGCGGCCCGAAGCCCGCCCACAGCGTCGACGAGATCATCGCTGTCGCCACGAAACTGGCCGACGAGGAGGGCGTCGCCGCCGCGTCCCTACCGAAGGTCGCCGGCCAGATCGGAGTGACCGCCAACGCGCTGTACCGCTACGTCGCCTCCAAAGAAGAGCTCATCATGCTCGTCGCCGACCGCGCCTGGGGCGAGCCGCCCACGCTGCCCACCGATGGCTGGCGCGAGGCCGCGGCCGTCTGGTGCCGCAGGCTCTTCGAGCGCTTCTGCTCCCGTCCCTGGCTGCTGGACGTGCCGGCGACCGTGCCGCTGACGCCCCACAACGCGGCCTGGCTGGACGCGCTCATCACCGTGCTCAAGCCGACCGGCATGGCCGCGCCGCAGATGCTCACCTGCGCGTACCTTCTCGACAGCCACGCCCGGTATGGCGCAAACCTCCGACGCAACATCCCGACGCCGGAGGCGCTGCGCAGCGCGCATCCCGATCATCAGCGCACGACGGACGCGGTCCGCGCATTCCTGAACAGCCAGCTGCGCTCCCGCCACCTCAATGCCGTCGCCGAGGTCGTGCAAGACCCCGCGTTCCTGGCGGACGAGCCTTCGCTCGACGGCTTCGAGTTCGGACTCGCCCGGATCCTCGACGGCATCCAGGCACATGTGCAGCAGTGATACGACATTCGCGCACCCACCTGCCACGGGCGATGCCGCGTTTCGGCGGAACGGGCGGGAAGGGGTGTTCCTGAAGTAGGCGGCGCGACTCGCTGGGGTCGCGCCGCCGTCATCAGCCCATGGCTGGGCAGGCCGCCCGCTCAGTGCTGATCGGTCACGGGCCGAGGATCGGCGGGACAGTCCTCCTGCCGAGCCCCGGCCCCGCCAGTCGCTGTGCGAGTGGATGAACGTGCCTCAGGAGCGGACCAGTCCGTGTGGATCCAGCACGAACTTCTTCGCCATGCCGTGGTCGAAGTCGGTATAGCCCTGCGGTGCCTCGTCTAGTGAGATCACGGTGGCGTTCACGTTGCGGGCGATGTTGGTGCGTCCGCTCAGAATCGCCATCATCAGATGCCGGTGGTAGCGCATGACCGGACATTGGCCGGTGGTGAACGAGTGGGATTTCGCCCAGCCTAGGCCGAGCCGAATCGAGAGCGATCCGACTTTGGCTTCCTCGGTCTTGGCACCCGGGTCGCCGGTGACATAGAGCCCGGGGACGCCCAGCGCGCCACCCGCGCGGGTGGCCTCCATCAACGAGTTCAGCACCGTCGCGGGTGCTTCGTTGCCCGCGTCGGAGCCGTGTCCATGTGCCTCGAAGCCCACGCAGTCGACGCCGCAATCGACCTCCGGCGTGCCGAGGATTTGCGCAAGCTGATCCTTCGGCTCGCCGTCACTGACATCTATGGTCTCGCAACCGAAGCTGCGGGCCTGTTCAAGACGGTCCTTATTGACATCGCCGACGATGACGGTCGACGCGCCCAGCAGGAACGCCGACGTGGCGGCGGCCAGACCGACCGGACCGGCGCCGGCGATGTAAACGGTCGATCCCGTGGTGACACCGGCGGTGACGCAGCCGTGGTAGCCGGTCGGAAAGATGTCCGAGAGCATCGTCAGATCGCGGATGCGAGCCATCGCTTCGTCTTTGTCGGGGAAGCGCAGCACATTCCAATCCGCGTACGGGATCATGACGTACTCGGCTTGGCCGCCACGCCAGCCACCCATGTCGACGTAGCCGTAGGCGCCGCCGGGTTGCGTGTTCACGTTGAGACAGATGCCGGTCTTGCCTTCCTTGCAGTTGCGGCATCGTCCACATGCAACGTTGAACGGTACCGAGACCAGGTCGCCCACGTTGACGTACTCCACGTCGCGGCCCTTCTCGATCACCTCGCCGGTGATCTCATGACCGAGGATGAGACCGACTGGCGCCGTGGTGCGGCCTCGCACCATATGCTGATCGCTGCCGCAGATGTTGGTGGAGACCACCTTCAAGATGACGCCGTGCGGGCACTGGCGGTCGGCGTTCAGGGCCGGAACCCCGGGACCCGGTTCGAGCACGAGCTTCGGATAGTCCACCGATTCGACGCTGACCTGGCCGGGCCCCTGGTAGATAACTGCCTTGTTTCCTGCCATGTTGATCATGCCTCCGCGCTCAGAAGGCGCTGGCCGCAGCCTCGGCCACCGTCTGGTCCTGCTTGCCGTCCCCGCCGCTGACGCCGACCGCCCCGACGACCTCGCCGTCGGACAGCAGCGGCACGCCACCAGCGAAGATCATGATGCGACCGTGGTTGGACGTGTGGATGCCGAAGAACTGGTTGCCTGGCTGTGAGTTGGAGCCCAGCGCCTCCGTCTCGATGTCGAATGATCGAGCGGTGAACGCTTTGTTGATCGAGATGTCGACGCTGCCGATCCAAGCGCCGTCCATGCGTTCGTGTGCAATCAGATTGCCGCCGGAATCGACGACCGCGATGTTCATCGGCTGGCCCAGTTCGCGGGCGCGCTCCTCGCCGGCGGCGATCACCCGCCGTGCGTCCTCAAGCGTCGCCGTCTTCGTCTGCTTCATGATTCCCCCGTACGCAGCGCGGGCACCCCACGGCACACCAGCGCATTCGGGCGGCGGCTCGACGGGCAATGCCCTTGGTTTCTGCTGACGCTTGAAACGCTACGCGTACCGACCTCAGGCATCAGGGCGTTTGCCCGACGACGTGGGGTGGCTGGCGCCCGAAACCGCAAGAGTTGATCAGAAGGGACCGAACCGGTTTGGTTGACTCGCGGGGTAGCGCGAGTTCAGGCCGCGTGTGCGGCGGTGTGCGGTGTCTCAGAACGATAGGGGAGTCGTCCGAGGGCGGGCTTGACGGCGGTGGTAGGTGCGTTCGATCCGCGGGCGATCAGCGGGGCTGCGGCGCGGTCTTCGGCGCGAACTTGAACGAGATCGCCTCCATGATCCGCTTGCGCTTGGTGTTGTGGAAGGCGGCGATGCGCCACTGCCCGTCAGCCTCACGGACGACGGTGTAGGTCTGTGTCTTGCTGAACTTCTCCGGAGCCGGCCGAGCTCCCTTGTAGACGTCGCCGGTCGTGCTCACCACCGCCGCGTCCGGCCCGTAGAAGCGAATCTCGGCGATGTCGACGGCGAGCTTGGTGCCCTTGAGGAACTGGGCGAACAGTGCCTGGTGCGAGGCTGCGATCTCGTCGCAACCGTGGTAGGGCGTGCCGATCCAGGTCACGTAGCTGGCGTCGGAGGTGAAGCAGGCTCCGTAAGCCGTGCCGTCACCAGCGGCCCAGGCTTCGGCGCTGGCGTGCAGGACGTTTTCGATCGCGGCGCGGTCGGTGATGGTCATGGCGCTCTCCCTTATGCTCTACTCGAACAGATGCTGCTTAGGTACAGTATCTGCGTATATGCAGATACTGTAGAAGGGAAGATGATCTGATGTCAAGCGCCGCGAAGCTGCACGACGTCTACCGCCACTACCTCGACGCCGTCGTGCTGCATGGTCAGGCCACCGCGCAGGCGCTCGGCATGCACGCCACCGACCTGTACGCCTTGAGCGTGCTGCAGTACGCCGGCCGCCTGACCTCGGGCGAAATCGCCGAACGAACCGGCCTCACCACCGGAGCCGCCACTCGCCTCATCGATCGCCTCGAATCCCGAGGACTCGTCCGCCGAGTCGTTGATCCCGCCGATCGCCGGAAGGTCGTCGTGGAACCGGCCGACGTGACAGCGCTCGAAATCGACGAAGTCGTCGGCCCTGCCCGGCGACGGCTGGGCGAGATCTTCGCCGGATTCGACGCGAAACAGCTCGACGTCCTGAGCGCGTACTTCCTCCAGGCCACGGCGGCGTACCAGGCGGCCACGGAAGAAGTCCGGCAGCAGCCGCGCTGATCGGGCTACCACGTGCGCCGCGTCACGCGCGGGACCTTCGGCGTACCAGCTGCTCTTGAATGGCATGACGGAGATTGCGCATCGATGCGCGGACGCGCCGGAGCGGGCGGTTCGCCGCGGGCGCGCGCGTACGGGATTTGCTAGAGCCCTTCTCGGTAGGAGTGGGCGCCTTGCCCGGGTATGGCGGTCCCGGGAAATGCGCGGCGGGATCTGGTCCGTCGGGGCCTGGTTGACGGCCTCGGTTGTGCATGCCTTGACCGTCCTACCTGTACTCAAATAGCCTGCGCGCGCCGACCTCGACGGACTGGTCTTCGAGGTCGGTGAAGCCTGGGGAGGACCACATGCGGTTTGCTCGACGCCTGGCGACGGTGACGCTGATGACGGCTGGTCTTCTGGTACTGACCGGCCCGGCAGCTCAAGCCGCCTATTACAACAGCTACACGACCATTGCCGGCACGCCCGATACGGGCTGCTGCACAGGTGCGCAGGGCTTCGCCGCAGGATCGACGTATCTCTACTCGATCAAGAATCACAGCGGTTACGACGATGTCTCCGCCATCTACCGCGTCCACAAGACGACTGGTGAGCGGGTACTGATGACCAACGGCACCAATGGCGGAACTTCCAATACCTGGCTCGGGCACGCGAACGACATGACGATCGTGGACATCGATGGGCAGCATCACATGTTCATCGTCACCATGAAGTCGACTGGCGCACAGCTTGTGAAACTCCGCTACGACGGCACCACCTACTACCGCGCCGGGACGTACCAGGTACATCTCAACGGCGCAGCATGGGCGCCGTCCGGGATCAGTCGAGTGTCGGTATCCAGCACCACGATCAAGTTCTTGTTCAAAGCCGGCAAGACGATCTACAACGGCAGCCTTGCACTGCGCGCCAATACCGGCACCATCAACGTGACAAAGGCGTTCACGCTGCAGGTCGAAGGCGCACTCGTCAACGGTGCCACGGTGTCAGACCTCGGCACGTTCCTCACACAGGGGATCTACTACGACGCCGCCAAAAAGATCCTCTACTATCCGCTGACCAAGGACAACCGCAGCGTCGTACTCGTCTATCGGAACGTCTCGACGGCAACGACGGGGACCGCACCCGCAGCTACCAACCTCTCCTTCCGCATCACGTCGTCCGCGTACTCGAAACTGTTCGAGATCGAAGGTGTCGGCGTAAGCGATGGCAAGCTGTACTTCAGTACGAACCGCGCGAACTCCAGCGGCGCGTTCGACGGCGTCCATGTGTTCAACGGCTACGTCGCTTAACCAGATGCATCCCTAGACTGCTCCGCGTCGGGACGGCCAGGCCATAGCCGCTGACCTGCCAAGTGGTCTGGACTCGCATGATCAGATATCGGCCGCTGGTCGGCTTCAGGGCGCGACGTCCACCAGTACCTTGCCGATCGTGCCGGCCTGCACTGCCCGGTGAGCGTCCGGGGTGCGGTGTAGCGGGAAGCGGACCAGTGGCAGGCCGTACGCCTCGCCGACTGGCAGGGCACCGTCGCGGACCGCTGCGGTGACGTCCTCGACGGCTGTGGCGCGTGCTTGCGGGCCGGCTGTGTAGAGCACCAGGAACTGCAAGCGGGTGTTCAGCACCATGTTCTGCCCCACGTTCAGCTCGACCGCTTGTCCGCCCTCATTGGCGTAGGTCGCGATCGTGCCGCGTGTACGCAGCACGGCTAGGTCCAAAGCGATGTTCGCGCCGAGCGCCACCTCGGTGACGATGTCGACGCCGTCCGTGGCGATCGCACGGATGGCGGCGGCCGGGTCGTCCTCGCGATAGTTGATCACATGGTGGGCGCCGGCCGCGGTGGCCAGCTTCCCCTTTTCCGGGTTACTGACCGTGCTGATCACGGTGGCGCCAGCCCATCGGGCGAGCTGGATGACGGCGTGCCCGACCGCGCCGGCCCCGCCGGCGGCGAGCACCACCTTGCCGTCGAGTGCGCCGGGGTGCAGGCGGCGCGGCCCGTCCTCGGCGACGGTCAGCGCACGGTGTGCGGTGAGCGCGGGCACGCCAAGCGACGCGCCGACGTCGAATCCGACTTCGTCGGGCAGCGGCACGGCTTGGTCGGTAGGCACGACGGTGAACTCGGCTGCGGTGCCGGTGGGCCGCCCGGCGGCGGCCATGAACAGCCACACGCGCTGCCCGACCCGGGCCGCGTCGACGCCCTCACCGACGGCGTCGATCACGCCGGCGCCGTCGAGGTGCGGGGTGATCTCGGGGAAGAGTCTGCGGTGGGCGATGCCGGAGCGGGCCTGCCAGTCCGTCGGGTTTACGCCGGACACGGTGACCCGGACGCGGACCATGCCGGGTCCCGGGTTAGGCCGGTCACGCTCGACGAGTTGGAGAACGTCGGGGCCGCCGTTGTCGCGGTAGATGATCGCCTTCATGATCCGTCCAATGTTCGATCTGCGTCGTACTGTTCGACCTGGATCGAACAGTACGACGTGGGTCGAACATTCCGCAAGAGGCGGCTACGCTTCGGTCTTGTGACCGAGGTGACCGAACCCGCCATCGAGACCGTGACGATCGACGTCGTGCTCAGCGCACTCGCCGACCCGGTACGGCTCACCTTCGTGCGAGCGCTGGACGCAGCCGCGGACTGGACCTGCGGCAGCGACGTCCTCAGAGACACCGGCGTCACCATCGGCAAGTCCACCCTGTCGCACCACCTCAAGGTGCTGCGCGACGCCGGCCTGATCCGCACGCGCGTCGACGGCGTCCGCAGGCTGGTGAGACTCCGTTACGACGAGGTGGAACAACGCTTCCCCGGACTGCTATCCATGCTCCGCGAAGACGGCCCTGCCCGCGCCGCCGCGGAGGCGCCCGCCCCCACCGCATGACGCGGGCCAAACCGATCACCGCCAGGCGCCGTTGGAGCCCGCAACGCGCGTGGGTCCACTGGCTGCCGAAAGGAATCGGCTGCGTCGCGACCGGATCGCACAAAAATCGGTCAAGCGCCAGGTCGCGCTTAGGAAAGTCGGAGTTGAAGCAGCGTCTCGATGGTGCCGGGCGGGTCGATCTCCACGGCGGGATACATCCCAAGCTGCTCCCCCATGGGGAAGGCTAGCCATAGCTGCCAACCTGCCCATCTGCTGATTCGCCGATGGCGGGCTGCGATCAAGCCGGGATGCGAGGACGTCGAGCCGAGCGGGCCGAACAACCGTCATGTCTGGGCAGCTACGGCAGTTTGCGTCCCGAGGCCGACAGTCGGTCGGCGAGAGCGACAACGCGGTCGCGCAGCTCTTCCGGGCGCTCAATGACGAACGGCAGGTCGAGCACAGCAAGCACCCCGGGCAACCAGTCGAGACTCTCGGCCCGGATCTCCACCCGCTGCCAGCCCTCGTCCTCGTGATCGCGCAGCTCGGCGACGCTGGCCGGTAGCCGCCTGCGGATCTGCTCCAGCGTCCCCTGGATGCGCAATATCACCTCATGCCGGTACGGCGCCCGTGCCATCGAGGTGAGGACACGCTCCACGGGATCGAGCCCAGCGGGCGGCTCGAACGAGCCGGGCACCGTCCGCGCATCGGTGATGCGGTCGAGCCGGAAGGTCCGATCCTCGCCGATCTCCGGATCTACGCCGGTGACGTACCACCGACCCGAGTGATTGACCAGCCCGTACGGATGCATGACCCGGACGCTAAGCAGGCCACGGTCCGCGGTGTATTGGATCGAGAGCGGGCTGTGGCGGCGGATCGCGTCGGCGATGGCGAGCAGGACACCCGCCTGGGGCGCGGGGACGTCGCCAGGCTCGGCCGTGAAGGCGAGGGACTCGAGTACGGCGTCCAGCCGATCCGCGACCCGGGCGGGCAGCACCCGGCGGATCTTCGCTGCGGCCGTCTCGCTCGCCGTACCCGTCGCCGTTGCCAAGCCGACGCGCCGGCCGGCAACCAGGCCGAGCAGCACCGCCAGGGCCTCGTCGTCGCCCAGCATGAGCGGCGGCAGACGGTAGCCGGCGGCGAGCCGATATCCGCCGTAGCGGCCGCGCAACGATTCGACCGGCACGCCCAGGTCGATCAGATGGTTCACGTAGCGCCGCACGGTGCGCGGTTCGACCCCGAGGCGGTCGGCGAGCTCGGCCATCGTCCGAGTGCCGCCCGACTGCAGGAGTTCCAGCAGGGTGAGCACCTGGGCTGTCGGTCGCGCCATGTCCGAAGTTTATCGAGAATACTGGACCGTTTCTGTCCAGTATCAGTTTTAGCGTGACTGTCGACCCGCACGTACGAACCACGGACTAGGGAGCGCACACCATGGACTTCGTCTCGATCCGCGTTATCACCGGTGACATCAACCGCCTCGTCGGCTTCTATGAGAAGGTGACGGGCGTGTCGGCGGTCTGGGGCGACCAGGACTTCGCCGAGCTGCGCACCGCGCACGGTACGTTGGCCATCGGCAGCACCCGCACGGTCCCGCTGTTCGCGCCGGGATCGGCCCGTCCGGCCGACAACCACTCCGCGATCATCGAGTTCCTGGTGGACGACGTGGATGCGCTCTACGAGGACCTGAAGGGCGTCGTGGAGGACTTCGTGAACGTGCCCACGACGATGCCGTGGGGTAACCGGGCGCTGCTGTTCCGCGACCCCGACGGCAACTTGGTCAACTTCTTCACCCCGGTCACGCCCACCGCGATCGAGAAGTTCGGCCGATGACCAGGTCGGCTTGGGTCTGAGGTGGACCACTTCGCCTGACCTGCCGCATCGCCGAGTGTCTGTACTGCGACGATCATCGCCCGAAGACCCGGCTCGGGAACGATCAACTGGTCGACAGCCCAGAAGCCGCCGCCATATCCGCCTCGCCGTTGTCGCGCCATACCGAGAGGTGATGCCTTACCTCATCGATAGTGAAGACTGCCAACGCCAAGCGGACCCGTCAGGCAGGTCCACGGAGGCATCGACGCTGCCAACGGATTCGACTATTTCTGCCAGGTCGAGGAGGAACCGCTCCACGAAGGCGTCACAGCCACTTGATGATCATGAACCTGCTGGCACGCCAAGGCCCTCATGCATACCCGGTATCCTCTGCCCGTGCAGCGTGATCATCTGAAGGTGGGCCTCACCGCCCTTGTCGGCGGGCTACTGCTCGGCTCCCTCGACTTCGTGTGGATCAAGTGGATGCCCTACCCGTTCGCCGAACTCGGCAACTCCACCGCCACCTGGGCTCTCGCCGCATTCCTCTACGGCTACTGGCTCCGGACCGGCTGGACCCGCGCAGCGATCGGGGCCAGCGTTCTGCTCGTCATCGCGGTGCCTGCCTACTACGTCACCGCGACCCTGATCCAGTCCGATGAACTGTCCGTCGCGTGGTCGCCGACGTCGCTGCTGTGGATGGTCTTCGGTGTCCTTGCCAGCGTGGTCTTCGGCATCGGGGGTACGTTGGCCCGTGAACCGGGCTGGCGGCACATCGTCGGAACCGCGCTGCCGGCCGCGGTGTTCTTCGAGGAGGCGGCCCGGTTCGTGGGCCGGCTCGATGATCCGAGCTACGAGCCTGGGTCCGGTTGGAACGTCATGATCGACGTTGCGCTCGGCATCCTCGCAGTCGTGCTCGTCGGTCGGTCGAACCGCAACCGGGCGCTCGCACTCGCTGCGGCCCTCCCGCTCGCCGCGCTGATCTACCTCGCATTCGCGCTCGTGTCGTAGCGGTGTGCCGGGCCGCGATCAAGATCGGTCGGCTCCTCGACAGTGCCCAGGAGGTGAGACCCGCGCCCTTCGCCCTACCGGTCAGGCGGAACAACGCGGAGCGGCTCGACGCCAACCGGCGACGAGCCGAATAGCGGGTTACGACTGCTCTCCGACGCCGTCAGCGGACTCAGGGCGCAGGTACGTTCGGCCATTGGAGACGGTTGCCGAGATCTGCCGAGATATGCGCACCAGATCGCGGCGGCAGCGGTGCCGAACCGCGTGCCGGCCGTGGGGCACCCAGGTCGCCGGCCTCGCCCTCGTGGCACCATGTTGCGCTATGGATCATCAGGGGCAATTTCATGGTGCAGCGCTCGCGTCGGGCATCCCGGGCGAGGAAGTCAGCCGGTTTATCCAGCACCTGCGTTTGTCGATCCAGTTGAGCGGTGGATCCGGCGGTGTTCCGGTCGGGCAGTTCGGTGGGTTGCCCCGGCTGCCGGTGGGCGTGGACTGGCCGTCGGATGGGGTCAGTTTGTTGCCGTTCATCTTCTCGGTCGACTGTGCGGCGCTGCCAAGAGTCGACGGCTTCGATCTGCCGGCAGACGGCTCGCTGCTGTTCTTTCTGGACCATGAGCAGGCCGCTGCCACTGGGGAGCGCAGGTATGGGCGAGTCGTGTATGTGGCGGCCGGTACCGATACCGAAGTGGCGGCAGGAACCACCGACTACGAGTTCGTCGGCGAGCAGTACCCCGTCAGCGCCACGCTGCGCGCGGAGTTCCCCGGTTGGTTCGGGGTGGACGACGATGACGACGAGGAGGACGAGGAGGACGACGACGACCTGTCGGCCTTCCAGCAGCAGCTGGCCCGCGACCTCGAGCGTGACCTGCCGCACCTAGACGAACTCTGTGCTCTGGCCAACGAACTCTGGCCGGCGCACAACGGATACGTCAGCGCCTATCTCGGCGGGTATGCCGACGAGGAGGTAATAGCGAGTATTGCGGAGCAGATCCTCGCGGGGCGCGAGAAGACCGGCGAGATCGTCATCCCGGTCGCGAAATGGCATTCCCATGTGGAGGTGGAGTCGCACCGGCTGACGAGTGAGTGGGTGTCGCTCGCCCGGTTTCCCGTAGACAACGAGCTCTATTACCGCAGCGACGGGAGTTTCGTGATCCGTCACGACGACCTGGCCGCTGGTCGGCTGGACGAGGCGCTTTCCATGGCTGAGTTGATCCCATAGAACACCGGCGGCGTCGGACACGGCCACGATCTGCGTTGCGGCGTCAGATGGCGGGCATCCGCTATCGCCGATGTCAGGGCGATCGGTCACCGGTGATGAGGGATGACGACGCCATCGCTCGACCTCAAGGCGCTGCGTCCGGCGATGATCTCGGCGCGGCCGTTGCTGATCAGGTCGAGTTGGGCGAAGTCCTGGTACACGCGGACCGGGTCCAGGACGCTGAGTACCGTGACTGCGCTGGTGAGCCGGATGTTGTTCGTACGCGCCGCGACGGCGGCGAGCACGACCACCGGGGAGGAGACCGCGTAGTCGAGGGTGTGGTGCTCGCCGAGGGCGAACAGGTCCAGGCCCAGCTGGTCGGCGAGTATCGCGTAGTCGATGGTGTCGGCGACGCGCTGGGCGGCGGTGACCGGTCGGCCGGTGTCGAGGCTGGTTTGCAGGTCGCTGAGCGACAGGATGCCGATTTGCATGGTTCTTCCGGCGCTAGTTGCTGATCGCGGGCGCGGCCCGCAGGTAGGTGGTGTCGGTGAGCTGGCCGACGAGGAAGGCGGCGATGTCGGTGCGCGACATTGCCGATCCGACGTTGTCGACGCCGAGGAATCCGGCCCGCAGGGTGCCCGCTGACGGCTTGTCGGGTCGGGTTGGTGATCCGGGCGATCGTCCACTCTAGATCCGAATCGGTGACCGCGGCGGTCATGGCGCGCAGCTCGCTCAGCGCGTGGGGGAACATGAGCTTGGCCATCACCGGCAAGACCTTGGCCTTGAACGTGGGCCGGTCGCGCGGGTCGGGCAGGCTCGGTGTGGCCAGGCCGATGAAACGGCGCAGCCCGGCCAGGCCCATCGCGGCGACGACCGTGTGGGTGCCGTCGCTCAGTTCGCTGCCTTTTGCGCCGGGCTTGAGCGACGGCCCGAGGGCGCTGATGACCGCGTTACTGCCCTCGACGGCCCGGCGGACCGCGTCGACATCGGTCAGCTGGCCGCCGAGGATAGCCAGTGCGGGATGCTGGATGGCGAGCTTGCCCGGGTTGCGGACCAGGGCAACGACCTGATGGCCTTGGTTGAGCAGTTGGGCGACGACGAGACGGCCGATCTTGCCGGTGCCGCCGAGGACAGTGACGTTCATGCTTGTCTCACCAGCCGTACGGGCCGAACCTGCCCCACGCGACCACGGCCGCGAGGGCGAACAGGACCAGGTTGAACACGACCGCCGACGGTTCCTTGCGGCGGATGTGCGTGGCTGCAGCGAGGACCATGATGACGCCCAGGCAGGTGGCGGCGATCGGCGTGAGGATCGGGGCGATGCCCATGGCGGCGGGCAGGATCAGGCCGAGCCCGCCGAGCAGTTCGGCGATGCCGATGAGTTTCACGGTGCCGCTGGAGAAGTCCTCGGTCCACGGCAGTTTCGGGGCGAGTTTCTCCTTGGGCTGGGTCGACTTCATGACGCCGGCCATGACGAAGGCGGCAGCGAGCAGGATCTGGACGATCCACAAGAGCACGTTCACGGGTGAGGGGTCTTTCGGTAGTAGAGGTCGAGGTGTTGGTAGTCAGGAGACCGTGATGGCGATCTTGCCGAGGGTGCCGGTGGCGAAGTCGCCGAACGCGGCCGGAACCTCCGCGAGCGGGTAGGCGCGTGCGACCGGCACGGTGAGGCGTCCGGCGGCCAGGTCGGCGGCGAGCCGGTCCAGGGTCGCGCCGGACGGCGTGGCCATGATCGCGGTGGCGGCCGGATGCTGGTCGGCACCCAGGCCGAGGGTGCTGGCGAGGCGGCCCTTGTCGGTCAGCAGCTCGGCGAGGGCGGCACCGTCACCAGCCAGGTGCACGACGGCGTCTACGCCGTCGGGGGTGATCTGGCGTACCTGCGCGGCCACGTCGCCGGTGTAGTCGACCGTCTCGGCTGCGCCGAGGCCACGGACGAAGTCGGCCTCCTCGCCGGGGCGGGCGCTGGCGATCACTCGTGCACCGGCAGCAGCGGCGTACTGGATCACGATCGCGCCGACGCCCCCGGTCGCGCCGCTGACCAGCACGGTTTCACCTGCCTGCGGCGAGACGGCGGTCAGGGCGTCGACGGCTGCCGTACCGGCCAGGCCGAGCGCGCCCGCCGCGACCGGGTCCGCGCCCTCGGGCAGGGCGGCGATGCCGATCTCGACCGGAACGGTCACGTATTCGCCGAAGCCGCCGTCGCCGAGGAACGGCTTGGTCACCACACCGAAAACGGCGTCGCCGACGGTGAAGCGGGTCACGCCGTCGCCGACGGCCTCGACGGTTCCGGCGAAGTCCTTGCCCAGCACGACCGGGTAGCGGTGCTCCATCATCCCCGCCAGGTATCCGGCGGCCACGGCGGTGTCGAAGCCGTTGATCGAGGATGCCTGGACCTTGACCAGCACCTCGCCGGGGCCGGGTTGCGGCGTCGGGACCTCCGCCAGCTGCGGCTGGGAACCCTGCTCGGCGGTGACGATGGCCTTCATGATGATCTCCTCAAGAAAGTGGAAGGTGTCTTCCGTTCTGCCTGTCGAGCGTAGCACGGAAGTGGACGGTGTCTTCCGCTTTCGGGTAGGGTGATCTGCATGACCGCGCCATCACCAGCCTCGAACGACGGCAGTGGGCTGCGCGTCGACGCCGAACGCAACCGGCAGCGCATCCTCGCCACGGCCCGCGAACTGTTCACCGAACACGGCCTCGACGTGCCCATGGAAGACCTCGCCAGGCGGGCCGAAGTCGGAGTGGGAACCCTCTACCGCCGGTACCCGACCCGTACGGACCTGATCGTTGCGGTGTTCGAGGACAAGATGCGCAACTACGCGCAGGCGGCCCGGCAAGCCTTGGAAGACCCCGACCCGTGGTCGGGGTTCTGCGGCTACGTCGAGAAGATCTGCGCCATGCAGGCCGGCGACCGCGGCTTCACCACCGTGCTCACCATGACCTTCCCGACCGCCAAGCAGTTCGAGGCCGACCGCGACCGTGCCTTCGCTGACTTCAGCACGCTGGTCGACCGGGCCAAGGCCGCAGGGAAGCTGCGTACCGATTTCGTCACCGAAGACCTGCCGCTGTTCCTCATGGCCAACGCGGGCGTACTCGCGGCCACCGCCGACACCGCACCCGATGCGTGGCGGCGCGTCGTCGCCTATCTCACCCAGGCATGTGCTGCCACTGCGGCCCAGCCCCTGCCGTCACCACCCAAGCCCCAACAGGTCTACAAGGCCATGCTGCGCGCTACCCGACGCCAGCGCACGAAGTAGCGACCAAGCTGGCGACGCACGTCCACGTGTCGTGCCGGGATACCAGATCCGGCCGTGCATGTTGCGGCGGTGCCATCTACCAGGTTGGCGGCTCGACGGAGCCCGCTCTAGTGATCACGTCTGGATTTCCAGGTCCCATCTGCGTGGCGGTCCAGGAGGCGAGAAGATCCAGCGCCTGCGCCGTAGGTGAAGCAGGTTCGGCGGCGTAGAGGGTCAAGGTGAGCCCAGGCTCGGAGACGAGCTCCACGCTTTCGTAGGCGAGTTCGAGATCGCCTACGTCGCGGTGGTGGAAGTGCTTGGTCCCGGCGCCGTGGGCCCTGACGTTGTGGGCGCTCCAGCGTTGCCGGAAGGCTTCGCTGCGTGTGGACAGCTCGCCGACGAGGTCGTGCAGGTCTTTGTCGTGGGGGTCCCGCCCGGCCTCGGTATGCAGGATGGCGGCGCACGTGTCAGCGGCAAGGTCCCAGTCGGGATAGAAGTCTCGTGCGGCGTCCAGGTGCAAGAACGTGAACCGGGCGAAGTTCGGGCAGTCCTCGGTGGAAGCGGTGTCGTAGATCGAGGCATGCATGGCGCGGCCGAGATGGTTGGCCGCAAGCAGGTCCATCCGGCCGTTGCGCACGATGGCCGGAGCGGTGAACCGGTCGAGCACCCACTGCAGGCTCGGCCGGGGCGTCCATCGTTTCGCTGGGCGGCGGCGCGGTCGCATGCCCGCGCTGGTGCCGTCGGCGGCGTGGGCCAGGTGGAACAGGTGTGTGCGTTCGGCGTCGTCGAGCTGCAGGGCGCGGGCGAGGGCGTCGAGGACGGAGGCGGACACGCCGGCGATCGCGCCTCGTTCGAGTTTGGAGTAGTACTCGATGCTCACCCCGGCGAGGGTGGCGACTTCGCCGCGCCGTAGACCGGGTACGCGACGGGGGCCGATGTCGGGTATACCGGCCTGCTGCGGGGTGATCCTGGCGCGTCGGGAGACGAGGAAGTCGCGGACTTCGGCGCGGTTGTCCATGTCATCGACGGTACGGCGGCAAGGCCGTGTGCTGGGGTGCTCTGTCAGTACACGTTTCGATGGTGACTCCCCGGCCCCGGCCCGATGGGGTTTGCTGGGTTGGTGGCCGCGCCGATGAGCCGCACAAGCCCGCATGGTGGCGGACTGTGCGACGCGGGCCGTCGCTATTGAGGATCCGAAGGGCTGTGCCTTGATGAACCCGACGTACGATTTCTCCGGTAAAGTCGCCTTCGTCACCGGTGCCAGTTCCGGCATGGGCCTGTCGACCGCCCGCGCGTTCGCACAGTCCGGTGCCGCCGTCGCGCTGGCCGACATCAACGAGGCCACCGTGGCCGCCGCCACGGAGGAGCTGCTTGCTCTGGGCTCCCCGGTGCTCGGGGTGCGATGTGACGTGGCCGACGAGGACAGCGTCGCCGCCGCGGTCACGGCGACGGTCAAGCAGTTCGGCCGGCTGGACATGGCGTTCAACGACGCCGGTATCCAGGTTCCGCCCAGCGACGCCGCCGACGAACCGGCCGAGGTGTTCGACCGGGTCAACGCGATCAACCTGCGCGGGGTGTGGGCGAGCATGAAACACGAGCTGGCGCAGATGCGTACCCAAGGCAGCGGCGCGATCGTCAACTGCTCCTCACTCGGCGGCTTGGTCGGGCTGCCCGGCCGGGCCGCGTACCACGCGTCCAAGCACGGCGTCCTCGGCTTGACCAGCAGCGCCGCACTGGAGTACGCACCGCGCGGCATCCGGATCAACGCGGTCTGCCCCGGCACGATCGCGACCCCGATGGTCACCGACATGATCGACAAGGGTGAGCTGGACTTGGCGGAGGCGGTGGCGAACCAGCCCATCAACCGGCTCGGCGAGCCGGAGGAGATCGCCGCCGCAGTTCTGTGGCTATGCAGCCCCGGCGCGAGTTTCGTGGTCGGTGTCGCGCTGCCCGTCGACGGCGGCTACACCGCCCGTTGAGCGTCAGCTCGACCGTGTCAGCGTCGGACGTCCAGCGTACTGGCCAGCCGGGACGCCACAGGCGCAGATGCCGAACAACGATCGAACCACCCGACAGCTCGGAGACGATCAGCATGAACATTCGCGTCGTCGTAGCCCTGGCCGTCGTCCTGCTGACGGGGTTGGCAGGGTGCGACGCCCAGACGAAACAGCCCGCTGCCGCGCCATCCATGGCAGCGGCCCAGGCCCAGACATCTGCGGGAGCAACGATGAGCGCGGCACGGATACGGTTCACCACCGGCGAGGCCAGCATCGTGGTGCAGCTTGCGGACAATCCGACGAGCCGCGACCTCGTCGCGCAGCTTCCGCTGACGTTGACCTTCGAGGAATTCGCCGGGCGGGAGAAGATCAGCTACCTGCCGCGACGTCTGGCGACCGACGGCTCAGCGGGAAGCGCCCCGGCCAACGGCACCCTCATCTACTACAAGCCGTGGGGCAACCTCGGCTTCTATTACCGCGCCGCCGGCGGGCACGACGCCAACCTCATCCCACTCGGCACCGTCGAGACCGGGCTGGACCAGCTGAACCGGCTCGAGCATGGACCGGTCACCGTGGAGGCGATCAGGTGACCACGAACTGGGGCCTTTCGTGTACGCCACGTGACGCGACAGGACACCGCGCAGAGAGGACTGATCCGGCATGGCTGACGACACCGTGACTCCAGGAGCGCGAGGAATGTTTGGAGACTTCGCTCCCGCGCTCGTGCACTACACCGACGAGGTGTTGTTCGGCGAAGTGTGGGAGCGTCCCGGGCTGGCAGCCCGTGACCGCAGCCTGATCACGGTCGCCGCCCTGCTTACCGGCGGCAACACCGAACAGCTCACCTTCCACCTCGCGTACGCCAAGCAGAACGGCCTCACCGAAGCCCAGCTCATCGAGGCCATCACCCACCTCGCGTTCTACGCCGGATGGCCGAAAGCCGTGTCCGCGATGGCAGTAGCCAAGCAGGTCTTCGCCACGGCCGACTGACAACCGGCCGCCGACCTGTTCGACGAGCGTCCGAACTGTTTCACCACTACTAGAAGGATCTTCGAGCATGCGTGGCACCATGTTGTACGCCCCGGGCGACGTGCGGGTGGAAACCCGTGACGACCCCCGCATCGAACAACCTACCGACGCGATCATCCGCATTGCCGCTGCCTGCGTATGCGGGTCTGATCTGTGGCCCTATCGCGGCATCGAACCCGTGACTGGTCCCACTCCGATGGGACACGAGTACGTCGGCGTCGTTGAAGAAGTCGGCAGCCAGGTCACCACGATCCGGCAGGGCCAATTCGTCGTCGGCTCGTTCGCCGCGTCGGACAACACCTGCGAGATCTGCCGGGCTGGATACCAGACCTCGTGCCTACACCGCGAATGGATCGGCCCGCTCGGCGCGCAGGCGGAGTACCTGCGCGTACCGCTCGCCGACGGCACCCTGGTGGCCACACCTGAGCAGCCGTCCGAGGACGTCGTCCCGGGCCTGCTAGCCGCTTCGGATGTGCTGGGCACCGGCTGGTTCGGCGCAGTCGCCGCCGACGTCCAGCCGGGCAAGACCGTCGCCGTCGTCGGTGACGGAGCAGTCGGCTTGCTCGCCGTGCTCGCCGCCAAGCACCTCGGAGCCGGGCGGATCATCGCGATGAGCCGGCACGCCGATCGCCAGAAGCTCGCCCTCGAATACGGCGCGACCGACATCGTCACCGAACGCGGCGACGACGGAGTGGCCCGGATCAAGGACCTCACCAACGGGCTCGGAGCGCACTCGGTCATCGAGGCGGTCGGCACCCAGGAGTCGATGCTGCAAGCCATCCGCTCGACCCGGCCCGGCGGGCACGTCGGCTACGTCGGTGTCGCCCACGGCGTTCAGCTGCCCGGCGAGGAGATGTTCTACTCGCACGTGCATCTGCACGGCGGACCCGCCCCGGTACGCCGGTTCCTGCCCGAACTCGTCGACCTGATCACCAGCCATGCGATCGACCCGGGCAACGTCTTCGACCTCACTCTGCCACTCGACCAGGCCGCCGAGGGCTATCGAGCGATGGACGAACGCCGCGCCGTCAAAGCCCTGCTGCGCCCCTGAGACGAATACGGAGCACACCGTGGAACTCAAACCCGTCGCTGCCACCGCAAAGGCACCAGCACAGAACTTCACCGGCGACGTCTACCTGACACCGATCTACAGCGGCACTGCACCGTCGCGGATGACCGTCGCACTCGTACGGTTCACACCCGGCGCGCATACCAATTGGCACTCCCATGCCGTGGGCCAGACGTTGCATGTCACCGACGGCATCGGGCTGGTCGGCACTCGCGACGGCCGCGTGCTGCGCGTGCGCGCGGGAGACACCGTGGTCTGCCCGCCCGGCGAGGAACACTGGCACGGTGCCGCCGCCGACACCTTCATGAGCCACCTGGCCATGCTCGAAGCCAACCCTGACGGCAGCGACCCCACCACCTGGCTCGAGCCCGTCGCCGATGATCAGTACCGGCTAGCGGACCGGACGTAGCTAGAGCGTTACGCGCCGACCACTACACGAGGGGTCGATGTAATAACGAACCCGCATCACCGCAGGTCAGGGGCAATGCGGATTCGTCAAGATTTGGGCATTCCCATAGAATTGGGGCCATGCCTGCGATCATGCCTCAGCCGCCGGACATGCGCGTGGATTGATCAACGCGTCGATGCCCTGGGCTGCGCCGCCTTAACGAGGCTCGCTGAACAGTTCTCGGAGGGTCGGGACGATCGAGCTGGTAAAGGTGCCGTCGTCACCGTTGTGCTGGACGAGGTTGATGATCCCCATGGCGATGTGCCCGGTTCGATGGTTGTCGGCTGCGGTTGCGATGTCGTGCGGGGCGATGCCGACCAGTAGCTGACGGACGAGGACTCCCTCACCCCACAACGCCTCGGCTGGTACGGGGAGTCGTCCGAGCCAATCAAGGAGCTGCGTCGCCCGGTGCGTGGGGGATGGGTCACTACTAGCCAGCAGTTGGCGAAGGTTGCCCACCTGTTCGGCGGGCAGTTCGCCGGCTTGCTGTCCGGCGATCGAGGCGAGCACGGGTCGCAGAACCTCAGGGACGTTACGGTCGGCCAGATGGCGCAATGCCTTCTTGCCCGCCGGTCGGAACTGCGGGCGCGCTTCCTGTAGCTGCAGCAGGTCGGTCAGTTGCCCGTAGAACTGGACGATCTGGCCGGGAACGACCTGGGCGGCAGCAGAAGATGCAATTTCGCAGGGGGCGACGATCAGGTCGTCGCGAAAGCGTCGGCGCTCCCAGCTGACGGTGTCACAGCCGTGCATACTCGCGCAGGCGGTCACCTCACCGTCGCGAAGTACCAGGGTGCGGCTGCCGTGGCATCGGCAGATGTCACCGGTGAACGATCCTGTCGTGGTCGCCGAACGCAGCTCGGCCAGGACGGTTGGATCGCGGATGTCGGCCAGAAGGGCGCGCTCGTCGATCGGACCGGCTTCTTCGCCGCCTTCGACGACGTCTACGGAGGTTGCCCGTGACCAGACGTCGGCAAGCCAATCGATCATGCTTGTCATCCGGCGGCCGTCTCGGATGCGATCCATGGCGGTATGCGTTTGCCCTCGCGGTGAACCTGAAGTCATTCGTGACGGTTCCAACCGACGTGCTCGGCGCCGACCGGGTCGAGTTGCAGCTCGGGGTCGTCGGAGACGAGCAGGACGATCAGCCGGCGTCCGAACAGCAGGTGCCACCGTCCGACGCCAGCAAGCTCGTCCAGCAGGACCATGGCATCGTCTTGGTGGTCGGCGTAGTAGCGGCCGAAGTGGTCGAGTATCAGCACGCGCTGGGGATGATCGGCGTCCAGCAGGCAGTCGGTGAGCCCATCGGAGAATGCCATCCAGTTGCGTGCACTGTAACCACGCGGCCAGCCGGGTACTGCGGCGATGACCGCGTCGCGTACGTCGTCGGCATGCTCGCAATCGCCGAGGTCGGCAACGGCGAAGTCGTACCCAAGCGTTTCGAGGTCCTGGCGGAGGCGGTCCAGCGCCCACGGATGCCTGACGAAATGCACGTGGCCCTGCTGCAGCACCATCAGGTCTTCGGGATGGGTGCCCCGGTCAGCATCCTCGAAGATCGGCATCGCGGAGTGTAAGGCGTGGCCCATAGAGCTCGCCGAGGAGCCGGCTCTAGCCGCATGCGCCGACGCGACGCCTGGTGCGGTCGTGTCTATTCAGACCTCAGGTCGAGCGGGCGTCGGCCCCGGCAAACCTTCTCGTCAGACGAAGTGAGATCAAGTACGGTTCTTGTCCTGCCTGTCGTCTAGCGGCCTAGGATTGCGCACTCCCTTCGGGGATGCGAGACGTCGGTTCGAATCCGGCCGGGCAGATCACGTCCGGCCGCGGGAACGCGGCCGCGGTGCAGTCGACGTTCGGCTAGCGGCCGGCGACCGGGAGGGCATGTTGGGTGCGAAGACCGCGATGCTGGCGTTCGTCGACGGCGACATCCGTCCAGCTTTGCTGGGTGCCACGCGGGCTGATCGCTCCGAGGTCGAGGAGTTCGTGCGTCAGGTACACCCCGGATACCTGATAGAGGCCGATGGCGACAGCACCCTTGGCGACGGCGTGTACCCGGCCGATGACGGGGCGACCGCCACGGTTCTGGCCGGTGCGGAGCTGATCTGCGACCGTCGTCTGGTCCTGGATCGGCCATCGCAGCTGCCCGACCACCTTCTGGAGATCGGCAAGGGCAGGCGCATCGTCATGCATGGCATGCACTCGGTCGTGGACTGGCTTTGCTTCGCCGTCTGGGAAGACGGTCGGCTGACCCGCTCGCTCAGCCTGTCGCCCGACGGCGGTGTCATCGAGAACATCGGCGAGCCGTACGAGTTCGAGCGACCGTACTGGGCCGGTGAGCATCCGGTGGAACCAGTGCCGGGCTGGCCGAGCGAGGGACCGTATCCGCTGCCGTTTCATCCCCTCGAACTCGGCGAGGATGCGCTGCGTGAGCTGTTCGGGTTCATCCTGGAAGGCCGTCCGCGACGGGATGATGTCGACGCCGATGACGTTCACCTGCACGCGTTCCGGGTCAGCGATCCTTCCGGCGCGGAACAGGCCGAACGCGAAGCCGCCTACGCAAGGGCGCGTGAGGCGATGGGGCCGCCGCGGATCTTCCGCATGGGTTCCGACGGCCGGATGTACGAGGTCGACGCCGAGCAGATTTAGCCCACGATGTGTCGGTGGTGTTGGTTGGGCCAGTCAGGGGCCGTACCTGGCAGATCGACGCGCAAATTTTGCCCGCAGCGGGCGCTCAACAAACCGGAAGCTCGCCTCGGCCAGCACGACGAACATGGCAATCCAGGCGATATCAGCGACCACCGTATGTCCGAGCGTAGATAGCATCGCGATTTGCGCCAGGACATTCCAGAGATAGATCGAATACGACCGCTCGCCCAGCCACTGCATTGGGCCGCTTGCCAGCAGTGACCCAACGGCCGATCGTGGCCGCGTCACGACACCGATCAACAACACGAACGTCAGCCCGGTCCCCGCGACGGTCACAAGAGCGCTACGACACGTGTCGTTCCGATATGCCAGGACGGGCAGGAGGACCACGGCCGGCAGTGCACATGGAGCAAGATACCGAAACGTCCGGGACAGCCAATCGTTGTGCACAACAATCGCAAGCAATGAACCGACCAGGATGGGCAGCGCATTTGTATCGCTCCCAAAATACTCATGCGGATCATATTTCACCTCTCGGCTCAGGCCGAGGTAGAGGTCAAGCGCCAGGGTGACCCCGATGAACGACGCGGTGAGGGCGGCGAACAGCCGAGGATTGCGACGATAGCCCCAGAGAAGTGCGAACGGCCACAGCAAGTAGAACTGCTCTTCGACCGAGAGCGACCATGTGTAGTTGAAGTAGTCCTTAGTGGCGAATGGGTGGCCGGTCCAGTCAAAGAGGTTTGTTCCATATACAAGCGCTGCGCCGGCGGGCGCAAAAATCTGCTCCAAACTGAGGTCTTGTCGACCTATTAGTCGGCCCATGAGCAGCACCGCGACCGTCGCCGCTACGACCGTCACCAATCCCGGGCCGAGGCGCGCCGCGCGTCGGCGATAAAACGCGCGCACGTCGATGCTGCCGGTATGGAGTTCCCGGACCAGTAGGGTGGTGATGAGATACCCCGACAGGCAAAAGAACACGGTCACACCGACGAAGCCATCAATGAGCGGCCTAGTCGGGGCGTGCTGGCCGAGGACCAGGAGAATCGCCACGGCACGGACGCCATCCAATCCAGGATGGTAACCCTGGTGGCGCACAAGCCGACCTTAGCAAGACAGGTACCATCGGCGGCTTGAACCCATCGAACCCGACTTGAGTCGAAAACCTAGAAACAACGTTCGCCAGTCCACGCGGGTGCCGATGGCGACGTGCAAGCCACCATGAACGGAACTGTCACTACAGCGCGGCTCGGATCGCGAGCACCGGTGACGGGCCGTGGGCTGGGTCGCGGTGTTGAGGTTGTCCAGTACGGCGGCGGCCCTGCCCGACCGGTGGCAGCTGGTGGGGCACATCAACAACTACGCGTGGGCGCTGATGTCGTGCGGTGGCCAGGCCAGTGAATCCGCCGAAGTGGCGACGGAGGGGTACCGGTTGGCCGAAGAGGTCGGCAACCCCAGGCGCAGGGGCTGGCAATGCAGTTCGCCGCAATGGCCTGGCGAAACTTGGGCAGGCTCGACGACGCATTGCGGGCCTACCGCGAGGCATACCAAACTGAGCGACCGGGCCGGAAATCACATCGGCTACCTGTGGCAGTCGGTGGCATACGCATACAACCTTCAGATGGCGGATCGTTACGATGAGGCGATCGATAAATGCCGGCAGGACGCTGGTCGAGGTGGATCCTTCCAAAAACGGAAGCTGCGGGAGCACCTGGCTCGAAGATAACCTCTTCGAGGCACCGCGGCGTGATCTTTCCGGGAGCGGGCACGAGGCTGAGCAGGTCGCTAACCGCGCACGCCGAGAATCAGATGCGCAGTGTCCTGATTGGCCACCGCGATGGCCGATAACGGTCCCCGGTTGATCGCGGCCTGCACTGCGGCGGTGCTAATCGAGCGAGGCGACCGCTCACCAGACCCAGCGACGTCGGATGTCCGGCATTCCGCTGGAGCACGGCCGACAAAGTTCGCCTTCGGTTCGCGGTCCCGGTCTTCCGATGACGGCTCGAACTGCCGCGCACCATCGTGGCATCGTCGAATGGCCGACTCGTGTCCGGGCAACGGGTTTGGAGAGTCCGCGGTGAGTGTGCAGTACGTCGGTACGCGCATCGGCGACCTCCGGTCCGACGAGGCGATCACCTTCACCCCGGCGGGCTTTCACCACCGACCAGATCGAGCCTGATCATGAGCCCAGGCATCATTGTGCAGCATGTCCGGGTGTGGTGGACGAAGCAATCACGCGGCGGGGCAGCTGCCGCGCAACGTAACCGCATCCCGATCGCGTACCGCTCATCGAGGTTGACGGTGATGCGACAGTCCGCCTGGTGACGCATGACGAGTCCGGCGCCTTCCGCACGTACTCAAATGCGTCACTTCATCAGCGAGGCGCAAGGAAAGCGGCTGCGGTGGGCCGAACTGACGCTCGACCGCGCTGGCGACCAGTTGCGGGTTGTGTTGTGGGGGTTCCGCCGAGTCCGTCGTAGAGGTGGCCCGACATCGGGGCGGGTAGTCGGGCGATGCCGACCCAGGCAACCAGCTGGAGCTGCGGCCGCAAGGCTGAAGCACGGGTGTGCACGCTCAGCCGGCGGTACAGGCCGCCGTCGGAACGCTCGCATCGCTGTCCCGATCGGGTAAACCCGTGTGCGGCCAGGACCACCCGGTGAAGGTGGCTGGTGATCTGGGCGGCAGTCCAATGGGCGGGCATCGGCAGATTGTCGACCATGCCAACCGTGGCTTCTCCATCAGGCGGCCGAGGAGAGTAGCCATGCTGATGAGGTAGGTCGCCGCCCCGTTCAGCTGCATCTGCCGCAGTGCTTGGGCAGCCCATTGTGGGTCCATCCGCCACCGGAGCTGTCCGCGTACCTCCACAAGGCCCGATCAACTAGCCCGATCTGTTCAACCGATGACGCCCAATTCGTTGCCCCAACCTGTCTGAGCATTTTAGGTTGCATGATCAAGCGCGCCGCACGGAGCACACGCTGCTTCGCCACAGCAGCGAGACATGAGTATTGCGCCGCATAGTGAGGAGCTCACGGTGGCACCACCCCTATTTCGTCGGAACTTTCTTTCCTGGAAGGCGCCGGGCCGCGTGGTCGCGGCGCTGGCGGCGGGGACGCTGCTGCTCAGCACGTTGAGCGTGCCCGCAGCTGCGGCACCTGCCCGTACGTCGCAGCCAGGCGGCCAGCAGACACCCGGCACACCGGCGCCCGCCCGGTTGCCGCAACCCGAGAGCGGGCTTTGGCTGTTGCGGCTGGACAAGCCGTCGCTGGCGGCGGTCACCAAGACCGGTGCGGCTTCCCGTAAAAAGATCAATACCCGGTCGACCGCCAGCGCCTCCTATCTCAAGGAATTGGCTCGGCAGCAGGACACAGTGGTGGATGAGATCGCGGCGAGCCTGGGCCGGTCCGTGCGGGTTGCCCACAGGTATCAGAACGTGGTCAATGGACTGGCGATCGAGGCCAGCGCGGCAGAGGCTGCTCGGTTGGCCGACCTGCCGGGGGTCGCGGCGGTCGTACCCGACCAGACCCTGAAGCTGACCACCGACACCAGCAATACGCAGATCCAGTCGCCGGCCGTCTGGGAGGGCCGGACTCCCGACGAGGTCGCTACCCGCGGTGAGGGCGTCATCGTCGGCGTGCTGGACACCGGCATCAACCCCGACCACCCGTCGTTCGCCGCGGTAGACGGTGACGGCTACCGGCACACCAACCCCATGGGCACGGGCAACTACGTCGGCGTCTGCGCTCCGAACCACCCGAACTACCGGGCGATCTGCAACGACAAGCTGATCGGCGCCTGGTCGTTTGTGGGTACCGACCCTCGCGACGACAACGGCCACGGCAGCCATACCGCCTCGACCGCCGCCGGCAACAGGCACCAGGCCACCATCAAGGTTGGCACCGACTCGCACACCCTCACAGTCTCCGGGGTGGCGCCCCGAGCCAACATCATCGCCTACAAGGTCTGCCTGAGCATCGGCTGCCTCTCGTCGGCGTCGATCGCCGCCGTGGACCAGGCGATCGCCGACGGGGTCGACGTCCTCAACTATTCGATCTCCGGGTCGGACAACCCGTGGAACGACCTCGTCGACCAGGCATTCCTCGAGGCGTACGCGGCCGGCATCTTCATCGCCGCCTCCGCGGGCAACGAGGGACCGGGCGCGGAGACGGTGGCGAAGACCGCGCCGTGGAACGCCTCCGTTGCCTCGGTAGACCAAGAGCGGGTCATCGCCCATCGGCTCGATGTGACCGCGCCGGGACCGGTGCCGCCGTCGCTCACCGGCATTCCCGCTGTGATCGGCGACGGCTCACCGATCCCGCCCATCGACGGTGAACTCCGGTATTCGGGCACCGCCGAGCCTGGCAACGAGTTGGGTTGTGAGACCTTCCCGGCCGGCGCATTCAGTGCCAAGGTCGCGCTGATCACCCGGGGAGGTTGCAACTTCTCCGTCAAAGTCGCCAACGCCGCCGCCGCCGGCGCGACCGGCGTGATCGTGCACAACCAGTTCGCCGGCCCGCCCATCACGATGGGCGAGCTGAAAGGCAGCAAGATCCCTGCGGTGATGGTCGCTCTGGCGGACGGGCTACGGCTGCGTGAGCACCTGGCCACCATCAACGCTCCAGTCGAGGTGCACGTGGGCACCGGCAGTGAGGTGATACGCAATCCGAAGTGGACCGACTTGGTTTCCGACTTCAGCTCCCGCGGACCCAGCCAGTTCGATCTGCTCGCCCCCAGCTTCGCCGCCCCTGGTCGCAACATCCTTGCCGCCACGATGGCGACGGCCACCAACCCGGTCCAGTACGCCTTCATGCAGGGCACATCCATGGCCTCGCCCCACGTGGCCGGGGCAGGTGCGCTGCTGGCGGCCCTACACCCGGACTGGTCGCCGACCCGGATCCGCTCCGCGCTGGCGGTCACCGCCGATCGGGACGGCGTACGGAAGGAGGACGGGGTCACCCTGGCCGACCCGTTCGACGTCGGCTCCGGCCGGATCAACCTGGACCAGGCCGCCCGGGCCGGACTGGTGCTGGATGAGACGGCCGCGAACTTCATCGCGGCCGACCCCGAGACCGGTGGCGATCCCCAGACCCTGAATCTGCCGGCCGTCGTCGAGCACCACTGCCTCAAGGTCTGCACCTTCACCCGTACCGTGTCCAGCGTGGCCGGAGTGACCGCGACCTGGCAGGTAGCGACCAAGGCGCCTACCGGGGTACGGATCAGCGTCACGCCGACGCAGTTCACTTTGGCGCCCGGAGCCAGCCAGGCCCTGACCATCGCCCTGGACGTCACCGGCACCCCCCGGGACAAGTGGCTCTTCGGTTCGATCGAGTTGACGACCGATGCCCGGCACGGCGGGGACGGGCCGGCGGTCGCCGCGGCCCACTTCCCGATCGCCGTGCTGCCCGCCGTTCCGGATCTGACCGTGGATCAGGCCGCGCTGAGCAGCAGCATGGATGTCGCGCAGAACGAGCGCCACACCGTCAAGGTGAGCAACGCTGGCGGCGCCCCGCTGACCTGGCGGGCCACGGGGGAGGGCACCGGCTGCTCCTGGCCGTCTTGGGCGAAAGTGACCCCAGCACAGGGCGACCTGGCCCCGTTCACCGATCAGAACATCGAGATCACGCTCGATTCGACCGGCCTGGATGACGGTGGCGTGTTCCAGGCTGACCTCTGTCTGGCCAGCAATGACCAGGACGAGCCGAACACGAGGATCTCGCTGACGCTGACCGTCATACCGGTACCGCGGATCGCGGTGGCGCAGAAGTCGCTCTCCTCTCGGCAGCCGGCCGGGTTGATCACCAAACAGAGCTTCACGGTCCGCAACACCGGCCACGGAGTGCTGGACTGGCGGGTCGACGACCCGGAAGCGGGACCAGACGACGAGCGGGTCCGGCTCCTGCGTAACGGTGTGCTGCTGATTCCCAACTCGGGCAGCAGTACGCGCGGGGTGATGGCGTTCGACCCGCAGACGGGAAACCTCATCGATCCACAGTTCATCCCGCATGTCTCGTTCGATCCGACTAGCACCTTGTACACGCCGTTCCATATCGTGGCCAAACCGGACGGCAGCGGGTTCCTCATGTCCGACCAGATAAACGGAGTGGTCACCGAGTACAGCCTGGACGGCACTTTCCGCCGTGTCTTCGCCCCGTCCGCCGGGGCGTACGACCCTAGGATCATGGCCAACACGCGGGGTATTGCACTCTCTCCGCGTGGCACCGTGCTGGTGACGGTCGCCGCGCAGGCAAACGCCCAGTCGGTGGTCGAATTCGATGCCGACGGTAAGTACCTGGGTACCTTCGTCGCCCCCGGCGCCGACGGTATGAAGGGTCCATGGGGCATCCTGTTCCGCGAGAACGACATGTTGATCTCAGCCAGCGACAGCGACGCCATCCACAGCTTCAGCAAGGACGGATCCCGAGCCAACCCCCGCTTCGTCAACGGGATCAGCTGGCCCGGCCAGATGGTGGAGCTGCCCAACGGCAACGTGCTCGCCGCGAACTACGGCAGCGGCGGCCCCGCAGGGGTCTATGAGATGGATTCCACCGGAAAACTGATCGGCACCTACGCACCTGCGAAGGGCACCGGTTATCAGGGCGTCTACCAGCTCGGCAACGGCAACTTCCTGGTCACCAGCTCGCGGGGCGTCGAGGAGATCAACCGGGCCAACCAGCTGGTCTCGGTGAAGAACAACAAGGGGACGGCCCGGTTCATCACCCACGTCCAGCTGCCGGATCTGCAACCGTGCGTCACACCTGACGAGGTGCCGTGGCTGTCGGTGGACCGTGCCTCGGACGGCACCGGCGCCGGCAAGTCCAGCGAGGTGACAGTCTCCCTGGACAGCACCGGGCTGGCCGCTGGTATATACCGGGCGCAACTCTGTGTCAGCAACGATGACCCGAACAACGGGCTGGTGACGTTGCCGGTGACGCTTGAGGTCACGGATCAGACCTGCGCCCAGGTGATCAGCGGCGAGCACAGCGGCGCGTTGACGGTCAGCGCCGGGGTGACATGTCTGGCTCAGGGCGCCAAGGTGATCGGGCCGATGAGGGTCGAGAAGGGCGCCGGGCTGTACGCGCTCGAGGCCAGCGTCGTCGGGCCGGTGACCGCAACGGGTGCCACGGTGGTGGAGTTGACCCGTAGCCAGATTGAGGGCCCGCTTTCGATCACCGGCACCACCGGTACGGTCCTGGTCAGCGGAGTGCGGGTGGTCGGCCCGGTCAGCCTGATCGGCAACCGGACCGGCGATGATCCGAGCGTGGTGTCCGGCAACCAGATCGTCGGGATATTGCGATGCGTGGGCAACGAGCCGCCACCGGTGAACAGCGGGGTGGCGAATACCGTCAGCGGGCCGCGGGTCGGCCAGTGCGGCACGTTGTGAGCCGACCGTCCCGTCCGGACAGTCGGTAAGGAAGTCTGATCCGCCGGGTGTAGTTGCGATCGCGACCACACCCGGCGGATCGCGGCACTGCGGCCTGGGCGTGGTGACCACCAAAGCTACGTGGCAGCCGGCCATTAGGCCGTGGCGTGGCGGCAGATTAAGACCTGAGTGGACGACGGCCTCGGGGAGACTCGATCCGGAAACTGTTCGACACCGCCGCTAGCTGTCGGATCCTCCCGAATCAGCGGCCTTAACAGGGCAGATTCCCTCCTGATGATGATGAAGAGCTCTTCGCGTCGGGCGTGATCCAACACCGATTCGACGGGCTCCAGCAACGCCGCCTTCTGAACGCGGCCTCCGTTGTTCGCACCGCCCGCGCACGCCGTGAGCGACACGCGCGGGCGGTGACGGGTGCTTCTACGCGGTGGCTCCCCCGTCGAACACCAGATCGGTGCCGACGGCGAAACCGGCGCCGGGCGAGGCCAGGTACAGCACCGCCGCAGCGATCTCGTCGAGGGTGCCGACGCGGCCGATCGGCGACTGGGTGGCCATCCGGTCTGCTCGGTCCGCCGGACCTTCCCCGGGCCGCAGGGACATCCCGGTGTCCATAGGTCCGGGGCTGACGCTGTTGATGCGGATCCCCTCGCGGATGTGGTCCAGAGCGGCGTTGCGGGTCAGCGCGCTGACCGCGGCCTTTGTCGCGACGTACGCGCCGAGCCCCGCGAGCCGGGCGTGGGCGCCGAGGTTCGAGGCGATGTTGACGATGACCCCGCCACCGTGGGCCCGCATGTGGGCGATTTCGTGTTTCATGGCCAGCAGCGTGCCGGTGAGATTCACCGCGACGAGGTAGTTCCACTGCTCTTCGTCGATGTCGCCGACGGGGCCGACTGCGGCAAGGACGCCGGCGTTGTTGACCGCGATGTCGAGCCCGCCGTACCGGCCTGTTGTTTCGGCCACCAGTCTGGCCAGGTCGGCCGAGCTGGTGACGTCGGCGGTGATGGCCGTGGCGCGGCCGCCCTCGTCCTCGATGAGCTTGACGGTTCCGTCAAGCGAGCCGAGCGTGCGGCCCGCCACGACGACGGCCGCTCCTTCGCGGGCGAACGCTCGGGCAACGGCCTGGCCGATTCCTGCGCCGCCGCCGGTGACGAGGGCGACCTTGCCGGTGAATTGTGCGGTCAAGGTGTTGACTCCTTCTGGGCGTCGGGTCGGTATTGCTGGTGGGATTCCTTGCTGGCGAGCGCCATTCCGTCACGGCCGAGGTCGTGGTGGCCCGTCAGGTGGACCGGTGGGGGCCGGCGCGTGCGGTCACCGCCATGGCCGCGGCCAGTACCGCGAAGGCAACCCCGGTGACGGCGAATGCCCAGGCATACCCGCTGGTGGTTGCGTCTGGCAGGTCGGCGCCGCCAGTCTCGAGGTGTGCGGTGCGTGCCGTGGCGAGCGCGGTCAGCAGGGCGAGCCCTGCCGTTGGGCCCACTTCCATCGCCGTGTTCAACACGCCGCCGACGAGGCCCGCTTGCTCCGGCCGTACGCCTGCCAGGGCGATCACCGACCCGGCGGAGAAGGACAACGCGACTCCGGCCGGCAGGAGAGCGAGACCCGGCAGCAGACCGAGGCCGTATCCGGTTTGCGGATCCACACCGGCCAACTGGAGCAGGCCACCAGCCGCCAGCGCGAGCCCTGCGGAGGCAACGCGGTGGGCTCCCCAGCGGGCGATGAGCCGCCCGGACAACCGACCGACCACGACGAGCACCACGGCGTAAGGAAGGAACGCCATCGACGTACGCAGCGGCGTCCAGTTTCGGATCTGTTGGAGATACAGAACCAGCAGGAGCGAGACGAGGGCGGTTCCGGCCGCGGACACGGCGATCGCGAGGAGCGCGGTCGCCCGCCGGAGATCGACCAGGAAGGCATCGGCAAGAGCGGATCGGCACTGCTTAGTTCGACCGCCACGAACGCGCCCAGCAGTACGAGGCCCAACGCCAGCGGAGTCAGTGCGATCGCTGAGGTCCAGGCGTGTTCGCCGGTCACCACCAGGCCAAAGCTGAGCAGCGTGATTCCCGTGGTGGCGAGCAACGCGCCTGGTAGGTCGAGCGTGGCCCTGCTGTGCCGAGTGCCTTCCGGTAATAACTGCGGCGTCGCAACCGCCGCCACCGCTGCGATCACCAGCGGAACCGCCAACATCCATCGCCACGACAACCAGGTGGCGACGATCCCGGACAGGAGCGTTCCCAACGTCGCACCGAGTACCGACAACCCGCCCCAGGTCGCTATCGCTCGGCTATAGCCGACGGGGTCGGGAAACACTTGGCGCAGTACCGCGACGGCTGCCGGCGCCACGAGGGCCGCGCCCGCCCCCTGGGCGAAGCGGGCGGCGGTGAGGACCGCAATTCCTTGAGCCAGCACCGCAACCATCGAAGCGGCGGCAAAGACGACGAGACCAGCAGTGAACATCCGGCGTCCGCCGTACTGGTCAGTGAGGCGACCGCCGAACAGCAGCAGGCCACTGAAGGACAACCCATATGCGGCGCTGATGAGGACCAGGCTGGACTGGCCCAATCCCCACTGTCGTCCGATCACCGGCAGCGGTACGGAGAGGACGGTGATAGTGAAGATCAGCGTCGCCTGCATGATGCCCAGCAGAGCGAAGGCAGAGCCGGTCGTCGGCTTGTCCGGCCCGCCATCCTGACCCGCGTGGCCGAGTCGCGACCACGCGGTACCGCGACGCACCGCCGTGCCGAACCTGCCCGGTCGTCGGTCGGGGACAGTTGTCGCCATCGTCGCTCACCCTTCGACATTCGGGATCGATCGTTCTGGTATCGGCGCATAGGCTGACGCCGCAAGGCAGAGAAGGGGATAGGAGCCAAAGCCGCAAAAGCACGAATCTCGGCATCGAGAGCCTGCCCACGACCGGTCCGCTTCGACCGGCCCGCCGTCAGTCGAGCAGGGCCAGCGCCTGCGTGACGGCGTCCTGTAGCCGCCGCGGCTCCGCCCCGACTTTGCCGACCACCCGAATGCCCTGCATCAACACCAGAAGGAGCCGGGCCAGCGCGCGTGGATCTTTGGTCGGACCCAGCTCACCTTGGACCTGCGCCCGGATCAACGCAGAGGTCATTGCGGTTTCCAGGTAATCCCAGCTTGCCGCGACACGGCGCGCCGCCTGCCGGTCATGTGGCGCAACCTCCACGGCAGTATTGACGATGAAGCAGCCACGCCGTCCGCTGTCGTCACCGGCCTCGCGCGCGTATCGCTCAACGAGGTCCCGCACGGCCGGCAGTGCCGGACCAGGCTGCGAAAGACCACGCAGCAGTTCTGGGTCGACCAGGTCGCCGTATCGGTCGAGCGCCTTGAGGTAGAGATCGTGCTTGTTGCCGAACGTCGCGTAGATGCTCGCTCGCGCGATGCCCAGATGCTCGACCAGGTCGGCCATCGAGGTCGCCTCGTACCCCCGCTCCCAGAACAGGTCGAGGGCAGCCCGGAGTACCACGTCCGGATCGAACTCCTTGGTCCTTGCCACGACTCGATGCTAATCGTATCCAGATCGATCGGTCAAGAAAGTCGAGGCGACGCCGCCCTAGTCGCTATGGGGATTAGGCGGTTGTGGTTGGGCGATGACCAGGCGTCGATGTACGTCACTGTTAGAGCACGTGTGCCCTCCGACATCGAAGAAGCCACCTGAGGAAGATCCTCCAGGTGGCTTCTGAGCTGGAACTATGGTGGGCGATACTGGGATCGAACCAGTGACCTCTTCGGTGTGAACGAAGCGCTCTCCCGCTGAGCTAATCGCCCGGGACGCGTCAGACTGTACCCGATCCGGAGGGCCGGGCGCATCTCGGTATCCCGTGTCGCCTCTCATGGGCTTCGGAGGGCGGGCCAGGGGCCCGATTTGATCAGGATCTCGGGGGAGCGATCATGGTGTCCCGGGCACCGACACACCGTCGAGCACGACCGTTAGTTCATGATCGGCGGGAAAGTGGGTGGGGGGTGGCGCTGGGGGTGAGAGATATCCTATGGTGTCGATAGGAATTATAGGTAAAGGGGCGCGTCATGGCCGTTGCGGTGGTCGTCGGAGGCGGGTTCAGCGGCGTTGTCGCTGCTCGGGAGCTGGTCCGGACCGGCTGGTCCGTGATCATGGTCGACCCGCAGGCGCGGCCCGGCCGGGGCGTGGCGTACTCGACGGCGGCGCGGTGGCATCTGCTGAATTCGCCCGTTTCAGCGATGAGCGTCGACCCGGATCGGCCCGAGGACTTTCTGGAATGGTGTCGTCGGCGGGATCCGCACACCGAGGGTAGCGATTTCGTCGCGCGCGGGTGGTACGGCGACTATTTGACGGAGGCGTTGCGCGCGGTCGACGAGGTTGCTCCGGGGAAGCTCACCGTGCATCGGGGCACTGTCAGCCGCATTTTCGAGGCGTCCCATGCCGGGCTGACCGTGCTGCTCACCGATGGGGTGGTGCTGACGGCGGACGCGGTCGTGCTGGCGGTCGGCAATCCCGCCCCCAGGCACCCCATCGCGGCCGGCGACGACGTCCGGCGGCTTTCGGCGTACATTCAAGATCCTTGGCAGAAGGACGTCCTTGCGGGAGTGGGCGACGGACCGGTGCTGCTGATCGGGACCGGCCTGACCGCGGTCGACGTGGCCTTGAGTCTCGCGGGGCGCGAGATCACCGCGGTGTCGCGCCACGGTCTGTTGCCGCGGGCGCACGCGCCGTCGGTCCGCCGGGAGGTCGTGCCGCCGGCGGCCACGAGTGTGGCCACGTTGCTCCATTGGGTACGCGATCAGGCCGCCGGCACGGGGGACTGGCGCGGAGTCATGGACGGACTGCGACCGCACTGGGACGTGATGTGGCGGCGTCTGCCCGAGCATGAGCAGCGGCGGTTCTTGCGGCATGTGGCGCGGTACTGGGAGGTGCATCGGCATCGGATGGCGCCGCAGGTGGCCGCGTCGGTCGAGGCCCGGCGGTCCGACGGGAGCTTCCGCGTCCGCGCGGGCGAGGTGTGCGGCCTGCGGCCGCTGCCGGACGGCCGGATCGAGGCGGTGATCAAGGGGCACGGCATCGAGACCCAGGCGTACGCCGCGGTGATCAACTGTACCGGGCCGGGCCGGTTGACCGATCGGGATCCGCTGGTCCGGTCGCTGGTCGCGGACGGGCTGGCCGCGCCCGGTCCGCATGAGCTGGGGCTGGCCGTCGACGAGCACGGTGCGATGTCGGGGCGGGGTCATCGGGCTCCCGCGCTGTTCGCGTTGGGGTCCGCCCGGCGCGGGCGGCTGTGGGAGACGACCGCCGCGCCGGAGATCCGCGAACAGGCGCGGGCGTTGGCGTTGCACCTGCTGACGATGGGGATCGACCGCGAGTCGGCCGACCAGACCCGCTAGAGGAGCAGGTCGGCGAGCCGGTCGACCTGGTCCAGCCGGGCGGCGGTCGGGTCGAGGTACAGCTCGGTGCAGCCGGCGTCTTCGAACGCGGTCACCGCCGCGCGGATCGCTTCCGGCGTACGCAGGGCGCCGTCGGCGATGATCTTCGCGAAGTCTCCGGTGAACGCGTAGTAGTGACTCAGGTAGTCACGGGACTCCTGTTCGGCGTCGTCACCGAGGGAGAAGTACGCCAACGTCGCGAGCCTCGGTTCACCGGCTCGGCCCGCGTCGGCCCACGCTGTGCGTACTCGCTGGTTGAAGGGTTTGACCTGGTCGGGTCGTGCGCCGCCGGCGGTCCAGCCGTCGCCCCAGGCGATCACGCGTTCGACGGCCTTGTCGCTGGTGCCGCCGATGAGGATGGGCACCCGGCGGTCGTGCACCGGGACCGGGACGCTCTGGCCGTCCTGCCAGGCGGTCCGCAGGTAAGCAAGGGTCTCGTCGAACACCCGCCCGCGCCGATTCCAGGCCACCCCGGTCAGCTCGTAGTCGTCGGGTCGCCCGCCCGGGGCGAGGCCGAGCGTGAGCCGGCCGCCGGAGAGCTGGTCGAGGCTGGCCGCGACCTTCGCGAGCAGCGGCGCGGGGTAGACCGGAGCGAGCAGGATGTTGGTCATCAGTCCGATGTGGCTGGTCGCACCGGCCGCAGCCGCCAGGGTCGTCAGCGAGTCGTGATTCGGGTACGCGATCCGGTCGATCGTGGCCAGCCCGGCGAACCCGCGTTCCTCGGCCCGGCGTGCCCAGTCGACGAGCAGGCGGCCGGACACTCCCGGGACGGGATTGGGGAGTCCGATGGAGATCTTCATGCGTTCACCGTAGCGATTGACCCGTCAAGCGCCGGGTGCAACTTGCAGCAATACCGCATATGCTTCTCGCGTCGCGTCCCCTCCCGACAGTCGAAAGAGCCGCCCCATGGAACGTCCTAGCTGGGCCCCTGCCGACCTCGACCTCGACCGGCCGAGCGTCGCCCGTGTCTACGACTACTATCTCGGCGGCTCGCACAACTTCGCCGTCGACCGCGAGTTCGCCCAGCAGGTCTTCCAGGCCATGCCCAACGTTCCGCAGCTGGCCCGGGACAACCGGGCGTTCCTGCGGCGGGCGGTGCGAGCCCTGTCGGCGCTCGGCGTCGACCAGTTCGTCGACCTCGGTTCCGGCATTCCGACGGTGGGCAATGTGCACGAGGTCGCGCAGGAACTGGACCCGAAGGCTCGCGTGGTCTATGTGGACTGGGATCCGGTGGCGGTCGCACACGGCCAGGCGATCCTGGCGGACAACGACCGGACCGCCGTCATCGGCGCCGACCTGCGCGAGCCGTCGACCGTCTTCGACCACGAGCGGGTCAAGGCGCTGATCGACCCCGCCCGGCCGACCGCCGTGCTGTTCATCGCGGTGCTGCACTTCGTGCCGGACGGGCAGCGGCCGATCGAGCTGATCGGGCGGATCGCGAGCCGGCTCGCCCCGGGCAGCCACATCGTGATCTCGCACGCCAGCCCGGACCGGCAGTCGGCGCAGCTCGGCCAGGCGGCGAACCTCTACCAGAAGACGGCCAGCCCGGTCACGATGCGGTCGCAGGCCGAGATCGCCGCGTTGTTCGGCGACCTCGACCTGCTCGATCCCGGTGTGGTGCAGACGCCGCTCTGGCGGCCCGACGCCCCGGACGAACTCGGGCCGGAGGCGTACGAGTATCCCGGGTTCGTGGGCGTCGGCCGGGTTCGCTGACGGCCTGGGCGGGCACCGTGGAACCGCCGAACGCGTCCGAGGTCGCCGGAGCCTGGACCGACGCCATCGCCGAGACCAGTTACGTCGTCATCGGGCGTACCGCGCTCTCAGCCCGGCTGACCACCCGGGTCGAGGAGCTGCTCGCTCTGCTCGACGCGGCCGGCGACGACCCCGGCCCGGCTCGGTCGATCGGCGCCGCCCTGGTGTCCTCGCACTTCACCGATGTCGGCGCGATCACCGGCTCGCTGCGTGCGCTGGGCGATCGGCTGTCGGCGTACGCCGTGAGCGTGCACAAGGACGATCGGCTGCGCCGGGTGCTCGCCGAGCTGGCCGGCGGGTACGCCGACGCGCTGCGCGAACGCACCCTGGCCGAGCAGGAGCGCATCCATGTCGCCTCGATGCAGGCCAGAACCGCCGCCGAGCGAGCGCGCTGGGAGAGTGAGGCGCGCTTCAAAGCGGTCTTCGCCGACGCCGCCATCGGCATCGGGATCGGCGACCTCAGTGGCCGGATCATGGAGGTCAACCAGTCGCTGTCGGAGATGCTCGGCTACAGCATCGACGAGCTGCGGGAGCTGTCGGCGAGCGACTTCGCGCACCCGTCGGACGATCCGGCGGTCTGGGCCGATCTGGCTCAGCTGTTCAGCGGCGACTCCGACCACTTCCGTACGCAGAAGGCGTACTACCGGCGCGACGGCGAGGAGATCTGGACGGAGCTGGCCGTCTCGCTGATCCGTGCGCAGGACGGCGCGCCGCGGTTCGCCGTCGGGATGGTGCAGGACATCACCGAGCAACGGCGGCTGCTGACCGAGCTGGCGTTCCAGGCGACCCACGATCCGCTGACCGGGCTGCCGAATCGCACGATGTTCTTCGAACGGCTCGCCGCCGCGCTGGGCGACACCCGTCCCGACGCCCGGGTCGGGGTGTGCTACCTGGACCTCGACGGGTTCAAGATGATCAACGACACGCTGGGGCACGACGCCGGCGACGAGCTGCTGCGCTCGGTCGCGGAGCGGCTGCGCGTACGCCTGTCGGGGCCGGGCCGGCTGGTCGCCCGGATGGGCGGCGACGAGTTCGTGGTGCTCCTCGAACAGTCGCCGGGGGAGGCCGAGCTCGTCCGCATCGCCGACGAGGCGCTGGCCGTCGTCCGGGAACCCGTCGTCCTCGGTGGGCACACGCTGAGCGTGGCGGCCAGTGTCGGCGTCGTCGACCGGGCCGCCGCCGGAACGACCGCCGCCGAGCTGATGAAGGCCGCCGACACGACGCTCTACTGGGCCAAGAGCGACGGCCGGGATCGGTCGGCCGTCTTCGACCACCACCGCCACGCCCAGGCGGTCGGCCGCTACCGGCTGTCCGCCCAGATGCCCCGGGCGCTGGAGGAGGAGCAGTTCTTCCTCGACTATCAGCCGCTCGTGGACCTCAACGACGGCGCGCCGGCCGGGGTCGAGGCGCTGGTCCGCTGGCAGCATCCCGAGCTGGGACTGCTCGGCCCGGACCGGTTCGTCGAGATGGCCGAGCAGAGCGGCCTGATCGTCCGGCTCGGCCAGTGGGTGCTGCGGGAGGCGTGCGCCCAGGCCGACCGGTGGCGCCGCGAGCACCCGGACTGGCATCCGCTGATCAGCGTCAACCTGTCGCCACGTCAGGTCGCCGAGCCGGGTCTGGTCGCCGACCTGCGCCGCATCCTCGACGAGACCGACATGGATCCCGGGGCGCTGCAACTGGAGCTGACCGAGAGCGCGCTCATGGCGACCAAGGGCGAACCGCTGGCCGTCCTGCATCGGCTCGCCGACCTCGGCGTACGCATCGCGATCGACGACTTCGGCACCGGGTACTCGAATCTGGCGTACCTGAGCAACCTGCCGATCCACGCGCTGAAACTGGCCGGGCCGTTCGTCTCCGCGCTGCGCCGCCCGGCCGGTCCGAGCGCGGCCGACATCGAGATCCTCGCCACCGTCGTACGCCTCGCGCACACCCTCAAACTGACGGTCACCGCCGAGGAGGTCGAGACGGCGGCGCAGGCGTCGTTGCTGGCCGGGCTGGATTGCGACCTCGCGCAGGGGTGGCATTTCGGCGCACCGGGGCCGGCGCGTCACATCAACCGTCTGCTTGCGGTGAAGTGAGTACCCTGCTGGTATGCCCGTACAGCTGTGGTACGACCCCGTGGAGATCCCCGACGCGCCACCGCCTGAGCTGAACGCGTCCACCCATCGCAGCCGGCTCGCGCTCGAACGTGTCCTCGCCGATCCCGACGACGACAAGACGTGGGAGGAGCTGGCCGTCACCTACGACGAGATGGCTCCAGAGTGGACCGAGTGGGCGGTGGAACAACCCTGGTACGCCGCCACGGTCGCGGCCGGGTTGCAGCACGCCCGGCCGGTCGAGTGGATCGTCGAGATCGGCTGCGGCACCGGCCAGGCGACCGAGCTGCTCGCCCGGGTCGGCCCGCCGGTCGTCGCGACCGACGTCAACGTCTCCATGCTCACGGGCGCTCCCGCACTGCCGCACGTCGCCTACGTCGCCGCCGACGTACGCCGGATGCCGTTCCGGGACGGCTCGGTGCCGCTGCTGGTCAGCCTGAACGGCGTTCCGGATTTCCGCGAGTTCGGCCGGATCCTCGGTGTCGGCGGTCAGCTGCTGTGGTGCACCTCGTTCGGACCCGGCACCCCGCTGTATCTCCCGCCCGACCGGGTTGCCGATATGCTCGGTCCCGATTGGACGACCGAGGCGGGGCACGCCGGTCACGGCGACTGGATTCTGGCCGTGCGGACCCGCTGACGCACCTGGGGAGGGGCGCGCGTTGCGCATCGTCAGTTTCGGTACTTTCCTGCTGCCCGTACGCTTCTCGCTGAGCGCGCTGATGAAGCCGGGCGGCCGGGAAGAGCTGTCCGAGATGCTCCGCACCGGCCTCACCGAGTTCCAGTCGGACGCCGCCGTCGACGACGCCGACCTGTTCTTCGACGTGGTGGGCTCGGTCTACACCCGGATGGAGACGATGGTCTTCTCCGGCGCGACCGAGGTCGGCGGCACCGCCATCCGGCTCTACGTGAGCAGCCTGGCGATCGCCTTCGTGGTGATCGAGATGGAACTGCCCGACGACATCTCGCTCGACCTCGAAGACGAGGAGTGCAGCACGCGGTTCAAGGAGTACGAGGGACCGGCCACGCAGCTGGTCGAGCCGCTGATCGCGCGGTGGAGCCAGCGGATCGCCGAGGTCGTCGAGCCCTCGCTGCTGCGGCCGCTGCCGCCGTCGGCAATGGACAGCAGCACGCTGCTGTGGTGGCACCGGCTGTGCGTCGACGCTCCGCCCGGCGTCGAGTTCCCCAACGCCCGCTGGTACGGCGTACCGGTGGAACTGGCGCAGGGCGCGACCGTCCACGTCGGAACGGGCATGACCAACGTGCACTCCATGGGCCGGCCGGGCCTCGTGCACGAGGTCGTCGAGGGTCTGATGGTGGCCACCCAGGAGTGGATCGTGGTCGACGAGGCCAAGCGGCACATCGCCGACCACCTCGTCGGGCTCAGCCAGGCCGACGAGCACAGCCTGATCACGGTGGACTCGCAATACGTCGACGTGCTGTCGCTCACGGAGGACGTCACGATGCGCAACCTGCTGCTGGGCCAGGAGGCGCGCTACCTGACCACCGGCCGGCTGCGCGTACGGCAGGCCGCGGCACAGGCCTGGAGCACCACCGCCGAGGCTGAGACGCTGGAGGAGCGCACCGCCGCGCTGCGCGACCTGTTCAGCCTCCACCGCGAGCGGATCTTCAACGACCGCGACGAGCGGCGCAACCGGCTGATCTTCGTGTTCACCGCGATCACGCTCATCCAGTCGATCCTGGTCTGGTACGACTTCCTCACCGAACCGAACACCGCGTCGGCCGGGACGCCCAGGCCGGAGATCGCCGTCGTCGTCCTGCTGCTGACGGTCGTCTCGGTCGTCGGCGCGCTGATGACCCGGCCGAAGGGACGCGAGAAGCGGCGGTTCCGGCGGCCGTCGATGCCCCGCCAGCGTCAGGCCCCCGTCAGCGCGCCGAGGCGGACTCCGCACGACGTCGACTGACGGCGTGCCTGCGCCGGGCTTGGGTCAGTGCGCCGAGGCGGACTCCGCACGACGGCGGGTGAGGTGCGCGCGCGCCTCGGCGACGAAGGCGGCCGGGTCGTCCGCGTTGATCCTGATCTCCGTGACCGGTTCGCTGTCGCCCGACGGCAGGCGTACCACTTGGGGTGAGACGAGAACGAGGTCGACGGCGGTCTGGCTGCCCACGGCCACGCTCAGCGCGGTGCCGGTCTTCGTCTGATCGAAGTGGACTGTCTTGGAGGTCTGGAGTGGGCGCTGGTTCGCCCGGATCTCCGCGATCGCCTCCCATGGCACGGGAAAGTCGATCGACAGTCCATATCGGACGTTGATATCGTCCTCGCCGATCGTGTGCGTATTGACGTACATGCTCGCGAGCAGGCCGATCATCCAGGTCACGCCCCACGCGCCCAGGACGAGCATCGCGATGCGCACGCCGCGCCAGGGCAACAGCAGGTCCGCGATGGGGATCTCGACCGCGGACAGCACGATGAAGGTCCAGATGATCGGCACCACCGGCGCCGCGTAGCGGAACGGCCGCCCGCCCCGCGGCGGGCGCCGGGCGATCCAGCGGCCCAGGGCCAGCCACATTCTCCACTCGTACGCCATCAGCCGGATCACGACGCCTCCCAGGTCTGTGTGGCGAGCCCGTGCTTGAAGCGCTCGAGCACCTCGGCCAGACCCGCCGTGAACTGGTCGAAGCGCTTGCCGTCCATGTCGCCGAAGAGCAGCTCGGCGAAATCCGCCTGCCCCTTCTCCAGCGCGGTCGCCGTGCGCCGGCCCTGCTCGGTGAAGGTCACCAGGAACGCCCGCCGGTCCGACGGATGCGGCTCACGGGTCACGAAACCGGTCGCGACCAGCCCGTCGATCAGCCCGGTGACGGTGCGTGCGCTCACCTTGAGCCGCTCGGCGAGCTGCCGCTGGCTCATCGGGCCGGCCGCGGCCAGTTCCCAGAGCACATGCGTCCGCGACGGGGTCAGGCCGGCGCGGCCGAGGCTGGTCGTCATGTCCTCGTTCATCAGCACCGAGAACTCGATCAGCTGGTTCAGCGCCTCGTGACGCCGATTCATGGTCGCTTCATAGTGAAGCTGACCCATAGTGAAGCTGGCTCATAGTGTGTCATGCTCACTATATTATCGAGCGTTCAGGTGAGCGTCCAGGCGCTCGCGGAACGACCGCTTCGCCAGCGCGGCGGCGAGGTCGGCCACCACCTGAGTGAGCGGATAGGGAACCTCCGCCTCCAGCTCGGCGAGCGAGTCCTCGGTCGCCCGCCACTCCGCCTCCAGCAACGGGATCGCCGCCCGGCCCCGCTCGCTGAGCTGGACCCGGCGGGTACGCCCGTCGGAGTTGGCCGCGTCGGCGACGAACCCGGCGGACCGCATCGCGGCCACCGTCTGGCTCATCGCCGAATGGGTCACCTCCACCGAATCGGCGAGTTCGCGTACCGTCATCGCGCCACGCCGGCCGAGCTGGATCAGCGGCCCGACGAACCGCGTACGCATCCCGTCGACCCCGGCGTCGGCGTAGATCGACGCGATCTGCTGATCGACCGCCTCCAGCAGTAGTCGCACCGGCCGCCAGCGGCTATCCAGATCGGTCATAGCCCCAAGTCTGCGCCACTGGTCGGCCGCAGCCGAGGCTCGGCGTCCAGATCGGCGCGGCGGACCGCGTAGACCACCGAGGTGCCGGTCGGGTTGGTCGAGTTACTGAGGCACAGCAGCCACCGAACCGTGATCAGGCACTGGTCGATGGGGGACAGCCCGATCAGCAGCCGGACCCGTGGTGTAGTAGCGGTCACGTCGAGCTCGCCCACCCAGCCGGGCCGATGAGCCGCCGGCCCGCTGTAGACCAGCGGGTGGGTCTCCTCGGCGTTGACCACCCGCCACACCCCGACCTGGCCGTCCTGCAACCGGCCGAACAGCGTGTTCCGCTGATCGCCCCGTACCGTTCGATCCTCGCCCGTCCGCAGATCGAACCGGCGCGGCTGGGGATCCGTTCCCCACGAGCACACCTCGTCCGGGCTGCACGGCGTCAGATCGCCCTGGGGCACCGCCGCCGTCCACAGGTGAGCGAAGTCGGCGTCGACATCGTAGAAGGTGATGTGCCGGTCGACCGCCGGGTCGCCCGTCGGCTCCGCCGGCCCGTAGCGAACGCCGAGGACGCCGTTCCAGGCCACGGTGAGCGCGCCGCCCGGCGGCACGTGGGCCGTCTGAGTCACGGCACCGGTGACGAGGTCCAGCAGCGTCACCGTGCCGTCCTTGGCCAGCTCGACGAGGCTGTCGACGTGCGAGCTGAGGTAGCCGTTCCGGACTCGCCAGCCGAGCTGCCAGCTCCCGTCCGGCTGCACTGGACGCGACCATCGCGTGGTGCCGCGCGACGGTTCTATCGCCTCGATGCGCTTCTGCGGGCCGGGTGCGCGGAGGAGCGCGATCTTCCGGTCGACCGAGCCGTAGAGACTGCCGCTGCGGGTCCAGCGGATCTCGCCGGTGGTCACGTCGTAGGCCGTGACCACGCTCGCCGCCAGGTTGGCGTCCAGCTGCGCCTGCGTCGGAGTCTGCGGATCGCGCAATTCCGGGGCGGTGCTCACCAGCACCACCTCGCCTAGATCCTCGATCCCGTCGAGTGGGTCGCCCAACGGCTGGCTCCAGCGGCGTTCACCGGTGGGCAAGTCGTACGCCGTCATCCCGGACGACGGCCCCCAGTGAAGGGACAGCAGCGTGTCGCCGATGACCTGGTAGCCGTCCTGCCCGGAGAACCCGCCGATGGTGATGACCGGCGGACCGGGCCGGGCGGGTGCGGCCGCGCCGAGCAGAGCGAGGCAGAGCCCGGCAGCGGCGAGCGCCACCAGCGGCCGGCGTACGCCCCAAGCGCGCAGCCAGGGCGGAACGGGCGGCGGCCCCGGTTCGTGGTCTTCGATGACGCCCAGGTCGATCACGGTCACATCTTGCCGACGCTTCTCGTCGCCGTCCGGTTGCACGCGCCACCCGCCCTCTTCACTCGCTGCCCGCGTTGGGTGCCGGATCAGGGTTCTCGGTCGAATCATGGCGCAAGATACGACCTGGAACCGTGATCCAGCCGGAATCGCGACCCGAGCCGCCCGAGTCGCACGAACCGCCGGAGCCATACGAGCCGCGGGTGCGCGGCGTGGGGGAGGGACGGGGTTGCGCCGCCGCCGGGCGAGGCCGGATCATGTGGCGGTGACGGAGGACCGGCTCGGTGGGACACTGCAACCGGCCTTCGCGCTCTGGTCCGCCGCGACCGTCCTGGGTGGAGCGATCCTGCTCCCCGCGGCCCGGGTCGCCGAGTGGACGACGATCGCGACCGCCGGCCTGGCCGTCCTCGTCGCGTTGTCGCTCGCCTGGTGGGGCCGCCGGCGTACCGGGAGTGGGCCGGTGACCGCGTTGCTCGCGGTGGCCGGTGTCTGGGCCGCGCTGGCCGGGTGGCTCAGCACCGTGCTGCTCGACCGGGTGCCCGTCGTCGCCGCAGCCGCCGCCACGGTGTGCGCCGCCGGGATCGTGACGATCGCCGGCCGCCTGCTCGGCTTCGGCCGCCCGCTGGCCACCGCGCTGCTCGTCGGCGCGATGGTGGCCGCGGCGGTGGCCGCCTGGGCCGCGCTCGGCTCCGACGTCCGGCAACCGTTGCGGGTCGTGCCGGTGCTCGTCGTCCTCGGCGTCGGCCTGCTGCCCCGGTTCGCCCTTGGTGCGGGCGGCATGGCGGAGGCGTCCTTCCGGCTGCGCGCGGCCGGGCAGGCGGTCCCGCCCGAGCAGGTCGACCGATCCCTGCGCGTGGCCGAGGAACATCTGATCGGCGGAATCACCGGGCTGGCAGCCGGTGCCGGGGTCTGCGGCGTCGTGCTGATCGGCACCGGCGACCACCGGGACGTCGCGCTCGCCTTGGGGCTGGCGCTGCTGCTGTGGCTGCGGTCTCGGTTGTTCGAGCGGACCGGTCAAGTGCTGCCGCTACGGCTGGCGACGGCCGCGGTCGTGCTGGCCGGTGCGGTACGCGTACTGCTGCTGGGCTGGGACTGGGCGTTGCCTGCCGCCCTGGGCGCGGTGCTGGTGCTGACGATCGCGTTCGGCTCCCGTCGCGTACGCAGCACCGGTCGCGGCCGCCTGCTGCGGGTGGGCGAACTCCTCGTGGCGGCGGCGACCGTGGTCGTCCTGGTCGCCGCGACCGGGCTCGCCGAGCTGGCCGATCCGCTGGCGAGACAGTGAGGCCGGACCGACGGTGAAGTGGTTCACCGATCCCGACGAGGTCGCCGAGGAACGGGCGGCGGCTGCCGCGTTGCGGCGTCTTCCGGTGGGCGGCCGGGTCGTGGCGGTCTGCTCCGGGGCCGGCGGTGTCGGGGCGACCTCGATCGCCGCCGGGATCGGTGCGACCTTGGCGGCGTTGTGGCCCGGCCGGATCGCATACGCGGGCCTGCTCTCGGCCCCGCCGATCGCGGGCGTCCACGTGGCGGCGGACACGATGTGGACCGACCAGGTCACGCTGGACGCGGTCGTGGAACTGCGGGATCGGCACAGCGTCCTCCTGCTGGACTTGGGCGTGCATGCCAGCCGGACGACGCGGATACTTCTGTCCACAGCAGACCGCATTATCGTGGTGACCGATGAGGACGGCCTTGGTGAGGAAAGGGCGCTTGCGCGGGTGAACACTGCGGCGCCGGCCACGAAGCGAACAGTGGCCGGTCGTCCTGGGCAGTCCACACACGACCGCTTCGTCATCCCGCCGGACAAGGCGTTCGCCCAGCTCGACGCGGAATTGCTGGAGCGAGCCAAACCCGCGACCTGCCGTGCCTTGTTGCGGTTGGCCGCCTGGTGCGTATAGCGCGCGAAACAACCGCGCGATACGCTGTCGTCGCTTGTGGTGGGTGCGGCGGATCCACATCTTTCGAATGACCTCAGACCGTGGAGGCACCGGGACGATGATGATGCGGCTGCGGCACTTGAAAAGGCTCGGAAAGGTTTACCCGGCCGGAATCGTGCTCGCCTTGGTGGCGGCGCTCGGCGCGACCGTCTTCGCCCTCGGCGCGACCGGCCAGCGGCCCGCGGTCGCCGACGGCGCGTCCTGGCTGTGGAGCAAGCAAGTCGGCGAGGCGTCGCAGGTCAACGCCGTCTCCGCGAACGTGTCGCTGCGTCAGCCGATGATCGACGCGCAGGGCCACCCGGTCCGGGTCACCCAGAGCGATCGCTACGTGATCCTCCACGATCTGTTCACCGGCCGGGTCACCTCCATCGACCTGACCCGGATGGGCTTCTCCGGCTCGCTCGACGTCGGCACCGTCGAGGACACGGCGGTCATGCTCGACGGTGCGACCGCGATCGTCGTCGACCGCACGCGCGGCCTCGTCCGCCCGGTCGACGCCGGCAGCCTCCAGTCGATCGGCGATCAGGTGCGCCTGCCCGCCCCGCTGGTCGGCGGCGCGTTCGACCAGTCGGGCCGGCTGTGGCTCGGCGTACCCAGCCAGGGCACCGCGATCGCGCTGGTCGTCCGCGACCGGCAGATCGTCGTGGCGCGGACCGAGGCGGTGGCCACCCCCGGGCACGAGCAGGCGTTGACCGTCCTCGACCAGGGTGTGCTCGTGGTGGACCGGGGCAGCGACCAGATCGCCGTCGTCGGCGAGACCGCCACCCGCAAGATCACCTCGCCCGCCCCGCTGGCCAGCGCGGTCGTTCCCGCCCGCACCGTCGGCTCGGCGGCGGCGATCACCTTGCCCGCCGAGAAGAAGATCGTCACCATCGGCGACGTCGCCAAGGGCACCCCGGTCGCCACCATGTCGCTGACTCCGGCCGAGGCGCAGGCGGCGACGCAGCAGCCCGCCGTCAGCTTCGCGGGCAAGGTCTACGTTCCCGATCAGACCACCGGAACCGTCCGCGTGGTGACCGCCGCCGGTCAGCCCGCCGGGACGATCCAGGTCGGCTCGGCGCAGACGACGGTCGAGATCGAGGTACGCGAGCAGCACCTGTTCATCAACGCGCCGGACACGACGACGGCCGTCATGGTGGACGAGGACGGCAAGACGTCCAAGGTGGACAAGTACGACCCCGTCCCGGAGACCTCGCCGACACCGACCGCGCAGCCGGCGCCGACGCTCTCGCCCCAGCCGGCGGAGTCGCCGACGGGCAAGCCCTCCGACAAGCCGGGCAACCAGCCGACCAAGCGACCGCCGTCGCCGAAGCCGTCGCCGACGGTGAAGGTCGAGCCGCAGCGCCCGGGTCCGCCGGTGCCGGTCACGGCGCTGGCCGGGGACGGCCGGGTCCGGCTGTCCTGGGGCAAGGCGAAGGCGGGCTCGGCAGCGGTCGAGGCGTACACCGTGACCTGGGACGAAGGCGGCGGCGGCCGGGTGCAGGTCAACGGTTCGACGTTGCAGACGACCATCACCGGCCTGACCAACGGCACGTCCTACCGCTTCAAGGTGTACGCGACGAACCAGGTCGGCGACGGCCCGCCCGCCCTGTCCGAACCGGTGACCCCGGCCGCGGCCCAGCCGCCGGGTACGCCCAACGCCCCGACCGCCAGGCTGGAGACCGACTCCGACGACTGCTACACCGGAGCCGTGCTGGTCTCCTGGCCCAGCGTGCCAGGCGCGGCCGACTACGTGATCACCCCGCTCAAGGGCGGCGCGGCCGGGGCCAACCCGCCGCAGACCGTGACCGGCACCGACGCTCGGTTCGCCGGCCTGACCCCGGGTGACAGCTTCACCTTCACCGTGGTGGCCCGGAACTCGGCGGGCGCGGCGAGCGACGCCAGCCCGCAGAGCAACGAGCTGACCGTGCACTACCCGCCGGCCGCGCCGACCAACGTCAAGGGCCGCCAGACCGCGGCGAACACCTACGTCGTGACGTGGAACGCGGCCGACGGCCACGGCCTGCCGATCACGGGGTACGAGATCCGTGACGAGGACGGCAAGAAGATCGGCGAGACCGGCGGCGGTGGGCGTACCGTGACGATCACCAGCGCGGCCAAGCTGGACTGGGTCGAAGTGGTCGCGTTCAACGACGACGGCGAGGGCCCGTCCGGCTTCGACCAGGTGACCCAGCCGGCCGCGCCGAAGATCGCCATCTCCTCGACCAGCGCCACCGAAACCGAGATCACGGTGAACTTCACCGCCGACGGCGACGGGGCCGCCGCGACCTGCACGTTCACCGCGGGCGGGAAGACGGTGTCGGACTGCGGCTCACCGGCGAAGATCACCGGGCTGTCCGCCGACACGCAGTACACGGTCACCGCGAAGATCACGACCTTCGCCGGGTCCGCGACCGACACCGCGTCGCAGAAGACCGACGCCGCGCCGAGCGGCAACGGAGCGACCGTGACCTGCACGGACTCGGCGAGCAACCCCGACCCGTCCTTCTGCTCGAAGGGGCTGCCCGTCTACGGCGACCGCAACGACAACGGATCGGTCGTCCGCCGGGTCGCCGACGGAGCGCACATCACCGTGGTCTGCAAGGTCCACGGCGAGAACCAGAACGCCGGCCCGTACAACAACAACAAGGAAGGCGACCACTGGCTCAAGCTCACCGACGGGAACTGGATCTCGTGGGTGTGGCTGCGCTTCGACAACGGTGACGACGTGGAAGCGCTGCCGGACTGTTGACCAGACCGACCGCGCGCGGGCTGACGACGGCCGTCTGCTCCGCCGCCCTGCTCACCGCCGGGCTGCTGCTGGCGTACCGGGAGATGGCGATGCTGGGGGCGGCGGGGCTGACCGCCTTCGCCCTCAGCTCCCTGTGGAGCCTGTCGCCACCCCGGGTCGTCGTCGACCGGCTCGTCGAGCCGCGCCGCGTGCGCCGTGGTGAACCGGCCCTCGCCACCGCCGACGTGGTGGTGCTCGGCCGGTTCCGGCGGCTGCTCACGTTCATCGATCCGGTGCGCGAGGAGGGCAGCGACCGCGACGACCTGCCGTCCGGCCGGGCGGCGGTGCTGGCCAAGCCCGGCATCCCAGCCCGGGTGAGCTTCGCGCTGCCGACCGGCCGCCGGGGCGTGTTCCAGATCGGACCGGTCAGCGTCGGGCGCGACGATCCGCTCGGGCTCTGGTCCGTGACCCGCCCCGCCGGTCCGGCCGAGACCTTCACGGTCTGGCCCGCCTGGCATCCGCTCACCCGGGGCGCCATCGGTTCAGCCGCCGAGATCGAAGGCGAACGAGAACTGGTCGACGCGGGCAGCATCACCTTCCACGCCCTGCGCGAGTATGTTCCCGGCGACGACTTGCGGCACATCCATTGGCGTACCTCGGCACGGGCGGGCACGCTCATGGTGCGAACGCATGTCGACGCGGCGGTCGCCCGGCTGGTGCTCGTCCTGGACGACCGGCTCGCGTCCTATCCGGACTCCGCGGCCTTCGAGGAGGCGGTGGAGGTGGCGGCGTCGGTCGTGGTCGCCACCGTGGAAGGTGGACTCGGCCTGCGGCTGATGCTCGCCTCCGGCGCCGGTGGAGAGCGCTCGATCGGCCAGACCCAGACCGGCCTCGACCAGCTCGCAGCGGTGCGGCTGACCATCGGCGGCGGCGAGGTGGGAGAGCTGCGGGCGCGGCTGACCCTGCACATCGCAGGCGACGCCGTGCTGCTCGTCACCGGGACGAAGGCCGACCTGTCGCTGCTCGGCCCGCTGTCGGCGCGATACCGCAGCGTCGCCGCCGCCGTGGTCGGCCCGCCGCCCGACGATCCACTGAAGTGGGCCGTGTTCGCGCCGGCCGCCGGCCAACTCGTCAACGCACTGCAGGACCGGTTGTGGAACGTCTCGTCATCGCGCTGACGCTCGCCGTCGCCGGAACCGTCGCGGGCGGCCAGATCGCCGGGCTCTACGCCGGCCGCGAGGCGCTGATCACGCTCGCCGCGACGTCGGCGGGAGCGGCGCTGCTCGGTCTGATTCCCCGCCGCCGCTGGCACATTCTGGCCGCGGCGGCCGGGCTTGAAGCCGTCCTGATCGGACTCCACCACTGGCTGCCCGGCCCGATCAGCCTCATGGACTCGGTCACCCACGCGGGAGCACGGCTGCTGACCAGCGCGTCGCCCGTACCGTCCCGGGTGGACACCCTGGCCCTGCCGGTCGTCGCCACCTGGCTCGCGGTCTCGGCGGCCTCCGCGCTGGCTCGCGGCCGTCGTCCGGGCGCGGCCGCGTTGCCGCTGGTGGCGCTGGCCACGGCGATGCTCGTGCTCGCCGGTCCACAGGCCGGCACGAACTATCGCCGCACCGCGGTGCTCATCGCCGCGCTCGCGTTGCTGCTCGTCGTGCTCCGGCCCGTTCCGGCTCATACGCGGAGAGCCGGGCCCCGGCTGCTGCGGCTCGCCACCGCGGCGCTGGTCGCCGTGGCGCTCGCCGGTGGCACGCTACTCCTGGCCCCGCCGCTGCTGGCGGGGGTCACCGCGGCCCCGCCCGACCTGCGGGCGTACGTGATCGCACCAGTGCAGGCACCGCCGCAGACCCATCCGCTCAGCCTCGTCGGCCGCTGGGGGGTGCATCCCGAGCAGCCGCTCCTGCGGATCACCGCCGACCGGCCGGTGACGTTGCGCTGGGCCGTGCTCGGCGACTTCGACGGCACGAGCTGGCTGCCCGCCACCACCTACCGTGCTGCCGGGGGCGACCGTGGTGGGGTGCCGAACCCGGCGATCGCCGTCGACCAGGTGCACGCCACGGTCACCGTCGCCGAGCTGACCGGCAGCTGGCTGCCCGTACCGGACGGGCTGCGCCGGGTCTCCGGCGTCGCGATCGCCGTTGACGAGGAGTCCGGTGCGGTCGCCGTGACCGACGGGCTGCACCCCGGTCTCACGTACGCCGTCGACGCGGCCGTCCCGGCCCCGACCCAGGTGCAGCTGGCGACCGCGCAGTTGCCCCGCTCGGCCAAGTACGACCGGTACCGGGAACTGCCCACCGGCAACACCGGCCGCATCCCCGAACTGGCGTTGACGGCGGCCGGCGACGGCCTGCCGTACGCGCAGGCGCTCAACCTGGCGCGGTGGCTCAAGACGACGTACCGCTACGACCCCCGCGCTCCGGGTGGCAGCGGCTATCCGAGCATCGTCCGCTTCCTCACGGCGACTCCGGCCGCCGGCGGCGGCCGGGGCACCTCGGAGCAGTTCGCCACGGCGTACGCCGTCCTCGCCCGCGCGCTGGGCATCCCGGCGCGGGTGGTAGTCGGATTCACCGCCGCGACGGGCAACGGGCCCGTGACGGTGACCGCCGCCGACGCCCGAGCCTGGCCGGAGATCTACCTCGATCCGGTCGGTTGGGTCGGCATCGACGTCACCGCGCCCCCGGCGACCAGCACGACCGCCCCGTCGGCGTCGCCCCGCCCGTCGCTGTCGGCCGAACCCGAGCAGTCTCCGGACGCCGGCGAGGACCCGTCGACCGCCCCGGACGTGGAGATCATGACGCCGGAGGCCGAACCGCCGGGCGGCGTACGCGGATCGTGGCTCTGGCTGGCCTGGACGACGGCTCTCTTCCCGCTCGCGTTCGCCCTCGTGGCCCTGCTGCGCATCCGCCGCAGCCGCCTGCGGCTCGCCGTCGCCGACGACGCGGGCCGCGTACGCGGGGCCTGGGCCGAACTGCGGGACGGCGCTCGGCTGGGCGGCGTACCCATCAGACCATATTGGACCGCGACGGAAGTCGTGGCCGCCGTCAGCGACGCGGTGGCCGTGGAACCGCGCGACGATTTGCCACAGGCGGTGAACCGCGCGGAGTTCGCCGACCCTGCCGCGGACCTGGCCGCCGAACCGGCTGTCGAGCAGGCCGCGGATCTGATCCACCGAGTACGCCGAAAGGCGAGCCGCCGCCGTCGTCTGCTGTGGTGGATCGACCCGCGTCCACTGTGGTGGCGCTGAGTCCTCAGTTGACGAGGGTGTAGTTGGGGATCTTCGGCTCCCGATCGGCCGGATCGGCGTGGATGTCCCGCACGACCGCGCCCTCCGGAAGGGGCGCCCGGGAGATCGAGATGCCCTGCAGGCAGGTGTCGCACCAGAACGCGCCGTAGCCGACGCCCTTGCCGACGTCGCCGGTGAAGACCAGCCGCAGGGTCTCGTGGCCGCAGTTGGGACAGCTCGTCGGCGGGTCCGCCGGGACGGCCTCGTACGCCGCCTCGTAGGCGTCTTGCCACTGTTCCCAGGTCGCCACGTGTCATCCCTCCGGCCGGACGGGCTGATTCTCCCACCAGGTCTCCTCGTGCTCGTATGCCCGGTCCTCGAACCGCTCCGCCTCGTCGGCGGTCGACGGGTATGGCAGGCCGACGGCCAGCTCGTCCCGGTGGAACCGCTCGTGGATGAGCGTCCGGGCCAGGTCCTCCTCGCTCGCGAACGCCTCCCGGAACAAGACGATGGACCCGTCGGGCCGGGTGACGCCGTGCCAGCCGCGGACCGCTTTGTTGATCGAGATCCGCAGTCCGGTGAGGTCGATGCCGTACTTGGCCGCGACGGCGCGGACCGAGTGCATGGTCATCGGATAGGACGGGCCGGAGCCTCGAGAGCCGATCCGGTTGAGCTGCGGCGGGCCCGGATTCGATCGGTTCTGCTGTACCTGGTTCCGGGCGTGGCCGAACAGCTGCCGGAGCCGGGGATTGCGTTCGGCGAGCCGTTCCAGGTCCGTGAGTTCGAGGGCCTCGCCGGGCGTGCGGCTCTGTAGTTCGAGGAGCTGCCGGTACCGGTCCCGGAGCGCCCGGTTGACCGCGTCCGGCAGGCGCGTCGCCGAGGTCGCCATCGGTGGGAGAGTCGACTCCAGCATGGGCCGTGCCTCGGTCAGCTGGAGCGTCACGTCGATACCGGGCCGCTGGACCCAGGTGCGGACACGGTGGAAGCCCCGCCCGTAGGCTCGCGGGTTGACCGGGTTCAGGAGGAAGCGGATGAGCTTGCGGGGAGAGAAGGCGCCGACGAAGAAAGCGACGTTCGGGTTGGTCTGCAAACCGGCCCGGTCGTTGGCCTGAGTGAACGGGCCGTGCACCATGTCGTTGTCGTGGTGCACGTGGTCGGTGTCCCAGTCCAGGCGATCCGGGGCGTCCATGATCGGGGAGTACCGGTGGGAGTAGCCGACCTCGAAGACGAGCGGCTGGAACTCCATCCCGGCGTCGGAGAAGATCTTGCGATACCGGTTGATCGCCTTCATCAGGTGGAACGCCGATCGCACCTTCGCGAGGCGTTTGCCGTCCGTGCGTACCCTTGCGGCGTTCTCCCGGATCTCGCGGAGGTCCGACATCAGCTTGTCGTAATCCTCGCTGCCACTGGCCGCGAGGCCCTGGCCGCCGATCCAGATGTAGAACTGCTTGACCCCCCAGATCTTCACGTCGAGGAACGTGCCGATGAAGGCGTACGTCGTGAAGGAGTGCGTCCGGTCCAGCGCGGCCGACGGGTCCGACCGGGCCAGGATCCCGGTGACGCCTTCGCCGAGGTTGGCCAAGGCCCGGACGGTCGTCGGCCGCGTCTCGGTGTCCTTGTTGCCGAACGGCAGGGGCGTGCCGATGCCGCTGCCGTCCTTGGCGCTGACCGTGATCATCGGCAGGTGTGCCAGGAGCGCGGCGATCGCGTCGATCCAGGCCCGGCCGGTGAGCGGGAACAGGTAGCCCGGCGGCACCCCGGTCGGACCGTACTGATTGTCGTGGCCTCGGCCCGGGCCGTCGTTGTCCTTCCAGGGGGTGAAGGTCGAGAAGCGGATCGCCCCGAGCCGGTTGACCGTCCGGCTCGCCGTCGTCTTCGTGTACGCCACCCAGGTGTGGCTGCCGTCGGGCAATCGCAGGCGGGTGTACCCGGTCTTGTTGCTGAACGCGAACACTCGCCACGGTCGCTGGTAGCGGACCTTCGTGGTGAGCAGCGACCAGGGGCGGGCCCGCACGAACTTCACCGGCCACAGCACGGTTCGGGTCAATGCCGCCGCGACCGGGCTTCGCATCTGCGCGATCCGATCGGCGCCCATCCGGGCCGCCTTGTACCGCCGCGCGGCGACGAACCGTTCAAGCCGGTCCGCCCGGCGGCCCGCGACGCGGCGTACGCTCGGCCGTAGCGGCTGGTGCGGCGGCGTGCTCATCGATCCCGACGACTCGAGCCCCAGGGTGGGCACCCGGGCGGTGAACACCCGTCGGCCCACCGACCGGGTCGGCGTCGGTACGCCGATCGTCGTCGGAAGCATGGCGCCGAGCGCCGTCGCGAGATGGCGGTCCAGGTCCAGCAGGTTGTCGATCCGCCGGGCGGCGAGCGTCGGCAACGCCCGGAGAAGCAGTTCCCGGCGCAGCTTGGCGTGCCGCTGCCCGTCGCGTACGCCGGCCCGGTGCAGCAGGATCATCAAGGCGGCGAGCGCGGTCGGCCGCTGGCCTACGGCGAGCTGGTCGGCCTGCCATTGGATCTGGGCGATGAGTGCCATGTCGGCCGGGCTCAACCCGTCCGTGTCCTGCCGCACGCGCGAGGTCAGCGGGTGCTCGCCGAGAACGTCGGCCGGGCCCGTCTTGCGGTCGTGATCGGCGCGGGCGATGGTCTCCAGCGCCTGCGTCAGCGCACCGGCCAGGTGCAGGGTCGTGTTGTCCGCGGTCAGCCCCGCCGCGACCGTGATGGTGACGGTCCGGTCGACGGTGTCGATCCGCACGTGGGTCGCCGTTCCGGCAGCGAGGCGGCCGGGGCGGACGGTGATGGTGACCGGACCCTGCAAACCGTCGTGCCGCGCGGTGACGACCGTGTCCGCCCCGGTACGCCGATGCGCCGACACGGTCAGCGCCCGGCTCAGCAGCACGTCCCTTGTGGCAGTGAAGATCCGCCGCGCGAGCGGCTCACCGGCGAGCGGCGTACCCCGGACGGGCAGCTCGGCGATGGCCGGGGTCTCGGTCACCAGCCCGGGCCGGTGCTGCTCCAGCAGGATGTCGTTGATCAGGCGACCCCGTTCGGCGGCACGTGTGCTGCGCCGCGCGCTCTCGGCGAGAGCCTGGTCGGTGGGATCAGCCAGATCCGCGATCGCCACGCCCACATCAGACAGAACGGCGTCGACCTGAGCCGCCACGGTGGATCCGAACATCGCGGCGGTCATCCGGATCACCTCGGCCCGCCGGGCGGCGTGCTCCGGCTGGTCCAGACGCAGGCCGAGCCCGTCGATGAGCGCGTGCGCCTCGGCCGCCAACCGCGCGGCACGCGAATGGGCCACGTTCGCCGACGGCATCGGGCCTGCGGTGGCCCGCCCGACAGCCACCGCCGCCAGCCGGGCGGCCTGGGCGAGCGCCGTCGGCTGCTCGGTCATGACCAGCCCGGAGTTCTGGGCGAGATGCCGCCCCAGCGCCATTCCCAGGGCCTCGGCCAAGTCGAGCGGCAGACCCGAGCGCGACATGCGGCTCGGGGGAATCCGGATCGCCCAGGTCTGGCTGCCCGGCCGGGGCGGGCGTACCTCCGCGATCGACGATCCCCGGGTCGGCCCCGAGTCCAGCGTGATCCGGCTGGGTCCGTCGCCGTTCGGCCAGGTGAGGCGGAAGGCGGGGGAGCGGCCTTCCTGCTGGACGGTCACCCCCAGCGCCGCGGCCGCCTGATGCAACGCCCGAGCGTTGGCCTGCAGCGCCTCGTGCGGACTGTGAATGTCGAGCATGTCGCCGGGGTCGTGCACACGAGACCGGTCGGTCAGCAGGGTGCGTACCAGGACGCGGCGGGGTGGGGCGCCGGACATCGGCCGTCCGAAGTCGATCCGGAGATCCGTGGCGACTTGGACGTCCACGATCGATGCCGCGCGGTCGGCGAGGAACCGGTGCACGTGGACGGTCACCTCGACGACTCGCGTACGCCCCTGGGCGTCGGTGAACCGCTTCTGGAACAGCACATGGGCGTCGCCGTGGTCGCCATCCTGAATGGACACTCGGTCCGGCTCGGCGAGCGTCCGCCGTACGAGATCCCGCTCGGCGTCCAGCTGGTCCGCCGTGGACGGAGTCACGCCACGGGCGCTGCGGCCGCCCAGGCTGTGCAGAGTCTGGCCCCATCGGGCCAGCACTGCCGCCTCCCGCGACGGCTCGGCGAAGCCCAACGTCGCGGCCTCGCCGCGCAACGCCGACTGCAGCGCGAGATCCAGGTTTCCGCCGGAACCGGCCAGGCGTGGCACGATGATCGATGTCGGGTTGTCGGTCCGGGCAGCGATCTCGGCCAGCAGCTCCGTCCGGGCGGCCTCTGCCGCACCGAGGAAGGTCGCGTCGAACGTGGCGGCCGTGGACGGCAGCACCGCATCGCGGCTGACTCCCCGCGTCCCGAGCCGGTTCTGGGCGTACGAGCGGACGAACAACGCGTGGTCGACCGCCGCGATGACGATGCTTGGCAGCTCGTTCTCCACGATCTGCCCGGCGAGGGCCTGGTCGAGATCGGCACCCGCGACGGCCAGCGTCGCCGCCACGAGCTGCCCGATCTGCTGCCGCCGCTGCTCGACCCGACGCCCCCGGCCCGGTGGCAGATCGAGGTCGCCGACGAGCCGGGCCAGATGCCGTCCAGGCAGGTCGCCGTTGGTCGCCTCGGCCGCCGTCAACCGCGTGATCGTCGCGGCAGCCGCCGGGTCGACGGCCACCGCCGCCAGCAGCACACGCAAGACCCGGTCCGCCTCGGACCGGCTCCGTTGCACCAGGCGTACCGCTGCGGCCACGTCGCCGGCCTCGCCCGTCAGGCCCGGGGGGCGGTTCGCCGCCAGGACGTGCGAGACATCCGCGGTTCCCACATAGCTGTACGCCTGAAGCACATCCAGGAACACGTCCTGCGCGCCGGAGTGCTCGGAACGGAAATCAGCCCCGCCCAGCCGGACTCGTCCCAGCTCCCGGGTGATCCGCACCCGAGCCTCCGGAGTGGACATATCCAGATCGTGCGCGACGGCCAACCGGAACGTCCGCGTGCCGGCGTCCCAATCCAGGCGCACCTGCTGACCAGGCGGCAGGACGGCGTACTCGACGCGCACGGTGCGCGTGGTGTGCTCGCTGAACGCGATCTGGACGTCCGTGCCGGAAACCGTCGCCGTGGTCTGATGCTCGAACCGGAAGTCGCCGCCGATCAGCTGCGTCACCAGGGCGGTCGCCTCTTGGTCGGTGCGTCCGGCGTACGCGGGAGCGGGGTTGGTCGCGAAGATCGTCGCCAGCGCGATCCGTCGGCCCGGCGTGTCGTTCGCCTCGCCGGTCAGCACCGTCGCCACATCGTTCGGCGTCTCCGCCGCCCGCACGTACGCCGCCCGCCAGTCCGGTTCCTGCATCAGCGCCACGAACGCGTCGACGTCGACTGTGGAGCCCGACGTCATCCGGGCCAGCCGGTTCCAGCGCCGATGAGTGCCACCCGGGCGCAGCCCCATGTCGTCGAGCTGCCGTTCCAGGTCGTCCAGGACGTTGGTGGACGGCGTACCGGTGGCCGACAGTAAGGTGTCGATCCGGCTGGTGAGATCGGCGGCACCCGTCGCGGTGGGCCGTCCGGCGACGAGGGCGTGGCTCAGTCGCTTGCCACCGGTGGGCGCGGTCGCCGCCGGTTGCACCGGTACGCCATCCTGATCGAAGATCATCGAGTAGATCTGGGCGTCGGGGTCGATCGGCGGGCGGTTCGGTTCGCCGGCGGTGCTCCCATGGTCGGCGTAGTAGAAGACGACCCTGGTCTGCCCCGGGTTCGCCGGATCGGGCTCACGCCGGGCGAACACGGCGTACGCGTGCCCAGCCGTGCGATCGTGCGGGTCGACCGTGATCACGAACGCCATGGGCCCCGCGTCGGCGTCGGCAGGCAGCGCCTGGCGGAGCTGTTCCTCCACCTGGGACAGACCTCGCGTGCCGTCCGGGTGCGCCTGGAACTTCGTCCCCGCCCACGTCTCGACCAGGCGCGCGAGGAATCCCTTGCCGGTGAGGTTCGACGGCGCGACCGACGGGCGGCCGAAGTAGGTGTGGTAGACGCTCATCAGCCAGAGCAGGCAGTTGTCCGACCGGCCCGGCACGGTCAGGCCGCCGTCGTTCGACGCGTTCATCCACGGGCTGGCCGGATGCGGATGCAGCGGACCCGCCTCGCCCGGGCGTACGCCCAGGTGATGCCGCAGGTTCAGGTCGTCGGCCTGGCTGCCGGGCGCGGCCTGGCCGTTGGCGACCAGGGCGGCCGAGGGGTCGGCCCCCGGCAAGACCCCAGTCGCGGGTGGGGCCGCGGTGACCGGCGCGGCATTCACCGGGCCGCCGCTCGGGTTCGGGCCGCTCGCCGTGGGATTGTTGCCGGTCGTCGCGCCGGTATTCGTAGCGCTGCTGGTCGTCGGGCCGGTCGTGGGCGTGCTGGTGGTGGCCGTTGGACCGGTGCTCGTCGTGCTGGTGGTCGTGCCGCCCGTGGGCGTGGTGCCGGGCGGCGTGGCCGTCGCACTGGGCGCCGCCGGGGCAGTGCCCTGCGGGCCGGGGTTGACCGGTTGCCCGCCGGTCGGTCCGGTGGGTCCGGCCGGGCCGCTGCCCGGTGGCTGCTGCCCTCGGACCGCCGCGAACAACGGACCCAATTCCGGGTCCTGCGCCGCCTGGGCTTCGAGACTGTGCAACTCGGTCGTCTCGGCCACGGTCAACGATCCAGTGGCCTGACGGCCGAGCAGGTCGGCGTACCGCTGGGTGAGCGCGATGTTGATGTCGGCGCGGGTGTCGGGCGTGGCGGCGATGGCGGGCGTCTGAGCGGCCGGCAGCGCGGGACGTGCGTCGTCCAGGCCGAGCGTCTCGGTGAGGCTGGGCCGGTGATGCCAGCTCCGGACGAACCGTCCGGCGCCGCGCAGGGCCGCCCACGGGTTGAAGTTGCCGAAGTAGACGGCGATGTTCGGGTTGGTCTGCCAGCCGGACCGGTCGTTGGCCTGGGTGAACGGGTCGTGGAAATCGTCGGCGTGCTCGACCTGCGGAGTGTCGGGGTTGTCATGCGTGTCGGACACGTCATGGCCCGTGATGCTCGGCGCCGTGAGCCAGGGCGTGTAGCGGTGGCCGTAGCCGATCTCGACGACGAGCGGCTGGAACTCCGCGCCGTCGGTGGAGAAGATCCGGCGATACTCGTTCAGCAGGCGGGCGAACGCCTTGGCCGCGCGCAGCTTGCGCCCAGCGGCGACATGCTCTCGCCACGACTCGATGAAGGGCTTCAGCCGCTCCAGGAGTTGCTCGTAGTCCTCGCTGCCGGTGACGGCGAAGCCCTGCCCGCCGATCCAGACGTAGAACTGCTTGACGCCGCCGATCTTCACGTCGATGAACGTCCCGGTGAAGATGTACGCGGTCGAGCTGTGGGTGTGCTGAAGCTCTGGCGACGGGTTGGTCTGGCCGACGACACCGACGACACCGACGACTCCGGTGATGCCGTCGCCGAGTCGGGTGACCGCGCGGATCGTGGTCGGTCGTGTCTCGGAGTCCTTGTTTCCGAACGGGAACGGGGTGCCGATCCCGCTGCCGTCCTTGGCGCTGGCCGACACCAGCGGCAGGTGATCGATGATCGTAGCGATCAGGTCGAGCCAGTGGTTGCCGGTGAGGATGAACGGAACCCGGGGCGGCCGGATGGTCGGTCCATGCTCGGGCGGCTTGTCGGGATCGTTGTTGTCCTTCCACGGGGTGAAGGTGGAGAACCGGATCGCGCCCAGGCGGTTGATCCCCCGGCTGCCCGAGGTCTGAACATACGGCACCCAGCGATGGCTGCCGTCCGGTAGCTGCACGCGGGCGAACCCGGTCTTGGTGCCGAAACTGACGAGCCGCCACGGCCGTTGGTACCGGAACTTCCCCGTGAGCAGCGCCCAGCCACGAGCCCGCAGGTACTTCGGCGCCCACAGCACAGTCCGCAGGGTTCTGCTGCCCCATGTGGTCTGCGCGTTGGCGATCGCGTCCGCACCCATCCGGCTGATCTTGAAACGGCGGGCGGCGACATACCGCTCCACGCGGTTCGCGTTCCGCCCGGCGACGCGGCGTACGGTCGGATGCAACGGCTGGTGCGGCGGTGTGCTGAGCGATCCCGTCGAGTCGATGCCGATCGGGAGGTGGACCGTGAACCGCCGCCGTCCGACCGATCGATTCGCCGCCGGGGACTCCAGATTCGGCGGCAGTCCGGCCTCGATCGCCCGCGCCAGCGTCTCGTCCACGTTGAGCAGATTGTTCACCTGCTGGGCGACGGTGTCCGTCAGCAGACGGCTGAGGACGGCTCGGCGAAGTTCGGCGTGCGGCTGACCGTTGCGGACACCCGCCCGGTGGAGCATCACCACCAGGTTCAGCAGCTCGCGCGGATCCTGCCGGGTCGCCAGGGCCTCCGCCAGATGCTGGATCTGCGCCGCGAGCGCTGCGTCGGACGGACTGGCTCCGTAGACGTCGTTGTGCATACGCCGGTTCAGCGGGTGGTCGCCGAGGATGTCGGCCGGAACGATCGGCCGCCGGCGGATCCTCTCGTTCTCGCGGCGCTGCGCGCGAATGCGCTCCCGTGCCTCCCGGGTCTGGCCGGGCAGCCGGCGCGGGTCCGCGGGCATCGTCTGCCGGGCGTCGACCCGGCCGATGGTCTCCAGCGACCGGGTGACCTCTCCGAGGAGGTGGATCGTCGCGGCGTCGGCGGTCAGCCCCTCGGCGAGGAAGACGGTGACCGTGCGCGCGGTGAGGTCGATTCGGGTGTCGGCGGCGATCCCGGCCGGCAGAGTGGCCGTCTCGACCCGAACCGTCACCGGTCCGCCGGCCAGGCCGTCGTGGCTCACGATCGTCGTGGTCACGTCGCCGTCGCGCCGATGGCCGAGTTCGGTGAGCCCGCGCTCGGTCACGATGTCAGGCAGCGTGTTCGCGATGTGGTCGGCGAGATCCGTTCCGGTCAGCGCCGGACCCCGGGTGCGGAGATCGCCGATGACCGGAGTCTGCGAGGTCATCCCCGGCTGATGCTGGCCGAGCAGGATGTCCGTGACCATCCGGCCGCGCCCGCGCACCTCGGCCGCCCGCCGCGCCGCCTCCGCGTCCCGCCGTGCGGCCGGGTCCGCGATGTCGGCGACGGCCGCGCCGTTCTGGTCGACGGCCGTCGTGGCGGCAGCGGCCGGTGCGGCGCCGAACGTCTCGGTGAGCAGCGTGTCCACCGCGGACCGGCGATCGGCGTACTGCGGTTGGTCCATCCGCAGCTGAAGATCTTCGACGAGCGCGTGCACCTCGGCCGACAACCGCCGGGTGCTGGGTGTCCAGGTCGTGCCGGCGGGCGGCGCAGCCACGATGGCCTGCCCGTGCCCGACCGCGGCCAGCCGGGCCGCCCGCCCCAGGGCCTGCGGCAGCTGCGTCGTCACCCGGCCCGACTCCCGATCCTGGTGCAGACCGAGCGCCAGCCCCAGCGCCTCGGCGACGTCGAGCATCATGCCGGTACGCGTCACGCCCCGCGACGGAATGCGGATCTCCCAGGTGGGGTCGCCGAACCGGGGCGGCCGCACCTCGGCGACGGCTCCGCCGCGCACTCGCCCGGTCGTGATGCGTACGCGAGCCGGCCCGTCGCCATTGGGCCAGGTCAGGTCGTAAGTGGTGCTGTTGCCGTGCTGGACGAGGGTGACGCCCAACGCCTGCAACGCCTGCCGGGTCGCCTCGTTGACGGCACTGTCGCGGGTGGCGGACCGGCGCGCCCGCACCCGATCGGGCGAATCGCGTACCTGGCGGCGGGGGACGAGCCGGGTGTCGGAGCGGACCCGATGCGCCGGCTGGCCGTGCATGGGCCGCCCGTGGTCGGTCCGCGTGTCCGGGGTCACCCGCACGTCCGACACGTACGCGGTCCGGTCGTTCACGGAGCGCTGCACGTGCACCGTGACCGCGACGGTGTGCTGGTTGCCCTGCGCGTCGGTGAAGGTCCGCTGGAACAGCACCCGGGCGTCGCCGGTGTCCCCGTCCTGCACGGTGACCCGGGTCGGGTCCTCGATGGTCTGCCGGATCGCGGTCCGCGCGCCGTCCACGATCTCCGCCGTGGACGGCGTGGGGTCCTGACTGCCCAAGGCGTGCAGCGGCCCGCCCCATCGGCCGAGCATGACCGCTTCCGCGCTCGGCTCCGCGAAGCCGAGCCGGGCCGCGGCGTTGCGGAGCGTCCGTTGCAGCGACGAGTCCAGCCGGGCGGCGTTCCCGGCCAGCGGCGGCAGGACGATTCCCTGCGGGTCCGGCCGGGCGGCGTTGGCGTCGGCCCGTCGATTGTTCAGCTCGGTGAGGAGCGCGGCCCGTTGCCGGTCGGCGGTCGCCACGATGCTCGGGGAGAAGGCCGCGTCGCGTGGGCGGATGACCCCGCGTACCTCGTTGTTCTGCGACGCCAGCCGAGCCCGGGCCACGGTGAGCGCGAACCGTGCGCGGTCCACCGCTTCGATGAGCGACGGCAGCAGGGCGCTGTCCTGCCGGCCCTGGTTGCGGAACTCCTGGGCGAAGCCGGCCGCCGCCAATTGCGCCGTCGCCGCGACGAGCTGCAGAGTCCGGGTTCGTTCCCGCTGCGCCCGCCGATCGGACCCGGTCGGCAGGGTGAGATCGGCGAGCAACGGAGCGAGCCGGGAACCCAGCTGATCTCCCCAGCTCGCCTCGGCCGCGATCAGCCGGACGATGGCCTCCGCCGCACGAGGATTGGCCCGGGCCGCCTCCTGCAACAGCGTCATGATGCGGGCGGTCTCGGCGCGGGACTGCTGAGTCAGCCGAACCGCGGCTGCGACGTCGGCGGTGTCGCCGGTCTGGCCCGCCGGGCGGTTGACCATCAGCACATGCTGGACGTCGTTGACCCCCGCGCCGGCGTACGCCTGGAGCACGTCGCCGAACATGTCCCGGTCGCTGCCGTCGTCGGCCCGGAAATCCATACCGCCCAGCCGAATCCGGGCGATCTCGCGGGCGAGGCGTACCTGTATTTCGGCCCGCGCCGCGGGCGTGGTCAGGTCGGCGTCGTGTGCGACCGTCAACCGGAAGCGGTCGTCCCCGTTCCAGTCCAGCCGCACCTGCTGACCAGGCGGCAGGACGGCGTACTCCACCCGCAGCGAGCGGCTGTAGATCGAGTCGAAGGTGATCTGCAGGTCGTTGCCGGAGCGCGTGACGACGGCCGCGTGCTCGAACCCGAACATCCGACTGATCATGGCGGCGACCTGGTCGATCGCCTGGGTGTCCGGCCGTCCGGCGTACGCCGGAGCCGGGTTCGTGGCGAACGCGGAGGCCAGTGCGACCGTTCGGGCGGCCGACGGGTTCGGGTCGCCGGTGACACCCTCAGCGATGTGGTTCGGCATCGCCGCCGCCCGCTCGTACGCCGCCCGCCAGCCCGGTTCCTGCATCAGGGTGACGAAGGCGTCCTGGTCGGTCGTCGACCCGGCGCTCAGCCTGCCGAGCCGTGCCCAGCGGACCGGCGTACCGCCGGGTATCAGGCCCATCTCGTCGAGCCGCCGCTCGATGTCGTCGAGGACGTCGGCGGGTGGTACTCCCGTCGTGGTGAGCAACGTGTCGATCTGGCCCAGCAGATCGCTGACCCGCGAGTTGGTCGGCCGCCCTTGGATCTCCGCGCTCAACAGCGGATCGTCGTCGGCCAGCGCCGTCTCGGGTTGGACGGCCGTGCCGGCGTGGTCGAACATGATCGAGCTGAGCTGCGTACCGGGGCTGACTTGTGGACGCGTGGCTTCGGCGGCGGTGCTGTTGTTGTCGGCGTAATAGAAGACGACGTGGTTCTCGCCGGGATTCGAAGGGTCCGGCTCGCGACGGGCGAAGACGGCGTACATGTGCGCCACATTGGAGTCGAGCGGGTCGAGGGCGGCGACGAACGCCATCGGCCCGGCGTCCATGTCGTCGCCCAGCTGCTGGCGTAGCTGCTCCTCGATGTCGGCGAAGCCCTGGTTTCGGTCGCCGGCGGTGAAGGGGGCCGCCGCCCAGGTCGTCAACACGGAGGCGTTGAAACCTCGTCCGGTGCGATTGGCCGGCGCGACCGAGGGATGGCCGAAGTACGTGCTGTGGACGCTCGCCGCGAAAAGAAGACAGTTGTCACTGCGGCCCGCGACCGTGGGACCACCGTCATTCGCGGCGCCGACCCAGGGACCGGCCGGATGCGGATGCAGAGGCGGCACGTCACCGGGGTTGATGCCGAGCATCAGGAAGAGCCGCTGCACATCCGCCTGACTCCCCGCGGCCGTCGAGTCGTCCGGCAGCAGACCCTGCAACGGGGTCGGCCCCATCGGCGGCGTACTCGGAGCCTGGGCGTCGTCGTCCGGGCCGGCGTCCGGGTCCAGCGTCAGCGAAGTCGGCCCGGTGATCTGCACCTGCCCGTCCGTCGAGGCGAGCACCTGCGCGAGGGCATTCGCCCGAGTCGCCTCATGCGCTGCCATCTGCGCCTGCACGGTGGAGTCCATGACGAGCTTGGCGATCGCGATGGTCACCCGTGGGGAGACCTTGGTGGCGGTCCGAGTCGAACCGTCGGTATCACCGCGCTGATCGCCATCGGCGTCGGTGTCGTCGTTCGCGTCCGGCTTAGCGGTCTCGTCCGTGTCGCTGTCGTCGCTGGTGTCGTCATTGGTGTCGGCCGAGGTGTTCGGGTCGGTCGTGCCGGTCTCGTCCGTGTTCGATCCGGCCTCGCGTTTGGCCGTGCCGTCGGTGTCGGGCTGTCCCTCCGGCGTGGTGTTCTCGTCGGTGTCGGGCTGTCCCTCCGGCGTGGTGTTCTCGTCGGTGTCGTTTTCCGGGTCGGTCGAGGTGCGTTCGTCGGTGTCGTTATCCGGGTCGGTCGAGGTGCGCTCGTCGGTGTCGTTATCCGGGTCGGTCGAGGTGCGCTCGTCGGTGTCGTTATCCGGGTCGGTCGAGGTGCGCTCGTCGGTGTCGCCCGTACGCCGTCGGCCGGGCGGTGCCACTGGGGCCGTCGGCAGCACGCCGGTGGAGTCGGGCCCGGTGTGCGGAGTGTTCAGGGTGCCGCGTCCGCCGCCGACGGGTGCCGCGCCGGGGGCGGTCGGCCGGGTCGGAGCCGAGGTGGTGGTCTGGTCGCCGTCCGGCCCGGTCTGATCGCCGCCCACGTCGGCACCCTGCGGCGAGTCCGTGCTCGGCATGCCCGCCGGGCGCGGCGTGGTCTCGCCATCGGATGACGCGAGCGGCTGGCCATCTACATCGGGTGAACGGAGCGCCCCGGAACCCAGCGGGGGTGTAGCGGGCGCGCCGTCGGGTCCCGTCCCCGGAGGTGCGGTGGAGGTGCCGTCCGGACTGGTTCCCGGAGGCGCGGCCGGAACCCCGGATCCCACCGGCGGCGCACCAGGCGTCCCATCCGGCCCGGTCCCCGGAGGCGTGGCCGGCGCACCATCGGGCCCAGTTCCGGGCGGCGCGGCGGGGCTGCCGTCAGGCCCGGTTCCGGGCGGTGCGGCGGGGGTGCCGTCGGGCCCAGTCCCGGGTGGTGCGGCGGGGGTGCCGTCGGGTCCGGTTCCGGGTGGTGCGGCGGGGCTGCCGTCGGGCCCAGTCCCGGGCGGCACGGCGGGACTCCCATCAGGCCCGGTTCCAGGCGGCGCGGCGGGGCTGCCGTCGGGCCTAGTCCCGGGTGGTGCTGCGGGGCTGCCGTCGGGTCCGGTTCCGGGTGGTGCGGCGGGACTCCCGTCCGGCCCCGTCCCGGGTGGCGGGGTCGACGTGTCGTCGGGCTGCGTACCCGGCTCGGGCTGGGTGCCACCCGCGGGGGCGGGGATGCGGTCCGCGTTCTCGCGGGCCTGGCGGGCGGCGTCCTCGGCGTTGCCTGCGGCTGTGTCCGCGTGCTGGGCGGCGGCGGTCGCCTGGGTGGCACCGCGCTGGGCGATCTCGGCCTGGCGCGTGGCGTTCTGGGCGGCTGTGGCGGCCTCGCGGGCCTGGACGGAGTCGGCTCCGTAGCGGGCGACGGCGGCTTGGGCGGCGGCGTTCGCCTCGTTCGCCCGTTGCTGTGCGGCTTGGGCCTGCTGAGTCGCGGCATTGGCCGCCTGCTGCGCCTGGGTGGCCTGCTGGCGGGCTTGCTGAGCGGCGGTCTGCGCCTGATTGGCGGCGTTCTGGGCCGCTTGCCGGGCCGCGTTCGCGGCGGCCTGCGTACGCGTCTCGAGGCCGAGGACGGATTTCGTGACGTCCAGCGCGTTGCCGGACAGGTCGGCGTTCTCGCTGACCTTGTCGCGGACCATGCCGGAGCCGATCCGGTTGCCGAGGTTGCCGAGGTTGACGTTCCAGTTCTTGTAGACGACGCCGTTGGCGATGGTCTCCGCGCCGACCTCGGTGATGAACTCGTCCAGCGCCCGGGTGCCGAGGTTGATCCCGGTCTTGCCGAGCTTGCTGGTGAACTTCCCGGCGATGTTCTCGCCGATCGGGGTGGCGAAGCTCAACAGCGCGCCGGCCGCGCCGCCGATCCCCGACGCCAAGGTCTTCTTCCCGTCCCAACTCGTCCGCGTGCCCATGGCGAATTGGGCCAGTTGCGCGGTGATGTCGACCCCGGTCTCCGCGCCGATCTCCTTGGCGACCTCCCACTTGATCGCGTGCTTGGCCCACTGCTTGAGTTCCTGCTTCAGCCCTTCGCTCAGGCCGTGCTGGCCGAAGGAGCGGACCGCGTTCGCGATCAGGCCCCGCATGAACGCCCAGATCGCGGCCCGGCCCATCGCGATCCGCATCCCGGCCGCCGTCCACGCGGCCCAGAACGCCAACCAGGCCGTGACCAGGATGACGAAGATCTCGATGATGACGACGGCGACCTCGACCAGCGTGGAGATCTTGTCGTACTCGATGTCGAGAGCAGACTGTTCCAGCGAACCGACGAGCGGAGGGTTGCCGTCGTAGCCGTTGAGGAGGATGTCGACGAGCATCTGCGGGACGTCGTGACCCAGGCTCTGCCACGACTTGGCGAACGCCGCCCCGCCGTCGCCGCCCCACGCGGCCACGAGGTCGGCGGCGGCGCTGTTGGCTTCGCTCAGCCCGGACTGCAGCCGTTCGCCCACCGAACGCCAGGCGGCGGCGAGTTCGCGGATCTGGTCCTCATTGGCCTGCGGCCAGCCGCTGCCGCCCGACCCCAGCCAGATCAGGGCGTCGCGGATCTCGTTCCACGGCTCGCCGAAGTCCCACAGCTCGATCACGGCGCCCGCCCCGGTCTAGCCGGGTCAGGCGGGGATGGCGCGGGTGTTGTCGTCCTCGGCGGTCGTGCTGCCGTTGATCGCCTTGTTCACCGCGGCGCCCACCGTGCTCAGGCCCTCCGCCAGCGTCCGGGTGGACTCGGTGATCTGGGTGGCCGAGGTGGTGTAGTTCGACCGGAACCTCCGTCCGCCCTCGTCGTCGCCGAACAGCGGCGATTGCGCCTCCATCGTCTGGACGAGGTTCAACGCCTCGGACACCACGTCGTCCAGATTTCCCAGCGCGGAGTTCAGCCGGTGGGCGGCGTTCTTGGCACCCTCGGGATCGGGGATGTCGGTCAGATCAGCCATCGCTTCAGCCCTTCCGCAGGATGTCGGCGAACCCGCCGGTGATGGATTCCAGGAGCTGTTCCGGGCTGCCGGTGAAGTCCTTCTGGCCGACGAGCTCGGGTGGCAGCAGCGGTTCACACAGTTCGACCATGCGCTGTTGGGCGGCGTCGCCGGCGACGCGGATCGTCTCCTCGATCGTGGCCGCCAGTTCGGCCGAATCAGGCTGGTGATAGATGCCCGGGTCCAGCCGCAACGACCGGAGCTTGCCGTCGGCGCCGACCACGACCGTGACGAGCCGGTCGGCGGAGACCGCGGTCACCTCGACCGACCGCAGCTGCGCCATGACCGAGTCGAAGCCGGCCGTCGCGCGCTCCACCTGCGACCGCAGGGTCTCGGCACGCGACCGCATGGCCTCCACCATTTCCCGATCGGCCGCCATGCATCCAACGGTAACCGGGAAACGTTTCGAAAGCGATACTTGATCGTCCACATGCGCCGACCATGGTGGACAGTCCAGATCGGTGGGAAGATCGTGCGGTGCGTCGTGCGTACCACGCGTTTCTCGCCGGTCTCCTCGCGGGCCTCACCGGCCTCGCGCTGCCCGGTCAGCCGGCTCAGGCGGCCGCTCCCTGCTCCCGCGGGCGGGCCGAGGGTGTCCAGGCCGTCCCCGCGTTGCCGTGGGCACAGCATTGGCTGAACCTGGAGCAGGCTTGGCCGCTGGCCAACGAGGGCGCCGGGGTGCGGGTGGCCGTGCTCGACACCGGGGTGGACCGGCGGCATCCGCAGCTCGCGTCCGCGGTGCTGCCCGGCCGCGACTTCGTCGACGGCGGTGACGGTCGCGTCGACTGCACCGGCCACGGGACCGGCGTCGCCGGACTGATCGCCGCGCGGCGCGATGCCTCGGTCGGGTTCGCCGGAGTGGCCCCCCAAGCTCACATCCTGCCTGTACGCGTCATGGAGCGGGTCGAGGACGACGTCGACCCGTCGATCGTCGGGGCCGGCGTCGATTGGGCGGTGGCGAACGGCGCCCGCGTCATCGTCGTCGCGTTCACCCTGACCGGCGACAGTCCGGCCGTCCGGGCCGCTGTCGGGCGGGCGATCGCCCGGGACGTCGTGGTGGTGGCCGCCACCGGGGAGGGCGACGACGGCTACTTCCCGGCGGCGTACGACGGGGTGATCGGGGTGAACGCGATCGCCGCCACCGGCGTGGCCGGTACGCAGGCCCGCACCGGCGCGATGGTCGACCTGGCCGCGCCGGGGGAGAAGATGACGACGTCGACGCCGGCTCGCGGGCACACCATCTACAACGGAGGGTCGGATCTGGCGTCGGCGGTCGTGGCGGGCGTGGCCGCGTTGGTCCGGGCGCACCGGCCGGACCTGTCCGGGGCGCAGGTGGCCGCCCGGTTGGCCGCCACTGCCGATCCGGCCATGGGCCGTGGTTCGGCGTACGGTGACGGGATCGTCAACCCGGTGCGAGCCTTGAGCGAGCCGCTGACCGAGGTGGCTCCAGTAGCCCCCGAGCGGATGCCGTCGCCGCAGGCCAAGACGCGACCGGCGGTGGGCGTGGGGCCGATCGTGGCGGCGGCCTGCGCGATCGGGACGGTGGTGGTGATCGCGGTCGTCGTGCTGCGGCGGTTGCGCCGCCGGATGGCGTTGGCGTGGAACGAGCGGAGGCCGGTGTGAACGTCACCGAGGAGCAGGCCCGGGACATCGCCCAGAATTGGGCGCGGGGTTATCACCCGGAGTCGCAGATCTGGTTGCACCCGTTCGAACTCGGCTACGTCGTCGGCCGGGACACCCCGGAGTACGGGCCCGAGGACGGCATCATCCTCGACGCCCACGTGCGGGCGATCATCGACGGCGACACGGGTGCGGTGACGGTGTGGTCGGCGCTGCCCCCCGAGGCGGTCGCCGACGCCTATCGGGCCGTACGCCGCGCGGCCGACCGGTTCTCGCCGCAGACGCTGGCGCTCCTGCGGCTCGCGGGCTGGCGACCCGGCCGCGACGCGGCGTCCGCAGTGGACCGGTGGTGGAGCCGTTGCGCCCCATCCGGTACGCCGCTGCCCGATCCGATCAGGATGGTTTTGCGGGAGTTCGCCGCGTTGCGGATGACCGCCATCGGCCTCGCCTTCGAGCCGACGTCACCGTCGGCGACCGAACCGGTCCGGTTGTTCGAGCATGACGGTCGGCCGGCCCTGGTCGTGGCCCGCATGGGCAAGGCTGAGCTGATCGTCGACGCCGCCGGCGGCGTCTTCCGACGCGACGGGGACGTCGTCCAGCCGCTCGGCGACGACTTCGATCAGGCACTGGCCCGGGTTCTGGGCCGCACCGTCTGACGCGCCTGGTGATCTTCGGCAGTGGGGCCACGTATCGGTGGCGCGGATGCGTACGTGGGCGTCCGGAGATCACGCCATCGCGGTTTGTGCGGGCGGTCGATCAGGACGACGAAGCCGCCGTGGGCGTACCCACGGCGGCGGTCGAATCGATAAGGCAGGGACGCGTCAGAGCGTGTGCGAACGCAGGATGCTGACCACCTGCTGCTCGGTGTCCTGCATGTTGGTGTTCACCTTGGACACGCTGGTGGCGATCTCGCTGTGGGCGTAGTTCAGCAGCTGCTGCGCCTGGTCCCAGTCCTGCTTGACATCGACGTAGGTGGCGTCGGCGTCGCCCTCCCAGCGGGAGAGGATGTCGGCCAGCTGCGTCCTGAGCCGGTTCAGCTCGTCGAGCACGTCCTCGGACGCCTGCCGCATGGCGGCGACGCCGGTGTCGATGGTGTCGAACTCATAGCGAATGACGTCTTCGTAACCCATGTCAGCTCCCTCAGCCCAGCGTGGTCCCGATCAGGCCGACATCCGGCAGGTCGATCATCTTCTCGCGGTCGAGCTCGCTCGTGTCGTAAGTCTGGTTGCCCTTCTGGATGAGTTCACCCAGCAGCCGGAGCGATTCGTAGATCTTCTCGACGGCCGCGTCGTACGCGTTGTACACGAGGTTGAACTTGGTGGACGCCGTGCCCTTCCAGCCGTCGCCGTACAGGGCCTGAAGCTTGTTCACCAGCGCGGTCTGGATCGTGTTCAGGTGGTCGTACGTCGTGTTGATCTGGGTCGTGGCCCGCGCTAGATCCTCGATACTGAGCTGTACTGCCATGCCTGCCTCCCATCGTGGCGTTCCCCCTGGGTGGGGAGTGTGAGCCCCGAACGCGCGTCCGCCGCTGCGCCCCGTGGTGTGGCGTAAACGATATCGGCTACGGCCGGGGCCGAGAAGTGTCCACAGGTGACATTGCCGTTACCGCTGCCTGGCGGGCGGCTTGTGGGTCAAGCGCGATGCCTTCGGACAACCGGTCCAATAGGGACGACGGCAGGAGGACCGGGGTTCCGGCGTACCCGAGGGCCACGGCGGTCTGATCATCCGGGACCGCGTGCCGCACTCCGAGGTCGCTGATCAACATGAGCGGCCCGCCGGTCGCCCCTGAGCTGGCCATCGATCGGACCATGACGGCGTGTCCGGGTTCCATCAGGACGGCGTCGGCGAGGGGCATGCCGCCGCGGCCGGACGCCCGCCGGGGCGCGACCATGGCCGCCCGGGGCGGGAGGCTGCCGCCGGTCGTCAGAGACAGCTCGTCGCCCAAGATATTGGCACAAACGATGCCATCGTCGCCGAGGGAGGCGAACTTCGGGATCTCCCGGGGCGGCGCGGTCCCGGCGAACGCCATGGGCTGCATGATCTCGACGCCGGCGAGGCGACCGGGATCCAGCGTGGCCGGCTCGCCGCGTACGCCGCGGATCAGCGCGCTCTGCAGGGGTGTGATCTCTTGCAGGCCCTCGCGCCGGGCCAGGTACGCGCGGTCGCCCACCCGGACGATCTGCCCGACCTTGACGCCGTCCAGCTTCGGGGCCGGTTCGCCGAGACCCACGACGTCGATCGGGCCGAGCGCCGCCCCGAGCGGGATCGGGGCCAGCCACGCGTCGCCCACAGGGAGTCCCTGTTGGACGGAGAAGCCCAGCGCGGGCAGGACGTACTGCGGCTCGCGTACGGGGTAACGACGGCCGGACCACAGGACGTAGCGGGTCCCGTCCGGCCCGGCGAGCAGCACCGCGCTCTCACCCAGCGCGATCGCCCCGGTCGGCTGCGCACCGGCCAGCACGATGGTCACCGCGGCGGGCCGCCCGGCGGAGTCCTTCCGGGTGGCGGTGCACAGGTTCCACGAACCGGTGAGGTAGGCCTTGGCGGGCACGAGATCGCTGGGCGCTCCGGGCAGGCCGAGCAGGGTGCCCTTCGGCCAGGTCAATGAGGCGCGGGCGACCTTCACCGAGTCGCTGCGACCCAGGATCAGGGCGGCCGAGGCGTAGTTCGCCACCGGGTAGAGCGTCCGGGACGCCAGATCGCACACGTAGGGCGCGCCCGATTCCTTCTCGACGATCACCGACTCGCAGCTCTGCCAAGCCTTGCTGCCGCTGGGGAAGATCAGGCCGATGACGGCGGTCGCGCCGAGCGCGATCGCCAGCAGCATGATGCCGGCGAAGATAGTCCCGCCCGCCGCGCGGCCCGCCCAGTCGAGCGGATCGGGCCGGTGCGCCACCATCGCCTTGATCTGGCGCTGGTGCAGGTACTGCCGGGACTGGATCAGATCGCGTCGGCTGAGCATCGTCAGCCGCCCAGTCCACGCATGAAGCCGAACAGACCGAGGACGAGCGCGGCCAGGATCGGCACCGCGGCCGTCGCCAGGAAGGCCGACCAGTCGCCCAGCCGCCCGAGATGCGGCGACGGCGTGCGCCGGGAGAACCGCCGTCCGGCCGCGAGCGCCGCGAGCGCGAAGGTCAGCCCGGCGGCCACCACCGCCGCGGTCGCGCCCGCGGTGCCGCCGATGCTGCTCCAGGCGTACCAAAGGAGACTCACGACAGACAGCAGCCCCACGGCCAGCAGCGGTACGCGATGCCGGACAGCGGCGAAAGCCCGGGATCGCAGCGCGCAGATGAGCCCGAGCGCTCCGATCAGCGCGACCCCGCTGGGGCTGGGGTGGGCCATCAGGAGCAGTACGCACGCGGCGAGGGTGGCGCACGCGCCGCCGAGCAGACCGGTGAGCAGGCGATCCGAGCGCCGGACCGCTTCGTTGAGCACGTCGGCGGGCGGGTTGGCGGCCTCGGCCTGACCGGTCAGGGTGGGCACGGGTGGGGTCGGCACACCGCCGACGGCCATCGCCCACCGGGGGACCGTCATCAGCGTCATCGCGGTCAGTCCACCCACGACAGCGGCCGATCCCTCCACAGTGGCCATCTCGGTCGCGTTGAGCAGCGCGACGATGCCGAGGCAGGCGCCGAAGGTGGCTCCGGCGGTGAAGAAGACGTCGTCACGGATCAGCGCCCGGCCGATCGCGGCGGCGAGCAGCAGCCCGGCGAGCCCGGCGGTCAGCGGCCAGGGGCGCAACAGGTCGTCGGGGCTGGGCGCGCTGACCAGGACCGCACCGAGCGCGGCGTAAAGCATGGCGAACGGGGCGGTCAGGCGGGCCGCCGAGGCACCCGGATCGAGCCGCTCGTCGATCACCGCCGCGCCGAGCAGGACGGCCGCCACGGCCAGGGCGGCCAGGCCGGACTGCCAGCTCGCCGGGGTGACCGCGGTCAGTATGAGGCCGGCGGCGAGCACGACGGCGGCGGCCCACCACCCGGCGCGCACGGTGGCCCCGGCGCTCCACACCAGACCGAGCCGGCCGGCCCGTTCGGCGATGGCCTCGGCCACGTCGTCGAAGGCGGGCTCGGGCCAGTGCTGGTTCCGGGGCGCGAGGACGAGGGTTTCGCCGTCGAAGACCTCCTGCGCGGCCAGCGACCGGGCCGGGTCGAGCCGGCCGCCGTCGACCCGCCGCAGCACCCAGCCGCCGTGGTCGACACCGTCCTCGGCCAGGGTGCGACCCGCGTGCCGGAGCACCGCCGGGAGCACGCCGGCAAGGGGGACGTGTTCGGGGACCGCCATCTCCACCCGCCGATGCGGGGCGATGACGATGATCCGCGCCAGTCCTGTCTGTTCCACCATGGACCGTCCTCCCCGGCAACGGCGTTCACAATAGACAAGATCGGTCCCCTCGTCACTATCATGTGCCGGTGGCGACCACGATCCGGATGCGCCGGCCGCGGCGGAACGCACCTCCCTTCCCCGCCGGCGAGATCGTCCTGGAACCTCCGTCCGAGATCCCTGAGCCCGAGGGCGGCATGGGCGCCCGGATGATGATGATCCTGCCGATGATGGCCGGGGCGGTGGCGATGATGCTGCTGTTCGCGGGCAACTCCGGCGGCATCCTGCGCATCATCACCGGCGGCCTGCTCGGCGTGGCGATGCTGGGCATGGTGGGTACGCAGTTCTCCCGCTTCGCCGGCAGCAGCAAGGGTGAGATGACCAAGCTGCGGCGCGGTTACCTCTTCGAGCTGGCGGGCGTACGCCGGACGGTGCGCTCGGCGATCCGGACGCAGCGGGCGGCGGAGTACTTCCGCCATCCCGAACCGGGCCTGCTGTGGTCGCTTGTGGACAGTTCGAGGCTGTGGGAGCGGCGGGCGGCCGATCCCGACTTCGGCCAGGTACGCCTCGGCCTCGGGGCGCGGGACCTCGCCACGCCGCTGGTGCCCCCGCCGTTCGTGCCGGTGGAGAAGGCCGAGCCGGTCAGTGCGGGCGCCCTGCGTCGGTTCCTGAGCACCTATCGGCAGGTCGACCAGCTGCCCATCGTCGTGGCGCTCGACGGGTTCGCCTCGGTCCACCTGCACGGCGATCTGGAGCAGGCCCGGCACGTGGCGCGGGCGATCGTCGCCCAGGCCGCGTTCTTCCACGCGCCCGACGACCTGCTGATCGGGGCCTGCGCCGGGGACAAGTCGAGGTTCCTCTGGGAGTGGGTCAAGTGGCTGCCGCACGCGGCGCATCCGGAGAACACCGACGCGCTGGGCGCGCTGCGGCTGGTCACCACGTCGCTGGCGGCGCTGGAGGCGATGCTGGAGGAGACGCTGTCGACCCGGCCGCGGTTCAACCCGGCGGCGACCGAGGTCAGCATCGACGGCCCGCATGTGCTCGTCGTCGTGGACGGCGCTGAGACCGCCGGTTCCGACCATCTGGCCGCCGACGGCGGAGTGGAAGGCGCGACGGTCGTCTGGATCGGCGGGGAGCCGCCCCGCCACCCCGACCGCAGCACCCTGGTGCTCAAGGTCGGCGCGGATGGCCGGTTGACCGCCACCACGCACGCCGGCTCCCAGGTCCTCGGGTACGCCGACGACCTGCCCCTGGTCGTGTCGGAGTGCCTGGCACACCAGCTGTCGCCGCTGCGGCTCGCCCGGGCCAGCTCGGGTGAGCAGGCGATGACGTTCACCCACGACCTGACCGACCTGCTCGACATCCCCGACCCGTACGCGCTCGACCCGGAGGTGACCTGGCAGCCCCGGCCCAACCGGCAGCGGCTGCGGGTGCCGATCGGCGTCGGTCCCGAAGGCGAGCGGATCGAGCTGGACCTCAAGGAGTCGGCCCAGGACGGCATGGGCCCGCACGGGCTGCTCATCGGCGCGACCGGCTCCGGCAAGTCCGAGCTGCTACGCACGATGGTGCTGGCGCTCGCCGTGACACATCCTCCGGAGATCCTGAACTTCGTCCTCGTCGACTTCAAGGGCGGCGCGACCTTCACCAAGCTCGACCTGCTGCCGCATACCAGCGCGGTCATCACCAACCTGGCCGACGAGCTTCCGCTGGTCGACCGCATGACCGACGCGATCAACGGCGAACTCGTACGCCGTCAGGAGCTGCTGCGCCGGGCGGGCAACTACGCCTCCCTGCGCGACTACGAACGGGCCCGGCTGGCTGGCGTACCGCTGGAACCGGTGCCCAGCCTGCTGATCGTCTGCGACGAGTTCTCCGAACTGCTGTCGGCCAAGCCCGATTTCATCGACATGTTCGTCCAGATCGGACGACTCGGGCGGTCGCTGGGCGTACACCTGCTGCTGGCCAGCCAGCGGCTTGAAGAGGGCCGGTTGCGGGGTCTCGACACGCATCTGTCCTATCGCATCGGTCTGCGGACGTTCTCCCCGATGGAGAGTCGCGCCGTGCTCGGTGTCACCGACGCGTACGAGCTGCCCCGGGCGCCCGGCCACGGGTTCCTCAAGTTCGGTGTCGAGGCGTTCATCCGGTTCCGCGCCGCGTACGTGTCCGGGGTACACCGGCGTACGCAGGCCGCCGCCGTGCCCGAGACGGCGGTCACCGTGGCGCCCTTCGTCTCCGGCTACGTCGCCAAGCCGACCGCGACCGTGGAGACGCAGTCGCCCGACGCCGAGGACGACCTCGAAGCGGTCACCGGCGACACCCTGCTCGACATCGTGACGGAGCGGCTGGCCGGGCACGGCTCGCCCGCCCACCAGGTGTGGCTGCCGCCGCTGAGCGACTCGGTCCCCGTCGACGCGGTGATCGGCGAGCTGGCGACCGTCCCCGGGCTCGGCCTGACCACCGCCGACCCGGCTCGGCGCGGCACGCTGGAGGCCCTCGCGGGCGTGGTCGACCGCCCGTTCGAGCAGCGCCGGGAGGCGTTGCGCTTCCAGCTGTCCGGCGCGGCCGGGCACATCGTGGTCATCGGCGCGCCGCAGACCGGCAAGAGCACCCTGGTCCGCTCGGTCATCCTCGGCCTCGCCCTCACCCACACCCCCGACCAGGTGCAGTTCTACTGCGTCGACTTCGGCGGCGGCGGCCTGTCCGCGCTCGCCGACCTGCCGCACGTCGGCAGCGTCGCGACGCGGCGCGAGCCGGACCTGCTCCGGCGTACCGTCGCCGAGCTGGTCGCGTTGCTCGCCGACCGGGAGCAGTTCTTCGTCGAGCATCGTGTGGACTCGGTCGCGGCCTTCCGGCGGCGGGCCGCCGCGGGCGAGTTCGGCGACGAGCGCTGCGCCGACGTCTTCCTCGTCGTGGACGGCTGGCTCACCCTGCGCAACGAGTTCGAGGATCTCGAACCCAAGGTCCACGACCTCGCCAACCGCGGCCTCACCTACGGCATCCACGTGGTCGCCGCGGCGAACCGGTGGTTCGACCTGCGGCCCTCGGTCCGTGACCTGTTCGGCTCCCGCGTCGAGCTGCGGCTCGGCGACCCGTCCGACTCGGCCATCGGGCGCCGGGCCGCGGCCAACGTGCCGCAAGACGTCCCAGGCCGCGGCATCACCTCCGACTCGTATCAATTCCTGTCGGCCCTGCCCTCGATCAGCTCGGCCGGGCCGACGGTCGATCAAGCGGTTTCACTGATACGCACAGCGTGGTCGGGCGGGATCGCGCCACGCGTCCGGCTGCTCCCCGAACGGGTCGAGTACGCCGAGGTGCTGGCCGCCGCGGCCGACCGTCCCGAGGTGCCGATCGGGCTCGGCGAAGCCGACCTGCGCCCGGTCTATCTCGACCTCGACGCCGATCCGCACTTCCTGATCTTCGGCGAGACGGAGTGCGGCAAGTCCGCCTTCCTGCGCATGCTCGGCCGGTCGATCGCCGATCGGCGTACGCCGGACCAGGCCCGCATCATCGCGCTGGACTACCGGCGCAGCCTGCTCGGCACCATCCCGCAGAGCCACCTCATCGGTTACGCCACCAGTGCCGACCAGGGCAAACAGATGCTGGCCGAGGCGTACGGGTCGCTGCGTAAGCGGCTGCCGGGGGCCGACATCACCCCGGAGCAGCTCCGCGCCCGGGACTGGTGGACCGGCCCGGAGCTGTTCGTCCTCGTCGACGACTTCGACCTGGTGGCGGGGGAGAAGAACCCGCTGGTCGTGTTGCAGGAGCTGCTGCCGTCGGCCCGTGAGGTCGGGCTGCACGTGGTGATCGCCAAGCGTGGGGGCAGCTCCGGCCGGTCGGCGTTCGACCAGACCCTCGTACGCCTCAAGGAGGTCAACACCCCGGGACTGGTCATGTCGGGAGACAAGAACGAGGGACCGATCCTCGGCAATGTCCGGGCCAGTCAGCTGCCGCCGGGCCGGGCGTGGCTGGTCACCCGCAAAGAGGGCGCGCGGCTGATCCAAGCGTCTTGGTTGGACAGTCCACATGGCACTTCCTAGTAGCTGCCTGGGCGGTTATCCTGTTGATCGTGGGGGACGGTGACCTTCTCCAGGCGGAACTGGAGGGTCTGCGTGCCTTCAGCGGGGATGCCCGCCGCGCAGCCCTCGGATTCGCCGGCGTCGCTGGTGAGGAATTGCCCGACATCGAAGCGGCGGCCCGGAACATCGGCAACCCGCCCGGCTTCCTCGAACTCGCCCGGTTCGGCCGGGTCGCGCTGGCCGACCTCAAAGTCCTGAAGTCGTTCAGCCTCGACTTCGGCGACGGCCTGTCCAGCACCGGATACGCCGCCGACCTCGCCGCGGGCTGGTACGAGCGGGTGGAGCAGCAGGGCAAGAAGACGCTGCAGAAGATCGAGGACGCCCTCGTCGCCGGTGAGGCGCCCGGCCCGGACTACGGCGAGACCGTCACCGCCCCGGCCGCGCCGCCGGCCGCGCCCAAGGACTACGGCTACGCCCGCCCCGGCGACACGCGTACCGGGTGGGACGCGTTGTCCCTCGACCAGATCAAGGCCCTCATCCTCGGCGTCGACGTCACCGCGGTGACCGACGTCGCGGCGGGCTGGCGGCGGATCGCCGACGCGATCGACACCGCGCAGCGGCGGTTCGGCGAAGACGTCAAGGGGCTGCACTGGTACGGCGAAGGCGGCACCGAGTTCCACGGCAACGTCGGCAAGACCGTCGCCTCCGCCAAGCGATGGCGGGCGAGCGCCGATCAGCGGGCCTCGAATTACGAGATGACCGCGGTCCGCCTCGCCAACGCGAAGTCCAAGATCCAGCAGATCGCCGGTGATCTGAAGACCACCTTGGACGATCGTCAGCTCGATCTGGCCGAAGCGACCACGCCCGAAAAGCAGGACGTGATCCTCAAGCAGATCAACCAGGCCTGGATGGGTGCGACGATCTCGGCGCGCGCCATCGCCAAGCAGCTCGGCGAGGATCTGGCGACCAGCGGCGACGCCTGGGAGCCGGTCGACCGCTACCGGGGGCTGGTCGGGCTCGACCCGAACCCGCCGACCGGCGGGCTCGACGCCCCGGGCGGCGGCAACCTCAACACCCCCAACGTTCCGAACGTCCCCGGCGGCCCCGACGTCCCGGGTGGACCGAACGTGCCGACGCCGCCTGGCCCCCCGAACCCGGGCCCCGGACCGGACGACGGCGACGGCACCAATCCCGGCGACGGAACGGGACCGACCGGCAACAACGGAAACGGTTCCGGTCAAGTGGTCCCGCCCAACATCCCCGGCATTCCCGGCGGCGGCGTCAACGGCGCAGCCGGCGGAGTGACGCCGCCCGGCCTCGGCGGTTCGCCGGTCACCGCGCCGGTCCTGGGCCCGCCGGCCGGGTTGCCCGTCCTGAGCGGCCGACCCCCGCTGACCACCCTGCCACCCGGGATCGGCGGCGGCTCCACCGGCGTGGGCGGCCTGCCGATCCTCGGCTCACGCGGCGGACTGACGCCGTCGTTGGGCGGCCGGGGCACGAGCCGAGGTGGACCGCCGATCACCCGGCTCCCCGGCGCTCCCACCGAACAGGTACGCCAATTCGAGCCCGGCCAATCGCGGCCGGACCAGCTCCACCGGCTCGACGACGGCGACGCCTTGCCGCTCATGCCCGGGCTCGCCGGCCGCTCCGGGCTGACCGGCCCACCCCTGATCGGCGGTCCGAACACGCAGCTGCGCCCAGCGCCGATCGTCGACCGGTCCGGGCTGGTCACCGGCCGAGGCACGCGTACGCCGATCACCGCACACGGCGACGAGGACCTGCCGCCCGGGATGCCGCTCGGGCTGTGGCCGTCGCCCGGCGTACGCCTCGACGGCCGGTGGGCGGCATCTCCGCGAGCCTTCGCCGGCCAGGTCGTGCAGGCGGCCGAGACCCGGCTCGGACCGGACGTGCTCCGATCCCGGACCGTCCACCGTGGTGCCCCGCGCTGGACCGAACCCGTGCCGGCCGAACCGGTCGAGCCGGGATCGGCGCCCTCCGGCGGTACCGCGCGAGCGGCATCGTCCAGTCGCGGGTCGAGTGACCGGCGGCGGCGAGCCGGGCCGGCGGGCGAGCAACATGGGTGAGATCGGGGACATGGTCGAGTCCACCGTCCCGGAGATGACTGCCGCGGCCGGGAACATCCGCAAGCGGGCCAGCACCTTCGAGAAGGAGTTCGGCGGCGTCCTCGCCGGGGACGGCAACATCTACAAGCGATCCACCGACCTGATGGACGATCTGGGCGACACCATCGCGCCGGAGGTCGCGCCGCCGCCTGGCCCCAGCAAGGGCATGCTCTTCTTCTGGGGCGAGCTCGGGTTCCTCGCGAACAGCATCCGGGTGCAGACCGGTGACGTCGGCGGCAGCGGCGTCATCGGCTTCTTCGGCACCGCGGCCAAGGGCATCCGGTCGTACGCCACGGCCGCCGAGGCGATCGCCCAGCAGTACAAGAGTCACGAGATCGACTCCGAGAAGCAGCTGCTCGCCGTCGATAAGGTCTTGGCCGGGCAGTTCGGGATGAAGATCGAGAAATACGGCGACTACTACGGCGTCGCCGACTTGCACCCCGCCCAGGACACCTCGAAGAACACACCGGTTCAAGGCGACGATCCGGGCAAGACGGATTGGGACGGGCTCACCTTCGAGCAGATCGTGTGGATGCTCGGCTCGGCGAACTGGGATGCGATCGCCGACAGCGCCCGGCGCCTGGAGGCGCTCAGTGGCGACCTCTCCGCCGCGAAGAACGCGTTCTGGGGCGAGGTCGGTTCGCTCGCCGAGATCGGCGGCGACGGCCCGATCTGGAAGGGCGCGGGTTCCCAGGTGTTCGCCACGCAGGCGGAACGGACCTACGACTCCATGAACGCCTGGGTGACCCCGCTGCTGGAGCGGAGCAAGGCCCTCTACAAGGTGGCCGTCGTCGTCATGGCGGCGCAGGACGACGCGAACGAGATCTCCACCAAGCTGGAGGAGGACCTCGGTAAGCAGCACGCCATCATCAACGGCATGCGGTTCGCCGGGAGCGCGCTGTGGAGCTGGTGGAACGGGCTGGGCCCCAATGGCCAGACCGACGTGGCGAGGGTCCAATACAACACGCAGAAGAACGAGATCGAGGGCAAGGCCAACGACGCGGCGGCGGAGATCACCCGGCTCAAGAAGGAAGCGCTCGAGAAGGTCAAGAAGCTGGGCAAGGACGCCAGCGAGAAGGTGCATGCCGCAGCCCCGTGGAAGATGCCGGGCGAATACTCCGGGCTGCTGCTGGAGGACACGGGCAATCCTGGCAACCCGAATCTGCCCACTGCCGGCGGTGGCGCGCCCAACCTCGGCGGGGGTGGCGGCGGCGGTGGTGGAGGCGGAGCCGGGGGCGGTGGCGCCCCCAAGGTCTCCGCACCGAAGGTTCCGGGTGGCGGTGCCAAGAACAATGCGAAGAATCCGGTGACCAAGCCCACCCTGCCGACCGACCGTACGACCACCCCGACCGGTAACAACGGCAACGGCAACAACGGCAACGGCAACAACGGCAACGGGAACAACGGCAACGGGAACAACGGCGGCAATCCGACCACGACGCCGCCGAACATTCCCGACGTTCCTGGCACCGGCAACGGCGGCAACACCGGTGGTGGCAATACCGGAGGCGGCAACCCCGGCACCGGGGGTGGCACCACGCCGGTCGTGACCCCGCCCGTCATCCCTGGCACTGGGGGAACAGGGACGGGCGGAACAGGGACCGGAGGCTCCGGATCGGGGAACGGCGGAGTCGTCGTTCCCTCGGTGCCGACCTTGCCCGGCTCCGGCACCAATCCGGGCGGCGGTGGCGGCAACGGCTCGACGCCGGTCGTCACACCACCGCAGATCCCCGGCACGGGCACCGGCGGCACAGGCACCAACCCGGGTGGCGCAGGCACCAATCCCGGCGGCAACCCGGGTACGGTGCCGATCCTGCCGGGCGGTGGCACAGGAACCACCCCCGGTGGCGGTTCCTCGTGGGGCAATCAACCGTGGACGCCCGATCCGATCACCCCTGGGGTGTCGCTGGACGGGCGCAACGGTCTCGGCGGGAGCGCCGGTGGGCTCGGCGGTTCGTCCGGCGGTGGTCCGCTGGCCGGTACGCCGGTGACTCCCATCCGGCCCGGTGTCGAAGGCGCCGGCCTGACGACCTCCGCGATCGGCGGGGGCGGCGGCGATCCGAACTCCCAGATGTACCCGCCGATGATGCCGCCGATGGGTGGCGCCGGCATGGGCGGCATGGGTGGCGGTGGTGGCGGCGGGCCCAAGACGACGCGTCGAGGCGGGCCGAAGCTGGTGGATTCCCAGGGCCCGGCCGGTAAGTCCGTCCTCTCCGGACGGACGAAGAAGCGCCGGGCGCCCGAGCCGACCGTCGAGATCGAGCAGATGACCGATCCGTGGCTCGCCGACCAGACCCCAGAGATCGAGACGACGACCCCAGCGGTCAGCCCAGACACGGGCCCGGCCTCACCGACAACCCGCCGGCAGTCGTCCCTCTGACCGGTTCAGCCAAGTTCGGAGAGGAAGCCCGTGGCCGACGAGGTCGAGGTCCATCCCAACGCCATGCGCGACTGGGCGCAGGACTTCCAGCGGTTCGAGAAGAATCTCGACAGCGCGATCGGCGATCATGTCGAGGGCACGCACGCCCATTTCGGGGGCAGGCAACTACCGATCCGAGACTACTTCGACGCGATTCAGATCAACGGATTCGGGCGAGTCCTGCCGGAGTTCACCTATTTCGTCAGCGCCGTGCGGGCGTACGTCGGTGACGGCCGCTCGGGGATTCTGGGCTACACCGCCGTCTTACAGGACGGGGTGAAGTCGTATCGCAAGGCCGTCGAGATCGCCGCGTCGGCGTACGGCGATCATGAGGAGTACAGCCGCAAGGAGCTCAGCAAGGTCGACGACGGCATCTTCAAGGAACTAGGCATCTCCTTCATGGACGAGCCGGGCCGGAGCCAGGGCACCGTCACCATCGCCGGCCTCGGCGCGGTGAGCGGCAGGGATCGAGTGACACCGCCCGCGGGCGCGGTCCCGACCGAGCCGAGTAAATGGGAGGAGATCCCCTACCCGGAGATCTACTACACGGTCTTGGGCATCGACGATCAGGCCATCACGCACATCGCCGACGCGCTGGCCTGGGTCTCGCTGGAGCTCTTCGATTACGGCCGGAAGCTGACGGGGGTCGTGGATCTTCTCGATTCGCACGCGCACTGGATCGGGGACGTGGCAGACCTGGTGCGGAGCCAGGCGGCGACCACAGCGGGCAACATGTACGGCTGGAGCCAGGGGGTGAAGAGCCTCGAGCAGAAACTTCGTTCGGTCGCGTTGGTAGTCGACGAGGCTCGGCGGAACGCCGTCCTCGAGCTCGAATCGCTCGAGGTCAACGTTCGGTATGAGTACGACTTACTGACGCCGAAGCTCAAGCAGGCGAAGTCGCATGAGGCAGCCGTCAAACTCATCGATGCCTACGAAAAGCAGGTGAGAGGTCTTGAGAAGGGTGCGGCCAGGATGCTGGCCATGTTCGGGCGGGAGATGAGCGTCGCCGTCATCGGTGACAACGCCAAGTGGGAACCGCCGAGCCCGTATCAGGGGCTGATGCTTGACGCGGTCGTGACGCCGGGTGGTCCGAACGCGCCAGGCGGGGGCGCCGGTGGGGGGCCGGGTGGTGGGCCGGGCGGCGGACCGGGGTCGACGGTGAAGCCGCCCAACACCACGGTCAAGCCGAAGATCCCGAAGACCGATCCCTACGATCCGCCCGAGATGTGCCGACCGCTCGTCTACCCGGTCAAGCCGACGCAGATTCCGGTCACCCCGCTGGCCAATGTGATTCCGACCGGTGCCCTGCCCACCGGTGCCGTGCCCACCGCCGACCTGCCCGGTGCCACCACTGCGACGCCCGCCATCCCCGGCCTGACCACGGACCTGCCGACGGTGACAGCTCCGGGAGCCGGAACCGACAGCCCGGGGACGGGTGTCACCGTTCCCACGGTCCCCGTGATCCCCACGACTCCGACCGTCCCGAGTACGCCCGGCTCCGGCGTCGTCACGCCGACGGTGCCGGGCGTGGTGAAGCCGGTGTCGCGGAGCACCGACGACGCGAGCAACGGGACTCCACCGTGGTGGAACACCTGGACCGACAGCCCGACGTCGCCGGTGTCGCTCGACGGCCGGCTCGGCGGGCCGGAGGACGCTGAGGCGTCGGCGCTGACCTCGCTAGGCCCGGGGGGCGGGGGTGGAGGAACCACCGCGATCGGTGGCGCACCGGTGACGAACGCCGACGCGTCGATGCCGTTCATCCCGCCGATGATGGGCGGTGGCGGTGGCGCGCCCAGCGGTGGATCCGGTGCCCCGCGCACGGTACGCCGAGGCAGTCCACGAGTGGTGGAGCCGGGCTTCGGCCGTCGGGGGCCGGGCGCCTTGACCGGACGCGGCCGGGACACCGAGAAGGAAGCACCGCAGGTCGTCGCGACCGAGGCGGGCACCTGGCTGGCCCCGGAAGAGCCAGTGGCGGCCGCTCCTGTTCCCGATTCCGCAGGCGGTACGCC